>NZ_MDEE01000016.1 GCF_002939865.1 Xanthomonas dyei
GCGTCGCCGAACGTCAGTTGCATGGATGATTCCTCAACACGAGGCGGGTAGTGTCGCGCATCTGCCGTGCTTTGTTCAGAGGTTCCCTAAAGAACCGAGAGTTTGCCAGCGAGAATCCTTTATCGATCGTGACACCTTGCGTGGCGAAGAACTTCTCCCAGGAAAAATGCGGGGTGGCTTTGTCTGCATCGGCCACGCTGACGAAGCGGTACTGGTTCTTGGGGTCGTGCGCCTCGACTTTGGACAGCGATGCCGCAGCCAGGCGCGATTCCAATGCCAGCACCTGTTTGGCCTGCGCCGTTGCGGCCTCGGCCGAGGTGCCGGTCAGTTCAAAGGATTTGGCGATGTACTCCAGATAGGCCGCACGCAACGGGGCGTATTGGGCTGCGCTGTAATAGTCCTTGGTCCTGAAAATAAGGCCGCCTTGTTCGGCGTAACCGATCTGCTGCGTGGCATCGCTGAAATCGGCATGGATGGAGAAATTGAATACCTGCGGGTCACCTTGCGCATGGCGCTGCGCGATGTAATCGGCAATGTCCTTGCTCGATGTCAGCGCATCGATTTCATTTAATTGCGGCTTCAGCGGTTGGTCACCGGCCGCTTCGATTGCCGCATCGTCCATACCGGACGCATACAAGATGCCGAGCTTGGCCGCCACGCTGTGCTGGTCTAGCGTGGCCACCGATTTGGCGGCATCTTCAACGATTTGACGCTGGACCGCGGTGCTCTTTTCGTCGATTTCGTTGGCCATCTCCCAGCTGGCGCGATCGGCTGGAACCGGATTGGCCAGGCTCCATGTGCGATTGACGAAGCCATCAAGGTCCTGGCATGCACTGATGCTGCGATCCAGATCGGCGGCATTGAAGACCGTCTTCGCTTGCACGTCGGCATGACCCGCTGTGCCGGGAAGGGGTGTTTTGTCGTTCGCTTGGCGATCGTCGTGTGCGGGTTTGCAACCGGCCAGCGCGATGAGCAAGGCAACCGCGAGGGTCGTGGTCTTAAGCAGGGACATGGGGGATTGTCGCGATAAGAGGCGGCAATCATAGGTTGGCACCAGGCAGCAAAGGTGCCGGTTGAGCATTGTTGAGGCTTGCCCGGGTGGAAGCCTTCAGCGAACGACTATGCGATCGCGTCATCAAAGCGTCATGCAGCGATCCGGCTGACTGCGGACGCATCTGATGCGTGACGTTCGCCGCGAATGGGGAGCGTCCAGCGCTGAAAGGTGTGCGGCGGGCGTCTCCCACCCGCCGCACACCCGGTCATCCATGTTGCAGCGTTACCAGATCACAACCTGCTGATCGCCCTGACGCACCATCGCATCGCCGGCCTTGCACGAGAACGCGGCGGCAAATGCCGGCATGTTCGACGGTGCACCGATGGCGCGGAAGTTGGCCGGCGCGTGCGGGTCGGTCTTCAGGCGCACCACCAGTTCTTCCGGGGTGAAGTTGCGACGCCACACCGTGGCCCAGTTGAGGAAGAAGCGCTGGTCGCGAGTGATGCCGTCGGTCTTGGGGTCGTCCTTGCCGGCGGTGGCGGTCTTCATGGCGTCGTAAGCGGTGTTGAGGCCGCCCAGGTCGGCGATGTTTTCGCCCAGGGTCAGGTCGCCCTTGACCTTGTCGCCAGCCGGCGTGCGATAGCCGTCGAACTGCGCGACGAGCTTGCCGGTGCGGCCCTTGAACGCATCCAGATCCTTCTGCGTCCACCAACCCGGATCGGGGATGAAGTTGCCATCGGCACCGAAGCGGCTGCCCTGGTCGTCGTAACCGTGGGTCATCTCATGCCCGATCACCGCACCGATGCCGCCGTAGTTCATTTCCTCCGGTGCATTCGGGTCGAAGAACGGCGGCTGCAGGATCGCGGCCGGGAACACGATCTCGTTCTGCAGCGGGTTGTAATAGGCGTTGACCGTCTGCGGGCTCATGCCCCATTCGGTCTTGTCCACCGGCTTGCCGATCTTGGACAGGTTCCACTTGTAGTTGAATTCCTGCGCGGCCAGCACGTTGCCCAGGTAGCTATCGCGACTGGTGGCAAGGCCGGTCCACTCGCGCCACTTGTCCGGGAAGCCGATCTTGGGGGTGAAGCTTTCCCACTTGGCGATCGCCTTGGCCTTGGTCTCAGGGCTCATCCAGTCCAGCTTTTCGATGCGCGCCTTCAAGGCGGTGCGCAGGTTGGTCACCAGGGTTTCCATCTTGGCTTTGGAATCGGCCGGGAAGGCAACCTTGACGTACATCTGGCCCAGCGTTTCGCCGGCCTGGCCGTTGATGGTTGCCAGCACGCGCTTCCAGCGCGGCTTGATTTCCTTCTGGCCACGCAGGGTCTTGTTGTAGAACGCGAAGTTCTCATCGACGAACGGCTGGCTCAGGAACGGCGAGGCGCCATCGACGGCATGGAAGCGCAAGTAAGCGCGCCAGATCGCCGGGGCGGTGTCGGCGATCATCTTGCTCACTTCCTGATGGAAGGCCGGGATCGCCAGCGAGAACATCTCCGGCGTGGCCACGCCCTGCGACTTGAAGAACTCGGTCCACGACCAGTTCGGCGTCAGCTTGTCGGCATCGGCCGGCGAGATCGGGTTGTAGGCCAGCGAGGCATCGCGCGACATCTGCGTGCTGGTCTTGGAGACCTTGGCCAGGCGGGTTTCGAACGCGACCACCTGCTTGGCCTGCGCGGCGGCATCGGCTGCCGCGACGCCGGACAGCTCCAGCACCTTGGCAATATGCGCCTGGTATGCCTCCAGCTTGGCCTTGTTGCCGGCGCTGGTGTAGTACTCCGGATCCGGCAGGCCCAGACCGCCCTGCATCGCATAAGCGATGTTCTGGCTGGACTTCTTGAAGTCTGCTTCGGCGCCGAAGCTGAAGAGATCGTTGTTGCCCTTGGCGGCGCTGCTGCGCAGATAGTCCACGAGCTTGGCCTTGTCGCTGATGGCGTCGATGGCGGCCAGTTCCGGCTTCAGCGGCTCGATGCCCTGGGCATTGATCTTGGCTTCGTCCATGCCGGTGGACCACAGGTCGCCGACGATCTTCTCCACACCGGTGGCGCCGGTGTCGGCCGCGGCCTGCACGGCCAGCTGCTGCTGGATCGCGTTGGAGCGCTCGTCGAGCATTTCGAACGCGCCCCAGCTGGTGCGGTCGCCCGGCACCGGGTTGGCGGCCAGGAACTTGGCGTTGGCGTAGGCGTTCAGATCGGTACAGGCGTTGCCATTGGCATCCAGATCGGCCGCGGTGAACTGGTTCACCGCCGGCAGCTTGCTCTGGTCCAGGGTCAGGGTCTTGGGTGCAGCGGGTGCGGCCGCTGCGGTATCGCCAGCCGGTGCCGCAGGCGCGGCATCGTCGGACTTCTTGCAACCGCTCAGCGCGGCCGCCACGGCCAGGGTCAGCGTCAATAGATGAGGTGTTCGAATCACAAAGGCTCCAGGAGCAACAGTCGATTGGGGAGCTCCGTCGCCGGAGCCGTGGCCGGCACTCTACGCCTCGCCAGCCGACAGGCATGGTGTCGAAGGTCATGGGTGCGGGATGTGTAGAAGCGCTGGCTGGGCGGTGCTCTTGGGGCACGGCAGTCTTGCGCGCATGGCGATGCGTAGCGGCAGCGAGGTGTTTTGTTGTGCCGGGCGCTGCGGCTCCAGGCCATGTGCGTGATCACTTCTTGGCCTGGCCGTCGATGTCGATGTGCCGATAGCGATCGAGATAGCCGCTAAGGCCCGAATGGTCCGGCTGCGCAAGCGGTGCTATATACGTCTGCATGCCTACTGCTTCCCAACCGCTGGACGCTTTGATCCTCGGCGCCGGCCACAACGGCCTGGTGTGCGCGGCGTATCTGGCCCGGGCCGGCAAACGCGTGCTGGTACTGGAAGCGCGCGATGTGGTTGGCGGCGCCGCTGTCACCGAAGAATTTCATCCCGGGTTTCGCAACTCGGTGGCGTCCTATACGGTGTCGTTGCTGCAGCCCAAGGTCATCGACGATCTTGGGTTGGAGCGGCACGGGTTACGCGTGGTGGCGCGTCGCATCAACAACTTCTTGCCGCAGCCCAATGGCGACTATCTGTTGGCCGGCGCTGGGCGCACCGCTGTGGAAGTGGCCAAGTTCTCCGCGCGCGATGCCGCTGCACTGCCTGCGTATGAAGCGCGCCTGGAACAACTGGCCGATGTCTTGCGTGCGCTTGCCTTGCAGCCACCCCCCGATGTTACCGATGCCGGATGGCTGCGTGCGTTGCCGCAGCTGTGGCGTGCGGGCAAGGTGGGTCTGCAGCTGCAGGAATTACCGCTCGCGTTGCAGCAAGATTTGCTCGATCTATTCACCATTTCGGTCGCCGAGTATCTGGATCGTTGGTTCGAAAGCGCACCGATCAAGGCGTTATTCGGCTTCGACGGCATCGTCGGCAATTACGCCAGCCCGTACACACCGGGCACGGCGTACGTGTTGTTGCATCACGTGTTCGGGCAAAGCAACGGCGTCAAAGGCGCCTGGGGGCACGCGATCGGCGGCATGGGCGCCATCACCCAGGCGATGGCCGCCAGTGCGCGCGCATACGGCGCGCAGATTCGCACCGGCTGTGCGGTGGATCGGGTGTTGGTGGAGCAAGGGCATGCGGTGGGCGTGGTGACGGCCGATGGCGAAACGCTGCGCGCGCCTGCCGTGGTTGCGAACGTCAACCCGAAGTTGCTCTACCAGCGGTTGATGCGAGCCGAGGACGTACCGGAGGCCACGCGCGAACGCATCGTCCATTACCGCTGCGGCTCGGGCACCTTTCGCATGAACGTCGCACTGTCGCGTCTTCCCGATTTCACCGCGTTGCCCGGCGCTGGCGACCATCTCACGGCCGGCATCATCCTGGCGCCGAGTCTGGATTACATGGACCGTGCCTGGCAGGACGCACGCGCATCGGGATGGTCGCGCGAACCGGTGGTCGAATTGCTTATTCCCAGCACGCTGGACGACTCGCTGGCGCCGCCCGGCCAGCATGTGGCCAGCCTGTTCTGTCAGCACGTTGCACCGCAACTTTCCGATGGCCGGCACTGGGACGATCATCGCGAGGAAGTCGCCGATCTGATGATCGCAACGGTCGAGCGTTACGCGCCAGGATTCGCCGTATCTGTAGTGGGCCGGCAGATCCTCAGCCCCCTCGATCTGGAGCGCATCTTCGGGCTGATTGGCGGCGACATCTTCCACGGCGCCCTCAGCCTCAATCAACTCTTCAGCGCACGCCCGATGCTGGGGCAGGGCGCGTATCGCGGCGCAGTGCCGGGTTTATATCTGTGTGGATCGGGCACGCATCCCGGCGGTGGGGTGACTGGAGCGCCTGGGCATAATGCTGCGCGGGTGATTTTGGGCGGCTGATGCAGCCGGCGATGGCGGCCAAAAAAAGGCCCCGGAAAAACCGGGGCCAGAGACAGTACGTCTGCATGGCGAAGGTGAGTGAACCCACCTTCGCCTTTGCACGCGATCAAACGATCAGAAATCGTATGACGCAGTCAGACGCATGTAGCGCGGCTGGTTGTAGCTCCAGGCTTCGGTGCCAAGCCCATACGTGTTGGACACGGTCCGGCGAGTGACCTCATTGGTGCTGGAGATGCGATTGACCGAGCGGTCATTCAGCACATTGAATACATTCAGCGAAAACGCAAGCTTGTGATCGGCGAAGCCTGGACGATACGTGACGCCTAGATCGAGATTTTTGATCCATGGCGTCTCGCCAGCGCCGCCCGCAGATACAGGTTGGCCATAGCAGTAGTGATATGCAGACCCATAGCCGACCGGGTCGTAATCCACCGCTGCGGCGTCAGGGCCCTCGTAGTAACCCAGGCACGACTTCGGTGTGCCGGACATGACCCGTACCGTTGCCGATGCCAGCCACTCAGGCGTGAACTGGTAGGCGCCAAATGCCTTCAACTGATGACGACGGTCGTTGGCCAGGTTGCCACCCGCGTAGTACATCAATTGTGCAGCGTCCCAATCCTGTGTCTTGGAGATGTCGGCTTGCCCAAGATCCGACTTCACCTGCCCTTCGGTATTTCCGTAGAGATGCGACCAGGTGTAGTCGATGCGGCCATACCATTTTTCATCGAATGGATGCTCGATAAACAGATCGACAGCCACGTAGTTACGCTTTGCCTTGTCCGTGAAGCCCCAATCGGACTGCGACATACGCAGCTGGGTATAGCCAGAGCCATCGGTGTTGGCAAGGTTATAGGTATTGGTTTCGCCAGGATTGAACATCACGCAACCAGGAATGGTCACGCTGCTCGGGTCACCGCCTGCTGCTTGGAGCGCATCGGACATGCGTCCTGGATCGCAGACATCGTCGATCGCGGTCTGCAATTTGCGGTAGGTGACTTTGGCGCCCGAATTCCACTTCTCGCCTAGCGTCTTTTCGAAGCCGATCAGGAACTCGTCCTGATACTGCGACTTCAGATCGCTTGGGGCGAAGGAATTCGGATCCGGCGCCTCACCATATTCTCCGTTGGAAGATACAGGACCCGGTCCGAGTGCCGCCAGGCCGGTTGGCTCACCATTGGCGTCGATCCCCGAGTAAGTAAAGTACTCATTGGTATACGTGGAGGCAGACGCTCCGCGGATGGCAACCTGATTTGGCAACGCCAAGTAGTACCGGCCAATATTGGCAAATACCTTGAAGGAAGAATCGCCAAAGACATCCCAGCTAACCCCTAGGCGCGGAGCCCACTGGTCACCACTGTCCACGTAAGCCACGTGGTCGCTGTTGTAGTTGGTGAACTTGTCGTTGCGGATACCCAGCGTGAGTAGCCAGTTATCGTTGACCTGCCAACGATCTTCCAGGTAGTAGGCCTTCTGCTCAACGGACATGCTGGTCGCCGTGGTGAAGATACGGCGGTTCACAAAGTAACCGTCACCACCAGATGGGCCAACGCCCAGCGCACCATTGATGGGTTCGCTGGGATCGTCCTGGCTGCCGTAGATCCAGCGATACCCTGGACCACTGGTAAATACGCCCTCGTCGTAGGCGTTGAAGTACATATTGTCCACGCCGGCGGTCAAGTCATGATCGCCCAGACGATAGTTCAGCTCCAGACGCAGATTGCGGCTCTTATTGATCGGATCTGCTGCCTTGACAGTCGTGGTGGCCTGCCGGTTGGTAATACGCCGGCCGCCTGTGATCGCCGGGTCTTGCAGATTAGCGCTGGCAATGTTGGGCAATGCCGATGCACCGGGGTTGAACTGCTGGTTGTGCTGAGTATCGCGTCCCCACGTTGCATTGAGGGTCAGGTCGTCCGTGATGTAGCTGGTGAACTTCACGATGTCGACACTGTCTT
Source organism: Xanthomonas dyei (assembly GCF_002939865.1). Taxonomy (GTDB): domain Bacteria; phylum Pseudomonadota; class Gammaproteobacteria; order Xanthomonadales; family Xanthomonadaceae; genus Xanthomonas; species Xanthomonas dyei. The sequence goes on from NZ_MDEE01000016.1 coordinate 7,284, forward strand.
TGAGCTTGTACGTATCCGTGAACAGCCCGGAAGGACCTTGATCCGTAAGCGTTGCATAGTCGTAGTTGTTGTATACGCCCGAACGTCGGTCGTTGTTTTCGATACGTGTGTATTCGAGGATGTTGCTGTCGTTGATGTTCCAGTCCAGTTTGCCGTAGAACTTCGGCGAACTGTTCTCATAATGGCTGCGTCCCTGGTCGCTGGCGGCCGTCGCAATATTGGTGGTTGCTCCGTCGACCTTGTCCGTTTCGCCGGCCACGAACAGGAACAGGCGATCCTCAATCAGCGGGCCACCTGCGTACGCGCTGTAAACGGTCCTGTTCTGCACGTCGCCCTTGCCGCGGCGATAGATCGTGCCGGGCAGGTCATCATCTTCATAACCGTAATTTGCCGGAAGTTCGCTATTCGGATACCAAGCATCGCCGCGTGAGCTCGCCAGCGATTTCGGTTCCCATACCGCTTGCGCTCCGAAATGCCACTCGTTGGTGCCGCGCTTGCCCACCTGGCTGATGACACCGCCGGTCGAGCGGCCGTACTTTGCACTGTAGCCGCCTGTATAGGTTTCCTGCTGGTCGATTGCGCCGTAAGGGAGACTGAGCCCGCCGAGATTGTTGAACGGGTTGGTGACGTTAACGCCGTTGATGTAATAAGCGTTTTCCGTTACACCCGCGCCGCCAAAGGAGATGGTGGAACGCGAGCCATTATTGAACGCTCCGCTTCCGGAGATGGCACCCGGCGCCAACAACGCAATCGCTTCAGCGCTGCGCCCCAGCGGCAGGGTGGCCAGCTGCTCGGAGGTGATCACCGAACGCGAACTGGTCGAACTGACATCGATCTTCGGTGCATTGGCGGCAGTGACCGTGATCGCGCCCAGCGTGGTCGCATCGGCGTTTCCTGCGGCGCTGGCGCCTGCAAACGACACTTCGGTGCCCGAGCCAACGCGCAGCTGCACGTTCTTGCGGGTATCGACGACCTGGTCGCCGCGCTTGAGGGTGACGGTGTAGGCGCCAACCGGCAGCGAGCCGAGGTTGTAGCGGCCGTTCGCGTCGATGGTGATGGTGCGGCTCAGGCCGGTGTCGCTCTGCACGACGATCGTGCTGCCGGCTTCGGACGGAGCGCTGCCGTAGATGCTGCCGGTGGTGCTCTGCGCGTAGACCGCGCCGTTGGTTAGGCAAGCACCGAGCACGACGGCGAGAGCGGTGCGCTTGAGGACTTGGCGACGAAACTGATTGCTCATTCCTGACCTTTCAACTGGGAGTGCGGAGAAGGGACGGTCATCGGGGAGTCAGATGGCCTTAACTCGAACGTAATGAATGTCTGCGCTGCAACGCAAGCAATCGGAACGATTTGTTAATGAAATACAGGTAATCCGCATCAGAAGTGAGGAATTCAGCACAATTTCAAGCGCTGCGACACAAAGAAAGAAACAACCTCAACCACAGGGTATGTTTGATAGTTACATTGGATACAGATAATGCAGGCTCGAGAAGCTGTCGCGACAACGGCGAGCAGGCCTGCAGCTGGAAAGCGGCACCAGGGCCGGGCGTACCACCGCGGCGAAAAAAAAGCCCCGACAAGCGGGGCTCTTCTCAAGCATCACGTTCGGTCAAAACCGCACCGTCGTCCCCAGATAGAAGAACCGGCCGACGTTGTCGTACAACGCCGAGTTGAAATCCGAGCCGAAGTAGTTGCGCGGCGGATCCTTGTCGAAGGCATTGTCGATGCCGAGGTAGACGTCGATCTTCGAGCCGGGGAACTGATAGCCGAACTGGAAGTTGTGGTACGTGTACGAGCCGTTCTTGATCGGGCTGGCCGAACCCGGGTTGCTGTTGTAGCTCTCCGGGGTCACGCGCAGGTTGCCGTCCACATAGTTCATGTCCCACGAGGCGCGCCATTCGTTCCAGTTGTACTTGGTCTGGAACTGCGCGCGCCAGCGCGGGTCGGTCAAGTAGGTCACGTATTCGTCGTATTCCTGCGGGAAATCCTGAAAGACCCATTCGCGCGACTGGATCAGCCGGGTACCGACCAGCCGCAGCACCGTGTTGCCTTCGCCGATCTGGAAGCGGTAATCCATTTCCAGATCCACGCCCACACGGCGCGAGCGGGCCAGATTTTCGTTGAGTGCCTGCCAGCCGATGATGCTGTGCTCGGGGTAGATGGCGCCCTGTGGGTCGGTAAAGCCGCCCAGCGGAGCGCGCTGCACGAAGCCGCAGAAGCTGTTGTTGATGCCGCCGGGGTTGTCCACGCAACGCGTGGCATTGGTCTCGGCCGTGACCGTGCCGATGGCATCGCGCAGATCGATGCGCCAGTAGTCGACCGACATGCCGAAGCCTTCGAAGAACTCCGGCTGCCACACCAGCCCGTAGGACAGGCTGCGCGCACGCTCGGGCTTCAGCTCGGGATTGCCGCCGCTGACGCCAGGACGGGTGGCGGTATAGGTGTCGATCCAGCCGACCGGCACGCCCAGTGCGCTGCAGTTGGCCTGGCGCAGCGCCACATCGCCGGCCGTGCCGGGGCGGTTGGTGTTGGTGGGAAGGTAGTTGCAAGGGTCGGCGATGGTGGCGAAGTTTTCGCTCTGCGAGTCGTACAGCTCGCCGATGCTGGGCGCACGCACCGCCTGCGCCAGCGTGCCGCGCAACCGCAGCGACGGGATGATGGTCCAGTCCAGACCGATGTTCCAGGTCTTGGTCGAGCCGATGCTGTCGTAGTCCGAATAGCGCCCGGCCACATCCAGCGCCAAGCGGTCTACGCCGGGCAGGCCGGCGAGCAACGGAATGGTGCTTTCGACGAAGATTTCCTTCACGGTGTACTCGCCGCCGCTGTTGGGAATGGCGTTGAGGAAGGTCACCCCGGAGGCGGCCAACGGGTCGGTGATTTCCTCGCTTTGTTCCTTGCGGTATTCCACGCCGCCGGCGAAGCCGATGTCGCCAGCCGGCAGCGACAGCAGGTTGCTGTTGGCCACCGACGCACTGAACACGGTTTGCTGGATCTTGGCCTGCGCGCGCGCGGTGGTGTTGAACCAGGCGGCGGCTTCCGGTGTGACCGCGCCATTGCCGAAGACGCTGAAGGGCACGCAGCCTTCGCGCGCCAGTGCCGAATACACGCGGTTGGTGTTGGGATTGATCGCGTTGGGGTCCAGCGTGGTGCGGCAGACGATAGTGCCGCTGGCATCGCGCGCAGCATCGATACCCGCCTGCCAACGCTCGTTGATACGGTTGTTGAGGTTGAGGCGGTCCACCGTGGTCTTGCCATAATTGGCAGACACGTCGTAGGTCCAGTTGTCGGTGAAGTTGCCTTCGGCACCGAGCACGGCGCGGTAGGTCTTGCGCTCGATGTTTTCGCCGCGACGGCCGGCATCGACGTTGAAGCGGTTCATCAGGATCTGGGTGGCGCCGCGCGAATCCATCAGCGCGCCGAGCTGCGGGCTGACATACGGGTTCTGCCGGCGCACGCGTAGCGAGCTGTCGAACGCAGGCTGGCCGAAGAATTCCGAATCGGTCTCGCTGTACTTGCCTTCGAAGAACAGGCGATGGTTCTCGCTCAGTTCGAAGTTCACCATCGTGTTGACGCTCTTGCGATCGAAGCCCGGCTGCAGGTCGGCCACGGCGTTGAGATCGGCGAAGTCGCAATCCACGCACGAGGTATTGCTGACCACCGTGCCGTTGTAGCGGTTGCGGCGGAAGCTGCCATCTTCAGCGAACAGATAGCGGTTGCCGTAGGTGGCCGGGTTGCGGAAATCGAACGTGCCCAGGTTGAAGGTGCCGCCGTAAGAGGTGCTGTGGTTGCCGCCCGGGCCGCTGAGCACCGTCTGGGGGTTGCTTTCGCTTGGCGGGCGGCTGGGGTCGAAGCTGGGGTTTTGCACATTGACCAGATACTCGCGGCCGATGGCGCGGTTGCCGCGGCCGAAGCGGTCCTGCTTGCTGTACTCGCCCGAGATCGCAATGTTGCCGCGGCCTTGCGCAAAGTCGGTGCCGGCAGAAAAGCTGGCGAACGAGCGGTTGTAGTTGCCCTCATCGGCGAGGCCGGTTTGCGCCCGCGTTTCGAAGCCAGTGAAGTTCTTCTTGAGGATGAAGTTGACCACGCCGGCCACCGCGTCGGCGCCATACACCGCCGACGCGCCGCCGGTGATCACCTCAACACGTTCGACCCATTCCACCGGAATCGTGTTGACGTCCACCGCGGTCGAGCCGGGGCTGGAACCCACATGGCGGCGACCGTTGACCAGCACCAGGGTGCGGTCGGTGCCCATCCCGCGCAGGTCGAGCAGGCCCAGGCCGGCGGTGCCGATAAAGCGGGTGGAGTTGCCCAGCGTGTAGGTCGGTGTCAGGGCTGGCATGCGCGCCATCAGGTCGCTGATGGTGGTCGCGCCGGTGGCGCGGATCTCTTCGGCGGTGATCGCGGTGACCGGCGACGGCGTGACGAAGCCGGTACGCGCAATGCGCGAGCCGGTGACGGTGACCTTGTCCAGATCGGTGGTACCGGGAGCCACACCATTTTCGGATTGCGCGGCAACGTGGCCGGCGGGCGCGACCAGCGCGACCAACAGGGCGGCGCTCAAACGATGACGGCGGGTAGATTGCGGGAGACGACTCGACATGAACGTGCGGATTCCTTGCTGGGATGAGTCCACCAGCCGTACTCACTGAGTGCGAGCTGAATTGATCCCTGACCGTAACAATTCCTTCACCACGTGTCTACAATTGTGAAATATGTCCATGACTGACATGTGCGTGCGCGACGCCGCGGCGTGCTTCCGGGCGAAGGCGATGGCGGAGGTAATCGACACGAGCCGGTAAACTGAGCGTCTTTCGCGCTGCGATGGGCATGGCCCCGCACAGCCGCACACGATGGACGGGACAGGTAATGGCAACGATGTGGGACAACAATGCGCGCGCAATGAACGCTGCTGCCGCAGCAGCAGGCAGCCAGGCATGAGCGGCGAACGCAGGATCGCCGCGCACGCGGTGCAGGGCGCGCTGGCGCCGCACCCGCGTATCCGCAATGTCATTGCGGTGGGGTCGGGCAAGGGCGGGGTGGGCAAGTCCACCACTGCAGTGAATCTGGCGTTGGCGCTGCGGCAGCAGGGCGCGCGCGTCGGCGTGCTGGACGCGGATATCTACGGGCCGAGCGTGCCGGCGATGCTGGGGTTGAGCGGCAAGCCCGACAGCCCGGACAACAAGTCGATCGAGCCATTGCGCGCATTCGGGATCGAGGCGATGTCGATCGGCCTGCTGGTCGATCAGGACACGCCGATGATCTGGCGCGGGCCGATGGCCACCTCGGCCCTCACCCAGCTGTTCAACGACACGCTGTGGGACGACCTGGACTATTTGCTGATAGATCTGCCGCCCGGCACCGGCGATATTCAGCTGACCCTGTCGCAGAAGATTCCGGTGGCCGGCGCGGTGATCGTGACCACGCCGCAGGACATCGCCACGCTGGATGCGCGCAAGGCGCTGAAGATGTTCGAAAAGGTCGAGGTGCCGGTGTTGGGCATCATCGAGAACATGGCGGTGCATACCTGCAGCAACTGTGGCCATCGCGAGCATCTGTTCGGCGAAGGCGGCGGCGAGCGCATGGCCGCGCAGTACGGCGTGCCGTTGCTGGGCTCCCTGCCGTTGGCGATTGCGATCCGCGAGCAGGGCGATGCCGGTCAGCCGATCGTGATCGCCGCGCCGGACTCTGCTGCCGCGCAGGCCTACCTGGCGGCAGCCAGGCGGCTGTCGGAAGCGTTGGGCAAGCGTCCGCGCGCCAGCATTCCCATTTCCGCCTCGCTGCTGTAATCCGCCGGCCGGCCTCTGGTGCCGGCCGCTGCTAGACTTTGCCGTCTTTCGCGCGGGCCGCCCGGCCTGTCGCCTTCCGTCTTCAAGGAACACCGCATGAGCATCAAGAGCGACCGCTGGATCAAGCGCATGGCCGAGCAGCACGCGATGATCGAGCCGTTCGAGCCCGGCCAGATCAAGCACGACGCCGCAGGCCAGCGCATCGTCAGCTTCGGCACTTCCAGCTACGGCTACGACGTGCGTTGCTCGCGCGAGTTCAAGATTTTCACCAACATCAACTCGACCATTGTCGACCCCAAGCATTTCGACCCGGGCAGCTTTGTCGATGTCGAATCGGATGTCTGCATCATCCCGCCGAACAGTTTTGCGCTGGCACGTACGGTGGAATATTTCCGCATCCCGCGCGATACGTTGGTGGTGTGCCTGGGCAAGAGCACTTACGCGCGCTGCGGCATCATCGTCAACGTCACCCCGCTGGAGCCGGAGTGGGAAGGCCACGTAACGCTGGAATTCAGCAACACCACGCCGCTGCCGGCGCGCATCTATGCCAACGAAGGCGTGGCGCAGATGCTGTTTTTCCAGTCCGACGAAGTGTGCGAAACCTCGTACAAGGACCGCGGTGGCAAGTACCAGGGCCAGACCGGCGTGACCTTGCCGCGTACGTAATGCGCTGCATGGGTGTCGACGCAAGCGCGTCGGCAGCCGGCGGCAGCAGGGCCGTGACGCGCTGAGGCCATATCAAGGGTGTGCGGTGCACGGGATGCGTCGCGTGCCTGCATTGCACACAGCATGCGAGGTCGCTCTCGCCAGTGCTTCTAGCCCGCAGCTCAGTCGGTTGCCAGCACCGGTTTGCGGCGACGCATCAGCTGGTGGACGCCGGCCCAGACGATCATCAAGGGCCACCACGCCGCAATCACGTCGCCCAGGTCGATGCGGCTCAGGCCAAGATTGTTGAGCAGGAACATCCCGCCCATGACGATCAAAAACAGGCCGGAAGTCAGTCGGTAATGCATGGCGGCGTCCTCGTTGGGTGTGAGGCCATGCTGCGCGCGATGGCCCCGCCAATCAGGTGCCGGAAGTCAACAGTTGCGGGTGACAGTCGTCATGTCGCGCTGCTGCCGGGTGCGCATTGATCGTGAATTGTCATCAAGGCGCACGCGGTAACGACGACGGGCGCGATGGTCATGGTCGCTGCAACATCGGAAAATGGTGTTGGATCAGAAAATAGTGCTGGATCAGAACGCTTCGTCGAATGCACTAGCTTCGCGCGTACTCTCATCCGCCCCTTCGGGGCACCTTCTCCCGAGGGGAGAAGGTGGGGGGACCACGCAGCTGAACTGCTAGGCGAGCCAACAGCACCGAGACACCGCTGTGACCACTACCGAATCCCAACTCCCCAATCCCAGCCCCACCTACTTGCCACGCCCGAACAACATGCCGATGCCGCAGGCCACCAGCGCGGCCGGCCACCAGGTGGCGATCAGCTTGCCCAGACTGAGATTGGTCCAGCCCAGGTTGTTGGCCAGAAACAGCAGGCCCACCAGGATCAGGATCAGCGCGGCGACGACATTGGATTTCATGCGAGAGGGCAGGTTGGCGAACGGGCGCCTATCGTAGCCGCTGCGCCCATGCCGCGACACGCTCCTGTAAGGCGTCGGCGGCAAACCGCTGTGCCGGGCCGCTGCCCCAGACCGGGCCCGGCCAGGCCGCATCGCCGGGATGACGGCCGACCAGGTGCACATGCAGCTGCCGCACAATATTGCCCAGCGCCCCGATGTTGAGCTTGGCCACGGCTGGCTCCACGCGCAGCAGCTGCGAGAGCTGGTTGATCTCGGCCAGCAACAGGCGCTGCTGGCCACCATCCAGATCGATCCACTCGCTGACATCGGCCACCCGCGGCACCAGCACCAGCCAGGGGAAGCGGGTGTCGTCCATCAAGCGCACCTGCGACAGCGGCCCCTCGGCGACGAACACGCTGTCGGCCGCCAGCCGCGCATCCAGCTGGAAGTCGCCTGCTGCAGGGGCGCTCGATGCCGGTGCGCTCATCCCAGATGCGCCTCGAAGAAGCCCAGGGTGCGTTCGAGCGCGCGCTCGGCGCTGTCGGCGTCGTAGTGGTTGGGGTCGATGCTGCGGTTGAAGGCATGGCCGGTGGGATACACGAAGGTTTCCATCTGCGGCAGTTTTTCGCGGTGCGCCTGGATCGCTTCCGGCGGGATGCTGGCGTCCTGTTCGCCGAAGTGGAACATCACCGGCGCCTTGGGCGTTTCGTCCAGCAGCTGGGTGTTGCGGCCGCCGTAATAGCTCACCGAGGGCAGGCCCAGGCGGATGGCCGACAGCAGCGCCACCGAGCCGCCCCAGCAATACCCCACCGTGCCCACCTTGCCGGCGCGGGTCAGCAAGGTGGCGGCGGATTTGACCACCTCCACTGCGCGTTCCAGGCCCACCGCGTTGGCCAGGGCCAGGCCGCGTTGCACGCTGGGCTGGTCGTACGGCAGCTGCACGTCCTTTTCTTCCAGATCGAAGAAGGCCGGCGCCAGCACTTCATAGCCGCGTGCGGCGTAGTCGTCGGCGACCGCGCGGATATGTTCGTTGACGCCGAAGATTTCCTGGATCACCACCAGGCCGCCGCGCGGGCTGGAGGCGGGGGTGGCGTGCCAGGCGGCAACCTGGCCGTCGGGGGTGTCGAGCGTGGTCCAGTGACCCATGGGAATTCCTGATGTGCGGCGAGGGAGGTGCGCATTATCGACCGGACCGGCATGGTGAAAAGTGAGGGTTTCGCAAAGCCGGCCGGGCTGGTGCGTCTTTGCGGTTCAGAGCGTTGCCCGTACGCCGCTATAATTGGCCTTGCCCAGGCCCCAGGCCGCTCCGTTTCCCAGGCTCCTGCTTCCATGTCCCAGCTGAACCCCAAAGTCGGCTTCGTCAGCCTTGGCTGCCCGAAGGCGCTCGTCGATTCCGAACGCATCCTCACCCAGCTGCGCGTGGAGGGCTACGACATCGTGCCCAGCTACGACGCGGCCGACGTGGTGGTGGTCAACACCTGCGGCTTCATCGATTCGGCGGTGACCGAATCGCTGGATGCGATCGGTGAGGCGATGAACGCCAACGGCAAGGTGATCGTCACCGGCTGCCTGGGCAAGCGCCCCGAGCAGATCCGCGCGGCCTACCCGCAGGTGCTGGCGGTGTCCGGCCCGCAGGACTACCAGAGCGTGATGGAGGCGGTGCATGCGGCCTTGCCACCGCGTCACGACCCGTTCGTGGATCTGGTGCCGGACTACGGCATCAAGCTGACCCCGCGCCATTACGCGTACTTGAAAATTTCCGAAGGCTGCAACCACCGTTGCAGCTTCTGCATCATTCCCTCGATGCGTGGCGATCTGGCCTCGCGTCCGGTGGACGAGGTGCTGCGCGAAGCCGAGCGGTTGGTCCGCGGCGGGGTCAAAGAGTTGTTGGTGGTGTCGCAGGACACATCGGCCTATGGCGTGGACCTGAAGTACGCCGAGCGCCCGTGGCGCGATCGCATGTACCAGACCCGCATGAAGGCGCTGTGCGAAGGCTTGTCGGAGCTGGGCGTGTGGACGCGCCTGCATTACGTGTATCCGTATCCGCACGTGGACGATGTGATTCCGTTGATGGCCGAAGGCAAGCTGCTGCCGTATCTGGACATCCCGTTCCAGCACGCCAGCCCGCGCATCCTCAAGCTGATGAAGCGGCCCGGTGCGGTGGAAAAAACCCTCGAGCGCGTGCAGCGCTGGAAGGCGATGTGCCCGGAGATCACGGTGCGCTCGACCTTCATCGTCGGCTTCCCCGGCGAGACCGAGGCCGAGTTCGAAGCGCTGCTGGAGTTTCTGGATCAGGCGCAGCTGGATCGCGTCGGTGCATTCGCCTACTCGCCGGTGGACGGCGCCAGCGCCAACGCATTGCCAGACCCGGTGCCGGAAGAAGTGAAGCAGGAGCGCCTGGCGCGCTTCATGGCCAAGCAGGCGCAGATTTCCGCCATGCGGCTGGAAGCCAAGATCGGCAGCGTGCAGCAATGCCTGGTCGATCTGATCGAAGACGACATCGCTGTGGCCCGTTCGCGCGCGGACGCGCCGGAGATCGACGGCCTGGTGCATATCCAGAACGGCGGCGAGCTTGGGCTGAAGGTTGGCGACCTGATCGATGTGGAAATCACCGACAGCGATGACCACGATTTGTTCGGCGACGCATTGCCGCCCACCGGCGCTGCCCAGCAGGGGCGCGCGCTGAACCTGCAGATGGTGTAACCGGACGCAAGCCGGCGCACGTTGCGCAACGGCAACGTGCGACACCAAGCCGCCACGCGCCCTTCGTAGGAGCGCGCCAGAGCGCGACAAGGCCTTCCCGATCAAGCCAATCGCGCACGCTGCGCGCCTATAGCGCAGCCGATCGCATCAGTTGCCTGCGCGCGTTTCATCCGCCGAGCGCATCGCCCAGCAGGGTGGTGATCACGTCAGCGCGATGCTTCTTGCTGACAACACCATCGCATAAAGGCGCCTCTACAGCTCAGCCGCCTGCGTCACCTGCTTACTGACTGCCGTAATCCACCGACACCACCACAAAGGTGTGCTTTCCGGCCGGCAGTTGCGCTTCGAACTCATCGTCCACACGCTTTTTCAGCAGCGCGCGGGCCAGCGGCGAATCGATGCTGATCCAGCCCAGGCCGGCGTCGGTTTCGTCCGGACCGACGATGCGATAGCGCAACAGCTCGCCGCTATCTGTATCTTCCAGCTCCACCTGTGCGCCAAAAAACACCGCGTTCGGGTCGGTGGGCGCGGTATCCACCACGCGCAACGCTTCCAGGCGTTTGCTGAGATAGCGCACACGGCGGTCGATCTCGCCTAGCTGCTTCTTGCGATAGGTGTACTCGGCATTTTCCGATCGATCGCCCTCGGCAGCCGCCGCGGCCAGTGCGCGCACCACCTCGGGCCGCCGCACCCGCCACAGATCTTCCAGTTCGACCTTCAGACGGGTGTGACCTTCGGGCGTGATCAACGCGGTGCTTTTTTCGGCGGGCGGGCGCCAGCGGCTCATGTCGGGCGTGGGGTGTCGAACGGTGGGGGCGCGATGCTAGCGCGCATGGACGGCTTGCGCATCTGCCGCCGCCCGGCGAAGCTTTGCGCCATCTCGGACACGGACGTTGTCATGTTGCTCATGCCGCTGCACAAACCCTGGTCGCGCCAGAACATTCCGTGGGTGACGCTGCTGCTGGTGCTGATCAATGTCGTGGTCTATCTGGGCTATCAGCGCAAGGACGATGCGCTGGTCGAAAACGCCGTGCATTACTACGTCGCGTCCGGGCTGGGCACGCTGGAAGCGCAGGCGCACGCACGCTACCTGGCGCAGACCACCGACCCCAAACTGCGTGCCGCGCGGCAGGGCAAGCTGGACAGCGTGCCGGCGCCGCAGCGCACCGCGTATCTGGCGCATCTGACACTGCACGATGTCGCATTTGCGCAGGCCTTGCGCGGCGGCGCGTTATTCAAGGACGAGGAGCAGATGCGCGAATGGCGCGGTCTGCGTGCGCCTTACGATGCCCGCCTGTCCAGGGTGTTTACGCTGCGTCATCTGCAACGCAGTTCGGAGTGGTCGCCGGCGCGCATGCTCACCGCCACCTTCTTGCATGGCGACTTCGATCATTTGCTCGGCAACATGGTGTTTCTGCTGGCGCTGGGCACCTTGCTGGAAGGGGCGATCGGCAGCGGCTGGTTTCTGCTGCTGTATCTGCTGGGCGGGTTTGGGGCCAGCGCAGCGAGTCTGTGGTGGCGCTGGGGCGAGCCCGGCGGCGGGCTGGGCGCGTCCGGTGCGATCGCCGCATTGATGGGGGCGTTCTGCGTGGTGTGGGGCCGTCGTCGGGTGCGGTTTTTCTACTGGTTTTTTGTGGTCTTCAACTACGTGCGTGGGCCGGCGATTCTGCTGCTGCCACTGTGGCTGGGCTGGGAGTTGTACAGCCTGCTGGGCAGCGATAACGGCGGTGTCGCCTTCGAAGCGCATGCTGGCGGTTTGCTCAGCGGTGCGCTGCTCGGTGCGTTGCTGGTCGCAGTGCGGCAAACCCGCCCGGCCTTCATGGACGAGGACGCCACCGCACAGGTGGACGACCGCTGGGAGCGTGCGCAGCGCCATCTGGGTCGCATGGAGAACCTTGAAGCCGAGCGGCTGCTCGCCGAGCTTGCCAGCGAGACGCCACACAGCCCGGACGTTGCGCTGGCCCGTTACCGCGTGGCCCGCAACGCCGGGCGCACGCAGGACGCCGTGCGCCATGCACAGACGCTGTTGCACCTGCCCAGCCATAACGCACAACAGACGCGCGTCCAGTTGGGCGTGGCAGCAGAACTGAGCAAGGACACGATCGCCGTTGCGCTACCGGCACGCATGGCCCTGGTCGGCGCGTGCCTGCGTACCGGGCTGCTGGCCGATGCCGAGCGTTTGTTGAAGGAGTGCGAGATCGATGCGCCACGCGCCGAACTGGCCCAGCAGTGGTTTGTGCTGGCGCTGCGGCACGGCGAACTGCAGGCCGGCGAACAGCGCACGCGGGTGTTGCAGCTGGTGCGCGATCAATTTCCGGAGCAGGGGCAGGCGGTCAAGGCGCGTTTTCTGCTTGAGAATGGTTGACGTAGCTGCGTGTTCGAGTGGATTTCGGAGGGTACCGGCGGCAGGCGTTTTTAAAGCCGTCTCAGCAGCGGCTAGCCGAGCCGAGCGAGCGGTCGTCGGTGCGATTGGATGGCGCGCTCAGTACTCACTACATGCCGTTCTGAGAGCCGAGCGCGCGCGTACTTGCTGCTATGCAGGCGCTTTATGAGGTGCGTCAAACCGGCTTTGAGGGCGGGCCACCACCGTCCGGCTGCGGCGATATTTGTTGGACTGCCAAGAGCGGCTAACAGAACGTAGCCAGGAGTCGTCAGGTGGGTGTGGACGGCGCGGCCGAACCGGAGTGTACGAGTGGTCCATGCCGCACCGTGCACCGGCTGCGCGCGCCTGGCGGTGAGCGCAGTCGTTTTGTTAGATGCGCTAAACCGGTTGGATCGCAACCGCCCGCAACGCCGCATCCAGCTTTGCGCGTTGTGCGGCATCTTCGCAATGCGCCGACGCGTTCTGCAGAATGGCGCGCGCCTGCTCATCGCGGCCGAAACGCTCGGCCAGCATCAGGCCGGCATCCAGCGACCAGCTCGGCAGCATCGGATCGCGTGGCCAGCCTGCGATGGCGGCCAGCAACCCATCGGTCGCGAGCTGAAACTGCCCGGCCATCTTGGCGCGCTCGGCGAGTAGCGTGGCCTGTTCGGACAGGAGCGGAGTAAACGCGGGGTCGTTGTCCAGGGCTTCGCGCTGCAACGCAAGCGCGCGGCGCTCCTGCTTCTCCTGCAGCAAGCGATTGATGTATTGCTGGGTGTGCTCGCGCAGCTCGTCGTTGCGATGGTGCTGGCGCAGCAGGCGTTGATACAGCTCATGCACCGCCAGGCTCACCGCGCGCGAGCGGACCGCGCCCCGCAGGGCCTGGAACGCCTCGTCGGAATGCCCGTCGCGCACGTACTGTTCGGCCTCGTCTAGCAGGCGCTGGTCCGGGTCGGCGCGTTCGTGCACATCCCCGCCGCTGGGGACGTAGCCCAGCGCTTCGTGGTACTGGTACACCAGATACCCGAGCAGATGAAAACTGGCGAACAGGGTCCAGATCGAGGTCATCATCACCGTCGCCTCGCGTACCAGCGGGGGCAGATATTTCAGTGCGACGAAGACCGCTGCCGTGCCGCTGCCCTGGATCACGTAAAGCAGGCCATAGGCGGCCAGATACGGCCAGCCGATCCGCAGCGCCATGTCGATCGACACCGCCGGGTTGAGCGCGCGGCGCAGGCTGCCATCGATGGCGAGCGAGATCAGCATGCCGGGCAACAACAGCATGGTGCCTAGATAGGCGATGGTCAGCCCGAATTTACCTGCAAGCGCGGCGGCAACGCCGATCACGATGCCCAGTGCAAAGGCCAGCAGGATCAGACGCAGCACCGCGCTGTCGAAGCTGTTGTAGCCGAGCCGGGGCGCATCGGGCTGGCCATCGGCGGTGTGGCGCAGGATGTCGAAGGCATAGGTGTAGGTCGCCATGCCCAGCACGCCCATGACCACCAGTTTGAGGATGCCCGGCAAGACCAGCAGCGCGCTGCACAGCGTCAGTGCGATCAATGCATACAGCGCCGAGCCGCGCAGCGGATAAGTGGCGATCGCCGGGATGCGGGTCCAGAACGGTGCGGGCGCAGCCTGCGCAGCAACCCTGTGCGCGCGAAAACGGTCTTCCATGACGCTCCCCAAGCGTGTGATGTGACGGGATTGTGCGGCGATGCGTGGCTGGGTGCAATTGGGGTATCGCGGCTACCCGGTGACGTCGAACTGGGTGGGATCCGCTGTCTGCCGCATGCAATCCTGCGGCTGCACTGCCTGGCGCCGTGAATATCGCGGGGCTGGCAGGCGGCGTGCGCGGGACCTGCGTGGTGAGCTGCACAAAAGCGCAGATGGTGCCGCCGGCACGTGGCTGGCTCACAACGATTGAACGCAGTGCGACGGGAGAGCCATCGGGCATCAGGAACCATCGGTCGCGCACATGGACTTCTGCGTAGAACCTATGGTTCGCTACCGGTCGGCTGCCGGCCATGTGGCGATGTTGCTGCAGGCGGCACGCGCTGACGTGCAATCGCGGTGGCGCAGTCATTCCCCCTATCGCAAGGAGTTCTGCTTGAATCCATCTGTTGCCGACACCCCGCAGGTTCGCATTCGCAGCATTGATGTGCTGTCAGACAACTGCTATGTGCTGCGCAAGGTCACCTTCGACTTCCAGCGCAAGGACGGCCGCTGGCAGACGGTGTCGCGCGAGGCGTATGACCGCGGTAACGGCGCCACCATCCTGCTCTACAGCCGCGCCAGGCAGACGGTGATGCTGACCCGGCAATTCCGCCTGCCGACGCTGCTCAATGGCAACCCGGATGGCATGCTGATCGAAGCCTGTGCCGGCTTGCTCGACCAGGACGATGCGCTGACCTGCATCCGCAAGGAAACCGAAGAAGAGACCGGCTACCGCATCGACAACGTGCGCAAGGTATTTGAAGCGTTCATGAGCCCGGGCTCGGTCACCGAACGCTTGTACTTCTTCGTCGGCGAATACTTCGACGGCGACAAGGTGAGCGACGGTGGCGGGGTCGAAGAAGACGGCGAAGAGATCGAGGTGTTGGAGCTATCGCTGGACGCTGCGCTGGCGATGATCGCCTCCGGCGAAATCGCCGACGCCAAGACCATCATGTTGCTGCAGTACGCCAAATTGCATGGCGTGCTGGAGTAATCAGAGTTCGGTCAATTGTATCGTCCGGCAACTTGCGGGTTGCCGGAGCCAGTCGATAGTGGTGCTGCGCTCAGCGCACACGTTTGAGTGTTTTGTCGACGTATTCGGACGCACCGCCACTCTGGCAGTCTGAGCCATCCTGCGAGAGTAGGATGCCCGTGACGGCTTTGGAATGTGTGTTTTCGTTGATACGAAAGCCATATAACGGATAGGCGAGGGGAGGGTTGCGCGCTGCGTCCGGCTCCCGTTCGAGTATCAGGCAGCTACCTGCGATCTCATCTATCCACCAGGTGCTACGCAACGTCACGGTTCGTTTGCGAGAGTCCGGATCCTTTCCCGATAAACATGTGTAACTCAATGTGTAGTGACGACTCTCTGGGCGTCCTTTGGTCGCGTCAAGGCGCAAATCTGCAGTAGCTGCAGGGCAGTCTGTTCGATCTACCGTTACCTGGATGTTTCCGTTGTAATGTCCGGCCAGCAGATGCTGTCTGCGTAATGGCCATTCGATCGAGCCATAGTGACCAGGCGTGTCGTCGTAATCGCGATTGCGTAACTGCTGTGCGGAGCAGGTTGCTGCGATGAGCAGCAATAGGCCAAATCCCCGGCGATACCGGTAGATGCGGTGCATGATTTACGTCCTTGTCGTGTTCGAAAGCCCTCAACGCTTCCCACCAAGAATACTGCCGAAAATCCCGCGCACGATCTGCTGCCCGATCTTGCTGCCGATGGTGCGCGATGTTTGTTTGGCCATCGTTTCCAACATGCCCTGGCGGCGGCCGGTGCCGAACACCGCGTCCTTGACCGCTTTTCCGAAACCGCTGTCCTGGGTTTCCTCCTCCTCGCGCGTGCGTGCTGGAGGGGCGGCGGTCTGCGCGGCGACCTGTTCGACGCGGCGTGCCAACAGCTCGGCTGCCGATTCGCGGTTGATCGCGGTGTCGTAGCGTGTGCCCACCGGGCTGGCCGCGCGGACCTGCGCGCGTTCGGGTGCGCTGATGGCACCCATGCGGCAACGCGGCGGAGCGATCAGGGTCTGCTGCACCGGCGCGGGCACGCCCTTGCCCTCCAGTGGCGACACCAGAGCCTCGCCGGTGCCCAGGCTGGAGATGGCGGTGGCCACATCGAGCTTGGGATTTGCCACGAAGGTCTGCGCCGCGGTCCTGACTGCTTTCTGGTCGCGCGGGGTGTAGGCACGCAGCGCATGCTGCACGCGGTTGCCGAGCTGGCCAAGAATGTTGTCGGGAATGTCATCGGGAAACTGCGAGCAGAAATAGATGCCCACGCCCTTGGAGCGGATCAGCCGTACCACCTGCTCGATGCGTTGCACCAGCGCCGCAGGCGCGTCTTCGAACAGCAAATGCGCCTCGTCGAAGACGAACACCAGCTTGGGCTGGTCCAGATCGCCCACTTCCGGCAGGCCTTCGAACAACTCCGACAGCAGCCATAGCAGAAAGGTCGAATACAGCCGCGGCTTGAGCACTAACTGGTTGGCCGCCAGGATACCGATCACCCCGCGGCCGTCCGGCGCGACGCGCATCAGCTCGGCCAGTTCCAGCGCCGGTTCGCCGAAGAACTGCTCGCCGCCGTCCTGCGACAGCCGCAGCAGCGCGCGCTGGATCGCGGCCACCGATTGCGCCGAGACCAACCCGTAACTGGTCGACAGCTCCTTGCGTTCTTCCACCACCAGCGCGAGCAGGGCACGCAGATCGTCCAGATCCAGCAGCAACAGGCCGCGGTCGTCGGCCAGCTTGAACACGATGTCCAGCACGCCGGATTGGGTGTCGTTGAGTTCCAGGATGCGGGCGAGCAGGGTGGGACCCATTTCGCTCACCGTGGTGCGCACCGGGTGGCCGAGCTGCCCGTACAAGTCCCAGAACACCACCGGGCTGGCGGCTGGTGCGTAGTCGGCGATGCCCACATCCGTGGCGCGCTGCAGCACGCCGGGCGCGCCGTCGCCGGCCACGGCCAAGCCGGCCACGTCGCCTTTCACATCGGCCAGGAACACCGGCACCCCCAAGCGCGAGAAGCCTTCGGCCAGGGTCATCAGGGTCACGGTCTTGCCGGTCCCGGTGGCGCCGGCCACCAGACCATGGCGGTTGCCGAAGCGGCCTTCGAGCAGGACCGGAATATCGTCGGTGACGCCTTTGCCGAGCAGGAACGAGGCCATTGGGCAGATCCGGTGAGGAAAGACCGGATTCTAGCGGGCAACGTTGCCGCACAAATCGGTGGGCGACGTATGGGTTCTGACAGCCAGGCGATGCGGCGAGCCGGCGCCTGTCTCCAGCAAGGCCGACACCGTGCGCGCCGCTGCCAGACAACCGGCTCCGCCGGTTTTCACTGCAACGGGCAGGCGCGCCAAGCTAACGCGCCACTGACCTGCCGGCGGCATCGCCTTGCCCCGGTGTCGTCCCGGCGGCTACCCTGCCTGCCTTTCCGCTGCACTGTCTCCGATGCCGCTCGCTCATTTTGGTTTGCGCCCATGGCCTGTCCTGGCTGTGGTGGCGCTGATGTCTGTCGTCCCCGCCGCCCACGCCATCTCCAAGCGCGACACGGAGAAGGCTGCCGTGCTCGATACACGCATGGCCGCGGCCGAAAAGCGCTACCGCGATGCGCTGGTGCTGGTGAACAACTCCGACCCCAAGGGCACCGCCGAAGGCGACGCCGCACTGGAGGACATGGAGGACGTCATCGACGCCTGCATCAAGCAGCGTGGCTGTTTGGTGGCCAATCAGCTGGCTACTTACAAGCGCCTGCTCAAGGCGCGCACCGATGCCGAAGCGCCGGCCGCCGAAGACCCGGAAGACGACGACACCCTGCTGCAGGCCGACCCGGATCATCTCGGCCCGGTCGCCAACGGCGTGCCCGAGGCGGCGCGTGCGGCCACCCTGCTCAACGACCAGCGCCACGAGTTCGACAAGATGGTGCAGTACAACCCGGCCGTGCAGGCCGGCATCCGCCGCTGGCTGACCGATATGCGCCCGGCGTTGATGACCAGCTACGACAACTACAGCAGCCTGCGCGGGGTGATGTGGCCGGAATGGCAGAAGCGCGGCCTGCCCGAGGCGCTGCTGTTCGGCATCATGGCCAAGGAATCCAACGGCAAGGTGCACGCCAATTCGCGCGCCGGTGCGGCCGGGCTGATGCAGTTCATGCCGGCCACCGGGCGGCGCTTCGGGCTGGGCCCGGACGGCACCGGTTTCGACACGCGTTTCGATGCACGCAGCGCCGCCGAAGCCAGCGCCGCGTATCTCAACGAGCGCATGGCCGGCCTCAACCGCAGCATCGAGCTGGCGCTGGCCGCCTACAACGGTGGCGAAGGGCGTGCTGCGCGCGTTTTTTCGCAGACCGGCGGGCGCGGCTTCTGGGAGCAGGACGTCTACAACCAGTTCCCGGCCGAAACCAAGGACTACGTGCCGATGGTGATCGCTGCGGCGTGGATCTTCCTGCACCCGCGCCAGTACGGCGTCGATTTCCCCAAGCTCGACGCGCAGCCCGCCACGCTCAAGCTCGCCAAGTCCACCACGATCTATGAGCTGACGATCTGCCTGGGCGGCATGGGCGTCCGCGAGGGCTACATGCGCGCGCTGCGCAACCTCAACCCGCGCTATGAACCCGATGGCTGGATTCCGGCCGGCACCGTCATCAACGCCACCAATCGCATCGCCAGCCTGTACACGCGTTACTGCGTGAACGGTCCGCGTGCGGACCTGGCGCGCACCTTGATCACTGCCGATCTCAACAGCGCCATCGTGCGCAGCAGCGCAACCGAGTACACGCCGACCGTGGCGGTGGGCGATGTCAGCCCGATGGCCGGCGTGCCGACCACCGTGGCCACCGGCCAGCCGGCGGTCGCCAAACCGAAGGCGAAGCAGGCGCGCAGCTACACCATCGCCAAGGGCGACACGCTCGGCCGCGTGGCGCAGAAGTACCAGTGCGAGATCAAGGAACTGGCCAAGGCCAATGGCCTGAAGGCACCGAGCTACGCACTCAAGCCGGGGCAGAGCATCAAGCTGGCGGGCTGCGACCGCTGAGTGTGAGGTGCTGCGATCGCAGATTGCAGCACCTCACTTGGAGCGGCTGAAAAAACGTAGCGAGCAGCCGTCAGGTGGGTATCGACGGGGCGCTCAGGAACGACGTGTACGCGTGGTCCCTGCCGCACCGAGCACCGGCTGCGCCCGTCTGGCAGCGAGCGCAGTCGTTTTGTCAGCGGCGTTTAAGTCGGCGGCGCAGCTGGTGCCGTACCTGCCTGCGAGGAGGGCGGCGAGTCGCTGTCCTCGCTCCATCGTGCCTTGAGGCCGTCCCACCATTGCGTCCACCGCGCGCGCCAGCTCTGGCGCAACGCCTCGGGACCAAAGCGCTGCGCCTGCTGCTCTGCAAACTGCATCGCCTGCTGCATCAGCGGCGAGCCGTTCTGCTTGATCGCCTGCCACATGAAACGGCTGAGGATGCGGGCGATGACCAGATTGGAATCCAGGTCGCCGCTCTCGGCTTCCACATGCAGGATCAAGGTGTGCAGTTCGGCACGCACCTCCGGCGGCACGCCGGGATTTTCGCTGAGCCGTTTCAGACGGCGTAAGCCAGCCAGATAACGGTGCTCGGCCAGGTCCAGCCCGGCGCGCGCCAGTTCGCCCAGCCACGGTGCACGCACCGCCAGCGCAATCGCATCGACATGCAACACCACGTTTTCCCAGCGTTTGTCCTGCATCGCGGCATAGGCCATCACCACGTGCAGCATCACCAAGGTGGCGAAGTCGCCTTCCGGATCGGCACTGTTTTTCCATAGGCTGTCGCTGGACTGTTGCGCCAGTTGTGGCCATTGCTTGCGTTCGTAGGCCACCGAGCGCAATGCGGTGGCGATCACGCGCCCCTGGGGAGCGCAATCGCGCTCCAGCAGGTCGGCCTCGGCGATTGCTGGCAGCAATTTGTTCGCCGATAGCGCCGTGTAGGACAGCATGGCGTGCAGCATGCAGATGTCGTCGGCGGTCAACGGCGCGGGCGGGGTGTCCAGCAGGGCACTGCCGCGCTGGTACGCCGCAAATGCGATCGGTAAGCCCTGCTCACTGAAGTGTCGGTAGCCCCGGTACTGCAGGCCACCGCGCAGGTCGTCCAGTTGTTGCTGCTCGCTCTTGTGGCCGCAACCGGTCACTGCCGTGAGCAGCGCAATCGCCAGCGGCCAGCGCAACATCCGTGTTGTCATCGAAGATCCTGAAAACCGCCGATATCCGGCGGTTTGAAGTGCAGGTGAAAAAGCGGGCGCAGCGTTCGCTGGCTGTTTCCAGCGATGCAACGTGCTTTGAAAGGATTGCGGTGACGAGTAACCACAACCAACAACACCGTAGCTGACCGCGTCGCTGCGCTCAGCCCACCTGACGATGTGCGAGCGCTTGGCCTAGACGCACCGCCGTCTCTGCAGCAAGTGCGCCATCGAGTTTGGCCACACCCGGCGGCAGCAGCACGATCACTGTCGAGCCGTAATTGAAGCGCGCCATCTCCGCAAACCGCTCCAAGACGATTCCCTTGCCACGGTAATCCTTGCGCGTGATGCGGTCGCCATAGCGTGGAATTTCCACGCCGCTCCACACCGTTTCCACGCCGGACACCAGCAGCGCGCCCACCATCACCGAGGCCATCGGGCCGAACTCGGTGTCGAAGTGGCACACCAGGCGCTCGTTACGGGCAAACAACCGCGGCACGTTGCGCACCGCATCCGGGCCCACGCTGAACAGGCGGCCGGGCACATGCACGGTTTCGCGCAGGGTACCGGTCCACGGCATATGGACGCGGTGGTAGTCCTTGGGCGACAGATACACCGTCGCGAACAGGCCGTCGTTGAACGGCGCAGCCGCTGCCGCGTCGCCGAGCAATTCGGCTGCAGTGAACGACTGGCCCTTGGCCTGAAAAATGCGCCCGTTCTCGATCGGGCCGAGCTGGCTGATACGGCCATCGGCCGGCATCAATACGGTTGCCGGGTCGGCATCGGGCACGCGTGCGCCCGGCTTCAGGGCACGGGTGAAGAACGCATTGAAGGTGGGGTACGCGCGCGGGTCCGGTTCCTGCGCTTCGCTCAGGTCTACCCCGAACTTGCGTGTCACCGTGTCGATCAACCATTGCTTGGTCGAAGGCGTGTCCGAGTACGCCAGCGCGCGCGCCATGGAGGACAGCAACCGATGCGGCAGCACGTAGGTCAGGGAAGTGACGAAACTCACGGAGCGGTTACCTTGGTCAGCTGTTGGAGGTCGGCGGCAATCGCCTTGGGGTCGAGCGGCGGACGGATCAGGCCGGTCAGGCGGCCTTGCGGATCGAGCACGGCGATGCCGGCCGAGTGATCCATGCTGTAGTCGTTGGGGTTCTGATCGAAGTTCTTGCCCGGCACCTTCTGGAATACCAAGCCCAGCGCGGTGGCAAAGCGTTCCAGCGCCGGCACGTCTGCGGTGGCGGCCAGCGTGTCCTTGTGGAAGGCGTGAGCGTACTCGCCCAGCCGCGCAGGCGGGTCGCGCTGCGGGTCCACCGACACGAACAACACGCGCGGGCGTAGCCCGTCGGGGATGCTTTCCCACTGCTGCTGCGCCACCGCCAGATCGGTCAGCGTGGTCGGGCAGACATCCGGGCAGAAGGTGAAACCCAAAAACACCAGCGTCCAATGCCCTTTCAGTTCGCCAGACACCAGCTGGGTGCCATCGGACTGGCGCAGGCTGAACTGCGGCAAGGGGCGCGGCTGCGGGTAAAACGTGATGGTTTGGGTGGGCGGCCAGGGCGAGCGGGGCGCACCGCCGAAGAACTTCTGGCCCAGCAACAACCCAAGACCGGCGGCCAGCGCCACCAGCAGCACGATGCCGGTATTGCGATTGAACATGGCGGTTTCCAGTGCAACGGACGCTCATGATACCGATCCGACCTCTATAATCGTGGGCCGATTCCTTTTTAGTTGTTGCCATGACTGCCGCCGCGGCCGACGAACTGCACACCATCATCGACCTGATCCGCTACGGCACCAGCCGTTTCAACGCAGCCGGTCTCACCTTCGGTCACAGCTACGACAACGCGCTGGACGAAGCCACCCAACTGGTGCTGCACAGCCTGCATCTGCCGCACGACCTGGGCCCGGCGTATGGCCAGGCGCGGCTGCTGCGCGACGAAAAAGAACGCGTGCTGGGCCTGTTCGAGCGCCGCATCACCGAGCGCGTGCCGGCGGCCTATCTGACCGGCGAAGCCTGGTTTGCCGGCCTGAGTTTCAAGAGCGACGCGCGCGCCCTGGTGCCACGCTCGCCGATCGCCGAATTGATCGAAGCCGGCTTCGAGCCCTGGCTGGGCGGCCGCGAAGTCACCCGCGCGCTGGACCTGTGCACCGGTTCGGGCTGCATCGCCATCGCCATGGGCCACTACAACCCGCACTGGGAGGTGGATGGCGTGGATATCAGCGACGACGCGCTGTCGCTGGCCGCCGAAAACAAGGCGCGCCTGCATGCCGACAACGTCACCTTGCTCACGTCCGACCTGTTCACCGGGCTGGCGGGCCGTCAGTACGATCTGATCGTCACCAATCCGCCGTACGTGACCAACGACGAGACCGACGCACTGCCGCAGGAGTATTCCTACGAGCCGGAGCTGGGCTTGCGTGCCGGCGACGATGGCCTGGACCTGGTGCTGAAGATCCTGCGCGACGCGCCGCAGCACCTGAGCGAAGACGGCCTGTTGATCTGTGAGGTAGGCGAGTCAGAGCAGCATCTGATCAAGCTGCTGCCGGAAGTGGATCTGGCCTGGGTCGAGTTCAAGGTTGGGCAGATGGGCATCTTTGCAGTGGAATGCCGCGAGTTGATCGCGCACAGCGCGCGCATCACCGAGTTGGCCGGTGCGCGCTAAGGCGCCCGCATCGCGTCCGCAGCTGATCGATATCGTGCTGCTGGCGCCGGTGTCCGTCTTCGGGGCGGCCATTCCGTTCGGCCTGCTCGATGTGGTGTTTCGCTTGTTCGACCCGATGTACGGCGGCCCGGCTGCGCAGCGCTGGTTGAGCGCGGCGGCGCAGATCGGTTTTTGGTCGATGGCGTTTTTTGGCCTTGTTTCGGTCTGGATCCTGGCCGGCAGCTCTGATGCGGCATTGCGTGCGCATCGGCGCAGCACCGTGGGCGTGGCGCTTGGCTTGCTGGGTGGGGTGGGCGCGGCGCTCTACCTGCTTGTCGACTGGATGCTCGTTCGTGATGCCGAGCTGGACGTGTTTTTTATGGTGTTCAGCGGATTGTTGGCAGTCGCACCGATGCTGGTGGCAGCGCGTCATCTGCCGCGCATCGTGCGCGCGCTGCCACCTGCTGCAATGTTGAGAGGATGCCGCTATGGGCAGTAACAGTTTCGGCCGCCTGTTGACGGTCACCACCTTCGGCGAATCGCACGGGCCGGCGATCGGCTGCGTTGTCGATGGCTGCCCCCCGGGCCTGGAACTGGCGCCGGAAGAGTTCACCCCGGACCTGCAACGCCGTGCCAGCGGCAAGAGCCGGCATACCTCGGCACGCCGCGAAGCCGACGAGATCGAGATCCTGTCCGGCGTGTACGAAGGCCGCACCACCGGCACGCCGATCGGGCTGCTGATCCGCAACACCGATCAGCGCAGCAAGGACTACAGCAACATCGCCCAGCAGTTCCGCCCCGGCCACGCGGACTACAGCTACTGGCAGAAATACGGCATCCGCGACCCACGCGGCGGCGGGCGCTCGTCCGCGCGCGAAACCACCATGCGCGTGGCCGCGGGCGTCATCGCCAAGAAGTGGCTCAAGCAGCGCTACGGCGTGCTGGTGCGCGGTTACCTCTCGCAGCTGGGCGAGATCCGCCCGACCGGTTTCGACTGGAATGCGGTCGAAGACAACCCGTTCTTCTGGCCGCACGCCGAGCAGGTGCCGGAGCTGGAAACCTACATGGACGCGTTGCGCAAGTCCGGCGATTCGGTCGGTGCGCGCGTGGACGTGGTGGCCGGCGGTGTGCCGGCCGGCTGGGGCGAGCCGATCTACGGCAAGCTCGATGCCGAGCTGGCTGCCGCATTGATGAGCATCAATGCAGTCAAGGGCGTGGAGATCGGCGACGGCTTTGCCAGTGCCGCGCAAAAGGGCACCGAACACCGCGACCTGATCACCCCGGAAGGCTTTCTCAGCAATCACGCTGGCGGCATTCTGGGCGGCATTTCCACCGGCCAGGCGGTGACCGCGTCGATGGTGCTCAAGCCGACTTCCAGCCTGCGCCTGCCCGGTGCGACCGTGGACGCGGACGGCACCGTGGTGGATGTGATCACCACCGGGCGGCACGACCCCTGCGTGGGCATCCGCGCCACCCCGATCGCCGAAGCGATGATGGCCTTGGTGCTGATGGATCAGGCGCTGCGTCATCGCGCGCAATGCGGCGATGTCGGCGAGATCTCGCCGCGCATCCCCGGTCAGATCGATGTCTGAAGCGACACGCCCCAAGGTGTGGGTCAGCCAGCCGCTATTCGACGACGTCGTCGAACAGCTGGGCGCGCATTTCGCGCTGACCACCACCGAGCGCGTCACCGCGTATTCGTCGCATGAGCTTGCTGCGCACCTGGCCAGCGTCGATGGCGCACTGATCACGCTCAACGAGCGCGTGGGCGCGGCCGAAATCGCATCGGCCGCGCAGCTGCGCGCCATCGCCAATGTCGGTGTGGGCTACAACAATCTGGAGATCGACGCGCTGAGCGCGGCCGGCATCCTGGCCAGCAACACGCCCGACGTGTTGACCGAAACCACCGCCGACCTGGGCTTTGCGTTGTTGATGGCCACCGCGCGCCGTATCACCGAGGCCGAGCGCTGGTTGCGCGACGGGCAGTGGGGGCAGTGGTCGTTCAAGACCATGCTCGGTGCCGATATCCACGGCAGCACACTCGGTATCCTGGGCATGGGCCGGATCGGGCAGGGCATCGCACGCCGCGGCGCGCACGGCTTCGGCATGCGCGTGCTATATCACAACCGTAGCCGGTTGGCGGCGCAGACCGAGCAGGACCTCAACGCGCAGTACGTCGATCTCGACAGCTTGCTGGCGCAGTCCGATCACCTGGTGCTGGTGCTGCCCTACGGCAAGCAGTCGCACCACATCATCGACGCTGCCGCGCTGGCCAAGATGCGTCCCAGCGCCACGCTGGTGAACATCGCGCGCGGCGGCATCGTCGATGAGCTCGCGCTGGCCGATGCGTTGGCCAATGGGCGTCTTGCCGGTGCCGGTCTGGATGTCTACGAAGGCGAGCCCGCGGTGCGCCCGGAACTGCTAGCGCTGCACAACGTGGTGCTCACCCCGCATATCGGCAGCGCCAGCCTGGCCACGCGTCGTGCCATGGTGCAGCTGGCGGTGGACAACCTGATTGCCGCGCTTGGCCATGGCCCCAACGCCGGGCATCCGCCGAGCGCGCTCAATGCCGATGCGATCGCAGCCGCCAAACGCGGAGGCACGATCGTGGACGCCAGCAAAACCGGCGCGACCAAACGATAGGGAACCTCCACAGCCAGCGTTGGAGGTTCCCCGAACCCACGCGCAGCGCGTTCCCCTCTTCACTCTTTCGATAAAGACATTCTCATGAGCAACGAAAACCGTCGTTTCAATGTCGCGGTCGTGGGCGCCACCGGCGCTGTCGGCGAAACCATGCTGAGCATCCTGGCCGAGCGCAACTTTCCGGTCGCCAACTTGTACGCGCTGGCCTCGGCGCGCTCGGCCGGTGGGCAGGTCGAGTTCAATGGCGGCAAGGTCGACGTGCTGGATCTGGCCGACTTCGACCCGACCGGCGTGGACATCGCGCTGTTCTCCGCAGGCGGCAGCGTGTCCAAGGAATACGGCCCCAAGTTCGCCGCGGCCGGCGCGGTGGTGATCGATAATTCCTCCGCGTTCCGCTACGACGACGATGTGCCGCTGGTGGTGTCGGAAGTCAATCCCGAAGCGCTCAAGCAGCGCCCGCGCGGCATCATCGCCAATCCCAATTGCTCGACCATGCAGATGCTGGTGGCGCTGGGGCCGATTCACCGCAAGTACGGCATCGAGCGCATCAACGTGGCGACCTACCAGTCGGTGTCCGGCGGCGGCCGCTCGGCGATGGAAGAACTGGGCAAGCAGACCAGCGAGCTGTTGAGCTTCCAGCAAATCGACCCGCAGCGCTTCCCGGTGCAGATCGCTTTCAATCTGATCCCGCACATCGACGACTTCCAGGACAACGGTTACACCAAGGAGGAGATGAAGCTGGTCTGGGAGACCCGCAAGATCCTGGGCGACGAGAACATCCAGGTGAATCCCACCGCGGTACGCGTGCCGGTGTTTTTCGGCCACTCCGAAGCGGTCGCCATCGAGACCCGCGAAAAGATCACCGTCGAAGCCGCGCGCGCGCTGCTGGAAGCCTCGCCGGGCGTGGAAGTGGTGGACGAGCACAAGGCGGGCGGCTACCCGACGCCGGTGACACATGCCTCGGGCAAGGATGCAGTGTTCGTCGGCCGTATTCGTGAGGACTTCTCGCACCCGCGTGGTCTCAATCTGTGGATCGTCTCCGACAATATCCGCAAGGGCGCCGCACTCAACGCCGTGCAGCTGGCTGAACTGGTCGCACAGGAAGGTTGATCCACTGCTCTGTAGGAGCGCGCCTGAGCGCGAAGGCTGTCCCTCTGACGGCTCGTCGCGCCCAGGTGCGCTCCTGCACGAGCTGGCGGCTTGAAGCTTTTGACGACCTGGTGTCGGGGTAAGAAAGTGCCTGTCTTAAGAAGGCGCTCGCATGTGACATGCATTGGCGGCGAAGACTGATCGCACTGCACTGCACTGCACTGCACTGCACTGCACTGCACTTCGCTTTCGAATGAAGCCCGGGTTGGCCCAACTCGTGCTCTGCACAAGCCGATATCGATCGAGGCAGCAGTCGAAGCTGCTGCGCTCTACGCGCACCCCGCAGCAGCCGCAGCGGGTCTTCTTCCTTCTTAAGTGATGGGCTGATCGGTCTACCGATTCACCGCCCGCAGCTGCGCAGCTGCACCGATGTCGCATTGCGGCATCGCAAGCGCGGCGCATGCGCGAGGCACGAACGACTTTTTCGCTCATTCAGCGGCTATATTGATGCCCATGACACATAGGGGCAGGGGCGCGATGCGTCCGATACAAGGGATAGGTGCGTTGCTGTTGATGGCATGCAGCGGCGCCGCCATGGCGTTGGGCTTGGGCGATATCCGGGTGCTGTCCAAACCCGGGCAACCGTTGGTGGCCGAGATTCCGGTCATTTCCAACGAGCCGGGCGAGCTCGACAACGCACGCGTGGCGCTGGCATCGGCAACCACCTTTGCGCGCGTCGGGCTGGAGCGGCCGCAAGGACTGGTCAGCAGCCTGCAGTTCCAGTTCGCGCAGGACGCGCGCGGGCGTGCGGTAATCCGCGTGACCAGCAGTCAGCCGGTGGACCAGCCAGCGATCAATTTTTTGATCGAAGTGGAGTGGAGCCAGGGCCGTCTGGTGCGCGAATATGCCGCGCTGGTCGATGCGCCCAACACCGCTGCCGCGATTGCCGAACCGGCCATCGACGCGCCGCGTGCCGGCGCCAGCAACACCATTGCACGCGAGATTGCACGCGAGCCGGCGGCGGCTCCGGCGGTGGAACGCGCTGATCGGGACGCTGGCGCTGCGCCTGCGCCGACGCGTGCCGCCGCAACCGCGCCCGCTGCCACGCAGGCCGGCGATGCATTGCCGGCCGTGCGCTCGGGCCAGACCTTGTCGGAAATTGCAGCGGGCCTGGCACGCTCCAGCGGGCATTCGCTGGATCAGACCATGCTGGCGTTGCTGCGGACCAATCCGGACGCCTTCGTCAACGGCAACATCAATCGCTTGAAACAGGGCGTCGTGTTGCGCACGCCGCAAGAAGACGCGCTGGCGCAGGTGGGTGCGGCCGAAGCGGCGGTGATGGTGCGCGAGCAGGCTGCCCAGTGGCGGCAGGCGCGCTCGGCCATTCCGCAGCCTGCCGATGCCGGTGCGGCTGCTGCAGCGACGCCTGCCCCTGCCGCACCGGCGGCATCCACCGCGGCCGGTGCCGGCGCGCGGCTCGAAATCGCCCCGGCAGTGGCGAGTCAGACCAACACCGCCGGCGCCACGTCCGGCACCAGTGCCGAAGGCGAGGGCGAGATGGCGGCCAACCAACAGTTGCAACAGGCCAAGGAAGACATCGCCACCCGCGATGCGGAATTGCAGGACCTGCGCTCGCGCGTGGCCGATCTGGAAAAGCTCAAGCAGCAACAGCAAGCCTTGATCGCCATGAAGGACACCGACCTGGCAGCCGCGCAGAAGCGTCTGGCCGATGCGCCGCAGACCACCCCGCAAGGCGGCGGCTTTCCGCTGTGGTTGATCGGAGCGCTGGTGCTGATCGTGGCGGCCGTGGTCGCATGGCTGGCGGCGCGTCGGCGCAAACCCTCGCCGCTGCCGCCGTTGCCGCGCCGGCAGTTCGACTTCGCACCGCCCCTGGCTCCAGTGGAGACCACCGAGCAGCAGGACGACGCGCAGGCCACCGAGCCCAGCGAGCACGATGTGCTGCATGAAACCGAATTCGAACAGGCCAACCTGCGCGAGGACGAGCGCGCTCATGATGCGCAAACGCCGCTGTCGGACGTGTTGCGTCGCGAACCACTGCTGTCCGAACCGGTGGCTATGGCTCCAGTGATCAACAGCGACGAATGGCGTGCGCTACGCGCGACCCCGCCGGCGCCGGTGGCGGAGCTCGAAGTGGCCTATCAGGAACCTGAGGTTGCTCAGGACTCTGATGTGTCGTCGCCGCAGATCGAACCGCAGTACGCCCTTGGCGAGCGCCCATCGGCGCCAGCGGCTGCCTCTGTCCAGGACGGCTTCGACTTCAATCACGTGCTGCAGCATCCCGACGATGTCGAGCAGGCCCCGGTCGTCCCGGTGGGGACGCCCAATGCGGTGAGTCAGAGGGAATTCGCCTCGGCCGGGCGTGATCGCCTGGAATTGGCGGTGGCCTACATGGACCTGGGCGACAAGGACACCGCACGCGGTCTGTTGCTCGAAGTCGCTGCCACCGGCGATGACGCCACTCGCGCCGAAGCGGCGCAATTGCTGGAACAGCTGGCGTGAGCCCGGCCATGGATAGCGTCACGGTGCGCGAGCGGCGGATCGATTACGTGGAGTTCGCCTCCATCGATCCCGATGCCAGCCGGACCTTCTTCGAAACCGTGTTCGGCTGGCAGTTTCAGGCCTATGGCCCGGACTACCTGGCCTTCAACGACGGCCGTCTGGACGGCGGCTTTTATCGCACCACGGTGCCCGCCCCGGCAGAAGGTGGCCCGTTGGTGGTGCTATATGCCGACGACCTGGTCCCGATGCTGGAGCGCGTGCGCGCGGCAGGCGGCGAGATCGTCAAGCCGGTGTTCGGCTTTCCCGGTGGCAGCCGGTTTCATTTCCGCGAGCCCGGCGGCAGCACGCTGGCGGTGTGGTCCGAGCGCGCCGCGGCTTGACGCCAGCGGTGGATGATGGCGTATTGCCGACAGGCGCTGTTGGCACCGTCACCGGCTGTACCATGCACCCGCAGCACCCGTAGCGCGCTGTCGGTGTCACTGATCGACTGTGCGCTTTGGCGGTTCGCAACATGTGATGCAGACGCTTCACCGATTCAATCAACAGGCAGGTACCGATGCGTTACGCGCTGGGCGTGGAGTACGACGGCAGCGAGTTTCAGGGCTGGCAGCAGTTGGGCGAGCACGGCGGGCCGAGCGTGCAGGCCAGCGTGCAGGCGGCGTTGTCGTCGGTCGCCGACGCGCCGATCCAGGTGATCTGTGCGGGGCGCACCGATGCCGGCGTCCATGGCGAATGCCAGGTGGTGCATTTCGACAGCGACGCGCGGCGCGAACCGCGTGGCTGGATGCTGGGCACCACCGCGCGGCTGCCGCCGTCGATCGCAGTGCGCTGGTGCGTGCCGGCCGCCGACGATTTTCATGCGCGGTTTTCCGCGCGTGCGCGCCGCTATCGCTACCGCCTGCTGAATCGTCAGATCCGCCCGGCGCTGTATCGACAGACGCTGAGCTGGGAGCGTCGGCCGCTCGATGCCGAGGCCATGCATACCGCCGCGCAGGCGCTATTGGGCGAAAACGACTTCAGCGCCTTCCGTAGCGTGCAGTGCCAGGCACTGCATGCGCGCCGCAACCTGCAGGCCATCACCGTGCAGCGCATCGGCGAGGTCGTGGAGGTGCAGGTACAGGCCAATGCATTCCTTCATCACATGGTGCGGAATATTGTTGGCTCGCTGATTTTGATCGGAACCGGCGAGCAACCGACCGACTGGATCGCGACGTTGCTCGCCGGGCGCGACCGCACGGTTGCCGGGCCGACAGCGCCGCCACAAGGCCTGGTGTTTATCGGGCCCCTGTATCCTGCAGAGTGGCATCTGCCTGCCGAGGTGACCCAATGAATCGATCGCTGTACCGCACCCGTATCAAGTTCTGTGGCATGACCCGCGCCGGAGACATCCGACTGGCCGGGGAGCTGGGTGTGGACGCGGTGGGTTTCATCTTCGCGCACGGCAGCCCGCGCCGCGTGGCGCCCGCCGAAGCGCGCGCAATGCGCCAGGCCACCGCGCCGATGGTCGATGTGGTGGCCTTGTTCCGCAACAACTCCAAGGAAGAAGTGCGCGAGGTGGTGCGTACCGTGCGCCCGACGCTGCTGCAATTCCACGGCGAGGAAGACGACGCGTTCTGCCGCAGCTTCAATCTGCCCTACCTCAAGGCCGTGCCGATGGGCAGCGCCGGGGTCAACGGCGAGGACGCCAACGCACGTACCTTGCAGTTGGCCTTTCCCAATACGGCCGGCTTCCTGTTCGACAGTCATGCGCCTGGGGCTGGCGGTGGCACCGGCAAGACGTTCGACTGGTCGCGCCTGCCCACCGGGTTGCATCGCCCGTTCCTGCTTGCCGGCGGCATCACGGCCGACAATGTGTTCGACGCGATCGTTGCCACGTTGCCGTGGGGCGTGGATGTGTCCAGCGGCGTGGAGCTGGCCCCCGGCATCAAGGACGGCCACAAGATGCGCAAGTTCGTGGAAGAAGTGCGGCGAGCCGATTGCCACGAGATGTCGTAGGTTGGGGATTGGTGAGTTGGGATTGGGGATTGGTAAGAGCGGGCTTGCTGCGCCGGTGTGATCGGTTGTGGACGGCTGCTTGTGGCTCGTGTTTGTTAATGGCGAGCGGTCGCACCCAGTCATTCGTTCATTCGTTCATTCGTTCATTCGCCACCTGGCCGTCTGCCCAGACTCTTTGATCCCCGCAAATCCCTTGAGCCGCTGCGCTCGTCTTGTAACGCGCGCAGCCGGCTTCAGTGCAGCTGATAAAGCTGCTGCGCTCATCGTCGGCAGTAGCGTCCGCTGCTCGTTCCGGCATGTGATACGCGTGCCCTCCGGTTCAAAGCGTGCCGTCCACACCCATTCCCACGACTACTCGTTACGGTTCGTTAGCCGCGCTTGCGCATTGCTTGGCGAGGCGATTTCGTGATGGAAGCTCAGGCTTCTCCCCTACTCGGCGTCGTTGGCGTGAACTGATCCTTGGCCAATGCCTCGCCTAGCCAGCCGGCAAGGCGTTCGATGCGTGGGTCCGGATTGCGCCTGGCGGCGCACAGCACCCAGCGCCCGCGTGTGACGGTGAATCCCCACGGCGCCAGCAGGCGCCCGGCCGCCAGATCTGCGGCAACTAGCGGGTAGGGGGCGATGGCGATGCCCAGGCCGGCGGCTGCAGCTTCCAGCAAATACACCAGATGCTCGAACTCGGTGCCGAAGCGCAGCGCGTCGGGCGCCACGCCATGCGCCTGCGCCCATTCCGGCCAGGCTTGCGGTCGCGAACGCGTGTGCAGCAGGCGGTGGTCGCGCAGGGCGCCCGGAGATTTTCCGTCGATCTGCAGCGCGCTGGCCAGCTGCGGACTCAGCACCGGGCCGATCCATTCCACGCCCAGTTCATGCACCTGCCATTCCCCGGGCCACGGCGGGGTGTCCAACAGCAAGGCGGCGTCCAGGCCGTCCAGGTCCGGGCCGGGCGGTTGTTCGTTGGCCGACAGGTGCAGGCGCAGGTCGGGCAGGTCGCGCTGCAGCAGGCCGAGTCGCGGAATCACCCAGCGCGCCAGCAGGCTGCCGGAGCAGCCCAGCACCAGCGGGGCCTCGCTGGCCGGGCGTCGCAACGCGGCCCAGGTATCGGCGATCAGCGCGAAGCCCTCGCCGGTAGCATCGCGCAGGCGGGCGCCCGCAGCCGTCAGCACCAGGCCGCGACCCTGGCGGGCGAACAGCGCCGCGCCCAGCGCCTGTTCCAGCGAACGGACGTGGCGGCTGATGGCGCCATGGGTGACGTGCAGCTCCTGCGCGGCGCGGCTGACGCTTTGCAGGCGTGCGGCGGCCTCGAAGGCGCGCAGCGCCGCCAACGGTGGAAGCACGGTGCTCATGTGTGAGTCCAGATCACAGGTTGCGGCAATCTTATCGATTTATCGCGCTGCCCGGCTGCGATAAGGTAGCGGCTTCGCGTATGACCGCATTCGCTGCAGAGGATCTCCATGTCGGCCCAGCCCATCAGTGACTTTTACGCCTATCCGGATGCTGCCGGCCATTTCGGCAAGTTCGGCGGCCGATTTGTCGCCGAAACCTTGATCGGCCCGTTGCAGGAACTCTCTGCCGCCTACGATCAGGCGCGTCAGGACCCGGCGTTCATCGCCGAATACGACAAGGACCTCAAGCATTACGTCGGCCGGCCCAGCCCGATCTACCATGCCGAGCGGCTCAGTCGCGAGGTGGGCGGAGCGCAAATCCTGCTCAAGCGCGAAGACCTGAACCACACCGGCGCGCACAAGATCAACAACACCATCGGTCAGGCCCAGCTGGCCAGCCGCATGGGCAAGACCCGCATCATCGCCGAGACCGGCGCCGGCCAGCATGGCGTGGCCAGTGCCACGGTGGCGGCACGGCTGGGCCTGGAGTGCGTGGTCTACATGGGCGCCACCGACATCGAACGGCAGAAGATCAACGTCTACCGGATGCAGCTGCTGGGCGCGAAGGTGATTCCGGTGACCTCCGGCTCGGCCACGCTCAAGGACGCGCTCAACGAAGCGATGCGCGACTGGGTCACCAATGTGCGCGACACCTTCTACATCATCGGCACGGTGGCCGGCCCGGACCCGTATCCGCGCATGGTGCGCGACTTCAACGCGATCGTGGGCCGCGAAGCACGTGAGCAGATGCTGCAGGACTATGGCCGCCTGCCGGATGCGATCAGCGCCTGCGTCGGTGGCGGCAGCAATGCCATCGGCCTGTTCCACGCGTTTCTCAACGACCCCGGCGTCAAGATCTACGGCGCCGAAGCCGCCGGCGACGGCATCGCCACCGGCCGCCATGCCGCGTCCATCGCTGCCGGACGCCCCGGCGTGTTGCACGGCAACCGCACCTACGTGATCTGCGACGACGACGGCCAGATCACCGAAACCCATTCGATCTCCGCCGGCCTGGATTACCCCGGCGTCGGCCCCGAGCACGCGTTTTTGTCCGACAGTGGGCGCGCCGTGTATCAGGGCATCACCGATGACGAGGCGATGGCCGCCTTCCATCTGCTGGCGCACACCGAGGGCATTCTCGCGGCGCTGGAATCCAGCCACGCAGTGGCGCAGTCGATCAAGCTGGCGCGCGAGATGCCCAAGGACGCGCTGATCCTGTGCAACCTGTCCGGGCGTGGCGACAAGGATGTGCACACCATCGCCGCGCGCGAGGGCATGGTGCTGTGATCGCAGCGCAGATGCGCACGCTGGGCGGTGGTGTGGCACTGCTGTGCATGTCTGCGCTGGCCTTTGCTGCGCCGCCTGCGCCCGCGCTGGATCGCAGTGGTGCGGTGCGCATTGGCCAGCGCTTCAGTGAGCTGGAGCCACGTGCGCACTGGGCACCGCTCAACGCGGGGCCTCTTGGGCAGTGCGGCCATGTGGAAGGTGGGCTGTTGCCCAGCGGCGTGGCGATGATGGTCGAAGCCGATCGCATCGTCCGTTTCGACGTCAACGACCCCGGCGCGGTGGGCCCGTTCGGCATCCAGGTGGGCGACAGCGAAGCCGACGCGCGGGCGCGCCTGCCGGCGGGTTACAGCGTCCAACCGCATAAATACGGCCGCGACGGCGGCAACGATCTTTATCTGACCTGGCACGACCCGCAAGGCGGGTTCGCCGTTCGCTATGAAACCGGAGAAGGCACTGTGACATCGATGTATTGGGGACGCTGGGACGCCGTGCAACTGGTGGAGGGCTGCGCATGAGCCGCGCGCCAGGCCGTATCGCTGTGCGGTTTGACGCCCTGCGTCAGGCCGGCCGCAAGGCACTGATTCCTTTCATCACTGCCGGCGACCCATCGCTGGAAGCTACCGTGCCGGTGATGCACGCGCTGGTGCGCGCCGGTGCCGACGTGATCGAACTGGGCGTTCCGTTTTCCGACCCGATGGCCGATGGCCCCACTATCCAGCGCAGCTCCGAGCGCGCGCTGGGGCGTGGCGCCGGCCTGGCCTACGTGCTGGAAGCGGTGCACGAATTCCGCCGCGAAGACGCCACCACCCCGGTGGTGCTGATGGGCTACCTCAACCCGATCGAAATCCACGGCACGCGCCGCTTCGCCGAAGCCGCCGTCGCTGCCGGTGTGGATGGCGTGCTGCTGGTCGACCTGCCGCCGGAAGAGGCAGCAGAAACCCGCGAAATCTTCACCGAGGTCGGACTGGCGCTGATCGCGCTGGCCTCGCCGACCACCAGCGAGCAACGCCTGGACATGTTGTGCAGCACCGCGCAGGGCTATCTGTACTACGTCAGCTTTGCCGGCGTGACCGGCGCGTCGAATCTGCTCGATACCCACGCCGCCAGCGACCGCCTGCGCCAGCTGCGCCAACGCGCCGGCGCGCCGGTGGTGGCGGGATTCGGCATCAAGGACGCTGCCAGCGCAGCTGCAATGGCGGTCGATGCCGACGGCGTCGTGGTCGGCAGCGCGCTGGTCGCGGCCCTGGCCGAAGCCGAGGATGTGCGCAGCGCCCGCGAACGCGCCGAAGCCTTCCTGGCCCCGCTGCGGCAGGCGCTGGACCGTTGATGTGCAATGCGATCAATAAGTCATGCTGCAGGTTGCGCAGGCAGCTGCATTGCATACCTTAACCCCGAAATTGGACTCAGCCTTGCAACTTCCGCCGCTGGTGCAACTACATTTTACTGCGGCAGAAGGGACCTGAATGGATTGGCTTGCCAGCAAGCCTAGTGCCATATTCTCAGTTGCAGAGCCAGTCATGGGGATCTGATAGCCATCGGGGATATCCATCGGTGCGACATAGCCATATACGCGGATCCACACGGCATCGCGCCCGCCAGCTTCCACCGGAATGCCCAGGGTCTTTTTGAATGCAAGTAGATCCTTTCTAACATCGGGCACCGACAAAAAGCGGGCATCGACCCGCGGCAAGCGTTTGATTTCATCAGCACTGGCGAAGGTTACGCCGATTTGATCTTGCGGAACCGGATACATAGCTGTGCTTCCGCCACGGTTGCATTGTGTGCAGTCTGAGCTCATTGCGCAGAAAGTCTGGCCATTGGGAAGTAACGTGGGGCTGCATCCAGATCCTCCAGGACATGCGCAGGTCAGGACAGCGGTCGGACTGATTTCCCAGACACCTTTTTCCTGGGTAAACATGAACCAGCCAGCAGGCACCCTTATTGTCATCGAGCCATCTGGATTGATGTGCGACGTCGTCTTGCTTGGAAGCGGTGCGCTGGTCTCGGTCCCGCACATCTTTACCTGGGCTTGGCTGCTACCGGTAACGGAGACCAGGAGTAAGAGAGCTGCAATGCATGCCGGGGTTTTCATGATCGATCCTTGTTCACTGAGGCTGCTAGGAGGCTTGTTCCGTTTGTGCGATGCGCATTTAAGCATGCGTATGGTTGCTGAAGCACTCCAGCCACGATCCCTGGGTGCCAAGTCGCTGATACCATAATCGTGTTGCTTGTAAAAGCCTGTGCCGATGGGCGGCTGTCCGCTTGACTATCTTGTTGGTGTTTCGCCGCGTAGCTCTCTGAAAGCGTCGGGCGCCGGGCTGGTTTACACTCCGCATTCTGATGCCCCATAGGGGGTGCT
Organism: Xanthomonas dyei; assembly: GCF_002939865.1. Lineage (GTDB taxonomy): Bacteria > Pseudomonadota > Gammaproteobacteria > Xanthomonadales > Xanthomonadaceae > Xanthomonas > Xanthomonas dyei. The sequence continues at coordinate 43,509 of NZ_MDEE01000016.1, forward strand.
TTTACGGAATCGAATGAGCTGGCTCAGCAAATTGATGCCCTCCGGCATCCGCACCGAGAACACCCCGGCCAAGAAGCGCAGCGTTCCCGAGGGTCTGTGGGAAAAGTGCAGCAACTGCGGCAGCGCGCTGTACGGCCCGGAACTTGAGGAGAACCTGGAGGTGTGTCCGAAGTGTGACCACCACATGGCCATTCGCGCGCGCGCGCGCCTGAACTCGCTGTTCGACCCGGAAACCGCGACGACCGAAATCGCCGCCCAGCTGAGTCCGGTCGACGTGCTCAAGTTCAAGGACCAGAAGCGCTACGGCGAACGCATCAAGGCCAGCCAAAAGGCCAGCGGCGAATACGACGCGCTGATTGCTATGCGCGGCACGCTCAAGGGCAACCCGCTGGTCGCCGCCGCCTTCGATTTTCCCTTCATGGGCGGCTCGATGGGCTCGGTGGTCGGCGAGCGCTTTGCGCGTGCGGCCGAAGTGGCGCTGGAAGTGGGCTGCCCGTTCGTGTGCTTCTCCGCCAGCGGCGGCGCGCGCATGCAGGAGGGTCTGTTTTCGCTGATGCAGATGGCCAAGACTTCCGCAGCGCTCGGTCGCCTGCGCGAAGCCGGCTTGCCGTACATCTCGGTGCTGACCCATCCCACCACCGGTGGCGTGTCTGCGTCGTTCGCGATGCTCGGCGATATCAACATCGCCGAACCGCATGCATTGATCGGCTTCGCCGGCCCGCGCGTGATTGAACAGACCGTGCGCGAAACGTTGCCGGAAGGCTTTCAGCGTTCGGAATTCCTGCTCGACCACGGCGCCATCGACCAGATCTGCGACCGTCGCGAGATGCGCGACCGCATTGCCGACTTGACCGCGATGATGATGCGTCAGGCACGTCCGCAAGAGGCGGTAGCGTGAGGGCTGTGATGACGGCAGGGCTGAGGATCTGCGCCCGGACGTTCGCCAACGGCGCGCGCTGCCGGGTGGCTGCGCTGTGAGCACCCGCAAATACTTCGGCACCGACGGCATCCGCGGTCGGGTCGGGCAGGGCGTCATTTCTGCCGATTTCGTGCTGCGCCTGGGCAATGCGCTCGGCCGCGTGCTCACGCAAGGTCGCAGCAAGCGTCCACTGGTGTTGATCGGCAAGGACACCCGCATTTCCGGCTATATGTTCGAAGCCGCGTTGGAAGCCGGCCTGGTCGCTGCAGGCGCCGATGTGCAGATGATCGGCCCGATGCCGACGCCCGCCATCGCGTTCTTGACCAGCACCTTGCGCGCCGATGCCGGCGTGGTGATCAGCGCCTCGCACAACCCGCATTACGACAACGGCATCAAGTTCTTCTCCGCCGAAGGCGAAAAGCTCGATGACGCGACCGAAGCGGCGATCGAAGCCGCGTTGGACGAGCCGTTCCATACCGTGGAATCCGAGCGCCTGGGCAAGGCGATCCGCACCCGCGATGCGATCGGCCGTTACATCGAATTCTGCAAGGCCAGCGTGGCGCGCGGCTTCACCTTGCATGGCCTGAAAATGGTGCTGGATTGCGCGCACGGCGCCACCTATCACATTGCGCCGATGCTGTTCCGCGAGCTCGGTGCCGAGGTGGTGGTGATCGGTGCGGCGCCGGACGGGCTCAATATCAATGATGGCGTCGGCTCCACGCATATCGACAATCTTGCCGCCAAGGTGCGGCAGAGCGGTGCGCATCTGGGCATCGCCTTCGATGGCGACGGCGATCGCGTGCTGATGGCCGACGACCAGGGCAACCCGGTCGATGGCGACGATCTGCTGTATCTCCTGGCGCGCTCGTGGCAGGCCAGCGGCCGGCTCACCGGCACCGTGGTCGGCACCTTGATGACCAATTACGGCCTGGAGCCGGCATTGGCCGCGCTGCAGATTCCGTTTCAGCGCGCAAAGGTGGGCGATCGCTACGTGCATCAGGCGTTGGTCGAAGGCGGCGGCACGCTGGGCGGAGAGACCTCCGGTCATTTGCTGTGCCTGGACCGCGCCAGCACCGGCGACGGCATCGTCAGCGCGTTGCAGGTGCTCGAAGCGCTGGGCCGCGATGGGCACAGCCTTCGTCAAGCGCTGAGCGGCTTGGCCAAGGTGCCGCAAAAGACCGTGAATGTGCGTCTGGATGGCGGCGCGGCCAAGGCCATCGTCGAAGCGCCCGGCGTGCAGCAGGCGCTGCAGCAGGCGCAAGCCGCCGTGCAGGGGCGTGGGCGTGCGTTCCTGCGTCCGTCCGGCACCGAGCCGGTGGTGCGCGTGACCGTGGAAGCCGACGACGCCGGTCTGATGCAGGACACGCTCGACAGACTGTCCGGAGCGGTGCGTGACGCGGCGTGAGTCGCTGATCATTGGCGTCTGCGTCGTGGTTGCCAAGGCCGCGACGTTCTACCTGTTGTATCGCCTGCTGATCTGATCGGCGGGCCTTCTCTCACTTCGACCAAGATATTCGTATGAGCGCGCGCATCCCCACCCTGGACATCACCCGTTTCGATACCGATCGCGACGCTTTCGTCGCCGAACTCGGTGCGGCCTACCGCCAGTGGGGCTTTGCCGGCATCCGCAATCACGGCATTGCGCAGACCGAGATCGACGCGGCCTACGACGTGTTCAAGGCATTTTTCGCGTTGCCCGAAGAGGTCAAGCGCCGCTATCACGTGCCGGGCAGTGGCGGCGCACGTGGCTACACCGCCTTTGGCGTGGAAACCGCCAAGGACTCCAAGCACTTCGATCTGAAGGAGTTCTGGCACATCGGTCGCGAGATTCCGGACGATTCGCCGTACCGCGACGTGATGGCGCCGAACCTGTGGCCGGAAGAAGTCCCCGGATTCCGCGAGCGTGGCTACCAGCTGTATCAGCGGCTCGATCAGCTGGGCTCGCGCGTGCTTTCGGCATTGGCGCTGCACATCGGCCTGCCGCAAAACTATTTTGTCGACAAGACCAACAACGGCAATTCGATCCTGCGGCCGATCCACTACCCGCCGATCACCAGCGACGACATTCCCAATGTGCGCGCCGGTGCGCATGGCGACATCAACTTCATCACCTTGCTGGTCGGTGCAAGCGCGGCCGGTCTGGAAGTGCGTTCCAACGACGGCGAGTGGGTGCCGTTCACCGCCGACGCCGACACCATCGTGGTCAATATCGGCGACATGCTGCAGCGCCTGACCAACCACGTGTATCCGTCCACAATTCACCGCGTGGTGAATCCGCCGGGCGAGGCGGCGCGCAAGCCACGCTATTCGGTGCCGTTTTTCCTGCACCCGAATCCGGACTTCCTGATCGACGTGCTGCCCTCGTGCATCAGCGCCGACAATCCCAGCCGCTATCCCGAGCCGATTACCGCACATGGGTTCCTGGAAGAGCGCCTGCGCGAGATCAAGTTGAAGTAAGCCGGCAGCGGTGGTGACCGCTTGGCGTCTGGCACCTCCATCGCCAGCTACGTAATGCGCGGTTGATGGTTAAGAGCAGCCAACAAAAGGACTGTGCTCACCGCCAGGTGGGCGCGGCCGTTGCTCGGTGCGGCATGGTCCATGCGTGCATTCCGGTTCTGAACGCGCCGTCCACACCCACCTGACGACTGCGCGCTGCGTTTTGTGAGCCGCTCTAAGCGTGGCATGGACGCGTCCGCAGCATGTGCCATGACCGACGCCACACTTCTGTTCATAAAATTCCGCTCGTGTCTGATTAAAGCTTGCGTTCACCCGCGCCGATAACCAGTCTGATCGCTAGCGCGACGTCGGATTCGCCTGGCGCCCGCTACCGATTGCACGAGGCAGGGGACGCGCATGCGGATGCGGTGGTTACAACAAAAAGGTGCGGTGTCGTTACTGGCGCTGAGTGGCGCAGTGGCACCGGCCGCAGCGACCCCGGTCAGCGTCACTGTGACCGATGCCAACGGTGTCCTGGTCGATGCGGTGGTCAGTCTGGAACTGCCGCGGCCCGCTGCAGCCAGCCCGGGCAAGATGTTGGAGATGGATCAGGTCAACTCGCAATTCGTGCCGGCGGTCTTGGTGGTGCGCACCGGCACTTCGGTACGGTTTCCGAACAACGATCAGATCCGCCATCAGGTGTATTCGTTCTCGCCCGCCAAACGCTTCGAACTGCCGCTGTTTCAGGGCACTACCGCCGCGCCGGTGCGGTTCGATCAGGCCGGTCTGGTCACGGTGGGCTGCAACATTCATGACTGGATGCTGGGCTATATCGTGGTGCTGGAGACGCCGTATTTCGGCAAGACCGGCAGCGATGGCCGTGTGCAACTCGATGCTCCGGCAGGCACCTACACGCTGCGCGTCTGGCATCCACGCATCAAGGGCGCGGCAGTGGGCGAGCCGCTGGTGATTGCGCGTGATGCCTTGCAACGCAAGGTCACCTTGCAGACCACCGGCGCCGCTCCGGTCGTCGCGCCACCGGACGAGCGCGTGCGTGCGCTGCAGGACAAGTTCCGCCACGCCGACCCCAAGAAGCCGCACCCATGAGGGCGATGCGCCTGCACACGCGCATCGCGGTCTTGCTGGTGCTGGTCGTGCTGGCCACGCAGGCGTTGACCTTCATCGCCGTGCAGCTGGCAACCGAGCGCAGCGTCAAGGCGCAACTGGGCGAAGAACTGCAGATCGGCGAGCGCGTCTGGCAGCGCATCAATCTGCGCCGCGACGAGCAGCTGCTGCAATCGGCGTCGGTGCTGGCAGACGACTTCGGCTTTCGTGCCGCGGTGGCCAGCGGCGATGTGCCTACCATGCAATCGGCGCTGCGCAATCATGCCGCGCGCATGTCTGCGCAGACCGCAGTGCTGCTCTCGCCGGATGGCGAATTTTTGACCGGGCTGGCCGACCTTCCGCAGGCCGAACAATTGCGTGCGGTACAGGCGTTGTTGCAACAGGCGCAACGCGATGGGCGTGCAGTTGGTGTGGTTGCCCTGGATCAACACATCGTGCGTCTGGCCGTGGTGCAGGTGCTGGCGCCCAGCCGCGTTGGCTGGATCGCCATCGGCAACGAATCCGGCGACGGCCTGGCCCAGGATTTCCGCAGCACGACGGGATTGGATGCCACGTTCTTTACCGATGGTCCGCCGGTGCGCGTGCTGGCATCCACCCTGGAGCCTGTGGCGCGTCGCGAGTTTGCGCAGCAGTTGCCTGCCGCCGAGCACACGCAGGCGGCAGCGATTCCGCTCAACCTGGGTGAGTCGCGCTACCTGGTCAAACTGCAATCGCTCCAGGGCGACAGCCACGTGCGGGTGGCCTTGCAGGCCTCGCTCGATCGCGCGGTCGCGCCCTATCGCACACTCAAATTGCGCATTCTGCTGCTGGCAGGTTTGGCGACCGCCGCCGCGCTGTGCGTGGCAATCTTTCTGGCACGCGGCGTCAGCAAACCGGTCGCGCAACTGGTGCAGGCCGCGCGACGCATCCAGCGCGGCGATTATCAGACGGCGGTGGACGTTCCGCCCGGTCGCGAGCTCGCCGAACTGGCCGATAGCTTCGGGCGCATGCAGCATCAGATCGCCAGCCGCGAGCAACACATCCTGCACCAGGCGCGGCACGACGCATTGACCGGGCTGCCCAACCGGGTCTGGTTGCTGGAACGACTGAAAGACGTGACCGCGCAGACTGTCGCCTCTGGCGGCACCGCGGCGGTGCTGATCCTGGATCTGGATCGCTTCAAGGAACTCAACGACAGCCTTGGTCATGATTTTGCCGACCAGTTGCTGGTCGAGGCCGGACGCAGGCTCGCCGAGGTGGTGCAGGAACCAAACCTGGTCGGGCGGCTGGGCAGCGATGAGTTCATGGTGATCGTGGCGCATGCCGATGCGACCACCGTGCAGCAGGACGCACAACGCCTGCTGCTGCAATTGCGTCGTCCGCTGGCGTTGCCGCAGGCACGCATCCAGCTCGAAGCCAGTATCGGCATCGCCCTGATTCCCGAACATGGCGCCGACCCGGACACCTTGTTGCGCCGCGCCGATATTGCGCGACGGCAGGTTGGAGATATCGCCACCATCGGTGCCAGCGTCTACCGCATGGGACAGGACGAACAGCATCTGCGGCGGCTGCGCCTGACCGGCGATCTGCGCCAGGCCATTGGCGGTAACGAGTTGACTCTGCGCTTCCAGCCCAAGATCTGCCTGCGCAGCGATCGCGTCGAACAGGTCGAAGTGCTGGTGCGTTGGCATCACCCGACGCTGGGCCCGATCGGTCCAGACGAATTCATTCCGCTGGCCGAGCATTCCGGCGTCATCCATCCATTGACCCGCTTCGTGCTGGACGAGGCGCTGCGCTGCCAGGCGCGCTGGCGCACGCAAGGGCTGGAGCTGGGCATGGCGATCAACCTCTCGGCGCTGGATCTCGCCGATCCAGGCTTGCCCGATTATGTGCGTGCGCGGCTGGAACAGCATGCGGTGCCGGCGCAGTCGGTCACGCTGGAACTGACCGAAAGCGCCTTGATGCGCGATGTCGAATCCGCGCTGCACATGCTGCATCAACTGCGCAGCGTCGGCGTGCGTCTGTCCATCGACGATTTCGGCACCGGCTATTCCTCGTTGGCCCAACTCAAGCGCATGCCGGTGAACGAATTGAAGATCGACAAGAGCTTCGTCATGCAGCTGGCCGAAGGTACCGACGATGCCTTCATCGTGCGCAGCACCATCGATCTTGGTCACAACCTGGGCCTGAGCGTGATCGCCGAAGGCGTCGAAAACGCCACTGCACTCGATCTGTTGCGCGGCTATGGCTGCGACATGGTGCAGGGCTATCTCTATGCACCGCCGCTGGAGCAGGCACCCTTCGTGGCGTGGTGCATGCGCCAACTCGGGATGTCCGCGCACTCGCAGATCGGAGCGCAAGGATGACGCATCGTTTCCGCGCCGCGCTCGTTTTTGCAGTGTGCAGTGTCGCGCTGATGCCAGCGCTTGCGGTTGCCGGCGACGGCCGTCTGCTCGCCACCGGCGGCGTGTCGATGATCGAAGGCAGCAGCGGTGGCGGCATCGTGCCGTGGGCCACGTTGTCCGGTTATGGCACCCGCGATGAGCTCGGCACCGTGCTGTTTGCCACGCATGTGGACAGTGGTGATTACCGGCTTGATGTGCAAGGCGCCGCGCTGACGGTCGGCAACCGGCTGGAACTGTCGCTCGCGCGCCAGCGCCTGGATCTGGGCACCTTGCAGGATCGCCTTGCATTGCCGTGGAACGCGCTTGGCCAGGATGTCTTCGGCGCCAAGCTGCGCGTGTATGGCGATCTGGTCTACGGGCGCGCCCCGCAAGTCAGCGTCGGCGTGCAGTACAAGCGTTTGCGCGACGGTACGCTGCCACTGGCCATCGGTGCGCGCGACGACCACGGCACCGATGTGTATGTCAGCGCCAGCAGGCTGCTGTTGCAGGGCGCCGGCGGCTATCAATTGCTGCTCAACGGTACGCTGCGCGCGACCCGCGCCAATCAGACCGGGTTGCTCGGCTTCGGCGGCGATCGTCGCAACAGCTATCGACTGGTCCCTGAGGCAAGCGCTGCGGTCGTGCTGTCGCCGTCGTGGGTGGTTGGTGTGGAATATCGCGACAAGCCGGACAATCTGGGCTTTGCGCGCGAACAGGCCTGGGCCGATGGTTTTGTCGCCTGGTTCCCCAACAAGCATGTCTCGCTGACTGCGGCCTGGGCCGATCTTGGCGACATCGCCACGCTGACCAACCAGCGCGGCCCGTATCTCTCCTTGCAGGTAGCGTTCTGATGAATCGATGGTTGCGGTGGTCCCTGCTATGCGCGCTGAGCTTGAGTGCCTGCGCCACCACGCAGCCGCCTCAAACGCTGTATGACGAACTCGGTGGGCAGGCCGGCATCGAGGCGCTGGTGGAAACCATGTTGTCGCGCATTGCCGACGATCAACGCATCGTCGACAAGTTCGCGCGGGTCAACATCGTCATGCTCAACGCGCGTCTGGTGCAGAAGTTCTGCCATGTCGCCGATGGCCCGTGCCCGGATACCGCCAAATCGATGCAACAGGCGCATGCGCATCTGGCCATCCGCGAGGGCGATTTCAACGCCCTGGTCGAAGATCTCAACTGGGCAATGGATCAACAAAAGATCCCGCGCCGCACCCAGAATCGCCTGTTGACACGATTGGCCGCCATGCACGGCGAGATCGTCAATCACTAAGAGCGGCTAACAAGCCGACTGTGCTCACCGCCACGCGGGCGCGGCCGGTGCTCGGTGCGGCATGGTCCACGCGTCCACGTCGTTTCTGAGGGCGCCGTCCGCACCCACCTGACGACTGCTCGCCAGGTTTTGTGAGTTGCTCCAAGTTTCGGAGTTGCATGCCGCACGCAACGGCCGTGCAGAGCCGATGCTTCGCGATGCCACTGCCAAGCGGCGGTGAGGTATTCAATCCAGCGGTCTTACCCGATGCGAGCCGCGCGCCATCAGCCGCAGCGCTACCGCATGCGGCAACAGGCGCAGGCCGGCATTGATCAGCCGATAGCGCCAGCCCGGCACCGCAAGCACCTGGCCGCGCTCCAATGCGGCGATGCCGTACTCGGCCACCGCATCGGCCTGCAGCCAGGCCCAGCCGGGCAGGGTGGACATCGCTTCGCGGGTGCCGGTGACATCGTGGAACTCTGACCATGCAAAGCCCGGACACAGCGCGCACACCTTCACTGCGCAATCGGCGTTCTCCAGCGCCAGCGACTCGCTGAAGCGCAACATGAAGCTCTTGCTGGCCGCATACAGCGTCTGCCCGTCGGCACTGGGCGTGAGTGCGGCAAACGATGCGACGTTGAGAATGCGGCCCTGGCCGCTGGCACGGATCATCGGCAACAACCGCCAGGTCAGCTCGCACACTGCGCCGATCATCACCTGCAGAAAGCGCGCATGCGTAGCCCAGTCGTTGTACAGGTAACGCCCCGGCACGCCGTAGCCGGCGTTGTTGACCAGCGTGCCCACTGTCCAGCCATTGCGCTGGATCTGCGCCACCAGCGCTTCGGCCGCCGCAGGGTCGGCCAGGTCGGCCGGCAGCACCTCCACCCGCACCTGCGCGCCCAGTTCGGCAGCCAGTGCCTGTAGTCGGTCCACCCGACGTGCGGTCAGGATCAATGGCACACCCCGTTTGGCGTATGCCCGCGCAATCTCGCGGCCGATGCCGCTGGAAGCACCGGTGACCAGCGCGAAGACAGGCGAAACGGACATGGCAGGTTCCTGTTGGGGGAGGGGTGGGACAGGCGACGGACAGAAGTGTGCCGGTTGCCGACAGGGCATGGGCTATTCTGTCGCCTGTCTTCCCCTCAGGAACCTGCGCCTGATGCGTCGAAAGATCGTTGCTGGAAATTGGAAGCTGCATGGCAGCCGCGCCTTCGCCACCGAACTGGTGGCTCAGGTTGCCGCGCACATGCCCCTGGCGGGTGTCGATGTCGTCATCCTGCCGCCACTGCCTTACCTCGGCGACCTGATCGAGGATTTCGAGGCGCACTACCTGTCCTTTGGAGCCCAGGACGTCAGCAGCAACGAGAAGGGCGCCTACACCGGTGAGGTCTCGGCCACGATGCTGGTCGATGTCGGCGCCGAATACGGGTTGGTCGGCCACTCCGAACGCCGCCAGTACCACCAGGAAAGCAGCGAGCTGGTGGCGCGCAAATTTGCCGCCGCCCTCCATGCCGGCTTGATCCCGGTGCTGTGCGTTGGGGAATCGCTGGAACAGCGTGAAGCCGGTCAGACGGAGGCAATCCTACGTGCCCAGTGCGAACCGGTGCTGGCATTGGTCGGCAGCGAGGGCTTTGCCCGCGCGGTGCTGGCCTATGAACCGATCTGGGCGATCGGGACCGGACGCACCGCCAGTCCGGAGCAGGCGCAGGCCGTGCACGCCTTCCTGCGTGGCGAAGTCGCGAAGGCGGATGCTAGAATTGCCGACTCTCTGCCCATCCTGTACGGGGGCAGTGTCAAGCCCGACAACGCCAGCGAGCTGTTCGCGCAGCCCGATGTCGATGGTGGGCTTGTCGGAGGCGCCTCCTTGGTGGCCGAAGATTTCCTGGCCATTGCGCGTGCGGCGGCCGCTTGTTAACCCATTAAGTTTTGTCCGGGGACGGATTTCGAAATGCTGATGTTGATCCTCAATGTGGTCTACGTGCTGGTCGCGCTGGCGATGATTGCGCTGATCCTGATGCAGCGTGGTGCGGGTGCGGCGGCCGGTTCGGGCTTCGGCGCGGGCGCCTCGGGCACGGTGTTCGGTTCGCAGGGCGCGTCGAACTTCCTGTCCAAGTCGACCAAGTGGCTGGCGGTGGTGTTTTTCAGCATCAGCCTGTTCATGGCGTGGTACGCCACCCACGGCGCCCGTCCGACCGATCAGAACCTGGGCGTGATGTCGCAGTCCGCCACCCCGGCACCGGCTGCGGCCGGTGAGCTGACCCAGCCGTTGCCGCAGTCGCCTGCCACTGGCGCGGTACCGACCGCTCCGTCGCAGCCTGCTCCTGCCGCCGCGCCCGCTGCTGCACCGGTGCAGGCCGCACCTGCGCCGTCGACGCCCGCGGCCAGCGAAGAAAACGCTTCGGAACCAGCACAAAAACGCTGAAGCCGGTTACAATACGCTGCGCACTGGGATGCCCAGCGGCGCAAAGTATGCCCAGGTGGCGGAATTGGTAGACGCACTACCTTGAGGTGGTAGCGACTTAGGTCGTAGGGGTTCGAGTCCCCTCTTGGGCACCATTGTTTGGCTGCAGTTCCTGCGCATTGCGATGTGTCGCGCGCGGGGTCTGCCTATACCCCATGCCGGCACGCGGCGCGTGCGGGCAGAGGCAAGAGAGAATCGCTGTGCTGGCCGAATATTTGCCGAGTCTGCTGTTTCTGATCGTCGCCACCGGCATCGGCATCGTGCTGATGTTGATTGGTCGGTTTCTCGCTCCGCGCAGCCCGGACGCGCGCAAGCTTTCGCCGTACGAGTGTGGCTTCGAGGCATTCGAAGACGCGCGCATGAAGTTCGATGTGCGCTACTACCTCATCGCGATCCAGTTCATCGTGTTCGACCTGGAAATCATCTTCATCGTGCCGTGGACACAGGTGTTCATGGAGATCGGCGCACGTTCGCTGGTCACCATGGGGCTGTTCGTCGGCATGTTGTTCCTCGGCTTTATCTACGTGTGGAAGAAGGGAGCGCTGGAATGGGAGTGATTCAGACCCTGGATCGTCTGATGACCAACCCGATGCCGGAAGGCCGGGTGGAAGACATCCTGCGCCCGGACGGCGAAAACCCGCTGCTCGAAAAGGGCTACGTGACTACCAGCGTCGACGCATTGTTGAACTGGGCGCGGACCGGTTCGATGTGGCCGATGACCTTCGGTCTGGCCTGCTGTGCTGTGGAAATGATGCACGCCGGCGCTTCGCGTCTGGATCTGGACCGTTACGGCGTGGTGTTCCGCCCGTCGCCGCGCCAGTCCGACGTGATGATCGTGGCCGGCACCCTGGTCAACAAGATGGCCCCGGCGCTGCGCAAGGTCTACGACCAGATGCCGGACCCGAAATGGGTCATTTCGATGGGCAGCTGCGCCAACGGCGGCGGCTACTATCACTATTCGTATTCGGTGGTGCGCGGTTGCGATCGCATCGTGCCGGTGGACATCTATGTCCCGGGCTGCCCGCCGACCGCCGAGGCGCTGGTCTACGGCATCTTGCAGCTGCAGAAGAAGATCTGGCGTACCCAGACGATCGCGCGCTGACACCCGTCTTCTCCTACCGAGAGCAGCCAAGCCCCCATGGCAGAGCAAGCATCTTCCTTCACTGACCGACTTGCGGCACGTTTCGCCGGTGCGCAGATCGCCGTGGCATTGCCGCGCGGCGAGGTGACGCTGGAAGTCGCCGCGGCCGATTGGCATACGACCTGTCTCGCACTGCGCGACGAGCTCGGTTTCGAGCAGCTCAGCGACCTGTGCGGCGTCGATTACCTGGGCTACGGCAGCGACGAGTGGGATACCGCCGATGTGTCGTCGCAGGGGTTCAGCCGTGGCGTCGAAGGCAAGGCCGTCGGTCGCTTCGGTTGGGGCGAATTTCCCAGCCAGGAAAGCTCAACCGGCGCGCATGCGCAGCACATGCCCAAACAGCGTTTTGCGGTGGTCGCCCAACTGATTTCCTACCAGCACAACCAGCGTCTGCGTGTGCGTTGCTACGCACCGGACGAGCAGGTGCCGGTGGTGGCGTCGGTCACCGATATCTGGCCGGGCGTGAACTGGTTCGAGCGCGAAGCATTCGACCTGTTCGGCATCGTGTTCGACGGTCACCCGGACCTGCGCCGCATCCTGACCGACTACGGATTCGTCGGCCACCCGTTCCGCAAGGATTTCCCGCTGATCGGCAACGTCGAAGTGCGTTACGACGAAGAGCGCAAGCGCGTGGTGTACGAACCGGTCACCTCGGTCGAGCCGCGCGTCGGTGTGCCGCGCGTGATTCGCGACGATGCCCGTTATGAGACTGCCGCCGGTGAAGTGGGCAAGTCGGAGACCGCCAAGTGAGTGAGTTCCGCCAGGCAACCGATGCCTTCGCGAGCAATCCTGTCGAAAGCAAGCAGGAAATCCGCAATTACACGATGAACTTCGGCCCGCAGCATCCTGCGGCGCACGGCGTGCTGCGCCTGATCCTGGAAATGGACGGCGAGACCGTGGTGCGCGCCGACCCGCATATCGGCCTGCTGCACCGTGGCACCGAGAAGCTGGCCGAGTCCAAGCCGTTCAACCAGTCGGTTCCGTACATGGATCGCCTGGATTACGTGTCGATGATGTGTAACGAGCACGCTTACGTGCGCGCGATCGAGTCCCTGATGGGCATCGAAGCGCCCGAGCGTGCGCAGTACATCCGCACCATGTTCGACGAGATCACCCGCATCAAGAACCACCTGATGTGGGTGGGTTCCAATGCGCTCGATCTGGGTGCGATGGCAGTGATGCTGTACGCGTTCCGCGAGCGCGAAGAATTGATGGACGTGTACGAGGCGGTCAGCGGCGCGCGCATGCACGCGGCCTACTACCGTCCCGGTGGCGTCTACCGCGATCTGCCCGATCGCATGCCGCAGTACAAGGAATCCCGCTGGCACAAGGGTGGGGCGCTGAAGAAGCGCAACGCTGCGCGCGAAGGCACGATGTTGGATTTCCTCGAGGATTTCACCAACACCTTCCCGGCGCGCGTGGACGAGTACGAAACGCTGCTGACCGATAACCGCATCTGGAAGCAGCGTACCGTCGACGTCGGCATCATCAGCCCGGATCTGGCGCGCGCCTGGGGCATGACCGGCCCGATGCTGCGTGGCTCGGGCATCGAGTGGGATTTGCGCAAGAAACAGCCGTATGCCAAGTACGACGCGGTGGATTTCGATATTCCGGTCGGCACCAACGGCGACTGCTACGACCGCTATCTGGTCCGCGTGGCCGAGATGCGCGAATCCAACCGCATCATCAAACAATGCGTGAAGTGGCTGAAGGCCAATCCTGGCCCGGTCATGGTCACCAATTTCAAGGTCGCTCCGCCAAGCCGCGAAGGTATGAAGGACGACATGGAAGCGCTGATCCATCACTTCAAGCTGTTCAGTGAAGGCTATTGCGTGCCGGCCGGCGAGACCTATTGCGCGGTCGAAGCGCCCAAGGGCGAGTTCGGCTGCTACCTGATGTCCGATGGCGCCAACAAGCCGTTCCGCCTGCATCTGCGCGCGCCCGGTTTTGCGCATCTGTCGTCGATGGATGCGGTGGTGCGCGGTTATTTGCTGGCCGACGTCGTGGCGATGATCGGTACTTACGATTTGGTTTTCGGTGAGGTTGACCGATGAAGGCGACGGGTAATTTCGAAGCGGCGCGCGACGTCGATCCGCAGGTGGTGCTGAGCGACAAGACGCGCGCGCACATCGATCATTGGCTGGCCAAGTTTCCGCCCGATCGCAAGCGTTCGGCGGTGCTGCAGGGCTTGCACGCGGCGCAGGAGCAGAACCAGGGCTGGCTGACCGACGAGTTGATCGTTGGCGTGGCCAAGTATCTGGAGCTGCCGCCGGTGTGGGCCTACGAGGTCGCCAGCTTCTACTCGATGTTCGAGACCGAGAAGGTCGGCCGCCACAACGTGGCGTTCTGCACCAACATCAGCTGCTGGCTCAACGGCGCCGAAGATCTGCTGGCGCACGCGGAAAAGAAACTGGGTTGCAAGCTGGGGCAATCGACGGCCGATGGCCGCGTCTACCTCAAGCGCGAAGAAGAGTGCCTGGCGGCCTGCTCGGCAGCGCCGATGATGGTCATCAACGGCCACTACCACGAGCACCTGACGAAAGAGAAGGTCGACGCGCTGCTGGACGGGCTGGAGTAAGACATGGCACATCATCACGCACCTACAGGTCCGGTCGGTCCGGCGCCGTTGCCGCATCAGGTCGTCTACACGACCCTGCATTACGACACGCCGTGGTCCTACGAGAGCTACCTCAAGACCGGTGGCTATGCCGCGTTGCGCAAGATCCTCGAAGAGAAGATCGCGCCGGCCGACGTCATCGAGATGGTCAAGGCATCGAACCTGCGCGGCCGCGGCGGCGCGGGTTTCCCGACCGGTCTGAAGTGGTCGTTCATGCCCAAGGGGAATATGCAGAAGTACATCCTGTGCAACTCGGACGAATCCGAGCCGGGAACCTGCAAGGACCGCGACATCCTCCGCTACAATCCGCATTCGGTGGTGGAGGGCATGGCGATCGCCTGCTACGCCACCGGCTCGACCGTGGGCTACAACTACCTGCGTGGCGAGTTCCACCACGAACCGTTCGAAAACTTCGAACTGGCACTGGCCGATGCGTATGCGAACGGCTGGCTGGGCAAGAACATTCTCGGCAGCGGCGTGGATATCGATATCTACGGTGCGCTGGGTGCTGGCGCGTACATCTGCGGCGAAGAGACCGCATTGATGGAATCGCTGGAAGGCAAGAAGGGCCAGCCGCGTTACAAGCCGCCGTTCCCGGCGAACTTCGGCCTGTACGGCAAGCCGACCACCATCAACAACACCGAGACCTATGCGTCGGTGCCAGCGATCATTCGCAACGGCCCGGAGTGGTTCCTGGGGTTGAGCAAAACCAAGAACGGCGGCCCGAAGATCTTTTCGGTGTCCGGCTGCGTGCAGAAGGGCGGCAACTTCGAAGTGCCGCTCGGCACCACCTTCGACGAACTGCTGGAAATGGCCGGTGGCCTGCGTCCGGGCCGCACCCTCAAGGGCGTGGTGCCTGGCGGCGTGTCGATGCCGGTGCTGAAGGCCGACCAGGTCGCTGGTCTGCAGATGGATTACGACACCTTGCGTGCGCTGGGTACCGGTCTGGGGTCGGGCGCCATCGTGGTGCTGGACGACAGCGTGTGTTGCGTGCGGTTTGCCTGCCGCATCTCGCAGTTCTTCCACAAGGAATCCTGCGGCCAGTGCACCCCTTGCCGCGAAGGCACCGGCTGGATGCACCGCGTGCTCGAGCGCATCGTCGCCGGCAAGGCCACGATGGAAGACCTGCACCAGCTGCGTACCGTGGCCGGCCAGATCGAAGGACACACCATCTGCGCGTTCGGTGAAGCGGCGGCATGGCCGATTCAAGGCTTCCTGCGCCAGTTCTGGGACGAGTTCGAGTACTACATCGTCAACGGTCGTTCGATCGTCGACACGCACGTCGGAGTGGCCGCATGAGCGCCCAACCAGTGAACCCCAACGTGCCGCCGGATCATGTCGCCGTCGAAATCGACGGGCAGAGTCTGGTCGTGCCTAAGGGCTCGATGATCATCCAGGCCGCCGACAAGGCCGGCATTCCGATCCCGCGCTTCTGCTATCACGAGAAGCTGCCGATCGCCGCCAACTGCCGCATGTGTCTGGTGGATGTCGAAAAGTCGCCCAAGCCGTCGCCTGCCTGCGCCACGCCGGTAATGGATGGCATGAAGATCGCCACGCGTAGCGAAAAGGCGCTGAAGTACCAGCGTAGCGTGATGGAATTTTTGCTGATCAATCACCCGCTGGACTGCCCGATCTGCGATCAGGGCGGCGAGTGCGAGTTGCAGGACGTCTCGCTTGGCTACGGCCGTTCGGTGAGCCGCTTCAACGAGCGCAAGCGTGTGGTGCCGGACGAGGATATCGGTCCGCTGGTCGCCACCGAAATGACTCGCTGCATCCAGTGCACCCGCTGCGTGCGCTTCACTGCAGACATCGCCGGTACCTACGAGCTGGGTGGCATGTACCGCGGTGAAAACCTGCAGATCGGCACCTACGACGGCAAGCCGCTGACCACCGAAATTTCCGGCAACGTCATCGACGTCTGCCCGGTGGGCGCGCTGACCAACAAGGTGTTCCAGTTCCGCGCACGTCCGTGGGAATTGATGGCGCGCGAATCGCTGGGTTACCACGATGCGATGGGCTCGAACCTGTTCCTGCATGTGCGTCGTGGCGAAGTGCTGCGCACCGTGCCGCGCGAGAACGAAGCAGTCAACGAATGCTGGCTGTCCGATCGCGACCGTTATTCGCATCAGGGTCTGTACGCCGAAGACCGCGCGGGCAAGCCACTGAAGAAGGTCAACGGCGAGTGGACCGAAGTGAGCTGGACCGAAGGTCTGGCCGCTGCGACCCAGATCCTGCGTGACAACGCCGGCGATCAGCTTGGCGTGCTGGTGCATCCGTCCACTTCGAACGAGGAAGGTGCGCTGCTGGCACGTCTGGCCGAAGGCCTCGGCAGCGGCAATCTGGATCACCGTCTGCTCAATCGGGATTTCTCCGACGCTGCGGTTGCCGAAGTCTTTGCAACGCCGCTGGCCGAGATCGAGCAGGCCGACGTGGTGGTGCTGTTCGGCACCAACGTGCGTCACGAGCTGCCGTTGCTGCATGCACGTCTGCGCAAGGCGCACATCCAGAACCGCACGCAGATCCATTCGGTCAACCCGGTCGATTTCGATTTCGCCTTTACCCAGGCCAGCCGCACCGTGGTCGCGCCGTCGCAGCTGGCAAGCGCACTTGACGACGCCGCGCTACGCGACGCGGTCAAGGGCGCAACGCGCGCCGTGATCGTGGTTGGTGCACTGGCTGAGAATCATCCGCAGGCTGCGGCACTGCGTGCTGCTGCACGCGACTTTGCTGCCGCAACGGGCGCCTCGCTGTGTCGTATCCCGCAGGGCGCGAACGCCGTGGGTCTGGTGTCGCAAGGTGTGTTGCCCACCGCGCGTGATGTAGCCGGCATGCTGGCGCAGCCGCGTCAGGCGTATGTTTTGTACGGCATCGAGCCCGGCCTGGATTTTGCCGACGCGGCCGCTGCCCGCAGCGCGCTGGCCGGTGCCAAGGTCGTTGCCTTCAGTCAGTTCGCCTGCGCTTCAACGCGCGATGTGGCCGATGTGATCCTGCCGATCGGTGCATTGCCGGAAATCGATGCCTCGTTGACCAATCTCGACGGTCGCGTGCAGACAGCGCGTGCCGCAGGCCGCCTGCCGGTCGAAGCGCGCGAAGGATGGCGTGTGCTGCGTGCGCTGGGTGGCGAGCTGGGTCTGGCCGGTTTCGAGTTCATCGATCTGGTCGGCCTGCGTGCTGGCATGCAGAATCGCGATGTGCGCCCGGTGGCCTCGGCTCAGCCGCAGGTGGCAAGCGACGGGCTGGAAGTCGCGGCGACCGCTGCGATCTACCGCACCGATGCGGTGGTGCGTCGCGCCGCTGCGCTGCAGTCGCATCCGCTCAACATCGCGCCGTGTGTCGCGATGCACCCGGAGCAGGCTGCCCAGTTGCAGATTGGCGACGGCCAGATGGTCAAGGTCGGCACCGACGCAGGTAAGGCGACGTTGCCGGTGGTGCTGGACAAGCGCGTTGCACCGGGGACGGTGTGGATTGAATGCGGCCATGGCGCAACCGCGCCGCTTGGTGCCGGTCGCGTAACGGTGGTGGCTGCATGAACGAATTGCTGTTGAACGTGGTCGACCCCCTGCACCAGTGGTTTCTCGGGCTGGGCGATGGCGGCAGCCTGCTGTGGACCGTGCTGAAGATCCTGTTGATTGCCGTGCCGGTGATTATCTCAGTGGCCTTCTACGTGGTTTGGGAGCGCAAGCTGATCGGCTGGATGCACGTGCGTCACGGGCCCATGTACGTGGGCATGGGTATCTTTCAGGCCTTCGCCGACGTGTTCAAGCTCCTGTTCAAGGAGATCCTGCAGCCCAGCAGCTCGCACAAGGCGATGTTCATCATCGCGCCGCTGCTGACGCTGGCGCCTGCATTCGCGGCGTGGTCGGTGGTGCCGTTCGATGCGCAGCTGGTGCTGTCCAATGCCAATGTCGGTTTGTTGTATCTGCTGGCGATGACCTCGCTGGGCGTGTACGGCATCATCCTGGCCGGCTGGGCATCCAACTCCAAATACGCGTTTCTGGGCGCGATGCGCTCTGCCGCGCAGGTCGTCAGCTACGAAATTGCGATGGGTTTTGCGTTGGTCGGCGTGATGATCGCTTCCGGCAGCGTCAACCTGAGCCAGATCGTGTTGGCACAGGGCGGTAATTCGGGCTTCTTCGACTGGTTCCTGATTCCGCTGTTCCCGCTGTTCATCGTGTACTGGGTGTCCGGCGTTGCCGAAACCAACCGCGCGCCGTTCGACGTGGTGGAAGGCGAATCGGAAATCGTCGCCGGCCACATGGTGGAATACTCGGGCGGTGCATTCGCACTGTTCTTCCTGGCCGAATACGCCAACATGATCCTGGTCAGCTTCCTGATCTCGATCTTCTTCCTCGGTGGCTGGTTGAGCCCGATCCAGGGTTGGGTCACAGCGGATATCTCGCCGTGGGTCAATTGGGTGTGGACCGGCGGTTGGCCGTGGCTGCTGATGAAGGTGTTCTTCTTCGCCAGCGCCTACATCTGGTTCCGTGCCAGCTTCCCGCGCTATCGCTACGACCAGATCATGCGTCTGGGTTGGAAGGTGTTTATTCCGCTTACGATCGTATGGATCGCAGTGACGGCGTTGATGGTGTTTTACGGCGTGATCCAGAAGGGCGTGTAACTGATGAACAAGATCACCCATTACTTCAAGAGCTTGCTCCTGCTCGAACTGCTCGCAGGCCTGTGGCTGACGTTGAAATATACGTTCAAGCCCAAGTACACCGTGCTGTACCCGATGGAGAAGTTTCCGCAGTCGCCGCGTTTCCGTGGCTTGCATGCGCTGCGTCGCTATCCCAATGGCGAAGAGCGTTGCATCGCCTGCAAGCTGTGCGAGGCGGTGTGCCCGGCGTTGGCGATCACCATCGACTCGGCCAAGCGCGAGGACGGCTCGCGCCGTACCACGCGTTACGACATCGATCTGTTCAAGTGCATCTTCTGCGGCTTCTGCGAAGAAAGCTGCCCGGTGGACTCGATCGTCGAGACGCACATCCTCGAGTACCACTTCGAGAAGCGTGGCGAGAATATTGTCAACAAGCCGCAGCTGCTGGCGATCGGAGACCGGCTAGAAGCCGAGATCGCCGAGCGTCGCGCTGCCGATGCCGCCTTCCGTTGAGGTCATGATGGACTGGGTCTCTATTGCTTTTTACGCCTTCTCCGCAATCGCGGTGGTGTCCGCCGGTGCGGTGATCAGCGTGCGTAACCCGGTGTATGCCGTGTTATGCCTGATCCTCACCTTCTTTTCGATGGCCTGCATCTGGTTGCTGGTCGGTGCCGAGTTCCTCGGCGTCACACTGGTGCTGGTCTACGTCGGCGCGGTGATGGTGCTGTTCCTGTTCGTGGTGATGATGCTCGACATCGACACCAGCCGGCTACGCGAGGGCTGGGTCAAATACATGCCGTTGGGCGTGATCGTTGCGGTGGCGATGCTGGCGCAGATGGTTACCTTGATCGGGGTCAAGGCGCGCACTGCCACACCGTTCCCGGTCGACAATGCCGCCGCGCAGGCAGCCGACAGTTCGAACCTGACCTGGCTGGCCAAGAGTCTGTATACCGAGTTCCTGCTGCCGTTCGAATTTGCCGCCGTGATTCTGACCGTGGCCGTGGTGGCCGCAGTGATGCTGACCTTGCGCAAGCGCACCGGCATCAAACTTCAGAATGCCAGCGAGCAGTCGCGCGTGAAGGCGGGCGATCGTCTGCGCATGGTCAAGATGGCAGTCGAAAAGCCAGTACAGGCTGCGCCGCGCGTCGATGCGGCCGACGGACAGGAGGCGAAGTCTTGATTACCTTGGGCCACCTGCTTGGACTGGGTGCGGTGCTGTTCTGCATCTCCCTGGCCGGCATCTTCCTCAACCGCAAGAACGTCATCGTGTTGCTGATGTCGATCGAGTTGATGCTGCTGTCGGTCAACGTCAACTTCATCGCGTTCTCGCGCGAGCTCGGCGACACCGCCGGTCAGTTGTTCGTGTTCTTCATCCTGACCGTTGCCGCCGCGGAGGCCGCCATCGGTCTTGCGATCCTGGTGACTCTGTTCCGTACGCGCCGCACGATCAATGTGGCCGAAGTCGACACGTTGAAGGGCTGACCTGTAGATGGAAATCACTCTCTCCAAGAGTCTGTTGATTGCGGTGGTGCTTGCACCGCTGGTCGGCAGCATCATCGCCGGCCTGTTCGGTCGCCAGGTAGGGCGCAAGGGTGCGCAGTACGTCACCATCCTCGGTGTGGCAGTCAGCTGCGTATTGTCGTGCCTGACCCTGTATCAATTGGTGGAGCAGGGCGCCAGCCCGTTCAACCAGAACCTGTACACCTTCTTCGACGTCGGCAACTACTCCGCGCATGTCGGCTTCATGGTCGATCGCCTGACCGCGATGATGATGGTGGTAGTGACCTTCGTGTCGCTGCTGGTGCACATCTACACCATCGGCTACATGGAAGAAGACCCCGGCTACCAGCGCTTCTTCAGCTACATCTCGTTGTTTACCTTCTCCATGCTGACGCTGGTGATGAGCAACAACTTCCTGCAGCTGTTCTTCGGCTGGGAAGCGGTGGGTCTGGTGTCGTACCTGCTGATCGGCTTCTGGTTCAAGCGCCCGACTGCCGTGTTCGCCAACATGAAGGCGTTCCTGGTCAACCGCGTGGGCGACTTCGGCTTCATCCTTGGCATTGCCGGCGTGTTGTTGTGGTTCGGCTCGCTGGATTACTCCACCGTGTTTGCCAACGCCACCACCATGGCCGGTGCCAAGGTGCAGCTGTTCGCAGGCCACGAGTGGAGCGTGATGACGCTGATCTGCATCTGCCTGTTCATCGGTGCGATGGGCAAGTCGGCGCAGGTGCCGCTGCATGTGTGGCTGCCTGACTCGATGGAAGGCCCGACCCCGATCTCGGCACTGATCCATGCTGCGACCATGGTCACCGCCGGCATCTTCATGGTGGCGCGCATGTCGCCGCTGTTCGAGCTGTCGGAAACCGCGCTCAACTTCATCCTGTTCATCGGTGCGACCACGGCCTTCTTCACCGGCCTGATCGGCATCGTGCAGAACGACATCAAGCGCGTGGTCGCGTACTCAACGCTGTCCCAGCTCGGTTACATGACCGTGGCGCTGGGCGTGTCGGCCTATTCGGCCGCCGTGTTCCACCTCATGACGCATGCCTTCTTCAAGGCGCTGCTGTTCCTGGCGGCGGGCTCGGTCATCATCGGCATGCACCACGAGCAGGACATGCGCAAGATGGGCGGCCTGCGCAAGTACATGAAGGTGACCTACTGGACCAGCGTGATCGGTACGCTGGCACTGGTCGGTACGCCGTTCTTTTCGGGTTTCTACTCGAAGGACACCATCATCGAAGCCGCTGCGCACCACGCGCACGAATCGCATAGCTGGGTCGCGACCTACGGCTACTGGTCCGTGCTCGGTGGCGTGCTGGTCACCAGCTTCTACAGCTTCCGTCTGCTGTTCCTGACCTTCCACGGCAAGGAGCGTTTTCGCGATGCTCATGCGCACGAGGCGCATACACATCACGACAGCGCGCATGCCGATGCCGAAGCACAGGTGCATGCCCACGACAGCCACGCGCACGATGCGAATGCGCATGACAGCCATGGTCACGACGATCACGGTCATGGGCACCACGGAGCGCATGAGCCGCACGAGTCCAAGTGGGTGGTGACCTTGCCGCTGATCCTGCTTGCGATTCCGTCGGTGGCGATCGGTTTCTTCACCATCGGTCCGATGTTGTTCGGTACCGATTGGCAGGGCCACCACGCGGCGCATGCGCTCAAGGGGCAGGCCGTGTCGTTCTTCACCGGCATCGTCGACTTCTACGACCCGGCGCGCGATACCGTCGGTGCGCTGGCCGAAGAATTCCACGGCCCGATCGCGTTCGCGTTGCACGGCATGATGGCGGCTCCGTTCTTCCTGACGGTCGCCGGTCTGTTGCTCGCCGCGCTGTTCTATCTGTGGAAGCCCGACCTGGCGACCAAGTCCCGCAAGGCGTTCGCGCCGATCGTGTGGTTGCTGGAAAACAAGTACGGCTTCGACAAGCTGTGGATCAATGGCTTCGCCGGTGGCGGTGTTGTCCTTGGCAAGGCGTCACGCGCAATCGATACCCATGTGGTCGACGGCGTGGTCGTCAATGGTTCTGCCCGACTGATCGACCTGGCTGCAAATCTGCTGCGTCGCACGCAATCCGGTTTCCTCTATCACTACGCCTTCGCAATGATCATCGGTTTGATCGCCTTGTTGGCGGTACTGATGCATTTCTGGCGTTGACCTGTACGGAATAAGAAAACGTGTCGAACTGGCCTTTACTGTCTATCTTGATCTGGCTGCCGATTATCGGTGGCGCCCTGATCCTTGCGTTGCGCAACGCCGAGACTGCCCGCTGGGCGTCCTTGGCGGTGGCGGTGGCGACCTTTGTGCTGAGTCTGCCGCTGTTGGGCTACGACACCGCCAATGACGCGATGCAGTTCATCGAACTGCATGCCTGGATCCCGGCCTACAACATCGGCTACAACCTGGGCGTGGATGGCATCGCGGTCGCGTTGATCGTGCTCACCACATTGGTGACGGTGCTGGCGCTGATCGGCGCCTGGCGCTCGATCGACAAGCGCGTCAATCAGTACGTCGCCGCGTTCCTGATTCTGGAAGGTGTCACCGTCGGTATCTTCGCTGCCACCGACGCGATGCTGTTCTATGTCTTCTTCGAAGCCATGCTGATCCCGATGTTCCTGATCATCGGTGTCTGGGGCGGTCCGCGGCGTATCTATGCGGCGATGAAGTTCTTCCTCTACACCTTCCTCGGCTCGGTGCTGATGCTGGTGGGGCTGGTCTACCTGTACCTCAAGGGCGGTAGCTTCCAGCTCGCCGACCTGTATGCGCTGCAGCTGACCGCCAAGGAACAGACCTGGATCTTCTTCGCATTCCTGATCGCCTTTGCGGTCAAGGTGCCGATGTTCCCGGTGCATACCTGGTTGCCGGACGCCCACGTCGAAGCACCGACCGCCGGTTCGGTGATCCTGGCGGCGATCGCACTGAAGATTGGCGGTTACGGTTTCCTGCGTTTCAACCTGCCGATCGTTCCAGATGCCAGCCATGAGTTTGCGTGGCTGGTGATCACCCTGTCGCTGATCGCAGTGATCTACGTCGGCCTGGTAGCGTTGGTGCAGGACGACATGAAGAAGCTGGTGGCGTATTCGTCCATCGCGCACATGGGCTTCGTTACCCTCGGCACCTTCATCGCCTTCACCCTGGTGCGCGAGTACGGCAGCACCGACGCTGCACGCCTCGGTTTGCAGGGCGCAATGGTGCAGATGATTTCGCACGGCTTCGTGTCAGGCGCAATGTTCTCCTGCATCGGTGTGTTGTACGACCGCATGCACACCCGCCGCATCGCCGATTACGGCGGCGTGGTCAACGTGATGCCGTGGTTTGCCACTTTTGCCATGCTGTTTTTCATGGCCAATGCCGGTCTGCCGGGTACCAGTGGTTTCGTCGGTGAGTTCATGGTGATCATGGCCAGCTTCCAGAAGCATCCGTTGGTTGCCTTCGCTGCCGCCACGACCTTGGTGATCACGGCCGCCTACACACTGTGGCTCTACAAGCGCGTGTTCTTCGGCGAGGTGGCCAATGCCCATGTGGCCGAGCTGAAGGACATCAATGGCCGCGAGGCTTTCGTGCTGGGGGTGTTCGCTGCTGGCGTGCTGGCCCTGGGCCTGTATCCGAAGCCACTGACCGATCTGATGGAACCATCGATCGCCAAGCTGGCTACCCAGATCGCCGCGAGCAAGCTGTGACCGCTTGCCGTACGTTTTGATTCTCAGGATTTGATGATGACCACGCCAACGCTCGCGCCGTTGACCACCGCTGACCTGGCTCCGCTTGTTCCGGAGCTGGTGCTGATCGGCGGCGCCTTCGCACTGCTGATGCTCGACCTGTTCATGAGCCAGCGGAACAAGGTCTGGACCCACTTGTTCTCCATCGCCGTTCTCGCCGTGGTGTTTGCGCTGTTGGCGACCGGTACGGGCGGGCAGGGCGAGATTTTCAACGGCATGTTCGTGCGCGATACCGCGGCGGACGTGATGAAGACCGTGATCGTGCTCGTCAGCGGGTTGAGCCTGGTCTACGGTTGGACCTACCTGCGCGAGCGCAATCTCTATCAGGGCGAAATCCCGGTACTGGTGTTGTTCGCCACCGCCGGCATGATGCTGCTGGCGTCGGCCGGCAGCCTGTTGATGGTCTATCTGGGCCTGGAACTGTTGGCGCTGTGTTCGTACGCGCTGGTTGCGTCCAACCGCGACAACGGCCTGGCCACCGAAGCGGCGATGAAGTATTTCGTGCTGGGTTCGTTGGCGTCGGGTCTGTTGCTATATGGCATGTCGCTGGTCTATGGCGCCACCGGTACCTTGAGTCTGGCTGGCATCCATGAGGCGATCGAAGGCTCGGGCGAGCGCACATTGCTGCTGACCGGCACCATCTTCATGATCGCCGGCGTGGCATTCAAGCTGGGCGCCGCGCCGTTCCATATGTGGCTGCCCGATGTCTATCAGGGCGCACCGGCACCGATCGCGTTGTTTATCAGCTCGGCACCGAAGCTGGCTGCCTTCGGCATGACCTACCGCCTGCTGGAAGTGGGCATGGGTCCGTTGTCGCCGCAGTGGCATCTGCTGATTGGCGGCCTGTCGGCACTGTCGCTGGTCATCGGCAATCTGATGGCCATCGCGCAGAGCAATCTCAAGCGCATGCTTGCGTATTCCACGGTCTCGCACATCGGCTTCCTGCTGATGGGCGTGGCCGGTGGCGGCGAAGAAGGCTATGCGGCTGCGATGTTCTATGCCGTGAGCTACACCATCATGTCGACCGCCTCGTTCGGCGCGATCATCGCGTTGTCGCGCAATGGCTTCGAAGCCGAGAACATCGACGACTTCAAGGGCCTCAACGCGCGCAATCCGTGGATGGCCGGACTGGTGCTGTGCATCATGGCGTCGCTCGCGGGCATTCCGCCGTTCCTCGGCTTCTGGACCAAGCTCGCCGTGCTGGGTGCGGCGGTGAAGGGCGACATGCTGTGGCTGGCGCTGGTGGGTGTGCTGTGCGCGGTGATCGGTGCGTACTACTACCTGCGTGTCATCAAGGTCATGTACTTCGACGAGCCGGTGGGTGAGCCGCTGCCTGCCAACAACGATCGCGTCCTGGGCACGGTGCTGGGCGTCAACGCACTCGCGTTGCTGGCGCTGGGTCTGGCCTGGAGCCCGATCATGGTGTGGTGCCAGCGTGCGTTTGCTGGTCTCGTGTAAGCGTGTCGCGCGGGTGTCGCGTTCATCGCGATACCTGCTTGCATGCGGATGGCGCGGATCTGAAATAAAGTCGTGATTGGTGTTTCGTTTTTGTTGCATTGCGGTTATCATTCGCCGCGACGTTGGACACTCGCCAAAGTGTCCAGCAGATGAAAAACTTAGGGCTTGCAATTGCCGCTCAAGTTCTTCATAATTCCGCTTCTGCTGCGGGGTGGAGCAGTCTGGCAGCTCGTCGGGCTCATAACCCGAAGGTCGCAGGTTCAAATCCTGCCCCCGCTACCAAGTTTCGAATTACCGCTTTATCGCAGTGATTCAACTTCTTGGATCGTAAGGACGCATGTTCCCGTCTTTACGCCGACCCTGAGAGGTCGGGCTTTTTCATGCAAGGGGCCCATCGGGCCCCTTGTTTTTTCCGGAACCGGAAAGTTTGCTGCCGGTTGCCGGGGTTCTACTGGCAATCATTTGATCAGGGCAGTCTGTGAGCGAAAAAGCGACCGAAATCGCGAATCTGCTGAGTCCAACGGTTGAGTCCCTGGGCTTGGAACTGCTGGGCGTGGAGTATCTTCCCGCGCCAGGTGGCGCCACGTTGCGCCTTTACATCGATGTGCCGCTGGCCGAACAGCCCGAGCGCGTGATCAACGTCGACGACTGCGAGCGCGTGAGCCGCGAAGTGTCGGCCCAGCTCGACGTCGAAGACCCGATCAGTGGCAACTACACCCTGGAAGTGTCCTCCCCGGGTGTGGACCGTCCCTTGTTCACCCTCGAACAATTCGCGCGCCATGCCGGCGAGTCCGCAAAGATCGTGTTGAAGCTTGCGCAGGATGGTCGGCGCCGCTTCCAGGGTCAGATCCTGCGCACCGAGCCGGAAGCTGCCGCCGTGGTGTTTTCGGTCGACGGCAAGGACGTACAGATCGGCTTCGACAATATCGACAAGGCGCGCATCCTGCCGGATTGGGTCGCCTTGGGCCTGGCGCCGCAAAAACCGAATAAGCCCGGCCCGAAAAAACCCGGGCACGACAAGAAGAAACCATCCAACGAGTCGGCGGCTGGCAAGCCGCGCGCGGAGTGACTAAATGAGCAAGGAACTTTTGCTGGTAGTGGATGCGGTGGCCAATGAAAAAGGCGTGCCGCGCGAAGTGATCTTCGATGCGATCGAGGCCGCGCTGGCTTCCGCAGCGAAGAAGCGCTATCCCGACCAGGACGTGTTGACGCGCGTGACCATCGACCACAAGGACGGTAACTACGAAACCTTCCGCCGTTGGGAAGTGGTGGCCGACGACGTGGTGATGGAGTCGCCGGATCGCCAGGTGCGTCTGATGGACGCCATCGACGAAGCCGACGGCGTAGATGTGGGCGACTACATCGAAGAGCAGATCGAAAACCCGGATTTCGGCCGCATCGCAGCGCAGGCTGCCAAGCAGGTAATCGTGCAGCGTGTGCGCGAAGCCGAGCGTCAGCAGGTGGTCGATGCATGGAAGGACCGCGTGGGCGAGCTGATCACCGGTGTGGTCAAGCGCGCCGAGCGCGGCAACATCTTTGTCGATCTGGGCGGCAATGCCGAAGCCTTCATTCCGAAGGACAAGGGCATTCCGCGCGACGTGCTGCGCCCGGGCGACCGCGTGCGCGGTTATCTGGCCGAAGTGCGCTCCGAGCCGCGCGGCCCGCAGTTGTTCATCAGCCGCGCCGCACCGGAATTCATGATCGAGCTGTTCAAGCTCGAAGTGCCGGAAGTGGGCCAGGGCCTGGTCGAGATCAAGGCCTGCGCACGTGACCCGGGCGACCGCGCCAAGATCGCGGTGATTGCGCACGACACCCGCACCGATCCGATCGGTGCCTGTATCGGCATGCGCGGTTCGCGCGTGCAGGCGGTGTCCAACGAGCTCAATGGCGAGCGCGTGGACATCGTGTTGTGGAACGAGAACCCGGCCAACTTCGTGATCAACGCGATGGCGCCTGCCGAAGTGCAGTCGATCATCGTCGATGAAGACAAGCATTCGATGGACCTGGCCGTGGCAGAAGACCGCCTGGCGCAGGCGATCGGCAAGGGCGGCCAGAACGTGCGTCTTGCCAGCCGTCTGACCGGCTGGCAGCTCAACGTGATGACCGCCGACCAGGTGGCCGCCAAGTCCGAGGCTGAACAGGCGGCGGCGCGCCAGCTGTTCATGGATCGCCTGGAAGTGGACGAGGAAATCTCCGCCATCCTGGTGTCCGAAGGCTTCAACACGGTCGAAGAAATCGCTTACGTCCCGGTCGGCGAACTGCTGGCGGTGGAAGGTTTCGACGAAGACATCGTCGAAGAACTGCGTGCCCGTGCCCGCGATGCGTTGCTCAACGCCGCGCTGGCCGAGGAAGAAGGCCTGGAAGGAACTCAGCCCACCGAGGACCTGCTGGCGCTGGAGGGGATGGACGAGGAAACGGCCTTTGCTCTGGCCGAGCACGGCGTGCGCACCAGCGAGGACTTGTCCGACCTGGCAGCGGACGAGATCGTCGACTTCGGCATCGAGGGCATGACCCAGGAGCGCGCCGCGGCGCTGATCCTGGCGGCCCGCGCCGAGGAGATCGCCCGTTTGGAGCGCGGCGAATGAGCCGGCAATGAACCGCGCCCTGACCCCATCAGGGCTTAGAATCAGCGTTTCCCTTGCTCTGGGCGAGGGGGCGCCAACCAGATCATAGGATCCGAATGTCGCAGCAAACCACCATCCGCAAGCTTGCCGAACTGGTCAACACGCCGGTCGATAAACTGCTGGTTCAACTGGCCGAGGCCGGAATGAAGTTCAGCGGTCCCGACCAGGTCGTGACCAGCACCGAGAAGATGAAACTGCTTGGCTTCCTGCGTCGCACGCATGGCAAGGCCGAGACGCCCGCCGAAGCGGCGAGCGAAGCAGCCAAGAAGATCACGCTCAATCGGCGCAAGCTGCAAGAAGTCACGGTCAGCGCCGGCCGCACCAAGACCACGGTCAACGTGGAAGTGCGGCAGAAGCGGACGTACGTAAAGTCCGAGAACGAAGGCAGCGGCCGCGCCGCGCCGATGACGCCGGACGAAGAGCGCGCCGACATCCTGGCCAAGCTCGCTGCATCGCGTCAGCGCAATCTCGACGAGCAGCAGGCCCTGGCCGAGAGCGACCGTGTGCGCGATGAAGCGATTCAGCGCAAGCGCGACGAAGAGCAGGCCGCAAAAGACCGTGTAGAAGCCGAGCGCAAGGCTGCCGAGGAAGCCGCTGCGGCTGCCAGTGCGCCGGCCCCGGTTGCCGCTGCGCCGACGCCGTCGTCGGCGCCTGCTGCGCGTGCACCATCTTCGCCGTCGTCGGCACCGCGTCCGTCTCGTCCGGCTGGCGCCTCGCCTGCCTCGCGTCCGGCGACGCCGGCACGTCCGGATGATCGCAACAACGCCGCCAAGCACAAGACGCGCGGTTCGCACGTCATGGTGGCTGGCGTCGAAGACGACGATGCGACCAAGCGCTTTGCCGGTCAGCTGCATCTGTCGGCCGCCGATCGCGCGCGTCGTTCCAATGTGCGTGGCAAGCCGACCGGTCGTCCGGGTTCGTCGTCGTCGCGTCGTGGCAATGATGGTGGTCGTGGCAGCAACCAGAGCAACAGCGGCCCGCACGGGTTCGAGCGTCCGACTGCACCGGTGGTGCGTGAAGTGGCGATCGGCGAGACCATCACCGTGGCCGATCTGGCGCAGAAGCTTGCGCTCAAGGGCGGCGACGTGGTCAAGGCGCTGTTCAAGATGGGCGTCATGGCGACCATTACCCAGAGCATCGATCACGACACCGCTGCACTGGTGACCGAAGAACTCGGGCACAAGGCAGTGCGTGCGGACAATGCCGACTTCGAAGATGCGCTGCTGGCGCATTCCGAAGACGCGCAGGGCGAGACCACTTCGCGTCCGCCGGTCGTGACCATCATGGGTCACGTCGATCACGGCAAGACCTCGCTGCTGGACTACATCCGTCGCACCAAGATCGCTTCCGGCGAAGCTGGCGGCATCACTCAGCACATCGGTGCGTACCACGTCGAAACCGGCCGTGGCGTCATCAGCTTCCTGGATACGCCCGGCCATGCCGCGTTTACCTCGATGCGTGCGCGCGGCGCCAAGATCACCGACATCGTGGTGCTGGTGGTTGCGGCCGACGACGGCGTCATGCCGCAGACCAAGGAAGCGGTTGCGCATGCCAGGGCGGCAGGCGTCCCGTTGATCGTGGCGGTCAACAAGATCGACAAGGCCGGCGCGGATCCGCTGCGGGTCAAGAACGAATTGCTGGCCGAAAACGTGGTTGCCGAAGATTTCGGCGGCGATACCCAGTTCATCGAAGTGTCGGCCAAGGTCGGTACTGGTGTGGACACGCTGCTGGATGCGATTTCGCTGCAGGCCGAAGTGCTGGAACTCAAGGCCGTGGCCGATGGCCGCGCCAGCGGTACCGTGATCGAATCCTCGCTGGACAAGGGCCGTGGCCCGGTCGCGACGGTGCTGGTGCAGCAGGGCGCGCTGAAGCGTGGCGACTACCTGGTGTGCGGTATTCAGTACGGCCGCGTGCGTGCGCTGTTCGACGAAACCGGCCATCAGCCGGCGTCGGCAGGCCCGTCGATTCCGGTGCAGGTGCTCGGCCTGTCCGGCGTGCCGGAAGCTGGCGATGACTTCGTGGTCGTCGACGACGAGCGTCTGGCCAAGGACGTGGCACAGCAGCGCGAAACCAAGCGCCGCGAATCACGTCTGGTCGCCTCGGCAACCAACCGCATGGAAGACATCCTGGCCCAGATGGGCAAGGGCGAAGGCCAGCAGGTGTTGAACCTGGTGATCAAGGCCGACGTGCAGGGTTCGGTGGAAGCGCTCAAGCAGTCGCTGGTGGCATTGTCCAACGACGACATCCGCATCAACGTGATCCATTCCGGCGTGGGCGGCATCACCGAGTCGGATGCGAATTCGGCAGCGGCGTCCAAGGCCACGATGATCGGCTTCAACGTGCGTGCGGATGCATCGGCGCGCAAGATCGTCGAGTCCAACGGCATCGATCTGCGTTACTTCTCGATCATCTATGACGTGATCGATCAGGTGAAGCAGGTGGCGTCCGGTCTGCTCGGCGTGGAAATCCGCGAAGAGATCATCGGTATTGCGCAGGTGCGCGACGTATTCCGCAGCTCGAAGTTCGGTGCGGTTGCAGGCTGCATGATCATCGAAGGCGTGGTGAAGCGCAGCAAGCCGATCCGCGTGCTCCGCGACAGCGTCGTGGTGTTCGAGGGCGAGCTGGAATCGCTGCGTCGCTTCAAGGAAAACGTCGACGAAGTGCGCAACGGTACCGAGTGCGGTATCGGCGTGAAGGCTTACAACGACGTCAAGCCTGGCGATCAGATCGAGTGCTTCGAGCGTATCGAGGTTGCCCGCACGCTGTAATGGCTGCCGGGGCCTGCGGGCTCCGGTCTTCCACGCAGGCGATGGTGTCCGCAAGTTCTGCAAGGCGAGGGCGGCATGGCCGCCCGCGTTCGTTTTTGGCTTCGGTGCCATCTGGCCCTCCGAATCAACCAGGTCCACGACCATGCCAACCAAATCATTCCATCGCACCGATCGCGTTTCTGCGCAGGTGCGTCGCGACCTCGGCACGATCGTGCACGCGGCCGTGCGCGACCACGGCTTGCCGTCGGTCAGCGTTTCCGATGTCGAAATCAGCCGCGATCTGGCGCACGCCAAGGTGTTCGTCACCGCACTGCAGCAGGAGCGTTCGGCCGAAGCGGTCAAGGGACTCAAGGAAATCGCCGGGCAGCTGCGCACGCAGTTGGCGCGCGCGATGAAGCTGCGTCACGTGCCCGAGCTGCACTTTCACTACGACGACTCGGTCGACCGTGGCGAGCGTATCGATAACCTGCTGCGTGACCTGGACGATGTCGGTCCGCAGGCCACGTCCAGCGACGAAGACACCGAGCAGCGCTAAGCGCTGTGTCGGCTGGGCGAGATGACCGCGCCCCCTGGATTCCCGCGGACGCGCACAGCGCCCGATTCGAGCACCGATCTTTTGAAACCCCGCATCGTCTATCGCCCGCTGCACGGCATCCTGTTGCTGGATAAGCCGGCTGGGCTCAGTTCCAACAACGCATTGCAGGCCGCGCGCCGTCTGTTGCGGGCGGAAAAAGGCGGCCACACCGGCAGCTTGGATCCGCTGGCCACCGGCTTGCTGCCGTTGTGCCTGGGCGAGGCGACCAAGATCGCCGGCTTGCTGCTCGGCTCGGCCAAGGCGTACGACGCCGAGGTGGTACTGGGCGTCACCACCGATACCGACGATGCCGACGGTGAACCGCTGCGCGAGCGTGCGGTGCCTGCGCTGACCGAAGACGCGCTACGCGCCGCCTTGGCGCCGTTGATTGGCCGTATCCAGCAGCAGGCTCCGATCTATTCCGCGCTCAAGCAGGGCGGCGAACCGCTGTATGCCAAGGCGCGCCGGGGCGACGTGATCGAGGCGCCGGTGCGTGAGGTCGAGGTGCACGCGATCGAGTTGATCGGCTACCACGCGTCGCGTCTGCAATTGCGCGTGACCTGTGGCTCCGGCACCTACATCCGCAGCCTGGCGCGCGATCTGGGCGAAGCACTCGGCTGCGGCGCGCATATCGCCTCGCTGCGCCGGCTCTGGGTAGAACCGTTCCGATCGCCACAGATGATGACCCTGGAAGCGTTGAGCGCAGCATTGGAATCCGGCACGCGGGCGGAAGATCTGCTGCTGCCGATCCAGGCCGGGCTGGCCGATTTTGCGCAGATCACCCTCGACCAGGCCCATGCGACCCGCTTCCGGATGGGGCAACGCTTGCGCGATCCGGCATTTCCGGCCGGTCACGTCGCCGTTTTCGGACCGGATGGAAGCCCGTCAGGCCTTGGCCTTGTTGACGCTGACGGTCGGCTGTCGCCGCAGCGCTTGTTCAATGGACTGAACGAGACTTCGGGTTGTTAAGGTCTAGTCAACTTGTTCCCGGCGCCATGCAACGGTACAATTTCGCGGCCCCGATCGGGGCACCTCCGCGCCAAGCGCGCGCATCCCTAGCAAACGGCGAGTCAGACGGTGCGTCATGCACGTTTCTGTCGACCACGCATCTATCGAGAAAACATCATGTCTGTCGACACCCAGAAAGTTATTGAAGACAACAAGCGCAGCGCCCAGGACACCGGTTCGCCGGAAGTGCAGGTCGCTCTGCTGACCGCACGCATCGAGCTGCTTAGCGGTCACTTCAAGACCCACAAGAAGGATCACCACAGCCGTCGCGGTCTGCTGCAGATGGTCAACCGTCGCCGCAGCCTGCTCGACTACCTGAAGAAGAAGGACAACGAGCGCTATAAGTCGTTGATCGAGAAGCTCGGCCTGCGCCGCTAATCGAGTCCTACCGCCGCGGCGCAGCGATGCGCCGCGGTTTTGTTTTGGTCGTTCGCAAACGCGTCATCGCAGTCCCAAGTTCATGGGCCGGAGCCTCCCGGCCGCCCGTTCTCGGCATGGGTCGACGACGGTCCAACGAAGACAGTTACACCTAAGGAAAAAACCTCCGTGGCAAAAATCACCAAAACCTTCCAGTACGGCAAGCACACCGTCACCCTGGAGACGGGCGAAGTCGCTCGCCAGGCGAGCGGTGCCGTCATCGTCAAGATGGACGACACCGTACTGCTGGTCACCGCCGTCGCCGCAAAAACCGCGCGCGAAGGGCAGGACTTCTTCCCCCTGACGGTCGATTATCAGGAGAAGTTCTATGCCGGCGGCCGCATCCCGGGCGGCTTCTTCAAGCGCGAAGGACGTGCGACCGAGAAGGAAACGTTGATCTCGCGCCTGATCGACCGTCCGATCCGTCCGCTGTTCCCGGAGGACTACAAGAACGAAGTACAGATCATCGCGACCGTGATGTCGATGAACCCGGACATCGATGGCGACATCGCCGCGCTGATCGGTGCATCGGCTGCACTGTCGCTGGCCGGTACCCCCTTCAACGGCCCGATCGGCGCCGCCAAGGTGGGCTACAAGAACGGTGAGTACATCCTCAACCCGACCATCGCCGAGCTGAAGGATTCGCAGCTGGAGCTGGTGGTTGCCGGTACCGCCAATGCGGTGCTGATGGTGGAGTCTGAAGCGGAGCTGTTGTCCGAAGAAGTGATGCTGGGCGCAGTGACCTTCGGTCATCGCGAACTGCAGAAAGTCATCAACGCGATCAACGAGCTGACCGTCGAAGCAGGCACCAAGCCCAGCACCTGGGTGGCGCCTGCCAAGAACACCGCGCTGATCAACGCGCTGAAGGAAGCCGTCGGCACGCAGCTGGCGAGCGCCTTCCAGGTGCGCGACAAGCTGCAGCGTCGCGACGCCATTTCGGCGATCAAAAAAGACGTGATGGAATCGCTGGCCGGCCGCGTCGCCTCCGAGGGCTGGAGCACCGCTGAGCTGTCGAAGGAATTCGGCGAGCTGGAATACCACACCATGCGCGACTCGGTGCTCGACACCAAGGTGCGTATCGATGGTCGTGCGCTGGATACCGTGCGTCCGATCGCGGTGCAGGCCGGCGTGTTGCCGCGTACCCACGGCTCTGCGCTGTTCACCCGCGGCGAGACGCAGGCGATCGTGGTCACCACGCTGGGCACTGCTCGCGATGGCCAGGTGATCGATGCGGTCAGCGGCGAGTACAAGGAAAACTTCCTGTTCCATTACAACTTTCCTCCGTATTCGGTGGGCGAGTGCGGTCGGTTCGGTGCGCCGAAGCGTCGCGAAATCGGTCATGGCCGTCTGGCCAAGCGTGGCGTGCTCGCCGTGATGCCGAGCCTGGAAGAATTCCCGTACACCATCCGCGTGGTCTCGGAAATCACCGAGTCCAATGGTTCCTCGTCGATGGCATCGGTCTGCGGCAGCTCGCTGGCGCTGATGGATGCGGGCGTGCCGATCAAGGCGCCGGTCGCGGGCATCGCCATGGGCCTGGTCAAGGAAAACGACCGCTTCGTGGTGCTGTCGGACATCCTGGGCGACGAAGATCACCTGGGCGACATGGACTTCAAGGTGGCCGGTACTGCCGAAGGCGTGTCCGCGTTGCAGATGGACATCAAGATCGAAGGCATCACCGAAGAGATCATGAAGCAGGCATTGCAGCAGGCCAAGGCCGGCCGTCTGCATATCCTCGGCGAGATGGCGCACGCACTGACCACCCCGCGTCTGGAACTGAGCGACTACGCGCCGCGTCTGCTGACCATCAAGATCCATCCGGACAAGATCCGCGAAGTGATCGGCAAGGGTGGTTCGACTATCCAGGCGATCACCAAGGAAACCGGTACGCAGATCGACATCCAGGACGACGGCACGATCATCATCGCCTCGGTCAACGCGATTGCCGCGCAAGCTGCGAAGTCGCGCATCGAGCAGATCACCTCGGACGTGGAGCCGGGCCGCATCTACGAAGGCAAGGTCGCCAAGATCATGGACTTCGGTGCGTTCGTCACCATCCTGCCGGGCAAGGACGGCCTGGTGCACGTCTCGCAGATTTCCAGCGAGCGCGTGGAGAAGGTCGGCGACAAGCTGAAGGAAGGCGATCTGGTCCGCGTGAAGGTACTGGAAGTGGACAAGCAGGGCCGTATCCGTCTGTCGATCAAGGCCGTGGAAGAAGGCGAGGGCGTCCCGCCGTCGGCCGAGTAATCGCTGCTGGTTGATGCGTCACGAAAAAGCGGGCTTCGGCCCGCTTTTTCGTTGTCGGTTCGGAATGATCCATGCCTTGTTCCTTCTCCCCTTGGGAGAAGGTGCCCCGAACGGCCGGATGAGGGGTCGGGCGCAGCCTGTTGCAGTTGAGGCAGCACCATGGCTTCGCTCCTCCAACCCCTATTCCGCAGAGAGAGGGGCTAGAGCGAGGCGCCACGTGTCTGTTCCTTCTCCCCTTGGGAGAAGGTGCCCCGAAGGGGCGGATGAGGCTACGTGCGTAGCATCATTGCAGTTGAAACGACATCAGGGCTTTGCCCGGTACCCTCACCCCAACCCCGCTCCCGCAGGGAGAGGGGCGTTGAATCTTTCCTCACCCGGGCTGCTGGGTCGGCGCCGGCTGCGTTTCCGGGCGCGGCGGCACCACGCGCGGGAAACCTGGAGGCATCGTCTGCTCGGCGGGCGGTGCGGTGGGCGCAGGCAGTGGCTCGGTTGGCGGTGGCGGCAGCATTGCTGCGTCGGGACGCAGCTTCAGCAGCGCGGCCCAGTCGCGTCGGTTGAAGTCGCACAGTTCTTCGTGTGCC
The DNA here is from genome assembly GCF_002939865.1 of Xanthomonas dyei. Taxonomy (GTDB): domain Bacteria; phylum Pseudomonadota; class Gammaproteobacteria; order Xanthomonadales; family Xanthomonadaceae; genus Xanthomonas; species Xanthomonas dyei. The sequence continues at coordinate 79,323 of NZ_MDEE01000016.1, forward strand.
GGCGTACATTCGCTGGCGACACCAAGGCTGTCTTCATTCTGATCTTGCGCGCTGTCGGACTGCGGCGTCGGCAATACCACGCGGCCGGCGCGGTCCAGCGGCATCTTGCGCATCATCACGGTGTTGAACACGTTGCCGCCGATCAGATACAGCGTGCGATCGCCGCCGACATTGGCAGCCACCACCACATCGCAGTGCGATTGCCATGGCATCGGTGCGCTGCCGCCCAGGGCGGCCTTCAACCCTGCGTAGCCGAGCGTCACGCTGCGCCCGCGCAGCAGGCATAGCAGATCGCCGGGTGCGGGTTTTTCCAGCGCAGGGTCGGCGAACTGATAAGGGCCGGTGGCGCCGTCGTTGTACGCGCTGCGGATGTAATCCAGATGGCGTGCGGAGCGGTGGAATCCGCTCAGTCTCGCTTGCGTCATCACCCATGAAATGAAAGCGGCCGACCACGGATTGTCGACAAGAAAGGCCCGACAGTCGCTGGCGGTGTAGCGGGTGCCATCCAGTGCGGCGCAGCTCGATGCGCCGGGACGTCCGCCCATCGAGGCGAGCGTGCCGCTGTCGCGCCAATAGCCTGCGACGCGCTGCCAGGCCACGACGCCATCGTCGGCAAGATAGCTTGATTCGGCTTCGGTCACGCCCAGGCTGGCAAGGCGCCCTTTGGCATCGATAAACGGGTATTGCCACAGGCGATGCTCGTTGCAGGCCGAGCGCACGATGGCGATGGCCGCAGGACTGGTGCCGAAGCGCGGTGGCATATCGCACACTTCCGCAGCCGCAGCGCCGCCTCCCAATCCTGCAAGCAGCAGGCACATCCACGGCCAGGGTCTTACGATCATCGAACATCCTGAACTAAATCAATCGCAGAAGGCTGACAGAGCAGACTGCGCGCACGCGTGAAATCAGCGCGGGGCCGGGCCGAGTTTGAGCGACAGATCCACCGCCTGCACATGCTTGGTCAGCCCACCGATGGAAATGCAATCCACGCCGTCCTGCGCAATTGCGCGGATGCCGGCCAGGTCGACGCTGCCGGAGACTTCCAGCGGGATACGCTGATCCACCGGCAACGCGGCGACGATACGCACGGCATCGCGACGCATTGCCGGATCAAAGTCGTCGATGAGGATGCGCGTGCAGCCCACCTGCAGTGCCTCGCGCAGCTGCGCCAGCGTTTCCACCTCGACCACCAGCGGTAGCTGCGGTTGCTGGGCACGTGCGGCTTGCACGGCTGCGCTCAACGAGCCGGCGGCGCGGATGTGATTTTCCTTGAGCATCACCGTGTCGAACAGGCCGATGCGGTGATTGTCGCCGCCGCCGCAGCGCACTGCGAATTTCTGCGCCATGCGCAGGCCCGGCAGCGTCTTGCGCGTGTCCAGGATGCGGGCGCCGGTGCCGGCGACTGCGGCCACATACGCAGCGGTAGTGGTAGCCGTGGCCGAAAGCGTCTGCAGAAAGTTGAGCGATGTACGTTCGGCACTGACCAGGCTGCGGCTGCGACCTTGCAAGATGGCCAGCACCGTGCCGGCGCTGACGTGCTGGCCTTCGTGCACGTGCCAGTCGATGCGCACCTGTGGGTCGAGCGCGCGATGCGTGGCATCGAACCAGGGCCGGCCGGCAATCACCGCATCCTGCTTGCACAACAGATACGCACTGTCGGCTTGATCCGGCAGCAGCGCGGCAGTCACATCGCCAGTGCCGATGTCTTCGGCCAGCGCGCGCGCCACATCGGCGTCGACCAACGCGGCGGGCGGCGCCTCCGGCACGGTGCGCACGGACGAATTCACTTGTCGGGAAAGTCGGTGATCTGGGCGGTGCCGATGGCTTCTTCGGCCAGCAGCACCGGAATGCCGTCGTCGACGCGGAAGATCTGCTTGCGGTCGCGGGTGATCAAGGCCTCGCGCAGCGGCTGGCTTTGCGCGGTACCGTCGGCGCGCTGCAGGTTTCCGGCGGCGATGGCGGTGTTGAGTGCTTCCAGGCCTTTGCCGTCCAGCAGCGAGAGCGGCTGGCGGGTGTCGGGCGAGCACAGCAGGTCGAGCAGTTTGCGATCCATCGAAGTCTTGTCTTGCGTGGAGATTGGCTAGAATACGTCTTTACCGCAGGGCAGGGCCATGACCTCCAACCACTCCGCGCCGCTGGTCGGCATCGTGATGGGCTCCCGTTCGGATTGGGAGACCATGCAACACGCAGCTCAGAAGCTCGATGCGCTGGGCGTGCCGTACGAAGTCAAGGTGGTGTCGGCGCATCGCACGCCCGATGTGCTGTTCACCTACGCCGAGCAGGCGCGCGCGCGTGGGTTGCGCGCGATCATTGCCGGTGCCGGCGGTGCGGCGCACCTGCCGGGCATGCTGGCGGCCAAGACGGCGGTGCCGGTGCTGGGTGTGCCGGTGCAGTCCAAGGCGCTCAACGGCATGGATTCGCTGCTGTCGATCGTGCAAATGCCGGCCGGCATCCCGGTGGCGACGTTTGCGATCGGCAATGCCGGCGCCGCCAATGCGGCGTTGTTCGCGGCTGCGATGCTGGCACCGGAGCAGGCGCAGATCGGCCAGGCACTGGCGCAGTTCCGTGCCAAGCAGACCGATGATGTGATGGCCAGCGACGACCCGCGCCAATGACCACCGTCGGCATTCTGGGGGGCGGCCAGTTGGCGCGCATGCTGGTGCTGGCGGGCGCGCCACTTGGGCTGCGGTTTGCAGTGTTCGACCCGGCGGTCGATGCCTGCGCAGGGCAAATGGCGCCGCTGCAGGTGGGCGCGTTCGACGATGCTGCCGCGCTCGCTGCGTTCGCCGCGCAGGTGGATGTGATCACCTTCGATTTCGAAAACGTGCCCGCAGCCAGCGCGCAGCAACTTGCCGCGCAGGTGCCGGTGTTTCCGCGCCCGGATGCCTTGGCGGTGGCGCAGGACCGGCTGAGCGAAAAAACCTTGTTCCGCGAGCTCGGTATTCCTGTGCCGGAGTTCGCTGCCATCGACGACCGCGCCGGGCTTGACGCCGCATTGGCGCGCATCGGTGCGCCGTGCGTCCTCAAGACGCGCCGCTTCGGCTACGACGGCAAGGGCCAGTTCCGCATCAAGACGCTTGCCGATGCGGATGCCGCATGGACTGCGCTCGGCGCGCAGGCCGCCAAGGTCGGACTGATTCTTGAAGCCTTCGTACCATTCCAACGCGAGGTCAGCGTGGTGGCCGTGCGTGGACGCGATGGCGAATTCCGTGCATGGCCGTTGACCGAAAACTGGCATGTCGATGGTGTGCTGGCAGCCAGTCTTGCGCCCGCCAGCGTGGACGCGACATTGCAGGCGACAGCGGATGCGCATGCACGCGCGATTGCCGACAGGCTGGACTACGTGGGCGTGTTCGCCCTTGAACTATTCGTACGCGATGGCGAGCTGCTGGCCAACGAGATCGCCCCGCGCGTGCACAACTCCGGCCATTGGACCATCGAAGGCGCGGAGACCTCGCAGTTCGAAAATCATGTGCGTGCCGTGCTCGGGTTGCCATTGGGCAGCACCGCGATGCGCGGTCATGCGTGCATGCTCAACTGGTTGGGTACGATGCCGGACGCTGCGGCATTTCTGGCAGTGCCCGGCGGGCATTGGCACGACTACGGCAAGCAATCGCGCGACGGTCGCAAGGTGGGCCACGCAACGCTGCGCGCCGATACCCCGCAGATGCTGGCACAGGCGCTGGTCGAAGCCGGCATGGCACTGCAGCGCAATGCGCACGTTGAACCGGTGATTGCGCGCCTGCGCGAAGGCTGAGTGTCAGTCAATCCCGAGGCATCGCGACGCAGCAGCGAGGCGTGTCGCGATGCGTCGCGAGGGTTGTGGCCCTGCTGGTCGCTTGCGCTTCGGTTGATGGTACTCAGGTGGAGGCACCGGTGAGCGATCCATCGGCATTCAGAGGCGCCTGTTAGCTCAGCCGGCTGGCCACAAAATCCCAGTTGATCAGCTTCCAGAATGCCTCCAGGTACTGCGCACGGTCCTGCTGGTAATCCAGGTAATACGCGTGTTCCCAGAGGTCGCACGCCAATAGCGGCGTGTCCGGCCCGGTTAGCGGGGTGGACGCATTAGGCGTGGCGACAACGGCCAATGCGCCATCCGGGCGCTGCACCAGCCATACCCAGCCCGAGCCGAAGCTGCTCAAGGCGACGCGATTGAATTCCTGCTTGAAGTGCACAAAGTCGCCGAACGATCTGCCGATGCCGTCGGCCAGCTTGCCGAGCGGCTCGCCGCCCCCGCGTGGCCGCAGGCACTGCCAGTAGAAATTGTGGTTCCACACCTGCGCGGCCAGATGGAACAGCGTGCCCTGCGCCTGCGCGATGATCTCTTCCAACGTCAGCTCGGCAAACTCGCTGCCTTCGATGCGCGTATTGAGCCGTTCGACCTCGCCGCGATGACAGACGCCGTGATGCGCCTCCAGGGTTGCGGACGAGAGATGCGGCTCCAGAGCGGCGCGGGAGTAGGGCAGTGCAAGGTGTTCGATCGGCATGATGGCAATGGCAGCGAAGGGAGTGCGGCGACAGGTCGCGCTGAAGGCTTACAATGCGCGCCTTTGCGGAAGTCTATCCGACCCGGCGGTCGGGCCTGCCGCTCCCAGTCAGGAGAGTCCAATGCCGGTGATGGAACGGATCCAGGCCGAAGTCGAACAACACCCGATCGTGCTGTTCATGAAAGGCACCCCGCAGTTTCCGATGTGCGGGTTTTCCAGTCGCGCAGTGCAGGCGTTGATCGCCGCCGGCGCCGATCAGCTGCGTACGGTCAACGTGCTGGAAGAACCCGAAATCCGCGCCAATCTGCCGCGCTATTCCAATTGGCCGACCTTCCCGCAATTGTTCATCCATGGCGAGTTGATCGGCGGTTGCGACATCACGCTGGAACTGTTCGAAGCCGGCGAGCTCAAGCGCATCGTCACTGAAGCGTATCAGCCGTGAGCGCGTTGCAAGACCCTGTTTTGTCGCAGCCACTGACCGGGCGGGTGGTGCTGATCACCGGCGCGGCCGGTGGGCTGGGCACCGCTGCCGCACAGGCATGCGGATCCGCGGGGGCGACCGTGGTGCTGCTGGGGCGCAAGCTGCGTCCGTTGGAGCGCGTCTACGATACCGTCGCCACGCTGGGGCCGGAGCCATTGCTGTATCCGCTCGATCTGGCCGGTGCGACACCCGACGATTACGCTGCGCTCGCGCAACGGCTGCAGTCCGAACTGGGCGGTGTCCATGGCCTGCTGCATTGCGCGGCAGAGTTCGTTGGGCTGACGCCCGCCGAACTTGCGGCACCTGCGGATTTCGCACGCAGCATCCACGTCAACATCACCGCACGCGCCTGGCTGACTCAGGCCTGCCTGCCATTGATGCGGCAGCAGGATGATGCCGCTGTCGTCTTCGTCGTGGACGATGCCGTGCGCGTCGGGCAAGCGTACTGGGGCGCATACGGCGCCGCCCAGCACGCACAGCTCGGCGTGATCGCCAGCCTGCATCATGAAACTGCGGCCGGTCCGGTGCGTGTCCATGGCTTGCAACCTGGCCCCATGCGTACTGCGTTGCGCGCGCGCGCCTTTACCCATCAGGAAGACAGCGAGGCGGCCGATCCTGCCCGTTACGCGTCCGCCTGCGTCACCCTGTTGTCCATGGCAGGTGCCCCGCACCGCGGTGCGATCTGGAGCCCTTCCACATGACCATTCTGTCGGCGGCGTTGCTGCTGTTCCTGATTCTGGACCCGCTGGGCAACATCCCGGTCTTTCTCAGCGTGCTCAAGCCGTTGCCGCCGAAGCGGCAGCGCTTCGTGCTGGCGCGCGAGCTGCTGATCGCGCTGTGTGTGCTGATGGCGTTCTTGTGGGGCGGCAAATACGCGCTGGAACTGATGCATCTACGTCAGGAATCGGTGGCGATTGCCGGCGGCATCGTGCTGTTCTTGATCGGTATCCGCATGATTTTCCCGCGCCCGGAAGGCCTGATGGGCGAGATCCCCGATGGCGAACCCTTCATTGTGCCGTTGGCCATCCCGCTGGTGGCCGGCCCGTCCGGTATGGCAGCGGTGATGCTGATGGGCAGCAACGAACCCACGCGTCTTTGGGACTGGAGCCTGGCGCTGATGATTGCCTGGATCGGCGCATCCACGATTCTGGCCTCGGCGCCATTGCTGTACAAATTGCTCGGCCACCGTGCACTGACCGCAATCGAGCGGTTGATGGGCATGCTGCTGGTCGCGATTTCCGTGCAGATGTTCCTGGACGGGTTGGGGACGTACTTCAAGCTGCCGGTGTCCATCTAAGGCGATTGTCATATCCGGGAACGACCCGGGCCGCGCGCCGCGTCTTGCGCGCGCGTTTGCGCAGAGTGGGCGAACGGCATTCCTGCCGGCTTGCCGCGCTTGAGAAACTCTCTGTCTAGACGCACGTCTCGCTCCCGCTGCGACCTTGCGCACTCTGGCTGTTGCGCCGTCACATGCGAAGTTCATGTTGCAGTGCGCGAACTTTGTCACGCCGCCGTCACAATCAGGCCTTAGCGTGTTAATCTGTTGTTAACCGTTGCGGCAGCAACCAGCCGCGCGGCAAGGGACCCCAGATCATCGGCAGCCCACCCCCGGGAACGGTTGGGCTGACTGCGCCTTTTTGTCACTGCCCAACCTGTATCGAGGCTACCGAAATGACCCACCCCCGTTGTCTCCGCATGTCCAAGCTCACCCTTGGCCTCGTTGCCGCACTCGCCGCCGCCCCCGTGTTCGCGCAGAGCACCTCCGCCGGCGTCGCTGGCCTGGTCACCAGCAGCGGCGGTCAGCCGGTGCCGAATGCCGAAGTGACGATCACCCACGTCGAATCGGGCACCGTCAGCCGCGCCACCACCGATGCCAGCGGACGCTACAACGCGCGCGGCCTGCGCGTGGGTGGGCCTTACACGATCACCATCACCAGGTCCGGTGAAGGCACCAAGACCGAAGAGGGCGTGTACCTCAACCTCAATCAGGTCAATAGCGTGGACGCTTCCCTGGGCGGTGACGTCACCACGCTGGGTGCTGTGCAGGCCATTGGTGGCGACTACGGCTCGGCTCTGTTCAGTGCCAACAAGATGGGCACCGGCACCAACGTGACCCGTGAGCAGATCGAATCGCTGCCGTCGATCAACCGCAATCTGCAGGACTATGTGCGACTCGACCCGCGCGTGGCGCAGACCGACAAGGCGCGTAACGAAATCTCGGTAGGCGGCCAAAACCCGCGCTTCAACCTGATTCGTGTTGACGGTATCAGCACCAACGACGCGTTCGGTCTCGAGTCCAACGGCCTGCCGACGCCCCGCCAGCCGTTCTCGATGGACGTCATCGATGAAATCTCGGTCGACGTGGCCAACTACGACGTCACCATCACCGGCGCCACCGGCGGCGTGATCAATGCAGTCACCAAATCAGGTACCAACGAATTTCACGGTTCGGTCTACGGCACCTACCGCGAGAACGATTGGTCGGGCAAGAACCAGAACGATGTCCGCCCGCAGCTGTTCGATAACGAGACCACCTACGGCCTGACCCTGGGCGGCCCGATCATCAAGGACAAGCTGTTCTTCTTCGCCAACTACGAAAAGTACAAGGGCAAGGGCGTGTTCACCGGAGCCTCTGGCTACGGTCCGATCGGCTCGGGCGAGAGCAATATCGTTCAAATCCCGCAGTCGGACATCGACCGGATCATCGACATCTCTCGCAACGTCTATGGCTTCGATCCGGGTACTCTCGCACTGCCGGCGTTGGATTCGGATTCGGAAGAAAAGGGCTTCAAGCTCGACTGGAATATCTCCGACAAGCACCGTGCCTCGCTGCGTTATGGCGAAAGCGAGCAGAGCACTGCCAACCTCAATGGCTTCGGCAATCAGGCGCTGTCGCTGAATTCGTACCATTACGTCCGCGACTTCAGCCTCAAGACGTACACGGCGCAGTTATTCAGTGATTGGACCGATACCTTCTCGACCGAAGCCAAGGTGTCCTATCGCGATTATTCGGCCGTTCGTACGGCTGCGTCACAGCTGCCGGCCATCGCGGTACGCCTCGGTAACAACACCGTCAACCTGGGTACCGAGCAGAGCACCCAGGCCAACGAACTGCGTACCGAGACCTGGAACGCTTTCTTCGCTGGCACGCTGTTCTTGAACGATCACACCGTCAAGTTCGGCTTCGACTACGAAGACAACGATCTCTTCAATCTGTTCGGTCAGCGTGTCTTCGGTTCTTACACGTTCAACTCCATTGCCGACTACGCGGCCAATCGTCCGTTGAACTATCGTTACTCGCGCTCCAACAGCGGCAACATCGACGACATCGCGGCGAACTGGGGCATGCGTAACGTCGGTGTGTTCCTGCAGGACACGTGGGCTGTCAACAACAACCTGACACTGACGTTCGGTGTGCGTTATGACGAGCCGATGGTTAAGAACAGCCCTGCCTACAACGCAGCTGCGTCGACGGCCTTCGGCTTTCGTAATGACCAGACCATCGACGGTAATGGCCTGTTCGAGCCGCGCTTTGGTTTCAACTACACTTTCGACAGCGATCGCCCCACTCAGCTGCGTGGCGGCGTGGGTTTGTTCCAGGGCGCTGCTGCAACGGTATGGCTGTCTAATCCATACTCCAATACTGGCCTTGCTTACACGGATTACAACTTCTCCAGCCAGGCGCTGGTGAACAGTAATGGCATCCGCTTCACGCCTGACATCAACAACCAGCCGACCGGTAATGGCTCGGTGAATGGCGCCACGCAGTCCGTCGATTTCGTCGACAGCAAACTGGGTCAGCCATCGGTGTGGAAGGCAAACCTGGCATTCGATACCGAACTGCCCTGGTACGGCATTGTGGCGTCTGCCGAAGCGGTGGTCACTCAGGTCAATGAGGCGATTTATTACCAGCAGCTCAATCTTGGCAACACCACCCGGGTGGGCCAGGATGGTCGCAATATTTACTGGAATGCTCAGGGTCTGAATCCCGCTTGCTGGATGGCCGATGGTCGCAACCCGACAGGTACGGGGGCTCCAGCGGCATGTGTGCGTGGCACCGGCTCCTTGGTCGATGCGCGCGGGTCGCGCAATCCGAACTACAACGATGCGATCATTGCGCGTCCAACCGACAAGGGTGGCAGCGAGAGCTTTACAGTCGGTCTGAACAAGCCCTTCAATGGTGGCGACTGGTCCTGGGGTCTCTACTACACGTATACCGATGCAGATGAAGTCAGTGGCCTGACCAGTTCGACCTCGGGTTCGCAGTTGGGCAACAACGCCGTTTTCCAGGCAAATGAAAACGTTGCCTCGACCGCTGCGTACGAAGTCAAGAACAGCATCCTGGGCACCTTGAATTGGAAGCATGCGTTCTTTGGCGATTACGAGACCAAGCTCGGTCTGATCTACCAGGGGCGCAACGGTCGTCCGTACAGCTATACCTTCGACAACGATGCCAACGGCGATGGTCGTTTGAACGACCTGCTCTACATTCCGGCCGGCCGTGGTGATGTGCTGTTCGGCTCCGCTCAAGAAGAACAGGCGTTCTGGAACTACATCGAAGGCAACGAGTATCTGGCCGCCCGTCGTGGCCAGGTTGCAGAACGTAATGGCGCACGGAACTCCTGGATCAACCAGTTCGACCTGCACGTCGAGCAGGAGATTCCGGGCTTCTTCAAGGACAACAAGGCCTCTGTCTGGCTTGACGTCATGAACGTGGGCAACCTGCTCAACAAGAAGTGGGGCCGTGTCGAGGAATATGGCTTCCCGGGTATGCGTGGTGTCGTGGAATACGGCGGTATCGATGCGGCCAGCGGCAAGTACGTATATCGCTTCAATACGCCGGACCAGTCCACGGTGTATGACGACCGCGGCATCTCCCGCTGGGCACTGCAGCTGGGCTTCCGCTACCAGTTCTGATCGCGTTTAGCGTGTCATGTGTTGCGAAAACGGCCGGGTCTTCCCGGCCGTTTTCTTTTGGGCGGGTGAGTACGTTAAAGTCCTTGAGAGACGACAGGAGCAAGCTATGGAACTCAGCAGTACGGCGGCACGGGCGCTGCCGGTGGTGGATGCGCGGATCTACCCGCGTGGTGGCCTGGACGTGTTGTCCAAGGCGGAAGTGGCCCGGTTGCGCGATGCATCCAGCGGCGGCATGCACGAATTGCTGCGCCGTTGCGCGCTGGCGGTGCTGACCAGTGGCAGCGCCTCGGACGATCCGCGCGCCGCGCGCGATCTGTACCCGGATTTCGACATCCAGGTGAACCAGCAGGATCGCGGTATCCGCATCGACCTGAGCAATGCGCCGGCAATGGCGTTCGTCGACGGCGAGATCATCCGTGGCGTCGCCGAGCTGCTGTTTGCCGTCGTGCGCGATCTGGCCTACATGGCCATCGAGTTGGAAGCGCAGCGCGCCGATCTGGACACCAGCGAAGGCATCACCAACGCGGTGTTCGGCCAGCTACGCAATGCGCGCATCCTGCAGCCGTCCGACCCGAATCTGGTCGTGTGCTGGGGCGGGCATTCCATCTCGCGCGATGAATACCTCTATACCAAGCAGGTGGGCTATGAGCTAGGCCTGCGTGGGCTGGACATCTGCACCGGCTGCGGCCCGGGCGCAATGAAGGGCCCGATGAAGGGCGCCACCATCGCACACGCCAAACAGCGCAAGCACCACACGCGCTATATCGGCGTGACCGAGCCAGGCATCATCGCGGCCGAATCGCCGAACCCCATCGTCAACCACCTGGTGATCATGCCGGACATCGAGAAGCGCCTCGAAGCCTTCGTCCGGATCGGTCACGGCATTCTGGTGTTCCCGGGCGGCGTCGGCACTGCCGAAGAGATCCTGTATCTGCTCGGCATTCTGCTGCGCGAAGAAAACGCGGACCTACCGTTCCCGCTGATCCTGACCGGGCCGACCATCGCCGCGCCGTACTTCGAGCAGATCGACCGCTTCATCCGCCTCACCCTCGGCGACGCGGCAGCGTCGCGCTACGAGATCATCGTCGGCGACCCGGTCGCCGTTGCGCGCCGCATGGCCGAAGGCATCCACGAGGTGCGCGCGCATCGCAAGGACCAGAAGGACTCGTATTACTTCAGCTGGTCGGTGCACATCCCGCTCGAGTACCAGCAGCCCTTCGTCCCCAGCCACGAAGCCATGGCCGCCCTGGACCTGCACCACGGCCGCCCGGCACCCGAACTGGCTGCCGACCTGCGCCGCGCCTTCTCCGGCATCGTCGCCGGCAACGTCAAGGAAGACGGCATGCGCCGCATCGAAGAGTTCGGTCCGTTCGAGATCCACGGCGACCCGGACATCATGCAGGCCCTGGACGAGCTGCTGCGCGGCTTCGTCGAACAGCGCCGGATGAAGATCTCGGGGGACTACCGACCTTGTTATCGGGTGGTGACTTAGGGCGAATGAAGCGGTGGGGAGCGTTCATCCCCCCAGTTGGACCGTTCATCTTCCTGGGGATTGTGTCTTCTCCCGGAAGGAAACACTATGTGGACTCAACGCTGGGGAGCGTATTGATGTATCTACGGCAACGCGGTTTCACGATGCTTGAGTTGCTTGTTGCCGTCGTTGTGATTGGCGTACTGGCGGCTATTGCTTTCCCTAATTTTAAGAGTGTTATCCAGTCCAACCAGATTGCGACCGCTTCAAACGAAGTAATTGCCGCATTTTCTTTCGGACGTAGCGAGGCTGTACGTACTAACAGTGGAGCGGGCATATGTCCTTCAACTAATGGCACTAGCTGTGGCGGTACTTGGGATAATGGTTTGCTTATTTGGCGCGACGATAATGCAAATGGATCCATGGATGGCTCTGAAGCAGCTCTTCGTTATGTCCAGGGGAAGGGGGCCGTAGTTTTCAAAGGAAATCCTCCTGGTAGCTTTATCTTGGATAGACGCGGGCGTGTTGGGGGCGTAGGCGCAGGCGGAGTTCCGCTATCAGGTAGCCAGGTGTTGCTTATTCAGCCCAGTACCTGTAAGGCTGGTGAAGCTGAGCTGGCACGTACCCTCACTATCGGTCCAACCGGACAGGTCAGGACATCTAAGAGTAACTGTATATGAGTAAACCATTTTCTTATTCAAGAAATTACGCTCTGCAGCAGCGCCAGCGAGGCTTTTCCCTCATTGAGGTGCTGGTTGCGGTGCTTATTCTTGCTATTGGACTACTCGGCTTTGCCCTCTTGCAGACAACCAGCGTTCGTATGTCAAAAAGTGCGGCGATTCGTACTCAGGCAACTAATTTAGCTACTGAACTGCTTGATCAAATGCGAGTCAATCGCTTAAGTGCTGCTAGTTTCCCTAGTCAAGCTAGTTTTTCAAGTGGTGCAATTAGTTCAGTGAGCTGCATTCCAGCAACGGGAACCGTAGACGTAGCGAAAATGACCGCTTTATGGAAGTGCGATGTGGTGAGAGTGCTTGGTGATAACGCTTCTTCAGCGGTAACGTTGAGCGACGGTGTTGCCACTGTTCAATTAAATTGGAGCGATCGCGGCGGAGATGCGACGGAGTTTAGCGTGAGTACTAAGTTATGAGTGAACGTCTATCATTTGGCTTGCGCATGCGTGGTGTTTCGCTTATCGAACTAATGATCGCGCTGGTCATAGGTTTGGTTCTTATGCTGGGTATTGTGCAGGTCTTTGCCGCATCTAAATCCGCTTATCGTCTCTCGGAGGGACTTGCTCGCACGCAAGAGAATGCGCGCTTTGCGATTGATTATCTGCAGCGAGATATACGCATGGCTGGGCATTTCGGCTGTGTTAGTGATCAATCTCACTTGCAGAGTGCGGATGCACTTCAGTCAAATTTTCCGAGTAATGCTGATCAAGCGTTAAATTTTAAAGTTTCGATTCAAGGGTATGAAGCCAATGGTACTGCGCCATCTGATTCAGTAACACTCGGTGCGCCAACCGCTGGGTGGTCCCCTGGGTTGCCAAGTTCTATATCTGCTCTTTCCCCGTTGGCAGGAAGTGACATAGTCGTTCTACGTTTCCTTTCTCCTCAGGGGGCGCCCGTAAATACAATCGTAACTAGCGGTAGTATCACCAAGCTTACAGTCCCAGCCGCGCGTTGGGTTGCTTTTACACAAGATGGTGTTGCTAATCCTCAACTTTTCGGTGTTGCAGATTGTAGCTATGCCGATGTATTCCAGGCTTCCGCTACTTCTGCCTCCGCCGGAGAGGTGACAGTTGCCAAAGCCATTGATCGCTACACCGGGCAGCCGACTGGGCAAACCAGTTTATATCGTGCCGAGTCTTTGGTTTATTACGTAGGCAAGGGCGCTGGTGGGGAACCCTCATTGTACAGGGCCCGATATAATGGCGCTGGATACACGAATGAAGAACTTGTAGAGGGCGTTGAAAGCCTCCAGTTTATATATGGGCAGGACCGAGTTTCCGATCTCACCTTGAACCCTCCTAGCGGATATATTGATGTCCAAAATACGGCGGCCACGCTTGCCGAGTCGGCGGCGCAATGGAGGAGAGTCGGTGGTGTTCAAGTCGGTTTGCTTATGAGAAGCCCAGAGAATGCTTCCGCTAGTGCGCCAGCAGCCTTGAACCGACCACGTGTGCTTGGTGTGCAGTTTGCTCCACCAACTACCTTTGACGGTCGGGTGAGAGGGGTTTACGAGACAACTGTTGCATTGAGGAATCGCCTGTATGGAAACTAAGCTGGTCATTTATAGGCTAAATTCGAAGCGAAGTGCTCAGCTAAAGTACAGGCAGTCTGGGGCAGTGCTCTATGTGGCATTGATAATGCTGATTCTTCTTGCGTTAATTGGCATTGCTGGAATGCAAGTTACTAGTCTGCAAGAACGTATGGCATTTAATTATCGCTCCACAAATGTCGCATTTCAAAATGCTGAACGGCTCGCTCGCTCCACTGAGTGCGGAGTCGAAAATCTAGTCAACCGGACTAATGTCGGAGGCTGTGATGCCATAAGCGACATCAAAGTATGCGACCAGGTATTCGATGCCACTAGCTGGGCAATGGGGTTGAAACCAAATATTGGCCCTAATAAAAATGTCAGGTTATTGGGTCCTTGTATCTCAGGTAATTCCAGTCTTGGTATGGGCGAAGCAGTCAATGAGGACCCTAATCCTGTTTATCAAGTTACTGCTTACAATGCAGATGGGGTTGACAGTGATGCTGCTGATGCCGCTGTTGATACAATATTTCGTCCTTGAGATATATATATATGCTAGCCCGTCAAGATAATCTGAAGTTTGTCGCTTTAATTGCTACTGCTGCGCTTTTTACTTACGGCATATATGCGGCTTTTTCAGCGCAGGGTCAGGGTGAGCTCGCGCAAGCGCCTATGAATACTCAAAGCCCCGCCCAAGCAGCATTCATCATGGCCGTCGATGATTCGAACTCGATGGGCTTTGAAATGTTGACAAGTATTGGTGACTTGAATATGCGCTGGAACTCGTGCTCTAGAAGTTTTTTTTCTGGCTCGGGTGTTTTTTACGCAGGTGGCGATAATTGTACCATTAATCTTGGTGGTCTTATTTATCTTTTTCCGCATGCCGATTTCGATAAGGCTTATGGGGGGGATGCGATGCCTCCGATCGACCAATTTGGATTTGCAAGGTCGCCTTCTTACAATAAGACCTATTTCGATCCGGCTACGCTCTACTCGCCGTGGCGTAAGGCAGATAACACGCTATGGGATGATGCAGTGCCATCTGCAACTCGTGCCGATCCAAGGCCTGAAATGGCAGTTCCTTATGGCGTGACATACGATCTCACATCTAATCGCGCATCGACAACCGAAAGTTTTTATATTCCTAGAAACACGATTATTCCAAACTTGACGGGCACAGGGGTGCGGTACAGGTTCAATGGTGCGTGGACTACTGTTTCGCGCACTTTTAACGGGACGAGTGGCCGCAATAATAATGGAGATAATGATCCGTCTGGGAATCCGATAGGAAATGCGGCTTACTCATTTGATTATTTTCCTGCTACCTTTTACCTTCCGGCTGCTAGCCCGGCGCCTACTGGTTACAAATCAGCCGATATAAATCGTCCTTTGGCGCTGAATGCTTGTGGTCCAAATTGTAATTTGAGGCGATATCAAATCAAGTTGGAAAATTACGAGAGTGGCGATGATTATAACGCGGCCATTAAGAACTTTGCAAACTGGTTTCAGTATCATCGAAATCGAACATTGGCAATGATTGGTTCGATGACGCAGTCCTTAGCTAACGTTAATAATATGCGAATCGGCTACTTTACTATTAACGCGCCGCGTACTGTGGATGTCGTTATGTACCAAATGCCTGGCGATCGCCCTAGTTTATACTCCGCGATAAATACTTTGTCTTTAAAGGGGGGGACCCCTAATCGTTCTGCAGTAGGCTACCTAGGTGAGCAGTTTAGGCGCACAGATGCTGGCGCGCCGGTACAGCTGTCGTGTCAAAAGAATGCAGGAATGCTATTTACAGATGGATACACAAATAGTAGCGATGATTCTGCAGTCGGGAATGAGGACGGAGTGGATGGTATAGCACCGTTCGCCGATAGCTATTCTGGGACGATCGCAGATATTGCCGCCAAATATTACGGTGGCTCTGCAGTGCCGTTACGCACTGGTGGCGTATTCGCTGCTGGTAGGGTCAAGGCGCCGGACGCCTGCTCAACGCTAGCGTCTACCAGCCCAGACTGGAAGCGTCTTGATTGTGAGACGGATCTACATATGAATTTTTATGGGATTACTCTAGGTGCTCAAGGGCGCATTTATGAAGTAAATGCCGCGGCGACTGCTGACCCTTATGCAACTCCGCCGAACTGGAATCTTCTTCCAGACCCGAGTCTTGTGGATGACGGAACTGTCATCGATGAGTTATGGCATGCTACGATTAATTCACGTGGTGAATTTGTTAATGCTAAAACGCCTGATGAAGTAACTGCTGCCATGCGTCGAATACTCTCCAATGTTGCGGCAGGTGCGACCCCATCCGGTAGTATCGCTCTCACTGGCTCTAGAGTAGGTGCGGGTTCTTTTACAGTTGTTCCGTTCTATGAGCCGTTAAATAATGGTACCGATTGGTACGGTAAGCTGACTGCTCAGCAAGTTTCTTCCTCTAATTCGACGGGAGACATCGGTTATAGCGACATCTGGGAAGCAAGTGCGTTGATTCCCCAGTTTTCGTCGAGGAACGTTTTTTTTGGTACGTCTGCCGGGATGGTGGCCTTCAACTCGACAAACGTGAAGTTGGCAGATTTGTGTAGTAATACGACTTCGGGTATGTCTACTTGCACGGACGCTTTGATCACTACGCGATTGAAAGTGAATATCTCGCAGGCTATAGATTATCTTCGTGGAAGTCAGGCATTAGAGACTTCCAGCACTACTCCGCTGCGTAAGCGCACGACTAGGCTGGGAGACATTGTTAACTCGGCGCCTGTGATTGAGGCTTCAACTGATGATTTCGGCTATCGCTCGATGTACGACGCTGCCTCTAATAAATTCGACCCTTATAATTATGCTGCTTATTTAAAATCAAAGGTCGCTGCGGGTCGCAGCATGGTTTATGTTGGCGCTAATGACGGAATGCTGCACGGTTTCAATGCAAAGACTGGCGTTGAGCAATTCGCGTACATCCCACAAACGGCACTTGGTCACATGGGGAACTTGCTTTTTCCCTATAATGCGGCGGATAAGAACAATCAGTACTTTCAGCATCGCTACTATGTAGATGGCCCGATCACCGTTTCGGACGTTGCATCTGGCGTAGATAGCTGGTCTACCGCGCTCGTAGGATCATCTGGAGCGGGTGGAAAAAGTGTTTTTGCTTTCAATGTTACAAATCCTTCCTCTTTTTCAGCTTCGAGCAGGCTATGGGAGATAAGTGATTCAAGTTCGAATGCATCTATTGCGAAAAATATCGGTAATGTTTTAGGTCAGCCTGTTATTGTTCCTGTAAGAAGCTCTGCCGGCACTGTTAGGTGGAAAGCGATTTTTGGGAATGGCTATGGAAGTGCTAATGGTAGAGCTGTGTTGTTTGTGGTTGACATTTTAAGTGGCAGCGTAAACCTACTTCCTGCACTTGAATCTGGGATTAACACGGCTAATGGTTTAGGTAATGTTGTGGTGTTGGACAGGTTCTCGGGCTCTACGGCTACGACTAGTGGGCGTGATGGCTACGCCGACACCGTTTATGCAGCCGATCAGCTTGGCGCGATATGGAAGTTCGACCTGCGAAGCCTTTCCTCCAATCCAGCGACTCCAGAGACAGCCGCAACTCTAACTTTGCCCTTATTTGTCGCTAAAGATGCTCAAGGTATTCGGCAGACGATTCTCGGTGGTATCCGAGCATCTTCGGGCACGGGAGGAGGCGTCATGCTGTTTTTCGGTACCGGTGGATTTTCTTTCCGTACCGATGCATCTGATACTTCCCCACAGACGCTTTACGCGGTACTTGATCGCGGTTCTGTGAGTACAGTTCAACGATCTGACCTTCTTCAGCAAAAAACAGTTTCTACTTCGTCTGATAGCCGCACAACGACAACGCTTGCGATCCCGTCGGGAGGTTCTGGTTGGTACCTTGATTTATCCGGAAAGGGTGAGCGATTTGTGGGTAACCCCGCAATAGAAAATGGCATAGTTTTTTTCCCTACATTCCAGCCTGGGTCGACGGACGGTTGTCTGCCTGGTGGCACTAACTGGTTGTACGGACTTAATGCAATGTCGGGTGCAGCACAACTTTCCGGTGTCAGGGTTGGCTCTCTTGCAGGAGATTCGTATTCGGCCAGTACGGGTGCGGTCGCTCTCAAAACCGATGGATCAGCTCCAGTGAAGGACGTTGCAGTAATGACTACCCCCAGACGCAGCCCACTTGCATCGGACGCTTCAAGCACTGACTTGGCCAATGCTCTAGCTGGGCAGTGCTCGATGGTCGTTCAGGTCTCCGGATCAAAACCTCTGTTCATGGCCCGTGCTTGTGGGCGCCAATCTTGGAGGCAAGTCAAATGACCAACTCTTCATGCATATCTGATTGCCGGAGGAGACCGGATGGTTTTTCGCTTATTGAGTTGATGGTTACTGTGGCGATAGTGGCAATACTGGCAGCGGTGGCCTACCCATCGTATGTTGACTATGCTAGGAAATCTCGTCGTGCCCAAGCCAAAGCTGATCTGGTTGAACTGGCACATCTAGCGGAACGGTTCCATACCGCGAATGGCACTTTTTCCAACTTTTCGCTCAGCACTGGCGGTGGCTTCACCCAGTCGCCAAAGGAGGGGGGGAGCGCCCGGTATCTGCTTTCCCTCGCGAGTCCGCCGACCGCGACCACTTTTTCGCTTTCTGCTACACCTCAGGGGGATCAGGCGAAAGACAAATGTGGGACGCTTTCGCTGAATCAAGCTGGCGTGAAGTCTGCCAGTGGTGGAACTTTGGCTGACTGTTGGTGAGTTGTGTGAGTAGGTGTTTGAAAAAGTACTTGTCATAGACTGTGAGTTCTCTGTACAATTCGGCTCCCCGCCCGAATAGCTCAGCCGGTTAGAGCACTTGACTGTTAATCAGGGGGTCGTTGGTTCGAGTCCAACTTCGGGCGCCAAGATGTTCAAGAAGCCGCGACATGTCGCGGCTTTTTGTTTGCTTGCTTATCGGCCCGCACAACTGGCAAGGGTGGTATAGCGCACGGTGCGGGCTCTTCCAGAGTTGTTGACCACGACGTCGGCGAGTCGCCGAGCGTTGCTGCAGAGACTGATGGTGACGTTTGTCCCGCTGCTGCGGCCATTCGGCAGGAAGCGGACGATTGATCGTCCAGCTGTACTGGTGATGTTGATGCCGCCGGTGGCGGAGGTATGCTCCACTCTGATCACAGACGCGGCACTTAGCGGCTGCCCGCCGTGGTCTGGATCCTTGAAGAGGATCCATCCGCGGCTCCAGTCGCGATCTGTGTGGCAACGCGTGCCGTCTGCAGACGGGCAAATGCTGACAGGCGCGCTTTGGCTCACGGCGAGGCCTCTTGCCATCGCAAGATGCGCCGTCAGCAAGTGCACAAGCGTGGTTGCTCGCTGCCACTCGATTAGGCTTTTGACGCTGGGTAACCCTATGGCTGCACCGATGCCGATGACCGCCATCACGATCAGCAACTGAACTGCGGTGTACCCTCTCGCGTTCGAATGAGTCACTGCTCGCATCGCGCCTCTCCTTAGGGTCGAGCGAACAGTCTCAACGTTGACCGGCGGCCAGGTAACGCCTGCTTCACTCACGCAGGCGTCAGACTTTTCCTGACACTGACCTCCGTTATTTCGTGCAGCCTTCCCCCGAGATTCGCTCCATGACCGACCGTTTTGAGCTCGTATCCCCGTACTCCCCAGCCGGCGACCAGCCGGCGGCCATCGACAAGCTGGTGGCCAACTTTGAGGCTGGCCTGGCCAAGCAGACCCTGCTGGGGGTGACCGGCTCGGGTAAGACCTACACCATCGCCAATGTCGTGCAGCAGGTGCAAAAACCCACCTTGGTGATGGCGCCGAACAAGACGTTGGCGGCGCAGCTGTATGGGGAGTTCAAGTCGTTCTTCCCCAACAATGCCGTCGAATACTTCGTCAGCTATTACGACTACTACCAGCCCGAAGCCTACGTGCCGTCGTCGGATACCTTCATCGAGAAGGACAGTTCGATCAACGAGCACATCGAGCAGATGCGTCTATCGGCGACGAAGACCTTGCTGTCGCGGCGCGATTCGCTGGTGGTTGCCACAGTATCGGCGATCTACGGCCTTGGTGCGCCGGAGGACTATCTGTCGCTGCGCCTGATCCTGTCGGTGGGCGAGCACATCGATCAACGTCAGTTGATCCGCCATCTCACCGATCTGCAGTACACCCGCAACGAATTCGAGCTCACACGCGGCGCGTTCCGTGTGCGTGGCGAGGTGCTGGATGTGTTCCCGGCGGAGTCGGACACCGAAGCCTTGCGCATCGAATTGTTCGACGGCGACATCGAGCAGCTCACTTTGTTCGATCCCTTGACCGGCGAAACCCTGCGCAAGCTGCAGCGTTACACCGTGTATCCCAAGACCCATTACGCCACCACGCGTGAGCGCACGCTCAGTGCGGTCGACACGATCAAGGACGAACTGAAGGAGCGGCTGGAGCAGTTGTATTCGCAGAACAAATTGGTCGAAGCGCAGCGTCTGGCGCAGCGCACCCAGTTCGATCTGGAAATGATGGCCGAAGTGGGCTTCTGCAACGGCATCGAGAACTACTCGCGGCATCTCACCGGCAAGGCGCCAGGAGAGCCGCCGCCGACGCTATTCGACTACCTTCCACCGGATGCGCTACTGGTGATCGATGAGTCGCACGTGACCATTCCGCAGATCGGTGCGATGTACAAGGGTGACCGTTCGCGCAAGGAAACGTTGGTGGAATTCGGCTTCCGCCTGCCGTCGGCGCTCGACAACCGGCCGTTACGCTTCGAAGAGTGGGAGGCGCGTTCGCCGCGCAGCATCTATGTGTCCGCGACGCCTGGTCCTTACGAGTTGCGCGAGTCTGCCGTCGAAATCACCGAGCTGGTGGTGCGTCCCACGGGGTTGATCGATCCGATCGTGGAGATACGCCCGGTTGGCACGCAGGTCGACGATCTGATGTCCGAAGTGCACGAGCGCATCAAGCTCGGCGATCGCGTGTTGGTCACAACGCTGACCAAGCGCATGGCCGAGAACCTGACCGAGTACCTGAGTGAGCACGGCATTCGCGTGCGCTACTTACACTCGGATATCGACACAGTCGAGCGCGTGGAGATCATTCGCGACCTGCGTTTAGGCAAGTTCGATGTGCTGGTCGGCATCAATCTATTGCGCGAGGGTCTGGACATGCCGGAAGTGTCGTTGGTGGCGATTCTGGATGCGGACAAGGAAGGCTTCCTGCGGTCGACCGGCTCGTTGATCCAGACCATCGGTCGTGCCGCACGCAATCTGCGCGGCAAGGCAATTTTGTATGCCGACAAGATGACGCGCTCGATGAAGGCTGCGATCGACGAGACCGACCGTCGTCGCGAGAAGCAGGTGGAGTACAACCTCGAACACGGCATCACGCCGAAGTCGGTAGCACGCCCGATCTCCGACATCATGGAGGGCGCGCGCGAGGATGCGGCCGAAAAACGTGCCGGCAAGGGGCGGTCAAAGTCGCGTCAGGTCGCCGAAGAGACGCCCGATTATCGTGCGATGAAGCCTGCGGAAATTGCCGGCAAGCTCAAGAGTCTGGAGCAGAAGATGTACCAGCACGCCAAGGACCTGGAGTTCGAGGCAGCGGCGCAGATGCGCGACCAGATCCAGAAGTTGAAGGCCGCAAGCCTGGGGTAGGTCAGAGTGAAGCCCCTCTTACAGGGAGGGCTTGTGGTCGGCAAAACCCTGCGCTAGAATGCGCGCCCTGCACAGCGCAATGCTGGCGCAGGATTCGGGCGGTTAGCTCAGCGGTAGAGCACTACCTTGACATGGTAGGGGTCACAGGTTCGAACCCTGTACCGCCCACCACTCCAAGTCCAGATGGCACGGCGACTTGAGTGGTTATGTGATCGGCAGGTATATCTGCTACTTACCTTAGAGTGATGTGCTCAGAAGCCGCTTCAGCTTTGGCGCGTCTCTGATCAAGTCCTCGGCGAGCAACTCCAGTTTCTTATTCGTCGCGACCAGGCACATCTGATCGAAAGTCCGTCCATCGGCCAGGCTTGTCGACTGCGCAATGATCTGGCGAACCCCGGCAACCCCATGTAGATGCACCGCATGGCTCGACGAGGTGGCGGTGGCATGCGAAAAGTCGCAGGCGCGGACCGGCTATTGGCAGTGCAGCCCGACTTTTGCCACGCGGCCCGCCTGATGCCGCTGCGCAGCCGTTGGCTCGCGATGCCGCTCAATGGCCCGGCATCTGCGATGAGCGAAGCCAATGCTGGCAGCAGTGGAACTGTCAGCCAGCGCGTGTTTGTCTGTCGTCGCACGACGGAAGGGCAGAGCCAAGTTCGTCACCTCATGTCCTGAGGCAGGGCCGCCCGACTTGCGTAGTCACGGGAAGCAGCCGAAACCGCTTTCTCCGTCACACGTCTTGCTTTAGCATCGCCTCCGCGCTGACGGAAAGGAAGGCTGGCGATGGACGAGTATCAGCACGCCGTGCTGACCAGGGGGGGGTATCGCATCGTGGCGATTACGCGCGACGAAGTGTATGCACCCGATGCGGTGGTGGCCTATGCGGTGGTAACCGAGGCGGGAACGCGAATAACGCCGGATCTTTCCTTGGATCAAGCCAAGGTGTGGATCGACTCGCTCGTCGAAAGTGAGGGCGGGGGTCGCAAGACGGACCTGATCGACCACAAGCCTGTCGTCCGTCGCTAGAACGCCGTCCAGATGCAAGCCTAGGGAGAAGGGCGCATGTCCAAAACCAAAATAATCGCGATTGCCACTGCAGTGGCACTGCTCGCCGGATATCTGCTGGCCGGCTACGTGACCCTGCTACTGCTGCGGCTCGAGACGAGCCTGTATAGCTGGGACACCTATTACCGCTACTACAGCGCGCTGGGGTTGCCGCAAGTTGCCCCTTATGCGACCAAGATCAAGATGGCAGGTGCCATCGGCTTCGGTTTTCCGGCGCTCGTTTGGGTCATCGGTATTGCTCTGGTGCTTAAGCCCAAGGCGCCCGCGCTGCACGGCGATGCGCGCTTTGCCGGGGCTGCCGATCTCGCCAAGCACGGGCTCTTCAAACCAAGCGGTAACGGCATCGTCGTCGGTAAGTTCAACGGCAAGCTGGTGCGTCTGAGCGGGCAGCAATTCGTGATCCTCGCCGCGCCAACGCGCTCAGGCAAAGGTGTGGGTGTGGTCATCCCGAACCTGCTTGAGTACCAGGAATCGATCGTTGTACTCGACATCAAGCAGGAAAACTTCGATCTGACCAGCGGTTGGCGCGCCAGCCAGGGACACGAGGTGTTTCTCTTCAATCCGTTTGCGGAAGATCGGCGTACCCATCGCTGGAATCCCCTGACCTACGTGTCGAACGATCCCGCCTTCCGCGTGTCGGACCTGATGAGCATCGCGGCGATGCTGTATCCCGATGGATCGGACGACCAAAAATTCTGGGTCAGCCAGGCGCGCAATGCGTTCTTGGCCTTTGCGCTTTACTTGTTCGAGAACCAGGACGAAGAGCTTGCGCTCGGCTTTCCGGGCGGGGCAGGCGCTCCCACGCTGGGCGGAATCTACCGCCTGTCGTCGGGCGACGGTAGCGATCTCAAGAAGTACCTGAAGTCGCTGTCCGAGCGCCGGTTCCTCAGCAGCAATGCCAAGTCGGCCTTCGCCAACATGCTGTCACAGGCGGATGAGACCTTCGCGTCCATCATGGGCACCCTGAAAGAGCCACTCAACGCGTGGATCAACCCTGTGCTGGATGCGGCCACCAGCGCCGACGACTTCCTGCTGACGGATCTGCGCAAGAAGAAGATGACGATCTACATCGGCATCCAGCCGAACAAGCTCGCCGAGAGCCGTCTGATCATCAACTTGCTCTTCAGTCAGATCATCAACCTCAACACCCGCGAGTTGCCCAAGTCCAACCCCGAGCTCAAGTACCAGTGCTTGCTGCTCATGGACGAATTCACCTCGATCGGCAAAGTCGACATCATCGCAACGGCAGTAGCCTACATGGCCGGCTACAACATCCGCCTGTTGCCTATCATCCAGAGCATGGCGCAGCTGGATGCGACCTATGGCAAGGACCTGTCGCGCACCATCATCACCAATCACGCCCTCCAGATTCTGTACGCGCCGCGCGAGCAACAGGACGCGAACGACTACTCGGAGATGTTGGGCTACACGACGATCAAGAAGAAAAACATCACCCGGGGCAGGGAGACAACCCGCAGCGTGTCGGAAGAGCGGCGGGCATTGATGCTTCCCCAGGAACTCAAGGCGATGGGCAACGAGAAGGAGGTCTTCCTGTACGAAGGTATTCCGCATCCTGTGAAGTGCGACAAGATCCGCTACTACGAAGATAGGTACTTCACAGCGCGGCTGCTGCCCAAAACGGATGTGAAAACGCTTTCCATCAAAGTGTGATATCCATCACGCATTGGCTGCAGAGATGGATGGGTAATTCTTGACTCATGTGTCCGTTAAGGGCAAAGTTACCCGGAATTTCTGCATTGTTGATTTTTTGTTAAGGGGGCGGCGCCGGACGGGGTCGTATAGGAGTAAAGCTATGGATGGTTCTTCGGTGTACTCATCTTCTTCGTCTGCGCATATGCGCTGCACTGCTTCGCCCTTTTGGGCAGGTCATGTGCGCGTCGCGTTTCCAGTCGGTTTCTCAAAGCCCTCGCTGCTCCGCCACCTTTAGGTGCGCGGGGCCGCAGTGCTGTCCATCATTAAGCCCGAAATTTCCTGAGTTGGAGAAGTCAGAGTGAATCCGATGTATGTGTCCAAGCTGTCATTGGTGTTAGCGGCTGCCATGTTGGCTGGCGCCTGCGCGACCAAGCCTGCTCCTGACTTTGGTGGGCGCTGGAAGCACGTCAATCACTTTGACGAAGCTCCGACCGAAATTCCTCTTTACACCTCCTACACGTATCAGGCCACGCCGATGGATGGCACGCTGAAGACGATGCTGGAACGTTGGGCCGCGGACTCCAACATGCAGTTGTCCTACAACTTGCCGTCGGACTACACCCTGATTGCACCGGTTTCCAATATCAGCACCACCAGCGTGCAGCAGGCCGCAACTGAGCTCAGCACGGTGTATGCCGCGCAAGGAGTGTCGGTATCAGTCTCTGCAAACAAGTTGCTTGTACAGCCCGTAGCGGTATCAACCGGATCCAAGCTTTAAGGAAGCGTCGACTGATGCGATGCACCTGTGGCATCACATTTGCAGGGACGTCTATGCCTCCCAAATGCCCGCAACTCATCGCGGCAACAGTTTCAGGCCTGACAAGGCCCCACGGTGACGGATCTAGACATGTTGCGTAAGAAGGTCAGTGAAAAAGATGGATCTGCCCAAGTCGGGGCAGCCGTCCAGAAGGCAGTTAATTACGAGGTCAGCATCGCTGATCTTGCGCGCCGCAGTGAAAAGCGTGCGTGGATTGTGGCGACCGTTTCCATGATCATCACCGTGATGACGGCCGGGGGCTACTACTACATGCTGCCGCTGAAGGAGAAGGTCCCGTACCTGGTGATGGCCGATGCTTACTCCGGTACCAGCACCATCGCCAAGCTCGAGGCCAATTACGGCGGGCGAACCATCAGTACCAGCGAAGCATTGGCGCGCAGTAATGTCGCGCGGTTCATCCTGGCGCGTGAGTCGTTTGATGTATCCACGATCGGTGACCGTGACTGGAATACCGTTGCAGCGATGGCGGCCACCAATGTGTTGTCCGAGTATCGCACCCTGCATGCCGCCAACAATCCGATGCGGCCGTTCAATATCTATGGGCGCGTGCGCTCGATTCGCATCAATATTCTCAGTATCACGCTTATCGGCGGCAGGGGTACCCCATACACCGGTGCCACGGTGCGCTTTCAACGGAATGTCTACGACAAGAGCTCCGCCACTACCGCGCTTCTTGATAGCAAAATTGCGACGATGGGATTCGTCTACCAGGACAACCTTCAGATGAGCGATAGCCTCAGGGTGGAAAATCCCTTGGGCTTCCGCGTAACCGACTATCGTGTCGATAACGATTCTTCGGCATTGCCTGCTGCGCCTTCCTCAATCGGCGCGCTTCCGCAGACTGTCCTTCCGAGCGCAAACCAGCAGCAGGCGGCACCTGGTATGCCTGACCTGAATGCAGCTGGCGCGGCAACACAGATGGCTGTGCCGATGCAGCAAGGCATGCCTGCAGCTCAAGGTGGTATGCCTGTGCAGCAGATGCAGCCTGGATATCCTGGTCAGGCGCAGCCTGCGAGCCAACCTCAAGCTCAGCCCACGATTCAACCCCAAGGGATGCCGAATAATGTCAATGGAGCAAGCGGTCGATGAAACCCTTTAACCCCTACAGGGCGGCATTGGCTGTAGCGCTGCCATTCGCATTTTGTGCATCCTCGGCGACCGCTCAGGTCGTGCAGGAATATGAGTACGCACCTGACCGTATTTATCAGGTGCGCACCGGTCTAGGCATCACCACACAGGTGGAGCTTAGTCCGAATGAGAAGATTCTCGATTACAGCACTGGTTTTACAGGAGGTTGGGAGCTTACTCGTCGGGAGAACGTCTTTTATTTGAAGCCCAAGAATGTCGATGTCGATACGAACATGATGATTCGTACGGCAACGCACTCCTACATTCTGGAGCTCAAGGTTGTCGCAACCGACTGGCAGCGTCTGGAGCAGGCCAAGCAAGCTGGTGTGCAGTACAAGGTCGTTTTCAGTTATCCAAAAGATACCAGTTTCAATAATGTAGAAGACGCGGCGGCGGCCAAGAATGGTCCGTTACTGAACGCGAAGATTCTCAAGGATCGACGCTACTACTACGATTATGATTATGCGACTCGCACCAAGAAATCCTGGCTGGTTCCGAGCCGTGTCTACGATGATGGTAAGTTCACTTACATTAATATGGATTTGACGCGCTTTCCCACGGGTAACTTTCCGGCGGTTTTTGCTCGTGAGAAAGAGCATAGCGAGGATTTTCTCGTGAATACGACCGTTGAGGGCAATACCTTGATCGTGCATGGAACCTATCCTTTCCTGGTGGTTCGTCACGGCGATAATGTCGTCGGTCTGCGAAGGAACAAGCAAAAGTGAATTCGAATATTCCAAACAGCCCCGATGAGCGCTCCCAGGATGACCGTGGGGAAGGGCGCGTAAACAACGAGTATGACGAGCGCAACAACCCGTACTTCGCACGCCAGCAGGCAGGTGCGGAGCCGGATCTGGATGCGAACGAACCCGTACTGCGATCCAGCGACATGAAACGGCTGAATCGTAAGGCGCTAGTCTTCCTCGCACTGATTGCCATTTTGTTGCTCCTGGCAATTTTCTGGTTGGTCAAGCAGGGCTCGGGCGACTCGGATAAGCCGAAGCCGCGCGCCGAAACCGTTGTGGCACCAGAGCTGCCGCAAAACATGAACGCTCCCGTGCAGACAGCACCGGTTGCTCTGGCGCAACAGCCGATGATTCCGACGTTGCCGCCTATGTTGAACGATGACAGCGAGAGTGCCCCTGAACCGGAGCGCCCGCGTGGTCCCACATTGTTGGAGCGACGCATTTTAGCCGAGCAGTCGTCGGCAGCAGGCGGGGCTGCTGGCATGCCAGGCCAGCAGCCCGGTGCGCCGCCAGGGGCTGAAGAGGACCAAGTAACGTTAGCCAAACCGATCAGCAATCCTGATGGCTTGCTCGTGCGCGGAACCTACATCCGCTGCATCCTGGAGACGCGGATTATCTCCGATTTCGGCGGCTACACGTCCTGCATCGTCACCGAGCCGGTCTATTCGATCAACGGTCATAACCTGCTGTTGCCGAAGGGCTCCAAAATGCTAGGGCAGTACGGCGCCGGCGAACCCACCTCGCGGCGTTTGCAGGTGGTCTGGGATCGGGTGACCACTCCCACCGGGCTTGATGTGACGTTGGTTGGCCCAGGTATCGATACGCTCGGCAGTGCCGGTCACCCGGGTCAGTACGATGCTCACTGGGGTAACAAGATCGCTTCGGCCTTGTTCATCAGCCTGTTGAGCGATGCGTTCAAGTACGCGGCAGCCGAGTACGGCCCGGAAACGACCACGGTTGGCTTAGGTTCCGGGATCGTCACGCAGCAGCCCTTCGAGAGCAACACCGCCCAGAGTATCCAGCAGCTGGCTCAGCAGGCAGTGGAAAAATCCGGCCGTCGCCCTGCGACTCTGACGATAAGTCAAGGAACGGTCCTAAACGTATACGTTGCGAAGGATGTCGACTTCTCGGCGGTGCTGCCGAAGTGAGCGAGACCGCTGCCATGACAATCGACGATTCCCCAACTGCGCGGATTTCGAATGATTTCCTCGATTACCAGTACTCTGTGCTGGGAATCCTGGACTACCTGAATTCGCCGGAGGTGACGGAAATCTGCATCAATCGTCCTGGCGAGCTGTATATGGAGACGATCAACGGCTGGCAGCGGATGGAGGTGCCGTCGCTGACCTTTGATCGTGCCAGGCAGTTCTGTACGGCCGTCGTCAACGAGAGCAACACCGGGCAGCGCATTACCGATGCTGATCCGGTGGTGTCGCTGACCTTTCCCACCGGCCAACGTGCGCAGTTCGTCATTCCGCCCGCTTGCGATGCCGGCAAGGTGTCGATCACGATCCGTCTGCCTTCCAAGCACACCAAGACACTGGAGCAGTACACCAGTGATGGGTTCTTCGATCAGGTACTCGAGCAGGTTTCCGACGTTAGCGACCACGACCGCGAGCTGCTCGAATTGCGCCGCAACAAGCAGTACTCGGAGTTCTTCAAGAAATCGGTTCTCTACAAAAAGAATGTGGTCGTGGCCGGTGCGACCGGTAGCGGCAAAACTACCTTTATGAAGGCATTGGTGAACCATATTCCGAACGAGGAGCGTCTTGTTACAATCGAGGACGCCCGCGAGCTATTCATCAGTCAGCCCAATTCGGTGCATCTGCTGTACTCGAAAGGCGGGCAGAGTGCGAGTAATGTGACCGCTAAGAGCTGCATGGAGGCGTGTTTGCGCATGAAGCCGGATCGCATCATCCTGGCTGAGCTGCGCGGCGATGAATCGTTCTACTTCATCCGCAATTGCGCGTCTGGCCATCCTGGATCGATTACGAGCTGTCATGCCGGTAGCGTGGAACAGACCTGGGACCAGCTTGCCTTGATGGTAAAAGCGTCCAACGAAGGCTCGGGGTTGGAGTTCGAGGTAATCAAGCGGTTGTTGCGCATGACCATCGATATTGTGGTGCATATAAAGGCGCACGCCGGGCGCCGCTTTATCACCGGGATCGATTTTGATCCAGCTAGAACCCTACGAGGCGGCTGACCCGCCGCCTGCGATTTGATGTTGATCGAGATTCGAGGAGACCGCGATGCTTCCTGGCATGGAATTGATGGGCTGTACTGGACTTGCCGTCCCCGGTGAGGTCATGCAACACGTCGTGCGCGTGGAGTCCTCGCGAAATCCCTATGCTATCGGTGTGGTTGGCGGTCGGCTGGTACGGGAGCCACGCGGTTTGGAAGAGGCGGTTGCGACGGCCAAGATGCTGGAACAGAAAGGCTACAATTTCTCGCTCGGGCTTGGTCAGGTTAATCGCTACAACTTGCAAAAGTACGGCCTGACCAGTTACGAGATGGCGTTTGCCAAGTGCCCGAATCTGGTGGCCGCGTCGCGGATCCTGGCCGAATGTCATTCGCGGTCGGGTGCCAACTGGGGCAAGTCTTTCAGCTGCTACTACTCGGGCAATTTTGAGACCGGCTTCAAGCATGGCTATGTCCAGAAGATTTACGCCTCCATTCGACAGTCGGTTGCTTCGTCTGGCGCAGAGCCGATCGCAGTAATTCCCAGTCGTCCAATCAAGGTGCGTGTCGAAAATCCAATGCGGCAGGTCGCAGCAGAGCTGGCCGATGCCATCGTCGCGCGTCGGATCCAGGACTTTTCTAACCTGGGACGCACAGAGGCTTCACAGCAAGGCCCTATGCTTGCGTCTCCTGCAAGCTTACCGTTGCCTCCCGCAGTCTCTCCGGCCCCTTCGGCTGACGATCAGTTTTATGTCGTCAAGGCGACAGGGCAAGGGCGTGGGGTTGCGGTGCCTGCCGGAGCGCAGCAAGCCCCAATAGTGACCAAGCAGGCACCTGCCGCCCCGCCAGTGCGGCAGGTGCCTGAAACGCAGCAAACAGATACCGCATTTGTTTTTTAACCAGGATGGAAAACCTGCCAAGGAATGGCCGCTGGATCCCCATGTTCCCAAGGAGATTGAAAATGAAGTTTGAAATCGACAACAAAATGGCTACCGAAGCCAAGATGATCGGTAAGCAGGCGCTGAAGGCCCTGGTGTTCACCTCGTTGATCCTAGTTGCCGGCGGCAGCATGGCACAGGAAACTAGTGGTCTCGGCGAGACGGGTAAAAAGATGTGCGGCTTCCTTAACAACGTCAACGGGCTCCTGGATATGGGCTCGGCGCTTGTTGTGACAATTGCCGTGGTTATTGCCGGTTATCA
This sequence comes from Xanthomonas dyei, assembly GCF_002939865.1. Taxonomy (GTDB): domain Bacteria; phylum Pseudomonadota; class Gammaproteobacteria; order Xanthomonadales; family Xanthomonadaceae; genus Xanthomonas; species Xanthomonas dyei. The sequence goes on from NZ_MDEE01000016.1 coordinate 109,415, forward strand.
GATTGCATTTGCTCACAAGCGTATCTCTGAAGTATCTCCGATTCTGATTGGAGGCGTCCTGATCGGTGCAGCCGCTCAGATTGCCAATATGGTAATTGGCAAAGACGCTGGCACCGGTGATTGCGCATCGGTCATCACGCTGCTGCAGTTTGCTAACTATGCATAAAGACGTCCTCTTCCGTGGGTGTACTCGTCCGGCGATGTTCCTGGGAGTGCCTTACATCCCATTCTTCATTGGCGCTGGCGGTGGCCTGCTGTTGGGTATGTACCTCAATCTTTGGTACCTGTTAACGATCCCGGTCATCATCTTTGTCATGCAACAGATGGCCAAGGGGGATGACATGATCTTCAGGTTGCTGGGGTTGCGATGGTTGTTCCGAATGCGTGCTCGAAACGTCCAGCGCTATTCGGGAATGTGGGTCTTCACTCCAAACGAATACCGCAAGAGTCCCCCAGGAAAACCTCGGTGAGCACGTGAACTGCTTAACCAACCCCATGCGCGCGAGCTGCATGGGGTTGGCGTTTGAAACCATCCTAATGGTGTGATGCCTCCTTCTTAAACTGGTAAGACCATGTTCAGTCCCGATAGTCCGATCAGCGAATTTGTCTCCATTTCAACCCATGTCGCACCATCCGTTCTCAAGACGACCGGTGGTGACTACTTATTGATCTGGCATCTGGCTGGTTTGCCTTTCGTCGGGCGTGACGAGTTCGAGCTCGAGCAGCGCCACAACACGTTCAATCGTCTTGTGCAGACCCTGCGTGCTCCAGACTTCGCCAATGTGGCGTTTTGGGTACACGATGTCCGTCGCCGCCGCAAGATTGGAAATGCCGGCCGTTTCAAGCAGTCGTTCAACCAGGAACTGTCCGACGAATATTACGCTGCGTTGTCGTCACAAAAGATCATGCAGAACGAGTTGTACTTCAGCATGATCTATCGTCCTGTGGTCACGGGTCGTCGAATGATGGAGAAGTCGGGTGATCCTGATAAGATCCGCGTCGAAGAAGAGCAGGCGATCGCCAAGGTGATCGAACTGGCCACCAACGTCGAGGCGGTGCTAAAGGATTACTCGCCTTATCGACTGGGCATGTACGAAGCCAAGAATGGCGTCGTGTTTTCCGAGACGTTGGAGTTCCTGGGTTATTTATTAAATCGGATTGACGAGCCTGTCCCTGTGCTGCAGGCGCCGGTTTCCGCGTATCTGCCTGTCAGTAAGCATATGTTTGCGAACAAGACCGGCGACTTCGTCATCCGCACGCCCGATGGCATCAATCATTTTGGCGCGATTCTTAACGTAAAGGAATATGCCGATGGTACGTATCCGGGTATCCTGAATGGTCTGAAGTATCTGGACTTTGAGTATGTGATTACTCATTCCTTCAGTCCGGTCGGTCGTCACGACGCGCTGAAGGTGCTCGAACGCACCAAAGGCATGATGATTTCCTCTGGCGACAAATCTTCCAGCCAGATCCGCGATCTGGACTTGGCGATGGACGATGTGGCATCGGGTAACTTCGTGCTGGGCGAATATCACTTCACCCTTGCAGTGTATGCCGACAGTCAGGAAAAGCTCTCACGGCAGATCGCGACTACCCGTGCGGAGCTGTCCAATGCCGGATTCGTGTCTTCCAAGGAAGATCTCGCGATCGCTTCGTCGTTCTACGCTCAGCTGCCGGGCAACTGGCGCTTTCGCACGCGCATCGCAAACCTGAGCTCGCTCAATTTCCTCGGCTTGTCGCCTCTACACAACTTCGCCCAGGGCAAGCAGCACAACAACCCGTGGGGCGATTGCGTGACCACGCTGCAGACCACAAACGGTCAGCCTTACTACTTCAACTTCCATGCCACGCATCCGGCCGAGAATTCGCTCGGCGAGAAAGCGATCGCCAACACGATGGTGATCGGTAAGTCCGGTACCGGTAAGACGGCGCTGATCAACTTTCTGTTAAGCCAAGTACAGAAGTTCGATCCGATTCCGACGATCTTCTTCTTCGACAAGGATCGCGGCGCGGAAATTTTTGTGCGTGCTTGCGGTGGCAATTATCTGGCGCTGGAAAATGGCGCGCCGACTGGATTCAATCCATTCCAGTGCGAGAGCAATGAAACCAATACACAGTTTCTGGCCGAGTTGATTAAGGTGCTGGCCGGCAAGCTCGAGTACAGCGCGCGCGAGGAAGAAGACATCTACCGCGCGGTGGAAGGCATGCTGGACACACCGCTGCACCTACGCAGCATGAGCAACTTCCGTAAGAGCCTGCCCAACATGGGCGACGACGGACTGTATGCGCGCATGCGTCGCTGGACGGCGGGCAATTCGCTGGGCTGGGTGTTCGACAACCCGGTGGACACGATCGACCTGACGCGCGCGTCCATCATCGGCTTCGACTACACAGACATTATAGACAACGCCGAAGTGCGCGTGCCGGTCATCAACTACCTGTTGCATCGGCTGGAAGCGCTAATCGACGGCCGTCCGCTGATCTATGTGATGGACGAATTCTGGAAGATCCTGGACGGCAAGGGCGGTTTGAAGGAGTTCGCCAAGAATAAGCAGAAGACCATCCGTAAGCAGAACGGCCTGGGTATTTTCGCAACGCAAAGCCCGGAAGACGCGCTGGCCAGCGACATTGCCGCAGCACTGATCGAGCAGACCGCCACGATGATTCTGCTGCCCAATCCTAGCGCCAGTCGCGACGACTATATGGAAGGACTCAAGCTAACCGACGCCGAGTACCAGGTGGTGGTGTCGCTGGACGAGCGCTCGCGCTGCTTCTTGGTCAAGCAGGGTCACGGCTCGGCGGTGTGCCAACTCAACCTGCGCGGCATGGACGACGCCCTATCGGTGATCTCGTCCTCGACCGACAACATCGAGATCATGCATCAGGTTCTGGCCGGGAAGGCCAACAAGCTTGGCGTCAGCGTGGACCAGCTGACACCGGAGCAGTGGTTGGCCGATTTTTATGCCAAGCGCAAGGGCTCGGGCAAGCGCGCCGCTGCCATGGACAAGGAGGCCGAAGATGCATGACTCCCTCTCTACCATGAGAGTTGCGCACTCTAAATTCACTAAGTCAACATCGACAAATTATTATTTTATTGAAATTATTTCTTTATAAAATTAAATAATTATTTAACATAATATTTAATTTCCCCGCCATCTAAATTTATGGTGAGATATTTTTTGCTAAATTGACCCACCCCCTGAAAACTGAGCCACAGTAAAGTAGAGACTTCGGCAGCATGGGCCCCCGTAGCAACGAGGATTCAAGCGATGAAGAAGTC
>NZ_MDEE01000017.1 GCF_002939865.1 Xanthomonas dyei
TCACGCTGGCTAGAACGCTTGCGCACCCTGCCCGACGCAGTGCGCGAGCAGATGAGCCTGGTACCTTAAAAACGTGGGGATACCTAAGTTCCAGAACCCCTTCCTTATAGCCCAGCCCGGAGTTCTTGATGCCGCCAAACGGCGTGGACTCGAGTCGAAAGCCTGGCACCTCGCGGATATTGACCGATCCGGTCTGCAACTCGGCCACGCAGCGCTGTATGTAGTCCCAGCGGTTGCTGCACAGTGCCGACGACAGTCCAAAGTCGCTGGCATTGGCGATCCGGATTGCATCGTTGATCGAATCGATGCGAATGATCGGTGCCACCGGTCCGAACGTCTCCTGCTGCACCAGCTCCATGCTCGGCGTGACGTGGTCGACGACCGTGGGCAGGTACTGCGCGCCGTTGCGCCGATGTCCGGACAGGACCTGGGCGCCAGCAGCTACCACTGCATCGACACGGCGTTCGATCTGCGCGGCTGCCGCATCGTCGATCACGGTACCCATATCCATCTGTGGATCGAACGGATCACCCACCTTCAGTCGCCGCGTGGCCTCCACCAGGCGCTCTACGAACGCGTCTGCGACCTGCCGATGAACCAGTAATCGCTTGATCGCGGTGCAGCGTTGCCCGCTGTTGCGATAGGCGCCGGCCACTGCCAGCGAGACAGCTTCGTCGAGATCGGCATCTTCCATCACGATCATCGGGTCGTTGCCCCCGAGCTCCAGTATTTGTCGTTTGTAGACGCAGCGGGCAGCGATCTGCTTGCCTGCGGCGACGCTGCCGGTGAAGGTCACCATATCCACCTGTTCGCTGGTCAGCAGCGTGTCCCCGATGACCGCCGGTTTGCCGGTGATGACCGTCAGCATCGGTCCGGGAAGTCCGGCATCTGTCAGCAGATCGGCAAACAGCAAGGCGGTCAGCGGAGTCTTCTCACTTGGCTTGAGGATCATCCTGTTGTTGGTCGCGATGGACGGCGCGATCTTGTGTGCCACTTGGTTGAGCGGGTGGTTGAACGGGGTGATCGCCACGATCACACCGAGCAACGGATCGCGCTGTGTATAGACGCGTCGTTGCTGTCCACTCTGGGTGATGTCGCACGCGTAGATGTCGCTATCGTCGATCAGCACCTGATGCGCGGCCGTGCGCAGCACCTCTGCGGCACGGCCGACTTCGTAGCTGGCATCGCGCACGCATAACCCGCTCTCGGCCACGATCGACTGCACGAACGCAGCGGTGCGTGCGATCAACAGATCGCGCGCGGTCAACAGGATCGTATGCCGCTGATGGCGGGTGAGCGTCGGACGGTAAGCGTACGCCTGCGCGAGCGCATAGCGCACGTCTTCGGCCTGCGCCAGCGGTACCGTTCCGACCAGCGTCCGGTCGTGCGGGAAGCGCACCTCCAGCCGATCGGTAGCGCCATCCACCCGTGCACCGGCGATGCGCCATTGCTCATGTCGCAATTGCATCTTGCCCACGTCGGCTCCTTCGTCTCGGTCAATGCATCTGCACATGGGCGCTGTGGGCATCTGCATCAGCAGTGATCGGCGCTGTGTGCAGCGGCGACGCGGCGCTTGCAGCCGGCACGGCTTCGACCACGCCCCGGAACCACAGCTCCACGTTCATCAGCATCCACACCTTCTTGCCGTAGAAGTCGTAGTCCAACGATTGCGGATGCGACAGGAAATGCTCCAGCCGCCTGGCATCGAATAGGCCGCGCTCGCGAGAGCGCCGATCGAGCAGGATCGCCTTCGCGTCGTCGAGCATGCCGGCCTTCAGCCAGTCGTCCAGCGGAGTTGGGAATCCCATCTTCTTGCGCTGCGCAAGATGCGGCGGCAACAGGCGTTGGGCGGATGTGCGCAGCAGATACTTGTTCTGGTCCAGCACCTCGGAGGCGTTGAAGGCCGAAGTGCCCAGGGCGCGGATCAGCGCGAGCGGGGAGCGCCATTTCATCTTCAGACGATGCGGCATATGGACGAACGTCTCCACTAGCTCATGATCGACAAAAGGTACGCGTCCTTCCAACGACGCGAGCATGCCGATGGTGTCCACCTTGTCCAGCACGCATCCCAGATGGATTTTCTGGAACACGTGCAGCACCCTGTCGTGCGGATCGCAATCGCGAGTCTGCTCGAAGGCTTCTTCGAACGGGGCCAGCGTCTTGCGGTCGCCGTTCAGACGGCTGCGCACGTCAGGCGAGAACAGTGCCATCTTCTCGTCCAACGGCATCCAGTGGTAAACGTTGAAAAAGTGCTCTATCTGCCGTGCGCAACCGAGGTTGCTGACGGGGCCGTATGGGTCGCGGCCCAGCTTGCTCAACCATTGCGCCGCCGGGCCCAGTACGCGCTGCGCCGCTGCAATCTTCTTCCAGTCGAATGGCGAGCGCATGACTCGCCCATAGCCACCGAAAAGTTCGTCCGCGCCATCGCCACTAAGGGCGACTTTGACGTGGCGACGAATCTCCTTCGACAGCTTCAGTCCGGCCACCATCTGCGGAATCATCAGTGGTGCATCGCATTGCACGATCAGTGGCGCCATGCCGTCGATGTATTCCTTCCGGTCGATCACCAGATGCGTGTGTTCGGCGCCGACTGCGGCGGCGGCCTCGGCCGCATAAGCGCCTTCGTCGTAGCCATGCGTGCCATAGCCGACCGAGAAGGTCTGTGGGGGCGATGTCATATGGCGGGCCATGAGCGCCACCATGATGTTGGAATCCAACCCGCCGCTCAGGTAGGCGCCGAGTGGAACATCCGATACCAGGCATCGCCGCACTGCCGCGTCGAGCTTCTCGGAGAGCGTCTCCAGCCAATCGGCTTCACTCCTGCGTTGCTCCGGCATGGGCGTTGGCAGCGCCCAATACCGGTGCCGGTGCAGCTGTGCCAGCGTCACTACCAGCATCTCGCCCGGCAGCAGCTTGTGGACGCCTTCGAAATAGGTGTTGTCCCACACCGGCTGACGGAAGCTCAGGTAACTCGAAATGCCGTCCAGATCGGCACGCCGTTCGAATCCGTGATGCTGGAAGAATGCCTTGACCTCCGAGGCGAACACGAAATCCGAGCCGATCTGTGTCCAGTACAGCGGCTTGACGCCCAGCCGGTCGCGCGCGAGTGTCAGTGTGCAGGTGCGCGGATCCCAGGCGGCGAATGCGAACATGCCCGACAACCGCTCCACGCACTGTGCACCCCACTGAATGAAGCTGCGCAGTAACACCTCGGTATCCGAACGCGTCCGGAACTGCGCGCCCAGCGCTTCGAGTTGTTGGCGCAATTGCTTGTAGTTGTAGATCTCGCCGTTGAACACCAGCGCCACGCCGGTGTGCTCGTCGATCATGGGCTGATGGCCGCCCGGTACGTCGATCACGCTGAGCCGCCGGAAGCCCAGACCGACCGGGCCGGAGAGATGGATGCCTGCGTCGTCCGGACCACGGTGCACGATGGTCTGGTTCATCGCATGCAGCATGTCGTGTTGCTCGAAACGTGCACCGTCACGATGGAAGATGCCTACGAATCCGCACATGGTGTTTCCTTTAAGCAGGCACTGCAGGCGCAGGCGTGGAGGATGCGATGGGAAGCCGATTGGCCTTGCGCAGGTCGTCCTCACAGTCGATTTCGACCCAGCGACGACCGCCCATCCACACGATTAGCGCAGGAGATGCCACCGGCAGTTCGGGGATGACGCTGGTGTAATACGACTGCTGTAACTCACCCCGACGGACGCGGTCGACGATGCGTTCGCTCAGCGCGGACGCGGCGCGCGCACTGAAGCGGGCGATGCCGATGAAATTGCCATCGCCCTGCTCCACTGCGATATGGCTACCCAGGTCGACGAGTCGCTCGCCCTGTGCCAGCACCCGCATCGTGCCTTCAAGGCAGGCGCGCCCATCGGCCAGCACAGCGATCTCCGCCTCGGTGTTGACCAGATCGCGCAGCGCATCGCTGTCGACCCAGACATCGGCGAACAGAATCACGCATGTGCCGGAAAGCAATGATGCGAAGGCGGCCAGGGTCCACAGGTTGTTGGTGTCCGCAAAGTCGGGATACACGTGACGGTGAACATACGATGGCAGTACCCGGGCCACGTCGTCGCTGCGGTAGCCGAGGATCACGTGGATGTCATCGACGCCAAGCGTTACGAGCGCATCGATCTGATGCTGGATCAGGTGCTTGTCTCCCAGTGTCAGCAGGCACTTGGGCAGCTCGGTATGCGCTCTGAGCCGGCTGCCTGTCCCAGCGGCCAGGATGATCGCCCTCATGGCAACGTCTCCTCAGGAAGAAGGTCCAGCAAGCCCAGGCGCGCGCATTCGTCCTGGACCTGCGCATTTTCCAGGATGCCGACCTTGCGTAGCGTGCCGATGCAGGCCCTTGCCGCCTCGCGCCGGACCTGCGCCAACTGCTGCGGCGAGTAGCAGTCGTTGATCACCTCATCGGTCTGCGCTTCGTTCAAGCCGATATCGTGCAACTGACCTCGCACGGCGACCAGGTCGGGATCGGTGAAGATTGCAATGAACGAGGGTAACAGCGGGCCGATGCGACGCTTGAGTCGCTCGCTCAACTGCGGCCAGACCTGGGCGATGAAGCTCGCAAAGAAACGGTGGTGTCTACTCTCGTCTTCCGCATGGTCTTTCATGACTTGACGTACTGCGTCGATCACCCGCGGATCGCGAGGGATTTCGACCAGATTCCTGGTGATCAGTGTTTCGGAAATCGAGCAGAAGAACAGTGGCAGCAGCTCGGCGGTGGAGGGATCGGCGCGCGCGAACTCGCGTTGCAGGCGTTGATAGAACGCAGGAATCTTGGCCGATGTGGCGGGGATTGCGGTGTGGGCCCGCACCAGGCGTGCCAGATCGGCGGTGAGTTTGCCGTGGTAGGACTCGTCCACCAGAATGTTCCAGGCGTCGATGACCATGTCCTGCGGAAGTTCGAATCCGCTGTCGCCGCGCGCGATCCGATATACCGCTGTGTTGACCACCTGATGCTCCAACACCTGCGTGAACTCAAGGTTGTTGTACAGCGCCTGCGCCAACAGCCAGCGCAAGGCATCCGGACCCTGCGCCTGCACAAGAGGATGGCGATGACACGACACCAGCTCGGGTGTGAAAAGCAATCCGTTTTGCCAGTCATTGGCGGCGGGTGCGTACATCGGTAGCGGGCCGCGCACCTTCGCGTAGCGTGCCCATTCTTTGAACGGCATTGGGTAGTTCATAACGCCGCCGACCGCTCGGTTGTGTTGGCGCGTGCAACGGCAGGGTGGGCGGTCGCGTCGGATGTGGACACCTTGCGCTGCTGTAGGTGCGCTGCAAATCGTCTGCCGACTTCGCTTGGCGAAACGGTGGGGCGCGGTAACGGATGCATGGAGCCGGGTCGTATGCGCAAATGGATGAAGTGCGGCCCGGCACTGTGTAAAGCGATTCCCAGTGCTTGTTTCAGCGCTGCATCTCCGTGGCAAGCGTAGGTGGCCCGATAGCCGCAGGCTGCAGCGATGCTGGGGAAATCGATGTTTCCCGAATTGGTCGGCTGACCTCCCGTACTGTCATGCACGCCATTGTCCAGCAGCACATGAATGAACCTGGCCGGTTGATAGCGGCCGATGGTGGAGAGGTTGCCGAGCTTCATCAGCGCAGCGCCATCGCCATCGAGCACTATCACGGGATAATCGGTGTTGAGCGCAGCCCCCAGACCTAGCGCACTGGCGCATCCCATCGATCCCACCAGGTAGAGATTGCGTGCATCGTCGCTGACGCAGAAGAGTTCCCGCCCGGTCTTGCCCGTGGTTGCGATGAGGGCAGTGTTATTCGGTGTCATGGAGACCACGGTGCGCAGCGCGTCCTCCCTGCTGGGCAGCGGCAATTCGGATTGCCCGAACTGCGACCGCGTCGCTGCCGGGGCTCGGATCACCGCCTGCGCCAGCAGATGCTCGTCTTCGAGGACGTTGGGTTCCACGATCAGGGCGTACGGCAAACGTGTCTGCTGGATGCAGGCATGGGCGGCCCGTAGCGTGGACGCGATCTGATCCGGTTCGGACGGGAAGCGTGCGTGCGGAATGCGCAACACATCGAGCAGACTCTGGGTGATCTCGCCCATGACAGCGTGCTGAGGCTCGTCTGCGACACCGGGGGAGCCACGCCAGCTGCAGATCAACAGACAGGGAATCTGAAACACGTGGTTGAGCGAGGTCAATGGATTGACAGCGTTACCCAAGCCCGAGTTCTGCAACATCACTACTGGCAGTCGCCCGGCAAGATAGGCGCCGGCCGCGATGCCAATGGCCTCGCCCTCGCTGGCTGCGGTGACATGATGTATATGCGGGTCGCTGAGGACTCCATTGAGCAGGGGTGTCAGATAGGAGCAAGGCACGCTTGTGTAGAAATCGAACCCCAGCCGCGACGCCGTCGCGACAAATTCCTTGCCGTTGATCATCGTGCAGCCCCTGCGTCATAGCTGTTGTCCGCCAGGACGGCGATTTTCTCCTTCTTGGGGAGATAGATGCTTTCGGCCTGTGTCAGTTCATCCTGATCGACCAGGTCGAATATCTCCTTCACTCGTGGTAGTTCCTTCTCGATGCCGCTTAACGAACGCTCCCGGTGAATGGTCGCGCAGATCTTGCGCATGCTGGCCACGGATGCGCGCAGGTTGTGGTTGGCCCAGATGATGCTGGAGATCTTTGCGTCGATGAATGCTTGAGTCGGCACCGCGTAATACGTGGTCGGCACGATCACCAGGGGGCAGCGGTCCTGCCAGTGTTCGGCAAATTTCAGGATCTCCGCCCCGTCGCTTTTCTTGGAGTGGATCAGGATCGCATCGGCTCCAGCGGCGTGGTATTGCTCGGCCCTGCTCAACGCTTCGGTGAGCCCACGGCCGGCGATCAGTGCCTCGACCCGCGCAACGACGCAGAATGCGTCGTTGCTCTGGCTATCCTTGGCTGCCTTGATCTTGCCCGCGAACTCGGAAGGGTCCGCCAGTTCCTGATCGTCGCCGATGAAAGAGTTGGTCTTGGGGAACAGCTTGTCTTCGAGGCAGACTCCGGCGACGTTGCGTTGGCAGAGTTTTTGGACAAGCCTGCGCACGCTGTTGAAGTTGCCATAGCCGGTATCTCCATCCAGCAGGATCGGCAGATCGGTGCTGTCGGTCATGAACTCGACCACTTCCAATGTCTGCGTCCAGGAGGCTTCGTTGGCGTCGCGGACGCCCAACGAGGCTGAGATGGACAGGCCCGATGCCCATATCCCCTCGAAGCCGGCTTCGGCAACGATGCGCGCAGATAAGCCGTTATGCGCTTCCATCAGGAACGAAGTGCTCTGTCCGGTGAGCAGACTGCGCAGCTTCGAAGCCAGGTATGCGTCGCGATGACGTCCATCGATTTTTTGAGTTGAGGTGTTCAAGGAGTGAACTCCATATGTTTATTGGTTATGTTTGTTATATATGCAGACCGTGGGGAAAACCTCCCACGCCACTTGTCGCATTGGCGAAGGGCATCAAAGGGGAGGTCGATCAGGTTCTTTCAGGATTTTACGGGTCGCTGAAATAATGGCGGTGAGCGCCATCGGCTGCGCAACTAAAAAATTCGTGATTTATGTTGCATCTTTTTTTTCCTAAAAATTTGAATAATTGAATAAATAAAAACGTATCAATGGCGAATTAAAATCAGTGCGAGTTGTCACGATTGCCGTGTGAATGGCGTAGTGATACGGATCTGCCGCTATGCGTGGTGCGAACGCAGTCGCCCGGCTCGGTCAGGAGGTTGCCTGGCCCGAATCATTCACGCTCAATGGAGCGTTTTTGTAGTTCAGAAGAAAATGAAGGCGACTTTTAGGGTATGGAGGCCGAGCGCCTGTATGTGGAACGGCTGGTCAAAACGCCGCGTGCCTTGCAGTCTCTGTCCACTCTCAGGCATCGCATGCGCAAAGTTGCACACACATCCTAATAATTGTGTCGATGTCGAGCGTGCATTGCTGTACGCGCATCGCTGAAGGCCATTGTGAATATTTTCATGGCGTTTCGACTCGACCACAGTGGAATCAGGAGTTGCACGGAAATATCCTGTGTATACGGGTGCCGATATCAGCAGAAACCGATGGCACTCTTGCAAGTACTTTTATTCAAAATGCGGTCTTTGCTCTTGTCCATCGTCCTGATCTGTTCAGGTTCTGTTGGTGCCGTATGGATGTGCTCGATGAGTTATTGATAATTCTTCTGTCACCTAACTGTCAACAGAAAGATAGTCAAATCGGGCGAGAATCTCTCTATTGCGACTAGGGTCTAGATTTTTTGGATTGACAACCCAATTGAAATTGGTGGTCATTGTTATTTGCCAGTCGATGACATGATTCCGGGCGCGCTGGTGAGGTTTCGCATAAGCGACCCGAGCGGATCGGGATCATGTCGATCCAAGCCAGCCCCAGGATGTCTTCAAGAGCGCAGCAACGCGGCGCTAACCCAAGCATGCGTATCGAAATGGCGCAATCAGTGTGTAGGACGCAGATGTCGAGCGATACGTCCGATCGCAGCGAGTGATCACTCGGGCCAACACCTGCATTTGCCTGCAGGATGCAGCGATTAGCCACAGGCAGTACAGCGCTCAGCCCGTATCCAACCCATGCTTGCGCAGCTTGCGATACAGCGTATTGCGGCTGATGCCCAGTGCGTCGGCGGTACGGCTGACATTCCAGCGGTGGCGTTCGAGTTGTTGTTGCAATACCAGGCGTTCGGCCTGATCCAGCGCCACCCGGCCAGGCATGTCGTCGGCGGCCACGGCACGGCCATCGACCAGGCACGGCGCGCTGCCGGCATCGACGATTTCCTGCGGCAGGTTGGGCAGGCGGATCACGCCGTCGCTGCACAGCACTGCCGCGGTACGCAGCACATTGCGCAGTTGGCGCAGGTTGCCTGGCCAGGCGTAGCTGAGCAGTTTGTGCATTGCCTCTTCGCTGATGCGTACGCTGTGCTCTGCGTTTTCTTCGCGCATCAGGGTGCGGATCAACTCGGCTTTGTCGCTGCGCTCGCGCAGTGGGGGCAGATGCAACACCACACCGTTTAGCCGGTAATACAAGTCCTCGCGAAACTCGCCTGCGGCTACGCGTTGCGCCAGGTCGCGATGGCTTGCGCTGATGACGTGCAGCTCCAGCGGCACCGCACGTTCGCTCCCCAGCGGGGTGACGCATTGTTCTTCCAGCACGCGCAGCAGGCGGCTTTGCAGTGGCAACGGCATGTCGCCGATTTCATCCAGAAACAGCGTACCGCCGCTGGCTTGCAGCAATTTGCCATGCCGGCCTTCGCGCGCGGCATCGGTGAAGGCACCGCGCGCATAACCGAACAACTCGCTTTCGATCAGCGCCTCGGGAATGGCGGCGCAATTGATCGCGACAAACGCACCGCTGGCCCAGGGCGAGCCACGGTGCACCGCCTTGGCGAATTCCTCCTTGCCGGTGCCGGTGTCGCCACGCAGCAGGATCGAGACGCGGTGCGCGGCCAGTTTCAGCGCATTGGCCAGGTTGTGGCGCATGCGCGGGTCCGAGCCGACGTGCTCGCCTGGCTGCAGGTCCGAATCCGGTGCGGCCTGCGCCGGCCCGCCCACCGCCGGTAGCACCGGGCGGGCGCGTGGCGGGCGCACCAGCGCATAGAAGCGCCGCCCGTGGCAGGCGCAGCGGATCGACCACAGGGTGCCGGCGTCGCTGCCTGCACGGTGTTCGATGGTGTCGAAGTCCAGCTGCATCACCTGCGAGATGTCGCGGCCTACGAGCTGGCTGCGATCGATCTTGCCCAACTGCTCCAGCACCGCTTCGTTGACCGCCAGCACGCGGCCATCGGCACCGATGGCGATCAATGCCTCGTGCAACAACCCGGCAAATTCCGGTCGGCTGTGAAAGCGCAGGATGAAGGCATGACCGAACTGATTGAGGAAATGCGAGCGCGAAATCTGTGCGGCCGACATGCTCACTAGGGCCACGGTATGGCGCTGGATCTGTTTGCTGTCCTGTGCGTTGGGGGTGGACGCATCCAGCACCGCCAGTAGCCCGCCGTGCGGGTCCAGGATCGGCGCACCGCTGCACGACAGCGGCAGGTGTCGGGTCAGATAGTGTTCGCCGCGATGCACGCTGACCGCCGTGCGCTCGGCCGCGCAGGTGCCCAGGCCGTTGGTGCCCTGATGGCATTCGGCCCAGCTGGCGCCACAGAACAGCCCCGCCTGGCGGAACTCGCGCAGCAGGGTGGAGTCGTGCACGCTGTGCAGCACGGTGGCATCGGCATCGCCAAAGATCACCGCGTAGCCGCTGCCGGCGATCTGCTCGTACAGGTTTTCCATTTCCACCTTGGCGATGCGCAGCACCTCGCCAAGGCGCTGCTGGCGCTCACGCACGTGCAGGGCGTCGTGCACTAGCGGTTCGGGCGTCGCCTCGGGCAGCAGCGCGTAGTCCTCAAGACAACGCCGCCACGACCGCGCCAGCGGCGCCGCCAATGGCGCAATGTCGCGCAGCCGTCTGATCTGCCGGAGTACATCCGGTTCGATCTCCGGCAAGGCGATGGAGGGAGCGGCGACAACGCTTGGCTCGGACATGGGCCAGCGTTCCTCAGTGGGCGCGAGACGTCAGTAGACGCACAAACCGGCCGTATGCTCAAACTGCATTGCAGCAAACTGCGTCGCGCGTCGCGTCATGCGGGGTCTTTATGGCCGGCGGCCAGAGCGTGTCCGGGACGGTAGCGGTTGCTGCGCGCGCAGTTTCCAGCGCGGCTGACATGCCCTTCTCTTGGCTGTGTGAGAAGGCGAGCTCGGCGGTTGGCGTGAGCGCCGGGGGAGCAAAAAGCAGGCGCGGGCGGCGCGTGGGCTGATGCGGAGGGTCGTTTCGACGCGCTTGTGCGGTGCCGCTACGCGCGTCCCCTCATCCGTCAATGCGGGGCACCTTCTGCCGACGGGAGAAGGAACAGGGTGCATCGCTCGCCAGAGCCCGCGTCACCAACGCGGGCCAGGCACGGCGCACGGGTGGCGTTGCGCGTACGGTGCGCAGCTGCGCTGCCGCACCGCTGCCGCACCGCTGCCGCTCAGCACAGCCTCAGAGCGCGTAGCCGAACTGTTGCTTGAACTGATCGTTGAATTCGGCGAAATCGAAGCGCTGATTCTGGGTGCCGGGGTGTTCCACCTTCAGCGCGCCCATCAGATTGCCCATGCGCCCGATCGTCAGCCAGTCGTAGTTGTGCTGGATGCCGTAGATCAGGCCGGCGCGGAACGCATCGCCGCAGCCGGTGGGGTCGACCACGCGGCGTTCGTGCGCCGGCGGGATGTCGTAGGTCTTTTCGGGCGTGTGTACCAGCGCGCCCTTCGGGCCCTGCGTGGTGATGTAGGCCTGCACGCGCGAGACGATGTCCTTCTCGTTCCAGCCGGTGCGTTCCTGCAACAGGTTGGACTCGTAGTCGTTGACCACCACGTAATCGGCCTGCTCGATGAATTCACGCAGCTCGGGGCCGTTGAACAACGGCATCGCCTGGCCAGGATCGAAGATGAAAGGAATGCCGCCGGCAGCGAACTCTTCCGCGTTCTGGATCATGCCTTCGCGGCCGTCCGGGCCGACCAGGCCCAGCGTCACGCCCGGCACGTCGCGCACGTGATTCTCGTAGCTGCGCATCATCGCGCCCGGATGGAAGGCGGTGATCTGGTTGTTGTCGTGGTCGGTGGTGATGAAGGCCTGCGGGGTAAACAGGTCGTCGATGATCTTCACGCGCGACAGGTCGATGCCCAGCGTTTCGAAATGTTCGCGGTACGGCCCGAAATCCTGGCCCACCGTGCCCATCGGAATCGGCGCACCGCCGAGCAGATGCAGGTTGTAGGCGATGTTGCCGGCGCAGCCGCCGAACTCGCGGCGCATGCGCGGCACCAGGAACGACACATTCAGGATGTGCACCTTGTCCGGCAGGATGTGATTCTTGAACTGGTCCGGGAACACCATGATGGTGTCGTAGGCGAGGGAACCACAGATCAGTGCGGACATCGAGTCAGGCCTTTACGTAAGGAAATACCCGCCAGTTGCCGGCATGGCGGCGGGACGGCGCCAACGCCGCGGCGCAAAGGGTAACGGCTGTGATCGATCAGGGCCACAACCGCGTGCCATGCCCGGCGTGACCGTCACATGAAAATCCGGCCGGGAGAACCGATTTTTCCTTGCTCGCACCGGGGGGGATTGCTAGGCTAGTGGACTTCGTTTTCTGCCCAAAATTTCGCCACTCTGGCGGTGGGCACGCGACTTACCCAGGAACAACTCCCTCGATGTTCAAGAAACTGCGCGGCATGTTCTCCAACGACCTGTCCATCGATCTGGGCACGGCCAATACGCTGATCTACGTGCGCGGACAGGGCATCGTGCTGAACGAGCCATCGGTGGTTGCGGTGCGTCAGGACCGTGCAATCGGCGGGACGCGCTCGGTGGCTGCCGTCGGCGCGGAGGCCAAGCAGATGCTCGGTCGTACCCCCGGCCACATCACCACGATCCGCCCGATGAAAGACGGCGTCATCGCCGATTTCACCTACACCGAAGCAATGCTGAAGCACTTCATCAAGAAGGTGCACAAGTCGCGCTTCCTGCGCCCCAGCCCCCGCGTGCTGGTGTGCGTGCCGGCCGGTTCTACCCAGGTGGAGCGCCGCGCGATCAAGGAATCTGCGGAAGAGGCCGGTGCGCGCGATGTCTACTTGATCGAAGAACCCATGGCGGCTGCCATCGGCGCCGGCATGCCGGTGACCGAAGCGCGCGGCTCGATGGTCATCGACATCGGCGGCGGCACCACCGAAGTGGCGGTGATCTCGCTCAACGGCATCGTCTACTCGCAGTCGGTGCGCGTGGGCGGCGACCGCTTCGATGAGTCGATCACCAACTACGTGCGCCGCAACCACGGCATGCTGATCGGCGAAGCCACGGCCGAGCGCATCAAGCTGCAGATCGGCTGCGCCTACCCGCAGGACGAGGTGCAGGAGATGGAAATCTCCGGCCGTAACCTCGCCGAGGGCGTGCCGAAGATGATCAAGATCAACTCCAACGAAGTGCTCGAAGCGCTGCACGAGCCGCTGTCGGGCATCGTGTCGGCGGTGAAGCTGGCGCTGGAGCAGACCCCGCCGGAACTGTGCGCCGACGTCGCCGAGCGCGGCATCGTGCTCACCGGTGGCGGCGCGCTGCTGCGCGACCTGGACCGTCTGATCTCCGAAGAAACCGGCCTGCACGTGCAGGTGGCCGACGACCCGCTCACCTGCGTGGCCCGCGGCGGCGGCCGCGCGCTGGAGCTGGTGGACATGCACGGCAACGAGTTCTTCGCGCCGGAGTGATGCGTTCGGGAATCGGGAATCGGGATTTGGGAATCGCAAAAGCATTCCCTGCCGATGCTCCTGCGCGGTTGCGACGCGGTCCCGCTAAAGTGAGTTTTCGCCTCAGCCGTCTCGCGGGCAGCCAAGTGCTCTCCGATTTCCCATTCCCGACTCCCCATTCCCGGCCCTGAAAGTGCCCTCCTACGCCGGTCCTCCCGTCGCCTCCCGTCCGGGCGAAGTCACCTCCACGCTGCGGCTGCTGGTCTATCTGGTGCTGGCGATCACGTTGATCGCGCTCGATAGCCGCGGCAGCTGGCTGAGCCAGGTGCGAATGCAGGCCAATCTGCTGATCCAGCCGATCTGGGCAGTGGCGGGGTTGCCAGGGCGTATCGGGTCGCAGGTGCGCGACAACGCCGCCACGCATGCGCAACTGGTGGAAGAAACCCGCGACCTGCGCAATCAGCTGCTGGTCGCCAACGCCCGCCTGACCCGGCTGCAGACCGCCGCGCTGGATAACGCGCAGCTGCGCGAGCTGCTCAACGTGGCCGAGCGCCGTGGCCTGGACGTGCAGCTGGCGCCGATCCTGGATATCGACCTGGACCCGACCCGCCAGCGTCTGCTGCTGGATGCCGGCAGCCGCGATGGCGTGTTGATGGGCCAGGCCGTGATCGATGCCGGCGGCCTGATGGGCCAGGTGATCGAAGTGACCCCGCTGCATTCGACCGTCTTGCTGCTGACCGACCCCGACCACGCGGTGCCGGTGAGCGTGGCGCGCAACGGCGTGCGCCTGATCGTCTACGGCCGCGGCGACCGGCTCGAATTGCGCGACATCCCGCTGAGCGCCGGCGTGCAGGTGGGCGATGAAATCGTCACCTCCGGCCTGGGCGGCCGCTTCCCGGCCGGCTTCCCGGTGGGCAAGGTCTCCGAACTGCATCCCGACGACACCCATGCCTTTTTGGTCGGCGAGCTGACCCCGGCCGCCAAGCTCGACCGGGGCCGCGACGTGCTGTTGTTGCGCGCCGGCAAGCCGCTGCGGGTGGTGCCGGGACCGGAGTCGGGACCCGAGTCGGGACCCGAGTCGGGACCGGAGTCGGGACCGGGGACCGGGGACCGGGGACCCGGGAATAGCAACGGCAACAGCAGCGGCAGCGAGGACGGTAATGGAGCGGCGGCGGGTAGCAGTCCCGCGCCCCACGCTTCTTCCCGGGTCCCCGGTCCCCGGTCCCCGGTCCCGGCTCCCCAGAATGCCGCGCCAGCCGCGACGTCCAGCGCTTCTTCCCGGGTCCCCGGTCCCCAGTCCCCGGTCCCGGCTCCACCGGAGACGGACCAATGACCCGCATGCGCAACACCTGGATCCTGCCGGTGAGCCTGCTCATCGCGCTGGTGCTGGGTCTGCTGCCGTTGCCGGAGGTGGTGCAGCCGCTGCGCCCGTACTGGGTGGCGCTGGTGCTGGCCTACTGGGTGATCGAGGAGCCGGATCGGGTGGGCTTGGGTGTGGCCTTCGTGGCCGGCGTGCTGGCCGATCTGCTGTACGGCGGGCTGCTGGGCGAGCAGGCGCTGCGGCTGGTGATCATGACCTTCATCCTGCAGCGCTTCCGCGCGCGGATGCGGTTTTTCCCGGTGTCGCAGCAGGCGCTGGCGATCGGCGGGCTGCTGCTCAACGACCGTATCGTGTCTTCGGCGGTGCATCTGGCGGTCGGCGAGCCGACCCTGCCGTGGAGTTACTGGTGGGCGCCGCTGCTGGGCATGGCGCTGTGGCCGCCGCTGTTCGTGTTGCTGGATGCGGTGCGCCTGGGCAAGCGGAGCAAGAAGTAGTCCATGCACGGTCGGCGCCAACCCAAGAATCCGCATGCCGAGGCCGAGCAGTTCCGCCGCCGGGCGGTGCTGGGGTTTGTGATGGTGGTGATCTGCCTGGTCGGCCTGGGCGGCTGGTATTTCAAGCTGCAGGTGCTCGACCACGAGGTCTACGCCACGCGCTCGGAAGCCAATCGCATCAAGCCCAAACCGGTGGTACCCGGGCGCGGCATGATCTACGACCGCACCGGCCGGTTGCTGGCCGAAAACGTGCCGGCGTTCCGGCTGGACGTGACCCCGGACAAGGTCGCCGACATGGACGCCATGCTGGCCGCGCTGGGCAAGGTGATCCCGATCGCGCCGGAGGATCTGGAACGCTTCAACCGTGAGCGCCGCGCGCGCCGCAGCTTCCTGCCGGTCACCCTCAAGCTGCGCATGAGCGATGAAGAGATGGCGCGCTTTGCGGTGGAGCGCTGGCGCTTCCCGGGCGTGGAGCTGGAGCCATATCTGACCCGGCGCTACCCGTACGGGCCGCTGTTCGCGCACATCATCGGCTACGTCGGCCGCATCGACGAAAAAGATCTGGCGGTGCTGGGCGAGGGCAACGCCGCGCTCACCCATATGGGTAAGTCCGGCCTGGAGCGCTATTACGAACAGGACCTGCGCGGGCAGGTTGGCTACGAGCAGGTCGAGACCAATGTGCAGGGGCGGGCGATCCGCACCGTCGGCCGGGTCGCGCCGCAGTCGGGTGCGGATCTGCGGCTGTCGGTGGATGCCGATCTGCAGCGCGCGATGGTGGCGGCGTTCGGCGAACACGAAGGTGCGGCCATTGCGATGGATCCGCGCACCGGCGAGATCCTGGGCATGGTCAGCCTGCCCAGCTACGACCCCAATCTGTTCGTCAACGGCATCTCGCATACCGACTTCAAGATGCTCAACGACAATCCGTCGCGGCCGCAGTTCAACCGGCTGGTGCTCGGTGGCGTGGCGCCGGGCTCCACGCTCAAGCCGCTGATCGCCCTGGCCGGCCTGGATAGCGGCCTGCGCCGGCCGGAAGACCGGGTGTTGTCCACCGGCATGTTCTATCTGCCCGGCGTCAGCCGCGGCTGGGGCGACTCGCACCGTGGCGGCCACGGCTGGACCGATCTGCGCAAATCCATCGCCCAATCGGTCAATACCTACTACTACCGCCTGGCGGTGGACATGGGCATCGAGCGCTTCGACCACTACATGGGCGGGTACGGCTTCGGCGCGCCCACCGGGCTGGATCTGCTGGGCGAAATCGGCGGCATCCTGCCGTCGCCGGCCTACAAGTACAAGACCCGCAAGGAGCGCTGGTACCCCGGCGACACCGTCAACATCGCCATCGGCCAGGGCGACTGGAAAGTGACGCCGTTGCAATTGGTCCGCGGCATCTCGGCGATCGCCAGCGGCCTGCTGCTGCGCCCGCATCTGGTGCTGGAAGAACGCACCGGCTTCGATCACCCCTGGCAGCCGATGATCCAGCCGCCGGGCAAGCCGATCAGCCCGAATCCGGCGCATCTGCAAGTGGTGCGCGAGGGCATGATGGACACCATGCGCCCCGGCGGTACCGGCTACGCCATCACGCCCGGCGCGCCGTATCAGATGGCCGGCAAGACCGGCACCGCGCAGGTGGTCAGCCGCAAGGGCGTGGCCGCCGTGGACCCGCGCAGTCTGCCGATGCACCTGCGCCACCGCGGCCTGTTCGTCGGCTTTGCGCCGGCCGACAACCCGGTCATCGCGGTGGCGGTGGCGGTGGAGGGCGGAGGCTTCGGTACCAGCTCGGCAGCGCCGATCGCACGCAAGATCTTCGACGCCTGGCTGCTGGGCAAGATGCCTGCGGGCATCCTGCCGCTGGACAGCGAACTGGGCATGACCGCCGTGGGCATCAACCAGTTCGAAGCCGGTGCAACCGATGCACGTGCGGCCGGTGATGCGGCCGCCGCCACGCTGGAAGAATTGCCGGTGGTGATCGGCCAGACCGCCGTTGCGCTGGATCCCAGCACGCCCGCGCAGCCGGTGGTACCGGATGTGCCGGATGCGGTGCAGGAGACCGATCATTGAGTGACATCCTGCGCTGGTTGGCGGACATGGCCGCGCGTTTTACCCGCAGCCTGGACTGGGTGTTGTGCCTGGCGCTGGGCGGCTTGATGGTGATCGGCCTGTCGGTGCTCAAGAGTGCCGGCGGCACGGCCAACGGCGATCATCTGGTGATGGCGCAAGGCATCCGCTTCGTCATCGGCGTGGCCGCGATGTGGGGCATCTCGCGCATGTCGGTGCTGCGCCTGCGCGCCTGGACCCCGTGGGTGTATGGCTTGTCGATGCTGCCGTTGCTGGCGGTGTTTGCGCTGGGCACCGGCAAATACGGCCGGCAGTGGCTGGATCTGAAAGTGTTCTATCTGCAGCCGGCCGAGTTGCTCAAGATCAGCCTGCCGATGATGGCGGCCTGGTATCTGCATCGCATGCCGCTACCGCCGCGCATCTCCACCGTGCTGGTCACCTGCATGATCATCGGCGTGCCTACCGCGTTGATCATGTTGCAGCCGGACTTCGGTACCGGCGTGCTGATCGCCGCCAGCGGCGTGTTCGTGCTGCTGCTGGCTGGTCTGCCGTGGTGGTGGGTGGCCGTGGGTCTGGGCGGTGTGGCGGCGGCGGCGCCGATCGCCTGGTTCTGGCTGCTGCGGCCGTACCAGAAGGACCGCATCATGATGTTCCTCAACCCCGAGAACGACGCGCTCGGCGCCGGCTGGAACATCATCCAGTCCAAGATCGCGATTGGCTCCGGCGGGTTGGATGGCAAGGGCTGGGGGTTGGGCTCGCAATCGCATCTGAACTTCATTCCCGAACAGACCACCGACTTTGCGTTTTCGGTGCTCAGCGAAGAATTCGGCTGGATCGGCGTGGCCACCGTGCTCACGCTCTATCTCATCGTCATCGGCCGCTGCCTGTGGATCGCCTCGCAGGCGCGCGATACCTATTCGCGCCTGGTCGCCGGCGCCACCGGTCTGGCGTTCTTCGTCTACGTGCTGGTCAACGGCGGCATGATCTCCGGCCTGCTGCCGGTGGTCGGCGTGCCCATGCCCTTGATGAGTTACGGCGGCACCTCGGCGGTGTCGTTGCTGGCCGGATTGGGCCTGGTGATGGCAGTAAAGACGCACCGACCGGTCCATGGGTATTGAGGCGTGGCGGTGTCGCAGCGGCGCATTGCATCGTCGCACGTGACGCGCCAGCGGCATGCGTGACAGTGCAACCCTGATGGATGCGACACGCGTGTGTCAGCGCGCTGACAAAGCACAAATAACGCCGCGTTTTGCGCGCTGCATTGCAATGACGGCACAGCGAAGCAGGCCGGCTTCGTGCGCGCGGCATCGGGTTCGCTCGCGTTCTGCATGTGATGGCCGCGCTCCGTAGAGTTCGCCATGCTGCCGCAGTGATAGCGGCCGCGTCGCGTTGCCTCTGCAGGTGCGCGCCATTCCTCTTTCTGGTGCCTCTTTCCATGAAATTTCTAACCGCCGCCATCGGCGGTGTCTGTCTGCTGCTTGCCGCGCAGGCCAGTGCCGTCACTTTCGCCACCGGCGATACCCGCGCTGTCGCGCAACCCGCACCTCCAGCCACGTGTGCGCCGTCCTTGAAGGCTGGGTTGACCCCGACCGGGCGTCAATTCGATGATGCGTTGGAGCGCTCGCCGCCCGACACCAAGACCATCCAGGCCGCGCTCAATGCCTGCAAAAACGGCAGTGTGCTGTTGACCAGCGGCAGCGGTGACGCGTTTCTGACCGGACCGCTGACCATTCCCACGGGTGTCACGCTGGTGGTCGACCAGGGCGTCACCTTGTACGGCTCACGCAATCCGGTCGACTACGGCGGCAGCTGCGGCGTGGCAGGTCCCAAGAGCGGCGGCTGCGCGCCGCTGATCAGCGTCAAGGGCGCCAAGTCGGGCGTCATGGGCATCCGCACCGGCGGGCGTCAGGGCACCATCGATGGCCGCGGCGATCTGACCATGCTGGGCAAGAGCACCACCTGGTGGCAATTGGGCGAAGATGCCAAGGCGGCCGGCCAGGTGCAGAACAGCCCGGATCTGATCAAGGTGCAGAATTCAACGGAATTTACGCTGTACGACATCAACCTGATCAACGCGGCGTACTTCCATTTCTTCGCGCATATCGTCGATGGCCTGACCATCTGGGGCGTGCGGGTGAAGTCGCCCGCCACCAGTCCCAATACCGACGGCCTGGATCTGGACAGCTTGGTCAATGCCACCCTCTACGACAACGATGTGATGGGCGGCGACGATTGCGTGGCGATCAAGACCATCGCTTCCAAGTCGGCCAACATCACCGTGCGCAATACGCGCTGCTATGGCACGCATGGCATCTCCATCGGCAGCGAAGTGATGTCCGGCGTCAGCAATGTACTGGTCGACAACAACGCGCTGGTGTCTACCGACGACGCAGGCAATCGCAGTACCGACAACAACGGGTTGCGCATCAAGACCAGCATCGTCGAGGGTGGGCCGGTGAGCCAGGTCACGTATCGCAACACCTGCCTGTACGGCGTGACCAGCCCGCTGGTGATCAACCCGTTCTATGCCGGCGGTAGCAGCGGCACCAAGCCGACCTTCAGCGAAATCGTCGTCGACGGGCTGCGTAGTACGAACGATGCCGGCGGCAAGGGCTGGATCCTGCGTGGCTACGATGCGCAGACCCGTCTTGATCTGGTGCTGGCCAACGTGGTGACCGGCAACACATCGGTCAATGCGAGCAACGCGCAGATCGGTCTGAGCAACAGCGCGCTGACACCGACCGGTACCGGCGTCACTACTGCACAGCTACAACTGGGCGGCGCGATACCGACCTGCTCGGGCGCGCCGCGCTTCCCGGCGCTGTGAGACGACAGGCGCGGCTGACCCTAGCGGCCGCGCCTGGTTTGTTGCCACGGCTGCTCAGTCGATGCAGCCGCTGGCAACTGGCTTCGATATTCCATGAGCTGCCAAGCCGGCTAGCTGGCCTGGCACTTTCCAAGGTGGCGACGGCCGGCTTCGCGGCACTGACGCCGGCGCGGCGATATCGCTCGCGATCAGCTGATCGCAATCACCGTCGAGCATCCAGTGTCTTCGCGCAACGCCGGCATGCCAGTGGCGGTCATCGTGCTACCGCGCCGTGTGGCCGCGAGGCGGCTGCTGCCAGCCGTCGGCCCCAATCCCGATTCCTCAGCCAGCAAACTGCCCCCACCTGCTGCGGCAGACCTTGATTTTGGCTAAAGTCTTTTCGTTTCATGGTCTTATTGCCAGAAGTTCATCTGATGTCTGTTACCCTCGGCCGATGATTCGACGCACCCTGACCTGCCTGCTCACCCTCGGCCTTGTCGCCTGCGCGACCCAGCCCAGCCCTCCGTCCCCGCCGCCGGCCGCCAGCGCGCCTCCGGCCAAGCCGCCAGTGGCTCCGGTCGCGCCTGCAAGCGCCGCCGCCGAAGCGCCCGCGTTACCGCCGGTCGACCTGACGCCGGTCCCGTTCGAGATCGCACGCGCCAACTTCGTGCGCGACACCGCCGCCAAATACGGCATCGACGCCGCACAGATCGAAGCGGTGCTGGCGCAGGCGCAATTCAAGGATGCCATCGTCACTGCCATGTCGCGGCCGGCCGAGCGGGTCAAACCGTGGAACGAATACCGACCGATGTTCATCACCCAGGCGCGCATAGATGGCGGCCGCAGCTTCCTGGCCCAGCATCGCGCCGAGCTGAGCAAGGTCGAAGCCGCTACCGGCGTGCCGGCGCAGGTGATCGTGGCCATCATCGGGGTGGAAACCAGTTACGGCAGCAATGCCGGCAAGTACCGCGTGCTGGATGCGTTGTACACGCTGGCGTTCCGCTACCCGCGCAGCGGCGACCCGGCCAAGCTCGAGCGCGAAGTGCGCCGCGAGCTGTTTTTCCGCGACGAACTCGGCCAATTGTTCGCGCTCGGCAAGGAAGAGCAACTCGATGTCACCAGCCTGATCGGCAGCTACGCCGGCGCGATGGGCATGGGCCAGTTCATGCCTTCCAGCTACCGCCAGTTCGGTGTCGATGGCGATGCGGATGGTAAGCGCAATCTGTTCACCGATTACAACGACGTGTTCGCCTCGATCGCCAATTACTTCGTCAAGAAGGGCGGCTGGGTGCGCGGCGGTCAGGTCGCCGTACCAGCCACGCTGACTGCCGGCCAAGAAGAATTCAATCCCACCGACTGGTCGCCGGTATACACGCTGGCCGATCTGTCCGCGCGCGGGTATCACCCCAGCGCGCCGGTGGTGGCCGGCAGCACCGCCACGCCGATCAGCCTGGACGACGCCAACGGCAAGCAGTACTGGCTGGGCTTCCAGAACTTCTACGCGATCACCCGATACAACATTTCCAAAATGTATGCGATGGCCGTGTTCCAGTTGTCCGAGGCCATCGCCGGTAAGGAGTTACCCCCGGCATGAACAGCATGACAGGCCCCAAGTGGCTGATCCCGATGGCGCTGATGCTCGGCTTGGCGGCCTGTAGCAGCGCTCCGAAGAAAAACGTCGGTGCCAAGGGTGGCGGCGCCATCAAGGGCGTCAAGGTTGACGGCAAGGGACCGGCGTACGTCGCCACCGGATGCCCGTCGACCTCGCCGTATGCGGCCGCCAAGGAAGACCCGTCCACGCGCGGCGACTACACCGCCGGCGGCCTGTACAAACCCGGCGTCAAGGACACCACGCCCGACCACGTCCCCAATGTGGCCTGCATCCCCGAACCGCTGGTCACCGACGAGCCGCGCTCGGCAGTCGGCAATCGCTCGCCCTATGAAGTGCTGGGCAAGCGCTACGTGGTGATGGACAACCCGGGCGACTATGTCGAACGCGGCACCGCTTCGTATTACGGCAGCAAATTCCACGGCCGCCTGACCTCCAACAAGGAGGTCTACGACATGTACGCCTTCACCGCCGCGCACAAGACGCTGCCGCTGCCCAGTTTCGCGCTGGTGACCAATACCGACACCGGCGATTCGGTGGTGGTGCGCGTCAACGACCGTGGCCCGTTTCACGATGGCCGCGTGATCGATCTGAGCTACGCCGCCGCGGTCAAGCTGGGCATCACCGGCAAAGGCACCGGCAATGTCGAAGTGCGCGGGCTGACCGAAGCCGATAACGGCAACCTGCTGGCCAAGCGCAATCGAGGCCAGGTGCCGGCCACTTCGGCGGTTGCCACCGCGCGGCCGGCGTCGGGTAGCAGCCAGATCGATGGCCTGGTGCAGCGTCTGCCCACGCGCACGGTTCCGCCGCGCACGGTGGCGACAGCTGCGGGCACAGCGGTTGCCACGGCTGCAGTAGCAACTGCCGCAGCACCGGTCACTGCGGCCGGCGAGCGTTGGCGCTACCGCGTGGCCGATTCCCGCCAGCCTGGCAATGCCGACAACTTCGATGCCTGGATGAAGACGCAGGGCGTGCGTGTGGCCACCGGCAAACCCGCCGCTGCCGTGCAGCAGCGACCGGCAGGCGCGACAACAGCCCCGGTGGCCGTTGCCGTGGTCAAGGCACCAGAAAGCGTGGCATCGCGTCCGCTCAAGCCGGACCCGATGCCGGCCAAGGCGCCGAGCGTGGCCGAGGCTGCGCTTGGCGACATCCTGTTGCAGGTCGCCAGCTTTGCCAGCCGCGAAAACGCCAACCGCGCGCTGTCGCAGCTGGCCTCGGCTGGCATCGCCGGTGCCAGCGTCAGCGACATCGTCAGCGGTGGCCGCACCCTGTGGCGCCTGCGCGTCAACGCACGCGACCATGCCAATGCATCGGAGATTGCCCAGCGCATCGCCGGCCTGGGTTTTGGACGTCCGCAGATCGTTGCCAACTGAGCGCAAACCGTCGTGCCGTCATGCGCCGCCATCGAGGTCAGCGACCCGATGCGCGGCGCCGGCGCTACCAACCGCTTTGAAGTACGGGCCGCAGTCGGCGGCTTGGGACGTCATACGCCCGATCAGCCGACCGCAACACTGAACTGCGCAGGCGCGTCCGTCCCGGCGCGCGTCGCCTGAATCTTCATCGCGCCTTACAATTTCGTATTACCCAGCCTTCGGGCCCGTCAGGAGTCGTTCTTCAATGAAATTCCGCTTCGCCGCCGCTGCCTTGGCCACGTTCGCCTTCGGCCTGGTCTGCGCCCAGACACCTGCGCCGCAGCCGACTCCCGCTGTGGCTGCCGCGCCGGCTGCACTGCCGGTTCCGCCCGCACCCGCGCCGGCCGTGTCCAAATCCTGGATCCTGATGGATTACGCCACCGGGCAGGTGCTCGCCGGCGAAAACATCCATCAGCAGTTGGCACCGGCCAGCATCACCAAGGTGATGACCTCCTACGTAGTGGCTGCGGAAATCAAGAACGGCAAGGTCAAGCGCGACGACCAGGTCATGATGAGCGAGCGCGCCTGGCGCGAGGGCGGTGCCGGCACCGACGGCAGCTATAGCGGCTTCCCGGTCAACCAGACCGCGCGTCTGGAAGACATGGAAAAGGGCATGGCGATCCAGTCCGGCAACGACGCGGCGATTGCGCTGGCCGAGCATGTGGCCGGTAGCGAAGAAGCCTTCGCCTCGCTGATGAACAGCTATGCCGCCAAGATCGGCATGAAGAATTCGTACTTCGTCAACGCGCATGGGTTGAGTGCCGAAGGCCATCATTCCACCGCCTACGACCTGGCCATGCTGGGCCGTGCGATGGTACGCGATTACCCGGAAACCTACGCCTACAACAAGATCAAGGAATTCCAGGTCGGCACCATCAAGCAGAGCAACCGTAACCGGCTGCTGTGGCGCGACCCGGCGGTGGACGGCATCAAGACCGGCCACACCTCCGAGGCCGGCTACTGCCTGCTGAGCTCGGCCAAGCGCGGCGACCAGCGCCTGATCGCGGTGGTGATGGGCGACAGCTCCGAAGAACAACGCGCCACCGACAGCCTGGCCCTGCTCAACTGGGGGTTCCGCTTCTTCGAAACCCACAGCCTGTACGCGCCCGGCAAGGTCGTGACCAAGCAGAAGGTCTGGAAGGGTGCGCAGGACGAAGTGCAGCTGGGGGTGGCGCAGCCGCTGCAGGTCAGCCTGCAGCGCGGCCGCTACAACGACCTCAAGCCCAGCATGGACGTGGCCAAGAACCTGGAAGCGCCCATCAAGAAGGGCCAGCAGGTCGGCACCGTGAAGGTCAGCCTCGACGGCAAGATCATCGCCCAGACCCCACTGGTCGCCATCAACGCAGTGGAGGAGGGCGGTTTCTTCAAGCGCCTCTGGGATGCGTTCTGGATGTGGTGGGAATCGGAATAAGTGCAGCAAAAAGCCGGCGAAAGCCGGCTTTTTGTTTGTGGGATTAGAAATCAGGCATTCGGGATTCGCAAAAGACGGAGCAGGTGCAAGGCCCCAGCAGCTCGCTCTAAAGAATCTCTAATCCAGACTCCCTAATCCGCGCCCTTGATCGGGCTACCGACCATCGCAAATCCCCAGCAGCCCGCTCTTGCGAATCCCCAATCCCAACTCCCCAATCCCAGCCCTCAAAGCATCCGACTGATCGTGAAGCTGCCGTACACCGGGGTTTCGCGCTGGGTTTCGAATTCGCGGGTGCGGTGGTAGCGGGCGAGGGCGAACTTCCAGCGGCCGTACATCACCGCCAGGCCATAGCCCACATCGCCCACGAACGGGCGTTTATCCACGCTGTGGCTGCTGCGGAAGGTGTTGCCATCCAGGGTGATGTCGCGGATCACCCAGCGCGCGTCGGTGGTCACGAACAGATGACCCGACCAGCCATTGGCACGTCCCAACCGGCTCGGGGCGGTGTTTTCGCCCGCCGGGCGGGTGGGGGTGCTACCGAAGTCGTCCGGCAGTTTCCAGCCAAAACGCGCTTCGCCACCGGCGTTCAGATGCGTGGCCATATTGCCCACCGCCCCACCCCAGTGCGAGATGAAATCCCAACCGAATCCATCGGCATTGCCGCTGGCATCGGCCGGCCACCGGCGCATACGTTCGTGCACCAGGTTGATCAGCGGCTCGTTATGCAGCTGGTTGTCCCACCCCTGGAATTTCTCGTCGCCCAGTACGTCGTGAATCGCATCCTGCGCTTCCTGTGCGAACGACCACGGGCCAACCACGCCCAGCTGCAGCTGGGTGGTCCGCAGGTGCGCTTCGTTACGCGCGTTGTAGCCGAAACTTGCCAGCAGGATGCCCGCATATGGACGGTCCTCCGGGATCACGTCGCGACGGGTGTAATCGGTGGGCGTAAAGATCGCCTGGCCGATCGAAAACACCATGTTCTGCTGGTCGAACTCGCCTGGATGCAGCCGCTCCAGATAACTATTGACCCAGCGTGCGGTGCGCGGCAGGCACGGGTCGTCGGTGTAGTCGACCAGATTGGGCGAAACCAGGGTCAGCACCGCACCGTTGGAATATCCCTGATCCTGGTCCTCCCCACCGAACAAGTCGTTGTCGACCCGGAAGTTGACCGCCGGCGGCGTTTGACCCAGCCGGCTGGAATCGCACTGATCCGCCGCGAAGGCCGGCATCGAAAGTCCGGTGAGAGAGAACAGCAAGGCAGCAGACAGCGCGCGCGGTCGGAGCATGGAAGGCCTGGGGGAGTAAGGAGGGACGGGATGGGCAAAGGTGCCTGCGCCTGCGGCTGCGCCGCGTGAACGTACCGGTCATGATGCCCCGGGGGCTGCACTTGGGCGACGCTGTCCCAGGCACCGGTCCGTTCCGTCCGAGGCATGCCGACACTGCGACCTAGTAGCGATGAAAAGCGCGCGCGAATAGCATATGATCCGCCCCCGGGGAAAGAAGCCCCAAGGAACGGCGGCCCTCACAGGCCATTTCATCACCAACGGATCGCGTTCGCCGACGGCAGCGCAGGTGTCAGGGGACTAAACATGAGCAAGACGATTTCTGTGAGCGCAGCAGTACTGTCCGGCGTGCTGGGCATTGCATTGGCCAGCGTCAGCGCGCCGGCATCGGCCGGCTTCAAGGATGCCTTCAAGGGCAAGGGCTCAGCGCAGGACCAACGCAAACAAGGCGTTGCGGAGATCCCGGTGTGCACCAAGCCGCTGGGCAGCCTGTCGGTCATCGAGCCGGAAGACGCAGTCAACTGGTGGACGGGGCAGCAGTTGCCGGCGCCATCCAAGTTGATCAAGGTGTTTGTCAACAAGTCACGTTGCTTCACCCTGGTGGACCGTGGCGCGGGCATGGCTGCATCGCAGCGCGAGCGCGAGATGGCGGCCAGTGGCGATCTGCGTGCGCGTTCCAACATCGGTAAAGGTCAGATCCGCGCGGCCGACTATGTAATGACGCCAGACCTCATTTCGCAGAACAGCAATGCTGGCGGCAGCGCGGTTGCAGGTTTGCTGGGCGGCCTGGTGGGCGGTAATGCGGGCGCTCTGGTGGGAGGGTTGAATTTCACCAAGAAGACTGCTGACGTCGCGCTGACCGTCACCGATGTGCGCTCCTCCGAACAGGTGGCCATGGCCGAAGGTAACGCCAAGAAGACCGACATGGGCTGGGGCGGGGCGGGCGGCCTGTTCACTGGCGGCGGTTTAGGCGCGGCTGGCGTTGGCGGTTATGCCAATACCGAAATTGGCCAGGTAATCACGCTGGCGTATCTGCAGGCCTATACCGACATCGTTACCCAGCTTGGCGGGCTGTCCGGCAATGCGGCGGCGTCCAACACCCAGCAGGCGGTTACCGTGACCCGTGCAGGGCGTTTGCTGGCCAACGCCAAGGGCTCCGGCGCAGCAGTGCGTACGCTGGAGCCGGGCATGATGCTGTACCCCACCGGCACCAAGGAAGGCGTCATGTGGGAAGTCGAAGACGAGATGGGGAATCGCGGCTGGGTGTCGTCGGCCATGCTGGAACTGTCCAAGTAAGCGCGGGCCTCGGCCGGATCTCTTCGGCTGATTGCCCTGTCTCAGAGCGTCAGGCTGGCGTTCCAAATCCAGATGTGCCGTGCGTGCACTTGGGCTTCGGGCGCGGTCTGATTTAGCTGATGTATCGCTTCGCTGTCGAACGCCATCTTTGAATAACCCCGCCAGTCGCCCACTGCCTGGCGGGACACGCGGAGCCCGTGCCATGCACGTGGCTCCGCTTGTGGTTTCGGGGAATGCAGACTTGGGTTTGCGCACCACCGGCCCGATAATGGGATCATGGATATCAGCACCGACAACCCCGATCACGGCTTCCAGTTTCCCGGTACCTTCGAGCTCAGCGCCATGGGCGCGGCCGAGCGTGGCCTGGAAACCGAATTGCCGCGCCTGCTCGCTGCCACCGGCGTGGAGCTGCTGCAGGAAAGCGTGAGCTGGAAGCATTCTTCCAACGGCAAATATGTCTCGGTCAAGATCGGCTTCCGTGCCGAGAGCCGGGAGCAGTTCGACGCCGCGCATCAGGCGCTGCGCGACCATCCGGAAGTGAAGTGGACGCTTTAGCGGCCGAATCCGCGCTGGTTGCGACTGCGCCCGCGCAGCTGCGCGACCTCGGCCAGCAAGACTACGCACCGGTGTGGCGTGCAATGCAGCGTTTCACCGATGCACGCGACGAGCAGACCGCCGATGAGGTGTGGATGGTCGAGCATGCGCCGGTGTTTACGCTTGGCCAGGCAGGCAAGCCCGAGCACGTGCTCGCCCCGGGCGATATCCCGGTGTTGCAGGTGGATCGCGGCGGTCAGGTGACCTACCACGGCCCCGGCCAGCTGGTGGTCTACCCGTTACTGGATCTGCGCCGGCTCAAGATCGGCGTGCGCGATTACGTCTGCAAGATCGAGCAGGCGCTGATCGACACACTGGACGAGTGGAATATCGTGGCCGAACGTCGCGAAGGCGCGCCGGGTGTGTATGTCGGCGACGCCAAGATCGCCGCGCTCGGCATCCGCGTGCGCCGGGGCTGCACCTTCCATGGCTTGTCGTTCAACGTGGCCATGGACCTGGAACCGTTCCACCGCATCAACCCGTGCGGCTACGAGGGCCTGCGGGTGACCTCGGTGCTAGACTTGGGTGGCCCCTCCGGGATGGATGCCGTCAAGGCAGTACTGCTCGATCAGCTGGCCCGCCAGTTCGGCCTGACGCTGCACCCCGCCTCCGCAATGCCCGACCTTTCGCTTCCGGCCTGAGCGCCCGTACCGCCATGACCCAGCCTATCGCCCGTTCCATCCCCTTGCAGGTCGTCTCCGGCGACGCCGCCGCACCTGCGCCGCTGCAGACCGGCGTCAAGCAGATCGGTGGCGACAAGATCAACCGCTCGCCGGTGCAGTTTGTGGATGCGCCGGTGCTGCGCAAACCGTCGTGGATCCGCGTGCGGATTCCGTCCGGCAACGCGGTGCAGAACCTCAAGGCCAAGTTGCGCGAAAACCGCCTGGTCACGGTGTGCGAAGAGGCCAGCTGCCCGAACATCCACGAGTGCTTCAGCCACGGCACCGCCACCTTCATGATCCTGGGTGAGGTGTGCACGCGGCGCTGCTCGTTCTGCGATGTGGCGCATGGACGGCCCAAGCCGCCGGATGCGAACGAGCCGGCCAGCCTGGCCACCACGGTGGCCGATATGGGCTTGAAGTACGTCGTAGTGACCAGCGTGGACCGCGACGACCTGCGCGACGGCGGTGCCCAGCACTTTGTGGACTGCATCGCGGCCATCCGTGCCAGTTCGCCCAAGACCCGTATCGAGATCCTGACCCCGGATTTTCGCGGCAAGGGCCGCATGGACCGTGCGCTGGAGATTCTGGCGCTGAGCCCGCCGGACGTGTTCAACCACAACATCGAAACCGTGCCGGACCTGTACCCGAACGTGCGCCCCGGTGCGGATTACCAGTGGTCGCTGACACTGCTGCAGCGCTTCAAGGCGCAGCATCCGTCCATCGCCACCAAGTCCGGCATCATGCTCGGCCTGGGCGAAACGATGGAGCAGGTGCAGGCCACCTTGCGCGATCTGCGCGCGCACGATGTGGACATGATCACGATCGGCCAGTACCTGCAGCCGACGCCGCACCATCACCCGGTGATGCGTTACTGGACCCCGGAGGAATACAAGGCGCTGGAAGACTACGGCAACGCGCTGGGCTTCAGCCACGTGGCCTCCGGCCCGATGGTGCGCTCGTCGTATCACGCCGATCGCCAGGCCGCTGGCGCGGGCGTCGCTTGTGAATTCCAACGATAAATTGGACTCTACAACGCTTTAGTGAGTTGTTACATCACTTAATTGGACTGATCAGCCAATGCCGACCAGAGTTCCACCTATCCAGGAGTTCCCAAAGGACGGCAGGATCTGGCGGGTCGATTGGCTCGGACGAGTGGAGCGGACCTCGGCGGAGGCGTTGATCGATGTGCATCTCAGTCCTGCCCGCAAGGAGACTATGTTCTTGCGGGAACAGAGCGACTTCGATGCCCATGCAACAGTCAAGCTCCGGGTTGGCGTAGGTCTGCTGCCGTTCCTAGTTATCGGATCCCTGTGGCGAAATGGGAGGCGGCAGCGTAAGGATTTCGGGTACCCCCGCAATTTCCGGAACATCAATATCCCGGAGACGGTAGGTACGACGACTGCCGGTCTGATCGTGCAGAAGGAACCCGACACACGCTGGCTGATTCCCAAATTTTGTCATCAACTTGACAGGTCCTGCTGGTTCTCCCCTCTGTTCGCGATAAAACACGAAGGCGATCCCTATGGCATTCTGCTGCCGATGATCGAGGTGATCCGCTTCTACTATGTGGTTTCGAGCGATATGGCTCATATCGCGTTCAATGGGACATTGCAGCTCGATCTGGATAGCGTCATCAATACGCAGAGCACAGTAGACAGTCGCCTGCACGATTCGGGCCGGATGGTGCTCCACTTGCGCCAATGGTTGGCGGATGACGACGCGTGGGTGATCGGCCGCGTTCTTGCGGACGCAAATGCCAAGGACGGAATCGACCGGATATATAACTCCCTACTGCGAGACACGGCGAACTACAAGACGGCTTTTGCCGAGTGTGGCCTGCCGTTTGCTGGCACCACGAACTGGACGACACGTGGTATCGAAGTCCCAAAAGAAGACGGCAAGGGCCATCGCTGGCTGATCTACGAGTTGACCGGCTGCTCCGCGCCGTTCCCATTCGATAGCATGGAAGTTGTCCGCGACAACGATGGGCGCATGGCCGATCCGGAGTCGGATCTTCCTGACGACGAGAAACGACCGGCTTGGTCGCTGGTACAAAAGGCGACAAAGACCACCAATGGGACGGAAGTCCAAAGCGATGATCCACCGCGAGCCGATCTACAGGCTGTCGCTATTCCCTCTGCGGGAGAGCGGTTTTCTGCTCTGCGGGGCAAGGAAATCATCAAGACGCCAAAAGATCAATGCCGTTACAAGAAGGCAGCTGTGCCGGGTACCGAGAAGGTCGACGTGCTGGGGACGGGTGATCCATCGGGCAGTGAAACAGCAGAAGGCGGTGCGCCAGCAAGCATCGAATGGCAGCGCGAGATTAAGCGGAGCGAATCGCTCCCTGCGTCGTTCGAATCCTTGCAGGCCGTGGTGGATGCGCTCAACCATCATAGTGGCACCAAGGCGCATGTTCGTGAGTTATCTGGAAGTACTGAATTCTTGCGCTTGACTAAGCCCTCTGGCCACAGGCAATGGAGCTACTTGGATTCGGCTCGCCGTACCCGTCGCCGGGTGATGGTCATTGATATCGACTGCGACGGCGTGCTCGGTTGCTTGGTTGAGTACGAACGTCGCGATAGCGAGCGCAGTCGTATAGCCCTTTTCGTGCCGCGAGAATCGGGTCAGGTGCCGGAGAGTATCTTGATTCGGCTGCTGTATGGGCTGGTCGCAGTCGAGGGTGTATGGGTGAATTTGAAATCGTATCCGACAGATGTAAGGCTAGAGTTGTTCAACCATAGTCGTCCGTCTGCGGCTAAATTTGCCGCAGACCTTCGTGACGCGATGCGAAAGGTCGTGTAGTGAGTTGCAAGTTATCCACTTGAAATCATACCTATCCGAATTTATGGGCGGAGCGCCAGGGATGCGCACTGACAGGGGAGTTCACTGTGGCAAAACAATCAGGGGAGTGGGCTGTGTCAAAACGAGCTGACATCCAGTTGTCCAAGATGCTGCTGGACAACGAAAATCCGCGGCATGACCCTATCGATAATGAGGCTGAGATCATCGCCACCTTGATCGCCAAGGAGCAGGTAATTCCGCTTGCGAAGGACATCGCAGCGCGCAAACAACTTAATCCCTTAGAGGTCGTCGGCGTCCTACCCCACCCGAGTATTCGTGGAAAGTTCGTCATAGCGGAAGGAAATCGACGAGTTTGTGCGCTACATCTCCTGCATGATCCGGACAAGGCACCCGCCCAGCATCGCGAACTGTTCAAGGAGCTGTCCAAAAAATCAAAATCCGAATTGCCTAAGTCGTTGAATGTGGTGATCTTGACGGACAAAGAGGAGGCGCGGCATTGGAAGGCAGTACGGCATGAAGGAGCTCAAGGCGGTGTAGGTACCCGTAGTTGGAGCACAGCCGGAAAGAACCGCAATGCCAAGCAGGGTAATCGGCCTGCACCCAACAACTTGGCTGTCGAACTGTTGCAATATGCCAGCAACAGCGGGCTGATTACACCGGATCAGCAAGCCGTGCTGAAGCTCACTACTCTCACGCGATATCTGAGTAGCCCCGTCATGCGAAACACATTGGGTATTGCATCCAATGGTCAATTGCTGATTGATGTACCGACGGAGGAATTTAATGTTGCTGTCAAAACCTTCCTGACAGATGCAGTTCCTGCATCAGATGCACTTGTCCATTCCCGGAGCAATGGCAAGGAACGTGAAAACTACGCTTCAAACTTGAGGGTCAGAGGTTTGGCGCCCAAAACCAAGCTGGGCACTCCAGTCATTCCGACGCCGCAAAAGGCACGACCTGAGCGTAACAGTCGCTCCCCTTTCATGCGTGGTGCCCATGTTGTCCCAAGCACGTTCAAGGCCAAACTGAGAAACCAAGTGCTGAAGCGGGTGTTTGACGAACTGCGAGATATTGATCCAAAGTTCCATTTCGCAAGCGCTTACCTGTTCCGTGCATTCCTTGAACAGTTGGTGCATCAGTACGCCACAGATAACAACCTTTCGAAAGGTGGCGAACTACATCAGGTCATCAGTCGCTGCGTTGAGCATATGGCAAAAGACCAAGGTCTGATTGATCAGCTTACCGAAAGGAAGTTGACCAATCTGCTGAAGCCTTGGCGCGTCATGGTCAGCGACAGGGATAGCAGATTGTCGCCGGAGACAATCGGTGCTTGGGTGCATGGCAGCATCATCCCAACGTCCGCTGAAATAAAAAGCCGGTGGGACACGTTGGAGCCTGGATTCAACCTGCTGATCGATGGCCTCAAGTAGGGCTGGCCAAAGCCTTGCTTTTCGCCTAGAGTCTGGTGAAGTAGAGTTGGAGCACGGCCATGCCCGTAACTGATTCCCCCCTACGTTATCCGGGTGGAAAGTCCCAATTGACCCCGTTCGTCATCGACGTATTGCGGGCCAATAACCTGTTGTACGGTACCTACGTGGAGCCGTTTGCCGGTGGGTGCGGCATCGCTTGGACCCTGCTTTTGAACACCTATATCACCGAGATCTACATCAACGACATCGATCCGGCCCTCTACGCATTCTGGGCTAGTGTCCTTAAGCACAGCGATGACTTGTGCGAGCGTATCGAACGCACGCCTGTGACTTTGGAGGAATGGCATCGGCAACGAGCCGTGCAGAACGCGACGCGCCCACGTTTGCTGGACCTGGGTTTCTCGACTCTATTTCTGAACCGAACCAACCGCTCAGGCATCTTGAAGGGGGGCGTAATCGGTGGCCTGAAACAGGATGGTAATTACCTGATTGACTGTCGGTTCAACAAGAGTGACTTGATCCGTAAGATAAAGCGCATCGCCGACAATCGGGAGAGCGTTCACCTCAGTCGTATGGATGCGGAGGATTTCATCCGCAACGTATTGCCGGGACTACCCGGCAATACGTTGGTCAACATCGATCCACCGTACTACCGGCGTGGTCCGGAGTTGTACTGCAGCTTCTACCAGCATGATGACCATGCCGCGTTGGCACGTGCCGTTGGCGGCATCCGTCAGCCATGGATGGTTACCTATGACGACACGCCCGAAATCGCCAAACTGTACAGCCGGTTCCGCTGTGCTCGTAAAGCACTGAACTACTCAGCTCAAACCAAGCGCGTTGGTGTCGAATTGTTGGTGACGCCGAAACATCTGAAGCTTCCTGTCGCTATGCAGGCGGCCTGATCGCCGGAAAACGAAACAGCGTCGTTCACGCGCCTAGTTGAATCCATTCCCGTTTCAGTGGCCCAGTGATGGCACGATACCATGCAGGCGATGATGGAAAGTCTCTGACGAGGTGGTTGTAACGCACAGCCTTCGCTCGCCAAGCCATAGGGATGCGCACCTGTGGATCGGCCAGGAGCCAGATTGCCAACTGGATGATGTGCGCGCGGTGCTCGATGGGCCGTGACTCAAATGTCTGGCGCCGGTGCGAGACGGCCAAGTTCTCGGCGCCGATGGTGTTCATCACGAAGGCGGCAAGGTTCGATGATTTTCGAGTTCCGACCATAACCTTGCACAGTTGGTGCAGTACATCGGTGTGATCGATACTGAAGACGTCATCCTTGCCAGAGATGTAGTCCACCAGTTGAGCCAGTTCGGTGGCGATGCTGGTCTCATAGGCTACGAAGGGCCTACGTTCGGCGTTGCGAAGGTCATAGTCGCAGGCATGGCATAGACAGAGTGGCCCTGGGTCGGTGACTTTCGGATGGCCGAGTTCTCGTCGGTGAAAGGCGACAGGGGCACTGCAGTTCGGGCAGCGGTCATATAGGTATAGCTGGTGCTTGGGACAGAACGTTAACACGGCGACACGCCAACAGGTTCGGAAATAGGGCTCTGCATCATCGGCTAGGCATTGCGGACAGAACTGCAGGCCGAAGCGGCGACGAGTGCGATGGTAGATACCCATCGGTAGGATCCAGCGAAGTTGTCCGGACGAGTGGCGTTCACGAAACAGCCGACCGCGGTAGACACCCAAGGTCGTGTGAAGTACCACATCGGTCGGTGTGCCAGAGTGGCGAGCGAGGGTGTCGAGAAGCCAGTCCGGGGCTGAGCGATCGATGTCGCGGTTCCAGAGTTGGTGTTCCTTACCGAATACTCGATCACAGAAGGTTTGCAGTTTGAGGCCGTTGGCTTTGGCGACGCGGGCGATCCAGGACGTAAGCAGCTCATCCGGCAGGGGCTTGGGATGCGCTGGCCAGAGCTCGCCGGTGAGTGGGCTCACGTCATCCGTTCCGCCGCCCGCCGCCGCTCCGACGGCGACACCCAGCCGAGGCTGTCGATGATCTTGAGGTCGATGCGTTCGCGGCCAGTTTCTACGGCGGCGCTCGCAGCCTGATTCAACAGCGTCGCCAGTTCGCCGAGGTAGCCCTCGCTCAGAGAGAACAGGCGGGTGGCGAGGGTTGTGTTGTGCAGGCGCGAGGGTTCTGCCAGCGGCAACATGCGCTCGAAGCTGGCAAGAAGGCGCAAGAAGTCGGCATCGAATGTCCAGCGCGGCAGCAGGGCCGGTTCGAAGCGATTGGCCAGTTGCGGATCCGTCTGGATGGCGCGAAACGCATCCTTTGTTCCAATGCCGACGATTGGAACCTGCAGCTCATTGCCAAGGTATTTGATCACGTTGAGAAAACTGCGTTGGCGATTCAGGTTGCCGGCGAGGATGTGGTGAATCTCGTCGATGACCAGCATGCGCAGATCGACGTGGCGGAGCAACTTGATGACCTGCGCTTGCTTCTTGTCGACTCGGTCGTTGGGCTTGTAGGGAGCGAACAGTAGTTCAAGGATGGCATTGTAGAACCGCCCCTCGTCCGGGACGGGTGGTGCCTGGATCATCAGTACAGGTACGCGGACGCCCTGACCTTGAGGGTTGTCATGTGCAGGATGCCGAGTACGGAATCGCTGAACCAGCATGGTCTTGCCGTTGTTGGTATCGCCCACGAGCAACATGTTCGGCATGCGATGTGACTTCGGCCACACCAGGAGATCTTCGAGCTTTGCGAGGATGGCTTGGGTGCGGGAGTAACCAATCCATCTCGGAGCGCGGATTCGTTCGATCCGCTCGACGTTCGGTAGCGCCAGCCATTCAGCGGCCGACACGCTGAGGTGTGAAGAGCGATCAGCGGCGGTCATCGGACAGGTCATCCAGTTCTTCGAATGGCGCGATCTCTGCGACAGGATCGTTTGCAGTGGACACAGTCGCTGCGGGAGGTGTGGACGGCTTTTCAGCTCCAATACCGTCGCGGCGACGCTGTTGGGCCCGACGCGCAGCCTTTGTCTTGGCTTCAGCAGAGGCTTCGATTTCCCTCATCCGGTCATACGCATCGAATAAGGTCCGCTCGTCGATCGGCTTGCCTGCCTCTTTGACCACGCGTTCAGCCTCACGCAACTCCCAGATACTGATGGCCGGGTGGGAAGTGTCGCGGTACGGGATGTCGAAGTACGCGCGAAGCTCCGGGTCATAGAACCAGATGACGCTGATGTCGCGTGGATCCCTGCGGAACAGGAACTTGCGTTTCTGCTTGCTGCTGCCGGTCTTGGCGCCGATCCATCGGCGTAGCACATCGTGGTAGTAGTGGACCTCATCGATGACGACACCGTAGTCCTGAATGGTCCGCTCGACATA
This sequence comes from Xanthomonas dyei, assembly GCF_002939865.1. GTDB lineage: Bacteria > Pseudomonadota > Gammaproteobacteria > Xanthomonadales > Xanthomonadaceae > Xanthomonas > Xanthomonas dyei. The sequence continues at coordinate 35,795 of NZ_MDEE01000017.1, forward strand.
CGGGGTGAAATCCAGGCGCAAGCGTTGCTCGTCGGTGATCCTTGCAGGTAACCCTACGCCGGGGCGCTGCGCGGTGCCGAACACACCTTCGCGATACTTGGCCAAGGGCGGCATTCCGATGGAGGAGTGCTTGCGCTGGTGATAGACCTTGGCGATGTACGTGGCTAACCATGCCTCGAATTCGCTCAACGTCAACGCAGCTTTGGCTTCGGAGTCGTAGTCACCGCGTTCACGTGGGTTGGAGAAGGTGGTGCCTGGCAGCGTGTGGATTTCTTTCAGCAGCGTGCCCAGCAGTCGTTCGATATGACCCCCGAAGTGCGGTCGTGCCACCGGCCTCCACGAAATGTCGATGCCGTATTCTGAGCAGGCTCGTTGCAGCATAGAGCCACGGAATTCTTTGGCATTGTCGAGATGCAGCATCTTTGGGATGCCCCACAGCGGCCATTCGGCGTCCAGGTCGTGCTTGGCCAGCCATTGCTCTTTGGGCAGTATCGCCTGCGCTAGGCAGAGCCCTGTGGAGAGCGCCCCAGGAGGGTCGAACGAAACGTAGAAGCCGGCGATCATTCGGCTGAAGACGTCGATGGCTAGGGTGATCCATGGACGGCCGATCGGGCGACGGTGCAGGTCATCCACAAGGATGATATCTACCTTGGTGTGGTCCATCTGGACGATGGCGAGCGGCCAGTCTGCACCGGGGAATTCGCTGTCGATAGGTGAAAAGATGTGCTCGGCAACTTTCGCGCCCTGGCGACGCCGGACCCGGAACGACTCGGATAGTAGGGATATCCGGTTGCGGATGGTATTTGGGTGCGGCGGTTCCAGCCCGGCGGTCATGCATCGCTGGCGTACCGTATCGCAGACCTTGGTGATCGGCCTGCGCTGCGTTGAGAGATAGACATCGTCAATGGCGGACTTGATGATCGCCTCGATCTCGGAGGACAACTTCAACTTGCCCTTATCGCGTCGCGACTGAGGCATCAGTGCTGTCAGACGTCCACTTGCCTCATAGGCAGCGAGCCAGTTGTACAGCGTGTTCGCCGACATCCCGGATGCCTTGCCTCGCTCGGCTACCTCCTGTCGCGTCCTGTCTCTACGACCGACCAAGGGGCGAATGATGTCGAGACGGCGCTGAGCGGTTTGCCAGTCTTCGTCGGGAATCTCTTCGAGGTCAGCAGGCGGCGGGGTTGAAGCTGCAGCTGGTGAAGCCAATTCGGCCAGAAGTGCGCGAATGACTTCACCTGATTCGGCATCTTTGATCAGGACCGATTCGAGGTCGAGGACATGGGTGATAAAGGCGCGGCGGCCATTGCGTAGCACCTCTGCACCGGGGTGAATGTCGAAAGTGGTAGGTGTCCGGCTCATTCCTTGTTCCAAATACGGCTTTTTATGGTCAGCGGCATATGCAGGTCGGTGCCGAACTGGAAGGTTCCGATCAAGTACCACAGCGCTGGCATCAATCGGGCGCGGTTCCACTCGTCACGGCAGGTGGCCTGTAGCAGCCCGTCGACATCGGCTTCCCGTAGATCGAGCATGGTGCCATCCAGCAAATCCATGTCCTCGACAGCAGGTGGCCCCTGCCGCACGAAAGGCAGCAGGAATTGGGCATTGGCGAGGTAGGACGTGCGGATCTCCCGCTCGGTGATGAGTTTGAATCGCCAGCCTTGGGCTTTGGCGAAACGGACGGCGGCCTTGAACTTCGGCCGTAGTTCCGCCCAGCTAGTCTGGAGGTCGGCCCGATACTTCACTTCGTAGAGCTGCGGGGGAGGTTCTGTCCCGCGTACGGGCTGGAAGTGGGCGAGGGCGTCAGGTGTATAGCGACGTTCCCTGCCGTCGTCGTCCCAGGTCAGAGTGATGGGCTGGACTTCAAACCGTCGAACCTCCGGGGAGAATTCCAAGAGGGTCAGCAGATCGCGTTCCAGGGTGGATTCGAACTCTGCCGCTCCTTCAGCCTTGGCGGCGGCAATCCCGGTCACGCTGCGATAATTTTTGGGAATCCTACGGACGGGCATGACAAATCAGTCCAATTGAAAGCTGTGATGGCGCATCTGATCCTGTAAAACCGTATCGCTCAGTCCAATGGAGCGTTGTAAGATAGCTCCCAGATTGCCCCGACAGTACAAGGAAGCGCTGGAATTGACATCGCTGCCTGAGCCAGGCCCGGCGCTCCACGCGCCCTGCAGCAGCGGCACGCGGTGGCCAACGCCGCGCGCGGCCGCAAAGTCCGCATGACGCCCCATTGCGACGGCGTCGCCAAACCCTCCGTTTCATTGCCGGCCCTGTGCAGTGCACGGGGCCGTGTCGTCTCCGGTTGCCGCGCTGCCGGCGCAAGGTACGGTCGCGTTCACAATCCGATACAGGCCCGGCGCTAGGCTGATTCAGCCAGCGGATGACAACGCCAGCAACTTTGGGCACTGTCATGCTGTCTGATCCGTTCACCGCCTTTCTTTCGTCGGCCTTGTGCCGAGAGCCATTCGATGACCTACAACGTTTCTGCGTCCATGAAGGCCGGCCTGCTGGCGCTGGTGTTGACCACTCCGATGGCCTTGCTCGCACGCGCCGACACAGCGCTGCCGGCGGCCGCCACGCCGGACCAGGCGACGGCGACCAAACTTGTCTACGGCCTGCTGTCCGACAGCCGCTATGCCTACCGTCCGCGGACGCTGGACGAAGCGATGTCCAAGGACGTCTTCAAGCGTTATCTGGAAACGCTGGACGGCGGCAAACAATTCTTCACCCAGGCCGACATCGACGGCTTCGCGCCGCTGCAATCCGGGGTGGGCGACGCGCTGCGCGGCGGCAATCTGGAGCCGGCGTTCCAGGTGTTTGCGATCTACAAGAAGCGCGTCGATCAGCGCGTCAAATACGCGCGCGACCTGCTCAAACAGGATTTCGATTTCACCGGCAGCGACAAGTTCGAGTACGACCGCAAGGACGTGCCGTGGGCATCGGACGACAAACAGCTGGATGTGTTGTGGCGGCAGTCGGTGATGAACGACTGGTTGCGCCTGAAGCTGGCCGGCAAGAAGCCCGACGACATTCGCAAGACGCTGGACAAGCGCTACGCCGCGCTCGCCGATTCGGTGAAGCAGCTCAAGGGCGAGGATGTGTTCCAGTTCTTCGTCAACGCGTACACCAACGCCGTCGACCCGCATACCGATTACTTCACCCCGCGCACCGCCGAAACGTTCAACCAGCAGATGTCGCTGTCGCTGGAAGGCATCGGCGCGCAACTGCAGAAGCAGGACGACATGGTGGTGATCCGCGAGGTGATCCCGGGTGGTCCGGCAGCGGTGGATGGCACGCTCAAGCCGGGCGATCGCATCGTCGGCGTGGGGCAGGCCAAGAACGGCGCCATCGAAGATGTGATCGGCTGGCGCATCGACGATGTGGTGGCCAAGATCCGCGGCAGCAAGGACACACAGGTGCGCCTGGAGTACATCCCGGCCGAGTCGGGCATCGATGGCAAACACCGCACGGTGACCCTGACCCGTCAGAAGGTGCGCCTGGCCGAACAGGCGGCCAAGGGCGAGACGATCACCCTGCCGGCCAAGGGCAGCGAGCCGGAACGCCGTATCGGCATCATCAAGCTGCCGGGCTTTTACCAGGACTTCGAAGGCCGTCGCCGCAATGCGACCGATTACGCGTCCGCAACGCGCGATGTCGCCAAGCTGCTGGCTGGCTTCAAGACCGACAAGGTCGACGGCGTGGTACTGGATCTGCGCAACAACGGTGGCGGCTCGTTGGACGAAGCGATCGAGCTCACCGGTCTGTTCATCGAGCAGGGTCCGGTGGTGCAGGTGCGCGAATCCGGTGGCCGCGTGACCGTCAACGGCGACAGCAATCCCAAGGTCGCCTGGGATGGTCCGCTGGGCGTGTTGATCAACCGTGGCTCGGCCTCGGCGTCGGAAATCTTTGCCGGTGCGATCCAGGATTACGGCCGCGGCCTGGTGATCGGTGAAACCAGCTTCGGCAAGGGGACCGTGCAGAACATCGTGGATCTGGACCGTTGGCCGGCTGCCGAAGGCCAGCGCTATGGTCAGGTCAAGCTGACGATTGCGCAGTTCTTCCGTGTCAGCGGCTCCAGCACGCAGCACAAGGGCGTGGTGCCGGATATCGCGTTCCCGGCCAGCGTGGATGCCACCGAGTTTGGCGAAAGCACCTACGACAACGCGCTGCCGTGGACGCGTATCGCTGCCGCGCCGCACACCCAGTACGGCAACTTCGCACCGCTGCTGCCCAAGTTGCAGACGCTGCACACTGCGCGCATCGCTGCCGACAAGGAGTTCCAGTGGTGGGAAGAGGACGTCAAGCAGTTCCGCGACGAGAAGGCCAAGAAGTACATCTCGTTGAACGAAGCCGAGCGCGTGGCCGAGCGTCAGAAGCAGGACCAGCAGCGCAAGGACCGCCAGCAGGTGCGCAAGCAGCTGGGCTTGCCGCTGGACCCGCTTGCCGATGACAGCGACGACGGCCTGACCGGCAACGAGCGCGACATCGTCAAGGACACGGCACGCGAGAAGGCGGCGGAAAAGCGTCCCGATCCGCTGCTGCACGAATCGGCCGCGATTCTTGCCGATGCGCTGAGCCTGCTTGCGCAGGATCAGCCGCTGTCGGCGCAGGTGTTGCCGCAGTCCACAGCGCCTGGACGTTGGGCTGACTGATCACAGCAAGACTGCAAAACAAAAAAGCCACCGCATGCGGTGGCTTTTTTTTGTGCGAAAGATGCGTCGAGATGCGAATGAGGTGTTTACGTGCCCCGTTGCTTGCGGGCGTGTACGGATGCCGCCTGGCGGTCTCAGCGCGGCCAGTCGAATTCGGCCAGCACCGGGTAATGGTCCGACGGCAGGATGCCGCCAGGGCGCATATCCAGCGTAGAGAAACGCGTGGGTGTCAGACCGCGGAACAGGATCCAGTCGATACGGCGGGTCGGGCGGGTGCTGAAGTCCTGAAAGGTTTTTTCGGGACCTTGCGGCGTCGCCACGTTGGCGCGTGCGTCCTTAAGCGTTGCGGTGAGCGTGCGGTAGGTGCCCTGATCGGGATCGCTGTTGAAATCGCCAGTCAGTACCACCGGAACATCTGCCGGCAAGCTTGCGATACGCGACAGGATCACGCGCGCACCCTGTTCGCGCGCTGCCTCGTCCTGGTCGCGGTGCGGCAGATGGGTGTTCAACAAATAAAAGCGGCGCTTGTCGCTGCGGCGCTCGAACAAGGCCCAGGTGACCATGCGCGGCAGGTCGGTGTTCCAGCTGCTGCTGCCGGGCACGTCGGGGGTGTCGGACAGCCAGAAATCGCCCGATTCCACGACCGACAGCGCGTGGCTATCGTAGAACACGCCCATATGCTCATCGCTGCCATCGGCGCGGCGGCCCTTGCCGAACCAGCGGTAAGCAGGCAACTGCGACGCCAGATACTGCGCCTGCTCCTGCACCAACTCCTGGGTGCCGAAGACATCGGGATGGGTGTGCTTGATCAGCTCGACCATGGCCGTGCGTCGTACCGACCAGCGCTTGTCGCCGTCGGTGTCTACCGGCACACGCACGTTGAACGACATCACCCGCAATGGCGCAGGTGCAGGTGCAGCCCATGCAGACAGCGTCATGCACAGCACGGCGATGACAGCGAGCAATGGCCGAGAGACAGCGCGAATGGACTGCTGTGGCATGCGATGGATTCCGGAATGGCCAGCCGCCAAGTCTAGTCCGCGTGCATGACATATTGTGTCGGCGCGCGATTGAACAAACACGCTTGACGTGGCCATCTATCGGCGTAGCATTTGCATCAAGCCAGCGGAGAGACCGCTGACTGACCACTTAACCGTGAGGGATTCTCATGGCAACACAGTACGACTATCTTGTGTTTATCGGGCGTTTCGAGCCTTTTCATAACGGCCACGCTGCCGTCGCCCGCCACGCGCTGGGCAAAGCGAACAAGCTCATTGTGTTGATCGGCTCGGCCGACACGCCACGCACCATCCGCAACCCCTGGACCGTCGCCGAACGCGCAGTGATGATCGAGTCCGCATTGCCGGGCGAGAGCGAGCGTTTGATCCTGCGTCCGTTGCGCGACCATCTGTACAACGAAAGCCTGTGGATTGCCGAAGTGCAGCGCCAGGTTGCCGAAGTGGTGAAAGCCGATGGTGGCACGCTCGATGCGCGCATCGGCCTGATCGGCATGGACAAGGACGCCAGCAGTTATTACCTGCGCGAGTTTCCGCAGTGGCCGCTGGAAGACGTGCAACATACCGCCACGTTGTCGGCCACCGAGTTGCGCCGTTATCTGTTCGAGGCTGGCGACATCGGTTTTCATGGCGGGTTGCTGATGCTGCGCGGCAATGTGCCGGCGCCGGTGTACGAGATGCTGGAAGCGTTCCGCCGCAATTCGCCGAGCTACGCGCAACTGGTGGCCGAGTACCGCTTCATCGAACAGTACCGCGCCGCCTGGAAGGACGCGCCGTACGCACCGACCTTCGTGACCACCGATGCGGTGGTGGTGCATTCCGGGCATGTGCTGCTGGTGCGGCGGCGCGCCGAGCCGGGCAAGGGGCTGTGGGCACTGCCGGGCGGTTTCGTTGCCCAGGAAGAGGGGCTGCTGGACAGCTGCCTGCGCGAGCTGCGCGAGGAAACACGGCTCAAGGTCCCGGTGCCGGTGCTCAAGGGCTCGTTGCGTGGACGCCAGGTGTTCGACCACCCCGAGCGCAGCCTGCGCGGGCGCACCATCACCCATGCATTCCATTTCGAATTTCCGGCCGGCGAGTTGCCCGCGGTGCGCGGTGGCGACGATGCCGACAAGGCGCGCTGGATTCCGATCGCCGAAGTCATGGCGATGGGGCCACGCCTGTACGAAGACCACCTGCATATTCTTGAATTCTTCCTGGGTCGTGGCTGAGCGCGACGTCATCGCCTGCGTGCCGCTGCCGACCGGCGTCGGTCACGTCGATGCGTCTTGCTTGAATCACGACCTCCCACTGGCGGACAGACCGCTGGTTTCCCCGACGCGAAGGAGCTTCCGTCATGCATTACCTCGATAACCTGCTAATCAATACCGACAGCTACAAGGCCAGCCACTGGCTGCAGTATCCGCCCGGCACCGATGCCTCGTTCTTCTATGTCGAATCGCGCGGCGGCGTGTACGACCAGACCGTGTTCTTCGGTCTGCAGTCGATCCTGAAAGAAGCCATCAACCGTCCGGTGACCCACGCCGACATCGACGATGCCAAGGCCTTGCTGGCCGCGCATGGCGAGCCGTTCAACGAAGCCGGCTGGCGCGATATCGTCGACCGCCTTGGCGGACAGTTGCCGATCCGTATCCGTGCGGTGCCCGAAGGTGCGGTGGTGCCCACGCACAACGTGTTGATGACCATCGAATCCACCGACTCCAAGGCGTTCTGGGTGCCGTCGTATCTGGAAACCTTGTTGCTGCGCGTGTGGTACCCGGTGACGGTGGCCACGGTGAGCTGGCAGGTGAAGCAGATCGTGCGCGATTACCTGGAGCGCACCAGCGACGATCCGGAAGGCCAGCTGCCCTTCAAGCTGCATGACTTCGGCGCGCGCGGCGTGTCCAGCCTGGGCTCGGCAGCCCTCGGTGGCGCCGCGCATCTGGTGAACTTCCTCGGCACCGATACGTTGTCTGCCTTGCTGCTGGCACGCGCGCATTACCACACGCCGGTGGCGGGGTTTTCGATTCCCGCCGCCGAGCACAGCACCATCACCAGTTGGGGCCGCGAGCGCGAGGTGGATGCCTACCGCAACATGCTCACGCAATTCGCGCGGCCGGGTTCCATCGTGGCCGTGGTGTCCGACAGCTACGACATCTATCGCGCCATTCGCGAGCATTGGGGCACCACCTTGCGCGAAGAGATCATCGCCTCCGGCGCGACGGTGGTGATCCGCCCCGATTCCGGCGACCCGGTGGATGTGGTCGAACAGTGCCTGCTATTGCTGGACGAGGCCTTCGGGCATCAGGTCAACGGCAAGGGCTACAAGGTGCTCAACCATGTGCGCGTGATCCAGGGCGACGGCATCAATCCGCAGTCGTTGCGTGCCATTCTGGAGCGCATCACTGCGGCCGGTTATGCCGCCGACAACGTCGCCTTCGGCATGGGCGGTGCGTTGCTGCAGAAGGTGGATCGCGACACGCAGAAGTTCGCGTTGAAGTGCTCGGCGGTGCGTGTAGATGGGCAGTGGATCGATGTCTACAAGGACCCGATCACCGACCAGGGCAAGCAGAGCAAGCGTGGTCGGCTGACCCTGCTGCGCGACCGTCGCGATGGCAGTTACCGCAGTGCGTTGCTCGACGAGGTAGCTGCCAGCACCGACAGCGAAGATGCGTTGGTGACGGTGTGGGAAAACGGCGCGATGCAGCAGGAATGGACGTTGGAGCAGGTGCGCGCGCGTGCCGATGCCGCCCGGCGCTGACGGCTTGCGTGCAGGCATGCCCATGCCCGCTTCCATCGACGCTGTGCCGCTGCTGCCGGCCTCACCGCTGTTGGCACAGTTGCGCGCCACGGCACCCAACCTGCAGCGGCGCGTGCCGCTGCAGGGCGACAGCAATCGATGGCATGCCTTGCAGGTCGGCGCACGCCGCTATCGGGTTGCGTTGCCGATCACGTTGACGCCGTACGCCTCGGTGCGGCCCTGTTCGGCGCGCTGCGGGTTTTGTTCGGAGAATCTGCGGCAGCACGCGGGCGGTCTGGCGGGGGCGATGCTGCGTCCGGGCCCGGACTATTTCGCGCAGTTGCGCAGCGCACTGCAGCTGCTGCATGCGGTGCCGTTGTCGTATTCGTTGTCGGGCCTGGAAATGACCGACGACGCGCAGTGGCTGCTGACCTTGCTGCACACCTTGGCCACTACCGCCAATGGCCCGCGCGTCGAGCAGCGCGTGCTGTACAGCAATGGTGCAGGCCTGGCGCGTGCGCACGCTGAGCGTCTGCTCGATGCGCTGGTCGATTTCGGCGTGTCCTGGATCGAGCTGTCGCGTCACCACCCGTTGCAGGCGCGCAACGACGCGATCATGCGCTTCCGTGCGGGCGAGCCCATCGCCGATGCCACGACGTTCGTGCAGACCGCACGTCGCATTGCTGCACGTCTGCCGGTGCGGCTGGTGTGCATCGTGCAACGGGATGGGGTGTGCAGCGCAGAGGAGATCGCGCGGTATATCGCGTGGGCGCGCAGCTGCGGCGCAGGTCAGGTGATCTTCCGCGAGTTGTCGCGGCTGGATGATGCGTATCGCAACAACGGCACGTTGCGTTACATCGAGCAGCACCGCATCGGTGTGGAGCACCTGCTGGCCGAGTGCATGCAGCAGCCGTGGTGGTCGCGTTGGCAGCTGGACGGCATGACGGAAGGGTATTACTTCTGGAATGTGCGGATGCGCAGCGACGATGGCATGCAGGTGGTGTTCGAAAGCGCCGACTACGCGGCGATGCACGCGCGCCATGCCACCGGCGATGTGTACAAGCTGGTGTTCTTCGCCAATGGTCGGTTGTGCGCGGGGTGGGACCCGGATGCCGATGTGCTGTGGGACGCAGCAGATGGATGAGTTCGATCAGCGCAGCTGGTGGACGCCGGCAGCCGATGATGCGGCCTGGGCACTGCCCGACGACCTGCGTGCGCGCGACCCACTCAACGGACGCGACTGTGGCTGGGTCAATCAGATGCGGCCGTTCGTGCGCCATTTCAGCCAGCCGGGCGAGCAGGTGTTCGACCCGTTCTGCGGATTCGGCAGTACGTTGCTGGCCGCGTCCCTCGAAGGCCGCAACGCCCATGGCATGGAGATCGATGCGGCGCGTGCACAGCTGGCGCGTACGCGGTTGCAGCGGCACGGCGTGGATACGCCAATCGTGGTCGGCAGCCTGGTGCACACCGCACCCGCTGCGCCGATCGATCTGTGCTTGACCAACGTGCCGTATTTCGGTTGCCAGTGGCGCGGTGCGACGGTGGCGGAGCAACTGTATGCCAGCGCGGACTACGCGGGGTATCAGGCCGGCATGCGCGCGGTGTTTCACGCGCTGCGGCGGCAGTTGCTTCCGGGCGCGTTCGGCGTGGCCATGGTCGAAAATGTCCGTGTGGGCGGGCGCGTGATCCCGCAGGCCTGGGATCTGGGCCGGATACTGGGCAGCCTGTTCACCCTGTACGAGGAGCGGGTGCTGTGTTACCTGCGTCCTGCTGCTGGATTGGCATTTGCAGGCACCGACAGCAATCGTAGCCACGAATATGCGCTGATTTTTCAACACCGCCGCGTCCGGTTGGATGTACGGCAGGCGGCGCAGCTGCTACAGGCCGTGCAGGCGCTTGGCGTGCCGGTGGTGGTGCACGGCAGTTATGCGCGTTGGCTGCAATCGCCTGCGCTGGTGCCGCAAGGCCCGGCGGATCTGGATCTGATTCTGCGCGCCGAGCAGCCGCTGTGGGACCGCCTGACCGCTTGGTTGCAGATGCAGGGCTTCAGCCTGAGCCTGTGGGGCGAGCCTTGCCGCGCGCCAGTGGCGCTGGCGGCGGTGCGCGCGCATCACTACCTGCGCGCCGAGCGCATTGGCGCCAATGGCAGCCACCTGCAGGTCGACCTGCAACTGCCAACGGATGAACCGCCGATGCCCTGAGCCGGTAACGCGACGCCGCGCGCACATCGGTTGCGGCTATGCTTTGGCCGGTTTTGGATGCCGGAGTCTTCCCATGTCGTGTACTTCCCTGATCGCGCGCGGCGCGCTGCTTGCCGCGTTGGCAACCCTGGTCGGCTGCGGCGGCAGCAAGGGCGACAGCATGCTGATGCGCGAGTCGTTCAACTCCGACGACACCTATTCGCGCAGCGTGGCGGCCAGTTCGCCGCAAGCCTGCGAAGCCGCACGACGCGTGCTGTTGAGCCAGGGCTACGCCGTGACGCGTGCCGACGCTGCGGCGGTGGAAGGCAGCAAGAACTTCCAGCTGAAGGAAGCCGACCAGAGCGAGCAGCTCAATCTGCGCATTTCCTGCGCGGCACAGGATGGCGGCAAGGCGCAGATCTTCGTCAGCGCGCTGCAGGATCGATACGCATTGAAGAAGAGCTCGACCTCGGCCAGCGTCGGTGTCGGCGTGCTCGGCTCGTTGTCGTTGCCGGTGGGCAGCAGCGGCGATTCGCTCGTGCGCGTGTCCAGCACCACGGTGCAGGACGCGGCCTTCTACAAGCGCTTTTTCGAACGGCTGAATTCGTATCTGCCCAAGGTGACCGAAGCGGCGCCTGCTGCCGCCACCGCGATGCCTGCGCCGGTACCGGCAGCGCCGCACCCGCCGGCGGCGGCACCAGCCGCATCGCCGACACCGGCGGTCAGCGCGCCTGGTACACCAGCCGCTGCAGCACCGAGCCCAACCACCGTCGAGCAGCCGCCGGTCGCGCCGTTGCCGGTCGAAGCGCAGGACCCGCCGCCGGCGCCGGCCAACGTGCCGCAGGAACCTGCCACGCAGCCGTGACGCGCGATTCACGCACCGGTCCAAAGCCTGAATAGAGGGGTTTGCGCTTCACGTTGTGTTCTCGACCGACTGGCCAGAGTGCAACCATGGCTCGCCGAATCGGCGAGAACGATGGAGACGTACGATGAAAATGCGCAATTCCCTGATGGGTATGTCCCTGATCGCTCTGATGGCGACGAGCACCTTCGCGCAAGCGCAGAACTACTCGCAGCACCGCTATACGACGGCAGACGAAGGCCGCAGGTTCAATGACGGCACCCGCGTGCGCTGCAAGAACGTCGAGGTGCAAAAGAACTCCACCGACCCGAATCGCATTGGTGGCACGCTTGCAGGTGCGGCCATCGGCGGTCTGCTGGGTAACCAAGTTGGTGGCGGTAACGGCAAGAAGCTCGCTACCGTGGCAGGCGCGGTGGCTGGTGGCGCGGCAGGCCGCACCATCCAGGGCAATCGTCAGCAGGCCAATGGCAATCGTCAGGTCGAGCGCGTCTGCGAACGCCGCTGAGCTTGATGAAGTGACGCTACGAGCCCCGGCCCTGCCGGGGCTTTCTTGTATTGCAGGAGCAGCGCCGTGCTGCCGATCCACCTCTCCGATCAATGAGTGCATCCCGGGTGCAGAGCAGACGATGGCTGCCGCGACCGGCGCGCGCAGTGCGTGAGCCGCAGGCGGCAGGCCGCCGCATGACCGTGCTGCTCTGTGCCGTGGCGCTGTGCGGTCTGCAGCTGTCGCAAGTGGCCGCTGCTGCGCCAAGTCAAACGGCCAGCGCGGCCGCACCCGATTGCGTGGAAGCGCTGTTGCGGCGATTGGGGTGGAGCATCAACAGTGCGGCGGTCAGCGCGCCAATGATCCAGCGCGGCGCACCCTGCACGCGGGGCTCGCTTGACCAGGCGCGCGCAGCGGGCGATCTGCAGATCACACTGCCGGCCGGCTGGGACACGCAGCAACGCGGCGCAGCGCTGAGAGCATTGCTGGACGATACCGCCAGCCAGTGCGCCTACGGATTCGACGTTGGCGCTGCCACACGGCGCGCCGTCGCCCAGTTGCAAGACAATCCGCATTACCGGTTTTCTGCGCTGCAACTGGGCTGGATCGGCTTCGGCTGGCGTGGCGCCGCTGCACAGGGCTGGAGTGGATTCAAGAGCTTCGGCCGCGGCTATCAGCCACGCGGCAGCAATGCGCAGGCGCTGGACGCGTTCTATCGCGGGCAGGTGCGTTCCGAATGCGGCGTGGGGCGGCAGGTCGCCCAGCTCGCCACGCAGCGCGAGCTGTATGGCGATGCCGGATTCGATCAGGTATTCACCCCAGGCGAACTGTCGATCGGTACATTTTTGACCCTGCACGACACCGACAGCATCCTGCTCGGCGCACATGCCGGCGAATTTTTTGCCGACGGCAAGGCGGTGAAGACCTCCCGGCTCGGACGCCAGGCGTTCGTCGGTGCACCCGGCTTCATCGCGCATGTATTCGACAAGGCATATCTGGACGACATCCATAACCAGGCCGAAAACTTTGTGGTGGTGGATGTCAGCGATGCGGCGGCGCAGGCGCTTGCCCGGCACGGCGGCTTTGCGCACTACGACGCGCTCAACCGGCAGATCTGGGAGCTTTCCAGGCAGCTGCGCGGGCCCGGCAAACGACGGTTCGAGCGGTTGCTGTACGAGCGCGACGCGGCGTTGCGGGCAACGCTGGACCCGCAGCAACAGGCGCGCTTGCAGGAACTGCAGACGTTGCTGGACGACCCGTTCTATCAAGGCTTTCTGGTGTACGTGCACCCCAAAGGCACCAAGCCGATCGGCTATCACGTCGCGCGCCTGCTCGATCGCAACCCGCGCACGCCGTATGCAATCGAGCTGACCTTGCACACTCTGCGCACCACCTTGTACTGGCGATGGATCGATTGGCAACTGCAACAGTGCGGCGCCAGCACCGTCACGGAACAATCCATTGAAAATTCCGCCACGCCGGCGTACGCCCGGCGTGGCACCCTGCACTGATCAGATCATGAGGAGTGGTTATGGAACTGGGTATGGTGGGGTTGGGTCGCATGGGGGCCAACATGGCCGAGCGTCTGGTGCACGGCGGGCATCGTGTGCACGGCTACGATCCGGGCGCGAGCGCGCGTAGCGGCGCACAGGCCAAGGGCATTGTCACTGCCGATGCGCTGGCAGCGCTGGTCTCTGCGCTGCCGAGCCCGCGCGTGGTGTGGCTGATGGTGCCGGCGGGCAAGATCGTCGACGACACGCTGGCGCAACTGCTGCCGTTGTTGCAGGCCGGCGACATCGTCATCGATGGCGGCAATTCGTATTACAAGGATTCGCAGCGTCGCGCGGCGCAATTGCAGGAAAGCGCTATTGCGTTCGTCGACTGCGGCACCAGCGGTGGCGTCTGGGGCTTGAAGGAAGGCTATAGCCTGATGGTGGGCGGGCAAGAGGCTGCAGTGACCACGCTGCATCCGATCCTGGCCACGCTGGCGCCTGCGCCGGACAAGGGCTGGGGGCGGGTGGGCCCGAGCGGTGCCGGCCACTTCACCAAGATGGTTCACAACGGCATCGAGTACGGAATGATGCAGGCCTACGCCGAAGGCTTCGCACTGATGCAGCACAAGACCGATTTTGCGCTGGATCTGCACCAGGTCTCGGAGATCTGGCGCGACGGTAGCGTGGTGCGTTCGTGGTTGCTGGACCTGACCGCCGATGCGCTGCAACACAACCCGACCATGGACGGTATCGCGCCGTTCGTAGCCGACTCGGGCGAGGGTCGCTGGACGGTGGCCGAGGCGATCGACCTGGAAGTGTCCGCGCCGATCATCACGTTGTCGCTGATGGAGCGGCTGCGTTCGCGCGACAAGGATTCGTTTACCGACAAATTGCTGGCGGCCATGCGCAACCAGTTCGGCGGCCATGCAGTGAAGACCACCACCGCTGCAGCGCCGACGATCGGCAGCAAGGACGCGTAAGCGCGTCGCACAGATGGCCGCGATTGCCGACCGGCATCGCGGTCGTTGCTCGATTGGAATGCGCTCGATCCGCCTGCGCGTTCTACGCGTGGGCGATGCTGCTCACGATGTGTGTCGCTCGACCCTCAGCGGCCACGGTTTTATTTCAGATCTGCGTGCCTGATGTAGCGCGTGTTCGGCGGCTAAAAGCCATGGCGCGGTGCGCCAATGCGATGCAGCGACGCTGCGTGTGCATGCGTCACGCGTATGGCACGGTTTTAAGTCGGCAGCGCACGATGGCCAAACATTGTCATGCATCGGCTGCACGCCTTACGCGCGCAAGCAGCCGATGCCTTTGTCATCAAAGCGTGCGCTTACCATCCAGCCATTGCACCTGCCCGGTCGCAGCGCTGTGCTGCGCCAGTTCCAGCAAGTGCATGAGTTGTACCGCTTCTGCGCCATCGACCGGTGCCGGGCCGGTGCCTGCCAACGCATCGCGGAAGGCCGCATAGCACTGCCGGTAATCGCCGGCCTGATTCTCGGGTTGATGGGTGTGTACGCGGCCTTCTTCATCCACGCGGGTGAGCGTGCCCGGCAACGGATCCACGCCCCAGCCCACCGTGCCCGGGCGTCGCCCGGCGCGCAGCTGGTCTTCCTGGGTGTCCAGGCCGTGCTTGAGATAACTGCCGCGTGTGCCATGCACGGCAAACCGCAGGCGGTTGTTGGCGACCAGCGAGCCGGCATGCAGGATCGCGCGCAGCCGCGGGTAGTGCAGGGTGACGTGGAAATAATCGTCGCTGCGCGCCTGGCTGCGCTGGCGCTGCAAATCCGCAGCGATCGCCTGCGGTGCGCCGAACAGTTGCAAAGCCTGGTCGAGCAGATGCGGCCCCAGGTCGTACCACAGGCCGGCACCGGGGATGTCGCTTTCGCGCCAGCGGTCGCGGACCTGCGGCCGATAGCGGTCGAAGTGCGAATGAAATTCCACTACCTCGCCGAGTTGGCCTTCGTCGATCAGGCGTCGCACGGTGAGAAAGTCGGCATCCCAGCGTCGGTTCTGGAACACGCTGATGATGCGCCCGGCAGCTGCTGCAGCGTCGACCATGGCGCGCGCTTGCGCGGCGTCCAGGGCGAAGGGTTTGTCGACCAGCACATGCTTGCCCGCGGCCAGCGCCTGCAACGCGAAGGGCGCGTGCGTTTGATTGGGCGTGGCAAGCACCACCGCGTCTAGCGCGGGGTCGGCCAACGCACTGTCGAGGTCGGCAACGACGGTGACCTCGGGGAAATCGGCTTGTACCTGCTGCGATTTGGAAGAGACCACGCTGTGCAAGCGCAGCCCTGGCGTGCTGGCGATCAGCGGCGCATGGAAGGTGTGGCCGGCATAGCCGTAGCCGACGACAGCCAGATTGAACGGTTTAGCCATTGAAAACGGTTCATCGCAACGAACGAAGGAGTGTGCATGTTATTGCACACACCCGTGTGCGCCGGGTTCACAACCTCTGCATGCAACGGTCACGTGTACGCGACGACCACCACCGCAAGCTGCAGCCACATTCAACAGGAGCGATTCGAATGAAGAACATGATGCATGCACGTAAGCTGTTGGCGCTGGCGTTGTCGCTCGGCCTGACCCTGGGTGCTTCGCAGGCATTCGCCGCACCGCAGGACATGGGCGCGCACAAAGATCACGCCGCCGGTATGAATGAATCCAAGAAGCCGGTTACCGATACCTGGATCACCACCAAGGTCAAGGCCGATCTGCTGGCCACCGACAATGTGTCCGGCACCGACGTCAAGGTGGAGACCAAGAACGGCATCGTGATGTTGACCGGTTCGGTTGCGACCCAGGCTGAGCACGACAAGGCCGTGGCTGTCGCCAAGGGCATCGAAGGCGTCAAGAGCGTAAAGTCGACCGGCCTGAAGGTCGTCGCTGCGAAGAAGTAAGCGCAGCCGCTGCGAATGCCGGGCCAGCTGCGGCGAGGCGGCTGAACCGGGCACCAGGCGCACTCTACGGAGTGCGCTTTTTTATTGGGGCGTTTTACTCGGCGCGCTTGCGCGATCAGCGGTGGAAGATGGCTTGCCGTGCGTTGCCGGCAGGCGCTGATTCGATGCGATGCCCAGCCCCTGCCCGCGACGTGGTGCTGGCCGCTCGGATCAGCGACGCGGCTTGTCGTCGTGCGGTGATTTGTTTGTCGGTGACGGACATCGACACGGCGGTCACGGTCTACAGCGATGCAGTGGGTGGGTATCAGGCCATGCCGTGACTCGGATCGTCGAAGACGACCGCGCCATCGGCGTGATCTGCAAGGATGTCTTCGGTACTGGCGGGGATCGCTTCGTGTCACGTGCCTATCGACTCACTTACCTATCGACGCGCGATCGCATTGGGTGAGCGCCTATGCGTGGCGGCGCGCAGGATCGGAGACAGCCAGGTGTGCAGGTGCTCAGCTGTGGTGTAGGCGTAGTCTGGCTGCAACGGGGCGTGTCGATTTGTCCGGCCGCTGGTGTCGCTCAGGGCCTATCGCTCGCCATGACGCCGACAAACGGCGGGTTTCTCGCGCCATTTTCACCGTTGCTGCACTTATGATATGCCCATTCAGCTATGTCATGGCGATCACGGCATGTCTGAACCATTAATCTCGCTCGGGGCGTGATCGGAGACAATGCCGACTCGTCCTGGGCACGTGCAGCGAGCGGATACAGACCTAGCAATGCAGACAACGATCCAAGCAGACAAATGGGATCGCTGGCGCCTGCCCTCGTTGGCGGTTGCCGTGTGCCTGATTGTGGTGGTGCCGTCGTTGCTGCTGCAGCAGATGGCGCGCAACGCCAATCAGGCCGCGGTGTGGGTGTCGCATAGCCAGGAAGTGCAGGAGACCGCGCAACGGCTGGAAGCGGCGATGCGCGACACCGAATCGGCCGCGTTGATGCGCTCGCATGGCGTGGAGCGCCCGGCCTTGCTGGAACGCATGCGGCGTGGCCGGCGCGAGTCGCTGGCCGCGGTGGATCGGCTGATCGAACTGACCAAGGACAACCCTGCGCAGCAGGTGCGCATGGGGCGTATCCAGAGCACCATCGAGCGCCGGCTGTTGCTGGCCGAGCGCATCGCGGTGACCACCGGGCAGGATCAGATCCGCGCGTTGATCGACGATATGACCGTGAACAACCCGATCCGCGTGCTGATCGACGAGTTGCAAGGCGCCGAGGGCCGGTTGCTGGCCCTGCGCAACGGGCGTGCAGACACCGAGCGCCTGCACTATGCGGTGTTGAGCTGGGCCGCGTTGGCGGTGCAGCTGCTGTTGCTGGCGACCGTCATCTGGTTGCTGCAGCGGCAAATCCGCCGCCGTCTTGCCGCCGAGCAGGAATATCTGCGCGCCAACGGCCGTGCCAGTTCGGTGTTGCAGACCGTGCGCGAGCCGATCGTGCTGCTGGATGCCAATCAACGCATCGTGCTGCACAACCCGGCTTTTGCCGAGTTGTACGGCCTGGAGGAGCGCGGCAACGAATTGATGGCGTTGGAAGATGTGGGCCACGGGGTCTGGCGCGATCCGCTGTTCCATCAGCGCCTGGCCGACGTGTTGCTGCGCGGCCGCGAGCTGTGGGACTTCGAGCATGAACAGCGCGCCGCCGATGGCGTGTTGCGCACCATGCTGATCAACGCCCGCCGCATGCCGTTGCCGGATACCGTCGACGAAGACGTGGTGCTGATGACGGTCAGCGACATCAGCCTGCAAAAGGCCTCGCAACTGCGCATCCAGGAGCTCAACCGGCAGATGGAGGGCAAGGTGGAGCAGGTGTCGGAGGTCAACCGCGAGCTGGAAGCCTTCAGCTATTCGGTATCGCACGACCTGCGCGCGCCGTTGCGCCACGTGGCCGGTTTTTCGGACAAGTTGGCGCGTCACCTGGGTGATGCGGCGGACGAAAAATCGCGTCACTACATGGAAGTGATCAGTTCCTCGGCGCGGCGCATGGCGTCGCTGATCGACGACCTGCTGGTGTATTCGCGCCTGGGACGCAGCGCGCTGCGCTTGCAGGCGGTGGACATGCAATCGCTGGTGGCCGAGACGCGTGCGATCCTGGATTCGAACGTGCAGAGCGAAAATACCGGCCACCGTGTGGACTGGCAGATCGCTCCGCTGCCGGTGCTGGTGGCCGACGAAAACATGATGCGCCAGCTGTGGATGAATCTGCTGGGCAATGCGGTCAAGTACAGCGCCAAGCGCGAGGTGGCCAGGATCGAGGTCAGCTACACGCCGATGGCCGACGGCGGCCATCAGTTCAGCGTGAGCGACAACGGCGCAGGCTTCGACATGGAGTACAGCGGCAAGCTGTTTGGCGTGTTCCAGCGGTTGCACAAGGCCAGCGAATACGCTGGCACCGGCATCGGTCTGGCCAGCGTGCGTCGCGTGTTGACGCGTCACGGTGGCCGCATCTGGGCTGAAGGCGTCGTCGATGAAGGCGCCACGTTTTATTTCGAGCTTCCTCCTGCGCTTGAAGCGCCCAACAAAGAGTTCACTGTATGACCGCCATTCGTACCATTCTTCTGGCAGAAGACAGCCTGGCCGATGCGGAGATGGCGGTCGACGCCCTGCGCGACGCCCGGCTGGCCAACCCGATCGTGCACGTCGAAGACGGCGTGGAAGCCATGGACTACCTATTGCGCCGTGGCGCGTATGCCGACCGCGAGGAAGGCCTGCCGGCGGTGCTACTGCTGGACATCAAGATGCCGCGCCTGGATGGGCTGGAAGTGCTTAAGCAGGTGCGTAGCGATGAGGCACTCAAGCGCCTTCCGGTGGTGATCCTGTCGTCGTCGCGCGAAGAGAGCGATCTTGCCCGCAGCTGGGACCTGGGCGTCAACGCCTATGTGGTCAAGCCGGTGGATGTCGATCAGTTCTTTACTGCGGTCAAGACGCTCGGCACGTTCTGGGCGGTGATCAATCAGGCACCGGAGCTGGACTGACCCATGCCGCATGAGGGTGGCAAACTGGAGCAGCTGAAGATCCTTCTGGTGGAAGATTCACCGGAAGATGCCGAGCTGTTGTCCGATCAGTTGCTCGATGCCGGCATCGATGCGGCATTCGAGCGCGTGGACAGCGAGCCGTCGCTGCGCGGCGCGCTGGAGACGTTTCACCCGGACATCGTGCTGTCGGATCTGAGCATGCCCGGATTTTCCGGCTATCAGGCGTTGCGCCTGGTGCGTCAGAACGGCGCCACCCCCTTCATCTTCGTCTCCGGCACCATGGGGGAGGAGACTGCGGTCAAGGCGCTGCAGGACGGCGCCAACGACTACATCATCAAGCACAACCCCACGCGGCTACCGAGCGCGGTGATGCGCGCCATCCGCGAGGCGCGTGCCGAGCTCGAACGCCAGCGTGTGGAGAGCGAGCTGATGCGTGCGCAGCGGCTGGAAAGCCTGGCGATGCTGGCAGCCGGCCTGAGCCACGATTTACGCAATATCCTGCAGCCGTTGCTGATCGTGCCCGACCTGCTGGCTGGGCGCACCGACGACCCGCAGCTGCGTCAACTGGCCAACGTGGTGGCCGAATGCGGCCGGCGCGGGCACGAGATGGCCGAGTCGATGTTGTCGTTCGTGCGTGGCTCCAACAAGCCGCGCGAGCAGGTGTCCATCGCCAATCTGTTCCAGGCGGTGCAGATGCTGCTGCGGAGCAGCCTGCCCGATGGCGTGCGGTTGCAGATGGACACGATCGCCTCGGATCTGACCATCGAAGCCAACTACACCGAATTGCAGCAGTGCCTGCTCAACCTCGGTTTGAACGCGATCCAGGCGATGCCGGGTGGCGGCACCCTGGTGCTGTCGGCCGATCGCTTTGATGCCACGCGCGTGCGCATGAGCGTGGCCGACACCGGCGTGGGCATGACCGATGAAACGCGCGCACGTCTGTTCAGCCCCTTCTTTACCACCAAGGCCGATGGCACCGGATTGGGCCTGATTTCGTGCAAGCGCATCGTGGAAAGCTACGGTGGCAACATCCAGGTCGACAGCCGGCTGGGTGAAGGCACGCGCTTCGACATGATCGTACCGATGCGTGGGGCACCCACGGTAGTTGCCGATAGCGAGCCGCCGCTGGCGCTGGGCCATGGGCAGCGCATCCTGCTGGTAGACGGCGAGGCCACCCGGCTGTCGTTGCTGGGCAATGCCTTGTCCAGCCAGGGCTATCAGCCGCAACTGGCCACCGACGGCGCCGCTGCGCTGCAACTGGTGCAGCAGCACGCAATGCCGGATCTGGTGATCATCGACAGCGACATCATTCTGCTGTCGGCGGTGAGCGTGCTGCTGAGCATGCAGGAGCTGGGCTACCAGGGGCCGGCGATCGTACTGGAAGATGTCGGCGCGCCGTTGCAGCGTGCGCATTTTCCGCCCGACATCCCGGTGCACGTGTTGCGCAAACCGCTGGAAATGCGCCGTGTGTTTCGCGCGGTGGCGCACGCGCTGGAAGTGGCCTGAGGCCACGCATGTACGCTGCGCGTGCAGCGATGCGCCTGCAGCGCGCAGCAACAGTTGACGCTGAGGCCGGCCGCATGCGCGAATACCGCATGACCACCGTGCTTCTCAGCCTCGGCAGCAATGTCCAGCCGACCCACTACCTGCGCCTGGCCGTCGCCGCCTTGCGCGCGCGCTTTGGCCAGCTCGACGTCTCCCCGGCGTATCGCACGCCGGCGGTGGGCTTCGATGGGCCGGACTTCGTCAATAACGCCGTGGCCTTGCAGACCGATCTGGACCTGCTGACACTCGACCAGTGGTTGCATGCGCTGGAAGATGCGCACGGGCGCGATCGCAGCGGGCCGCGTTTCAGCGACCGTACCCTGGATGTGGACGTGGTGTTCTTCGGCGATTGCATCGTCGAAGGGCCCGGCCATCTGCGCATCCCGCGTCCCGAGCTCAAGCATGCCTTCGTGCTCAAGCCGCTGGCCGACATCGCGCCGGACTTCGTCGACCCGCTGAGCGGACGGACGCTGGCTGCGCTTTGGCAGGCGCATCCGCACTACGGCAGTGCGTTCACCACGGTGGAGCTGGATGCGCCTGCGCTGAGTGCTGCGCAGTAGTGCCGGTGTGTGGTGCAGCTGGCGGTGCTGCATGACCGTCGCGAAAGTGACGTCATGTTCGGCGCGGATCGGCTTGTACGCATGCGTATGCCGATCACTGACGAAGCATGCCGCACACGCGTGCGTTCGTACGATGTTCGTGTCAGAGCGTCTAACGAAACATCGCGGGCAGTCGCCAGCTGGATGTGGCTAGCGCACTCAGGATCGGAATCTACGGATGTTACGTCGCGCACCGCGCACCGGCTGCGCCCGCCTGACGGTGCGCGTGGTCGTGCTATCAGCGGCTCTCAACTGAGTTGACGGCCGCCATCCACATGCAAGGTCTGGCCGGTGATAAAGCTGGCGTCGTCCAGCAACCAGCGCACCGCCTCGGCGATTTCTTCCGGCGTGCCGATGCGCGCCAGCGGCGTGCGGGCGAGCAGCGCCTGCTTGGCGTCGGATGATTTGCCTTCCTCCGGCCACAGGATGGCGCCAGGCGCGACAGCATTGACGCGCACCTGCGGTGCCAGCTCCAGCGCCAGTGAGCGGGTCAGCATCTCCAGCGCGCTCTTGGAAGCGCCGTATAGCGGGTGGTTGCGCATCGGCTGCTGTGCATGCAGGTCGGTGAGATTGACGATGGCGCCGCGGTGCTGACGCAGCTGCGCAGCAGCGGCCTGGGCAATGAAGAATGGTGCGCGCGCATTGACCGCGAACAGCTCGTCCCACTGCGCCGGCGTGGCTTCGCCCACTGCGGTGGGATAAAACGCCGAGGCGTTGTTGACCACGCCATCCAGGCGGCCGAATGCGTCGATGCACGCGGCGACCAGTTGCGCCGGTGCGTGCGGCAGGCGCAGATCCGCGTGCAAGGCCTGCGCGCTGCCTGCGCGTTGCGCACACAGCTCGGCCACGCGTGCGCGCAGCGCGTCGGCGGACTGATGCGCATGCAGGGCAACCCGGTAGCCGGCGGCGTGCAGCGTGGTGGCGATCTGCGCGCCGATGCGGCGGCCTGCGCCGGTGATCAACACCACCTTGGAACTGTCTGTCATGGCGTACTCGCTCGGCGTTGCAAAGGGCTCGGCTATCCTGTGCATTGTCCCCGCAACCGGTGCCCGCATGCACGCCGACCTTCCCACCCCCGATTCGGACGCGCTGGCGCACAGCGAGCGACTGGCTGCGCATGTGCGCGCCGAAATCCAGGCCGCCGGCGGTGCGATCCCGTTTTCGCGTTTCATGGAGCTGGCGTTGTATGCGCCGGGTCTTGGCTATTACAGCGCCGGGTCGAGCAAGTTTGGCGAGGCCGGCGACTTCGTCACCGCGCCCGAGCTGGGTCCGTTGTTTGCCGCCACCGTGTCCGGTGCGCTGGCGCCGGTATTGCAGCAGCTTGGGCCGCAGGCGCGCATGCTGGAAGTGGGTGGCGGCAGCGGCGCATTTGCCGAAGTCACGCTCAAGCGGCTGCTGGAGCTGGATGCGCTGCCCGAGCGCTACGCGATTCTCGAACCCAGTGCGGACCTGCGCGAGCGTCAGCGCGAGCGCCTGGGGCGCAGCCTGATCCCGCCGGTGTTCGATCTGGTCGAATGGCTGGATGGCCCGTTTCCTGACGATTGGGACGGCGTGCTGTTCGCCAACGAGGTGATCGATGCATTGCCCACGCCGCGCTTTGCGATCCGCGAGGGCGAGGTCTACGAAGAAACCGTGGTGCTCGATGCGCAGCAGCAATTTGCGCGTGGCGAGCAGCCGGCCGATGCATTGTTGAGCGCGGCGGTGCGGCATCTGGAGCGCTATCTGGAGCAGCCCTTCGCCGATGGTTATCGCTCCGAGTTGTTGCCGCAGCTGCCGTACTGGATCCAGGCGGTGGCCGGCGGTTTGAAGCGCGGTGCGATGGTGTTTGTCGACTACGGCTATCCGCGCGGCGAGTTCTATCGCGCGCAGCGCGAGGACGGCACCTTGCGTGCGTTCTATCGCCATCGCATGCATGAGGACCTATATCGCTGGCCCGGCCTGCAGGACCTGACCGCGTCGGTGGATTTCACCGCGCTGGCGGAGGCCGGTACCGGTGCCGGTTTCGAGCTGGCGGGTTACTGCACGCAGGCCAGTTTCCTGCTGGGCAACGGCCTGGATGCGTTGCTGACGCAGGCCGATACGCGCACCGATGAAGTGGGGCGCATGCGCCTGCGCGAGCAGATCAAGCGGCTGACCTTGCCCAGCGAAATGGGCGAGCGTTTTCAGGTGATGGGCTTCGTACGCGATGTGGATATTGCGCCCGCATTTTTGGCCGGCGATCTTACATGGCGGCTGTAACGCGGGCGCTGCGCCCGTTTCATCGGCCGCGGTTGTGGGTGGGGTTGTGGATCGCTGCGATCGTGGTGGTGATTGCGGTCTGCATGGGGCCGCCGCCGGTGATTCCGGAGCTGCCGGATAACAGCGACAAGGGCGAGCACTTTTTGACATTTGCCTTGTTGTGCTGGGGCGCGGTGCAGTTGTTTGCTACCCGTCGCACGCAGCTCGTTGCAGCCATCGGTTTGGTGGGGTTGGGGATCGGCATCGAGATCGCGCAGGGCGCACTGACGACCAATCGAAGCGCCGACCCGTACGACGCACTGGCCGATACGCTGGGTATCGTGGCCGGTTTATGCCTGGCGTGGACACCGTTGCGCTTTGTGATGTTGCGGATCGATCAACGCTTGTTTGCGCGGCGTTGAGTTGCGTGTGCGCCTGCGTGTACGAACGCTCGCGTGCGTGAAGCATTATCGCTATCAGGTTGATGTGCTGGCGATGGCGCATTGACGCGTTGGTAGCGCGCACCGAATCGCTGTAGCAGCCGAGTGCATATTTCAACTCTCAGATCCGGTGCATGGCTGCTGCGTTGCGCAGCAGCCATGCCACCATCATCGGATGCGGCGCTGGTCCCAGCCGTTGGATCTGCGAGTTACAGCTTCATGTTCAAACCGAGATAGAGCTGGCGTCCTGCCGCTGGCGAAAACATCGGCTGCGCCTGGCTCCAGAAGAAGCTGTCGTACCACACGTAGGCATACTCGCGGCCGGTGGCGTTGCGAACCTGCAGGTCCACGCTCCAGGCAGGAGTGATGGTGTACCTGGCGGTGAGATCCAGGGTGGCGAAACCGCCGTATTTGCCGGCTATATTGCGTTCTTCCAGATAATAATCGCCTTGCGCGCGGCCCTGCAGGCCTAAGCGCAGCGCATCGGTTGGCCGGTACTCGACACCGATGTTGCTGATGTAACGCGGCGTTGCCGCTACCTCACGGCCGACCAGCGACACGCTGGCATCGCGGTCGTCGCGTTCGATCTTCGCTTCCTGATAGGCGTGCGATGCCCATAGCGTCCACTTGTCGCCCAGCTGCGCATTGATCTGCGCGTCCACGCCGCGCCGGCGTGTCTTGCCCAGGGTGACGGTGGTGCCGGTGGCGGGCATGTTGGAGACTTCGTTGGCCGCGTCCTGCTGCCACACCGCGATGCGCGCCTGGCTGCCGTGGAATGGACTGAATTTCATGCCCAGTTCCATGCCGGTATTGGTGGACGGGCGCACGTCCGGCTGCCCGACGGTGAGGTAGGCCGGTGCGGTGGACCCGGTCAGCACCTGGAAGGTACGGCCCCAGTTGGCATAGACGTTGGTGGTCGGGGTGAACGCGTAGACCAGGCTCAGTTTGGGCTGCTCGATGGTGCCGTAGCGCTGCAGCGGTGCATGCACGCCGCCCGGCAGTTGGGTGTCGCCATCGAAGCGATCCACGCGGTAGGCCGGTACGATCTTCAGCGCCTCGATCGGCTGATAGATCGCCTGCACGTAGGCGCCCCAGTTGTCGAAGGTGTGGCGGTCGTCGTTCTGGATGCGTGCCGGCGTGGCGTTGAAGTTGGTGGGCTCGGCATAGCGGAAGCGTTCGCGTCGGTAGGCGTTGTCCTGATGCTCGTAGTTGACGCCGCCTTCCAGGGTGAGCGTGTCGCTGCTGCGCCAGGTCAGCGTGTTGAGCATGCCGACCTGGGTTTCGTCCCAACTGCGGCGCTGGCGTGGTGCGTTGCCGGTGGGTAGGTCACTGAAGGTCACCTTGCGGTCGTCTTCGTACCTGTTGTAGTACAGCTTGGTGCCCAGGAACAGGTGCTCGGCCAGCTTCAGGTCCATGTGCACGCCGAGCTGGCGCATGTCGCGGTCGTCGCCGTCGTTGCGGTTGCGCAGGTCCGAGCTGCGACGGTCTGCCTGCATTTCCGCAGCGGTCATGAAGCCGGGTTCGTCGGCCTGGTTGTGGTAGATGCGGGCGGTCAGGCCGATGCGCATGCCGTCGTCGAGGTTGCCGTAGAACCATTTGCCGCCCAGCGAGTATTTGCTGGAGGTGTCGTGGTCGCGGTAGCCATCGGAGGCCTGCACACCGATGAAATAGTTCTGCGCAAAGCCGTCGCGCTCGCGGCCCACGGCTAGCTGTGCATCGCGGGTATTGAAGCTGCCGTAGGTCAGGCGCACATCGGTGTCATTGCCGCCCTGACGCGTGCCGAAATTGATGTTGCCCCCAATATTGTGCAAGCCGTAGCGCGGATCGTTGGTGCCGCGCACCACCTCGATGTAGCTGATTTCCAGCGGGAACAGCATGTCGATGAAGCGCTGGTTGCCGCTGTTGACGTTGCTGGGGATTCCGTCGATCAGCGTCTTGATCGCATTGAGGTAGCCCTCGCCATTGAACGCGCGAAAGCTGACCTTGCCGGATTCGGCGCCTTGCCGGGTTTCGGTGAGCTGGATGCCGGGCATCTGCCCAAGCAGCTCCCAGCTGTAGGACACGTTCTTGTCTTCGATCTGGTCGGCGCCCAGCACGTCCACCGAGGTCAGCACCTGATGCGCGGTGAGTTGGCCTTCGCCCTGCTGGTGGACATCGACCTTGCCGAGCGTCAGCGCCGAATCCGACGATTGCGCACGCGCTTCGGCGACAAACAGGACGGCAGCCACTGCCGCCACGAGAATATGGATCTTCATGGATCGAACGACACCGATGCGAAAAGGAGCTGATCACCCCATGTGCCAGCTAATGAAATATTATAACATATGATAAGCGTGCTCCTCGCGGCGCGCTGGAGCGGGTGGCATGACGGGACGCGGTGCGCACCGCAATGGGCGCGCTGGGCGATGCGTCGGGCGATGAAGCTGGCTGTTGGGCGTGATGCTCGATCAGTCCGGCAGGCACGCCGCGCGCTCGCGCAGCCACTTGGTCGCCACCCACTTTTCGCCGGCCAGGACCGGGGAGCCGGCATGCAGGCTGCGCGTCATCGGGTGCGGGCGGTCGTAGCTGAAGAACACCGCGTTGCCCTCGATCGCGGCAATGTCCAGATGCACATCGGGAAAGCGCGTGGCGCCGCCGCGGTCGGGCGTGTTGAGGTACATCACCAACGAGGCGACGCGTTGCCCGCCGGCTTGCAGCAACACCGGGGTGCCGGCTGCGTCGGGGTCGAAGTAATCGTAGTGCGGCTGATATTCGGCGCCGGTGCCGTAGCGCAAGACCTGCAAGCCTTCGCCGTGATCCACCGGCCAGTCGAGCAGACGGGCGATGCGTGCTTCGATGCGTTGGCAGAGCGCATCCTGCCCGAGTTGCAAACACATGCTGTCGCTGGTGCGTGCGGCGTGCACCACATGTGCACCGTTGGCGTTGTCCACCGTGCGCGAGCGCGCAAGGCGCGGCTGCGCGAGGGCGATCACTGCATCGCATTCGGCATCGGATAAAAAGCCACCCAGCACCATCACGCGCGGCAACTGCATGCACATCAACACGCGCACCTGGCGATCGCCCAGATCCAGCAGCGATGCATCGCTGTCCTGCAGCAGCGCCGGCACGCGCACCGGCATCGGCAATCCATGTGTTTGCGCGTGCTGCTGGATGTGCGCACGCACCAGCGCTTCGACTGCATCGATGGCGTCCTGCATGTTCCAGCCACGATCCAGCAGCGGTTGCAGCGCGTGCTCGGGCGGTTGGCCGGCCAAGGCCTGCGCCACGATCCAGTCGGCCAGGGCGCTGGGGATATCGGTGAGTGTCATCCCGCTACAGTGCATGCCAACGTGTGGCATCTATGTGTCAAATGTGTCGTGGTAAGACAAATGCAACAGACGGCCCCTATAAAGGTGACGGGGATCTTGAACGTGCTCGCCACTGCAGTGAGCGGAACGCAACCAATTCTTGACGACTCCTCTTCATACCGGACCCTTTGACCTGGAGATCAGCCGTATGTCCGTTCGCAACAGCAGCAAGACACTTCTCATGACCTTTAGCACCGCACTGGCCTTGTCTGCCTGCGGTGGCGGTGCCGACCGTGTCGCTTCGCCCGGCGAAGGCGCGTTTCCGCCCGCCCCGGCACCGACCCCGGCGCCCACGCCTGCACCAACCCCGGCTCCGACACCGACACCGACACCGACACCGAGCGGCCCGGCTGCGGATTGCCCGACCGGGTTTTCCAACGTGGGCACTATCGCCAACAACACGCTGCGCGCTTGCCAGCTGCCGGACACCATCAACGGCAATCTGGTGGTGCCCGCGCGCGCCGGTACCGCGTATTCGATCAGCGGCCGCGTCAACGTCGGTACCGATCGCGGCGGCAACGCCATCGCGCCGGCGGCCGGCAGCACGCAGGGCGTGTTGACCATCGAGCCGGGCGTCACCTTGTATGGCTCGGCGGGTAGCGACTACATCGTGGTCAATCGCGGTTCGCAGATTTTTGCCGAAGGCAGCGCGACTGCGCCGATCGTCTTCACTGCGCGTCAGGCGCTGGATGGCACGGTCAGCGCCAACACCATCGGCCTGTGGGGCGGCATCGTGGTGCTGGGCCGTGCAGCGATCAACAACTGCCCGGGCACCACCGTGTCGGGCACGCCGGAATGTCAGGCGCAGGTCGAAGGCACCAACGCGTTCTACGGCGGCAATAGCGCCACCGATAACAGCGGCTCGATGCGCTACCTGCGCGTGATGTATTCGGGTTTCGAAATCTCGCCCAACAACGAGCTGCAGGGCATCACCCTGGCCGGCGTGGGCAGCGGCACGCGTCTGGACTACGTACAGATCCACAACAGCTCCGACGACGGGATCGAATGGTTCGGCGGTACGGTCAACGGTAGCCACGTGGTCATCACCGGCGCCGACGACGATTCGCTGGATACCGATGCCGGTTGGAGCGGCGCATTGCAGTTCGGCATCGTGGTCCAGCGTGCTGGCGGCGGCGACCGCATGAACGAGTGGAGCAGCCTGCGTCGTCAGCCGTATTCGCGCCCGAAGGTGGCCAACTTCACTTACGTGGGCAATGCCCGCACGGGTGCGGCGATCATGCTCAACCAGGGCACGCAGGCCGCGTTCTACAACTCGGTGTTCACCCGTCCGGCCGGTGGCACCGGCGATGGTCTGGTGTGCTTCAACCTGGCCGATACCGATACCGTGGGGACGTTCAACTCGGTGTTCTTCGCCTGCCCGACCGCGTTCGGCAGCGACCCGCGTGCGACCAGCCAGTTCGCCGCCGGCACCAACAATGTCGCCAACGGCGTGTCCACGTTGCAGAACACCTTCATCAATGGCGCCAACGAAACTGCAGTGCCGGCGTTCCAGGGCTTGAACGGGGTGAGCAGCTTCTTCCAGCAGGTGAACTACATCGGTGGCGTGCGTGATTTCAACGACACCTGGTGGCAGGGCTGGACCTGCGGACTGACCGCCGATCGCCCCTGCTGAGGCACGGCATCGCACGGCGGCCATCGCGTCGCCGTGTGATGCGTCCAGCTTCATCTTTCTGTTGTCAGGGCTCCCACGATGCGAACCTTCGCTGTTGCCCGTCTTTCGCGGACGGGCCTGTCTCTTTCCATTTCCACCTTGCTGCTGTCCGGCGCCGCCATGGCGCAGTCGACCAGCAGCGATGCCGCTGGCGGTAGCAGCAGTTCCAGCGCTGCTGCCATTGCGCCCAAGCAACTCGACCAGGTCGTGGTGCGCGGCGAATACATTCCCGAACCGATGCTGCAAACCTCCGAAGTGGCCTCGTTCATCACCCGCGAGGACATGGAGCGCACCGGCGACAGCAGCGCTGCGGTAGCGCTGACGCGTGTTACCGGGCTGAGCCTGTCGCGCGGCAAATACGTGTACGTACGCGGCCTGGGCGAGCGCTATTCGTCGGCCTTGTTCAACGGCTCGCCACTGCCCAGCCCGGAGCCGATGCAGCGCGTGGTGCCGCTGGATCTGTTTCCCAGCGATGTGCTGCAAAGCGTGACCGTGCAAAAGACGTATTCGGCCGACTATCCGGGCGAATTCGGCGGCGGCGTGATCGATCTGCAATCCATGACGGTGCCGGACAAACCGTTTCTGTCGCTCACCGTGGGCGGCGGCGCCAATAGCGTCAGCACCGGCGAGAAGGGCCTGACCTACTACGGCTCCAGCGATGACGACTGGGGCTATGACGATGGCACGCGAAAGCAACCTGCCGCGTTGCGCGATGCGATCCGCACCGGGCGGCGCGTGGACCTGGGCAGTTTTTCGCGCGAGGACATCCGCCGCATCGGCCGCAGCATGAACAACGCCAATCTGTATGTGCTGCAGGAGAAGGACAGCATCGACCCGGACGTCAATGTCGGCGGCAGCGCCGGCTACAGCATGGACATCGGCGAGGCCAAGCTGGGCATTCTGGCCGTGGCCAGCTACGACAACGAGTGGCGCACGCGCACCGGCAAGCAGCAGGACGGCATCTTTGTCGGCGATAGCGTGGAGTTCAATTCCAACTACGACTTTGCGACCACGCGCAACAACGTGCGCACCAACGGCATGCTCGGCCTGGGCTGGGAGTATGGCCGCCACAAGATCGGCTGGACCACCTTGTATGTGCACGACACGCTGAAGGTAGCGCGCAGCCGCGCCGGCCGCGATGAACTGGCCGGGTTCGATGTGCGCGACGACAACACCGAGTGGTATGCGCGTCAGTTGATCAACAACCAGCTGCTTGGTTCGCATGCGTTCGGCGAGTACGACGACCTCAAGATCGAGTGGCGTGCTGCGGTTGCCAACGCCAGCCGCGATGTGCCGTACGAAACCGGCATCCGTTACGAGTTGCTCGATGGCTACTGGGCGCACGACGCCTCGCGCGTGCAGAACTACACACGCTTCAGCAAGGTCGATGACAAGGTCGCCAGTGGCGGGGTGGATATGACCTGGCGGCTGCCGATCGAACACGACCTCACCATCAAGGGCGGCTTGGCCTATCTGGATAACGACCGCACTGCTTGGAGCCGCGAGTTCCGCTTTCTGGCGCTGGACGGCCCGTTGCCGTTCTTGAACCAGTATCAGCGCGTGGATTATCTGATCTCCGACTACAACCTCAGCAACGATCTGCTGCGGCTACGCGAAACCACCGGCAGCTTCGGTGCGGCTGCGTACGACGCGACGTTGAAGGTCAAGGCAGCCTATCTGCAGGCCGAAGGCGAGATCGTGCCGACCCTGCGCGCCACCGTTGGCGTGCGTTACGAAGACGCCACCCAGGCGGTGCATCCGTACGACATCTTCAGCGGCGCACGCCAGGACAGCGTGGCGCCGTTGCAGAACAGCTATGCGTTGCCATCGGCCACGGTGACCTGGAACTTTGCCGACAATCAGCAGTTGCGCTTCGGTGCGTCCAAGACGATTGCGCGGCCGCAATTCCGCGAAATGGCACCGCAGCAGTATCTGGACCCGGATATCGACCGCCAGTTCTTCGGCAACCCGTTCCTGATCGACAGCGAACTGGTCAATCTGGATGCGCGCTACGAATGGTTCTTCGAGCCGGGCCAGTACGTCACCGTCGGTGCGTTCTACAAGGACATCGACAAGCCGATCGAAGCCATCGTCAACGATGCACCCGGCGGCGGCATCGTGCAGAGTTTCATCAATGCGCCCAAGGCCACGCTGTACGGCATCGAGCTGGAAGCCAAGAAGTATCTGGACGTGCCGGTCGCAGCCGATTGGTGGGGCGACAAGCGCCTGTTCGTGTCCGGCAACTACACGCGCACCAAGTCCGAGGTGAGCGCGAGTGCCGGCGATACCGTGCAGCCGTTCGGCTTCAGCGCACCGGTGCAGGCCAACCTGTTCATTCGCGACGGGTCGGCACTGCAGGGGCAGTCGGACGATATCGCCAACCTGCAGATCGGTGTGGAAAGCGAGAGCACGCATAGCCAGGCGACCTTGATCGCCAACTACGTGGGCGAGCGTATTTCTGCACGCGGTCGTCCGGGTCAGCCGGACTACATCGACAAGCCGGGTACATCGCTGGATCTGGTGATCAAGAAGGGCCTGGTGTGGTCGGGCGATACGCTGTCGGTGAACTTTGCCGCACGCAATCTGCTCAAGACCAAATACCAGGAGTTCCAGCGCGTGGGCAGCAACCGGGTGGATCTGTACACCTACCAGCCCGGCATCAGCTATGACATCAGTGTGACAGCGCGTTTCTGATCCCTCAGACGCCTGCAGAAACGCAAACGCCCGCTGTGCTTCGCATGGCGGGCGTTTGCGTTTTGCCGCATGTCGGAGTGTGTCGGCTTGTGTCATCGATTTCTTCTAACTGACACATTGCTGCCGCATTCTGTCATCCGATCGAAATCCTCCAGACGGATGTCCGCTTTGCACCGCGCCTTGCCCCCGTTGACCACCGTCATGTCGTCGCATGCCGCACGCACGGCACTGGTCTGTGCGCTGGTCGCGTTGCTGGCACTGCAAGGGCTGCGATTGCTGTGGTTGGTGCTGACGCCGGTCGGTCCGGTGGGTCATGCACCGCCGAGCGTTGCCACGGCGTCCGACCTGTCTGCATTACGCCGCGACGTGTTCTATCGCAGCGTTGCCGACAGCAATAGCAATAGCGACGGTGTGGTGCTGCACGGTGTGCGCGCAGGTGCTGCGCAGGC
Organism: Xanthomonas dyei; assembly: GCF_002939865.1. Lineage (GTDB taxonomy): Bacteria > Pseudomonadota > Gammaproteobacteria > Xanthomonadales > Xanthomonadaceae > Xanthomonas > Xanthomonas dyei. The sequence goes on from NZ_MDEE01000017.1 coordinate 68,083, forward strand.
AGCGGCCTACCTGAGTCTTGGCGATGGCCGGCAAGGTGCCTACCGCGTCGGCGATACGGTGGTGCCCGGCGTGGTGTTGCAAGCGGTCGCCGCCGACCATGTGCTGTTGCGCACCGGCAGCGGCGTGCGCCGCCTGGCACTACGCGATGCGGCAGTGCCGGCGCTTGCAACAACGCCATCGTCAGCGAACGCAGCGGCAGCAGGCAGCGCATCCGGCGTGATGTCCAACGTGGGCAATGCGACGGCAGCAGCAGGCGCAACCGCAGTCGACCCGCAGCAGCTGCTGAGCAGCGCCGGGCTGCGCGCAAGCGCGGACGGCAGCGGTTTCACCATCATGCCGCGCGGCGATGGCGCGCTGTTGCGCCAGGCCGGGCTGGCAGCGGGCGATGTGCTGACCCAGATCAACGGCCGCACGCTCGATGCAGAACACCTGCGCGAGTTGCAGGACGAACTACGCGATGGCCAGGCGGCCACGCTGACCTATCGCCGCGACGGCCAGACCCACACCATGACCTTGAAGCGCCCGCAATGACCGCTGTTCGCCCCTTGTGGCTGTTGTCGGCCACGTTGCTGTGCATGTGTGCCGTCGCACCGGTGGTGTCGCTGCAGGCCGCCGATGCGCCTGCCGTGCGGCTGCAGGATGTGGACCTGCGTGCCTTCATCCAGGACGTCTCGCGCGCTACCGGCATCACCTTCATCGTGGACACGCGCGTGCAGGGCACGGTGAACGTGGCGCGCGCGCAGGCGATGAGCGAAGCCGATCTGCTCGGCATGCTGCTGGCGGTGTTGCGCGCCAATGGCTTGATTGCGGTGTCCAGTGGTCCCTCGACGTATCGCATCATTCCCGACGACACCGCTGCGCAACAGCCGGGCAGTGCCGTCAGCGGCAACCTGGGGTTTGCCACACAGGTCTTTACGCTGCAGCGCGTGGATGCGCGCAGCGCGGCAGAAATCCTCAAGCCGCTGATCGGGCGCGGCGGTGTGATCATGGCGCTGCCGCAGGGCAATAGCTTGCTGATTGCCGATTACGCGGACAACCTGCGTCGCATTCGCGGGCTGGTGGCGCAGATCGATACCGACCGTGCGGCCATCGATACGGTGACCTTGCGCAATAGCTCTGCGCAGGAGCTGGCACGCACATTGACCTCGCTGTTCGGCCAGGCAGGCGAACGCAGCGCGGTGTTGTCGGTGTTGCCGGTGGACAGCAGCAATTCGTTGATCGTGCGTGGCGACCCGGCGCTGGTGCAGCGCGTGGTGCGCACCGCGATGGATCTGGATGGGCGCGCCGAGCGTCGCGGCGATGTCAGCGTGGTGCGGTTGCAACACGCCAGCGCCGAGCAATTGCTGCCGGTGCTGCAACAGTTGGTCGGGCAGACGCCGGGCAATGAGGCGCAAGCCGGGCAGGACACGCGCTCCACTGCCGTGGATGTGGCAGCCGCCGGCACCGCACAGACCCAGGTGATTGCGCCTGCCGCCGGCAAGCGCCCGGTGATCGTGCGCTACCCCGGCTCCAATGCCTTGATCATCAACGCCGACCCGGAAACCCAGCGCGCCTTGATGGATGTCATCCGCCAGCTGGACGTGCATCGCGAGCAGGTGCTGGTGGAGGCGATCGTGGTGGAGATTTCCGACACCGCGGCCAAGCGCTTGGGCGTGCAGCTGCTGCTGGCCGGCCGCAACGGCACCGTGCCGTTGATCGCCACGCAGTACAGCGGTGCAGCGCCGGGCATCGTGCCGCTTGCCGCCGCAGCGGCCGGTACCCGCAGTGGCAATGACGACGATGATTCGGTGCTGGAACAGGCGCGCAATGTGGCCGCGCAATCGCTGCTGGGGTTGAGCGGCGGCCTGATCGGCCTGGCCGGGCAAAGCAACGATGCGGTGTTCGGCATGATCATCGATGCGGTCAAGAGCGATACCGGCTCCAATCTGTTGTCCACGCCGTCGATCATGACGTTGGACAACGAACAGGCGCGCATTCTGGTGGGCCAGGAAGTGCCGATCACCACGGGCGAAGTGCTGGGCGCGGCCAACGACAACCCGTTCCGCACCATCCAGCGCCAGGACGTTGGCGTGGAGCTGGAAGTGCGCCCGCAGATCAATACCGCCGGCGGCATTACGCTGGCGATCAAGCAGGAAGTCTCGGCCATTGCCGGGCCGGTGAGCGCGCAGTCCTCGGAGCTGGTCTTCAATAAACGCCAGATCGAAACGCGGGTGGTGGTGGAAAACGGCGCCATCGTTGCGCTCGGTGGATTGCTGGATCAAAACGACCGCCAGACCGTGGAAAAGGTGCCGCTGCTGGGCGACGTGCCGGGCCTGGGCGCACTGTTCCGGCACAAGTCGCGTAACCGCGACAAGACCAACCTGATGGTCTTCATCCGCCCCACCATCATTCGCGATGCCGCCGATGCGCAGCGCATGACCGCACCACGCTACAGCTATCTACGCGACCGCCAGCTGGCCGACGGCGACCCGGAAGCAGCGCTCGATGCCCTGGTACGCGACTACCTGCGCGCGCAGCCGCCGCAGTTGCCGGCCGGGCCATCGCCGGTAGCGCCGGCACCTGCAGCCACGCCTGCACCCAGTGCACGCCCCGTGCAGCGCTGATGCCATGAGCACTGCGCGCGCCAGCATTTCCTATGCGTTCGCCAAGCGCCATGGCGTGGTGCTGCTTGGCGCCGACGACATTGCACAGATCGGGCTGCGCGATGGTGCCGACGTGCAGGCCTTGATCGAGTTGCGTCGTGCGCTGGGCAGGCCGTTGCAGGTGCGCACGCTGGCGCCGGCGGTATTCGACCGGCATGTGTCGGAGATCTATGCCGATGCTGGCATGGAGCAGGGCGCACAGGTCGAGGCGCTGGATCTGCATGGCAGCCTGGATGCGTTGATCGACGATATTCCCACCGCCGATCTGCTCGACAGCCAGGACGATGCGCCGATCATTCGCCTGATCAACGGCATCATCGCCGAGGCCGCGCGCCTGGGCGCGTCCGACGTGCATCTGGAATCCTACGAATCGCGGCTGCGGGTGCGCATGCGCGTGGATGGGGTGATGCGCGAAGCGGCCACGTTGCCCGGACGCATCGCACCGCTGCTGGTGTCGCGCGTCAAGGTGATGGCCCGCCTGGATATCGCGGAAAAACGTGTTCCGCAGGACGGCCGGGTGTCGCTGGTGATGGGCGCAAAGGCGTTGGACGTACGCGTGTCCACCTTGCCCACGCGCAACAGCGAGCGCGTGGTGCTGCGCATCCTGGACAAGGAGCAGGGCAGCTTGTCGTTGACCCAGTTGGGCATGCCGGCGGCGGTGATGCACACCGTGCAGCGCGCATTGCAGGTGCCCAACGGCATCGTGCTGGTGACCGGCCCCACCGGCTCGGGCAAGACCACCACCTTGTACGCTGCGTTGAGCCTGCTCAACGATGGCTCGCGCAATATCCTCACCGTCGAAGACCCGGTGGAATACGCCATCGACGGGGTCGGCCAGACCCAGGTCAACGCGCGCGTGGGCATGACCTTCGCGGCCGGCTTGCGCGCCATCCTGCGGCAGGACCCGGACGTGGTGATGATCGGCGAGATCCGCGATGCCGAGACCGCGCAGATCGCGGTGCAGGCCAGCCTTACCGGCCATCTGGTGCTGTCCACCGTGCACACCAACGATGCGGTGGGCGCGGTCACGCGCCTGCGTGACATGGGCATCGAACCGTTTCTGCTGGCGTCGAGCCTGCGCCTGATTCTGGCGCAGCGGCTGGTGCGGCGGCTGTGCCCGCAATGCTGCACGCCGCGGCCACTGGATGCAGCCGCACGACACCTGCTTGCGGTCGACGACGATGACAGTGCAACCGTCTATGCAGCGGTGGGCTGCGCGGTGTGCCATCACAGCGGTTATGCCGGGCGCGTGGGCATTTACGAAGCCATTGCGGTGGACGATGCGCTGCGCCGCCTGATCGGCGACAACGCCGACGAAGATGCGCTGGCGGCAGTCGCGTTTGCACGCGCGCCGCGGCTGGGCGATGCCGCACGCGCTGCGGTGCTGCAGGGGCTGACCACGCTGGAAGAAGCCTTGCGCGTCACTCGCCAGCAGGACGATGCGCATGCCGCGGTTTGATTACACCGTGCTCGATCTGCAGGGGCGCAGCCGCCAGGGCGTGATCAGCGCCGACAGCGTGCACAGTGCGCGCGCCCAGCTGGAGCAGCGCCAATGGGTACCGGTGCGGATCGCTGCCGCAGCAGCTGCATCGACCGCCGTGCAGGCGGCGCGCTTCAGCGGCAAGGATCTGGTGTTGTTCACACGCCAGCTGTCGACGCTGGTGGAAACCGCGCCGTTGGAAGAAGCCTTGCGCACCATCGGCACGCAATCCGAACGTCGCGGCGTGCGCCGCGTCACCAGCCAGACGCATGGCTTGGTGGTCGAAGGCTTTCGCCTATCCGATGCGATGGCACGCCAGGGCAAGGCGTTTCCGCCGTTGTATCGCGCCATGGTGGCCGCAGGCGAAAGCGCTGGCGCGTTGCCGCAGGTGCTCGAGCGGTTAGCCGATCTGCTCGAGCGGCAGGCGCAGGTGCGCAGCAAGCTGCAGTCCGCCCTGGTCTACCCGGCCGCGTTGGCGTTGACGGCCGGTGCGGTGGTGATCGTGTTGATGACCTTTGTCGTGCCCAAGGTGGTGGACCAGTTCGATTCGATGGGCCGCGCCTTGCCATGGCTGACGCGCGCGGTGATCGCGGTGTCGAACTTCCTGCTGCAAGCCGGCATTCCGTTATTGGTTGCGTTGGTGATTGCGGTACTTACAGCGCTAAGGTTGCTCAAACGCCCGGCGTTGCGGCTGGCGGCGGATCGCGCAGTCCTGCGCGCGCCCTTGCTTGGCCGGCTGATCCGCGACCTGCACGCCGCGCGCATGGCGCGTACTTTGGCGATCATGGTCAACAGCGGCCTGCCGCTGATGGAAGGCTTGATGATCGCCGCACGCACGGTCGACAACCGCGCATTGCGGCTGGCCACCGACAACATGGTCACCGCCATCCGCGAGGGTGGCAGCCTGGCTGCGGCGATGAAGCGCGCCGGCGTGTTTCCGCCCACGCTGCTGTACATGGCGTCCAGCGGCGAAAACAGCGGGCGCCTGGCGCCGATGCTGGAACGCGCCGCCGAGTATCTGGAGCGCGAGTTCGAATCCTTCACCACTGCGGCGATGAGCCTGCTGGAGCCGGCCATCATCGTGCTGCTCGGCGGTGTAGTGGCGGTGATCGTGCTATCGATCCTGTTGCCCATCCTGCAATTCAACACCCTCGCGCTTGGCTGAGCGCGGTCGCTTTCTTCGGAGATCCACATGCAGTCCACCCAATCTCGTGCACTCGCCGGCTCGCCTGTCTCGCGCAGTGGCGTGCGCGGTTTTACCCTGGTCGAGTTGATGGTGGTGATCGTCATCATCGGCCTGCTGGCCACCGTGGTGATGATCAACGTGATGCCCAGCCAGGACCGCGCCATGGTCGAAAAGGCACGCGCCGATGTCGCGGTGTTGGAGCAGGCGCTGGAAACCTACCGCCTGGACAACCTGACCTATCCGACCACCGAGCAGGGCTTGCAGGCCTTGCTCAACCCGCCGAGCGGCCTGACCCGGCCCGAGCGCTATCGGCAGGGCGGTTACATCCGCCGGTTGCCGGAAGACCCGTGGGGCCACGCGTATCAGTACTGTCGCCCGGGCCGAAACGGCGGCTTCGACGTCTACTCGTTCGGTGCCGACGGCGCCGAAGGTGGCGATGCCGACAATGCCGACATCGGCAACTGGCGCTGAGGTGCCGCTGTGCTGACTGCGTCACCCAGCGAGCAACGCGCGTCGTTACGCAGTGGGCGTGCACGCATGCGCGGTTTCACCCTGCTCGAGCTGTTGGCGGTGCTGGTGATCACTGCGCTTGCCAGCACCCTGGTGGTGATGACCTTGCCGGACACGCGGCGGGATCTGCACGATCAGGCGGACATGCTGGCCAGCGCGCTGGCCAATGCCCGCGACGAAGCGATCCTGAGCCTGCGCATGGTCGAGGTGACCATCGATGCGGGCGGTTATGCGTTCCGTCGCCAGGCGCAACAGCGCTGGGTGGCACTGGACGACACGCCGTTCGCCGCAACGCGCTGGTCTGCTGGCGTGCAGGCGCAGTTTCCGGCTGGCGGCACTCAGCTGAGCGTTCGCTTCGACCCGACCGGCGCGGCCACGCCGCAACGCATCGCGCTGGCCGATGGGCAGCAACAGTTGCAGGTGACGGTGGATGCCGCCGGTGTGGTACAGGTCGATGCGCCGCATCGATAATCACCGCGCCTGTGCCGGATTTTCGCTGCTTGAGTTGATGGTCGCCTTGGCCATCTTCGGCATGGCGGTGGTCGGCTTGTTGAATCTGTCGGGCGAAAGCACGCGCACCGCGGTGGTGCTGGAAGAACGCATGTTGGCCGCGTTGGTTGCAGAAAATCAGGCGATCGAGGCGATGCTGGCGCCGGCCAACGCCGCAGTAGCGCCTGCGCAAGGCCAGGACACACTGGGCGGCCGTGGTTGGGACTGGCAGCGCCAGGCGGTGCCGGCAAGCGCTGGCATGGTGCGTATCGAGGTGCGCGTGCGCGCCGCAGGACAAGTGCAGCAGATCGCCACCCTGAGCACGTTACGGAGTGTGCAATGAGCTGCACGCGCCGCATGCAGGGCTTCACCTTGATCGAACTGCTGGTGGCGCTGGCGGTCTTCGCGCTGGTGGCCAGCGCCGCAGTGGTGGTGATGCGGCAAAGCATCGATCAGCGCGATGCGGTGCGTGCACGCCTGCAGCAGGTGCGCGATCTTCAACTGGCCCATGGCCTGCTGCGCAGCGATCTGCAACAGGCTGTGGTACGCCGCACCCGCAACAGCGATGGCAGCACCGCGCGCACTGCGTTCGTTGCGCGTGCGCCCGGAACGCAAGGGCCGTTGTTCGGCTTTGTTCGGCGCGGCTGGAGCAATCCGGATCAGGCGCCGCGTGCGTCGCTGCAATATGTCGAGTACCGCATCGTCGATGGCCGCCTGGAGCGCAGTGCGCGGCCGATGCTGGATGGTGCGGTGGCCGGGGCGCCGCAGGTGCTGCTGCGTGGGGTGCGTTCGGCCGAGGTGGCGTTTCACTATCGCGCGCAGTGGAGCGATGGCTGGAGCGGCGGGCTGGAAGCACTGCCGGATGCGCTGTCGCTGGAACTGGATCTGGAACACTGGGGCCGCGTGCGTCAGCTGTTCCTGCTGCCGGAGGGACGCGCATGAAAACGCTGCAGGCGCCTGCGCAACAACGCGGTGTCGCGTTACTGACGGTGTTGTTGCTGGTGGCGGTGATGACGCTGCTGATGGTGGCGGTCTTGAACGACCTGCGCTTTGGCCTGCGCCGCAGCGGTAACGCAGAGGCGATGACGCAGGCGCAGTGGTATGCGCTGGGCAGCGAAACCGTCGCGCGGCAACGCTTGCAGGCGTTGGTCAAGCGCGACCCGTTGCGCACCACGCTGGAGGGCGGCTGGAACGACCAACCGATCACCTTCCCGTTGGACGATGGGATGGTGAGCGTGCGGCTGCGCGATCGCGGCGGCTGCTTCAACCTCAATAGCGTGGTGATGGGCGCACCCGAGCAATGGCAACGTAGCGAAGATGGCGCCAACCAGTATCTGGCCTTGCTGGACGCGTTGGGCATCGCGCCGCAACAGTCGCAGGCCCTGACCGATGCGCTGGTGGACTGGATCGATAGCGATGCACAGCCGGGCGCGCAAGGTGCCGAAGACGACCGCTATCTGCAAGCGCCGGTGCCGCTGCGCACTGGCGCGACCTTGTTGGCTGGCGTCAGCGAGCTGCGCGCCATCGCCGGTTACACGCCGGCGCTCGTCGCGCAGCTGCAGCCCTATGTGTGTGCACTGCCCGAAGGGCGGTTGTCGCCGATCAACATCAATACGCTGCGCGCCGACGATGCACCGGTGCTGGTGGCCCTGACCGAAGGCGCCGTGGAGTTGCCGGCGGCACGCCGCATCATCGCCGCACGGCCGGTCGGAGGTTGGAGCGATGCAGCGGCGTTCTGGAAGCAACCTGCACTGATGCAGGCGCAGTTGCCCGACGCGGTGTTTCAGCAGATCGCATTACGCACGTCCTATTTTTCCCTCTACAGCCAGGTGGACCATGCCGGTGCGCAGGTTCTGCTGGAGGCATTGCTGCAACAGGACCCTGCCGGCCGTGTGCGGCTGGTGGCACGCCAATGGAGCCCCGACGAATGAGTAGCACCCTGGTGTTGTTGCCGGCCGATGCCACAACGCAGCCCATCGCCGTGCGCGTAGATGCACACGGCCATGTGCTGGCGCAGGACGCGTCGAATGAGCGCCCGGCGCAAACAACGCAGACGGTGCTGGTGGTGCCAGGCATGGACGTGCATCTGCGCTGGATGACCTTGCCTGGGCGCAGCGTCGCGCAGTCGCTGGCTGCGGCGCGGCTGCAGCTGGCCGAGCATCTGGCGGGCGATGCCCAGGCGCTGCATGTGGTGATCGCCGACCATGCAGAGAGCGATGGCATGCGCCTGGTTGCCGCAGTGGATGCGTCGGTGATGCGGCAGTGGCTTGACCGTGCAGCAGCCCTGGGCATGGTGCCCGATGCAGTGGTGCCCGACTGTCTGCTGCTGCCCGACGCGGCGGCGGATCAACCGCCGACGCTGCTGCACTGGGATGGCCGCTGGGTGGTGCGTGGTACACGCATCGCCTGCAGCCTGGAGCCGCAGCTTGCGCAGATGCTGATTGCAACACTCCCGGTCGCACCGGCACTGCCGCCGGATCCGGGTCCAACGCCCGCCATCGCGCAGTTTGCCCGGCATGCCGCCACCGCGCCGATCAATCTGCGCCAGCAAGGCTTCGCCGCGCCAACGCGCCAGCGTGCGCAGCTGAGCGCATGCACGCTTGCGTGGTTGCTTGCGCTGCTGGTGCTGTCGCCGGTGTTTCTGCTGGTGGCGCAGAGCCTGCGTTACGAGATCGGCGCGCAGCTTCTGCAGCGGCGCAGCGCACAGCTGCTGGACAAGATGGTGATGACGCCCAGCGCAGACACAACCCGGAAAACCGCCGCCTCGCAGAACGCATTCGCCCCGCAACTGGCCGCACTGTTCGCGGCAGTCGAAGCGGTACCTGGTGCAGAATTGGACGCGCTCGCTTACCAGCAGCAAGGTCCGCTGCGTGTCACCTTGCTGCACAACGACGCCGCGCAACTGCAACACGTCACTGCCCCGCTCAGTCGCGCCGGTTGGCAGGTGCGCGCAGGCGCAGGCCAGCCCCGCGATGACAGACTCGCCACTTCATTGGAACTGGAGCCGCCGCAATGAGTACGCTGCAACGCATGCCGGTGTGGTGGCAGACCCGCGCACCACGCGAGCGCCTCATGCTGTCGGTGATGGTGGCTGCCATCGCTGCATTCATCGGCTGGTACGCGCTGCTGGTGCCGCTGCGGCACTGGCGCAGCAGCGCGCAGGCACGCTATGACCATGCTGCGCAGGTGCTGCTCATGGCACGCGCATCGCAGCCCGGCGCTACCGTGGCCGCCATTCCGCTGGCGCGCATCACGCAAAGCGCGCGCGATGCGACGATCACCATCACCCGCCAACAGCGCAGTCCGACGGGAACACTTGCATTGCAGATCGACACCGTCACCAGCCCCGTCTTGTTCGCCTGGCTGGAACAGCTGCGCCAGCGCCACGGTCTGACGCCTTCGGCGCTTGAAATCAGCCGCCGCGACGGGCAACTGCAGGTGCGCTGCACGTTCTCGGGTATCGCGCCATGAGGACAGTGCGTTGGTTGTTGCTGGGCAGCGTATTGCTGGTCATCGGCGTCATCGCCACCTTGCCGCTGCGCCTGGTGTTGCCGATCGACACGCTGCCGTTTGCCGCGCTGGAAGCGCAGGGCTCGATCTGGAATGGCACCCTGCGTGGCGTGACCTGGACCAGCATGGACGTGGGCGATGTCGGTGTGCGTGTGCGCCCGCTGCCCTTGTTGCGCGGGCAACGCCAGGTGCAGCTGCGTTCGGCCACCGCGCAGCTGGTGGCGTTGCAGGGCGCGCAGCAGGGTGTGCAGCAGGCCAACGGTCGCCTGTTGCTGCGCAAGCCGGGTGGGGTGGCCTTGCTGGACCTGTCGATCGACCTGCGCGAGGTGCATGCGGTGTTTGACGCCACACGCTGCACGCAGGCCGGCGGCGATGTGGCCGTGCAGGTGCTGCCCAACGCCGGTGGCGAAGCCGCCGGGCTGCTGCCGTTGCGTCTGCGCGGTAGCCCGCGATGCATGGACGATGCCGTGGTGCTGGCACTGACGCCCGATGGTGGCCTGCCCGAAGGCGTCGACCTCAGCGCCGAGCTGCGCCTGCAGCGCGATGGTCGCTGGCAGTGGCGCACCCAGGTCGAGCCCGGCAACGACACCGCGCTGCAGCTGGGCCTGCAACTGCTCGGCTTCGTGCAGACGCCGGAGCGTTGGCTGGTGCGTGTCGATCAGGGGCAGCTGTAGCGCAGACGCCTGATGCCTTTGCCGTTGGGCCGGGTTGCTGCAGTTGGGCATGGCCCAATACTTCGACCTGCGCAACGGAACTGCTCGGCTGCCGACCTCGGCGCGGGCGAAATTGGTCTGATCTACCCGGCCACACATCGGCCGGTCGCCACCACGTCTTGCCAGGGCCGCTGCCGATAGGACGGCCCGTCCGATGCGGACCAGTCCTCGCCGCGCTGGCATGCATCGGCCAATCCGCAGATACACCCGCAGGCCACCCCAATGCCCGCCAGACCAGTCCACGTGTGGAGGCACAGCACAGGGCTGGTGCGTCGCCGTCGATTGGTACTATATTGGACCTATCGAATTCGGGCAGATGGGACTAAACCAATGGCCAAGGCCAAGGCGGACGCCGACAAGCGACTGGACGACCTGCACCTGGACGCGTCCGCGCCAACCCCGCTGTATCTGCAGCTGGCCGGCAAGCTCACCGATGCCATCCGTGGCGGTCAGTGGAAGGCCGGCGAAGCGCTGCCGGCCGAGCGCCAGCTGTGCGAGCGCCTGCAGATCTCGCGGGTCACCCTGCGGCAGGCAGTCGATGTGCTGGTCGAACAGGGCCTGGTCTCGCGTCGCCAGGGGGCCGGCACCTTCGTCACCACCCAGATCCAGCACCAACTCAGTGGTCTGACCAGTTTCAGCGAGACGCTGCGGATCAAGGGCTACGAGCCCGGCACGCGTTGGCTGGAGCGGCGTCTGCGCCCGGCGCATGGCGAAGAAATCCTGCGGCTGGGCCTGTCGCCGGATGCGTCGGTGGCCTCGCTGACGCGCCTGCGCAGCGCCGACGACCGCGTCATGGCTTACGAACACGCGGTGCTGCCGCAACGCATCGTCGCCGACCCGCAGCAGGTGGGCGATTCGCTCTACAGCTATCTGGATGCGCAGGGCACGCCGGTAGTGCGCGCATTGCAGTATTTCCGCGCGATCAATCTGCCGGCGCGTCTGGCCGAACATCTGCGCATGAAAACCGGCGAGGCGATCCTGCACGTGGTGCGCGTGGGCTACACCCGCGACGGCAGCGCAATCGAATTGACCGATACCTATTGCCATAACGACTTCTACGACTTCGTCGCCGAACTGCGCCGCTGACGCCAACGGCATTCCTTACGACAACCTCAGAGCCAGCCGATCCATGACTACCGCCAGGCCCGCAAATCCCGTTGTCTCGATCGCCATCGTCGGCGTGCTGTTTTTCATCATCGGTTTTTTTACCTGGATCAACGGGCCGCTGATCACCTTCGTGCGGCTGGCGTTCGACCTCAACGAGGTCAACGCGTTTCTGGTGCTGATGGTGTTCTACCTGTCGTACTTTTTTCTGGCGCTGCCGTCGTCGTGGATTCTCAAGCGCACCGGCATGAAGAAAGGCCTGGCCTTGAGCCTGGTGGTGATGGCGGTGGGCGCGGCCGGGTTCGGCCAGTTCGCCACCCAGCGCTGGTATCCGGGCGCACTGGGCGGGCTGTTCGTGATCGGTAGCGGCCTGGCCTTGCTGCAGACCGCGATCAACCCGTACATCAGCATCCTGGGGCCGATCGAAAGCGCCGCACGCCGCATCGCGCTGATGGGCATCTGCAACAAGATCGCCGGCATCCTGGCGCCGATCCTGATTGGCTCGCTGGTGCTGCACGGGATCGGCGATCTGTCCGCTCAGGTGGCCAGCGCCGATGCCGCGACCAAGGAAACCTTGCTCACTGCGTTCGCCGCCAAGATCCACGCACCGTATCTGGTGATGTCCGGCGTGCTGTTGTTGCTGGCCATCGGCGTGCTGTTCTCGCCGTTGCCGGAACTCAAGGCCTCCGAAGCCAACGCAACGCCCGGCGCTGCCGACGTGCAGAAATCCAGCATCTTCCAGTTCCCGCATCTGTGGCTGGGCGTGCTGTGCCTGTTCGTCTACGTGGGCGTGGAAGTGATGGCCGGCGATGCCATCGGCACCTACGGGCATGGCTTCAACCTGCCGCTGGACAGCACCAAGCTGTTCACCTCCTACACGCTGGGCGCGATGCTGCTGGGCTACATCGCCGGCCTGGTGCTGATCCCGACCGTCATTTCGCAGGCGCGTTACCTGAGCGTCTCGGCGGTGCTGGGCGTGCTGTTCTCGCTGGGCGCGTTGCTCACCGATGGCTACGTGTCGGTGGCCTTTGTGGCTGCACTCGGCTTCGCCAACGCCATGATGTGGCCGGCGATCTTTCCGCTGGCCATTCGCGGGCTCGGCCGCTTTACCGAGATCGGCTCGGCGCTGCTGGTGATGGGCATTGCCGGCGGCGCGATCATTCCGCAGCTGTTCGCCATTCTCAAACAGCACTACGACTTCCAGGGCGTGTTCGCTGCGCTGATGGTGCCGTGCTATCTGTACATCCTGTTCTATTCGCTGCGCGGTCATCGCGTGGGCCTTCCGGCCCAGGCCAAGTGAGCGACGCGGCATGATGCGTTCCGACGAACAAGGCACTTCCATGCGCAGGCCCACCATCAAAGACGTCGCCGAGCGCGCCAAGGTCTCATTGAAGACCGTGTCGCGGGTGATCAACAACGAGCCCTCGGTGATGCAGGCAACGCGTGCGCGCGTGCTGCGCGCCATCGCCGATCTCGATTACGAACCCGATCCGTCCGCACGCAATCTGCGTAGCGGCACGCCGTTCGTGATCGGCCTGGTCTACGACAATCCCAACCCGTATCACATCATCGGCATCCAGAACGGCGTGCTGGCCGCCTGCCGCGAAACCGGCTTTGGCCTGCAGATCCATCCCTGCGATTCCACTTCGCCGTTGCTGGCCGAAGAACTGGCCGAGTGGGTGCAGCGCTCGCGTCTGGCCGGGGTGGTGTTGACCGCGCCGATGTCCGAACGCCCCGAGCTGCTCGCCGGCCTGGCCGCGCGCGGCATCAAGAGCGTGCGCATCATCGCGTCCACCGAAGATCCCGGCGACGGCCCGTGCGTGTATATCGACGACCGCGATGCCGCATATGAAATCACCGAGCATCTGATCCAGCTCGGTCATCAGCGCATCGGCTTCTTGTGGGGCGGCCCGCAGCATCGCTCCAGCGGCGAGCGCTACGCCGGCTACGAAGCGGCGTTGAAGGACTACGGCATCCCGCTGGACAAGCACTTGGTGATTCCCGGCGATTACACCTTCGACGATGGCTTCCGTGGTGCGCGCCGGTTGCTGTCGCTGCGCGAGCCGCCCACTGCCATCTTCGGCAGCAACGACGAAATCGCCGCCGGCGTGCTGGCCGCAGCCAAGTCCACCGGCATGAATGTGCCGTATCAGTTGTCGATCGCCGGCTTCGAAGACAGCCCGTTCTCGCGGCAGTCCTGGCCGGCGTTGACCACCGCAAAGCAGGCCACCGAAGACATCGCGCGGCACGCGGCACGCTTGTTGATCAGCCAGCTGCGCAAGGATGCCTACGACGACCAGCCGGCGCAATTGCAGAACCGCGGCTTCGTGCCACAGCTGGTGGTGCGCGGTTCCACCGCGCCGGCGCAGACGCCGGCCGCCAAATCCCTTCCCCCCGAATCTGCCTGAGTACTGATGACTCTCCCCCAGGAAACCGACACCTTGATGTTCCGCGAGGCGGCGCAGACCGCCGACGTGGTCGCCGCACAGTTCGCGCGTAACGCCGACACCATCGCTGCGCTTGCGCAGTCGTTGCGCGACAACCCGCCGCCGTTCGTGGTGACCTGCGCGCGCGGCAGCTCCGATCACGCAGCCACGTATGCCAAGTATCTGTTCGAGACGCAGCTGGGCATCGTCACTGCCTCCGCATCGCCATCGGTGGGCTCGGTGTACGCCGCGCCGCTACAACTGCGTGGCGCGCTGTACATCGTGATTTCGCAATCGGGCAAAAGCCCCGATCTGCTGCGCAATGCCGAAGCCGCCAAGGCCGCTGGCGCGCGCGTGGTGGCCCTGGTCAATGTGGAAGATTCGCCGCTGGCGCAGCTGGCCGATGTGGTGATTCCGCTCGGCGCCGGCCCGGAAAAAAGCGTTGCCGCCACCAAGAGCTATCTCGCCTCGCTCGCTGCGGTGCTGCACCTTGGCGCCGTGTGGAAGAACGACCCGGCTTTGCTCGCCGCAGTGGATGCGTTGCCGCAACAACTGCGCAGCGCCTGGCAGGCGGACTGGTCCGCACTGACCACCGGTTTGACGCCTGCACACAACCTGTTCGTGCTCGGTCGCGGCCTGGGCCTGGGCGCGGCACAGGAAGCGGCATTGAAGTTCAAGGAAACCTGCGGCCTGCATGCCGAAGCCTATAGCTCGGCGGAGGTCAAACACGGGCCGATGGCCTTGGTCGGCCCGGGCTTTCCGGTGCTGGTCTTTGCGCAGCCCGACGAAACCGGCGCCGGCACGCGCGCACTGGCCGAAGAATTCCGTGCGCGTGGTGCGCAAGTGTGGCTGGCTGCGCCCGATGGCGATCTGCCGCTTGCCGATGCCGCGCACCCGGCGTGCGCGCCGCTGCTGACCGTGCAGAGCTTCTATCGCGCCATCAATGCGCTGGCGCTGCAGCGTGGCCACAATCCCGATTTACCGCCGCATTTGAACAAGGTGACGGAAACCGTTTGAACATGGATGCTTCCCGTACTCAGGCATTGTGCAACGCACGCGTACTCACCGATGACGGCTTGCAGGAGGGCCTGGTCGTGCTGCTGGACGGTGCGCAGATCCAGGCGGTCGTGCCGGCCGACGACCTGCGCGTTGCACAGGCGCACACGCGCGTGGAGTTGGGCGGCGCCACCTTGTTGCCGGGCTTCATCGACATCCAGGTCAATGGCGGCGGCGGGGTGTTGTTCAACAACGCGCGCGACCCCCAGGCACTGGCCACGATTGCCGCGGCGCATCGTCGCTTCGGCACCACCGGCATGCTGCCCACGCTGATCAGCGATACCGCGCAGGTGATGGCCGAAGCGATCGAGGCCACCCGCGCGGCCATCGCCCAAGGCGTGCCCGGCGTGCTCGGCATCCATCTGGAAGGCCCGTACCTGAGCCCCGCACGCAAGGGCACCCACGATGCGCACAAGTTCCGTTTGCCGGACGCGCACGAAATTGCCGTCGACACCTCGCTGGACAATGGCGTCACCCTGATCACGCTCGCGCCCGAGCGCGTGCCGCTGGACGACATTCGCGCGTTCGTGGCCGGTGGTGCGATCGTATTCGCCGGGCACACTGCGGCCACCTACGAGCAGGCGCGCGATGGCATTGCCGCCGGCGTGAGCGGTTTTACGCACGTCTACAACGCGATGTCGCAACTGGCCGGTCGCGAGCCCAACGCTGTCGGCGCCGCACTGGAAGACCCGCAGGTGTGGTGCGGCGTCATCGTCGATGGCGTGCACGTGCACCCGGCCAGCCTGCGTGTGGCGCTGGCAGCCAAACCGCGCGGCAAGCTGCTGCTGGTCACCGACGCCATGCCGATGGTCGGCGCCGACAGCCCCAGCTTCGATTTGTACGGCGAAACCATCACCGCCGTCGACGGCGTGGTGCGCAATGCCGACGGCGCACTTGCCGGCTCCGCCCTGGACATGGCCACCGCGGTGCGCAACAGCGTGCAATGGCTGGGCGTGGATCTGGCCGAAGCCGCACGCATGGCCTCCACCTATCCCGCGCAATGCATCGGCCTGGGCGACCGCCTGGGACGCATCGCACCCCGCTACCAGGCCGATCTGGTGCTGGTGGATACGAACGTGCAAGTGCTGGGCACCTGGGTTGGCGGGCAGCGCGACTGAGGGCGCCGCGAGCAACGGATCGGCGCGTCGATCACGCGGCGTTGTGGCAAAGAAAGCGGCGGCGCTCGCGGTCGTGCGAGCGCAGCTGAAGTTTTCAGTCTAAGAGCGGCTAACAGAACGTAGCGAGCAGCGGTCAGCTGGGTGTGGACGACGCGCTCAGAACCGGAGTGGATGCGTGGTACATGCCGCACCGAGCACCGTCCACGCCCGCCTGGCGGTGAGCCTGGTGGGTTTGTCAGCTGCTCTAAAGGTGAGTGTCTGTGCGCTGCGGTTCGACGCGCAGTGCCGTTCGCAGGATCGCAACGGACAGCGCGTGGAGGGTGTTGCAGCCGGACGGAGTGCTGGGCACGCAGACACGCCAGTGACGCCGCAGCGCGGCGGCGCCGCATACGGCGATACACACAGACGCTATGAAGCGCGCAGAGCAACGGCGCTGCTGATCCCAATCCACATGCGATGCATTGATTAAGACGTCATATGCAAGGTCAAACGGCGCATCGCGTCACACCATGCGGAGCTCGCGTGCGTTCGGCAGCGTCGCACTGACGCAGCAATCCACCGGCAGTTCAATCGCGCGCAAGCCTTGCGTGTTGGATGCAAGGCCCGTCGCACCGCACCGGATCGCGCTTTGCATGACGGCCGTACGCCCACACCACACCACGGAGACATCACACTCTGCATCGCAACATTTTGCTGCGCAGCCTTGCAGCAAGTGAATGCAAGGCGCAGTGGTCTGCATGCGCGTCAGCAAGAGTGAGATTACGGTCATGCCGTCATTCCATTATCTGCGTCAGTCGTAATGCATTCCGCATAAAAGCAGACACAGTTCGCAGCAAGTTGACAGTGCAACTTGCGGAAGGCACCTTCGCTGATAACGTTGTCAGCGAACAGGAGCCTGTTTCACTCGATCACATCACTGTAGCCAGCCGTGCATCGGCGTGGCCTTTCGATCCGTGCGCTGTATAGAGCCGCGCGGATCGCCGCTCGCGATCCGGCACAGGGGACGGACCGCAGCATGGCGCGCGCAGCGCGCTTTAGTGCAACCCATCGGTTGCGACCTGACGTATCTGCCACGAGGTCAATGTAATGCAGTTTCCCCGTCTGTTCCCGTTGTCTGTTTCCGCAACAAGCCAACCCACCGCGCAATCAATCGACGTGCGCCATCGTCTCTGCGCAGCGTTGCAGGCCACTTCTAAATCGCGCTTTACCAAGGCTGTGGAAGCCAATCCAGCGCAGTCGCGTAGCGCTTCCTTGAATACTGCTGCAGCCAGGCATTGGCCGCGACGCGCGCGATTGAGCGCAGCGGTGCGCGGCTTGCTGATTGGTGGCGCCGCAATGAGCGGCGTACTGGCGCTTCCCGCGTCTGCGCAGCAACAATCCGAACCTGCGCCCGCACAACAACAGCCCGTCGCTGCGCCGTCGCAGGAGCAGGCGCCAGCCAACCCGTCGGTCTCGACGCTGGACGAAGTCAAGGTGGTGGGCTATCAGGCCAGCCTGGGCAAGGCGCTTAACGTCAAGCGCAATGCCGATGCCATCGTCGATGCGATCAGCGCCGAAGACATCGGCAAGTTCCCGGATACCAACGTCGCCGAATCGCTGTCGCGGTTGTCCGGCATCACCGTGGACCGTCAGTTCGGCGAGGGCGAAAAGGTCAGCATCCTCGGTACCGACCCTGCACTCAATCGCGTGTTGCTCAATGGCCAGACCATCGCATCGACAAGCTGGGGCGGCGATCCCAACGACCCGGACAGCCGCTCGTTCAACTACAGCACGCTGGCGCCAGAAGTCGTGGGGCTGATGGAGGTCTACAAGACGCCGGAAGCGCGCATCGACGAAGGGTCCATCGGCGGCACGGTGATCGTACATACGCGCAAACCGCTGGATCTGGAGCGCAATACGCTGACCGGCACGGTGAGCTACGGTTACAACGACCGGTCCGAGGAAGGCAAGCCCAACGCATCGGCGTTGTATAGCTGGAAGAACCAGGACGAAACCCTGGGTGTGCTCACCTCGGTGATGCATTCCCAGCGCGTGCTGCGCCGCGATGGTGTGGAAATCTTCGGTTACGACAATGTCGCCGGCGCGGGGTTTCCGCCTGCAGTGGTTGGCAACAACACCGGCGTGTTTCCCACTTCGATCAACACCGCGTTGTTTCAGCAGACGCGCAAACGCGATGGCGTCAGCGCAGCGCTGCAGTGGAAACCCGATGCCGACTTCGAGCTCAACCTGACCGGCCTGTACGTCAAGGAAAGTTTCGACAACTACAACCAGAGCCGTTACGGCTATTGGGGTTCCAACCCTGGCGATGCGCAGGCATTGGGCTTCGAAAACGGCGTGGCCACCTCGGGCACGTTCGGCGATCAGTCCACCACGTTCCTGGACGGTTACCTGCGCAATAGCGACGTCACCACCGGCAGCATCCACTTGCGTGCCGACTGGCATGGCGATGGCTGGAATGCGTCGAGCCAGGTCGGCTACACCAGCTCGCAAGGCGGTGCCGAGCGCATCTACGGCATCCAGTTCCGCAATCTTGCCGGCTACAGCTACAACATCGACGGGCGCCGCACCGCGATGGACTACAGCACCGATCCCACCAACGCAGCGGCGATGCAGCTCAATAACGCCTCGGCCAGCCATAGCCCGCAGTACGACAAAGAGCGTTACCTGCAGCTGGACTTCGACCATGCGGTGGAGTGGGGCCCGTTTACGCAACTCCTCACCGGCATCAAGCTCACCAACCATGCCACCGGGCAATCGTCGTACAGCCGCACCTGGAACCCGAACGACGGCAGCACACTGGCGGATTTCTCGCCGGGCACCACGCCGTCCGGCTATCTGGACGGACTATCGACCAGCGCCGACATGCAGCGTTGGTCCACCATCAATCGCGGTGCCATCGGTCAGTACATCGGTGGCCTGGAGGGCGATGACGGTTTGCCGATCAGCTACGCCGGCAACTACAGCATCGAAGAACAGAATCGCGCCTGGTTCCTGCAGGCCAACTTCTCCGGCGAGCGCTATCGCGGCAACATCGGCGTGCGCTACGTGCACACGCGCGACTCCACCGATGGTTTCAGCTATGCACCGGGCGGCAGCTACACGCCGGTGAATTTTCTCAGCAGTTACGGCAAGTGGTTGCCGGCTTTCAATATCGCCTACGACTTGCGCGATGATTTGATGCTGCGCTTTGCCGCCTCCAAGGTCATCGCGCGGCCGCGCTACACCAACATGACGCCGTACGTTGCCACCGACGACACCACGTTGACCGCGTCCACCGGCAACCCCGGGTTGAGTCCTTACGAGTCGACCAATCTCGGTGCGTCGGTGGAGTGGTATTTCTCCGACAGCAGCTTGCTCAGCGGCGAGTTCTTCTCGCGCGATATCTCCAACTACATCCTGACCACCGTGCAGGACCGCGTGTTCTTCAACAACGCTACCGGCGGGTCGAGCACGTATCAGACCTCGGTACCGACCAACGCCGGCGACGCCAAGGTGCGGGGCGTGGCGCTCAATCTGCAGCACAACTTCGGCAACGGGTTCGGCGTGGTCGCCAACTACACGTATTCCGACTCCAACACCGACGGCGACTACAGCCTGCCGTACAACTCGCGCAATGCCTACAACATCAGCCCGTACTACGAGCAGGGCAAGTGGAGTGCGCGCGTCAATCTTGGCTGGCGCTCGGAGTACTTTACCCAGATCGGCAGGCTCAATGGCCAGCAAATGACCGATGCATTTACCCAGGTGGATGCCTCGTTCGGCTACCAGGCCACCGAGCGGCTGCGCGTGGCGCTGGAAGCCACCAACCTGCTGGACGAAACCTACTTCAGCTACATCGGCAACAAGAACCAGCCGTACTACATTTACAAAAACGGCCGCTCCTTCATGCTGAGTCTGAATTTCAAGATGTAGTGGATGTCGAGCGGCTGCGCGATGCAGCCGCTCGCTGATGGGAAGGCTTTGGCCGACATAGACGACTACGACTGGGTAGCAGGCGACAGTGCGGCCGCCAGATTGGCGCGGTCGGTGCTCGAAGTTGACATGTTCGCGTCCTGCCTTACGTTTCCGCCGCGCCGTCCAGCTGACGACCGCTTGCGACAGGATGTCCTTCGTTCTAGAGCGGTCCGTTGCTTTTGGCGGTCAGGGCGTCACGATTCGGCACGCTCGGGCATCTATGAGGTGTAGGTCGGTGGCGACGGGCAGCGCGGCAACGCAAACGACACCGCGCACAATCTTGCTCGATAGAGATGGCAATGTGTGGACGCAACGCCGCGATGCCGCAGCTGCATGCCAGTGCCCTTGAGTCGCATGGATATCGCGTCGCACGCTAGAGCCGCTTATCAAGCGCGTGTAGAAGGCCCTTCGCTGCCGCTGTGCTTGTCGCGGTTGCGTGCGTTCGCAATCGCGGCGATGCGCGCCTTTGTCAGGGCCTCGCCGATCTGCGGGCCTTGCAAGCCTTCGGCGGCCAGGTCGCGTGCGTTGATCGCCAGGGCGGCGGCATGCAGACGTTGGAGTTCGGCGCCCTGCGGGTATGCGGTGTGCTCGCTGCCAAGCCTGCCGCGCTTGTCGGCCTCGCAGACCAGCGCCAGTTGCGCGATACGTTCCGGCCGACGAAATGCATCACAGCGCACCAGCAGCTCGTGCAGCGTGCGGTCGCGTAGTTCCGCCAGACGATGCACGTTGAGGTGCTCGCGGCAGGCGATGACGGCGAGCTGGCGATAGTCTTGCGGCACCTTGAGCCGTTCGCACAGCGCCTGCAGCGGCGCAACGCCGCGCTGTTCGTGCATCACATGGCGCGGCCATTCGTCCGGCGGTGTCAGCGCCTTGCCCAGGTCGTGGGTCAACGCGGCAAAGCCGATCAGCGCATCGCCAGGCGCCAGCCGCACAGCCATGTCGCTGACCATTTCCTGATGGATGCCGGTATCCACTTCCGGATGAAATTCGGCACGTTGAGGGACGCCATACAGCGCATCGAGTTCCGGCAGGATGACGCGTAGCGCATCGGTGTCGTGCAACGTACGCAGAAAGGCCGAGGGCTGCGCGCACGTCAGCGCGCGGCGCAGTTCCTGCCACACGCGTTCGGGCACCAGGCTGTCCAGCTCGCCGCTGGCGGCCATCTCGCGCATCAGTGCGGCAGTCTCCGGTGCGATGCTGAACCCCAGCGGCGCCAGCCGCGCCATGAAGCGCGCGGCACGCAAGACGCGCACGGGGTCTTCGACAAAGGCCGGGCCCACGTGGCGCAGCACGCGCGCTTGCAGATCGCGGGCACCGCCGTATGGATCCACCAAGGTGCCGCTGTCTTCGTCGCGCGCCATCGCGTTGATGGTGAAGTCGCGGCGCAGCAGATCTTCTTCCAGCGTCACCGACGGATCGGCATCCACCACGAACCCGCGGTAGCCGCGCCCGGATTTGCGCTCGGTGCGGGCCAATGCATATTCCTCGCCGCTGCGCGGATGCAGAAATACCGGGAAGTCTTTGCCCACCGGTTTGAAACCCTGTGCCTGCATTTGCGCCTGGTCGGCGCCCACCACCACCCAGTCGCGGTCGCCGGCCGGTTGGCCAAGCAAGGCATCGCGGACTGCGCCGCCAACGAGATAGATCTTCATCGCTCCATGATGCCCGATGCGGTGCTCGCGTCGAAACAACTTGCCGCGTGCGCTGTCGCGTTTTGCTTGGATGTGGTGCCTGGCGGGGGGGGTATCGCGTAGATCCTGGCGTCTGCAAGCGATGGCTGCAGATGGATGATGCGCAAGGCGTCTGGTCTGCCGGTTCGCTGCAGGGCCCTTGCCCGCTCACCATCGCGGGACACGCTGCAAGTACGTCCATGTCAGCGCTTTGGCGGCATCCATGCCGCCAAAGGTCCCGCGACGGTGAGCGGGCAAGGGCCGTCACGATGGTCGGTGTGCACTGTTAACGCAATTCGTGCTTCATCGAGCTGAGCGATACGTGCCAGGTCAATTGCTGCCGTCGAATCGGTGGCCGTTTGCACGGCGCGTGACCGTGCAGCTGCAGCGCATCTGGACGTTCCACTGCGTCAGATCTTGGCGCGTTGTTCCCGCAGACCTGTCAATTGCACAGTCCAATCGTTCAAGCGCGCACGCTCCTGCTCAACGACTGCCGCCGGTGCGTTCTGCACGAAGGTGGCATTGCCGAGTTTGCCATTGCACTTGCCGATCTCGCTTTCCACGCGCTTGATCTCCTTGTCCAGGCGGGTGCGCTCGGCCTCCATGTCGACCAGGCCTTCCAGCGGTACCAGCAGGGTGAGTTCGCCCACGATGGCGGCAGCGGCCGGCGGGGTGTCCTGGCCCGCGTCCAGCCAGTCGATGGCTTCGAGCTTGAGCAAGAACGCCAACTGCGATGCGAAGCGCGATACGCGCGTGCGGTCGTCGGCGGTACCGGCTTGCAGCAGCAGCTGCACCTGCTTTGAGGGCGGCACGTTCAACTCGCTGCGCACGCGCCGCAAGGCCGACACCATCGACTTCAACCATTCGATATCGGCGTCTGCGCTGGCGTAGCTGCTGGTGTCCACATCGCCGACTTGCGGGAACGTCTGCAGGGAGATCGTCGCGGTGGTGATGCCCAGGCGCGGAGCGACCTGTTGCCACAGCTCTTCGGTGACGAACGGGGTGAGCGGGTGCAGCAGGCGCAGCAGCGATTCGAGCACATACAGCAGGGTGTGGCGTGTGCTGGCGGCAGCGTCGTTGTCCTGCACGGCCCCGTTGAGCGCAGGCTTTGCCAGCTCCACGAACCAATCGCAGAACGCATTCCAGGCGAATTCGTACAGCGACTGCGTCAGCAGGTCGAAGCGGTAGTTGGCGTAATGCGCATGCGTTTCCGCAGTGACCTTGTCCAGCCGCGCCAGAATCCACTTCTCCGCTTCGGTACGCGGTTGCGGTACCCCGGCAAAGCGCGCGCCTTCAGTGTTCATCAGGACAAAGCGCGTGGCGTTCCACAGCTTGTTGCAGAAATTCTTGTAACCCTCGGCGCGGCCCAGATCGAACTTGATGTCGCGGCCGTGGGTGGCGAGTGCGGCGATGGTGAAGCGCAGCGCGTCCGCACCGTGGGCGATGATGCCGTCGGGGAATTCGCGACGCGTGGCTTTTTCGATCTTCTCGGCCATCCGCGGTTGCATCAGCCCGCTGGTGCGCTTGGCGACCAGGTCCTCGATGCTGATGCCGTCGATGATGTCCAGCGGGTCGAGCACATTGCCCTTGGACTTGGACATCTTCTGCCCCTGCGCATCGCGGATCAGGCCGGTGATGTAGACATCACGGAACGGCACCTGGCCGGTGAAGCTGTCGGTGGCCATGATCATGCGGGCCACCCAGAAGAAGATGATGTCGAAGCCGGTGACCAGCACGCTGGAGGGCAGATAGCGCTCAAAACCGCGCTCGGCCATTGCATCGGCATCCGGCCAGCCCAGCGTGGAGAACGGCCACAGTTGCGAGGAGAACCAGGTTTCCAGCACATCGCTGTCCTGATGCAACGCGATCTCTGCGCCCAGGCCGTGCTTCGCGCGCACCTCGGTTTCGTCGTGGCCGACATAGCACTTGCCTGCGTCGTCGAACCACGCCGGAATGCGATGCCCCCACCACAGCTGACGGCTGATGCACCAATCCTGGATGTTCTCCATCCAGTGGCGATAGGTGTTGATCCAGTTCGGCGGCACGAACTTGATCTGGCCACTTTCAACCAGCTCCAGGCCACGCTTGGCCAGCGCGTCCATCTTCACGAACCACTGGTCGGTGAGGTACGGCTCGATCACCTGACCGGTGCGGTCGCCGCGTGGCACCTGCAGTTTGTGCGGCTTGGTCTCGACCAATAGGCCCAACTCTTCCAGCTCCGACAGCACCAGCTTGCGTGCGTCGTAGCGATCCAGGCCGCGGTAGCGCTCCGGTGCGTTGTCGTTGATGGTAGCGGTGACGGTGAACAGGTTGATCAACGGCAAGTCGTGCCGCACACCCACCTGGTAATCGTTGAAATCATGCGCAGGCGTGACTTTGACCACGCCGGTACCGAAGGCGCGGTCGACATAATCGTCGGTGATCACCGGCACGTGCCGGCCGGTCAGTGGCAGCACGATGCGCGCGTTATGCAGCGTGGCGTAGCGCGCATCGTCCGGGTGCACCATCACCGCGGTGTCGCCCAGCATGGTTTCCGGGCGCGTGGTGGCCACCACCAAGTAATCGCGGGTTTCGCGCAGGGTCTGGTTGCCGTCGGCATCGTGCTCGACGTGTTCGTAGGTCACGCCATCGGCCAGCGGGTAGCAGATCGACCACAAAAAACCGTCTTCTTCGACGTTTTCCACTTCCAGGTCGGAGATGGCGGTCTTCAGCACCGGGTCCCAGTTGACCAGCCGCTGGCCGCGATAGATCAGGCCCTGCTCGTACCAGCGCACGAAGGCGTCGTTGACCGCTGCCGACGGTTGCGGGTCCATGGTGAAGGTGCTGCGCGACCAATCGCTGGAGGTGCCCAGGCGACGCATCTGGCGCTCGATGGTGTCGCCGGATTCGGCCTTCCATTCCCACACCTTGGCGATGAAACCCTCGCGCCCGAGCGAGTCGCGCGTTTCACCGTTGCCTTCCAGCGCCAGATTGCGCGACACCACCATTTCGGTGGCGATGCCGGCGTGGTCGGTGCCCACCTGCCACAGCGTGTCGAAGCCGCGCATGCGGTGATAGCGCACCAGCGCATCCATCAGCGTCTGCTGAAACGCGTGGCCCATGTGCAGCGTACCGGTCACGTTCGGCGGCGGCAGTAACACGGTGTACGGCTCGCCCTTGCCGGACGGCACGAAGTAACCGGCCGCCTCCCATTGCGCGTACAGGCGCGATTCGAAGGAAGAGGGTTCGTAGCTGGAGGCGAGGGTGGTCATAAGGCAGGGAATGGAGAGTCGGGAATAGGGAATAGGGAAAGCGGGTGCGTTGAAAGGTGAAGGTCTACGGGGTAGTCGACGTTCGATTCTCGATTCCCCATTCCCGATTCACATATCGTATTTGGTCAGTTCCAGGCCCAGGGCCTTGTACTGTTTCCAACGTTCGCGCAGCGGTTCGCGGGCGGCGGGGTCGGCGGGCACCACTTCCAGCACGCGGTCGCAGGCGCCCAGGTACGGGTCGTCGCGCAGGTTGATCACCAGCGGGCGCGAGGGCGCGGCGAACTCCGGCGTGGCGATCAGCACCGGCGCCAGTTCGTCTTCCTCATCGGTGCCGGCGATCTGGTGCGGCACATAGGCTTCGTCGTCGAACGCCCACAACAGGTCATCCAGCGCCTCGGCCTGCGCGGCATCGCGTGCCAGGATCAGCGTGGACAGGTTGGCGTCGTTGGCCTTGCGCGCCAGCTCGCAGACCAGCCGCAGCGGTTCGTCGAGGAAGCGCGGTTTGGCGATCAGGTAGAAATCGGCACGGGGCATGGGCAGGTCACGAAACGGAAGGGAAAACGGAGTCGGCGACGAAACTGCCGAGAGCGAACAGCAGTCCATACGCCAGGATCGCCAGCAGGAACCCGCCTGTTGCACGCAGGCGCCTGCCCGCAGGCCGCGAGCGATACAGATAGATGGGGATGAACAACAGCCAGGCCAGCACGATCCCCATGTTGAGCCACATATGGCGGCGATAGCCGTGCCGGCGGCTGTCAGCGCTCAGCCAGATGAAGATCAGCACCAGCAACAGCGCAAGCCGCACCAGGTCGCTGGCCAGGCCTGCCCAACCCGGCACCGCGCTGGTGGCGCCGTCGATGACGGCGAAGCCGGCGATCAGCCCCAGCGCGGCGCGTGGCGACATCAGGCCGCGCGATCCAGCAACCACTGCGTCAACAGACCCACCGGGCGACCGGTGGCCATGCCGCGCTTGCCTTCGTCGCTGGCCACGCCGGCGATGTCCAGATGCGCCCAGCGCTGGTTTTCGGTGAAGCGCGACAGGAAGCAGCCCGCGGTGATCGCACCGCCCCAGCGACCGCCGATGTTGTAGACGTCGGCAAAGGTGGAATCCAGCAGGCCCTGGTATTCGTCCCACAAGGGCAAGCGCCAGGCACGGTCGAACACGTGCTCGCCAGCGGCCAGCAGTTCGTTGGCCAGGTCGTCGTGCTTGCTCATCAGGCCGGCGGTCTGGTGGCCCAGGGCCACCATGCAGGCGCCGGTCAGCGTGGCCACGTCCACCAGCGCTTCGGGGTTGAAGCGCTCGGCGTAGGTCAGCGCATCGCACAGGATCAGGCGACCTTCGGCATCGGTGTTGCCCACTTCGATGGTCTTGCCGGACATGCTGGTGATCACGTCCGAGGGACGATACGCATTGCCGTCGATGGCGTTTTCCACCGCCGGCACCACCACCACCAGGTTGATCGGCAGCTCGGCCTTGACCGTGGCCACGAAGGTGCCGATGACGTTGGCGCCACCGCACATGTCGTACTTCATTTCCTCGATGCCGCCCTGCGTCTTGAGATTGACGCCGCCGGTATCGAAGGTGATGCCCTTGCCGACCAGCACATACGGGCGCGCGTCGCCGCCGCCGTTCCACTTCAGCACGATCAGCCGTGGGCGGTTGGCCGAGCCGCGCGCCACCGACAGCAGCGAGCCCATGCCCAGCGACTCCATCTGCGCCTCGTCCAGGATCTGCGCTTCGGCACCGGCGTACTTGCCGGCAAATGCGGCCGCGGTGTCGGCCAGGTAGGCCGGGGTGCAGTAGTTCGGCGGCAGGTTGCCCAGCTCGCGAGCGAACTCCACGCCCTCGGCGGTCGCCACGCCCACGGCCAGCGCGCGCGCGTCGTCGCCGGCGATCGCCAGGGTGGTCAGGCCGGTCTCGTCGACCTTCTTCTTGCCCAGGGTGGCGGTGTAGCGATACGCCGCATGGTCGCTGACGACGACTGCCTGGCGGATATTCCAGGCGGTATCGCGCGCCTTGATCGGCAATTCGGTCAGGGTGAGCAGGGCAGTGCCGACGGCGCCGGTCTTCAGTGCGCGGGTCGCATCGCCGATGGCCTTGAGGTAGGGCGCGACGCCGAACTTGGCGGTCTCGCCCAGCCCGACCACCAGCACGCGCGGGGCGGTCACGCCCGGCAGGTCGTGGACCAGGGTGGTGCTGCCGGTCTTGGCAACCACGTCGCCGCGCGTCACCAGGGCCGTCAGGCGGCCCTGGCTGGCGCTGTCCAGCGCCTGCGCGGCAGGCGACAGGGTCTTGTCGGCGAACACGCCAACCACGATGCAGTCGACGGCGGCGCTTGCCGGCGCGTCTTGGTTCAGGGTGAATTGCAGGGCCATTGATCAGATTCCGTAGGCAAATCCGTACAATCGCGGGCTGTTTACGCCAACCTGACTAGGCTGGCGACGCCGCGAACGAATCCGAGAGTTTAAAACAAGCCCACCCTATGCCGAAGCTCGATCGATATCTGCTTAGCGATTTCACCCAGAGCTTCCTGGCCACCTTGATCGTGCTGCTGGTCGTCAGCGTCGGCGGTGTCCTGGTGGATATCCTCGGCAATATCGCCGACGGCCGCATCCCGGCTCGCTTGCTGCTGTCGCAGGTAGGCCTGCAATTTGTGGCCTATCTGCCGATCATCCTGCCGCTGGCGCTGATGCTGGGCCTGTTATTGGCGCTGGCGCGGCTGTACCGCGATTCAGAAATGGCGGTCATTACCGCCATTGGCGTCGGCCCCAAGCGCATGCTGCGGCCAATGCTGATGCTGGTGGTGCCGGTGGTGATCATCATCGGACTGTGCTCGCTTTGGCTGGGCCCTTGGGCCAGCCGTACCGCCGAAACCATGCTGGAAGACGCCAACCGCAGCGTGCTGATGGCCGGCCTGGAGTCGGGCAAGTTCACCCCGCTGTCCGGCGGTGGCGTGGTCTATCTGACCACCATCTCCGCCGATGGCAAGGGCCTGGGCAAGGTCTTCATGCAGCGCCAGAAGGACGACCGCCTCGATGTGGTCACTGCCCAGCGCGGCGCGATGTTCTTCGAAGGCAAGACCGACCGTTACCTGCGCCTGGAGGACGGCTACCGCATCGAAGGCCCGGCTGCCGGCGACACCCTGGACTACCGTTTGATGAAGTTCGCCAGCAACGACGTGGCCTTGCCCGACCGCACCCGCACCCACGACGCCAACGACCCGGAAGTGATGTGGACCACCCAGCTGCTGTCCGATGCGCGCCCGGCCGCACGCGCGCAGCTGCATGAGCGCCTGGCGCCGCCCTTGCTGGCGCTGGCCTTCGCGCTACTGACCCTGCCGCTGTCGCGCAGCGCGCCACGGCAGCAGCGCTACGGCAGGATCATGCTGGCCTTCCTGGCGTACATGGTGGGCACCAATCTGATGATCGTCGGCACCCAGTGGATCGCCAACGGCAAGACGCCGGCTGCGCTGGGCCTGTGGTGGCTGACGCTGCCGCTGCTGGCGGTGGCGGTGTGGGCGTATGCGCGCGATGGCCGCGTGCGTCGGCCGAGGGCGGGCGCATGAGGCTGACCCCGCGGGTCCATGATTGGTACGTCGGTCGCGTGGTGTTGTTCACCGTGCTGCTGACCTGGGCGGTGCTGCTGGGTCTGGACCTGGTCAACGCCTTCGCCAGCGAGGCCAAGAACATCGGCCAGGGCAGCTACAGCTTCGGTCACGCGGTGGCCTATGTGGCCTACACCGTGCCGCGTCGCGCCTACACCTTGTTCCCCACCGCCGCAGTGATCGGCGCGCTGATGGGTCTGGGCCAGCTTGCGGCCACCTCCGAGTTGACCGCCTTGCGCGCGCTGGGCGTCTCGCGCAAGCGCATGTCCGCCTCGGTGGTGGCAGCGATGGCGCTGTTGACCGCCAGCATGGTGATCAGCGGCGAAACCGTCGGGCCATGGGCGCAGAACCAGGCCGACACCCTCAAGGCCAGCGCCCGCTACAACAACAGCATGGCGTCCTCGCGCTATTCGGGCCTTTGGGCACGCGAAGGCGACACCTTCCTCAACGCGCTCAGCGGCGAAGAAAAGCTGCTCGACGGCGGCGGCACCGCGCTCGATCTGCACGATGTGCGGCTGTATCACCTGGATGCCAACGGCAGGCTGCAGCAGCTGACCTACGCGTCCGTGGCCGAGCACCGCGACGGCCGTTGGACCTTGCGCCAGGTGCGTCGCGATACCTTCCAGGAACGTTCGGTGCAGCGCGAAACCTTCCCCGAGCTACCATGGCAATCGCAGCTGAGCCCGGCGGCATTGGCGTCCGGCCTGGCCAAGCCGCGCAATCTCTCCGCACACGAACTGCAGCAGAGCATCGAATATCGCCGCCGCAACGGACTGGACGCGCGCGATTACGAAGACCAGTACTGGAGCCGCTGGTTCTACCCGCTCAACGTGTTGGCGCTGTGCATGGCGGCGATCCCGTTCTCGTTCGGTTCGCTGCGCAGCGGCGGCCTGGGCAAGCGCCTGTTTTTGGGCATCCTGTTCGCCCTCGGCTTCTGGCTGCTGCAGCTGTTCTTCGGCCGTATGGCTGGCGCGCTAAAGCTGGACTATCGCATCGCCTACGCACTGCCGCCGATGGTGATGCTGGGCGTGTCGGCGTGGTTGTTCCGGCGGCGCAGTAGTTAGGCGCCGCTGGTCAAAAGATTCGATGTCGCGGGACGCCGTAGGGCGCCCTGTAGTGTGTCGGAACTTGCGCATGTGCCACTTTCTAACCCGACGGCACTTCTGCGGCATCCAATGATCCGTATCTGCGAAAGGAATCGTATGCGTCGCTTGAGCATCGGTGGGCTTCTGTTGTGTCTGCCCTACCTCGCATTGACCATGCTTTGCGTATGGATTGCCAACACCGGTGCCGATCCCAAGGGTCGCTTCGTCATGTTGCAGTTGCCGCTGACGCCGCAGTACGAGTTATTGCGTGGCTTCGGGAGCACCCACATTTTGAGCGAGCTCTCATGGGCAGGCGCCTACGCGCTGCTGTTCCCACCGATGCTGGCGGCGTTGTATTTGCTTGGCTATTGCATTCAGGTATTGATTGAACGCCCGTCTGTGGATCTGTAGTCAGCTCTGCAGTGAGGGCGTCGCAGGTACGCGGTGATGCGTGTCGTGCGTGTGGGTGTCGATGGCTGGCGGGCTGGAGCTGAGTACGGGATCTTTGCTTGCACTGCAGATTTTCATGACACACCGATGCTGTGCAGCATGCAATGGCAGCCTGGCGTGCGGGTAATCAATGGGTGCGGATTGGCTTGTGACTGCGCTGCAGTCGCGTCCCACTGGCGCGGTCGTGCCAGGTCAGCCGATCGCGATCGACCCATGCCCACCAGAATCCGAGTCCGCCCAGGGCCAACGACAGCGTGCCCACCGCATAGCGGATCCACAGCGCACGCCAGGAGGCTTGCGGGCCGACCAGCTGCAGCCGCCATGGACGCATGCCCAGGGTCTGGCCGCCGCGGCGCCAGCTCAGCGTGGCGTACCCGCCGGCGGCGACCCAGCAGCATAGCCAGAGCAGCCACTGCCAGGCGCTGAACGGTGCGATGTTTTCGCGTGCCGGATGCCCGGCCAGGGTAAAGCCCAGCGTGAAGCCGGCGGAAATCAGCATCCACAGCGCCAGCACCGGCCAGGCGTCGTAGCACATGGACAGCAGCCGCCAGTGCAACAAGGCGGCTGGCCGTGGGGAATCGGATGCGGCGATCGACGTCATGGCGCGAGCATAGCTGGCGCCAGCGATCCAGCAACGCTAACGGCGTATCGAACACGCCGTGGCCGACGCTGGCTGTGCGAATCGCCAAGCGGCTGCGGCCGGTGCGCGGAGTTGGCGTGGAGGCTGCCGCCGATGCGGTGGAGCTTCTCAGGCAATTGATGTACGGATTGGCCCATCTCGCGTTACCAAGTCGCGCTTGGGTTTCGGGGCGTGCTTGGGCGCGGCGGGCTTCTCGGCGACGGCGTCGCGCCCAGGTGCGCTCCTACGAGTCTGATGTGCGCGGATGGCTGGGTCGTGGGCGCGCGATAGGTCTGCCGGCAAAGCGCGCTAACCGCGCGGGTGATGCGTGGCATGCAGCTTCTGCAGGTGCTGCCTGGCCACCAGCGTGTAGATCTGGGTGGTCGACAGCGAGCTGTGGCCCAGCAGCATCTGCAGCGCGCGCAGGTCTGCGCCGTGGTTGAGCAGGTGGGTCGCAAAACTGTGGCGCAGGCCGTGCGGGCTGACCGTTGCCGGGTCGATGCCGGCCACCGCCGCATAGCGTTTGACCAAGGCCCAGAAGTGCTGACGGCTGGGCGGCTGGCGTGCCGCATCGATGAACAGCGGCACCTGGCCGTCCACCGCCGCCACGGCCTTGTGATCGGCCAACAGCGGGCGTGCTTCGTGCAGATAGCGCTCCAGCCAATGCTGCGACTCTTCGCCTAGCGGCACCAGGCGTTCCTTGCTGCCCTTGCCGATCACGCGCAGCACGCCCTGGCGCAGATTGACGCCCACCGCCGGCAGATTCACCAACTCGCTGACGCGCAGCCCGGCGGCGTACATCAACTCAAGCATGGCGCGGTCGCGCAGGCCAAGCGGTGTCTGGATATCCGGCGCCGCCAGCAAGGCCTCGATCTGGGTTTCGGTCAGCGCCTTGGGCAGCGATCGCGGCAATCGTGGCGCGTCGAGCAGGGCGGTGGGGTCATCGCTGCGCACGCCATCGCGCAGACACAGGCCGTAGAAGGCGCGCAAGGTCGACAACAGCCGGGCATTGCTGCGCGGCGAATATCGGGCCTCGGTCCGCCAGCGCAGGTAATCGAACAACACCGAACGATCGATGCCCAGCAAGCCGCCGCCGGCACCATCGCGCCAGCGTGCCAACCCTTCCAGATCGCGTCGGTAACTGTCCAGCGTCTGCCGCGCCACGCCTTGCTCGGCCCACAAGCGATCCAGAAAGCGCTCGATGACGGCGGCATCGGCCGCCTGCACCGGCGGCAGCTGTTGGGTGAGTTGGCGACGTTCGGCGGGGCTGCTGGCTGACATCGCCACAGCATAGAACGTGCCGCATGGATTGCGATGCGCCACATTGGTGATCGGCCACGTATCGCCAGTGCGTGCCCTGCCGTAGCACGCCCAAGGTTTGGCGCTCCCAAAGGCAGTCGCACGCGCCGCCTGAGGCTGCCCACAGCGTAATGGCCGGCTCCCGGGCCAGGGCGACTACACGCAAGCCACCATGCGAATTGCAGCCGGATCACACACGTAGGAGCGCACCCGGGTACGACGGCCGTCACCGGGAGTCCCGCCGCAGCCAGTTCGCTTCAATGCGTCAACGCTGACTTGGCTGCACCAGGCGTAACAATCCGCTCCTCTGAACTGGGAGCGCCAACAAGCCAGCGGCAAGCCAACCGATAAACTGTCGCGGCCGCTGCCAGGCTTCATCCACCCTGTGCGAGAATCGGGTAACCCGATTCGACTGGATGCGTGAATGTATCGTCTTGCTATCGCCGCGCTGCTGGGCGCGCTCAGCCTTACCGCCTGCGCACAATCGTCGCAGCCTGCGGCAAGCAACGCCGGCGCCAAGCCAGCCGCCGCTGCCGCCCCCGCCGCGACCGGCAATGTGGATCAGCGCGTCGGCACCGCCCTCAAGGCGCTGGACCCGGACTTCAAGCCGGATTACATCGGCGCTGCGCCGTTCCCCGGGTTCCGCGAGGTGGTGGTCGGTGGGCAGGTGCTGTACGTCAGCGATGACGGCCGTTATCTGATCCAGGCGCAGCCGTTCGACATCCAGAACAAGCAGTTCGCGGCCAGCCCGGGCCTGCTGGCGTATCGTCGCAAGCAGCTGGAGACCGTGCCCAAGGCCGACCGCATCGTGTTCGCTCCTGCCAACCCCAAGTACACCGTGACCGTGTTCACCGACGTGGAATGCGGCTACTGCCGCAAGCTGCACAGCGAGATCGGCGAGCTCAACAAGCAGGGCATCGCGGTCGAATATCTGGCCTTCCCGCGCATGGGCCTGGGCAGCCAGGACCACAAGGAAATGATCGCCGTGTGGTGCGCGGCCGACCGCAAGCAGGCCTTGACGGCGGCCAAGTCGGGCCAGCCGGTCAATTCCAAGGACTGCAAGAACCCGGTGTCGATGGAATACACACTGGGTCAGCGTCTTGGCGTCAACGGCACCCCGGCGATCTTTGCGCCGGACGGCACCCAGCTCGGTGGCTACCTCCCGCCGGCGCAGCTGCGCGAGGCGTTGGAAAAGCGCGCCGTCACCACCGCCGGTGGCAGCCGCTAAGCGGGAAGACGTGAGCCTGGCAGCGGTGGCGCGCGGGTAAGGCGCTTCGCAACGGCAGGATACGGTTGAGGAAGGGCTGGATGCGTAGGCATCCGGCCCTTCGTCGTTTTGGGGGATTGCCGTGTGGAGAGAGTGGTCAGAGGCTGGCTGGCGCGATGCCAGGCAGCCCCTCCGACCTCGAAGCTAATTGCCGACCTCCGACCTCCGACCTCCAATCCCCAATCCCCAATCCCCAATCCCCAATCCCCAATCCCGGCCTGCACCGACCAACCTCCGCTACAATGATCGGCCCCGTTTCTGACACGGTTCCCCGGACATGATGGTCCTCGAGGGCGCTTCCGCCCTTTCGCCGTTCCGCCGCGCTCGGCTCGAAACCCGCCTGCAAACCCTCGTCCCCGCGCTGCGCATCACCGGCGCCTGGCACGTGTATTTCATCCGCGCCGAGGCCGGGCAGTCGCCCGATCCGGCCACCTTGCAGCGGATCCTGCAGGCGCAAGCGGACCCCGCGCCGCGCGACGAACAGGCGTCCTCGCACTACGTGGTGCCGCGTCTGGGCACGCTGTCGCCGTGGTCGAGCAAGGCCACCGAACTGGTGCGCGGCGCCGGGCAGCCGATCCAGCGCGTGGAGCGCGGCACCCGCATCGATCTAGTCGGTTGGCCGGACGACGCAGCGACCAGGGGCGCCGTGGCCAAGCTGCTGCACGACCCGATGACGCAATCGCTGCTTGGTTCTGCGGCCGCCGCCGAGGCGCTGTTCAACGTGCCCGACCCGGGCCATCTGCAGCGCGTGCCGCTGGATGGGCTGGAGCAGGCCAACCGTGACCTCGGCCTGGCCCTGGCGCAGGACGAGATCGACTACCTGCGCGAGCGCTTCGCCGAGCTTGGGCGCTACCCGGCCGATGTCGAGTTGATGATGTTTGCGCAGGCCAATTCCGAGCACTGCCGGCACAAGATCTTCAACGCCAGCTGGACCATCGACGGCAAGCCGCAGGAACGCTCGCTGTTCCGCATGATCAAGCACACCCACCAGCAGACCCCGCAAAACACCTTGTCGGCCTACAGCGACAATGCGGCGGTGGTGGAAGGCGTGCCGGCCGCGCGCTATCGCCCGGATCCGGCCACCGGCCAGTACCGCAGCGAAGCGGTGCTGCCGTCGGCATTCGCCATCAAGGTGGAAACACATAATCACCCGACCGCGATCGCACCGTTTCCCGGTGCGGCCACCGGTGCCGGTGGCGAGATCCGCGACGAAGGCGCCACCGGCCGCGGCGGCAAGCCCAAGGCCGGTCTGACCGGTTTCACGGTGTCGCACCTGCGTATTCCGACCCTGCCGCAGCCGTGGGAAGCGCCGCGCGCGCTGAATCCGCGCATGGCTCCGGCCCTGGACATCATGCTCGACGGCCCGCTGGGCGGCGCCGCGTTCAACAACGAATTCGGCCGGCCGAATCTGCTCGGGTATTTCCGCAGCTTCGAACTGGCCGAAGGCCCGGGCCTGACCCGCGCCTACGACAAACCGATCATGCTGGCCGGCGGCCTGGGCGCGATCGATCGCAATCAGGTCGAAAAGCTGCGCCTGCAGCCGGGCGATGCGGTGATCGTGCTGGGCGGCCCGGCGATGCTGATCGGCCTGGGCGGCGGTGCGGCCAGTTCGGTGGCCGCTGGCGACAGTGCCGAGGCGCTGGATTTTGCCAGCGTGCAGCGCGAGAACCCGGAGATGGAACGCCGCTGCCAGGAGGTCATCGACCGCTGCGTGGCGCTGGGCATCGACAACCCGATCCGCTGGTTCCATGACGTGGGTGCGGGCGGCCTGTCCAACGCGATTCCCGAGCTGCTGCACGACTCCGGCGTGGGCGGCATCATCGACCTGGGCCGCGTGCTCAGCGACGACCCGTCGTTGTCGCCGCTGGAACTGTGGTGCAACGAATCGCAGGAACGCTACGTGCTGGGCGTGCCGCAGGCGCGTCTGCACGAATTTGCCGCCATCTGCGCCCGCGAACGCTGCCCGTTCGCCGCCGTCGGCGTCGCCACGGCCGAGGAGCGGCTGGTGGTGGGATACGGGACGCTGGATGGCGGGACCGGGGACCGGGGACCGGGGACCGGTGAGGAGCAAGTGCAACAGCGTGAGCGCGATGCCACAAACGCGCAGAGCACGTTCGATGCAGCACTTGGCAGCGCTGTTCCGGGTCCCCGGTCCCCGGTCCCCGGTCCCGACCTCCCGATCAATCTCCCCATGGACGTGCTTTTCGGCAAGGCGCCGAAGATGCATCGCGATGCGGTGCATCCGCCGGCGCCGCAGTGGCCGGTGTTGCAGACCGCAACGCTGGATCTGCAGCAGGCCGGTTTGCGCGTGCTGGCGCATCCCACAGTCGCGTCCAAGAGTTTTCTGGTCACCATCGGCGACCGTAGCGTGGGTGGCTTGACCGCGCGCGAACAGATGATCGGCCCGTGGCAGCTGCCGCTGGCCGACTGCGCGATCACCCTGGCCGGATTCGAGACGTTTTCCGGCGAGGCGATGTCGATCGGCGAGCGCACGCCGCTGGCGCTGTTGAACGCCGCCGCGTCCGCGCGCATGGCGGTGGGCGAGGCGATCACCAATCTGTGTGCCGCTCCGGTGCAGTCGCTGGACAGCATCAAGCTGTCGGCCAACTGGATGGCCGCCGCCGGCCACGCTGGCGAAGACGCCTTGTTGTATGACGCGGTACGCGCGATCGGCATGGAACTGTGCCCGGCGCTGGAGCTGAGCGTGCCGGTGGGCAAGGATTCGCTGTCGATGCAGGCGCAGTGGGTTGTGGCCGGGACCGGGGACCGGGGACCGGGGACCCGGGAAGAGCAAGCTGCCGCCTTGCTGGATCTCACCGAAGAGGGCGCTTTCCCCGGTCCCCGGTCCCCGGTCCCCGGTCCCGGTGAAACCCACAAAAGCGTTTCACCTGTGTCGCTGATCATCAGCGCCTTCGCACCGGTCGGCGATGTGCGCACGCAGCTGACGCCGTTGTTGCGCAACGACGAAGAAAGCGAGCTGTGGTTGATCGGGCTGGGCGGCGGCAAGCAGCGCCTGGGTGGGTCGGTGCTGGCGCAGGTGTATGCCGACGATGCGGCCTTGCCGGCGTTCGGCGGCGACGTGCCGGATCTGGAGGACGCACAACGGCTGCGTAGTTTCTTCGAATTGATCCGCGATGCGCGCGAAAGCGGCCTGTTGCTGGCGTATCACGATCGCAGCGATGGCGGTGCGTTTGCGGCGCTGTGCGAGATGGCCTTTGCCTCGCGCCAGGGCCTGGATATCACGCTGGATGCCTGGGGCGATGACGCGTTCCGCAGCCTGTTCAATGAAGAACTCGGTGCGGTGGTGCAGATCGCCAGCGAAGATCGCGCCGCGTTTGCCGATCTGGTCGAACGCCATGCACTGACCGAGTGCGCGCAGCGCATCGCGCGGCCCACCGGCGCGCCACGCGTGCGGGTGAGTGGGCAGGGGCGGGTGCTGGCGGAGTGGCGTTGGGAGGAGTTGTTCGATGCGTGGTGGTCGGTGACCCATGCCATGCAGAAGCTACGCGACAACCCCGACAGCGCCGACGAAGAGCGCGCGCTGGCGCGCGATTTCCAGGCGCCCGGGCTGCGTCCCACGTTGGTGTTCGACCCGTCCGAGGATGTGGCCGCGCCGTTCGTGGCGACCGGCGCGCGGCCCAAGGTGGCGATCCTGCGCGAGCAGGGCGTCAATGGGCAGATCGAAATGGCCTACAACTTCGAACGTGCGGGCTTCAGTGCATTCGACGTGCACATGAGCGACCTGATCGAAGGGCGCGTGGATCTGGCGCAGTTTTCCGGCTTCGCCGCCTGCGGCGGTTTCAGCTACGGCGATGTGCTGGGCGCCGGCCGCGGCTGGGCCACCTCGATCCTGGAGCGCACCGCGTTACGCGATGCGTTTGCCGCGTTTTTCGCACGTAGCGATACGTTCGCGCTCGGTGTGTGCAACGGCTGCCAGATGCTCAGCCAGCTCAAGGACATCATTCCCGGTGCCGGGCATTGGCCGCGTTTCCTGCGCAATCGCAGCGAGCAGTTCGAAGCGCGCACCGCGCTGCTGGAAGTGGTGGAGTCGCCGTCGATCTTCCTGCGCGGTATGGCCGGCTCGCGGATTCCGGTGGCGGTGGCGCATGGCGAAGGCCGTGCGGAGTTCGACACGGCCGTGGACCAGGCCGCCGCACGCGTGGCGCTGCGTTTCATCGACGGCAACGGCGCGGTGGCATCTCAGTACCCGCTTAACCCGAACGGGTCGCCGGACGGCATCACCGGGCTGACCAGCACCGATGGCCGCGCCACCATCCTGATGCCGCATCCCGAGCGCACGCCGCGCACGGCGAACCTGAGCTGGCATCCGGCCGACTGGGGCGACGACTCGCCGTGGCTGCGCATGTTCCGTAATGCGCGGGTGTGGTGCGGTTGAGTGAGGTGATCCGGAGCCGCGCGCGCTAAGCGCGCGTCACGCGTCTCCCTGACGGCCGTGTGCAGCGATGCATGCGGCCGTTTTCGTTTAGGCCCCCGGTCTGATGCCACCGCGTCGCAAGGTGGCTGCGCGACGGTCTGGAGGGATTGGGTTGCATCGCGCATCACCATGCAGCGGTGCGGCGATGCTGTCGCTGAAAGAGGTGTGCAACCCGTGCGTTCTGGCCGGCTGCTGGCGCGTACAGGTCGGTCTATCCATGTGTTCCCGGCGGTGCGTTGCGGCAACGCGGCTCGCGTGCTGTGCAGCAACTCGGTGATGGGCACGGTGTCGCGCCTGGTCATGCCGACTTGGCTGTGCAGTCACGGCTAGGTTCCGTAAAAAATAAGGATTTCTTCAAGTAAATGTAAGATTTTTTAGTTATTCGAATAAAAATATTTTTTGCGTGCGTGATGCGCTCTGAATTTAGTTATTCGGGTGTTCAATAAATTTACCCAGCGTTGCATCTTCGTCACATGCCGCACGTCTTCTAAACACTCAGTGTCGCTTATTTTTCCGAATAAATCTCGGTGAAGGGGCGCTACTGCGCTTGATAAAACCTCAGGCGTCTGCGCGTCAATCGGGTGTGTGGTGGTCGGTTCTCACGCGCCAGGCCATAATGGAGGGTGAGTGTTTAATGAAGAATATCGAAAATTTCGAGTGGCGGTCGCCCCGCGGTAAGGCGATGCATTATTCGATTATCTCGAACATGCCGGCGCGGTGTCGTCTGCCTGTGTGTCGCGGCTTGGGCGCTGCCATCTGCGTAGTGCTGGCTGGCAGTGCCATCACATTCACCGCAATGGCACAGGCGCGTAGTCCGGCGACGCCGTAGGGCGTGGTCGATGGTCACATCTGTGCGCGCAGTTCTCCGCTGTCGCTGACGCTGACGCGTCGACGGGTTCGGTTGCCAGTGCGGTGGAGCCGACGCTCTCGTCCAACGCGGCAATGCCGGCCGAAGACGACAACGACGTGCCTCCATGCTTTGATGGCAGCGGACAGGCATCGTTGTACGTGGCAGCGTGCCGCGTGCCCGGCGTCGAGGATAACGACGCCGTCTCCATGCGCAGCGGCACCAGCCAGACGGGGCGCTTCGCCGCGCCGCG
Organism: Xanthomonas dyei; assembly: GCF_002939865.1. Lineage (GTDB taxonomy): Bacteria > Pseudomonadota > Gammaproteobacteria > Xanthomonadales > Xanthomonadaceae > Xanthomonas > Xanthomonas dyei. Next base: position 107,053 of record NZ_MDEE01000017.1, read on the forward strand.
TACAGGTACCTGCGTACTCAAGCTTGAGGGTGCCAGCTTCGATGGCGTGAGCCGGTTGGCGCGCCAATGCGTCGACGCCGGGCACCGATGCCCGGGTGATCGTCATTTCCTTGGCGCGCCTGCATCTGGCGCCGAGGTTGGCGGGCCGTCCAGGCGGCAGTGCCGACACCCGAGGCGCTGACCCGCCAACTGACCTATTCCTGCTGCATTTTTGCGCAACCAAGCCCGCTGGCGTCTCGCAGCGGTTTTTTTTGTCCGCAACGGACATGGCTATTCTGTAATGACCCACTGAAACTCTGCTCAGGTGTTAGTTTTCAGAGGAGACATCGATGAGTGCAGTGATGGACGAAGAACAGATCAAGCGC
>NZ_MDEE01000018.1 GCF_002939865.1 Xanthomonas dyei
GAAATGGCGAAACTCCGAAGATCCAAACGAGACTCTCCGGAACGATGCGGACATTCCGCACTCTCAGGCATCGTTATTCAGACCTTCCCTAAGGGGCTTCGGCTTGAAAGAACTGTTCGGCGAACCCGATTCATCTTTGAATCGCTCAAATCTGCGCAACTTTGAAATAAGCACTCTTGCGCCGCTATCATCAACGAAGCCTTCATAGATCGTAGTGCAGTTTCTAAAGTGCAGGTTTAGACGGTTCATGATCTTGCCAAGATCGGCGAGCATGGACTCGACACGCTCACGGCTGATGCCGTCAAGTGGGTTTGCTGCTCTATCAGTGGCGTATGCGTGGTCTTGGTGAGCAATGCGTTTGTTTCGATGATCTCTTGCGAATTTCGATTGATCGAGTGCAGCTTTGCAAAGTTCTTCCAACTCTTTTTTTAATGTGGCATCGTCAATTAGAGGTAGCAAAGAGTTGATGGTCAAGTTCTTCTTGCCACGAGTCTCAGGTGGATCAGTAAGCCGGGATATGCCAAGTAGAACGCTGTCCCAAATCTCGTCTTGAACTATCTTGAAGAAAAGTCCGGCTGTCCGGTTAAGCAGTGCCACTGTCTCTGCGTCAGATCCGAACAGCTGTCGATACTGCTGCCAAACTATGTGTAGTTCGATCAGTTTGCGGTGGAGAGTGGCGAATGCCAAGCCAAGCTCACCCCCCATCAACGTCACGTAGCTGGTATGCACTTCTTCCATGGATGCCGTTGATGTCATACAGTGCGTCCTAACTCTGGAATTAAGCAAAGTTTCAAAGAAAAATCGGCTTGAATGAACTGTTAGGCCGCATGGCTACTCATCGTTGATGCTGTCTAGCGTGCCTTTGACGAGCATAACGACAGGCAACGTGCTCAGTAGCAGCATCACAAAATTTGTCGTGATGAGCCAAGCTAAGAATCGAGCGTAGCTGTCTGTGAGTGGTTGAAAGTACAGAGATATAGAGGATGCAAATGTCAGAACAAGCTCTACCATTGTTATGCCGATCACTAGCAGCAGGGTTGCTAAGTGCCCGTGTTTTTTGTACCGAGCGAGTAGCGATGACCCTGACATGATTCCGAACAAAGCAAGCACCGCTGCCAGGAACCCGAGCATAGTGAAAGCGAAGCTAGCAAGGAGAGCAGCTAGTGACTCAATGCGCCCAGGGACGGCGTTGATGGTTTCTGCAACGCCATTAGGTAAAAGAAACGTGATCCAATAACTAAGCCCGTGGCTTAGTAGGATTATCAAGGTCAGCAAACGTAGCTTTCTGTACATTGGCGTTTGACCTCATTTCCTTCAGCTTCTCTTGAAGAAGCGCGTTTTTGTTCATCTGCTTGTCGAAATCTCTTTGGATCTTAGCGTCAGTGTCGCCACTTATTGGGTGGCGAACCGCTCCTTCTCCAACGAGATAGACGTCTATGACCTTGTCTGCGATAGCAGTGACAGCGCGGGCTTCAAAATCGGTCACGCCTTTCTGTCCGATTTGTGATGAGACACCCTGCAGTATGGCTTTTATATTACCGAGTCTTTTTTCTGGCCTGATCGTTATCTCGATAGGGCCTACCTCTGCATAGTTCTGTCCGGTCTTGCCGCTTATGAACTCAACCAGGTCCTCGTGAAGTTGATTGTCTCTTTGTAGTTCCACGGTAATTTTCCCGACACGACTTAACTTGGAAATGTCTTTTCGCTGCATCTGATGGGTTAGCGCAACGGTGTGGAACTTGTAAGGAAGCTTCAGGGACTCACTTACTTGGTTTATGTAACTTGAAAAGGTTGCGCCGCGCGGAGAAAGGATTTTGCAAGCAATTCCAAAGAAATCTTCGCGGAAATTGAGATATGACGCGAAGCCGGCCGAGTCTCCAGCGAGGTAAGTCTTTAGATCGCCTAGTGTTAGATTTTTTGAGTCGATCTTCTTGATGATCTCCTTGTCTAACGTGTGCAAGAACAAGTACTGGTCGCCAACTGTATGAATTAGATAGAGGCGCTCTCCCGCATGCTCAAACTTGGATTTGAAAACGGGCGTCTTCCATGAGCAGTACTTCTGAAGGAATGGCCGCAGATCTGCCCAATACTTTTTCTGACCGTTTCCTTTCGTGAAGTAGTACTGATAGTACGTGGCTTGCATTTGTTCCCCCTGTGGAAGTTCAGTCTAGGTCAACTCTATCTCACAAGTTGCGATCGGGGCAGGCATGCGCCCTAACGCTGGAATTAAGCCGCTTTTCTGAGCGACGTCGGCTCGAATGAGTTGGTAGGCAGTGAGTGGCCATTACCAGAAATCCAATTCCGCTGATCAATGCGCCCGTCTGTCCTTCACGTACCTGGCCTGCTGCAACCAGCGCCACTAGCAAGGCGCCTGTCGCCGCGAGCATGACGCCGGCAAGGCCGGCGAGCAGCTTCAGGAGTTTTTGATAGCGCATTCTTCGCATCCTAGTTCTTGCATTACGCAGCACTTCCGAGTGGCGCTGGCTTGAGGCCTGCTAGGACTTGTGATGCCGATAGTGGTTGCTGGTACTTGTGCTGCGGTAGCTGCCACCCTTGTGCGAGGCGCCGTGGCCTGCGCTGTAGTGACCGCCGTGACTGGCGGTGTGGTGCGCACCGGCGGCCCTGACGTGCGCTTGCGCTGCTGGGGCAAACAAACCGAGTGCGGCCACAGTCAGTGCCACGATGCTCCATGCCTTGCTCAACATTGTTTCTTCCCCCTGAAGAAATGTGTGGCTTTGCGGCTGCATTACATGCTGCGTGTTTTGATCCTCGCCGAGTTTTTGGGTTGCGTCAATGCGCTTGCGCGAGTGGTCGTTGGCTTTATCGGCTTTGCCCTCATCCGCCCTTCGGGCACCTTCTCCCGCGTGCGGGAGAAGGGATTGGTGAGTTGGTTATGGGCTGTTTTTTGTCGTTGGTGCGGTGGTTGGGATTGGCAGCGGCAGCGTATTGTTGAGGCCGGTAATCTCTGCGACGTTGCCATTGGTGATGACGCGTAGTTGTGCGGTTTTTAGGTTTGCGGAGTTGGGCAGCGGCAGGCGTACCTGGGTGGTGATTGGCTGCAGATCGCGTGGTGCGGCGAGCGCCGGGAAGGCGGCTCTTGCCAGCTCCTTCCCACGCCCATCCTCCAGTACCACAAACCCGGCCGGTGCGTCGGCATGGCCGAGGCTATGTACGGTCACTTCGATGGCGTCTGCGGTCACGCGCACATCGCCATGCCCAATGCCCAGGTCCGGGCGTAGTTCGACCGGGGTGGTGGCTGCGATGCGTTCGAGCTGCAGGATGGTGGTGCGGCCTGCGGGGAAGTCGATGTCGATGGAGGTGCTTTTTTCGAAGGCCACTTCCCGCGTTTTGGCTGGGCTGTCGAGCTTGCCGTCGCCATCGCGGTCCACGCCCTGGGTGATACGCCATTGGCCTGGGGCGACGTTCCAGCCGGTCATGCTGGCGCGCTGAGGTTTACTGGAGGTGTTGTAGGCGATGACGGTGAAGCGGTCTTGCCGGGGTGCGGGGATGGCGATGGCCACTTGGGTGGCGGCTTCTGGATCGGCAAAGCGCCAGCTGACGGTGTGGCCGGGATAGGTTTGATTGCGCTTGAGGGCGACGCCGCCCAGGCGGGCGCGTTGCAGGTTGACCGTGGGGGATTCCACGCGGTCGCTCCACCAGTGGCCTTCGGTGTTCATGTAGAAGTTCTGCAGTTTCTCTCTGGCCTCGCTGCGGTAAATGGCGGCGAGATAATCGAGATTACCGGTTTGCTCCCAGGCAACAAAGTGCGGGAAGTCCGGGGCGCTGCCATCGTCTTTGTTTGCGGCATCAACCAGCTTGCCGCTCCAGTCGCTGCGCTTGCCCATGACGTCGAGGAAGTTTTCGTTGAGCAGGGAGAGGCCATTGGGGCCGCTGTTGGCGACGCGGTAGTTAATCGGCTTGAGATAACGCGCGTCGCCGGTGAAGCGGTAGGCGGCCCAGAAGGTATGCAAGGTGTCGGCGCCGCCGCTGCCTTCGAACAGTTCGCCGCCGCGGGTTTTGCCGGTTTGCCAGTTGATCTCGTTGGGCAGTGCCCAGTTGCCCTTGGCGTTGGTGTAGGCATGGGCGAGATAGCCGTCTGCCAGGCCGGTGACGATGCGGCGGCTGTTGGGGTCGGCATTAAAGCCGCCCAGGATGATGGCCGGGTGCACGATGGGGAAGGAATACGGCTTTTGCCATTGCCAGTTGGGCTCGCGGTAGACCTTGCGGCCGCCGAACCAGTTGCTGGCGAACAACAGGTGGCCTTGCGGGTTGACCTGGATGATGGTGTCGAAGGCTTTCACCGTTTCCATCAGGCGCTCGACGGTACGCGGGTCGCCCCAGTTGAGATACAGCAGGGCGCTGTTGAGGTTGATGCCCTCCTCGTAGGAATGCAGCTCGTCGGTTTCGATGGTGGACAGGCCGTTGGTGAACATGCCGTCGCGGTAGTTGGCATCGGACAGCGCCAGCATGGAGGCGTTGAGGATGTCAGGGTCCACGCCCATCAGGGCGACGCCGGGCCATTGCTGCACCAGGTCCGAATCGTCGGAGATGCCGCCGCCGAAATCGCCGTAGGCCACCTGGCGCTGGTCGATCCACCAGCGGATGTAGCGACGCGTGGCGCTGAGGTCTTGCAGCTGCCAGAACGCCCAGGCGGGCACGCCCTTGGGCACTGCAGGCATCTCGACAGGCAGCGTGCCCTGGTTGGCGTAGCTGATGTCGTTCCAGTATTCGCGGCCGAGGGCGTTGTCCGGGTCCACGCGCAGCAGGTCGGTGATGTCGGCGTCCAGCCGCTTGTAGAGCAGTTGGCGCTTGGAGGTGGTGTGTTCTTCGACCAAAAAGCCCCAGTTGTCCTTGACCTGGTTGAAGCGGTCGGCGACGTGCTCGGTGATGGCCTCGGCGCGTGGTTTGAACACCAGCTGCAACTGGGTACCGTCGAGTGCGTTGGCATCGAAGCCGGGCGCGGCGGCGGCGATGCTGAGCATCAGGCTGTCGTTGCTCAAGATGCGGTCGCGCAGGTCCAGCCACAGCGTGCGCGGCTGGCCGGGGGTGACCGCGACCGAGACATCGATCATGTCGCGTGCGGGCCAGATGGGGTCCTTGATGCGGATGTTGAGCGGGATGCTGCCGTTGTGGGTGGCCGGCAGGTTCAGCGCCGGCAGGGTGATGGCGATGCCGTCCAGGCCGTCGTGCATGTTTTCCCAGCCGTACGACCAGCTGCGCATCAGCGCCTGGTCTGGCGGCGGGTCGCCCAGGCTGGAGGGCACCAGGATGTGCACGATGGGGTGCTGCGCGCCTGCAACGGTCTTGTCGCTGGGGCGCTTGCGGGCCGGTGCCTTGGTGGGCAGCGCGATAACGGTCTGGCGCTCGTTTAGCGGGTAGCGGCCGGCAATATAGTCACGCAGCGGGGCGAGGTTGTCGTAGTCGGGCTGGATATCGCTGCGCACGGTGTAGCTGAGTTGCGCGCTGCCTTTGGGCACCTCGCCCGGTTGCACGTTGTAGGCCCAGATTTCCTGGATGGGGGTTTCCTGCGCGGTGTTGGCAAAGCGCAGCGTGCCGCCACGGCGTGGCGCGAACTGGTCCACGCTGCGCACCACGCCTTGCTTGCGCTCGAACAGCGGCTGCGCTGGCGAGTTGGGCGCGGCATAGGTGGCCTGGCCGTAGGCGGCGCCGCGCAGCTCGATGCGGTTGACCGGCTCGTCCGGCAGGGTGAGGTCCAGCGCCTTGCCGCCTTCGACGTAGGTGTTCCAATCGGGCAGTTGGAAATAGTCGTTGCGCCCCGGCAGACGCGAGCGGTTGTAGACGCCGGGCCAGGTGGTTTCGGCGATGCCGTCGGTGGCCTTCCACATCCATTGCTTGAGGTCGCGCGCGTCGGTGAATTCCACCTTGCGGATGCTGGTGACCGGTGCGTCCAGTACGGGCGGTGCGTGGCCGTTGTCCCAACCGAAGCGGTGCAGAAAAGCAGCGCTCTGCGCGGCCTGGGTGGGTGGCTCGGCGGTGCTGGGCTCTTGCAGGCGCGCCAGTGCGGCGGCACCGTTGGCGTCGAGCATGCGGTCGTAGATGCGGATCTCGTCGAAATCGCTGCCGCGCAAAAAGTTGTAGCGGCTTTGCACCTGATGCGGCGACATCACGCGGCCGGCGAGGCCGAACTGGTCGAGTGCGGCATCGTAATCGAGCGCGCCCCCGTTGGTGCAGGGTGCACCGCAGTCCACGCGTGCAGCCTCTTTGCCGTCCACGTACAGGCGCACGCCACGGGTTTCGTCCCAGGCAAAGGCGATATGGGTCCACGCGCTGGCGCTGGGGGCTTTATCCAGCTTGAAGGAGACGCGGGTGCGCGCGAGGTTGGCATCGGTGACGAAGGCATCGAAGCCGTGGCCGTTCCAGTCGATGCGCAGCCAGGCCATGTCCCAGCTGGTGTGGTCGGCGTAGCCGACGCGGAAGATCACGAACGGCGCTTCGCCGACCGGGTAACGTGCACGCCAGAAAAAGCCGAGCGTGCCGCGCTGGGTGTACAGGTTGCCGGGCGCATTCCACGACAGCACGCCGTCGTCGGCCCATTCGATGGCATTGCCGCGTTTGCCGGTGGGCACCAGCGTGATCTTGTCGCGGAAGTTGGGGACGCGATCGCCGCGGGCCACATCGGCCTCCAGGCTGCGATCGGCCGAGACCCGGAACAGCAACTCCGGAGCCGTGGGGGTGGCCGCACTTGCCGGCAGCGCGATCAGACACAACACACCCATCCAAACCTTCAGCACACGCACCTCGTCTGTTTCAAAACCACTGCCGCACCGCATGGGCGACAGACACTGCAGCATGCCACCGCAACGCGGCACGCGGCGCATGCTTGGCGGCGAGCACGCGGGCCGGCACGTACGAGAGTACATGCCGTGCCTGCGTGCTGCGCGCGCCAGCCTGCGCCGCGTGCGGTGGTGCGATCGCTGCGTCCACTACAGCCCGTTTGCGGCCTTCCACTTGGGAATCTCGTCCTTCAACAACTTGTCCGGCCAGGTGCCATGCCAGGCATAGCCCACGCGGCGTTCGTTGGGCACCTGCATGTAGTCGGTCAAGGCCTTGCCGTCGCGGTTGGCATACAACGGGCGTTGATTCTGCAGGTCGTAGAAGCGTGACCATAACGAGGCACCGGGTTGCGCGACCAGAATCACGTCCTTGCCGGTTTCCTGGGTGGGGTCGTCGATTTTCTTGGTGGCCAGATCGCGCATGCGGTGGGTGTCGAACCAGACACCGGCCGATTGCACGGCGGTCTTGATCTTGGCCGACGGGTTGGGCTGGCGCATCAGAAACCGCACGATGCTCACCGACTCGCTGGACGACAACGAGGCCAGTTCGTAAGCGCGCGCCTTGGCCGGCTTGAGCGTGACCTCGTCGTACTGCGCGCCCCACACGGTGAGCGTGCTGCCGATCTTGACCTGGGTGGCGAGCACGCATTCCAGGCCCTTGGCCACTGCCTGCACTGCGCGTGCGCAGTGGCTGCCGCGCAGTTGCGCGCCGGTGTCGCCCTTGCCCTCGCCGATGTCCTGCAGCAGGTTGAGCACGCGCACCATCGCATCGTCGTTGTAGGTGATCTGATGGTGGTAGGACGACAAGTCCGGGTAGAACTGCGGCCAGCCGCCGTTGGCGTACTGCGCCTTGAGCAGGTAATCCACGCCACGGCGTGCGGCAGCGATGTACTTGGCGTTCTTTTCGTTCTTGAAGGCGGTGGACAGGTACGTGATTTCGGACGTGGTCGCCTTGTTGTCGATGGTGGCGTCGTCCTTGCGCCCGGGCTGTTGCAACTCGGCGATCTCGGCGGCGGTAAAGGTGCGCGTGTAATCCACCGCGACGCCCTTGTACTGCTTGGACCAGCCACCAGACGCGGTCTGCAGCAGCAACATGTTGTCGGCGATCTTGTCGGCCATGGCCGACAGCGGGGCCAGCAGCAACGCGGTGGTGAATGCGAGTGTCGATAAGCGCATCATCAGAACGGCCTCCAGCTGCCCAGGATGGTGTTGCGGTCCAGCGCGGCGGCCTGCGCAGCGGTGAGCTGGCGCGACCACTTCACGCGGCGCGACGGGTTGGCGCCGTTGCCGCTGCTCTGGTATTCGCTGTAGCGGGCAGTGGCCTCGTTGGCGGTGTTGCCCCAGTTGTTCCAGCCTTCGGGCAGGATGTGTGCGCCCAGCTGGCTGCTGATGAAGCTGACGCTGGCATACGGCCGCCACGGGCGCCCCAAGTGCACGCGCGAGACACCGCTGGCCGCGGTGACGCGGGCATTGCGGAACACGAAGCCGCGCGCGCTTTCCTGCGGGGTGGAGGCGGCAGTGAGATAGCCATCGCCCAGCGAATGCAGTTGCACGTTTTCGAACAGCGCGGTGCCGGCGCCGAACACGAAGTCCACCGTGCCTTCCACATAGCAATCCAAAAAGTACGACAGCTTGGCGCCGCGCAGGTACAGCGTGTCCTGGTAACCGAGGAAGCGCACGTTGCGGAACGCAGCGCGATCGCCATCCACACGTACCGCCACTGCCTGCCCCACCGGGCCTGCGTGATTGCCCAAGGCGAGTTTTTCGGCGGTGAAGTCGTTGCCGGCGATGATGACGCTGGACGAGCCGGAGGTGCCGTATTCGGTGCCGGTGGCCGGATTGATGCGCGAGGCGTAGTTGTCGTAAGTGATGATGGTCTGGGTGGGGCCGGCGCCGATGAGCTTGAGCGCCGGTGCGTTGGACGGCACTACGATCAGTTCCTGGTAGGTGCCGGCGCCGATGTTGATCTGCGCGCGTTTGCCGCCCTGTACGGCGGCGTCGATGGCGGCCTGTACGGTGCGGTAGCCGGCGCTGCCCTGCTTGGCCACGGTGTAGACCGGGTCGGCGGCCAGGGCCAGCGTGCTGCAGAGCGACAGCCCCGCCAGCATGGCGGTGGCGGCGAGGTTGCGTAACACGATCCTGCGATGCAATTGCATTGCTGTGCTCCTGTTAGAACTTGTAGCGCGCGCCGACGTAGTACTGGCGTCCGGTGACGGTGTATTTGTCCGGCAGTTCCAGCGTGGAATCGACGTAGCGACGGTCGGGGGTGTCGAGCAGGTTGATCGCCTCGAAGGTCAGCGACAGGTGATCGTTGAGCTTGTAGGACATGTTGAAATCGACGTTTTCAACGCTGTATTTGCCGGTGACATCGGCGGTGACCAGACGCTTGCCGTCCAGGTCGTAGACGTCCTCCTGGGCGAGGATGTTGTTGATGTAGCCATCGCGATAACTGGTGGATACGCGCGCACTGAAGCGGCCGTCGTCGTAATAGACAGTGGCGTTGTAGGAGTGCGGCGAGAGATTGAGCAGGTCGCGCTCGGTGGTGGTGGTGGTGATGCTGGTATTGCTGTTGCCGGCCGTGCTGAACAGGTAATTGATCTTGGAATCGACCTGGGTGTAGTTGAGCTGCACGCCGAAGTTGCGCCAGAAGCCGGGCAGGAAATCGAAGGCCTGCTGATACGTCAGCTCGAAGCCCTTGAGCGGGCCGCCGGGCGTGTTGAAGTAGCTCTGCACATTGAAGATGGTGTCCGGGGTGAAGCCTGCGGGCAGCAGATCCAGCGAGTAGCCCATCGCTTCCCAGGTGGTGAGCACGCGGGTGCGCTGCACGTAACTCTGGATGTCCTTGTAGAACACCGCCGCCGACAGCAGCGAGCCTTCGCGAAAATACCATTCGGCGCTGAGGTCGTAGTTGGTGGAGCGGAACGGGTCGAGCTTGGGATTGCCCAGATTGATCGAGAAAAAGCGCCCGTCGTCGAAGAACTGGGTGGGGCCGCCGCTGACGCTGGGCGACAGGTAGGCCAGCGTGGGGCGTGCCATGGTCTTGGCCGCACACAAGCGCAGCACCACCTCATCGCTGACGTCCCATGACAGGTTCAACGAGGGCAACACATCGCGGTAGTTGTGATTGACGGTGGTGGGCACCAGCAGGCGCTCGCCGGGGTTGGCGGTGGCGCTGGCCACGCCGAAGAACGACTCGCAGTTGGGCGAGATGGCGCCGGAGGCGGTGGCCGTGCACGGTGCATAGCCACTGGCGGCGATCTGCGTCTGCACGTAGCGCACGCCCAGGTTGCCGCGCAGCGCGCGACCCCACAGGTCGGTATTGAAATCCAGCTGCAGATAGGTGCCCAGGCTCTTTTCGTTGACCGCGAAATTGTTGTTGGACGAGCCGAAATGGCCGACATCGGCCAGGCGGTAATCGCCACCGGGCACGCCGGTATCGCAGTTGCAATTGATGTTGAGCAGGTCGGCGACTTTCTGGAAATCCGGAATCACCCAGGTGGTGGGAAAATTGCCGTTCAAGCTGCGGCCGAAGCCATCCAGATTGGTGCTCAGCTCGTTGACACCCACACCTGCGGGCAACGCCTGCGCCAGGCGGCCGTAGGAGATGTGCCGCGACTCCGACGTGTCCATGTCGTAGTTCTTGTAGGCAAGCCCGGTGCGAAAGGTGAAGGTGGAATTGATGTTGAATTCCAGATCCAGCTTGGCGGTGTCGAAGGTGTTGCTGACCGACTGCGGGTTGAGCCGCACTTCGCTGATGTTGGTGCCGCGCGCGGTGCCGTTGCTGTTGACCGGCACCGCGCCGTAGCCCAGCCATTGCCAGTTGTTGGTATTGCCCGCATCGAACGGGAACGTCATGCTGGGGTAGTCGCCGCCGTTACGCCGGTCGAGCACGAAGCCGTCGAGGTTGGTGTTGTCGAAGCTGACCAGCGAAAACACCGGGCGCTCGTAATCGGAGGTCGAGTGGCCCACCAATGCGTTGAGGCGCACCTGGTCGTTGAAGCGGTGCGCCAGGTCCAGGTTGACCTGCTTGAACTCGGTGGATTCTTCGATGGTGCTGGATTCGGTGCGGAAATCGACGTTGTCGAACACGCCGTAGGTGAGGCGGTTCTGCTCGTCCACCTGCGCTTCGCGCACCGCAATCTGGGTCTTGCCGCCGAAGTTGGCAGTGCGGTGCAGGTTGGCGCCAACCGAATCTTCGCGCTGGTCCTTGTCCAACTTGGAGTACAGCAGGTCGACATTGAGCAGCGTGTCGTCGCTGAATTTGAATTGCAGTGCGCCAGTAACACCGAGCCGCTTGATCTCCTGATCGGTGCGGATATAGCGCGGGTAACGCGGAATCCACGCATCGGTGGCCGTTTCGTAAGCCTGGATGTTTTCGGGCGTATTGGCCGGGCGCGCGATGCCGGTGCCGCAGCTGGTGGCACTGATGCCGTAGCTGCCCCAGCCGTTGTTGCGGTCCTGGTTGGCCTGCGAGCCCACGCCGGCGCGCGTTTCATTCGACAACGGGTTGCGCGGGGTTTGCGGGTTGTAGCCCACTGGCGAGCAGAACCCGTAGGTGCCGTTGTTGGTGGCGGTGCTCTGGTTGGAGTTGCGGTAGTTGCCGTGCTCCCAGCGCACCGGGTTGTAGCCTTCTTCGCGCAGATGGCGCTCGCTGTAGGACACCGACATCAACGCGCCGACGCGACCATCGGCCCAGATGTTGCTGATCAGGCCGGAGAAGCGCGGGTCTTTTTCGCGCGAGAGATCGTTGTAGCCGTATTGCGTGGACGCAGCGGCCTCAAAGCCGTCGAAGTCGAACGGGCGCGAGCCACGCAAATCGACGGTGGCACCCAATGAGCCTTCGTCCATCTGCGCCGACTGGGTCTTGCTGATGGTGACGCGGCTGAACAACTCGGAGGCAAAGGTATTGAAGTCGAAACCACGGCTGCGGTTGACGCCATCGCTGCCGCTGCCGGCGGTGGCCAGCGCTTCCAGCCCGTTGATGCGCACGCGGGTGAAATCCGAGCCCAGGCCGCGCACGGAAATCTGCTTGCCCTCACCGCCTTCGCGGTCGATGGAGACGCCGGCGATGCGCTGCATCGATTCGGCCAGATTCAGATCGGGAAACTTGCCGATGTCTTCGGCATAGATCGCATCCACCTGCTCCACGCTGTAACGCTTGGCGTCCAGCGATTGCTGCAGGCTTTCGCGATAGCTGGCCTTGACCTGCACACGGTCCAGATCCACCGGATCGGTGGGCGTGGTGGGCGAACCGACGGTTTGCGCGGCAGCGCCGACACCGTGCAAGGCCAGCACAATGGCCACCGACAGACGCGCGACGGACAGGCGGGCGCCTGCCGCGTGGGCAGGACGACACGAACGGGCTTGCATGATGCGGCTCTCTCCCTGGCACTGGCTGCAAAGACGCGCTCAGCCCCCCAAGGCCATCGGCGTCGCACGAAACATCCCGCCCACCGCGTTGCATGCGCGCCCGAAAAACCGGGCGCAAGACGTCATCGCGATCAGGCGTTGGAATCAGGCCCGCTGCGCGTGTGCGCAGCGGGCGGACACGCTTTTAGAACTTGTAGCGGGCGCCGAGCAGGAACTGGCGACCGGTTTCACCGTATTGCAGCGGCAACTGGCCGGTGCGCGGCGAGGACACCCACTCGTCGGAGGCTTCGTTGGTGAGATTGATGCCTTCCAGGCTCAACTCCAGCTGCTTGCTGATCTTGTAGCGCAGCGAGGCGTCGATCATGGTGGTGCCGGTCATGCCGTGCACGCCATCGACGTTGAAGCCGGCTTCCGAACCCGGTGCCTGGGTCAGGTAGTCGTCGCGGTTGGTGGCCGACACGCGCCCTGCGAAGGATTCGCCTTCGTAGAACAAGGTGGCATTCCACGACGAGCGCGACAGCCCGAGCAGATCGTTCTTCATCACCGGCGCGCCGCTGCTGGCCAGGTACTGGATCTGCGAATCGACCCAGGTGTAGTTGAGCTGCACGCCCAGGTTGGCCCACTTGCCCGGCAGGAAGGTGAAGGGCTGGGTGTAGTTGGCTTCCACGCCCTTCAATTCGCCGCCCGGGGTATTGAGCGGGATGCTGAAGGCGAAGTCGTCGTTGACGGTGGCGCCGGTGCCGGCCAGCAATTCGGCCGGCAGGCCGCTGCTGGAGTACGGGCGCACTTCGCGCGCGGTCTGGATGAAGCTTTCGATGTCCTTGTAGAACAGGCCGACACCGACCATGGCGCCTTCGTTGAAGTACCACTCCAGGCCGAGGTCGACGTTGGTGGCTTCGATCGGGTCCAGATCCGGGTTGCCGCCGGCCACGGTGCGCGAGCCGCCGGCCACCGCCACGGTGACGCCGGGGGTGAGGCTGCCCAGGCCGGGACGGCTCATGACCTTGGCCGCACCCAGGCGCAGCAGCAGGTCGGGCATCAGCTCGGCAACCAGGTTGAACGAGGGCAGCGTGTTGTTGTATTTGCGGCCCACGGTGGTCAGCGCCGGTGCGTTGTTGATCAACGCATAGCCAGTGGACTCCTGCTCGGTACGCACGTAACGCACGCCGAAGTTACCCGACAGCGGGATGGAGCCCAGATCGGTGGAGAACTCGCCCATCAACCACACGCCGCGGTCTTTTTCTTCGACGCTGCGGCTGTTGTTGACGCGCGGGGCCACTGCAAAGGTGCCGCTGTTACTGTAGATGCCGAACTGATCGGCCACCGCATCCAGGTTGGGCACGACCCAGGCATTGGGGCTGCCGTTGATGCCCTTGAGCCCGGCCTGTTCGGTCAGGTCTGCCGGCACGATGGTGGTGCCGTTGGCGAAGTTGGGCACCGACAGCTCGTTGGCGCGGCGCAGTTCGACGGTGCTGAAGGTGTAGTTCTTGGCCAGCACGCCGCCCTTGAGGCGGAAGCCGGGGCTGATGTTCCAGTTGAAGTCGATCTGCCCGGTGTCGAAGTCGTTATCCACCGACTGCGGGCGCAAACGGATTTCGGCCAGCTCCCAGCCATTGGGATTGGTCGGGTCGATCCCGTAGTTCAGCACCGGCGCGCGGTTGTTGCCGCGGTAGTCGTAGCTGTACCCGTCGACGTCGTACTTGTCCATGATGATGGTGGTCTGGATCGGGTTCTCGTGCGCAGAGCGCGAGGTCCCCACCCGGGCATTGACACTGAAGGCATCGTTGAAACGATGCTCCATGTCGAAGCTGATCTGCTTGAACTCGGTGTTCCACTCGTCGTGGCGGTTTTCGGTACGGATGTCGACGTTGTCGAATTCGCCGTAGACCAAGGCGTTGTTGCGGATCTCGCCGTTGCGCACGATGGTGGCCGGCTTGCCGTCGCGCACTGCACGACGCGGGGTGAGCCCGTCGCGGTTGCGGCTGAAGGAGATCGCTTCGATGTAGTGCTCGTCGCGCTTGGCGTCGATCTTGGAATACAGCATGTCCAGCGACAGCGTGGTGCGATCGGACGGCTTCCACTGCAGCGAGCCGGTGATGCCCAGGCGCTGCTGGTCGTGGATCTGCTGGGTGTAGCGCGGGAAACGCGGGTGGTAGACATCGGCCGAGCGCGCGGCGGCGAACGGCGAGGTGGCGCTGAAACCGCCGTTGCTGGGGCCATTGGCCCAGCGGCCGGTGTTGGAACCTTCTTCCAGCACTTCGCGCTCGGTGTAGGCCACCGACAGCAAGGCGCCGAAGGTGTTGTCGGCCCAGGTATTGGCGATCAAGCCGGCCACCCGCGGGTTGGCCTTTTCGGCCATCGCGTTGTAAGCGGCCTGGGTGCTGGCAGCGAAGGTGAAGCCGTTGTAGTCGAACGGACGCGCGGTGCGCAGGTCGACGGTGGCGCCCAACGAGCCTTCTTCCACGTCGGCCGAGGCGGTCTTGCGCGCGATCAGCTGCGAGAACAGATCCGAGGCGAACACGTTGAAGTCGAAGCCGCGGCCGCGGTTGGTGCCACCGCTCTGGTCGCCGGCGCCCACGGTGGTGAGCGCTTCCATGCCGTTGATGCGCACGCGGGTGAACTCCGGGCCCAGACCACGCACCGAAATGGCGCGGCCTTCGCCGGCCTCACGGGTGATCACCACGCCGGGGATGCGCTGCAGCGACTCGGCCAGGTTGAGGTCGGGGAACTTGCCGATGTCTTCAGCGACAATCGCATCGACCACGCCGGCTTCGCCGCGCTTGATGTCCAGGGCTTTTTCCACCGAGGCGCGATAGCCGGTCACCGTGACGGTGTCCAGGTCCACGGCCGGTTCTGCAGGCGCTTGGGTGGTTTCTTGTGCTGCCAGGTGGCCGCTCAGCGCCAGGCCGATCGATAACGCCAGCAAGGTAACCGGTGTCTTCCGGTTGGTGGTCCGAAATTGCATGTCCTCCCCTCCCAAGGGTCCATGAACAATGTGAAATGCGGGGGTGTGAGCGGCAATGACACCGCTGGTCAAAACGACGTTATCAGCTGAATCGTCGTTCAACATCTTGCAGCGCAGCAGAAATGGGCAGTGAATTCGCCTAAATGGGGCACAAGCCGTCACGCCGTGTCGCATAGTGGGGCTCGTCGGCGCTCTTGCGGGAAGGCTAGAATGACACCGATGGTCATCGTAACGCGCCACCGGTCCCCCGCCCCGTGACGCACCACACAGCCGAGGTACTGCCGCATGAGTCGAGCCCGCATCCTGTGTTTTGGAGAGTTGTTGCTGCGTCTGGGGGCGCCTGGTCATGAGCTGCTGTTGCAGCAGCCGCGACTGGACGTGCATTGCGGTGGTGCAGAAGCCAACGTCGGCGTGTCGCTGGCGCATTTCGGCCACGACGTGGCCATGGTCAGCACCGTGGCCGACAACCCGCTGGGCGCCGCGGTACTCGGCGAGCTGCGCCGGCACGAGGTCGATACCCGCCATGTGCGGCGGGTGGACGGCCGCATGGGCCTGTACTTTTTGACCACCGGCGCGATCCATCGCCCCAGCGAAGTGGTCTACGACCGCGCCGATTCGGCGTTTGCGCTGGCGTCCGCCGATGCCTACGACTGGCCGGCCCTGCTTGAGGGTGCGCAATGGCTGCATCTGTCCGGGGTGAGCCCGGCGCTGGGCGCCGAGGTGGCGCAGGCCACACTGGCGGCAGCGCGCGCCGCGCGTGCGGCCGGGGTCAAGGTGTCGTTCGACGGCAACTACCGGCCCAAGTTATGGCAGCGCTGGCAGGGCGATGCGCGCGGCATCCTGCGTCAGCTGTTCGACTGCGCCGATGTGGTGTTTGCCGACTACCGCGATATCGGTGTGGTGCTCGGTGGCGAGTTCCCGCAGGACACGCTGGAAGCGCGCGTGGAAGCAGCCGCGCAGCAGGCGTTTGCCGCATTCCCGCAGCTGCAGTTGATGGCCTGCACGCAGCGCATCGCGCATAACGTGGACCACCACAGCCTGGGCGCGATGCTGGTGCCGCGCGAGGGCGCAGTGGCCCGCGCGCCCAGCGAAGAACTCACCCCCATCATCGACCGCATCGGCGGTGGCGATGCGTTTGCCGCCGGCGTGCTGCACGGCCTGATCGCAGGCTGGTCGTTGGACGACACGGTGCGCTTCGGCCTGGCTGCCGGTTGTTTGAAGCACTCGATTCCCGGCGATTTCAATCCGCTCTCGGTGGCCGATGTGCAGGCCTGTGTGGGCGATGCGCGGTTCGATGTGAAGCGGTGAATCGGGAGTGGGGAATGGGGAATCGTAAGAGCTGAAGCTGGTCGCCTCATCGGTTGAAACGCTGCAGCGCATGAAGCGCGCCGCGGTGCGAACCGACCAGCAGCGACTAACGAAACTGCTGGGCGACCATGAGGCCGCCAGCTGCATCTGTTCCCCGCTCCACTTCAGATCGGTGCCACACGCCTAGCGCGTGCGCGGCGCTTGTTCGCGAGCCATGCCATGGCGGCGCTCACCACCACCACACACACCGATGCCGGAACGCTGAAAAACGCCGCGATCGGCAGTGCGTTCTGCCAGGGAGGCGCGGAGCCGTCCTGCATCACTACGACGCACACCGCGACTATGGTGATCAGAAGATTGATGACGGCTTTCAGCGCGCTGTGCAACCGACTAAAGCGCAACAGCACGGCGCAGACGACACTGACGACAAACGCCAGGACGAGATGGGCGATGAGTTTGTCCATTGGGTGCCGGGATTAGGGAGTGATCGTTCGGGAGTGGTGGCGGTATCACTGAAGCAATGCTGCGTGTCTCTGGAAGCGATGAGCAACACGCGGACTGATTCTTTCCCTGCTGGCTCGGGAGAAGCTGGAACACGCTGCCCGAAGGGCGGATGAGGAGACGGTGGCTCGACGTTGCGCCATCCACCGGGTTGGCAATGAAGGCGTCACCGAGCGCGTCGAATCAGTCGCCGGGAGCCGCGCCGCAACACCGCGGCAGCGCGCCGCATCAATGCGCGGCGATAGCACATCCCGCCGCAGGGCCGCGCACCACCACGGCCGGCCCCGCGTAAAACGGCCGGCATGACCTGCAGGCCGTTTTCAAAGGCAACAGACCGGGAATTCCAAGCGCGCAGCTACCGCTCTCGCGATTCCCGATTCCCGATTCACCCCAGCTCGATGCAATCGAAGCTCACGTCCGTCGCCACATCGGCGTCGTAATCCACGTCGTGGCGCTCGAAGCCGAACAGCTTGAGGAACTCGTGCTTGTAGCCGGCGTAGTCGGTGAGCGCGAACAGGTTCTCGGTGGTGACCTGCGGCCATAGCGCCTTGCAGGCGTCCTGCACGTCGTCGCGCAGTTCCCAGTCGTCCAGGCGCAGGCGGTTTTCGTCATCCAGCTCGGCCGGCTGGCCATCTTCGCGGTACAGGCGTTCGCGGAACAGGCGGTCGAGCTGGTCGATGGTGCCTTCGTGCAAGTCCTTTTCCTTCATGATCTTGTAGACCATGGAGATATACAGCGGCATCACCGGAATCGCCGCGCTGGCCTGGGTCACCACCGACTTGAGCACCGCCACATTGGCGCTGCCGCCGCGGGCGGCCAGGCGCGCGTTCAAGCGTTGCGCGGTGTGGTCCAGGTCGACCTTGGCCTTGCCGAGCGCGCCGTGCCAGTAGATCGGCCAGGTGATTTCGGTGCCGATATAGCTGAAGGCCACGCTGCGTGCGCCATCGGCGAGCACGCCGGCGCCTTCCAGCGCGTCGATCCACAGCTCCCAATCCTGCCCACCCATCACGGTGATGGTGTCGTCGATCTCCTGCTCGGTCGCCGGCTCGATCGAGGCCTGGATGATGGCGTCCTTGTTGGTGTCGATGGCGGTGGCGGTGTAGGTGTTGCCGATCGGCTTGAGCGCCGAGCGCTTCACTTCGCCGCTGCCCGGCAGCTTGCGCACCGGCGAGGCCAGCGAATACACCACCAGATCGACGCTGCCGCCCATCTCGGTCTTGATCAGTTCGATCACTTTTTCGCGCGCCGCATCCGAAAACGCATCGCCATTGATCGACTTGCTGTACAGGCCCGCGGCCTTGGCGTGTTTGTCGAAGGCCGCCGAGTTGTACCAGCCGGCGGTGCCGGCCTTGGTGGCGGTGCCGGGTTTTTCGAAGAACACGCCCAGCGTGTCCGCGCCAAACCCGAACGCGGCAGTGATGCGCGAGGCCAGGCCGTAGCCGCTGGACGCGCCGATCACCAAGACTTTCTTCGGGCCGTCGTTGCGCACGCCGCGCGTGCGCGTTGCGGCGATCTGCTCGAGCACATTGCGCTCGCAGCCAAGCGGATGCGTGGTGGTGCAGATGAAGCCGCGCACTTTGGGATGGATGATCAACGTGGACTCCTGGTCAGCAAGATGCTGGCGGCATCTTAATCGGTGCACCGCATGCGAAACAGCCTGATGCGCAACACACGCTGCTGTATGGAAGGCAGCGCACCCCGCGCGCGGCAACCGGCCGGCACGCGCATCGCCCCACTTCCCACCATCGCGCCACGCTCCAACACGCCGCCTTGCGCGCACGCGCAGCCGTGTGGGAAGCGCGACATCGGGCCATTGCTGCCGCAACAGCTGTGCTATTTTCAGGTGCTGCCGTGCCGTGTCTGTTGGCGATTGTCCAGGCCCCTTCCAGTTGTACGACCGGTATCCGAACGATGTCTCTTCGTAGCGAGCGCGTCACGCAGCTGAGCTCCGTTCCGCGGTTCCGCCTGGGCCCGCTGCTGGTGGAACCGGAACGGCTGACGCTGATCGGCGACGGCCAGACCATCACGCTGGAACCGCGCATGATGGAAGTGCTGATCGCACTGGCCGAGCGCGCCGGCGAAGTGATCAGCGCCGAGCAGCTGCTGATCGAGGTGTGGCACGGCAGCTTTTACGGCGATAACCCGGTGCACAAGACCATCGCGCAGCTGCGCCGCAAGCTGGGCGACGACAGCCGCCAGCCGCGCTTTATCGAAACCATCCGCAAACGCGGCTATCGGTTGCTGCCCAAGGTGGTGTTTCCGCAGGAGTATCGCGGCGCGGTGATCGGCACCGGGTCGTGGGCGCAGGGCAGCCCGTACGTGGGCCTGCAGGCGTTCGACCCGACGCACGCAGAGGTGTTTTTCGGCCGCAGCCACGCAATTGCACAAGTTGTTGCGGCGTTGCGCGCGCAGCTGCACAGCCAGCGCGGGCTGGTGCTGGTAAGCGGGGCCAGCGGCTGCGGCAAGACCTCGTTGTTGCGGGCCGGCGTGGTGCCGTTGCTGTCGCACGCCGGCGGGCTGGATGGGCTGGAAGCGGTGGCGGTGACGTACTGCAACCTGGCGCAATGCCGCGGCGGCGATGTGCACGACACGCTCGCGCGCGCACTCGGCGCGTGGTCAATCGCCGAGCGTGCGGTGTTCTCGCCCGCGCAACTGGCACGGCTTGCCGAGTGGCTGCAACACCCTGCCCCGCTGCATGCCGCAATCGGCGAAGCGCTACGGTACAGCGCCCCGGTACGCGATAGCGCGCAGACCCAACGGCATCTGCTGCTGGTGATCGACCATGCCGAAGCCATGGTGGCCACGCCCGGCATCACCGATGCCGACCGCAGCGCGCTGGCCGCTGTATTGCAGGCACTGTGCAACAGCGCGCATGTGGCGGTGTTACTGCTGACCCGCAGCGACTTTTATCCGCGGCTGATCGATGCCTTGCCGGACATCGTCGACCTCAAACGCGGCGACGGGCATGTGGATCTGCTGCCGCCGCGCGATGGCGAGATCGGCCAGATCATTCGCGTGCCGGCAGCGATGGCCGGGCTGCGCTTCGAAGAAGAGCACGACAGCGTCAGCCGCCTGGACGATGTATTGCGCGACGCCACCGCGCGCCAGCCCGATGCGTTGCCGTTGTTGCAGCATTTGTTGCATGCGCTGCACGCGCAGCACGCGCAGCGCAGCGAGGATGGCTTGCTGACGTTTGCGGCGTATCGCGCCTTGGGTGGACTGGAAGGCGCATTGGCGCATCACGCCGAAGCGACCTTTCGTGCGTTGCCGGCCGCCGCGCAGGCAGCACTGGGCGAGGTGCTGACACAGCTGAGCGTCATCCACCCCGACAGCGCTGCGGTGACCGCACGCCGTGCACCCTGGTCGGCATTGCCGGCCGACGGTGCGGCGCATGCGCTGGTCGATGCCTTCGTGCATGCGCGACTGTTCGTCAGCGAACTTGTGGCCGGCGAGCCGGGGTTCGCGGTAGCCCACGAAGCCTTGCTGCGGCAATGGCCACGCGCGGCCGAGTGGATCCACGAAAACCGCCGATTGCTGCAGGCACGCAAGCGCCTGCAGCTGGCCGCGCAGCGTTGGGCAAGCGAGGGCCGGCGCACCGATCACCTGCTCAACAGCGGGCGCCCGTTGAGCGAAGCGCGCGAAGCCGCGCGGCGCATGCCGCAGGATCTGGATGCGGTGGATGTGGCGTTCCTGCATGCCTGCGAGCGCTCGCAGCAACGCCGCCGCGGCCTGTATGCGACAGCCGCCACCTTGTTGGTGGTGCTGGCCAGCGCATCGCTGCTGCTCGGTTGGCAGGCGCGCCAGGCCCAGCAAGTGGCAGAAGAGCGCCGCGATCAGGCCCAGCAACTGGTGAGCTACATGCTGGGCGATCTGGCCGAGCAGTTGCGCACGGTGGGCAATCTCAAGCTGCTCGACAGCGTGGGCAGCCGCTCGCTGCGCTATCTGGAAGATCTGCCTAACGCCAGCATGCAACCGGGCGATCTGATCAACCACGCCCGCGCCCTGCGCACCACCGGCGAAGTGCTGATGAATCAGGGCAAGCTGGACGAAGCGCAGGCGGCGTTTACGCGTGCGGCCGCCACCGCCGAGCAGGCACGCCTGCGCGCACCCGACATGCTGGATGCACATGCGGAAACCGGCCAGGCGGCGTATTGGCTGGGGAATATGGCCTATCGCAAAAAGCAGTTCGCGCTGGCGCATACCCATTGGTCGCAATATCTGGCCGCGAGCGAGTGGTTGGTGCGCCGCGTACCGGCCGATCCTCACTGGCAGCTGGAACTGTCGTACGCGCTCAACAATCTCGGCATGCTGGCCAACGCGCAGGGCGATGTCGCAACGGCGATCGGATTTTTTGCGCGCGACATCGCGCTCAAGCGGGAGCTGGTGACGCGCACCCCGGGCAACACATCGCTGCGTTATGAATTGATCGACAGCTTGTCCGGGCTGAGCCTGGCGCAGGAGAACCAGGGCTTGCTGGCGCCTGCAGAGCAGGGATATCGCGAACAGATCGCAATGCTGCGCGTGCTGGTGGACAGCGACCCGCAGGCGCAGGCCTGGCAGCGTCGCCTGGCGGTGTCGTTGATCCGCGTCTCCAATCTGGCGTTGGTGCAGGGTCATCTGACCCAGGCGCAGCGCGACGCGCAGGACAGCGTACGCATCCTGCAGCCGCTGGTGGCCTTGCAGCCGGACAATCAGACCTGGCGCAGCGATCTGGGGCATGCCTATACGCAGGCTGGCTGGATCGCCGCATTGGACGGGCAGTCCGCGCAGGCCAGGCAGCAATTGGGTCAGGCGCGTCACATCATGGCCAGCCTGCTGCTGCAGGCGCAGCCGCTGCCCGACTGGGAATTGCTGGATGCCATCATCGCGCTGCGCTTGCACCACATACAGGCCGCGCATGCTGGCAGCCTGGATCAGATCGTGGCGCGCGTGGAGGCACTGCATCGCGCCAAGCCGGACGACCTGTCAGCCATCTCGACGTTGGCACTTGCACTGGTCTGGCAGGGCGAACAACGCGCAGCAGCGGGCGATGACAATGGCGCCCGTGTGGCATGGCAGCGCGCGGTGACGCTGTTTGGCAAGGACATCGGCAACAGCCGTGACAAGAACCTGCTCGACCCCTGGATTCGCGCCCAAGTGCATCTGGGCCAGCGCACTGCTGTTACGCAACAGCTCGGATGGCTGTACCAAGCGGGCTACCGCCACCCGGGGTTTGTCTCTTTCTATGCCCCGCCTCTCAAGGAACAGGACAAGTCATGACGGACTTCAGCATCAAGCTCACGGTTGCACGTGTGGGATTCGGCGGGAATACGGGCGCTGGCGAATATTTCTACAGTTTTGCTCCGGATCTGCTGATTGTCGACAAGGACGACGGCATATCCACGTTGACGTATCACTTCGATGAAACCGTTGTTCCGAAGCATTTCAAGATCAAGAGTCTGCTGACGACCGACGCGTTCAAACAGATCAGTGAACCCGTGATTGCCGCTGGCGGCCGCAGCGTCGAGGTCATCAACGCCAATAGCGTCCCCACACTGATCTTTCTGACCCTCATCGTTGAAGACCCAACCCGCAAGGACAAGAAAGGAAATAAAGTCTGGTTCAGTTGCGATCCCCAGGTCGGTAACGATCCAAAGATCAACCCGCAGGAACGTCCGCCCGTCGATGAAAACGGCTAACAAGACCTAGCAAGCGGCTGCCAGGCGGGTGTGGACGGCGCACAGGGACCGGCATTCGAGAGCGTGGTACGTGCCCGATTCTGAGTACCGGCCGCGCGCGTCTGGGAGTCGCACAGTCAGTTCCTCGCCGCTCTTGGTCTGGTGCTGCACGCGGTCCGGTGGGTTGCTGCCGAGCGATGTGCCGCTCGGGTTCGTTGAACGGTGGAGCGAAAAGCGCACGCAATGCGTGCGGCCATCCAGGCGCTGAGCCGCGATGCGGTCATTGGGGCAAGCGCTGCACCGAAGCCGTCACACAGACGGCATTGGATGCCGAGGTGCCAGTCGGTCAGAAATGCGGTCGGCACCGGGAGCGCACTGTCGTGCCGGTTCACGTGATTGAACAGACGTTATGGGTCCGCCGGTTCCCGGCAACCCAGACAGACCGCTGTTTGCCTGCCGGTGGTTGCTCGTTCCCTGCGTTGGTCATAACCAGGCCGGGGACGCGTCGGGGCCGAGCGGATTGCAGGCATCTTTATCGCAGACGCGGGCTGCGGCGCGCTGCCTGTCCAGCTCGCCAGGACCAAAGACCATGCGCAGAACAGGGTCGACCGCCGACGGCTTGGTCAGCAACGCGGCCTGGGCCCAGGGTGCGGGAAGTTCGGCCTGCGTCGGTCCCGACCAAGCCACCATGACGAATAGAACGAAGAGCACGGCAAGAGATCGGGTATGGCGCATGACGGACTCCGCAGCAGACCGGAGCGCGGCGCGTTTCCGGGCGGCGCCAGTGGCCGCCGGATCACCTTGGTGCGTGGCCGCTCGCCAGACCTGACGGCAACCTTACGGTTGCTGTTGGGGGCTGACGGATTCTGGAAACCCTTCTTGAAACAACTAGATAGAGCAGCCGTGCGGAGTGCGAGCTGGTTGACGGACCGGCGTGCTTGGCGTCGCTGCCTGCCTTCGCCACAGCTGCGTGACCTGTGGGAAAAGTGGCTTTTTGGTCACGCTGTTAGGTCAACCCAGGGGTAAACCTGGAGTAGCTGGTCGCTGGCACCGAGCCATGCGGACTGGCTGCGGGCTGTTACTTCTCCCTTTGCACGAAGCTGCTCCGCAGGGATGGGCGAGGCTGAGGCGAAGCTCCGTGTCGTCAGATTCCGCGGGTGGCTTTGCCCGGTCCCTCTCCCGCAGGAGAGAGGCTTTGAGCTCCTGATTACATCAGCTGCTGCTTGGCGCCTGACGTCTGCTACGGCATCGGTGAAAGTCTTTGGCACCGACCAACCTCAGCTCGCCCCATCTCCCGAATGCGCAAGGCTGTCGTAGGAGCGGACCCGGCCGCGAATAGGCGTTACCGATATCGGTGAAGCCGGTCGCGGCCGGGTCCGCTCCTACGCTGTCCGGATGACGCGGCACGCATGGGCGCCGGCCGGTGGCCAACGTTGCCTGCGATCCGCGCCCGGAGATAGTGCAGGCGGTTGGCTGGCGCGAATGACTCGCGAAGGCTGCACGGCTTGCCGGCGGCCGCTCCCGGTAGCGGTCTTCCCCCCACTGCTAACTCCCCCATCCCACCCTAAAACCGCTCGCGGTCGCGCGCTTACCAACCCCAATCCCGACCTCACGCCGCCCCCGATAGCGCGCTTACCAATCCCCAATCCCACCCGTCACCAGCCCCGGGACAGCGCTCTGCCCAATCCCAACCCCCACTCCCCGCCCTCAAATCACCCGCAAGGTGATCGCCTTCAGCACCGCACGGGTGCGGTCGCGGGTGCCGAGCTTTTCCAGGATGGTGGAGACGTAGTTCTTGACCGTGCCTTCGGCCAGGAACAGGGTGCGGGCGATTTCCTTGTTGGAATAGCCGCCGGCCAGCAGGCGCAGGATCGCCACCTCGCGTTCGCTGAAGGTCTCGCTCGGCGCCTGTTGGTCGCGGAACTGGTACCGCGCGCGCACCGGGTCGGTGCTGACCGGTTGCAGCAGGGTTTCGCCGGCGGCGACGCGGGCGATGGCATCGCGCAGGTCTTCCGGGGCGGCGTCCTTGAGCAGGAAGCCCTGCGCGCCGGCTTCGGTGGCGCGCAATAGCAGGTCGCTGTCGTCGAAGGTGGTCAGCAGCAGCACGGGGGTGCGGTCGCCGCGGGCGCGCAGTTGCTCCAGCGCCTGGATGCCGTCGACGCCGGGCATGCGGATATCGCTGAGCACCACATCCACCGCGGTGACGCTGAGCGCATCCAGCAATGCCTGGCCGTCGTCGGCCTCGCAGACCACCTCCACGCCTTGCTGCTGCAGCAAGGCGCGCAAGCCGGCGCGGACCAGGATCTGGTCGTCGGCCAGGGCGATTCGAAGTGAACTCATAGCGGAACGCTCGCAGTCAGATGCATGCCGCCCGTGGGGGTGAGGCCTAGATCGAGGTGGCCTTGCAGGGACGCCAGGCGTTCGCGCATGCCGATGATGCCGTTGCCTTCGCGGATGCACTCGGCGCGGCGGCCGTCGTCTTGAATGTCCACGCGCAGCTGCGCGTTCTCGCAGTGCAGATGTACCGCGACTTCATCGGCATCGGCATGCCGCACCGCATTGGTCAGCGCCTCCTGCACCAGCCGCAGCAATAACTCCGCCACGCGGGCATCGGTGATGCGCACGTCCGGGTCGATGCGCAGGCGCAGCGCCGGGCGCGGGAACGGTGCGGCCAGCGCGCGCAACGCGGTTTGCAGGTCCAGGCCGCGGTCGTCGCGCATGGACTGCACCACGTTGCGGATGTCGGCCAGCAGTTCGGCAGACAGCTGCTCCAGCACCGCAATGTCGTCGCGCTGCGCCAACGCGGGGTCGGCGCTGAGCAGGCGCAGATTGATGCGCATGGCGGTGAGTTTGTGCCCGGCCACATCGTGCAGCTCGCGCGCCAGGCGCAGGCGTTCGGCGTCGCGTGCGCTGTCGGCCAGCAGCGCGCGTGTGGCCAGCAGGTCGGCGTTGACGTAGGCCAGCGCATCGCGCGCGCGCTCGGCGCTGCGCGCGTAGTTGGCGGTCAGCGCGGCAAAGGCCTGGAAGCTGGTGTAGATGGTCACCATCAGCAGTGGGCGCGGGACGTGCGCCTGCACGAAGACCGCATACATGGCCGCATTGATCGCCAGCATCAACGCCAGCACCTGCGGCGGTTGCCAGCGCATCGCCGCCTGCGCGACCACCAGCACCAGCAACACCGGCGAGGTCCCGGTGCGCGGCTCCAGCCAGACCAAGGCCACCGCCAGCAGTGCCTGCAGCAACAGGGCGCCATGCTGCGGCAGCGGCCGTGGCGGCAGCAGGTAGCGCAACAGGAACACCAGGGTGAAGCCAATCAAGGTGGCCCAGCGCCATCGCGCAGACGGTGAGAGTTCCGGACCGAACGACAGCATGACCGCCGCGATGGTGAGCATGCCGGCCAGGTTCAGCGGTTTGGTGATGTCGCGCAGGAGGGATGTCATGCGGCGATGCTGACCGCCGCGTGGCCGCTCGGCAATGGTGCGCCTGCAGAAAGTGACTTCCGGCAGGTGGGATCGATGACCTGCGGCCCCTGTGCCGGGCGCAGCGCCTGCGCACACTGGCATCACCAACCCACCCCATCGCCACGGAGTCACGCCATGTCTGCTTCCAGTCTGTTTCTCGCACTCAATCTGATCTGGGGCGGCTATGAAGTGCTGCTCAGCCGCCGTCGCCGCGCCAGCGATGGCGGCGCGCACGATCAGGGCACGCTGCAGCAGTTGTGGCGGGTGCTGTATGCGGCGGTGGCCATTGCGGTGGCGCTGGCCTACAGCGGGCTGGCGCACTGGCCGCAGAGCTGGCACGCGCCGCTGCAGTGGGCCGGCTGCGCCTTGATCGGCGGCGGGTTGGCGTTGCGGGTGTGGGCCATCCAGGTGCTGGCACGCTGGTTCACGGTGGATGTGACCATCCAGCCGGACCACCAACTGGTGCGCAGCGGGCCGTATCGTTTGCTGCGTCATCCGTCTTATACCGGCGCGCTGATGGCCTTCTACGGGCTGGCGCTGGGCATGGGCAATGCGTTGTCGGTGGCGGCGATCGTGGTGCCGGTGACGCTGGCGTTCCTGCATCGCATCCGGATCGAAGAAGCCGCACTGCAACGCGCCTTCCCGGTTGCCTACCCGGCCTATGCCGCGCAGAGCCGCCGCTTGCTGCCGCTGGTGTGGTGAGTTGGCAGCAGCGCCTGCAACGCTGCAGGGCTTCGCGCGCTCGCACACCGGTTCGGCCTGCGCCACATGCACGCGGGAGCAGTGCCGCACTGTCTGGTGTCGCTGCGCATCGGCCGATCTGCGACGGCCGCCACCGCTGCCGGGTTGGCGCGCTGCGTACCATCGGGCTGCGCGCGCCGCATCCCCCATCGTTGCCAGGAGAGTTGCATGCTTGCCCGCACTTACGCCGTTGTCGCCTTGGTCAGCCTGCTTGGCAGCGCTGCCGTCAACGCCGCCGATCTGGACGTGGGTATCAGCGGACTGCGCTCGCAACAGGGCCAGTTACGGATTGCGGTGATCGCCACCGCCGCGCAACTGGACAACGCCCAACCCCCGGTGCAGGCGCAGACGGTGCCGATCACCAGCAGCGCACCGCATATCCAGTTCAAGAATCTGGCGCCCGGGCGCTACGCGGTGATGGTCAATCACGACGAAAACGCCAACGGCAAGCTGGACACCAACCTGATCGGCATGCCGGTGGAAGGCTACGGCTTCAGCAACAACCCCACCGGCATGCGTAAACCCGGCTTCGACGAGATCGTCTTCGACCTGCCGGCCAGCGGCAAACGCCTCAGCGTGCAGATGCGCTGAGGCCCAAGCGCGAAAGGAGCCATGCATGCACCGCCGCCGCTTCCTGCAATCGTTACTGGCCGCCACCGGCAGCGCTGCGCTGGGCGGCTTTGCCTTGCGCAGCCTGCCTGCACACGCCGCAGAAGCGGCCGCGTTCCAGGCGCAGTTGCAGCGCACGCCGTGGCTGTTGGGCTGGCGTAGCGTCACCAGCCCCACCCTGGGGCCGGCCACCACAACGCTGCAGGGCGCACTGCCCGAGGGGTTGGCAGGCAGCCTGTATCGCAATGGCCCGGCCTGGACCGAGCGCGCCGGGTTCCGCTACGAACACTGGTTCGACGGCGACGGCATGGTGCACCGCTGGCGGCTGGGCGGCGGCCAGGTGCAGCACCGCGGGCGCATGGTGGCCACCCACAAGTTCACCCAGGAGCAGCAGGCCGGGCGCTTTCTGTATCGCGCGGCCGGCACCTCCGTGCCGAACATGCAGCCGGCGCGCAACAACGACGACGTCAACACCGCCAACATCTCGGTGACGATGCTCAATGGCCGCCTATTCGCGCTATGGGAAGCCGGCTCGGCGATCGAACTGGACCCGGACGCGCTAAGCACCATCGGCCCGGTCACCTGGCGCGAAGATCTGGCTGCGATGCCGTTTTCTGCGCACCCATTGACCGACCACGATGGCAGCGTCTGGAATGTCGGTTCGATCAGCGTGGTGGGCTCCACCGGCGTGGTGCTCTGGCACCTGGGCGCAGATGCCACGTTGCGCAACGTGCAGCTGCTGCAGACCGACGCGCCCGCCTACATGCACAGCTTTGCGATGACCGATCGCCATCTGATCCTGGTCATGGCGCCGTATCGGCGGCTGGACGGCGACGGCGCGTTTTTCGAGCAAATGCGCTTCACCCCGGATGCGCCCTGCCGGATTGCGGTGGTGCCCAAGGATGCACTGGACCAACCGCGCTGGTTCGAGGCCGACTTTGCGGTGGCCTACCACTTTGCCGATGCCTACGCGCAGCACGACCGCATCGTGGTGCGCGCCATCGTGCACACCGATCCGGAAGAAGCCAGCTCGCCGATGCGTGCGGCCATGCACGGCGACCCGAACGCCGCGCCGGCAGCGGTGCAGCTACGCAGCCTGCATCTGGATCTGGCCAGTGGCCGCGCGCACTGGCAGGTGCATCCGGTGGACAACCTGGAACTGCCGCTGTTCGACCACCGCACCCCACGCACGCAGGGCGCACGTCTGTACGCGCCGTGCATCGATGGCCCGAACCAGTCGCCGTTTCTCAATGCCGTGGCCGGCTACGACCTGGAACGCGACCGCCGCCAGGTGCATCGCTACGGCCCACACGTGCTGGCCGAAGAACATGTGTTCGTCGCCAAGCCCGGCAGCACCCGCCCGGACCAGGGCTGGCTGGTGGGAACGGTGCTCGACACCCAGCGCGCATGCACCGGGTTGATGGTGCTGGACGCACAGCACATCGATGCCGGGCCGATTGCGCAGGCATGGCTGCCCTACGCGATTCCGCTGGGATTTCACGGGCATTTTGTGGCGGCTGCATAGCGCCGCTGATGAGCTGACCGCGCTTGCGTCCTATGACCGCTGACGGCCATCTCCACCGCGCGACGCCTGGCGCGTTGCGAACGGCAAGGCCATCGCCACCCTGACGAACAGCGTGGCCGTTGCAAGACACGCGTTGCTACCAACAGGCCCGCCGCCCATCCCCGCAACACACCGATCGCCTTACACTCAGCGGCTACCCCGCAGCTGTCGTCCGTCTTCGATGATCATCTCTGCCGCTTCCGATTACCGTGCCGCCGCGCAGGCGCGCTTGCCGCCGTTCCTGTTCCATTACATCGATGGTGGCGCCTACGCCGAGCACACGCTGCGGCGCAATGTCTCGGATCTGGCCGATATCGCGCTGCGCCAGCGGGTGCTGCGCAACATGTCCGACCTGAGCCTGAGCACCGAGCTGTTCGGCGAAACCCTGGCGATGCCGGTGGCTTTGGCACCGGTCGGGCTCACCGGCATGTATGCGCGGCGCGGCGAAGTGCAGGCCGCACGTGCGGCGGCCGCGCGCGGGATCCCGTTCACCCTCTCCACGGTGTCGGTGTGCCCGATCGAAGAAGTGGCGCCGGCCATCGGCCGGCCGATGTGGTTCCAGCTGTACGTGCTCAAGGACCGCGGCTTCATGCGCAACGCGCTGGAGCGCGCCAAGGCGGCCGGCGTCACCACATTGGTATTCACCGTGGACATGCCCACACCGGGCGCGCGCTACCGCGATGCGCACTCGGGCATGAGCGGGCCCAATGCATCGCTGCGGCGGATGCTACAAGCGGTGACGCATCCGCGCTGGGCGTGGGACGTGGGCCTGCTCGGCAAACCACATGATCTGGGCAATATCTCGGCCTATCGCGGCAGCCCCACCGGCTTGCAGGACTACATCGGCTGGCTCGGCGCCAACTTCGACCCGTCGATCGCCTGGAAAGACCTGGAATGGATCCGCGAGTTCTGGACCGGGCCGATGGTGATCAAGGGCATCCTGGACCCGGACGATGCGCGCGATGCGGTGCGCTTCGGCGCCGACGGCATCGTGGTGTCCAACCACGGCGGGCGCCAGCTCGATGGCGTGTTGTCCAGCGCACGCGCGTTGCCGGCCATTGCCGATGCAGTGAAGGGGCAGCTCAAGATCCTGGCCGACTCGGGCATCCGCAGTGGGCTGGATGTGGTGCGCATGCTCGCGCTCGGTGCCGATGCGGTGTTATTGGGCCGCGCATTCGTCTACGCGCTGGCGGCCGGCGGGCAGGCCGGCGTGGAAAATCTGCTGAGCTTGATCGAGAAGGAAATGCGCGTGGCGATGACGCTGACCGGCACGCATTCGATTGCCGAGATCAGTGGCGATGCGTTGAGCCGGGTGACGCGCGAGAACGCTGCGTCGCCTTGAATCGGGAATGGAGAATTGGGAATCGGTAAAAGCGCTTGGCTGTATTGGTTTTGCTGCGTGCATGCCGAGCAATAAGCAATGGCGGCGTTGCCTGCCACCGCTGTTCGCCCTTCTTTCAGCGGGCCATAACACGGCTGCAGTCTTTGCTTGAGCGGGCACGATGCTTCGACATCGGGAAGTACGCGTACTTCCTACGCCGCACTGCTTCTGCGTAGCGACTGCGCGCCATATCAATCGTTAGCGCTTGCCCTCGCCTGTCGGCAACCGTTGCTTCACTGCCAGCACCTCCGCCCACGGGTCACTACGCTGACGCTTGGCACGTTGCACGGCCTTGTCGATCGGAAATGCATCCGGCCCGCTGATCTTGCCGAGTTCTTCCCAGTGCAGCGGTACCGCGACGGTGGCCTTGTCGCGCGCGCGCAGCGACCACGAACACACGCTGGTGTTGCCGCGGCCGTTGCGGAGCCAGTCGACAAAGATCACCCCATGCCGCTTGGCCTTGCTCATGGTGGCCACGTAACGCTCCGGTGCCTGCGTGGCCAGCGCCTGCGCGAATGCCTCGCAGAAATCGCGCGCCTGCTCCCAGCTGACATCGGGCACGACCGGCACGACGACATGCAGCCCCTTGCCGCCGGATAAGCGCACTGCGCTTTCCAGTCCCGCCGCGCGCAGCTTGGTGCGGATGTCGCGCGCGGCGGCCACCACGGCGGACCAGGCGACCTGTTCGCCCGGATCCAGGTCGAATACCAGGCGGTCCGGATGCTCCGGGTCGTCGACGCACGCCCCCCACGGATGCAGCTCCAGCGTGTTCATCTGCACCAGCTCGAGCAAGCCGGCCGCATCCTCGATATACAAATAATCCTCAGTGCCGCTTTTCTGCTTGAGCGCAATCGCCTCGATATGCGCGCCCAGTTGCCGGCCCTGGTGCTTCTGGAAGAAACAGTCGCCGCCCACGCCATCGGGGCAGCGCAGCAAGGACAGTGGCCGGCGCGCAACCTCCGGCAACACCAGCGGCGCCACGGCGCGGTAGTAGGCCGCCACCTCGCCCTTGCTGATGCCCAGCGCAGGAAACACCACGCGCTCGGGATGGGTGATGGTGACACCGTCGGTGGACAGCGCCGCCGCTGTCTTCTTCGACGTGGCCGATGCAGTGGTGGTGACGCTCGATGCCACGGATGTCCTGCTCTTGGACGCTGTCTCGTCAGCGCGTGTGCGTGTGCTCGCAACGCTGCTCGTGGTCGTGGAGACTTTTTTGCTCGCGGTCTCCCGCGTCGCCACGCTCGATGTCGCTGCTGAAGCGCGTGTCTTGGTCGCGCGCTTGGTGGGTGCAGCGCGGTCGCCACCCAGATCGATCATCGGTTTGTCCTGCCGTAGCCGCTTGAACGCAGCCTGCCGCAACAACCCTTGCTTGGCCCAGCCACGGAATGCCACTTCGGCGATCAGCGCCGGCCGCACCCAGTGCACGTCGCGCGGACGGCCCGGCAGATGCGATGGCAGTTCCAACGTGGCGGTGTCGCTGTGCAACGCACGCAGTTGCGTGGTGATCTTGTCCAGCAATGCGTCATCGAAACCGGCGCCCACGCGGCCCACGTAACGCAGCGCCTTGCCGTCCGGTTGTGCAAGCAGCAACGCACCGAAGCCACTGCGTGCGCCCTTGGGATCTGTGTATCCCACCACCACAAACTCGTCGCTGTCTTCGTGCTTGGTCTTGACCCAATCCGCACCGCGGCCGCCGCGATACGCCGCATCGCTACGCTTGCTGACGATGCCTTCCCAGCCCTTGTCGGCACTGGCCGCGAACACCTCCGGCCCGCGCCCGATCACATGGTCGCTGTAAGCCAACGTGCCCGGTGTGTTGCCTAGCAATGCGCGTAGCAGCTGTTTGCGCTGCAGCAGCGGCGTATCGCGTAGATCGACGCCGGCCACACCGAGCAGATCGAACACGAGATAGCGCAGGGGTTGCCGCGCGCTGCCATCCAGCGCCCGTTGCAATGCGGAGAAATCGCTACGCCCCTGCGCATCCAGTACCACCAGCTCGCCATCCAGCCGCGCGTCGCGCACCGGCAACGCCTGCAGCGCGCTCACTACCTGCGGGAAGCGGTCGGTCCATGCCTGGTCGTTACGCGAGCGCAGTTGCACACGGCCATCGACCAGGTCGGCCAGCAGGCGATATCCATCCCATTTGATTTCGTGCAGCCATCCATCGCCGTCTGGGGCCTGCTCGCGCAACAGCGTGAGCTGCGCACGCAAGTCTGTCGGACACCGCGCAGCGCGTGCGCCATCCAACTCCAGTGCACGCGTGCGCCAAGTGGACTGCGTTGGGCTGCGCTTGGTGGCGTTATCGTGCCGGCCCATCGGCTAGCCGGCCTTGCGGCGCGGTGCGGCTTTTGCAGCGGTTTTCTTGGTCGCCTTGCTCGCCGTCTTCTGGGTGGCTTTCTTGGCGACCTTCTTGGTTGCAGCCTTTTTGGCCGGTACTGCATTCGAGCCAGCGTTGCTGGTCTTCTTGGCCGGTGTGCGCGTATTGGCCTGCAGGCTTTTCTGCAGCAAGGACATGAAATCCACCACATTGGTGGTGGCGTCTTCATGCTGGGTGGGCTCCACATCCACCTGCGTGGTGCCGCCCTTGTCCTGGATGCGCTTGCGCAGGATCTTCTCGAGCTTGCCGCGGAATTCGTCGTGATAGTCCTCCGGCTGCCAGGTGCCGGACATCGACTCGATCAGCTGCCTGGCCATCTCCTGTTCCTTGGGCGTGATGCGGTACTCGCCCACCGCACCGGCCGGCAATTTGAAGTCCTGCGGGTCTACCACTTCCTGTTGATAGCGCAGCAGCAACAGGATCAACGCATCACCCTGCGGCATCACCGCGGCCAGGTATTCGCGGGTGCGGATCACCACTTTGGCAATACCTACCTTGCCGGTGTCGCGCAGCGTTTCGCGCAACAACACATAGCCTTTTTCGGCCTTCTTGCCTGGCACCAGGATGTAGGGCTTCTCGAAATAGCGCGGGTCGATGTCGGCCGCATCGACAAAGGTTTCCACCTCCACCGTCTCGTGGCTTTCCGGCGACGCCGAACGGATGTCCTGCTCTTCGACGATGACGTAGCTGCCCTTGTCGTACTCGAACGCCTTGACGATCTCCTTCCACGGCACTTCATCGCCGGTATCGGCGTTGACGCGCTCGAAGCGGATCGGCTTCTTGTCGCGCGAGTCGAGCATGCGGAAGTGCAGGTCCACCTTGCGCTCGCCGGACATCAACGCCACCGGCACGTTGAGCAGGCCGAACGAGAGGGTTCCGGTCCAGATCGGTCGTGCCATCAGTGCGCCGCTCCGTGGATGGCTGCCTCGGGAATATGGTCCAGCGCCAGCCACGCGTCTTCGACGATGGTGCGCGCATGCGGCCAGTCCAGGCGCGAGTTGCCGCGCATGCTGTCCCACTGCGCCGCCAGCGCCTGCTCGCAGTACGCATCGTTGCCGCGCGGCCAGTCTGCAGCGTGGGTGAGGCGGGCGAACGCATAGGCCGGCGACAGATCGCGCCAGGTCGGCCCGCCCCGCCGGCGGCGGCGCTGGTAATCGGCCAGGCTGTAGCACTGGAAGTCCTGCGCCACACCGACGGCATCAAGCGGCGGTCGCTTGCGATGGGTCCGCTTGGGCGCTGCAGGCTCCACCTGTGCACTGAACAGGCGACGGTCGGGACGGCGGTCCTGGGGGCGCATGGTCTGCTCCACGGTGCAGCATTGATGGCCCACATCAGTAGCGCCGCTGCCGTGATCCAGACGTGAGAAATCCGCTTATATCGTGCGATTTGCGTGCCCTTCACCGCGCACGCGCTGAACTGGCAGCCCATCCAGACACCAGGAGCGGCGCCATGTCCCGCGACCCCTTACGCGACCAACCCACCCAACCGGGCGAACAGCACGGCAAGCGCGATGCCGAGCAGTATGAGGATCGCGGTGCAGGCGATGCACCAGGCCGCTTGATCCCGGCCGATGACGATACCCCTGCCAAGACCCCGGGCAGCACACCGGCACCCGAGCGCTGACACCGGCGCGGTCGCGGGGCGAGTCTGGCGACGCTAGGCCCGCCCCGCCGCCTGCAGACGGCAGAATTCGTCATCGCTGAAGAGCCGCGAGCGCACCAGAAAGCGCACGCCTTCGCCATTTTCCAGCGAGAACATGCCGCCACGGCCCGGCACCACATCGATGATCAGCTGGGTGTGCTTCCAGTACTCGAATTGCGGCGCGCTGATGTAGAACGATGCGCCGCCGATCTCGCCCAGCAGCACGTCGCGATCGCCAACGATGAAGTCGCCTACCGCAAAGCACATCGGCGACGAGCCATCGCAACACCCACCGGATTGATGGAACAGCAGATCGCCGTGCCGCGCACGCAGCGTATCGATCAACTGTAATGCTGGCAGCGTGGCCATGACTTGCAATGGCAAGTCGGTTTCGGCAGCAGCTTGCATCGTTTCTCTCCCATAATGACCTCGGGCCGCCATCCCGGGCGCAATGCGCCCCTCGATGAAACAGGGGCGCATGCACGCATGACACGGTTGGCGGCGTCCAACAATTCGGCAGCCTTCGTGCCGTGTTGCACGCGCCGTGTGTCGCGTACAGCTGACGCACAGGCAAGTCGCGCTGCCTGTGCGCCCGGATGGCTCAGAAGAACCCCAGTGCCTTCGGCGAATAGCTCACCAGCAGGTTCTTGGTCTGCTGGTAATGGTCGAGCATCATCTTGTGGTTTTCGCGGCCGATACCCGACTGCTTGTAGCCACCGAACGCGGCATGCGCGGGATAGGCGTGATAGCAGTTGGTCCACACCCGCCCGGCCTGGATCGCGCGGCCCATGCGGTACAACCGCGACGCATCGCGGCTCCACACACCAGCGCCCAGGCCGTAGAGCGTGTCGTTGGCAATCGCCAGCGCCTCGGCTTCGTCCTTGAAGGTGGTGACCGACACCACTGGGCCGAAGATTTCTTCCTGGAACACGCGCATCTTGTTGTGGCCCTTGAACACCGTGGGCTTGACGTAGAAGCCTTCGGCCAAGTCGCCATCGAGCATATTGCGCTCGCCACCGATCAACACTTGCGCGCCTTCCTGCCTGCCGATGTCGATGTACGACAGGATCTTTTCCAGCTGCTCGCTCGATGCCTGCGCCCCGACCATGGTGTTGGGATCGAGCGGATTTCCCTGCTTGATCGCGGCCACGCGCTTGAGCGCTTTTTCCATGAACGTGTCGTAGATTGATTCCTGGATCAGCGCGCGCGACGGGCAAGTGCACACCTCGCCCTGGTTGAAGGCAAACAGCACAAAACCTTCTACCGCCTTGTCGAGAAAATCATCGTCTTCGGCCATCACATCGGCAAAGAAGATGTTGGGCGATTTACCGCCCAGCTCCAGCGTCACCGGAATCAGATTCTGGCTGGCGTACTGCATGATCAGCCGGCCGGTGGTGGTTTCGCCGGTGAAGGCGATCTTGGCGATGCGCGGGTTGCTGGCCAGCGGCTTGCCGGCCTCCAGCCCAAACCCGTTGACCACGTTGAGCACGCCGGGCGGCAGCAGATCGCCGATGACCTCCATCAACACCAGGATCGACGCTGGCGTCTGTTCGGCCGGCTTCATCACCACGCAGTTACCGGCGGCCAGTGCAGGTGCCAGTTTCCAGCACGCCATCAGCAACGGGAAATTCCACGGAATGATCTGCCCCACCACGCCGAGCGGCTCGTGGAAATGGTAGGCGATGGTGTCGCTGTCGATCTCGGAAATGCCGCCTTCCTGCGCACGAATCGCACCGGCAAAATAACGGAAGTGATCCACGCACAGCGGTACGTCG
The DNA here is from genome assembly GCF_002939865.1 of Xanthomonas dyei. Lineage (GTDB taxonomy): Bacteria > Pseudomonadota > Gammaproteobacteria > Xanthomonadales > Xanthomonadaceae > Xanthomonas > Xanthomonas dyei. Next base: position 36,145 of record NZ_MDEE01000018.1, read on the forward strand.
GCATTGAGCGTTTCGCGCACCGGTTTGCCGTTGTCCCAGGTTTCGGCATAGGCCAGCAATTCCAGATTCTGATCGATGCGGTCGGCGATCTTGAGCAGCACATTGGAGCGATCGGTGGTGGAGGTCTTGCCCCAGGCCTCTTTTGCCGCATGCGCAGCATCCAGCGCCGCTTCGATATCCGGCGCGGTGGAGCGCGCAATCGAGGTAAACACCTTGCCGCTGATCGGCGTGGTGTTGTCGAAATATTGGCCGCCGTGCGGCGCAACCCACGCGCCGCCGATGTAGTTGTCGTAACGCGATTTGAAGATGGACTGCGGGTCGGTATTGAGCGGTTTGGTTGCAGATTGCGCGTTCATCGTGGGCTCCTGCTGAGAGATCGATGCCACGTGTATACCTGCCGCGGTGCTAGCGCAATGTGGGCGTAGAAACTGTTGCGCTGCGTCATCCGAAAAACGGTCAGCGAGAAACGCATTACCTTTGAAATGCGCTGCAGCGCGTCATCGCACGAGTGATGGGACATCACCTCATGCCGTGTTGCAGTGGACGGCAAGCGGTCGCGGTTGGACGATACCGGCGCGCGGCAGGACGCCCTCACCGGCCGGCATCGGCGTGACTGACATCGCCGCCAGATCGCGAGATCGCTGCCCGGTTTGGTCTGCACGCTACCTGTGGTGCGGTACGGCCATGCTCCTGGTGCCTGACCCGATGATTGTTAAGCCACTGCCGGGGAATCAGGGGGTCTTTGCAGCTGATGTGAGCGGCATCGCCGCATCCGGCGGTGCAGCACAGTCGGCAACGGTTTTCATCTGATAGGTGCGCAGCTGCCATGCGGCAGCCGGCGTCTGCTGCCACACATAGACCCAGCGATGCCGCTGACCGGCGTTGCATGCATCGATAGTGACTTCATCGCGCGGGCGGCCTTGCGACGGCAAAGGCACTGCCGCGGTGCCTGCATCGATGCGTGTGCCCACGGGCCTGTCGAAAAGGACGGTGCTGACGCGAACAGTGCCCAAATCGGCAGCGGCTGGCGGCGGCATCTGCCTGGTTTGATCACTCGGCCTGGGTTGCTGCAGCAGCCAGGCATGGATCTGTGCGATGGCCGGGGCACCGGCGGGGTAGTCGTGCACGATGCGCATGTCCATATGGTCTGCCCTGGCCACATTGCAGGCCAGCACACACGCCACCGTCGCCGAAAACACCAAGGCTTGCTTCCAGGCCGTCATCGTTGCGCTCCATGCAGTGGTTGAGTAAACAACGCTATCACGCGTGTGGGGAGTGACGACAGCCTTCTTCGCTTAGCGCGACGCTGCGTCAAGCCGCCGCCGTACCGCCTGCGGCGCGCCATGCCTGCACTGCCGCAAGCACGCGGTTGCCATGCAGCGCGCTGCTATCGCGCACGGCATAGGCGTGTGGTCTGGCTTGTACCTGGGCCGCCAGTTGCGTGCAGGCGGTGCGCGCGTCTGCCAACACATCTGCGCGCTCTGTTGCGTTCAACGACAGCAGGATCGAGAAGCCGGTGGCCGACATCGTGCAGTTGATGTCCAGCCAGTAATGGTTGTCCTCGCGCAGGAGAAACCAGTCTGCGGGGGCGTGATCGATGACGCGCATGGCGTGGCCTGGTGTGGTGGGCACAGGTGTGGCGTGTCGATGGCAACCCGTGCGTTAGCGAGACGGCTTCGTCGCGCCCGGGTGCGCTCCTACGGGGGGCGGGCGCGTTGTTGGACGCGCACCGCCTGCGGCCTGCTCAGCCACCAAAATCCCACTGCAGCCCCACCGTATAGGTGCGATCCGGACCCGGCTCGTAATAGCGGCCGTTGCCGTCGTTGACGATCACCGAGCCCACGTACTGCCGGTCCAGCGCGTTGTCGATGCGCGCAAACGTACGCACCGCACCTCGCGCAGTGGTCCAGCGGCGCGAGGCTTCCAGATTGACCAACGCATAGCCGGGCGCACGTTCGGTAGCCAGATCGTTGGCCACGGTGGCGTCGGAGGCCACCGCTTCGGCGGCGAATTGCCACTGCGCCGGCTGCCACTGCCAACGCGCGAACAATTGCTGGCGCGGCACGCCGGGCAGGCGCGAGCCGCTGGCCACCGGTGCGGTGGGCGTGGCGCAACCGCTGCTGGCGCAGGTGAGATAGCCATCGCGCACGGTGGCGTCGACAAACGTGTAAGCCAGCTGCACCTGCTGGGTGGCGCCCAGCGGTTGCTGCCAACTGAGCTCGGCGCCCTGGCGGCGGGTGGCGCCGATGTTGCGGAAGGTACTGCGGCCGTTGGTGTTGCTGGCCACCGCCAGTTCGTCGTCGGTGTCGGCGCGAAACAACGCCACCTGCAGCGCCGCGCCGCTCTGCGCGCGCCACTTGCTGCCGACTTCGTAGTTGCGGCTCGTGGCCGAGCCCAGATCCAGCGCCAGACCGGCGCCGCCATCGTTGCGATAGCCCAGCTCGTTGAAGGTAGGCGTTTCGAAGCCGCGTCCGGCCGAGGCGTAAAAACGCAGATCGTCGGTGGCGCGGAACACGATACCGCCCACCGGCGTGGTCGCCGAATAATCGCGCCGCCCGCTATCGTCGGGATTGCGGCCCACGATGTAGTGATCGTCCGACTTGAAACGCACCTGGCTATGCCGCACGCCCAGCAATGCCGACCAGCGGTCGCTCCACTGCCACCAGGCTTGCGCGAACTGGTCCACGTTTTCGACCTGATCGCGCTGATTGCGGCGCAGCGCGCCCTGCACGCCCAACGTGGCGCCAACGAAGTTTTCGTAGCCGGTGCGGTGCTGCCGTTGGCGATCGACATTGGCGCCCACGGTGAGCTGCAGCGGCCGGCCCAGCGCCTGTCCCTGCCACGCCCAGCGCGCGTCGGCGCCTTCGTAATTGCTGTCCAGATCGATCACGCCACCGGCGTGCAGCGGGTTGCGCTGCACCGCCACCGGCGCCGCCAGAAACTGCTCCACGCTGCGCTGCCCGCCATAGGCCATCAGCCGCAGCGTCTGGCTGTCCAATTGCTGGGTGAAGATCGCCCCGGCCTGCGATTGGCGCACCGATTTGCGGGTATTGAATTGCGTGGCCACCGACGTGGCCTGGCGCGGGTCGGCATTGAATTGCGCGCGGGTCAGACCCAGCGGGTCCTGTGCATCGGGCGCGTCGAGATAATTGAGCACCAGATCCAGCCGGCTGCCGGGCGCCAGATCGAAACCGAGCTTGGCGTTGACCGAGTCGCGCTTGGCGCGGCTATGGTCGCGGAAGCCGTCGGTTTCGAAGTGATTGGCGGCCAGGTTGTAGTGCACCGCGCCCTGCTGGCCGAGCAACTGCGCGCCCACATTGACGGTGGCATTGCTGCCGTAGGTGGCACGCAGCCGCCATGGATCATCCGGCTTGCCGTCGGCGCTCCATAGCTGCAGCACGCCGCCGGAAGAGTTGCCGTACAGCGCCGAAAACGGCCCGCGCAGCACTTCCACCCGCTCGGCGCCCAGCACGTTGAAGTGCGACAACTGGCCCTGACCATCGGGCATGCTGGCCGGGATGCCGTCCACCAGCAGGCGCACGCCGCGTACGCCGAAGGTGGAGCGCGCACCGAAGCCGCGGATCGACAGCTGGGTGTCCTGCGCGTAGTTCTGGCGGTCGCGCGCCACCAGCCCGGGGATGCCGTCCAGCAGCTCGGACACCTGCGCGCCGCGGCGGTTGTCGTCGTCGGCCGACACCACGGTGAACGAGGCAGGCAAGTCGAAGTCGTCCACCCCGTGCACGCGCGCGGCATCCACCTGCACGGCCGGCAGCAGCTGGGGCGCGGGCTCGGCGGCCAGGGCGGGCGCGACGGCGCTCGCAACGAACAAGCCGCACGCGGCGGCCAACAAAGTGAGTCTGGGCATGTGCGTAGTGTCCCTCATCGATCCTGTGGCCGTATCATTGCGTGCGGAACCAAGCATGCTACGCCCGCCACGCCCTGCTACGATGAAGTGGTTTGGCCCAGCAGCGGCCAACGATCCGGAAGTACCCCACTCTTTCGTCCTTCAGTGAGTCATGCCGTGTCCTTCTTTGCAAACGTAGAACAGGTTCCAGGCGACCCCATCCTGGGCCTGACCGAGGCCTACAACGCCGATAGCCGCCCCAATAAGGTCAATCTGGGCGTGGGCATCTATTACGACGAAAACGGGCGCATCCCGCTGTTGCGCGCCGTGCACAAGATCGAGCAGCAGCTCGCGCAGGACGCCAAACCGCGCGGCTATCTGCCGATCGACGGCCTGGCTGCCTACGACAAGGCCACCCAGGAGCTGCTGTTCGGTGCCGAATCGGCGCTGGTGGCCTCCGGGCGCGTGGCGACCTCGCAGACCGTCGGCGGCAGCGGTGCGCTGCGCGTGGGCGCGGACCTGCTCAAGAAGCTGCTGCCCACCTCCACCATCGCCATCAGCAACCCGAGCTGGGAAAACCACCGCGCGGTGTTCGGCGCGGCCGGCTTCGAGGTGGTGGATTACACCTACTTCGACGCGATGACCCACGGTCTGAATTTCGACGGCATGCTGGCCGATCTGGCAAAACTCGCACCGGGCACAGTGGTGCTGCTGCACGCCTGCTGCCACAACCCCACTGGCGCGGACCTGACCAAGGACCAGTGGAAGCAGGTCGCCGGCCTGCTGAAAGAGCGCAACCTGTTCCCGTTCGTGGACATCGCCTACCAGGGCTTCGACAAGGGCATCGAGGCCGATGCCTACGCGGTGCGCCTGCTCGCTGCCGAAGGCATCGACAGCTACGTGGTGGCCAGCTCGTATTCCAAGTCGTTCTCGCTGTATGGCGAGCGCGTGGGCGCGTTGTCGGTGGTCTCGGCCACCGCGGCCGAAGCCAAGGCCGTGCAATCGCAGGTCAAGCGCATCATCCGCACCATCTATTCCAGCCCGTCCACGCACGGCGCCGCCCTGGTGGCCGGCGTGCTGACCAGCCCGGAACTGCGCGATGTATGGGAGCAGGAATTGACCGAGATGCGCGAGCGCATCCATTCCCTGCGTGCCGGCCTGGTCGAGCGGCTGGCCACGCTGGGCTCGCCGGAATTTGAGTTCATCCAGCGCCAGGCCGGCATGTTCTCGTACTCGGGCCTGACCAAGTCGCAAGTGGACCGCCTGCGCGACGAGTTCGCCATCTACGCCGTGGGCACCGGCCGCATCTGCGTGGCCGCGCTGAGCCAGCGCAATCTGGACTACGTGGCCCAGGCCGTGGCCACCGTCAGCCGGACGTAAGCGGCCAACGATGCGGTTGACCGCATCGGTCGACCCGCACAAACCAAGCACCGGGAGCGCACACGCCTCCCGGTTTTTTTATGCCCGCAGACGCCGCTGCCTTCCCCCGCCTGCGGGGGAAGGTGCCCGAAGGGCGGATGGGGGCCAGCACGCCCATCCAACACCGGCCTTCACTTCGCACATATTCGATCAACCACGCTACAGAACGCGCAGCAAGTGATCGAAATCTAACGGCGCAATGGCGACAATGGCGGCCCACTTCCTGCACAGGCTGCCCGCCCCCATGTCGCGCCCCTCGCTGACCCGCTTCCTGATCGAAGAACAACACGCCGGCCGTATCGATGCGGAATTGCGCCAGCTGATCACCATCGTCTCGCGCGCCTGCAAGCGCATTTCCATCGCCGTGAGCAAGGGCGCGCTGGGCGGCGTGCTCGGCGATGCCGGCACCGGCAACGTGCAGGGCGAGGCGCAGAAAAAGCTCGACGTGCTGAGCAACGACATCCTGCTCGAAGCCAATGCCTGGGGCGGCCATCTGGCCGCGTGCGCCTCCGAAGAAATGGACCACAGCCAGCCGGTGCCCGACCAATATCCCAGCGGCGATTTCCTGCTGCTGTTCGATCCGCTCGATGGCAGCTCCAACATCGACGTCAACGTCTCGGTGGGCACCATCTTCTCGGTGTTGCGCGCGCCCAAGGGCACCGAAAAGCCCGGCGACGAACACTTCCTGCAGCCGGGCACCCAGCAGGTTGCCGCCGGCTACTGTATCTACGGCCCCAGCACCATGCTGGTACTCACGCTCGGCCACGGCACCCACGCCTTCACCCTGGAGCGCGAAGAAGGCAGCTTCCTGCTGACCCAGGCCGATATGCGCGTGCCCGAAGACACCGCCGAATACGCCATCAACATGTCCAACCAGCGCCACTGGGAGCCGGCGATGCAGGCTTATGTGGGCGATTTGCTGGCCGGTAAGGACGGCACGCGCGGCAAGGACTTCAACATGCGCTGGATCGCCAGCATGGTCGCCGACGTGCACCGCATCCTTACCCGCGGCGGCATCTTCATCTACCCCTGGGACAAGAAGGACGCGTCCAAGCCCGGCAAGCTGCGCCTGATGTACGAAGCCAACCCGATGAGCATGCTGGTGGAACAAGCCGGCGGTGCGGCCACCACCGGGCGCGAACGCATCCTGGACATCCAGCCCACGCAACTGCATCAGCGCGTGCCGGTGTTCCTGGGCTCGAAGAATGAAGTGGCGCAGGCCACGCGGTATCACCTGGATGCGGATCAGGTGCAGGGCTGACGTTCCGGCCCAGGCCACACGCAACACTGATCCATGCAAGACACCCGCCTCGTGCGGGTGTCTGCGTTTATGCCAACGGCAGATTGCGCAGCACATGATGAAACCGCGGATTTGCCGCTCTCACGGTGGGCCTGCTGGCGTTTGCCCAGACCCTCGGCGTCACCGGATATCAGTGACGTTGCCCCTCAATACACGTCGGGGAGGTCGCGCAGTTCTGGTGGTTCGGTCGGGGAGCTTCCTGCGATTTCAAAGGTGTCGCTAAGCACGTCCGGTCTCCAGCTGACCGGCATCTTTGAGTAGCGCAAGCGCCCACTCCACACGGTCCGATGCGGTAGCGATCAGGCTGTCCGGGTGCTCGCCGAGCAGCGCGCGCAGTTGATGCGGGGCAAAGACCAGATCGACGAAGTGGCTTGCCAACGCAGACGGATTGGCAGGTTGATCCGGGCCGTCGAGGATCGCCAGATGCACGCGCCGCACCCCACCCTCCCAGCCAATCCGGTTGACGTCAGCGGCAAGCGCTGGCGCCCGAATGGAGGTGCCGACGACCAAACGCATCATGGCCACCGTCTGGGGGTGTAACGCATGCGCAAGCATCCCCTGGCCTGCGTGTCTCAGGCGCCCCTCCAGACCCATGGGCACACCGGCTGCGGCGGGCAGTGGCTGGGTGTCGACATCGCGACGGATGACCGCTTCAAAAATGGCGTCTTTATTGGCGTAGCGCGCGTAAAAGCTTGCCTTGCCCGCGCCTGCCAGTCGCGCGATGTCCTCACACGAGGTGTCCTCGAAGCCGCGCTCCAGGAACAGTGTCAGTGCCGCATCGAGTAAGCGCCGCTGGACATCGCCGGCCTTATCGAGCGGCGGCCGTCCGCCTTTTGATTTTTGCTTGACCGCGTTCATGGACGAAAAGTTACACGTCGCTTGCATTCCCATCAACTGAACGCTATCGTTCAGTTATTCGCTGCATGGTCTGCCAAACAGGCGAATGGCGCAGGTGCTGCGTGACAGAAAGCCTTCTGCTTCTGTCGCAGTTTTCGTTGCCGTTGTTGGCGCAAAAAGACCCAAGCGAGAGGCAAATGGTGAAGACAGAGGTGACATCCCAAATCGTTGTTGCAGGCGCCACCGGCGACCTTGGTTGCCGCATCGCTTTTGCCCTGAAAGAACAGGGGGCCACTGTGGTTGCGCTTGTTCGGCAAGGTGCCGGGAAGGACCGTGTTGCGGCGTTGCAAGACAGGAACATCAAGGTTCAATACGTCGAGATAGACGACGCCAGCGCGTTACGAGAAGCGCTCGAGAATGCGGCGTGCGTTGTTTCTGCGCTCAACGGTCTGGAAGACGTCATGCTGGGTCAACAGGGAAAGCTGTTGCATGCAGCGGTCAGCGCAGGCGTCCCTCGCTTCATCCCGTCTGATTTCTCACTGGACTATACGAAGACACGGCCGGGCGATAATCGAAACCTGGATTTGCGGCGCCGGTTCAGAGACCAACTGGATGCCACACCGATCGCGGCCACCTCGGTGCTGTGCGGCGGTTTTCTGGAACTGCTTGAGGGCAGTGCGCGCCTCGTGGTACCGGGCCGTCGTGTCATGCATTTTGGCGACGCACACCAGCAGCTGGATTTCACCGCCAAAGATGACGTCGCCAGTTACACCGCGGCGGCCGCACTGGATTCCACTGCACCACGCGACCTGCGCATTGCCGGCAACAGCATTTCGCCGAACGACATCGCGCAACTGCTCACCCAACTCACCGGCGAGCGCTATCGCACGCTCAGACCCGGCGGGCTCGGGACGATGTCGGCAATCATTGGTGCGGTGCGTGCGCTCACGCCCGCCAGCGATGCTCCTTTCCCTCCCTGGCAGGGCATGCAGTATCTACGCGACATGATGAGCGGACGCGGCAAATTGGTCCCGTTGGATAACGATCGCTACGGTGCGCGCTCCTGGCAAACAGCCCGCCAGACACTGGCCAAAACGTATGTACGGGAGTCGTGAGATGAGCGATGTCATTGCACCGTTTCACATCCAGGTTGCCCAATCACAGCTGGATGACCTCACACAGCGCCTTGAGCAAACGCGTTGGCCAAGCAGGGAAACAGTCGAGGACCACAGCCAAGGCCCACAGAGCGAGCCCATCCGGCGCCTGGTGGAGCGCTGGCAGTCCGGCTACGACTGGCGTGCGACAGAGCGGTTATTGAACGGCTGGAACAGCAGCCGCACGACGATTGATGGGCTGGAGATCCAGTTCCTGCATGTGCGCTCGCCGGAGCCAAACGCGCTTCCTTTGCTCCTGACGCACGGGTGGCCAGGATCGGTGCTCGAATTCCGCGAGGTCATCGGCCCGTTGAGTGACCCGGTCGCCCATGGCGGGCAGGCGTCGGACGCCTTTCATCTCATCATCCCATCCTTGCCGGGTTTTGGTTTCTCCGCAAAGCCAACGACCCGTGGTTGGGGAGTCGGTCGCACGGCTGCGGCATGGGTCGAGCTGATGCGCCGTTTGGGTTATGGCGAGCGGTGGGCCGCACAGGGCGGCGATTGGGGCAGTGCGATCACCACAGCGCTTGGATTCATGCAGCCACCCGGCCTGGTGGGTATCCATCTGAACATGCTGATGTTCGCGCCTAGCGAGGAGGAGATCGCACACGCCACACCGGCTGAGCAGAAGATGCTCGACGACGCCAAACGCTACTACACCGAATTTTCCGGCTACATGACGCTGCAAAGCACCCGACCGCAGTCGGTAGGCTTCAGCTTGGCGGACTCTCCGGTGGGCCTGGCTGCATGGATCTATGCACTCTTCCAGGACGTCTCCCAAAGCGACGGCGAACCGGAGAACGTGTTCGCCTTGGACCACCTCATCGATGACATCATGCTGTATTGGCTCCCCAACGCAGGACCCAGCTCTGCACGTCTGTATTGGGAAGCCGCGCATGAAGCCAGGACGCAGATGCCTTCGCATCCAATGCCAACGCCGACTGGCATCAGCATGTTTGCGGGCGAGCAGGTGCGCGTTTCCCGGCGCTGGGCAGAGCGACGCTTTGCGGATCTACGCTTTTTCGGAGAAGCGGAGCGTGGCGGACATTTTGCTGCGATGGAGAACCCACTGGCCTTTATCGATCATCTGCAAACAACCTTTCGGTCTCTTCGGTAACGGCTACCGAGTCTCACATGCCCGCAACGCCTTGGTACCCCCGCCATGCTGACGGTGCCGGTGTATCCGCTTTGCATTGAGCGAGCGTTATCGCGGCCAGGGAAGGCCAGCAATGCACCCAACGTCTCACTTCCAACCTGCTGCGTATCAACGACCCACGACGTGATTGCGCACGATGCGATTTCTGCGGTTTTTTTAGTGGTCTTGGCTGCCGCCAGGCGGCATTGCCCGTAGGCCGGCGCCAAGAGCTGACGCCCCCCCCCATAGATTCGATGTCTCGTCGTTGTGGGGGTTGGTCACAAGCTCCTGAGAATACCCTGGCACGCTCCCAACACCATGGGGTACGCGGCGGACATGACGGCGCTGCAGGTGAAGCTGCCAGGCGCGGTGCCTGCGCTGCCCCCTTGACCGCCAACGCCCACAGCGGCCAGTCTCGTGGGCTGGCACGGCGGGGGTCGTGTCGCGCGCCTTCAATGGAGAACCGCCGTGGACCGTCGTACCTTCCTCACCCTGTCTAGCATCGGGGCCGCCGGGCTGCTGCTGCCGCATACGCGCCTGATCGCTGCCGAACAATTGCTCAGCCCGGTGGATGCGGCGCGCAACCGCCGCTTGTCCGATACCGCATTGACCACCGCCAAGGCCGCCGGTGCCAGCTATTGCGATGTGCGCGTGGGCCGGTATCTGCGCCAGTTCGTGATCACGCGCGAGGCGCAGGTGGAGAACGTGGTCAACGCCGAATCCAGTGGCGTTGGCGTGCGCGTGCTGGCTGATGGCGCCTGGGGGTTTGCCGCGACCAACACACTGACCAGCGATGGTGTGGCCGCCGCCACGCGGCAAGCGGTGGCGATTGCCAAGGCCAATGCGCGGCTGGGCGGCACGCCGGTGCAGCTGGCGCCGGTGACGCCGGCCGGGCAGGTCAGTTGGAAGACGCCGATCAAGAAAAACGCGATGGAAGTGCCGCTGCAAGATAAGGTCGCGCTGCTGATGGACGTCAATGCGGCTGCGCTCAACGCCGGTGCCACCTTCGTGGCCTCGCGCATGTTCGCGATCAACGAGCAGAAGTATTTCGCCAGCAGCGATGGCTCTTATATCGATCAGGACGTGCACCGGCTGTGGCTGCCCTTCACCGTGACCGCCGTGGACAAGGCCAGCGGCAAATTCCGTACCCGCGACGGGCTGTCTTCGCCGATGGGCATGGGGTATGAGTATCTGGACGGCGATGCGCGCGAGAAGCACGCACTGCCTGGCGGACTGGTCGGTTATGGGAAAAGCTACGATGCGCGCGAAGACGCCATTGCCGCCGCAAAGCAGGCGCGCGCCAAGCTCACCGCGCCCTCGGTGAAGGCCGGCAAGTACGATCTGGTGATTGACCCGAGCAATCTGTTTCTCACCATCCACGAGTCGGTGGGCCACCCGCTCGAGCTCGATCGTGTGCTGGGCTATGAGGCCAATTACGCCGGCACCAGTTTCGCCACGCTGGACAAGCGCGATGCGAAGTTCCGTTGGGGCAGCGACGCGGTGACCTTTGTCGCCGACAAGACGCAGCCAGGCAGCCTGGGTGCAGTGGGCTACGACGATGAGGGCGTCAAGACCAAGCAGTGGGACCTGGTGAAGGACGGCATCCTGGTCGATTACCAATGCACGCGCGATCAGGCGCATCTGCTCGGCAAGACCGCTTCCGACGGCTGCAGCTACGCCGATTCGTGGTCCAACGTGCAGTTCCAGCGCATGCCCAACGTGTCGCTGGCCGCAGGCAAGACGCCACTGGCAGTGGCGGACATGATCAAGAACGTCGAGCGCGGGCTCTACATCCATGGCCGCGGCTCATACTCGATCGATCAGCAGCGCTACAACGCGCAATTCGGTGGGCAGCTGTTCTACGAGATCGAAAACGGCCAGGTCACGCGGCTGGTGGAAGACGGCGCCTACCAAATCCGTACACCCGAATTCTGGAACGCCTGCAGCGCGGTCTGCGACGCGCGCGACTTCCGCCTAGGCGGCTCGTTCTTCGATGGCAAGGGGCAACCGAGCCAGGTGTCGGCGGTGTCGCATGGTTCGGCCACCGCACGCTTCGATGGCATCAACGTGATCAATACCGCGCGTTCGTTGGGCTGAACGTGTGGGACTGAAAGCAGTTGACGGCACGGATTTTTTGTTGGGCTTGGTGTGCCGCCCTCAGATCTTACGAAACACGGCGTGCCTCCATCGCTCGATGGTTCCGTTGGGCACCCAAACCGACACAGTTCGTCGAGGGCGCGGTGCCCTCACCGCACGCGGGACACGCTGTAAATCCATCCTTGGACGCTCCGTGGTGGCATCCATGCCGCCATAGGGTCCCGCAAGCGGTAAGAACACCGCACCAGCACGGTGGTCGGTCGCTTGTTGAAAACCCAACACACCGACCCTCTTCACTGGTCCTTGCCCGTCTACCGTCGCGGGACCTTTGGCGGCATGGATGCCGCCAAAGAGCTTACATGGGCGTACTTGCAGCGTGTCCCGCGATGGTAGGCGGGCAAGGACCATGCAGCGAAACCGCAGCCGTAGCAGTGCGCGACTGAGACATTCACTGTGGTCACTAGGCTCAGAAGCACAGAGACGTCGAGACATACCGCATCTTGGATGCCGTCAAATGCCTGGTGCGTCGGGGATGCGGTGCCCTCACCGCTCGCGGGACACGCTGTAAATCCGTCCATGGACGCTCCGTAGCGGCATCCATGCCGCCACAGGGTCCCGCAAGCGGTAAGGACACCGCACCGGCACGTTGATCGATCGCTTGTTGAAAACCAACACACCGACCCTCTTCACTGGTCCTTGCCCGCCTACCGTCGCGGGACCTTTGGCGGCATGGATGCCGCCAAAGAGCTTACATGGACGTACTTGCAGCGTGTCCCGCGATGGTAGGCGGGCAAGGGCCCTGCAGCCAAAGCGCAGCCCTATCACTGCGCGACTGGAATACCCACTGCGTGTTCAAGCTGTTTGGAACATGTAAGACAACTACTGCGCACAACGCTGCGATCTTCACGGAAGGCGCGATCGTCAACAGGACAAACGCGTGCGGCATCGATCAACCGCGTGTCGCGGCGATGATGTAGCACGCATGTGCAGCCAGTCGTGTTCGCCACGTTTCAAGACAGATCCGCCGCGTCACTGACGTCATGTGGGACATCGCTTACCCACACCCCCCTGCCGAAAGTCATTTGACGCCGCATTCTTCGCCCGGCAAGAATCGGAGATACCGCGTGCAGAGCCGTCTGCGCGTCACCACACCACCTGCGCGCCGCGCGGGACTATTGGGGAGTTGCCGTGCAGCGACGTGATTTCCTGGCCCTGACCGGGCTGACCATGGGCGGGCTGATCGTGCCGGCCTACTTCGGCAAGGCGATTGCCGCCGAACAGTTGTTGACGCCCTTCGATGTGGGCCGCAAGAAGCGCCTGGCCGATGCCGGGCTCACTGCCGCGCGTCAGGCCGGGGCCAGTTATTGCGATGTGCGCATCGGCCGCTATCTGCGCCAGTTCGTGATCACCCGCGAAGACAAGGTGCAGAACGTGGTCAACACCGAATCCATCGGTGCCGGGATCCGCGTGATCTTGGGCGGTGCGTGGGGCTTTGCTGCCACCAACGATCTGACCGAGCAGGGCGTGGCCAAGGCCGCTGCGCAAGCGGCTGCCATCGCCAAGGCCAATGCCAAGGTGCAGGGCACGCCGGTGCAGCTGGCACCCACGCCCGGTGTTGGCGAGGTCAGCTGGAAGACGCCGATCACCAAGAACGCGATGGAGGTGCCGATCAAGGACAAGGTGGACCTGCTGTTGGGCGTGAATGCCGCCGCCACCGCGGCCGGCGCCAGCTTCGTCAACTCGATGCTGTTCGTGGTCAACGAACAAAAGTATTTTGCCAGTACCGATGGCTCCTACATCGACCAGGATGTGCATCGCATCTGGGCGCCGCTGACCGTCACCGCCATCGACAAGGCCAGCGGCAAGTTCCGCACCCGCGAGGGGCTGTCCGCGCCGATGGGACTGGGCTACGAATATCTGGATGGCGCAGCCTCGGGCAAGTTCGTCTCGCCCAATGGCGTGGTGAACTACGGCCTGTCCTACGACATGAAGGAAGATGCCATCGCCGCCGCCAAGCAGGCGCAGGAAAAACTCAAGGCGCCGTCGGTGAAGCCGGGCAAGTACGACCTGGTGCTGGACCCGTCGCACACCTGGCTCACCATCCACGAATCGGTGGGCCACCCGCTGGAGCTGGACCGCGTGCTCGGCTACGAGGCCAACTACGCCGGCACCAGTTTCGCCACGCTGGACAAGCTCAAGGCCGGTTTCCAGTACGGCAGCGACAAGGTGCATATCCTCGCCGACAAGACCCAGCCCGGCAGCCTGGGCGCGGTGGGTTACGACGATGAAGGCGTCAAGACCAAGCAGTGGGATCTGATCCGCGACGGCAAGCTGGTGGACTACCAGGCCATCCGCGATCAGGCGCATATCCTCGGCAAGACCGCCTCCGATGGCTGCTGCTATGCCGACTCGTGGTCGAGCGTGCAGTTCCAGCGCATGGCCAATGTGTCGCTGGCTGCCGGCAAGACGCCGCTGAGCGTGAGCGATTTGATCAAGAACGTGGAAAACGGCATCTACATCATCGGCGATGGCTCGTTCTCCATCGACCAACAGCGCTACAACGCGCAGTTCGGTGGCCAGCTGTTCTACGAGATCAAGAATGGCGCCATCACCCGCATGCTCGAAGACGTGGCCTACCAGATCCGCACGCCAGAATTCTGGAATGCCTGCAGCGCGGTGGCCGATCAGCGCGACTACCGCCTGGGCGGTTCGTTCTTCGACGGCAAGGGCCAGCCCAGCCAGTCCTCGGCGGTCTCGCACGGCTCGTCCACTGCCCGTTTCGACGGCATCAACGTCATCAACACCGCCCGCTCGCTCGGCTGACAGGAGAAACCCACATGAGCATCCTTACCGAAGCGCAGGCCAAGGCCATCCTGGACAAGGTCATCAAATTGTCCAAGGCCGATGAGTGCACCGCCACGCTCACTGGCGCCATCGACGGCAACATCCGTTTTGCGCTCAACAACGTGTCCACCAGCGGCATTGTCGACAATACCGATCTGCAGGTGCAGGTGGCGTTCGGCAAGCGCGTGGGCATCGCCACCATCAACGAGTTCGACGATGCATCGCTGGAACGCGTAGTACGCCGCGCCGAAGATCTGGCAAAGCTGGCACCGGAAAACCCCGAGTTCATGCCGGCCGTCGACAAGCAGACCTACAAAGCCAGCCCCACCTTCAGCGAATCCACCGCCGCCATCGACCCGGCGTTCCGCGCGCAGGTGGCCGCCGATTCGATCGCCCCATGCAAGGGCAAGGGATTGATCGCCGCCGGCTTCCTGGAAGACGGCCAGAGCTTTACCGCCTTTGCCAACAGCAAGGGCAACTTCGGCTATCAGCGCGACGCACGCTTCGACTACACCTGCACCGTGCGCACCGAAGACGGCCGCGGCTCGGGCTGGGTGGGGCGCAATCTGAAAGACGCGTCCGACTTCAAGGCCGAGCAGGACGTCCGCATCGCGATGCGCAAGGCCAGCGACTCGGCCGAAGCCAAGGCGCTGGAACCGGGCAAATACACTGTGATTCTGGAGCCGGCAGCAGCGGCCGGCTTGATCTCGTTCATGATGCGCTACTTCGATGCGCGCATAGCCGACGAGGGCCGCAGCTTCCTGTCCAAGAAGGGCGGCGGCAACAAACTGGGCGAGCAGGTGTACGACCCGCGCGTCAACATCACCGCCGACCCGTGGGATGCGCGTGCTGCGGTGATGCCGTGGGACGAAGAAGGCCTGCCACGCGAGAAGATGTCAATCGTCGAAAACGGCAAGGTCGCCAACCTGCAGTATTCGCGCTATTGGGCGCAGAAGAACGGCAAGCGTGCGATCGGCGAGCCGGGCAATCTGCTGATGGCCGGCGGCGACAAGAACATCGCCGAGCTGGTGCGCGGCACCGAGAAAGGCATCCTGGTCACGCGCACCTGGTACATCCGCATGGTTGATCCGCAGACGGTGCTGCTGACCGGGCTGACCCGCGATGGCACCTTTTACATCGAGAACGGGCAGATCAAATACCCGGTGAAGAATTTCCGCTTCAACGAATCGCCGATCATCATGCTCAACAACATCGACGAACTGGGCAAGCCGGTGCGCGTGGCCGGCGATGAATCCAGCTACGTGATGATGATCCCGCCGATGCGGCTGCGTGATTTCACGTTTACCTCGTTGTCGGATGCGGTGTGAGTAGAAGCCGGGAATCGGGAGTCGGGAATCGGGAATGGGAGAGCAAGAGCGGCTTCTCTCAACCTGAGTGTTCACGAGTGCTTCCGGTTCCCGATTCCCTCCCGGCTCCGACATCGCGCCGCCATTTCCTGCAACTGTTGCTTGGCAGCGCCGCCGGTTTGGCGCTGCCATGGCCGGCGCGTGCGGCCGGCGCTTACGACTTCTGGTTTACGCGGCTGCGCTACGACTCCGGCGATTGGGATGTGGATGCGCGCATGCCATCCAACCTGATCACCTCGTTGATCGACTACACGCAGCTGCGGGTGGACCCGGAAGAACACGTTATCGACCTGGCCGATCCGCGCATGTTGCAAGCGCCGTTCTGCTATCTGTCCGGGCACAAGCTGGTGGAATTCAATCCGGCCGAGCGGCGCAATTTCGAACAGTACGTGCGTAACGGCGGCTTCGTGTTTGTGGACGATTGCAACCACGATATCGATGGCTTGTTCGCTACCTCGTTCGAGGCGCAGATGACCGCGCTGTTCGGCAAGAGCGCGCTGCAGAAATTACCGAAGAACCATCGTCTTTACAGCGCATTCTTCAAGTTCCCGGACGGCCCGCCCGCCACCAGCTTCGAGCTCAATGGCTGGGGCGATGATCTGGTGCACGACTATCTCAAGGGCATCAGCATCGATGGAAGATTGGGTGTGCTCTACAGCAACAAGGATTACGGCTGCGAATGGGATTACGACTGGCGCAACAAACGTTTTCTGGCCGAAGACAACACCAAATTCGCGGTCAATATCGTGATGTATGCGTTGACTAACTGACATGCTGCGCAGCGCACGATGCGGCCCACCGAAAAAGCTTCGCGCGCGGGCACGCTCCTACGCAAGGCATGTTCCGCCGTGAACCGTCATCGGCATGCAGGTACCAGCACTGCCTTGATGGAAGCGCACGCAATGCAGCTCCACCAGTAACACCGCAGCACGCGCCAAACCGCCGTCCGCACGCCGCCACATCACCAGAGACTCCGCATGACCTCCCCCGACGAAGACAGACTCACTGCACAGCTCTCGCAACTTGGCGCGCTGCGCGCCGCTTTGGCCCAGGCCGTGGTGGGCCAGGCCGCGGTGGTGGAGCAGTTGCTGATCGGCTTGCTCGCCGGTGGCCACTGCCTGCTGGAAGGCGCGCCCGGGCTGGGCAAGACGCTGCTGGTGCGCTCGCTCGGCCAGGCATTGGAACTGCAATTCCGCCGCGTGCAGTTCACCCCCGATCTGATGCCCAGCGACATCCTGGGCACCGAGCTGCTGGAAGAAGACCACGGTACCGGGCACCGGCATTTCCGCTTTCAGCAGGGGCCGATCTTCACCAACCTGCTGCTCGCCGACGAACTCAATCGCACCCCGCCCAAGACACAGGCCGCGCTGCTGGAAGCGATGAGCGAGCGTACCGTCAGCTATGCCGGCACCACCTATGCGTTGCCGGATCCATTCTTCGTGCTGGCCACGCAGAACCCGATCGAGCAGGCCGGCACCTACCCGCTGCCGGAAGCGCAGCTGGACCGCTTTTTACTGCATGTGCGCGTGGAGTACCCCAGCGAGCAGGAAGAGCGCGACATCCTCAGCCAGACCACCGGCAGCGCAAGCGCGCAGGTGCCCAGGGTGATGGATGCGGCCAGCGTGCAGGCGCTGCAGCGGCAAGTGCGGCAGGTGCATGTGGGCGCGGATCTGCTGACCTGGATCAATCGCCTGGTGCGGGCAAGCCGTCCCGGCCCGCAGGCCAGCGATGACGTGCGGCAATGGATCAAATGGGGCGCCGGCCCGCGTGCGGGGCAGTCGCTGGTGCTGGCGTCCAAGGCGCGCGCGTTGCTGCATGGCCGGCTGGCCGCCACGCGCGACGATGTGCTGGCGCTTGCGGCGCCGGTGATGCGACATCGGTTGCTGCTGTCCTTCGCTGCCGAAGCCGAACAACGCAGTGCCGATGATGTGGTCGCCGCGCTGCTGCGCGCGGTGCCGTTCCCGAGCTGAGCGCAGCGCCATGCATCCACCGCTGCCGGCCCTGATTCCCGCCGATATGCGCAGCCGTTTGCGCGGCTTGCAGCTGCGTGCGCGTCAGGCGCAGGGCGGGCACGGGATCGGCCAGCACGCCAGCCGCAGCCGCGGCGCCGGGCTGGAATTTGCGCAATACCGCGCCTACGAGCCGGGCGATGCGCTGCGCCAGATCGACTGGAAGCTCTACGCGCGCTCGGACCGGTTTTTCGTGCGCGAAGCCGAGCGCGAAAGCCCGCTGACGCTCTGGTTGCTGCTCGATGCCACCGCGTCGGCCGGGCAGACCGACAGCGCGCGGCCGCAGCACACCCGCCTGCAGACGATGGCGACGCTTGCCGCCTGCGCGGCCGAAGTGGCGCTGCAGCAAGGCGACCGTGTCGGCCTGTATGCTTTGCATGGCGGCGGCCTGGTTGCGGTGCCGGCCGGTGTCGGCAGCCGTCAGCGCGACCGGCTGTGGCTGGCCCTGCACGGCCTGCGCGCCGGCGGCCGCTGGTCCGGACTGGAAGCGCTGCGGCCGTTGTGGGAACGCATCGCCGCGCACGATCTGCTGCTGTCCATCGGCGATGGGTTCGATGAAGAACTGGCGAGCGCATTGGAAAAATTCGCCGCCGCGCGCCGTGAAGTACTGCAGCTGCAGGTCCTCACCTGCGACGAACGCGATTTTCAATTCAGCGGTGGGCACCGCTTCCGCGACCCGGAAACCGGCGAAGAACGGCTCGGCGACGGCGCGGCGATGCGCAACGACTACCTGCAACGCTTCGCCGCGGCCCAGCGTGCACGGCAGGCGCGCTGGGCCGCGGCCGGCATCGCGCATGCCGTGCATTACCTGGACGCGCCGGCCGATGCCGCGCTGCGCCAGCTGTTCGGCCAGGGTACGGCTCGATGAGCGTGTGCCTGCGCGGGGCGACGACGGCGCATTCCAGCGCGCGATCGGTCTCGCTGTCGGCAGTGGCGGTACAGCAGCCACCACAGCGGCAAACGCGTCCTGCAGTCAGCGGGCAACGTACGCAGAGGCAGCCATGCGTGCCGGGTAGCATCGCGCGTGGCATGTCGATACCAGCGCGGCGTACAGCGCCATGCGCGATGTATCTGCATCACCCGGGCGACGCCTGCACATGAGTGCAGTGCAGACCAACGTTGCGCATGCGCACGCCATGCAACTGCGCATGCCACCGCTGTTGCGATTGCAATCGCAGTTGTGGGGGCAGTTACCTAGGCGAGGTCTTTGCATGGGTGCAACGCTGACCAACGTCGAGCACGTGCACGCCATGCAACTCTGCAGGCCACTGCAGTCGCCTAGGCGACGTCTTCGCATCCGTACAACGCCGACCACCGTCGCGCGCGTGCGCGGCTTGCGGCTGCGGCTGCGATTGCAGTTGGAGTCGCAGTTACGGCTACAACTGCTGCCGCTGAGCCAGCAAACCCACCCTACCCACAGCCACCCGCACACCGGCAGCACCATGCATGCGCTCGCACCCAGCGTCAGCGCAGAGGCAGGGGCATGAACCTGCTGTTGCTGTTCCCCGCCGGGCTCGCGGCATTGGCCGCGTTGCTGCTGCCGCTGCTGATCCATCTGGCGCGGCGTAGCGAGCACCGGCCCACCGATTTCGCGGCGCTGCGCTGGTTGCGTGCAGTGCCGCGCCCGCGCCACCGCGTGCGCCTGGACGAGCTGCCGTTGCTGCTGGTGCGCCTGCTCTTGCTTGCCGCGTTGGCGCTGCTGCTGGCAGAACCGGCGTTGCGTGCGCAGCAGGATTCACGCCCGCGTATCGCAGTGAGCCCGGGTGTGGACCTGGCCGCAGCACGCGCGCTGCCGCAGCCCAAGGATGCGCAATGGGTGTGGCTGGCGCCGGGCTTTGCACCGATCGATGCCAAGGCAGATGTCGCCACCAGCAATGGTGCGCAGGCCGACAGGCCACAACCGGTTAGCAGCCTGCTGCGCGAACTCGATGCCAGCTTGCCTGCAGACGCGCCGCTCAGCGTGATCGTACCCGCGCAGTGGGGCGTGGTGGATGCGCAACGGGTGCAGCTGTCGCGTGCGGTGCAGTGGCAGGTGCTGCCCGGTGCATCGCCGGTGGCCGCCACGCCTGCCAGCGTACCGCTGCGCTTGCAGGCAATTGCCGACGACAGCGCTGCACCGGCCCTGCGTTATCTACGCGCGGTGCATGCCGCCTGGGCACTGCCGGGCAGCTTGCCGGTGGGCACGCCCGCCGATGCCGTGCCGGCGCGCTGGGCACCCGGCACGGTGGTGGCATGGCTGTCGTCCACCGCCCCGCCCGCGCCGGTGCTGGACTGGGTGGCGGCCGGTGGCCAGTTGCTGCTGGATGCGCGCACGCCGGTGCCGCCGGCACTCGCCGCCGCGCTGCAACCTGCACTTGAACTCCACGAGCAGCCGTTACTCGACGCCGCCGCATTCGGGCGTGGGCGCCTGCTGCGCTGGGCCGCGCCATTGCAACCGCAGCAGCTGCCGGCGCTGCTGGACGCCGAGTTCCCCACCCGTCTGCACGCCGCATTGCAGCCACCCGCCATCCCGCAACGCGCCCTGGCGCAGACCCTCCAGCCGCAGCGCGGCGGCGCGATCCGGCTGACCACACCACCGTGGCCGCTGGCACCGTGGCTGATCGGTGCGGTGTTGCTGCTGTTTGCGCTCGAGCGTTGGCTGGCCACCGCGCCACGCCGGAGCAGCGCGGCATGAGCATGCCCGCACTGCAGCGCGCCTGGCAGGCCGCACGCCGACGTCGCGCTGCCGGGGTGCTGGTGTTCGGGTGGCCGCTGGCGCTGCTGCCGGGCGCGGGTGCCTGGCGCATGGGCGTACACGCCGCGGTGGTGCCGCTGCTGCTGCTGGGCGTCGCGATACTGGCCGCCATCGCGCTGCACGCGGCGCGGCAGCTGGACCAGACCTGGCTGATCCGCCGGCTGGATCGCGAACCGGACCTGGACGACAGCAGCGACCTGCTGTTCGCACCGGCCACGCAACTGGGCCCGCTGCAGGCACTGCAACGTCAGCGGCTGGAGCAGCGCCTGCGCAGCACTCCGCGCGATCTGCGCCCGGCCTGGCCATGGCGTCGCGCATGGCCCTGGAGCCTGCTCGGCCTGGTCGCCTGCAGCGCGCTGCTGCTGTGGCCACCGCGGGCGCTGCCGCCGGCCGCCCCCGCCGACCGCGTGGCCGCTGCCCGTGCCAGCAGCGGCGCCGCGACGCTGCGTCAGGCGCAGCTGCGCAGCACACCGCCGGCCTATACTGGCCTGCCCGCCGCGCGGCTGCCCGGCCTGGATGCGCGCGTGCCCGCCGGCACCCGGCTGGACTGGCAACTGCAGGTCAGCCCGGCCCCGCGCAACGTCGCGTTGCGGCTCACCGACGGCCGCCTCATCCCGCTGACCCGGCAGGGCAGCAGCGACCAGTGGCAGGGCCAATGGATCGCCACGCGCGCCAACCTGTACCGCATTCTCATCGACGGCACGCCCGCCGACCGCCAACTGCACCGGCTGGACGTGCTGCCGGACCGCCCGCCGCAAGTGCGCGTGCTCGCCCCCGAGCAGAGCCTGGTGCTGTGGACACCGGCCAATGGCGCCTGGGCACTACGCTTCGAAGCCAGCGACGATTACGCCGTGGCCGCCAGCGCCGAGCTGCGCCTGACCCTGGCCCAGGGCAGCGGCGAGAACATCACCTTCAAGACCCAGCGCCGCACGCTCACCGGCAGCGGCCCGGCCACCCGCCGCAACTTCGCCGCCACGCTGCAGCCGCAGGCGCTGGGCATGGCCGCTGGTGATGACCTGATCGCGCAGCTGATCGTGCACGACACCCGCCAGCCCGGCCCGCAGGAAGGCCGCAGCGCCAGCGTGATCCTGCGCTGGCCGCCGCCGGAACAGACCATGGCCGCCGGCCTGGAGGCGAGCGTCAAACAGAGCTTGCCGGCCTACTTCCGCAGCCAGCGCCAGATCATCATCGACGCCGAGGCGCTGCTGAAGGAAAAGCCGCGCCTGGACGCGGCCACCTTTCTCAAACGCGCCGACGCCATCGGCGTGGACCAGCGCCTGCTGCGCCTGCGCTACGGCCAGTTCCTAGGCGAAGAAAGCGAAGGCGCGCCAAAGGGCCCGCCGACCGCCGACGCACCGCCCACCAGCGATGCACCGGCCGATGACCTGCCCACCGCCGACATGCCCACCGCCCATGCGCCAGCCCCGCCGGCCGACCACGCCCATGACGCCACCCAGCCACACGCCGATCACGTCCCCGCCTCCGCCAGCGGCGCCGCTGCCCTGGACGACCACGATCACGATCACGCAGATGGGCGCCCCGCGCGCAGCGGCTTCGGCCAGGCGCAGGACGTGCTGACCGAGTTCGGCCACACCCACGACCACGCCGAAGCGGCCACCTTATTGGACCCGCAAACCCGCGCCCTGCTGCGCGCCGCGCTGGACCAGATGTGGCAGTCCGAAGGCGAACTGCGCCAGGGTCACCCCGAGCGCGCGCTGCCGTTCGCAAACAAGGCGCTGGGCTTCATCAAGCAGGTGCAGCAGGCCGAGCGCATCTATCTGGCACGCGTCGGCACGCAACTTCCGCCGATCGACCCGAGCCGGCGCATGAGCGGCAAACGCGACGGACTGGGCGACCGCCCCGCCGCCCTGGACACCCGCCCGCCACCGGACCCGTCGGCGCTGGCGCTGTGGACCGCGTTGGGCGAAGACGGCGCAGTGCCCGAGGCTGTGCTGGATCGTTACAGCCGCTGGCTGCAGGGCGCCCAGGAGCTGGTGCCCGACCCGCTCAGCGTGGCTGCCGCAGTGGAAACCCTGCGCAGCGCCCCTGCCTGCCTGGGTTGCCGCACGCAGCTGCGCGCATTGATGTGGCCCACGCTCAGCGCGCCGCCGGCACCGGTGCAACGGCGCCCGGCCGCCGACGCGCGTGGCCAGCGCTACCTGGATGCCTTGCGTGAGGTCCCACCACCATGACCCTTGCACCGCCCTGGCTGGTGGCCGCCGTTCTGGCGCTGCTGGTGGTCATCGGCTGGATCCGGCTGCTGCGCGCGCATGCACACCAGCCGCGTGCGCGGGGCAGGCTGTGGTGGTTGCTGGCCGCCCAGCCGATGCTCGCGGCCCTGCTCTATCCGGTGCTGCTGCCGCCACCGCAGGCCGGCACTGCCGGCGTGCTGCAGGTGGCCACGGCAGGCACCCGCGCGGCGCAGATCCGCGCGGGCGCGCAATGGGTTGCGCTGCCGGAGGCTCCGCGCCTGCCCGGGGTGGCGCGCGTGCCGGATCTGGCCACTGCGCTGCGTCGCAACCCCGGCACTGCCAGCGTGGTGGTGCATGGCGACGGCCTGCCCGCGCGCGACCGCGATGGCCTGGCAGGCGTGGCAGTGCAGGCCGCGCTGGGCCCGCCCGTGCGCGGGTTGGTCGCGGCCTGGGCGCCGGCGGCCGTGGCGCCGGGCCAGCTGGTCGCCATCACCGCGCAGGTGCAGGGCATGGCCAATGCGCAGGTGGATCTGCTCGACCCGTCCGGCCAACGCGTCGATCGCGCCCGCCCGGACGCACGTGGCCAGGTGCGCCTGCGCGGCCTGGCGAATGCACCAGGGCAGGTGCTGTTCGCGCTGCAGCTGCGCGATGCCGCCGGCGGCGACCAGGGCCGCCTCGACGTGCCGGTGCAGATCGCCGCCGTGGCGCCGGCCCGGGTGGCGCTGCTGGCCGGTGCGCCGCAGCCGGAGTTCAAGTACCTGCGCCGCTGGGCCAGCGATGCGGGGCTGGCGGCGCGCAGCCAGGTCAGCGTCAGCGCCGGCCTGCAGCTCGGCGATGCGATCAGCCTGGACGCCGCCAGCCTGGACCGGCTGGACGTGCTGGTGCTGGACACCCGGCGCCTGCTGGCCATGCCCACACCGCAACGGCAAGCGGTGAGCGCAGCGATCGCCCGCGGCCTGGGCGTGCTGGTGCAGGCGGCCGAGCCGGCCGATGCCGCCACCCGCACCGCGCTGGGCGCGCTCGGGCTGGCAGTGACCGGCGGCGACGCCAGCACCGCCGTGACCCTGGCACCGGCCGGCACGCCTGGCGATGCGCGTGCACAGACCGCCCCGCCGCCGCTGCAACGCCGCAACCTGCAGCCGCAAGGCAGCGATGCGGTGATCGCCGCGCGCGCCAGCGACGGCACGGCCCTGGGCTGGTGGCGCAGCGTCGGCCGCGGGCGCATCGGTGTGAGCGTGGTCCAGGACAGTTACACGCTGGTGCTGGCCGGCCAGCGCGCAGTGCATGCGCAGCTCTGGGCGCAATTGCTCGGCGCGGTGGCGCGCCCGGCAGGTGCGCCACCGTCGGCGGTGCAGGAGGGTTGGTCGGGACAACGCATGACCGTGTGCGATCTGACCGCCGACGCCTCTGTGGGCGCGCCCGGTGGCAGCCGCCAGCCGCTGCTGGCCGAACGCACCGGCAACCCGGCGCACTGCGCCGGCTACTGGCCGGCAACCACCGGCTGGCATCGGCTGTACGGCGGGCCCAGCCCGCGCTGGATCTATGTGCGCGCGCCCGCCGACGCGCCGGCGCTGTACCGGCATCAACTCCGCGCGCACACGTTGGCGCTGGCTGCGGCTGGCGTCTCCACATCTGCAACAACGCACCCTGCGCCGCAGCCCGGACCGCGCTGGCCCTGGCTGCTGCTATGGCTGGCGGTGGCAACCGCCACGTGGTGGCTGGAACGCAGGCGCGGCTGAGCGGCTGAGCGCCGGCAAGCGTGCGGCTGTGCGTACTGCACTGATCCGCGCTGTCGTTTCGGCGTCACTGCCGTCGTTTCATGGGCCCTGGCATCGCGCGCAGGCAATCATGAGCAGCCACAGCGGTAGGACATCCGTGCTGCGGCGATGCGGTGCCCTTGCCAACCATCCTTTGGGCCGCGCTTACTCGGCTTGCGCGTCGCCGTGCTGCGCGCGTCTTGCCAATGCCGCGCCCAACGCATCCAGGCCCTCGCGCGGGCGCAGCATCACCACCAATTCCACCAGCTTGCCGTCCGCATCGAAGCGCACCAGGTCGATCCCGAACAGCGTGCTGTCGCCGACGCGTGCGGTGAACTCCAGCGCATGCCCGTCTTCGCCAGCGAAACTGCGCAGATACGCAAAGCTGTCGAAGGCACTGAACACCAGGCGCAGCACGTCGGTCACCGCCTGCCTGCCGCGTAGCGGCTCCAGCTGTGCAGGGGTGTGGTAAGTCACTTGCGCATCCAGCAGTGCCGGCAGCGCGTCCCAGTCGCGCGCCAGCACGATGCGGTGCCAGTGTTGCGCGGGCGCAGGCAGCGCGTGCGGGTTGGTGTGGGTGATGGACGGTGCTTCAGGGTGCATGACAACGCTCCGCAATTGCAGTGCACGGCGGTCGCCGCCGTGCACGCGAGAAAGAAAGGCGCCAGGCCATGAGCTGCCAGGCGCCACTGACATCAACCGCCGGCGACAACCACCAGCTTGCGATTGACGAACTCCTTGATGCCGACATCGCCCAGCTCACGCCCGAAACCGGAGCGTTTGATGCCACCGAACGGAAGCTCGGGGCGCGAGGTGGTCGGGGTGTTGATGAACACCATGCCGGTCTCGATCTGCGCTGCCAGTGCGCGCGCGCGCGCGATATCGCCGGAGTAGATCGACCCGCCCAGGCCGAACACCGAATCGTTGGCAAGTGCCGCAGCTGCCGCGTCGTCTTCGACCACGAACAACAGTGCCACCGGGCCAAAGAACTCTTCGTAGAAAGCCGGGTTCTGCGGCGTCACATCGGTCAGCACCGTCGGCGCGTAGAAAAATCCGGGCCGATCGATGCGCTGGCCGCCGGTCAGCACGGTAGCGCCGTGGGCGACGGCGGCGTCCACTTGTTTGCTCAGCCCTTCCAGCCCTTCGCGCGAGGCCAGCGGCCCCAGCAGGGTCTGCGCATCCAGCGGGTCGCCCACCGGCGCCGACTGCATGGCATTGACGAACGCATCGGTAAACGCCTGCGCGATGGAGGCGTGGACGATGAAACGCTTTGCACCGGTGCAGACCTGCCCCGCATTGCCCAGCCGCCCGAAGATGGCGCCTTCCACGGCCTTGGGCAGATCGGCATCGTCGAGCACCACGAAGACATCGCTGCCGCCCAGCTCCATCGTCGCCTTCTTCAGCATCTCGCCCGCACGCGCGGCCACCTTGCTGCCGGCGCCTTCCGAGCCGGTCAAGGCCACGCCCTGGATGCGGTCGTCGCCGATCAACTCGGCCACCTTGGCGGCGGAAATATACAGATTGCTCACCGCGCCGTGCGGCGCGCCTGCACGGCGCACCAGCGCTTCAAACAACGCTGCGCATTGCGGCACGATGCTGGCGTGCTTGTAGATGACCGGGTTGCCCACGGCGATCGCCGGCGCCACCACCCGCACCAACTGGTACAGCGGGAAATTCCACGGCTCCACCGCCAGCAGGACGCCGATCGGGTGCAACTCCACCGTTGCCTGCCCCACATCGGTGTGCAGCGGCTGCGGCTTGAGCAAGTCCTCGCCCACGCGTGCGTAGTAGCGCGCGATGTCCGCGCATAGATCCGCTTCCATCAGCCCTTGCAGCAGCGGCTTGCCCATCTCTTCGGCCATGGTGCGCGCCAGCAGGTCGCGCTCGCTGGTGATCACCTCGGCCAGCGTGGCCAGGACCGCCAGACGTTGGCTGCGTTCCTGGCGACACCAACTGGAGCGGTACAGTGCGTCGGCCGCGGCCAGCGCGGTTTCCACCTGCGCATCGGTGTGCTCGGGAAAGACGCGAATCACTTGTTCGGTATAGGGGTTAAGCGTTCTGTACGTCATGTCTGATCCTTACGCGGAGGGATGGAGCGGAAGACAGCCGGTAACAGCGACGCTGCAGCAACTGCGCTGCAGGCCGATGTGGAAGATTGAAAGACGGCGCTGGTGACAACTGCGCCTGGCGCGATCAAGGGCGATAGCGTGCGGCGGGTTCGGCATGACTGAAGCCCTTGGCAAGGGTCATGCGGGCCTGCTCGAAGGCGTCCCAGTCGGCGGCATCGGGCAGTGGCGGGATGGTCACCAGTTCCTTGCGGTCGAAGCCGACCAGCGCCGCATCCACCAGCGCGTCAACGTCCATCACATCCGGGACGCGGCTGATATCCATGCCGGCGCGGGTGTAGATCTCGGTCCGCGTGGCGGCCGGCAACACCGCTTGCAGCTGGATACCCCGGTTGCCCACTTCCACGTGCAGGCTCTGCGATAGTGCCAGCACATACGCCTTGGTCGCGGCGTAGATGCCCGGCGAGTACTCCGGCAACAGCGCCAGTGCAGAAGCGATGTTGATAATCGCACCGTGACCGCGCTCGAGCATGCTCGGCAACGCGGCGCGTGCAAGCAAGGTGGGCACCAATGCATTGAGGCGCAGCAGCTGTTCGAGTGCGGCGGGGTCTGCATGCACCAGTCCGCCGCTGAGGCTGGCACCGGCGTTGTTGACCAGGATGTCGATCGGGCCGTCGCTGATGCGCTGGGTCACGCTGTGCAGCTGGGCCGCATCGGTCAGGTCGGCGGTGATCACCTCGACGATGACCGCATGTTCGGCGCGCAGTTGCGCGGCGAGTGCGTCGAGCCTGTCGGTGGCGCGCGCCACCAGCACCAGATGGTGGCCGCGTGCCGCAAACCGGCGTGCGTAGACTGAACCGATGCCACTGGAGGCGCCGGTTACGAGTGTGGTTGTCATGACAATGCCTTGGTTGCCGAGTGGCGGAGAGCGCTGCAGCAATGGCCGGATGCAATCGTGTTGACGGTCGCTGCTGGAGCGGCGAACAGTGCGTAATGCGCTGTCTTTAAACGGAGGTGGGCAACGTACGTATCGCATGCCGATCCTGAGCGGCGTGCGCGACCAGATGGTGGGGCGCAGCCGCGTGGTTGGCAGCGCCGAGAGCCGCTGGCAACCGGTCACGCGCAGTCGTCAGCTGGTGCGGACGACGCGCCCAGAACAGGAGTATGCGAGTGGCACATGCCGCACCCAACACCGGCCGCGCCCGCCTGGCGGTGAGCACAGTCGTCTTGTCGGCTGCGTTTAGTCGCGTGACTTCAGATGCAGCATCGGGTAATGCTCGTAGTGACCGGCACCGTTGCGCACGATCGGGTCCTGCGCAGTGAAGTGCTCGATCTGCTGATCGTCGGCGATGCGGTACAGCGACACGCCATATCCACCAGCCGGGTCCATCACCGGCCCATGCGCCACGATGATGCCCTCGGCCAGCAAGCTATCCAGAAACAGGCCATGCTGCGTCATCCAGCTCTTTTCGTCCGCGCTCATGGTCTGCAGAAACTCTGCGCGTGGCGGCATGTACTTGCAAAGATAATATTTCACTGCGGTGTCCTAGATCGAAGGTGGTGATACGCAAGGCCTCGCCGCTTACGCGGCGCCGGCAACGCTCTTGAGAATGGAGCTTTCAAACATCTTTGGCGCATAGCTCTGCAGGAACAGGAACATGCCTGTCATCTTGCCGACCGGGTTGCTGAACTTGGGTTGCGTGGCATCCACCAGCTCGGAGATTTTCTTGACCACCGCATCGGGCTGCTCCGCCTCGTCCAGGCCCTTCTGCGTGGCCGCCTGTGCCTTGCGACGATACGCATCGTAGGCGGCAATGCCGCCGCTGGCCGCCGCCACTGCGTTCTTGCCCAGGTTGGTCTTGAACCACACCGGCTCCACCATCGCCACCTGGATGTTGAAGGCGTTGAGCTCGAACCGCAGCGATTTGAAATAGCCTTCCACCGCATGCTTGGAAGCGGCGTAGAACGCCAGGTTCGGCGGGCCGATCAACGCGACGATGGAGCTGACGGTAATGATCTTGCCCGAGCGCTGCTCGCGCAGGTACGGCAGCAACGCATTGGTCACTTTCACCGTGCCCCAGAAATTGGTCTCGAACTGCTGGCGTGCCGCATCCAGCGGAGTTTCTTCGGCCAGGCCGGTGAGCATGTAGCCGGCGTTGTTGACCAGCACATCCAGCTTCTTGATCGAGCGGAACAACTCGCGCGGAAATTCCTCGATGGAGGCGTCGTCGTCGATGTCCAGGCGCAGCAACTTGAACGGCACCTTGGAAGCATGCCGCTCAGGATCGCGACTGGTGCCGACAACGGTGTGGCCCTGCTTGTGCAACATCGTGGCCAGCATCAAACCAAATCCGGACGAGGCGCCGGTGACCAGAATTGTCTTCTTCATTGCTCTCTCTCCGAACCCTAAGTCATGGTGATGAAAAAAGTGGGATCGCAACGGCGTGGTTCGACGCGGCTTTCAGGCAGTAGCCACGGCCGCTGCACAACGGTGCGTTACTTGTTTGTGCCGTCCTGCAACCGGCGGTTGCCTTCGCCGATGTAGTAGCCCATCCGGCTTTCCACGGTGGCCGGGCCGGCCTCCTGGATGAGCTTTCCGAATACCGGCATGCGCGCGCTCAGGCCCGGCCAGGACAACGAGCCGAAAAACGCATGATTGGCCGCCAGACGTTCTGCTTCCGTCGGCAAGGCGATCGCATCGATGTGGCGCTTGGTTTCCACCAGTGCGGTCTTGTCGAAACTGGCGATGCGCGCGGCAAGTGTGCTGACGAACGGCTGCAGCGCCGCAGCAGGCAATGCGCGGGTCACCCAGCCGAACCGCTCAGCGGTTGCGGCGTCGTAGTCATCGCTGCTCAGGAACACTTCCAGCGTCCTGTCGCGTCCTGCCAGCCGCACCAGATGGTCGGGGCCACCGCCGCCGGGGAACAGACCCAATCCCACTTCCGGCTGGTCGAACACCGCATCGGTGCTGGCGTAGCGCAGATCCATCGCCAGGGTGAGTTCGTTACCACCACCCTGGGTGCGCCCGTCGATCTGGGCGATGCTGATGAACGGCGCCTTTTGCAGATTGGAGATCAGCTCGACCCATAACGGCTTGGACGCGGCGCCGGTCTGGCTGGCAAAGCCGGCGAACTGGCTGGTGTCGAAGTGATTGATAAAAAAGCCCGGCGTGGTGCTCTTGAAGATCACCACCTTGACCTGTGCGTCCGCGCTCAACGTGGTCACCAGCGCATTCAATTCCACCAGCGTGCGCGGCTCGATCAGATTCAGCGGCGGATTGACATAAGCCACTTCGCGGATGGCAGGCGAGATCTGCCGCACTTGCCACAGCGGCATCACCGCCTGGCTGGCGGCCGGGTGATGCGTAGTGGCCGCTGGCGCGCCCGGCAGCCCGGCCGCACTGGCCATTGCAACGCTGCCAAGGGTTGCGGCAGACAACACGATCATGCGTTTGAACAGATGCACGTGGATTCCTGAAAGTGACGTGGAGCGTTGCGTGATGGAGGGATAGTCAGGCCTGGCAGCGGAGTAAGCGGCGCTACCGGGGCGCACTATGCGCGGCAATCGGCGCCAACGCTCTAGCCAATCACGCCAAGCATCATGCCGATCGCGCCAACCTGTCGAGATCGGTTTTCGATGTGTTTTTCTGTTGCTTACGCTGCCTGCGACACCTAAGCTTTTTTGATGATTCCTCAAAAAACCTCACTATCCGCACGCCCCGGCTCGATCCTCGATTACGCGATCTGGCCAGGTTGGAGATTGCTGATGCAGGACGCGGGCCTGGCCACTGCGCCAGTCCTACGACGTGCGCAATTGCCGGGCGATCTGTTTTCGCGCGACAACGTGCGCCTGACTCCGGCGATGTTTTTCGACCTCTGGCTTGCCATCGAAGCCGAAGCGCGCTCCATCGATGCGCAACTTCCCGCGCCGCTGCGCATCGCGCGGGTGATGACCAGCGACTGGTTCGACCCGGAGCTGTTTGCCGCGTTATGCAGCGCCAATCTGGGTAACGCGCTCGATCGCATCGGCAGCTTCGTCAAACTCATCGCACCGATGGTGATCGGCGTGGAGCGCGGCAAGACGCAGGCCAATGTCACCATCGGCTTTCTGGACCAGACCAAGCCGCCACCCAATGTCTTTTTGGCCTTCAAACTGGTGTTTTTCGTGCAATTGGCACGCCTTGCCACGCGCACGCCGGTGGTGCCGCTGCAGGTGGGCTGGCCGCTATCCGACGACGACAGCGAGGCCGACAGAGCGTTGTATGCGGAATTTTTCGGCAGGCCGGTGAAGGTCACGGCTGCACCGCTGCTGGTGTTTTCGATGGCCGATATCGAGCGCCCGTTTCTCACCGAGAACCATAAACTCTGGGAGTTTTTCGAACCGTCGTTGCGTCAGCGCTTGGCCGATCTTGATCGCACCGCCAGCATGGTCGAACGCGTCAGGAGCGCTCTGCTCGAAGCCCTGCCCGCAGGCGAAGTGGCGATGCAGGCGGTGAGCAAGCGCCTGGGAGTGAGCAGCCGCACATTGCAGCGCCGCCTGCATGAGGAAGGCACCACGTTTCAACACACGCTGGACAAGGTGCGCGCGGCGCTGGCCGAGCATTATCTGCGCAAGACCATGATGTCCAGCGCAGAGATCGCCTTGCTGCTCGGGTTTGAAGACACCAACTCGTTCGTGCGCGCCTTCCGGCTCTGGACCGGCAAGACGCCGCAGGCGGTTCGCCGCGATCCACCGCAGGAATGAATTGAAACGATGGCACCGCGTGCGACCTTGCGCGCGGTGCAATGCGGCCTTGACGACAACACGATAGTTGCCAACGGCAGCGCGACAGGTTCGCCGATGCGATGACTGTCGCTGCTGGCGTGGATGCGGTCATTGCCAGCCACTGCACGACCGGCGCGCATCAAGCGCCAACGCGCTCTAATCCCGACGCCACACCCGGCAGCAGTTGTTGGCCGGCATTTCCAGATCGTCCACCAGCTGCAGGCCCACCTGCGCCGCCAACGCGTCCACGTCGGCGGCATCGCGAATACCCGATGCCGCATCGCGCGCGCGCAACATCGCATCGAAGTCGCGATTGCTGTCGCTGGTGAACTGACCATCGCGATTGAACGGCCCATACACCACCAGCACTGCCTGCGGTGCCATCACCGCAGGCAAGCCCGCAAACAAGGCCTGCACCTGCGGCCAACCCATGATGTGCAAGGTATTGGCGCTGTAGATCGCATCGAAACCACGCTCACCATCGGGCAGTGCGGGCAAGGCCGGCAGTGGCGCCAGACCAGGCGTGGGCGTCAGCACCGCCTGCATGGCGATCGGCGGCGGCGTGTTGGGCAGCGCGGCCTCATCCAGCCATTGCCGCATGCCCGGCAGATGATCGGCGTGATCGCTGGCCTGCCACAGCAACCACGGCATCGCTGCAGCGAAATGCACCGCATGCTGGCCGGTGCCCGCGCCGATTTCCAGCACGTGATGCCGGTCGGCAAAGTGCATGCGCAGCACCTCCAGGATCGGGGCGCGGTTGCGTGCAGAGGCGGACGAAAATGGCTTTGGCATCAAAAATATCCTGGTGACTGTTTGGTTATCCATCAAAATTGAAGTTGCTGCCGCCAGATGAGCGAAGCGACAACGACGAACGCCTGGAACAGCAGATCACGAAGGTGTGTCCAGAAGAACGAGGGAGCTGCGCAATGCCAAGTGCGGATGATCAGTATCTTCCCCCGCGACACGCACTTCCGCTGTCGACGCCATCTGTTGAGAATTGACCATGCCATTTCACTCGCTTGTGAATTTTAAAGCGCTTTGTGCCTTAGCGTTTCTTGCCGCTGCGCTTCCTGCAGCGCAACCTGCCCGGGCAGCAGCGCAAGTCACCAAGAGAATCAGCTTCGTTGCGCCCGTCGCCTCCAGGTCGCACCACGCACGCGTAGGGCAACCGACGCCCACGGAAGTGATCAATTCATTGAAGAACGCCGCTTTCTCCTATTGCAAAGGCAGCGGAGCATCTGTCACGACGGTTGAGTTGGTCAGTCTGAGGGCAATGAGCACGAACACCACAGGCGTGTGGCCCAAGGTCATGACAACGTGGAACTGCGTCGCCACGCGTTGATGTCTGGCGTTACGTCGACGTTGCCTGTTACCGGTTTGTCTTGACAGACAATGACGTTTGACGATGCATGCCTCTGCTGACGGCATGCAGTGTTGCCAAGGTCTTTGCCTATCCGCTTACACGCTGCCCGAGCTGACGGGCAGCGTCGGCGGATGCGCATCGCAGTCGTTCAACGCGGTGCAGGTAATGCGTCATACGCGCGCCGCACCGCCTCCTCGCCGAATTGCCGCTCCAGCCGGCGCACGATGAAGTGCCCGCGCGCCATGGCCTGGAAGTGGCGGATAAAGACCGTGTTGAGCGTGGCGCCGCTCACCGCACCCACCAAGGGCACCGCCTGCACGGCGAGTTTCTCGCCCACGTTGACCGAGAACTTGGCGGCGATGCGCGAGACCAGCGACACCAAGGCCGGCGCGCCCTTGCTGGCGAAGCCATGCGCAGCGACATGGCGGGCAGCGGCGCTGAGTTGCTGCGCCATGGCCGCCCGCACTGCGAAATAACCCGATTCGGCGCCATCGTCCACCACGCTGCGGCCGCCGTGCGCCAGCACTTCCAGGCAGGCCAGCGCGGTGTCGGGGCTTTGCAGCGATTCGCCTTCGGCGCGCGCGATGTCGGCGATGGAGCGCAGCATCACGGCGGTGGTCAGCGGCAGCTCCACCATCAGGCCCGGCAGGCCGAAGAAGCCGCCGGCACCACCGGCCACGGCCACCGCCAGGGTGTGCCGGGTGGTGGACGCCGGCCGCAGCGGTTCGCGCTTGCCGCGCAGGCTCAGCAGCGCCGACGTCATGGCCACCTGCAGCGCGCGGCGAGTGAGGCCGTCGATGCTGCGGGTCACCATCTTGGGCAGCCGCTTGGTGATCAAGCTCTCGATCGGCGCGCCCAGCGCGTTGGCCAGCTGGGCTGCGACGCCAGGGTTTTCCAGCAGCGCGTGCGCCCTGGCCAGGTCGCGCTGCGCGGCCACATCCATCACCGGTATCGGAAGCGTCGTCATGCCTGCTCTCGTCATAGGGTCTGCGTCGATGGTACCCAGCGCCGGACGAGCGGCCGGCCGCAGATCGGCCAAAGCTGCAATTGGCTGGCAAAATGCGCGATCATCGGCGTCCACGCAGGCAATGCCCATCAGATGAACCGTGAGATCCGCCACAGCATCGTGATCGCCGCCGCACCGGAAGTGGTGTCCGCCGCGCTGTCCGAGCCCGTGCAGCTGGCGCGCTGGTGGACGCGCGAGGTGCAGCCGGCCGACGACTGCGTACGCCTGGACTGGAGCAGCCACGGCTGGCAGGTGGTCCTGCGCATCGACGAAGGCGCCGACCATCGGCTGGTGCGCTGGCGCTGCGAGCGCTCCAACATGCGCGACACCGCCGCCTGGGAGGGCACGGTGATGCGCTTCGATCTGATCTCCACCAGCGAGGGCACGCGTGTGGAGTTCGTGCAGTCCGGCTACCGCGACTCGCCATGTCTGGAGGCGTGCACCCAAGGCTGGCAGTACGTCCTGGGCAGCAGCCTCAAGCGCTATGTGGAAACCGGGCAGGGCATGCCCTACCCGGACATGCCCGACACCCGCAACCTCGCACTGGGCTGAGTGAGGCGCGGGTTCATGCGGTGTGCGGCTGGCCCACCGACGGCGCGCCGGGCAGCGGCAACTGCGCATCCACCGTGACCGGGCTATCGGCCTGCAGCAGCGCGCGCGCTTCCGCAGCGCTGGCCACCGCCGGCGGCGAGCCACGCAACGGCAGCCCGGCGGTTTCGCGCACGAACAGCATCGTCACCAGCCCGATCGCCGCCGCCCCCATCAGGTAATACGCCGGCACCAACGGGTCGCCGGTGCGCTCCACCAGCCAGGCAGTCACCAGCGGCGTGGTGCCGCCGAATAACGACACCGAGACGTTGAAGCCGATCGACAGGGCGCTGTAGCGCACCGGCGAGTAGAAAAGCGCCGGCAAGGTGGACGGCATCGAGCTGGTAAAGCACACCAGCGCCAAACCCAGCAGCATCAAGCCGAGGAAGATCAGCGCATCCGAGCCGCTGCCGATCAGCAGCAGGCACGGAATGGCCAGCGCAAACAGGGCGATGCAGGCGCCGATGATCATCGGCCGGCGCCCCAGTTTGTCGCTGAAGATGCCACCGACGATGTTGAGCGGCATCATCACCAGCATCACCAGGATGATCAGCAGTAGTCCCTTGCTCTCGGCATAGCCCATGGTGACGCTGAGGTAGCTGGGCATATAGGTCAGCAGCATGTAGTCGGTGACGTTGAACACCAGCACCAGGCCGACGCACTTGAGCAGTTGCGGCCAATGCAGGCGCAGCAGGGTCATCAGGCCCTGGCCGGCAGTCTCCCGTTCGCGCTGTTCGGATTGCTCGGTGTAGGCACGAAACGCCGGGGTTTCTTCCAGTTTCATGCGCATGTACAGGCCCAGCAGCCCAAGCGGGCCGGCGATCAAAAAGGGCACGCGCCAGCCCCAATCGAGCATCTGCGCCGGTGTCACGCTCATGTGCAACTCGGTCACCGTGGCGGCACCGGCGATATAGCCGCCCAGCGTGCCGAATTCCAGCCAGCTCCCCATCACACCGCGATTGCGGTCGGTGGCGTATTCGGCAATGAAGGTGGCCGCGCCGCCGTATTCGCCGCCGGTGGAAAAGCCTTGCAGCAAGCGCGCCAGCAACAGCAATGCCGGTGCCCACAAGCCGATACGTTCGTAGGAGGGAATCAGGCCGATGCTGAAGGTGCCCAAGGCCATCAGGATCATCGTCGCCGCCAGCACCTTCTGGCGCCCATAGCGGTCGCCCAGCGGGCCGAACACCATGCCGCCGATGGGCCGCACCAGAAAGGCGACGGTGAAGGTGGCGAAGGTGGCGATCAGCTGCGCGGTGGGATTGCTCGCCGGGAAGAACACCTGCCCCAGCGTCACCGCCAGATAGCCATACACGCCGAAGTCGAACCACTCCATCGCATTGCCCAGCGCTGCGGCGCTCACCGCGCGGCGCAGCATGCTGCGATCCACCACGGTGACGTCGTCGAGTTGCAGTTGGCGGCGGCGTTTGAACCAACCGAAGTGCGAACGGATCGCGCGCGTGTCGTGCATGTGTTTGGTCTCCAGATGCGTTGCAGCTGCGGGCCATCGCTGCCCGCTCGTCCTGACAACACACAGGACGCGGCACATCACACACACACGGCAGGAGCACATGCACTGGAGAGGCCGGAGGCATTCCCGGACGGCCGCGTCGACTCAGCGGCGCTGCGGGACAGATGACCAAAGGGATGGGCGTGCGCCCAAGGGCTTGATCAGCGTGTCATGTTACTACAGCGGGCAATGGGCTGCAGACGCGACCGTGCGCGCTGCGGGATCTGCGCCGATTTCAGGCGTTTTACGTTATTTTTGCAATTGCATCGACGGCGGCAATGCCTGCTTCGCGATGACAATGTCGAAGTTTTGATGCAGTGGTAATGCACGTGTCATGGCACTGCACGCTTGGAGCAGCCAGCACAACGGCTGTACAGCCGCCAGGCAGACGCGGCAGGTGCTCAGTGCGGCATGTATCACTCGTACACTCCAGTTGTGAGTGCACCATCCGCACCTACCTGACGACTGCTCACTACAGTTTGAGCCGCGCTCATTTCGTTTATGCGCCGTGACACGCGATCGCGCCAGCCGCAGCACATCTACCACCACGCATGCTGCAACAGCGGCGCATCAACCTTTGTCCAGCACCGCCAGCAAATCTTGCAGATCTTCACGGGTCTGCGGGCGCACCGCGCGCGCGACTTCTTCGCCATCGCGCAGCAGAATCACCGTGGGCCACAGCTTGACGCGAAACGAGCGACCCAGCGGCCGCCCTTTTCCATCTTCGAATTTGCGGTACGCCATCGCGTCATAACCACCCAGCAGTTTCTGCAACAGCGGCTGCGCCGCAATGCAATGCCCACACCAGTCGGTGCCGAATTCCAGTAGCTGCAGCCCGGTCTGGGCATCGATCTCGCCACGCTCCGGTGCCTGTGTGGCGTACTCGCGAACAAACCCCATCGACACTGTCTCCATGACCATAAGTGACCGACACCCTACCGCACAGCCGACCGATCACTGCGCAAGGCGCGTCCGGCAGCGCGGTGCACGAACGCTATCTCCCAGATCCCGACCGCCGGCCGCGCGGGACGAACGGCGCTCGGTTCGATCGTTGCGCTTACGATAACGCGCGCTGGATGTCTTCCAACGGCAGGTTGGTCAGGTCCTTGGCCAGATCGCCGACCAGGCGCTGTTGGGTTTCCTTGTGCAGCAACGGACGGATGCGGCCCAGCGTGGTCGGGTCGGCCACCAGCACCAGATGCGCGTAGTCGTGCTTCAGCGCGCCATCGTTCAAGGCCTGCGAGAGCTGCTTGGCGAAGGTCATTTCATCCCGGTCTGCGGCGGTGAGATCCTGCGGCGCCTTGCCGGCCGGGCCATCGTCGTCGACGTTCTGCACATCGGTGCGTGCATGCTGGCGCAGCACGACCTTGGCTTCGTTGCCGGTATTGGTGAACCAGCGCGCTTCGCCGCCGTCGGCCACTACCACCAAGGCTCCCTGAGGAATTTGCAGGCTCATCCGATTTCTCCTGTTTCGATGATCGGTGCGGCATGTGCCGCACCCAGTCGGCCTCAACCTAGGCGAGAAGATGTAAGCACTGTGCCTAGTCGGTGTCAGTGCCGCGTTAGCGTGGCACGGCCGCGGCTGGCACCTGCAGCCCCAGATGTCGGCTGAAAAAGCGCGCGGTCACGCGCAGCGCCTGCTGGCTTTCCGGCAGCGTGTCGATGCGATGGAACCCGTGGCCCAACCCATCCCACACGTGCGTGCCTGGCGTTGGCAGTCGCGTACGTGCGCGATGGCGCCACACGTTGCATCCCTGCTGAAGACGATCCGCGGCAGGGATGCAGATGCGCATGCAGTGGCGCATCCATCAGACGCGCGCTGTGCACGCGCATCGGCGCTCGGCGTTGGTGCGCCTTTCCCTTCCCCGCACAGCGACTGCTGCATCGCCGGCACGCAGCGGAGCACTGCGTGCCAGCTGCTGTCGCCACGCTCAGCCCAGATACGGCCGCTCGTTGACGAACAGCAAGTTCCGCGCGCCGTCGCGCCATGCTTGCGGACAGCGCTGACCAAGCAACACCGCCGCCATCGCATATGCCACGCCGCGCCCGGTCAGGCTGACCCCCTTCAATGCCGCCTCGGCATCTTGCTGGCTGTTGCCGGCCTGCACCGCGGTAAAGAAACGCGAGATCGCCGTGGCGTCGTCGCCGAGATCGCGCAGGGTGGTGTCGCGCGCTGCCTGCACCGGCCAGCCCTGACGTGCGGCCAAGGCCCACGTAACCGGTGCGGTGAAATAATCGATCCCCGCCTCATCGCCGAGCGCGCGTGCCTGTTGCAGCAGTGCCGCTGGGGCACCCTCCGATGCTGCCGCCAGCCGCACCAGCCGTGCCTGGACCTCGGGGTCTGCCGCAGCGCCCGCCACCGCAGCGTCCAGTTGGCCGGCGGCCAATGCGTGATAGCCCTGGTATGGCGTGTCCTGCGTGCCCTCGCCGCTTGCCAGCGCAAGCATCGAGGCCAACGCCGGCGAGCGCTGCGCCATCGCCGCAAGATCCGGGGCCAAGCCACGGTAACGCTGCAGCCGCACCAGCTGCGGCACGATGTCATCGGCCATCGCCGGAACCTGTGCGACTTGTTCGTAAAGCGCCTGCGCTTCCGGCAAGCGGCCTTGTTCGGCATGCACAGCAGCGGCAGCGCGTTGCAGCCACGGATCGTTCGGCCAGCGCGCATGCGCGTCGAGGAAGGCCCGATCGCGCGCCGCCGGGTCGCTGCCGCAACGGATCGCCGCGTACTGCAATGCCGGCGCGTCGGGGCGGGCCAGGGCCATCGCGGTGTGCTGTTTGCAGACCTGCGCCCGCTGCTGCGCAGTGGCGGTGTCCTGCTGGACGCGCAAGGCCACCACATCCAGCGGGTCGCGCTGCAGGCGCTTGGCCAGGATCGCCAGCACCGCCTGCGGCGCCGCGCCGTGCAGGCGATCCAGCCATTGCTCCAGATAGGCCGATTGCGCGCCATCCCAGCGTGCGTGCGCCTGCATCAGCGCCAGATCCTGCGCAGGTGTCAGCTCGCCCAGCAGTTGATGCGGTGGCCGATCGGACACCGCAGTCACCACATCGCGGTACTGGCTGCCCTTGCCACTGACCGTTTGCGGCGGCTCGCTGAAGACCGCCTGCGCGGTGGTGCGTTCCCAGCGTGCGTTGTCGAGATGGCGTGTGCTGTCTTCCGCTGCCGCGCCGTAGCTGGCGCGCCAATGCAGCAGCAGCGCGGCACCGGCCACGTTGTAGGCGAACTGGCCGCCGTGCCCGCCGCTGGGCGCATCGAAGGTTTCGATCACCCCGCCCGCCGCCGAGCGCGTGCTGACGTGGTGCGTTGCCTGCTCTGCCAGCTGGAACACATGGCGTCCGTTTGGCGGCAGCGAGGCGATCTGGTCGTCGATGCGCACCGTCACCGTCTGCTGCAAGCCGTTGTAGGCCACCACCTCGGCCAGGCCGACCGTGCCGCCGGCCCACAACACCCCGGCCACGATGGACGCGGCCACCGCAACGCGCGCGATGGAGGGAAACAGGCCGTCGGCGGCCAGAAAGCGCTGCCACAGGTTTTGTTTGAGGTTGCGCTGGCGCTCCTCGCCCGGCAGACGCACCGGATAGTCTGCAGGTGCCGCCGCCGGTGTATCGCTGGTGGGCGCAGGCGCGCCGTGGCGCACCTGCTCGGCCACCGCGTCTTCGGCGTGCAGCAACTGCTCCAGGCTGGCATCGCGCAACTCGCCCAGCGCGCTCATGGTGACCTGCACCCAGCCCTTGGCCGCGTCCATCCACGGGTTGATATTGGTTTCGTCGGCCTCGGACAGCCGGAACTCCGGCAGGCACTGCTGCCACTGTTCTTTGCCGAGGGCAGCGGCCAGAGGGGCATTCAAGCGCATGTGCGCGACCTGTTCGTACACCCGGTGCAGCACCCGTTGCAGCTCATTGCACGCGGCCACCAGCTGGCGCAGCTCCTTGGCCGACACCCGGCCATCGGCGATCACGCTGTGGAAGGTCTGCAGATACAGCAGATGCGCATCGTCCAGATCGGCGAGGGTGTGGTCGGTGTAATGCAGCACGGCCAGGTAGCCACGCAACAGCTCGGGCCAGCCGCCGCCGAGGGTGTGGGCTGAGGCCAGGTGCACGCTGCGGCAGCGTCGGTCGTGGCCGCTGACGCGCGCACGCAACACCTGCAGTTCGTCATCGAGTGTTGCGATCACAGCAGGCAGCTGCGCGCGCGTCAGGCTGGTGCCTTTCCAGGTCACCACGCCGCCAGTTGCACGCAGCCCGCCGTCCATCAAGGCCTGCAGGCTGGCGCGTTGCCGCTCGCGTTCGCGCAGTTGCTCAATGGCCTGGCCATCCTCAGGCAGGTACAGCCCATCCAGCGCCTGCAGCAGATCGCCCTGCGGCAACGGATCGGCGTAGAGCTCGGCCACGGTTCGCGCAGCGCGGGTGCAGGAGCGGCCCAGATAAAGGCCTTGATAGCGCCGCGATAACGACAGGGCCGCAAATTCGCGTTCCAGCGCGGCCAGCGACACCTCGATGTCCACACAGGTGGGCGCCTGCCCGTTGAACAAGCCAAGCGAGACCTGCTCGCGCAGCGCGTGTGCGTTGCGCAGCACGTCCATCGCCGGGCGTGCGTCGATCGGGCAGGCGATGTAGTGACGCTTGAGGTTTTCTTCGCGCGCTGCGCTGGGCGGATGGGTGGCCCACATCTGCGAGGGTTGTGCGATGTCGTTCTGAAACAGCCGGTACGCGTGCGCCGCATCTTCGGGTACCGCCGGTACCACGCCGTGGCCGGGGTCGTTCAAGACCACGCGCATGTGTTCGATGATGCGCGACTGGATGGCGAACAGATCCTTGACTGGCCGGTCCTGCGCAAACTCGCGCCCGGCAAAGCGCAGCGCGCGCTGCCAGCCGTCGTCGGCCGCTTCCAGCTTGTGCAGCGCATGCACCAGCGCGTCGCTGCCGGTGAGCGAGGCGGCCACCAGATCGGCCTGATATTCCATCTCGCGCGATAGCGCACGCTGCGCCAGCACCACGCCGCGGAAGGTGATTTCGACCAGGGAGCGGATCGACCACACGATCAACGACAGGCCCCAGCCGATCCACGCCACGCGCAGGTCGATCCGCGACAGCGTCGCCAACAGCTTGTCCAGGGCATCGCGCTTGCCCACGATATGCGCGGCGATCTGCTGGGCGATGTAGACCCAGCGGCCGACCGCCATCGTGCGTTGCGCGAAGTGGCCGAATTCGTGCGCGAGCACGGCCTTCAATTCGCCCAGGTTCAGCACATTGACCAGGCCCAGGCCGATATCCAGGTTCTTGCGCGAGGGCAGCAGCAGGTTGAGCAGCGACAGGTCGTAGAACACGCCGGCGTTGACCTGTGCCGACAGGTACACCTTGTGCGGACGCGGCGCGCCGGCTTCGTCGGCCAACCGATGCAGGAAGGCGAACAGCTCCGGTTGCTCGGCCGGGCGCAGTTCCAGCGCGCGCGTATCGCGTTCGGCACGCTTGTTGAACACCAATGCCTTGGCCATGAAGACGGCCAGAAACGCGGCGCCTGCGGCCACCAGCCACATCCACACGGCCTGCTCGCCGCCGGAGCCCTGCAGCAGCCCGGACGCCAGCCGGTAGGCTGTCCAACCGAACCACCCCAGCAATCCCAGATACACGGCGATGAAGCCGCCCAGCCCAAGCATGGCCAGCCAGGCATTGCGTCGGTATTTGCTGCTGGGTGCGGTGAGCCGTTCCGGCACCACCGCCGGGCCTTGCGGATACAGCGATTCCATTCTTCGTCCCTGTAATGAGTAACCGGGCGCCACGCAGTCAATCGGCATCCCGGCCTGGTGATTCGATCTCCGGGCGCGATCTCCCCCGCCCCGGAAGCGCCGAAAATAACGGACTGGCGCTGCAAAATCCATGCGTGCCTGCGGGTAGCCCGCAGGCACCACCACGTGTCAGGCGGGCTGTGGATCCTGTTCCGCCTGGACTTGCTGCACCGCCTGCCTTGCCGAGCGGGTCAGCGGCGTGGGTAGCGCATCCAGGGCAAACCAGCCGATATCCAGCAGCACCTGCGGTTCGCGCAGTTCGGCGGTCTCGCTGCCTTCGATGGTGGCCAGATACACCGGCGCCACCCAATGCTGCGGCGGGTCCATGTCCGGCTCGAAGTGGCTGACCACGCACAGCACGCGCTGCGGATGCACCTGCAGGCCGGTTTCTTCCAGCACTTCGCGCACTACCGTGGCTTCCACCGTTTCCATCCAGTCCACCTTGCCGCCGGGCAGGCCCCAATGCCCCTGCTCGGGCGCCCGCCCGCGCAATACCAGCAGCAAGTGGCCATCGGCGCGTTGGATGAAGGCACCGCAGCCAACGCGGGCACGCAGATCGGAATGGGGCATGAGCTGTCTCGTGAGCGGGCCGGTAATTGTCCCAGATGTGGCGGTACGGGTAACGCGGTCGCGCGCGGGTTGGCACTGTTGCGGCGTGGGTGGCGTCCCCGTCCACCGCTCACGTCTTCCAGGTACAGCTTACCTGCATCGCGCCTGGGCGTCAGCGCGTGCCTTGCCGCGCAGCGCCACCGCCGCCTGACACTGGGCGCAACGTCCCTCGCACGCGCTAGTGGTCAGAAACCGCTGCGCGCGCGCCGGCCGCAAATCCGTGGGTGCGTGCGGACCATGCAATCGCCCATCCGATTGCCAGCAACACTGCCATGGCGGTCGGAAAGCTCTGCGCTCCCCAATGCTCCAGCAGCACTCCTCCCAACACGCCACCGCCGGCGATGACGCTGTTCCAGGCCACGACATTAAGCGACAGCGCGACATCGGCGCCGTCGCCTGCGCTATCGGCAAGCGCGGTTTGCAACAGGGTCGCCGCACCGCCGAAGGTCAGCCCCCAGACCGCGACGCACGCATACACGACCGGCTGCACTCCCTGCAGCAAGGCCAGCACCACCGACAACCCAAAGAACGTCGCCAACGACACCAGCACGGTGCTGCGCAGATGCTGTTCCACCAACTTGCCGGCGATACCGATGCCCACCAGGGCCGCCATGCCGAAGGTCAGCAGCAGCACGTCCACGCGATGGCCAAGGCCTGCACGTGCGGCGAACGGTGCCACGTAGGTGTAGAGAATGTTGTGCGCCAGCATCCAGGCCATCACCGTGGCGAGCACCGGGCGGACGCCGGGCGTGCCGAGCACCTTGCGCAACGGCACCCGTTGCGTGGCCGCCTGGCCGGGGTAGTCCGGCACCTTGAGCAACACCCAGACGATCAGCGCGACCGTCAGTGCCGACATCGCCGCGAACGCGGTGCGCCAGCCGATCAGCCCGCCCATCCAGGTTCCCAACGGCACGCCGAGCGACAGCGCAATCGGCGTGCCCACCATCGCAATCGCCATGGCCTTGCCCTGCTGTTCCGGTTGCACCATGCGCCGGGCGTACCCGGCAAGCAGGCTCCACGCCAGGCCCGCCGCTGCGCCAGCGAAGAACCGTGCCACCAGGGTCAGACCGTAATGGGTGGACAGCGCGGTGACGGAGTTGAACACCAGAAAGC
This sequence comes from Xanthomonas dyei, assembly GCF_002939865.1. GTDB lineage: Bacteria > Pseudomonadota > Gammaproteobacteria > Xanthomonadales > Xanthomonadaceae > Xanthomonas > Xanthomonas dyei. The sequence continues at coordinate 79,633 of NZ_MDEE01000018.1, forward strand.
CGACGATGGTGAGCAACAGGACGCGACGACGACGCCAGTGCTGGGTGGCGATGGTCAACGGGATCGCCGCCAGCAGCGAACCCACCGCATAGGCGGTCACGGTCTGCCCGGCGAGCGCGGGGGTCACTGCCAAGCCGTCGGAGATCTGCGGCAGCAAGCCAGCCGGCAGGGTTTCGGTCACGATGCAGATGAAGCCGGTCATGGCCAAGGCCAGCAGCGCGGCGATGGGTAGCGGAGCAGCACCGGCAGGTGCCGGCGAGGCAGTGGAAGAGGTCACAAGATATCCTTGGTCATGAGTAATGAAATTCTTTATTTATGTATCGATCGATACATATCTGAGAAAAAAAGAGACCCGCTGCGCAGCGCCTGTCGACATCGTCGTCTCGCGACGCCGCAAGATATGTATCGATAGATATAAATCTAGGTCGGCAGGACTTGGTTGTCAATGACATATGTATCGAATAGTATTTATCTAGGCGGCGGAGCGCGTTATGGCACAGATGGGCAGACCACGGACCTTCGATCGGGATGTCGCGGTGGAGGAGGCACTGCATTTGTTCTGGGAACAGGGTTACGAGTCGACGTCGCTCAGCCAGCTCAAGGCTGCGATCGGCGGCGGAATCACCGCGCCCAGCTTTTATGCAGCGTTCGGCTCCAAGGAAGCGCTCTACAAAGAATGCATGGAGCGCTATCTGGCGACTTACGCGCAGGTCACGCATTGTTTGTGGGATGCGTCGCTTGCGCCAAGACAGGCGCTGGAACTTGCGCTGCGGCGCTCGGCCAAGATGCAGTGCGAGCGCGGGCATCCAAAGGGCTGCATGGTTGCCTTAGGGGTCATGAGCGCGCCCTCCCCGGAACTGGCTGCGATCTCGACCCCGCTGACGCGGTCGCGCGCGCGGACACGTGCGGGCATCCGCGCCTGCGTGGAGCGGGCAATTGCCAGCGGAGAATTGGCAGCCGACCTCGATGCAGCCGCATTGACCTGCGTCTTCGACAGCTTCCTGCTTGGGCTTTCCACGCTCGCCAGGGATGGCGTGGGCTTCAAGCTGATGGATGCAGCCATCGCGCAGGTGCTGCAGCTGTGGGATCACAACAGCGCTGGATAGCCGACGCCTGGCAATCGTTCGGTGCGGCAGCGCGCATGCATCGCCCGCCGCGCCGCATCCACGGCAGCGACAACACGTATCGCTGGATGGTGGCTCCCATCAGAGAACGGTGACACTGCATGGCGAGCGCTCATCAGCGTGGGATGGACGGTGTCGTGCCCCGGCAGTGCTGCGCTCTGCTCACTGCCTCTGGTCGCTGACAGCGTTCTTCGTACCTGCAAACCTTGTCCGCTCGATCCATCGGAAGACTCGCACGCCTCTGCGCTGACATCGTCTTAGCGTCGCATTGGCGAGGATGATCGCCCTCGGCGCTGTGTCGGCGCGCATCGGTTGGAGTTGTGCATGTCTCGTATCCTCGTCATCGGTGCCCACGGCAAGGTGGCACGTTTACTCACCCCACTGCTGTTGAACGGCGGCCACCACGTCACCGCGCTGTTCCGCAATCCCGAGCACGAAGGCGATGTAATTGCCGATGGCGCCACGCCGGTGGTGTTCGACATCGAACACGCCGATACCGACGCCATCGCCGCGCAGCTGACCGGCCACGATGCGGTGGTGTGGTCGGCCGGTGCCGTTGGCGGCGATGCCGCGCGCACCTATGCGGTGGACCGCGACGCGGCCATCCGTTCGATGCATGCGGCCGAACAGGCCCGCGTGCGCCGCTACGTGATGGTGTCGTATCTCGGCGCCGGGCTGGAACACGGCATCGGCCCGGACGACGGGTTCTTCGCCTATGCGCAGGCCAAGGCCGCGGCGGATGCGCATCTACGCAGCACCCATCTGGACTGGACCGTGCTCGGCCCCGGTCGGCTGACGCTTGATCCGCCGTCGGGCCACATCACCCGCGACCCGGGCAGCGATGCCGACGGTGGCGTCTCGCGTGCCAACGTGGCCCAGGTGATCGCCGCAGCACTGGCAACGCCGGCCACCATCGGCAAGACGGTCGGCTTTATCGACGGGCAGACCCCGATCCAGGACGCCTTGTCGCAGCTGGACTGAACGCCAGGCCTGTCGCAACCCGCTGCACGGGCGCAACACGACCAGGCCTAACGTTTTCCTAAACCCGGCCTCGGCATAGTCGCGGGCGCACCCCACTGTGGAGTCCGCTGATGTCTGCGCCCCTCGCCCCGCGCCGTGCCGGCATCCTGCCGCCGTATCTGCTGGACCATATGGCACAGGCGGCGCCCGAACATGCACGCCATTGCGCGCAACTGTCCCGCCAGATCACCGCCCACCTGCGCCAGCAGCGCGCGCGTGGGCCGCTGGCACGCGCACAGGCACTCGCAGCGGATGCCGCACCGGCCATGCAAGCGGTGCGGCGGCGTATCTACGATGCGCAACAGGGCACCGCATTGCCCGGCATCCTGGTCCGCGACGAGGGCGCTGCGGCCACCGATGATGTGGCAGTGACCGAGGCCTACGATGCTCTCGGTGCCACGCACGAGTTCTTCCAGGCCGTCTACGGGCGCAATTCCATCGATGGCGCAGGCATGCCGTTGATCGGCAGCGTGCATTACGAGCGTAACTACGACAACGCGTTCTGGGATGGCGAGCAGATGGTGTTCGGCGATGGCGATGGCGAGGTCTTCAACCGCTTCACCATCGCCATCGATGTGGTGGGCCATGAGCTCGCTCACGGCGTCACCGAACGCACCGCCAACCTGATCTACCAGGGGCAATCGGGCGCATTGAACGAATCGGTGTCGGATGTGTTCGGGGTGCTGATCAAGCAGTACACGTTGCACCAAACCGCAAGCGAGGCCGACTGGATCATCGGCGCAGGCCTGCTGATGCCTGGCATCAACGGAGTGGGCCTGCGCTCGATGCGGGCGCCCGGCAGCGCGTACGATGACCCTGCACTGGGAAAAGACCCGCAACCGGCCACGATGGCCGACTACGTCAACACACAGGAGGACGATGGCGGCGTGCACTACAACTCCGGCATCCCCAATCACGCGTTCTATCGCGCTGCGGTCGCGATCGGTGGCGCTGCGTGGGAGACAACCGGCCGCATCTGGTACCGCACGCTCACCGGTGGCGAAATCGCCGCAACTGCGGATTTCGCCACCTTTGCCGCACGCACCGTCACTGTCGCCAGCACCGATTACGGCGCTGACAGCGCAGAGACACGCGCCGTACAACAGGCCTGGCGCGACGTGGGCGTCCTCGCATGAGTCCACAGCGGCCGCCGGTGGAGTTGGGCGTGACGCTACGTCTTGCACGCGAGGGCGGCGTGGCGGCATTCCCGGCCATGCGCCGCGAGCGGCAACTGCCAATGGATGCGTTGGACGATGCGCAGCGGCTGCACCTGCGCGCGTTGCTGGACCAATGCCTGGTGCATGCGTTGCCGCGCCCGCAGGCGGGTGGCGGCGACCGGCGCTATTTCAGCATCGCCTGGGACGGTGCCAGCGAACCGTTGCGCATTCCCGAAGAACATGCGCCGGCCGAAATCGTGCGGCTGTGGAAGCAGGGCACGCTGTAGCGCGGTGTGCTGCACTGAGCGTGCGCGTGGTGCACCGCGCGCGTGCACATACCGCGCAAACGAAGACACCGTGCAGTGCACGGTGTCTGTCGAAGATGGTCCAACTGCGGATGCCTGCACCCTTTAAGCTGCCTAGATGCTCTAGAACTGCACAGCTGGTGACGCATGGTGGGGATCGGTGCGTTAGCGCAACGTGCAGCGCAGTGGTCAGCTTGAAGACACTCCCATTATTGCTGCAGTGCAGCCATTGCCGCGAATATCGTCCCACCCCTTGCGGCAGTTGATGCTGGGGATGTTGCGCACGCTCAGCCTGCCTGTGCGCACGCCAACCACCAGATGCACGGGTGATAACTGCCCATGCGCAACACGGCTGCGCGCACGTCGCCAAGCGTCTCTCATGCTGGCGCGCTCAGTGCTGCGGTTGCGCTTCCACCAGATGCGCCAGCAACGTCAGCGAGTCCTGCCACCCCAGGTAGCAGGCATACAGCGGAATCTGCTCGGGGATGCCTTCCTGCACGATGTGCACATCGGTGCCGCAGGGCAGCGCGTGCAGCTGCACGGTGGTCAGCATGGTGCCCGGCAACGCCGGGTCGTCGAACACGTCGTTGTAGCGCAGCAAGGCGCTGGGCTGCAGCTCCAGATAGGTGCCGCCAAAGGCATGCCGCTGACCATTGGCGAAGTTGGTAAACGCCATCCGGAAGGTGCCGCCCACCTGCGCATCCAGGTGTTCGACGTTGCCGGTGAAGCCGGCCGGTGGCAGCCACTTGGCCAATGCATCGGCATCGAGGAAGGCGCGGTAGATGCGCTCGGGGCTGGCACGTACGACACGGTGGAGCGTCACTGTGGACATCGGGCACTCGCTTGGCTGGCAGAAGACACCCATCATGCTACCGATCGATGACGCTGGAGTGCAGCTGCAGCACGGGTGAAGCAGGCGCTGGCGAGCGACGCGGCAGGCGCTGCGTGGCCCGCGATCGCACCGAATGCGTCGGGGATGGCGTGGCATGGCGCCTGCCAGGCCGCGCTTCTTGCCAGACATCCACGGTCGCGCGGTGCACGCGCCACTGCGCGCGACATTGCCGCCGCGCTCGCCATCGCCGATAGTCGCGGCATTCATCAGACAACGACCTATGATGCTCGCGATTGTGTTGCTGCTTGTTGCCGGACTTGTCGCTGTAGCGATGATTGTCGGTGCCATCGTGTGGTGGATGCGCATGCGCCAGCCCGAGCCCACTGCCCCGGCAGTCGGCGGTTCCGCCGCGCCTGACGCGCCGGCACCGATCGCGATGGACGAGCAAGCGCCGCCGCCAGCGCCTGCCGCGGCACAGCCCTTGCAGCCCGAGCCGCCGCCGATGCGTCCGCTCTTGCGCCGCATGTATGCCGCCGTGATGGCCAACCCGTCGCTGGCCGACGGCAGCCTGCCCAGCGACCCCGCACAGGTCGCCGTGCTGGAAGTGGCGACCGCCGCGCTCGACCATGTCGACCTGCGCCCGCAGCTGTTGCCGCGTCGCCCGCACCTGTTGCCGCAGCTGATGCGCGCGGTCAACGACCCGGACGCGTCCGGGCGCGGGATCGCCGCGATCATCGCGCAAGACCCCGCGCTGTCGGCCAACCTGCTGCGCATCGCCAACAGTGCGCTGTACCGCCCGCAAGGCGCGCCACTGGAAAGCCTGGAGCGCGCGGTGGTGCACATCGGCACCGAGGGCGTGCGCCAGATCGTTGCCGCGGCGGTGATGCAACCGGTGCTGAGCCTGGATGGCGGCCTGCACTCGCGGCTGCCCGCGGCGGTATGGGACTACGCGCTGCGCACCGCCACCGCGGCGGCCGCCTATATGCGCGAGCGCGGCGGCGACACCTTGTCGGCGCAGCTGGCCGGCCTGCTGCAGGGGCTGGGCGCGGTGGTGATCCTGCGCGTATTGCGCGACGCCTATGCCGAACGCCCCGGCCTGCCCTACAGCCTGGAGGTAGCCGCAGCCCTGGTCGAGCGCCACACCGCCGCAGTGGCCAAGACCATCGCCACCACCTGGGAGCTGCCGGCAGTGCTGGGCACCGCACTGGACGAACAGCGCCCCGAGCACGACAGCAGCTTGTTGGCCACCTCGCTGGGGCGCGCACTCCGCTACGGGCGCCTGGCCGCCGCGCTGGCCATGCTGGCTCGCCATGGCGCCGAGCAGCAAGACCATGCCCTCAGCGTGCTCGCGACGCTGGAACCGGACGACGCAGTCAATGCGGCGTTATGGCAACGGCTGGTAGCTGCCAGCGTGGAGTAGACCGGCAGCTGCCTGCCGTTGGCTCGCGCATCGCATGCATTGGCCGTCGTCCGCGCAAGCGTTGCGCTGCTGGCCTGCACCGATGCGCCGACCGGCTGATCACGCAGCCAGGCCGGACGCATCTGCCGGACCCGCTCCCCGCTCAACGCGCATCGCCTCGGCGCGCAGCCACGCGAACAATCCGACTGCCTGATCTGCCGGACGGTCTGGTGCCGCCATGTGGCGCGCGGGAGCGATGTCGAGTCGGTCACAACGCGTTGCACCGGCGCTGGCCAGCGCCGTTTCCACTTCGCTCGCCATGCCGTGGCTTCGCATCGCAGTCTCCGAGGCGGCCGGCAGGCTCCATAAGCTAAGCACCGGTCTGATCCGCTCGCTGCATCACGACCTTGGGATGACATGCCGGCTGCAACGCACGTGCGCAATGACCGTGCGCGGCGGGTGCGTGTGATCGCCACACCCTCGCAGCGCCTCCCTCTGCCACAGGTGCACCATGTCCCAGCGCAATGTCGGTACCGTGCGACATCCGCTTGTCCTGCTGTTTGGTCTCTTGCTGGCTGTGCCGCACTGCGTTGGCGCGCAGCAGCCGGTGCAGGCGGCCAGTGCCGACACCCCGTATATCGATCGCATCGCCTATTCGGTCAAGGCCGATGCCGGGCTGGATGCCAGCGTCGCCAACGAGCGCTCTGCGTTGATGCATTACCTGTGGCGCGGCAAGCAGGACACCGTGGCCTACAGCGTACGCACCGGCCACCTGATTGCGCGCGACGCGGCCGGGCAACCGCAAGCGACCTTGTCGTATGTGGCCTACACCGCGCCGGCACGCAACGGCAAACCGCGGCCGCTAACGTTTTTCTACAACGGCGGTCCCGGCGCATCGGCATCGCTGTTGCATCTGGCCTCGTTCGCACCCAAGCGCATGGCCACCGCAGCGCCCAGCTTCGGCAGCTGGCCCAATTACCCGATGGTGGACAATGCCGAGAGCCTGATCGCCAGCACCGACATGGTGTTTATCGATCCGCCGGGTACCGGCCTGTCGCAGGCGATCTTGCCCAACACCAATGCCAGCTTCTGGGGCAGCGATGCCGATGTGCGGGTGATGCGCGACTTCATCCAGCGCTATGTGCAGGTCAATCGCCGTGCCAATGCACCGCTGTATCTGTTCGGCGAATCCTATGGCACCACCCGCTCCGCCATGCTGGCGCTGGCGCTGGAATCGGCTGGGGTACGTTTGCGCGGCATCGTGCTGCAGTCCTCGATCCTGAACTACTACGCCGACACGATTGCGAGCGGTGGGCTGTATTACCCGGATTACGCAAAAGGCATGAAATACAGCGGCGACACCATCGGCGGCTATTTCCCCAGTTATGCCGCAGTTGCCGCGTATCACAAGCAGACCGAGGTCAGCGCAAGCGATGAGTTCTATGCGCTGCAGATGCGCGCGTTCGTCAGCGTGGTGCACGCGGAGTTTCAGCGCTATGGCCCCACCTGGGTGCTAAGTCAGTATGGGTTTCCAACCATCCTGGGCAAGCCGGTACAACCCGGTGCAGCGGTGCTGACGCGGTGGCGGCCACTGTCCGGGTTGACCACGCAGGCCTTGCAAGGCTACTTCTCGCTGGCCTCGTTCAATCAAGGCCTGCTGCCCGGCACTAGCATCGGCCGCTACGACGGGCGTGTCAGCCTGCCCAACAGCGACGGGCGACTGAAGAACGATAACGACCCGTCCAACATATTGATCGAGCGCCCCCTGGCCAACGCACTGGCGCAGCAGTTCAGCACCTATCTGGGGTATAGCGCGCCCAACGCGACCTACACCTCGCTCAACATGGACATCATCAACGTCTGGGACTTCCGCCATGCAGGCCGGCTGCTGCCAGATACCCTGCCAGACCTGCTCGGCGCGCTGCGCCTGAATCCGGCGCTCAAGGTCTTTGCGGTCAGCGGTTATCACGATCTTGCAACGCCGTTCTACAGCAACGAAAAACAACTGGCGCGGCTACGCACCATTCGCAATCTCGATGCCGATGTGCAGGTGGCCACCTACGCGGGCGGCCACATGATCTATCTCGACGATAACTCGCGCCCCAAATTGCAGGCCGACCTCACCGCCTATTACGCCAACGCGCCGATCGCCGATGCCGTGCCGTTGGCCTTGCTGGATTCGCCATGGCCAGACAACCGCAACGTCAATGCCGCGACTGCTGCAACCGCAACGCCATGATCGCGCTCCGCTCATCCATCGCGAGGAACTCCTGATGCGCCTGCTCCGCTGCCTCCGTTATGGCACCGCCATGCTTGCCGTGGTGGCCACCACCGTCAGTGCGCAAGCGCTGCCGCCGCAACGCGTCGCTTCCATCACATCCAACGCCCACCACGGAGGGATCGATGGCCCATTCATGCCCACCGCGCAGCTCGGCCTCGAAGCCGAGCGCACGGACAGCACCGGCGACACGCTGGAAGACCAGGCGCAACAGCGCATCACCAGCACGCTCGGCGCCGACGGTGCACTGGCGCATCGCGATGCGCTCACCAAACAGCAGGCGCAAGCGCGCGGGCTGGGGTTTGTCGCCACGCACTTCGAGCAGATCGACCGCAGCGGCAGCGGTCGTGTCACGCTGCAGGACGTCGAGGCGTACTTGCGCGATCAACGTCGCGACAAGTGATGCAGACCACTGCAGCCACCAGTGAACACCGCCTCTGCCATGGACGCATGGCGGCAGCAGGGTCGCGGCGCAGGCACTCACCGCGCGGGCGAGTGCCTGCCAGCGCACTCACGCCTGCGCGGCGATCAGCTCCTTCACCCGCGCGGTCAGCACGCTTACGCTGAACGGCTTGGTCAGCACCGCCATGCCCGCTTCCAGGTGGCGGTCGTCCAGCAAGGCGTTTTCGGCAAACCCGGTAATGAACAGCACCTTGAGACCGGCGCGGTGGGCGCGGCCGGCGTCGGCCATCTGGCGGCCGTTCATGCCGCCGGGCAGGCCCACGTCGCTGATCAGCAGATCGATGCGCGCGTCCGATTGCAGCAGGCCCAGGCCTGCCACGCTGTCGCCGGCTTCGATGACGGTATAGCCCAACTCCTGCAACACCTCGCCCAATAGCAGACGGATGGACGCCTCGTCGTCGACGATCAATACCGTCTCGCCGGCATCGGTGGGCGTGAGTTGTAGCGGGTCGGTATGGGCATCGGGCTGCATTGCATCGCCCAGGTGGCGCGGCAGATACAAACACACGCTGGAGCCCTTGCCCACTTCCGACTGGATCCGCACCTGCCCGCCGGATTGCTTGGCAAAGCCATAGATCATCGACAGCCCCAACCCGGTGCCTTCGCCCAGCGGCTTGGTGGTGAAGAACGGGTCGAACGCGCGCGCCACCACGTCCGGCGGCATGCCGGTGCCGGTGTCGCCGACGCACAGCCACAGGTACGGGCCCTGGCGCATGCCCAGTTGCCGTGCCATGTCGTGGTCGATCCAGTGGTTGCCGGTCTCGATCCGCAGACAGCCGCCATTGGGCATGGCATCGCGCGCGTTGATGCACAGATTGAGCAGTGCATTTTCCAGCTGCGAGGCGTCCACCAGCGCGGGCCACAGCGCGGCGTTGGGCGTGTACTCCACCTGGATGCCTGGGCCCACCGTGCGCTGTACCAACTCCAGGATATCGACGATCAACTGGCTGACATTGGTCGGCTTGGGCAACAAGGTCTGCCGCCGTGCAAACGCCAGCAAACGGTGCGTCAACGCCGCCGCGCGCGTGGTGGCGCTCTGCGCGATGCCCAGATAGCGCGGCAACTCCGCAAAGCGCTGCTGCTCCACGCGCAGCATCATCAATTCCAGTGCGCCGGAAATGCCGGCCAGCAGATTGTTGAAGTCGTGCGCCAGCCCCCCGGTGAGCTGACCCACCGCTTCCATCTTCTGCGCTTGGCGCAGCGCTTCTTCGGCCACCATCAGCTCGCGCGTGCGCGCGGTGACGCGCTGTTCCAGCGTCTGGCTCAGATCGCGCAGCGCGGCCAACGCACGGTCGCGTTCTTCGGACAAGGCGTGGCGTGCGTCGATATCCAGCAGCACGCCGGGAAATCGCAGCGGCGTGCCGTCCGGCGCATGTTCGACACGGCCGTTGGCTTCCAGCCAGTAGTAATTCCCATCGCGACGCTTGACCCGGTACTGGTGCGCATACGCACCGCCACGCGCAATCGCCTTGCTGATCGCCGCACGCAAGCCATCTCTGTCGTCCGGGTGCACCGTGGCGATGACCTGCTCCAACGGCAGGCCGGTGCGACTGCACGACGGATCGAAACCGAAGGTGTCGGCGAAGGCTTCGTCCACCGAAAACGCATCGTTTGGCAGATCCCAGATCCAGGTGCCGATGATCGCCCCGGCGGCCAGTGCCAACTGCACGCGCTCGGCATTGCGGCGCGCAACGGTCTCCGCTTCCAGCGCGCGATCGCGCTCGCTGGTACGGCTCACCACTTCATGCACCAGATGCGTGTTCGCATTGCTCAGCATCGCGTTCTGAATCTCGCGATGACGCTCGGCCGCCACTTGCGCGGTGGTTTCGATGGCGATGTTCAACAGCCCCACGATGCTGCCGTCTTCTCCGCGGATGGGCGAGGCGGTGGAATTCCAGTACGTGGTTTCGCGCACGCCGTTGCGCACCATCGGCAACGAAACAACACCCTGGCCGTAGCCGTCGCCGGTCCGCATCACCTGTGCAAAATCCTCGGCGATGGGCGCATAGGTTTCGCCCCAGACCTCGGCCACCGGTTGCCCCAGTGCGTACGGATGGCGGTCGCCCAACGATTGCAGATACACATCGTTGTAGAACAGGCGCAGTTGCGGCCCCCACAGCACTGCGCCCAACAACCTGGCGTTGAGCATCATCGATAACGCCGTGCGCAGCGATTGCGGCCAGGTGTGCGGGTCGCCCATCGGCGTGGCCGCCCAGTCGTGCGCACGGATCGCCGCCCCCATGACGCCACCGCCGGAGAGGAATTCCAGACCGCTCGGCTCGATGGCGGGGTGCGCTGTGCTCACGTGGTAGCGGCCGTGCCTGGTTGTGAAGTGGCCGCATTGTGGCACGCGCTCCTGCACGGAATGTGCAGTGGCTGTGCACTGCCGTCGGCGTCAGAACGGAGGTGGTTGCGCTGGCGCGTGCAACCGCGCCGTTAGCCGGCAGCGCCCCGCGGCAGCGATCCTGGCCGGCCAAGTCCGACACCGTATTCAGCGTGCTGCTGGCCAATGTGTGGCCACCAGCTAGCAAGTACCTCGCCGTGTTAGACCGATCGCCCGGGGACGCGACTGTGACGCCGCCAGTCGCAGCGTCATATTGGATGCATGAAGCGCGCGGCACTCGCAACAGGGCGGCCAAATGCGAGCGCACATCATGCTCACACCGGCCCAGAGAGACTGGCCGGGTTCCCAAACTACGAGAAACGTCCCATGGATAAGAACCGTATCGAAGGCACCGCCAAGCAGATCAAGGGCTCGGTCAAGGAAGCCGTCGGCCGCGTCACCGGCGACAAGAGCACCGAGCTGGAAGGCGCCGCCGAAAAGAATATCGGCAAGGTGCAGGCCAAGGCCGGTGAAGTAGCCGACAAGGTGCGTAACGCTGCCAAGTAAGGGTTTGTGAGTTGGAAGAATGCGAGAAACTGGCGCAACGCGTTGACGGCAGTCGCTGAAAAGCAACGCGTCGATGGCCTCGGTCAGGAGCAGTGTGATTGTGGCGGGCAGGAGCTTAGCCGGCCGAATCGAGCAGTCACTTGGTTGGCCGGATGAGGTGTCTGGACGGATGAAGTGCCTGCATTATCTGCTTGCTACGACAGATAATCCGCTCGCTGCGATCCGCCCCGCTCATTAACTCGCATTAGACGGCGCTACAGCGCTCGATACTTGCACCCCAGAGTACCCAACAATCAACGACGCCCCGACTGAATCGGGGCGTCGTTGTTTTTATCGTATCCAGTCAAAAACCAAATGACCTGAGCAAGCGAAAACCAGCTAACGCACGTCCGGCAAGTCAACCAAAGCACGTGCAGCCATTCCCTTCTCCCCTCGGGAGAAGGTGGCCCGAAGGGCCGGATGAGGGTACGGGCAAAGCCTGATGTAACTGAGCCATCACGTGTGGCCGTACCCTCACCCCACCCCCTCTCCCGCGGGGAGAGGGGGTGGTCACCGCATATGTCCAGCAAGCGCTGTCACAGCGCCTTTTTTCCTGTGCCACGTGGTGCGCACCAATGATTGCTATCGCTGCAACCAATGGCGCGCGGCACTGTTTTTATCGTTCGCCCGATGCCAGCAACTGTGCACTGGAAGATGACGCCGACGCCCTTGCTCACACCGGCCGATACGTCTGCGCCATAAACCCGCTTGGGAAGGTCTTGGTGCCGATCAGCGTGAGCGGCCGTGGTGCGGGCAGGCCATCGAAGATCGGCAGGCCCTTGCCCAGCACGATCGGGTACACGCCCAGCACGTACTCATCGACCAGGTTGTGCGCAATCAAACTACGCGCAAACGCCGCACCGCCATGCGCGATGATCGGCTTGTCACCGTGCGCCTTGAGCTTGGCCACTTCTTCAGCCAGATCGCCACTGGCCACGTAGGCCTGCGCCCAACTCTGCGCGCCATCCTGCAATGGTGCGCCTGCCGCGTCGGCCTGTGCCTGCGCAGCCTGGAGCGCGGTAACAGCCGCGTTTAATACTGCTGCGCCCTGCGCAGAAAACACCGCCTTGGGGATCTGATTCATCGGCGGCGCAAACGGGGAGGTGGCCGTTGGCCAGAAAGTCGCCATGCCCTGAAAGACGCGACTGCCCATGATGTGCAGGCTGGCCTCCCACGCAGTGGCGACCTTCCAGGCGATCGCCTCCTGGTCACCGCTGAATATCCAGTCCACCTCGCCATCGGACCCACTGACAAAACTGTCCAACGACACCGACATCATCAATTTCAGCTCACGCATTGCAGTTTCCTCGTGCGCCCCGGCAGGAGCGAGACGGCGGTGGGCGGGATGCCAGCCTTGCAACAACGACGAGGGGACTGTACGAAATTCGACATGCGTCTGCACCGCGTTGCCTGCTGCCATACAGACCGTCAGGCAGCGAGCGCGGCCTTGCGGCAAGGCTGGGACAGTCTTGGTCCCCGCTTCTGACGATCAAAGAACTTCGCTGGCATCTTTTGGGGTACTCCCGCGTCATATGTCCAGGCATACCTAATCGACTCGCGAGCGAGAGCAGCGGGCAGGCACCTGCAGTAAGCTCATCGCCACTACACGACCGCGTCTGATTGGGTCCCATGCCATGCCAGCAGCCCTAAACACCAGGCATTACTCACCTTCAGCTCGGCGTCCGCGACCAACATTGCGATGCGCACCCATAAGGCGCATCTGATGACACACGCCGTACCAGCACCCATGCGACCCAGCACTGCGCTGGTGGTGATCATCGTGGCGCAGTTGCTGGGCACCTCGTTGTGGTTTTCGGCCAATAGCGCGGCCGACGACGTGATGCGGCAGTGGGGCGTGGGTGCGGCGGCCATCGGGTTGCTGACCATGGCCACGCAGGTCGGTTTTATCCTGGGTACGTTGAGCTTTGCGCTGAGCGGGTTGGCCGACCGGTTTGCGGCCAGCCGCATCTTTGCCAGCTGCGCGGTAGGCGGCGCGGCGTGCAATCTGGGTTTTGCGGTGTTTGCCAGCGATGTCGCCACGGGGATGGTGTGGCGCTTTGCGGTGGGGCTGTGCCTGTCTGGCATTTATCCGATCGGGATGAAGCTGGTGGTGCAGTGGGCGCCGCAACATGCGGGTAAGGCGCTGGCATGGTTGGTCGGCATGCTCACGCTGGGCACCGCGTTGCCGCAGGGCATCAAGGCAGTGGGTGGCGCGTTGCCGTGGCAGACACCGATGCTGGTGGCGTCGGTACTGGCGGTGATTGCCGCAGTGATGATCCTGCGACTGGGGCAAGCTGCGTCTGCGCCGCGACGGGCGGGCGGCAAGCTGGCGTTCGGTGCGGTGTTGCAGGCGTTTTCGCTGAAGGACTTTCGCGCGGCCACGTTTGGCTACTTCGGCCACATGTGGGAGTTGTATGCGATGTGGACGCTGACGCCGCTGCTGATCACCCGCGCCGGGTTGGCGCAGGCGCTTGGGGTGAGCACGGCCATGTTGGCGTTTGCGGTGATTGCCGCAGGGGCGGTGGGCTGCGTGTTGGGCGGGCAGTTGAGTGCGCGCATCGGCAGCGCGCGCGTGGCGGCGGTGGCGTTGCTGATGTCGGCACTGTGTTGCCTGGCGTTTCCGTGGGTGGGTGCGCAGTCGGGCTATGCAGCACTGGCGTTGATGCTGGTGTGGGGCACCAGTGTGGTGGCGGACTCGCCGCAGTTTTCTGCATTGGCTGCACGTGCGTGCCCGCCCGCCATCGTGGGCAGCGCGTTGTCGATGCAGAACGCGATTGGCTTTGCGATCACGGTGGTGGCGATCGGCGTGACCACGCGGTATGTAGACGCGCTGGGGCTGCAAATCGCGTGGGTACTACTGCCGGGCCCGTTGCTTGGGTTGCTGGCGCTAATGCCGTTGTGGCGCAAGCGGCCAGCAACTTTGGCGTGATGTGATGCCAGAAGCGAGCGCCGCGCGGTGTGGCGCAGTGCCCTAACCGGCAAGGGGCACCGCAGTCGGCAGAAATGGCGCTAGATGCCGCGCACACGGTTGAGGTGGCCAAACTTTCGTAGCGGCATCCTTGTGTCGTCGTGGCGACAGGCGTCAGAGACAGGCCCTGAGTACCAAGCGGACTGAACCACCCGCGCATGCAACGCGTGGGCTAGGATCGGTGCGAACAGGGGGAACACCATGGACAGAATCACCATCGCGCGCCGTGGCGCGCTGGCGCTGACAGCGCTGTGCATGCTCGCGTGCGCACAAGGCGCGCCGGCGCAGGGCATGCGCTCAGCCACGGGCAAGGCGACGAGCAAATACATCCCGCCAACGCGGCAACCGTACAACTCCATGGCGCGCGACACCACGCCCTTCAATTGCGAGCAGCACCGCGCGCACCCGCATCCGGGCATGGTGCGTTACTGCCAGAGCATCGAGAACATGATGCTGCGTAACGAGGCGCGCAGTCAGGGGCGCCCCGCTCCGTCGGATTCCATCATTGCGCTACCGGGCCTTGGCACGGCAGAGGCCAAACAGCTGGGTTACGCCTGCGTGGGCGGGCAAGCGATGAAGCGGCTGCGCAATGGATGGGAGCAGGTGTCGGCTGCTGCGGGTGGGTGGCAGCGGTGTCAGGGTGGATAGGTGAACCTATTCTCCGCCAGCTCTGAACAAGGCCAACATCCGCCAAGAAACGGTGGCGCTGATCAGAAATGAAATCCCCACCGCTAGCACCGGCGCGAAGCGCAGTGGCGTACGGTTAAACCCTGACCACGGGAATGCCCGCTTGATCAGCAAGAACGGATATCCCAGCAAAACCGCGAAGAAAGTGGGATCCCAGCTGAATCTGTCGCCACGTGGCACCCCATTGAAGACTACGTCAAGGCCAAAATAAAGCATGTAAGCAGCAAAGCCCATGAGTATCACAGCATGGACTTTGAGCGCGGTTCCAAGCTTTTCCCGGCGAATGAAGGCCAGCACCGAGAATGCCAACGCAACGATCACGGCAGGCACAGACACATAGGCAAACGCAATCTCCTGCGCCATCTCCGGCACCTTGCCGGTACTCACCAACAGCAGGGCGCCCCCATGTGCGAGCACTACAAGGGCGCACAGTGCAGAGTTTACGCAGAGCATCGCAAAGGAACTGATGCTGTCCAGCCTATCCAACAGCGAGTTAAGAATTTTCACGACTACTCTCGGTATCAATGCCCCCCTTATGTCACATCGAACAGCTCGTCAGGACGTGGCAGGCGGAAAGAAACTGACTGTTATCCTACCTCAAGGTAAGCAGGGCGGATAAGTGAACCTCGCCGCGTTGTTTGTAGTTAAAGCGCTAGGGAAGGTCTGAATAACGATGCCTGAGAGGGCAGAATGTCCGCATCGTTCCGGAGAATCGCGTTTGGATCTTCGGAGTTTCGCCA
>NZ_MDEE01000019.1 GCF_002939865.1 Xanthomonas dyei
GTCTCACGCTGGCTAGAACGCTTGCGCACCCTGCCCGACGCAGTGCGCGAGCAGATGAGCCTGGTACCTTAAAAACGTGGGGATACCTAAGGTGTTGGTCACTTTCGGCGGGAGGCTACGGTGCGCATAAGACGCCGAGGTGACCGTGGGCTTGCGAATCGAATGGGTTATTCCGGCGTTCATCGCCGGGTGGCGATCGCAGCGAAGCGCGTGTCCAAGCGCTGATCCGTCAGGCCTTTCGCGGACCTGGATCGCGGGTGAAGGTAATGCGGCGGTCTTGCGTCACCATCAGTGCATGCAACACCTGTCGCAGCAGCGCCGGTGCACGCGTTATGGCGAGACCGCTTCGCGATGACCGACGTATCTGCCTGATTTGCCAGGTATGAGGCAAGAGGGGGGTATTCCGGTTTGGGTGGCCCGGATCCGGATGTCGGCATGATCGCGCGTTCACGGCAATCGCTTTATTGTGCGGTCCAACCTCAGGACCATGACGGGAATGGCCGAGTATCAGGAGGACGCCGCAAAGTCGCGGATTTACGAGGCTTTGTTACAGGCCACGCCGGACCTTTTATACGTGTTCGATACCCAGCATCGCTTCGTCTACGCCAACCAGGCGCTATTGACGATGTGGGGCATGCGCTGGGAAGACGCGTGCGGCAAGACGTGCCTGGAGCTGGGCTACGAGCCGTGGCATGCCGCGATGCATGACGAGGAGATCGAGCGCGTCATTGCCACGCGTCAGCCGATTCGGGGCGAGGTGCCGTTTCCGCATACGGTCAAGGGATTGCGGGTCTACGATTACATCTTTACGCCGGTGTTCGGGCCGGATGGCAACGTCGAGGCAATCGTCGGCGCCACGCGCGACATCACCGAGCACAAACAGCACGAGCAGCATCTGCAGTTGTTGATCAACGAGCTCAACCATCGGGTCAAGAATTCGTTGGTGATGGTGCAGTCGTTGGCGCGTCAGTCGTTCAACAATGCCGATAGCCTTGCCGATGCGCAGGAAAAAATCGACGCGCGCCTGCTCGCGCTGTCGCGTGCGCACGACACGTTGACCCGCGAGAACTGGGTCAGTGCAGATATTCTGGAGCTGACCCGCGATGCGGCGGCGCTGCACGCACTGCGCGACAGTCAGCGCTTTACGCTGCTGGGCGATTCCTGCCGTCTCGATCCGCGACGCGCGTTGGCGCTCTCGATGGCGCTGCATGAGCTGTGCACCAATGCCCTCAAATATGGCGCGCTGTCGTCGTCCGAGGGCTCCGTGCAAATTGCATGGGAACGCCAGATGCGAGACGACCAACAGATACTCGAGCTGACATGGCAGGAGTCCGGTGGCCCGGCCGTGGAGCCGCCCACGCGCAAGGGCTTCGGGTCGCGCATGCTGGAGCGTGGGTTGAAGCACGATCTCAAGGGCGACGTGGAGCTTGCGTTCGAGCCTACCGGCGTGCGGTTTCGGGTATCCATTCCGTTGCCGGTCGAGCTTGCCGAGGTGCGGCTGTGACCGTGCGCGTGTTGTTGGTCGAGGACGAATCGCTGGTCGCGATGCTGCTGGAAGATTGTCTGGCCGAGCTGGGCTATGAAGTTGCGGCGACGGTGGGCGATGTCGATGCCGCGCTTGAGGTGGTACGGCAGGGCAAGCTGGATCTGGCGGTATTGGACGTCAATCTGGGTGGAACGCTGTCGTTTCCGATTGCGGAAGAACTGGATGCGCGTGGCGTGCCTTACATCTTCGTGACTGGCTATGCGCAAGGCGGAATTCCGGAGAAGTTCCGGCATCGGCACGGGCTGCAGAAGCCCTTTCAGTTTCGCGACCTGAAGGCTGCGCTGGCGCAGCTGCTGCCGGAGTAAGCAATCAAGACCGACATCCCGCGGCTGCCTGCGGGGTGGTGACATGGCGCAGACGCGCGTATTGGCAACGGTCGGCAGCTACGGTCCAGCAGCTGCTGACGCACTGCCACGACGCAGCTTTCCTCGACTGCCAGATGCACGAAGGCGCTGGCGTATTCCCGCTTGCCGGTGCCCAGATCGAGCGTTGTCAGCTGGGTGCTGCCATTGCGCTTGAACGTGTCGATCGCCCTGGTGACGTTCTTGAACGGCACGCTCGCATCGTTGGATGAGCGGCACAGCGAGATGCGGTTGCGCGGGCGCCAAGCGAGCAGTTCGTTGCGTTGCAGGTCTAGTTGCAATGGGTCGAACGGATTGTTTGCGACGTCCTGAAGAAAGGCCGCGGTGAAGTAGTCCTTGATCTTGCCGACCGGCGGCAACGTGGTGACGAGATCGCTCACGCTGCGCGTTCCGGGGAATAACGCTTCCAACTGTGCGGCCCACGGGGCTTGATACGTTTGCGCGGGCGCCAGGTAGATGTTGTGGTGAGTGCGCTGCATGGAGGTGATCGCGTAGCTCAAAAGACCAAGGCAAAGCTGCTTTCTGCCACGGTGTTACGCCCGGTCAGATCGTCAATGCCGATTCGCTCGGCGCATGCTGCGCCATTCTCGCTCGCGCATCCGCGTTACACGCAAGCGCTTGCCGATGGCGTAATGGGTGAATACCCAAAGCAAGAGAGCGCCGGTTGGCGCTCTCTTGCTGACATGCCGCAGTCTTGTGGTGTAACGGCAACCTTGCAGCCGTAGATGGATCAGGCGTTGGCGACTTTGTGGAGTAGCCGTGCGACCGGAGCGGCTGAGCGCATGTTGGTTTCTTGCACTTGGCGCGCATCGATTCTGAAGATGGCCACCGCGTCGGTTAGCTGCACTGCCTGCTCTTCCATCGAGCGTGCGGCGGCAGTGGCTTCTTCCACCAGCGCGGCATTTTGTTGAGTGGTTTCGTCCATGTGGGTGATGGTCTGGTTGACCTGTTCGATGCCGGCCGATTGCTCCTGCGATGCCGCAGAGATCTCGCCCATGATGTCGGTGACGCGTTGCACGCTGGCAACCACCTCGTCCATGGTCTTGCCGGCGCTACGCACCAACGCCGAGCCATCGGCCACACGCTGCACCGAGTCGTCGATGAGGTCCTTGATCTGCTTGGCCGCACCGGACGAGCGCTGCGCGAGCGTGCGGACTTCGGAGGCGACCACTGCGAAGCCACGGCCCTGTTCGCCGGCACGTGCCGCTTCCACCGCCGCGTTCAGCGCCAGGATGTTGGTCTGGAACGCAATGCCGTCGATGACGCTGATGATGTCGGCGATCTTCTTCGAGGAGGCTTCGATACCGCTCATGGTCTCGACAACCTTGCTCACAACGTCGCCGCCTTGCGAAGCAACACGCGCGGCACCGATCGCCAGTTGATTGGCCTGGCGTGCACCCTCGGCATTCTGTTTGACGGTGGATGTCAGTTCTTCCATCGACGCTGCGGTCTCTTCGAGATTGGCCGCCTGTTGTTCGGTACGTTGCGACAGATCCTGGTTGCCGGCCGCGATCTCGCTGGCAGCCGCGTTGATCGAGACGGCCGATTGCTGGATGTTGCCGACGATCTGCGCCAGCTGGCTGGCGGTGGCATTGGCATCGTCGCGCATCTGCGCAAATACGCCGCGGAAGTCGCCACTCATGCGTGCAGTCAGATCCCCGGCGGCGATGGACTGCAGCAGCGACGACAACGACTGCAGGTTGCCGTCGGCGGTGGACATCAAATGATTGAGGCTTTCGACCATGATGCGGAAGTCGAACTGAAAACGCTCGACATCGCCGCGCGCGCTGAAGTCGCCGTTGGCGGCCGACTGCGCCAGATGCTTGATCTGGTGATTCATCGCCGACAGGTTGAGCTTGACCTGCGACATGGTGTTGCTGAACACCGCTTTTTCACCGGGCAACGGCTGCATGTCCTCGGACAGTTCGCCAACGGCATAGCGGCCCATGATGCGTGCCAGATCGGTCTGCACGACCACGTGCGAGGCCACCAGCAGATTGGTGTCGTTGGCCATGCGGCCGTAGTCGCCCGGGAATGCCGAAGCATCGATACGGAAGCTGATCGTGCCGGCGTCGTGATGCCTGGCCATGTCGGTCTGTGCAGCGATCAGGTTGCGTAACTGCAGCTGCATCTTGTCCATGGCCTGCAGCAGACGACCGGTTTCATCGTTGGCGGTGGTGTGGACATCGTTATGCAGATTGCCGGCGGCGATGGCTTCGGCGGTGCGCGTGGCCTGGCTCAGTGGCTTGGTCAGGCTGCGCGTGATCAACCACGCCAGCAAGGTGCTGATGACCAGCGCCGCAATGCCGCCACTTGCCAGGATGGCCTTGCCGCGATGCATGGAGGCCACTGCTGCGGCATAGGCCTCCTTGCTGAGGCGCCGCTCCAACGCGGCGTTGTCGCGAATGGCGGCCTGCTGCTCATTCATTGCAGTGGCTGCGGCACCTTGCAACAAGGCCTGCGCCTCCTGATTCTGGTCGTGAATACCGTAGTCGAGAATCTGGTTGTTGAATTTGACCGAGATGTCGCGCTTTTCCTGCACCAGCTTGAGCGCAGCCTTTTCGACGTCGCTGCTGGGCATGGCCGCCAGTGCAGCCTGAGATTCCTTGTAACGCGCGCGGTTGTTTTTGACCATCTCCATTGCGCGGCGGTTTGCTGCATCGCCCGATACCATCACGATGTCGCGCAGGCCGATCGCCACGTTGGTATTGGCGTCGAGCATGTCGTTCGACAGCCGGATGCGCTCCATGTTGTTGTTGACGATGGTATCCAGCTCATAGCGGGCGTTGGACATGGTGATCAGGCCGGTCGCTACAAGCAGACCCGACAAGAGAATCAAAATGCCGAAAGCCGTGCCCAAGCGACGACCGACATTGAAGCGTTGCAAATAATCGTTCATAACCGCATCCAGTTAGCGCAGCTGAAGGGCCCAGTGGATGCGGGGTGCATCCACTCAAGCGTCTTGCCCAGCTAGCGGCTGGAGACGGGCGTGCTAAAGCCTTCCGTTCTGTAACAGTTACAGCGGATTCATTGCGCGGAAGAGATTCCCCGACAGCTGTCCATCGGCGCCTGACATCTTGATCGCGTCAGAGGCATGGAGCGCAGCTAACGTCGCTTTTGTGTGCACGTTAAATAGATGTTGCCGATGCTGAAAATAATCGCGCAATAAGCATGTTGTCGCTTCGTGTGTGCAGAAATCCGCATCGATGCCTGATGGCGTGCGCCATTTGTCAGTCGCGCTTGTAACACTTGGCTGGATCGATGCGTGTCGCCTGCAGAACGCTCGTTCTGCCGCGCGTGAGGCGCTGGTACGCGCGCCAGATCGCGTCTTGCTTGGACTTGCGCGGATTCGCTGGAGCGACAGCGAGAGATGCGATCACGCGGCGTAGGTCGACGTTGCGCCCGTGCCCCGCAGTGCAGGGCGATGCGGGCCAGCGTGAAGCAGTCTCGGCCGCGCGCATTGCATCTGGTGATGAGGAGAACTTCAGCAGCAGGGTACGCGCGCGGCGCTGCGCACGGGCATCAGCCTTCCAGCGCAGCCAGCATGTCGGCGTGCAGCTGTTGTGCATCGGACTCGCTGTTGAACCGCGCAAAGACTTCTTCGCCGGAGAGCAGGCCGACCCGCACGGAGTGGCAGTACGAGCCGAAGCTTTCGCCGGCGTTGAACGGATCGCTGATAACCGAGATATGGGCGAGGCGGACCCGGGTGGTGCCGAACTTGATGAACATCTGCGAGCTCCTGTGTGAGTGCTGAGTTTCCCACTTTGTGGTGCAGGGCAGAAGCATGCATGGATGAAAGCGCGTCGGTGAGGTGACGCCAGGCAGTGCCGCAGGGTTCTTGCGGTTTTCGTGGCGTGACCCGCCCGTGGAGCGCGCGACTGGAGAGGCGTGCGCCTCGCGCATTCGGCAAGCCAGCACGTACACTGCCGTGCCCTGATGCTGAGCTTGCCCGATGTCCGATCCCATTCGTCTCGACAAATGCGTTGCCGCGCAGTTCGGCTGCTCGCGTGGCGAGGCGCAGCAGTACATCGAGGGCGGCTGGGTCAGCGTGGACGGGGTGGTTGTCGAAGAGCCGCAGGCCCTGGCAACCGCTGCGCAGGTGACGCTCGCACCGGATGCCGTGCTTGAACCCGCCGAGCCGGCGACCTTGCTGTTGCACAAGCCGGCAGGAATGACCGCCGACGCCGCAGTGGCACTGGCCAACCCGGCAAGCCGGAGCGAGCTGGATAACGCCGAGTTGCGCGTGCTCAAGCGGCATTTTCTGCGTCTCAATGCGCCGTTGCCACTGGAAGACGACGCCAGCGGCCTGCTGGTGTTGAGCCAGGACGGCCGGGTATTACGCAGGCTGACAGCCGATGCCAGCTCGATCGAGCAGGAATTTCTGGTGGAAGTGCGTGGCGAACTGCGTCCGTACGGCATGGCGCGTCTGGCGCACGGTCTGGTGTATCAGCAGCGCAGCCTGCCGCCGTGCAAGGTGAGCTGGCAAAACGAAGAGCGGCTGCGCTTTGCGATCAAGCATGTGCAGCCAGGCCAACTGCGCTACATGTGCGGCGAGGTGGGGCTGGACGTGGTGAGCATCCGTCGGCTGCGCGTGGGTCGCGTGTCGCTGGGCAAGCTGGCCATCGGCCAGTGGCGGTATCTGCCGACAGGCGAGCGCTTTTAAGCCGCACCTTGATGCGTGTGCGTGCAGCTTCTGCAAGCAGCGCGCTTGACTGTAGCTGCCATATCGGCCAAATCGTGCGCTTGGAAAAACGAGAGTTGCTTCAAGCGGCTGGTTGCTCTTTCCGAAGCTCTGCGCCGTCGCAACTCGAAAGCATGAATCCTGTTTCAAGATTCTTGTATCAAGCAAGGCCGACGCAAGTCGACCGACGCCTGAGCGGCTGCATCGCACGCAGTCGCGTGCAACGCGTGCTTCGTTGCGGGCGATCGCCCGGCCGCTTACTTCTTGTTGCGCCTTTTCTTGGCGCGGGTCACCAGCCAGAACACCACGGCGATGATCCCGATGACCAAGATGGCGAAGGCCGGTGTCAGAAACGCGTTGTCGCCCATGGAAATCTCCTGAAAGTCATCTGCAGCCAAGCGCTGCGCTGACGTTAGCCTAGCGAGCGGCTTGCTTGATCGCGTGAAATGCGCTGCGTTGTTGCGCCAACGTGCGTTTGCTTCGCCTGAAGGCCAGCAGCGCTGTCGTGCAGCTCGGGGGGCATTGATGAAGTACACGCCAGATGTTGAGTGTGGATACGACGGGTGCGATGCATGCAGTCAGCGCGGTGACGTCATGAGCTTGGGTTCGATGTGTGGCAACTGCTGCGGTGTTACGACCAGCGACGATCAAACAGCGCGACGCATGCGAACAGGACACGTACTGAGCCACAGCGTGGATCGATGAGATCGGCGGGCAGAAGAGATCGATTGGATCGGCAAGCAGATCAGCGATGGTCGCCACATGCACAGATTGCCACAGGGATACGGCTCCCATCGTCAGGCGAACTTCGCTACATCCGGTCGAAGTGCACCTCTCGATCAGCAGGTGCAACTGATTTCGCACGGAAAAAACACGTGCAGGCAATCGGATCAAACCTAATCGAGCGCAGTCATCGCGTTGCAGTGGTCTGACGAATCCAACGCCTTGCGCAAATAGCACGGCGCCGTGCAGGTCTGCATCGGCAGTGTTCCGGCAGGGGCGTGCTCAGCGCCCCGCGAGTTGAGCGACCCAACAGGCCTCGCGTCCGGTGGCTGCAGTTTAAATGACCCATGCACCAGGTAAATCGGGGGCGCGCCGACAGGCTGTGGGGGCGGTTCCGACAGTCGCGCCGCCCAGGACTGCGCCCGGTCTTCGAGCGCAGTCGAGGCAGATCACTGAAAGCTGGACGTGCAGCGGAAGCCGGCACAGTCGATCTGCACCGTGCTGCCGCTCTGGCAGGTGGCAGTGAAGCGGGTGGGGCCAGTCGCCTGCACCGGGCCGCAATTCAAACCGCTGCTGATGCTTTGGGCGCGTGCCATCGACGATTCGCTCGACATCGCCGGGCCTGCAGGCTTGGTCGGCGCCATCGCGGCGGCGGACGATGTCGCAACGTTGCCAGGCGCGGCGGTGGGAGCATCGGCCGCCAGCGGCGTTGTGACCGCTTCGTTGTGCGTGCGGCCGCTTGCCGCCACGCCACCGCCTTGCGCGGTTTCGCCCTGCAGTGGCTGCCCGCGTTCCTCACGATGGCGGTCGAAGCTCAGCGTCTGCCCGAACACCAGCTGGATCCAGCTCGGGTAGGTGTACCCGGTGCCCTTGTTGTGGTCGACGATGGCGCCGATGGCGCCGCCGATCAGGATGTTGCCCCAGATGCCCATGTTGGCGCGCGAGATGGAGCGGCCCGCCGCATCGCGCTGACCGGG
The DNA here is from genome assembly GCF_002939865.1 of Xanthomonas dyei. Lineage (GTDB taxonomy): Bacteria > Pseudomonadota > Gammaproteobacteria > Xanthomonadales > Xanthomonadaceae > Xanthomonas > Xanthomonas dyei. The sequence continues at coordinate 8,290 of NZ_MDEE01000019.1, forward strand.
CAGCACACAGCTGACCTGCAGATCGTGCGCGGACCGGCGCACCTGTGCGGTCTGGCCGGACTTCAGGGTGACGCGCCCCTTGTCGTTGCTGATGGCGCAATCTGCGCCGGTGATGGTTTGGCCGTCGGCGGTCTTGGTATCGACGCGAATCGGCTGGGTCGCGTCGTTCATCACCGTTGCGCACCCACTCAACGCAGCCATGGCAATGGCTGCGGTCACTAGCTGTTTCATGTTGTCCCCTGGCGTAAAGCACAGCGGCACCAGGCGGGCATTGCGCCGCGGCCTGGGGACAGCTGTGTCGTGATCAATCCCCGTTGCCGCCGCATCGCGCGACGGCTGGCATTTCATACCGGGATTGTGGGCCGCCGTCCAGTTGCGGCCGTGCGCGTCAGACGCCCGGGGTGGCGAGCACGCGGCGTTTGGCCATCACGCTGCGGATGGCAGTGAGCAGTTGTTCGGGGGTGTAGGGCTTTTCCAGGAAGGCCACGCCATCGGGCAGGATCTCTTCCACGTATTCCACCGCCAGGCCGGAGGTCAGCAGCACGGGCAGGTTGTATGGCGCATGCGCGGTTTTCAGCGCAAGGTCCACGCCGGTCAGGCCGCCGGGGAAATGGATATCGGAAAACAGCACATCCACGCGCGGGTCGCTGTCGATCAGGGCGAGCGCTTCTTCGACCGATCCGGCGCTGCGGCAGGTAAAGCCGTAACTTTCCAGGACAAGGCAGCTGAGTTGTCGGGTGCCGTCTCCGTCTTCGACGACGAATACAACTGGCCGTTCCTTGTTCTGTGACATGAGCACGTCTCGTAAGGCAAGCCACATTCTCGGCGATGCGGCAGTGAACCCCCCGTCAACGCAGACGCAGCCGTATGGTTACCAGCCGAACGGGCCCGGACCATAGCCGCCAGGTGCGTAGCGGGGGCCAAAGACCGGGCCTTCGCCGCGGCCGACGCTGATGCTGACGCCGATCTGATGCGCCTTGCCGTCGTCGTCGTAATAGGTCTTGCAGGAGTTCAAATTGACTGCCTGCCAGTTGCTGTTTCCGCCACGGTTGGAATAGCCCATGCCGGTCTCGACCGCACCATGCAGCTTGCCCTGGCATTGCTCGGCACGTTCGGCGGCGATCGAGGCAGCGCTGGGGCGTGTGAGGGCCGGACGGGGGCCGCTCTTGTCGCCGTAAAACGTGCCCGGCGGGTCGGTGCTGTATTCCGGGTCGGAGCGGTACTGCAGTGGCGCCTGCGGGACGCTCAGGTCCAGCGAACGCGCGCTGGCTGGCTCGGCGCTGACATCGCCGGTCTGGGCGAGCGCGCCACCGGCGGCAAATAGAGTGGCCAGGAGAAGCAGGCTGCGTTTCATCGGTTCAACTCTAAGAGGGACTGGCAGCGCGTGCCAGCTCGCCTTGTGAAACTAGCAATGGCTGATTGAATGCGCGCTGTCGATTCCCGCCGATTGTTGTGTCGAAGCAGGCATGGCGCTGGCACACGCTGTTGCATCAGCCCTGCTCGCGCACGATGTCGATCAGCTGCGCGCCATAGCGTGCCAGTTTGCCCCCACCGATGCCGCCGACCCGGGATAACGCATCGATGCTGGTCGGCCGCTGCTCGGCGATATTGCGCAATGTGCTGTCATGGAAGATCACGAACGCCGGCACGTTCTGTTCCTTGGCCAGCTCCGCGCGCAGCCCGCGCAAGGCGTTGAACAACACCAGGTCCTGCGGCTGCACCGGCAAGCCGGTGCGCTGCGCGCCGCGCTCCCGTCCGGCGGCCGGATTCTCGCGTCGCATCATTACCTGACGCTCGCCCTTGAGGACCTGGCGGCTGGCGTCGGTCAGGCGCAGGCCGCCGTGGCCCTCGCTGTCGACTTCCAGCAGGCTGGCGGCCACCAGCTGGCGGAACACGCCGCGCCAGGTGCGCTCGTCCAGGTCGCGTCCGATGCCGTAGGTGCTCAGTTGATCGTGGCCGAGCTGTTTGATGCGCTCGTTCTCGCTGCCGCGCAGGATGTCGATCAGATGACCAACACCGAAGCGCTGGCCGCTGCGGTACACGCAGCTCAGCGCTTTCTGCGAGGCCACCGTGGCATCCCACGCCGCCGCCGGGGTCAGGCAGTTGTCGCAGTTGCCACAGGGTTTGGGATAGGTCTCGCCGAAGCCGGCCAGCAGTACCTGGCGGCGGCACTGCATGGATTCGCAGTAACCGAGCAGGTGATCAAGCTTGGCGCGTTCCAGGCGCTTGCGCTCTTCGGCCGCTTCGCCCTGTTCGATCATCTGCTTGAGCAGCACCACATCGCCCAGGCCGTAGCAGAGCCAGGCTTCGGCCGGGTCGCCATCGCGGCCGGCGCGGCCGGTTTCCTGGTAGTAGCCTTCCAGCGATTTGGGCAGGTCAACATGCGCGACGAAGCGCACGTCCGGCTTGTCGATACCCATGCCGAAGGCGATGGTGGCGGCCATGATGATGCCGTCCTCGCGCAGGAAGCGACGCTGGTTTTCTGCGCGCACCTCGGCCGGCAGGCCGGCGTGATAGGGCAGGGCATTGAAGCCTTGCGCACACAGCTGCTGGGCGGTTTCTTCGACCTTGCGCCGCGACATCGCATAGACGATGCCGGCGCAGCCGCGATAACGGGTGAGGAACTCCTGCAGCTGCTTGCGCGCGTTGTCCTTCTGCACCACGGTGTAACGGATGTTGGGGCGGTCGAACGAGCTGACGAAGTGGCGTGCGTCCACCAGATCCAGACGCTCGGCGATCTCGCGCTGGGTGGGCGGGTCGGCGGTGGCGGTCAAGGCCATGCGCGGGATGTGCGGCCAGCGCTCGTGCAGCACGGTGAGCTGACGGTATTCCGGGCGGAAGTCGTGGCCCCATTGGGAGACGCAATGCGCTTCGTCGATGGCGAACAGCGCGATGCGGCTGCGCTCCAGCAAGGACAGGAAGCGCTGGGTGAGCAGGCGCTCCGGTGCGACGTAGAGCAGATCCAGATCGCCTGACAGCAGGGCGCGTTCGACCCGTTGCGCGTTTTCTGCATCCAGCGTGGAATTGAGGAATTCGGCGCGCACGCCGAGCTGGCGCAGGGCTTCGACCTGGTCCTGCATCAGCGCGATCAATGGCGACACCACGATGCCGATGCCATCGCGCAACAGCGCTGGCACCTGGTAGCACAGCGACTTGCCGCCGCCGGTGGGCATCAGTACCAGGGCGTCGTTGCCGGCAGCGACGTGTTCGACAATGGCTTGTTGCGGGCCGCGGAAGTCGTCGTAACCGAAGACGCGGCTGAGCAGTTCGTGGGCGGGGGAAGACATCCACCTAGGATACCGTGCGGGTCAAGCCCTGGTCGGTGTCATGCCTGCACCATTGCGTGCCGACTGGTCGGGGAACGCCGTGATGTGAGGGCGTTGGATCAGCCGTGTGTGAGGTCTTGTGAGGTTGAGCTGGATGAGGCTTCGCACCGTACCCTCACCCAACCCCTCTCCCGCAGGAGAGGGGCTCAACAACCGACAGCACACAGCCCCCTGAGTCAGGGGGCGCGCCGAAGGCGGGGGGTGTGGGGATGCGTAGTGGGGCCCGACGTTTGCAGAGCAAACGTTGGGGGACCTGTCCGCGAAGCGGAGATGGCCGCAGCCCCCTGAGTCAGGGGGCGCGCCGAAGGCGCAGGGTGTGGCAGGCAGTGAGCAGGCGCCCAAGGCTTCGACGCAGCGAAACCTTGGACAAACCCGCAGGGGCGAAGCCCAACGGGTTACTGCAGCAGCGAGCGCAGCATCCAGGCGTACTTTTCGTGGGTCTGCAGGCGCTGGGTCAGCAGGTCCACGGTCGGGTCGTCGCCGGCGTCGTCGGCCGTGCCCAGTACCTTGCGGGCGGTGCGGCACACCGCCTCGTTGCCGCTGACCAGCTGACGCACCATCTCCCGCCAGTCGGCGCTGTCGCTCAGGCCCGGCTCTTCCGGGATCGAGGTCAGGGCGACGAACTCGCGGTACGAGCCCGGTGCGTTGTAGCCCAGGGCGCGGATGCGCTCGGCCACTTCGTCCAGCGCGGCCCACTGCTCGGTGTATTGGGTTTCGAACATGGTGTGCAGCGAGTTGAACATCGACCCGGTGACGTTCCAATGGAAGTTATGGGTCTTCAGATACAACGTGAAGGCGTCAGCCATGTAGCGGGCCAGACCGTCGGAGATCTTCTTGCGATCGCCGTCCTTGATCCCGATATCGATATGCGGCGCCGACGCGGCAGCGACCGGCAGGGCATCGTTGATGACGACGGGCTTGTTGGCGTTCTTTTTCTTGGACATGGGATGGCCCTTCTGAGGAAGTGGATGTCTGATGGAACAGATATGGCGTCACAATAGACAGGCTAAAGGATCAAACGTCATTCAATCTTTCACATTTCTCGATCAATGAGCGCTATCGACACCGACCTTGCCACGCTGCTGCGTGAGCGCCGCAACGCCGTGGATGGCGCAATGAGCCGAGACCGGGGCCGTTTGCTTGGCCTATGGTCGCGCTGGCAGGGCAAACCCGGCAACCCGCAGCTGCGCGAGGCGTTCGAGCAGGCGTTGGCAGCGTCGCTGGCGCAGCGCCAGGCGCGTGCCGAGCAGCAGCCGGCGATCACGCTGGACACGCACCTGCCGATCGCACGCGAAGCCGAGCGCATCATCGGGTTGATCCGCGATCATCAGGTGGTGGTCATCGCTGGCGAAACCGGCTCCGGCAAGACCACCCAGCTGCCCAAGTTGTGTCTGGCCGCCGGGCGCGGCGCCGCGGGCATGATCGGTTGCACCCAGCCGCGCCGGATTGCCGCGCGTGCGGTGGCCGCGCGGGTGGCCGACGAGCTGAAGACGCCGTTGGGCACCGTGGTGGGCTTCCAGGTGCGCTTCACCGACCGGGTGAGCGAGCAGTCGCGCATCAAGTTCATGACCGACGGCATCCTGTTGGCGGAGATCGCCAGCGACCGCTGGTTGTCGGCCTACGACACCATCATCGTGGACGAGGCGCACGAGCGCAGCCTCAACATCGACTTCCTGCTCGGCTACCTCAAGCAGCTGCTGAAAAAACGCCCCGATCTCAAGTTGATCGTGACCTCGGCCACCATCGATACCGAGCGCTTTGCGCAGCATTTCGACAATGCGCCGGTGATCAATGTGGAAGGGCGAACTTTCCCGGTCGAAGTGCGCTACCGCCCGCTCGAAGGCGAAAGCGGCGGCGACGATGCGCAGGATGCCGGCCGCGACGGCGAGCGCAGCGTCAACGATGCGATCGTGGCGGCAATCGACGAGATTACCCGCATCGACCCGCGCGGCGATGTGCTGATGTTCCTGCCGGGCGAGCGCGAGATCCGCGATGCGCATCATTCGCTGGAACGGCGCAAATACCGCGAGACCGAAGTGGTGCCGCTGTATGCGCGGCTGTCGGCGGCCGACCAGGACCGCGTGTTCAACCCTGGCCCGCGCCGGCGTCTGGTGCTGGCCACCAACGTGGCCGAAACCTCGTTGACGGTGCCGCGCATCCGCTATGTGGTGGACCCGGGCTTTGCGCGCGTCAAGCGCTACAGCCCGCGGCAGAAGCTGGACCGCCTGCATATCGAGCCGATCTCGCAGGCCAGCGCCAATCAGCGCATGGGCCGTTGCGGGCGGATCGCCGAAGGGATTTGCTACCGGCTGTATGCCGAAGCGGACTTCGCCGCGCGGCCGGCGTTTACCGACCCGGAAATCCGGCGCGCGTCGTTGTCGGGCGTGATCCTGCGCATGCTGCAACTGGGGCTGGGGCGGATCGAAGACTTCCCGTTTCTGGAAGCGCCCGACGAGCGCGCGGTGGCCAATGGGTGGCAGCAGCTGCTGGAGCTGGGCGCGATCGACGCCGAGCGCCGTCTGACCGCCATCGGTCGGCAGATGGCGCGCCTGCCGGTGGACGTCAAGCTGGCGCGCATGCTGGTGGCCGCGCAGCAGCACGGCTGCCTGCGCGAGATGATCGTCATCGCCGCGTTCCTGGGCATCCAGGACCCGCGCGAACGCCCGCCGGAAGCGCGCGAGGCGGCCGACAATGCGCATGCAGTGTTTGCCGATGCGCGCTCGGAATTCGTCGGCATCCTGCGCCTATGGGATGCGTACCGGCAGGTGCACGAAGACCTCACCCAGTCCAAGTTGCGCGACTGGTGCAACCGGCATTTTCTGGGCTTTTTGCGCATGCGCGAATGGCGCGAGCTGCATCGGCAGTTGCGCCTGTTGTGCGAAGAACTCGGCTGGAGCGAAGAGCCGGCCAACGTGATGCTGGCGCCGCTGCTGGCGGGCGCCAGTGCGCCTGCGCGCGAGGATGGCCATAACGCCAACCGGCCGACGCGCGGGCAGCTGCATCGCGCCGCGCGTCTTGCGCGCGAAGGCAAACCCGATCCGACTGCGCCACCGACGCAATCCGCTGCGGCGGCGTCGAACAAACAGGCCGAGACCGCGGAAGGCTCGGCGCGTGCGAGCGAGCGCGAACGCGCTGCCGCGTACCAATCGCTGCATCGCGCACTGTTGGCGGGCCTGCCCACGCAGATCGGCCATCGCACCGAAAAGGGCGACTTCCTGGCGGCGCGGCAACGCCGGTTCGTGCCGTTCCCGGGTTCGGCATTGGCGCGCAAGCCACCGCCGTGGATGCTTGCGGCGACCTTGCTGGACACGCAAAAAGTGTGGGGCATGACCAACGCCGCGATCGAGCCGGATTGGGCCATCGCCGAGTTGCCGCACCTGCTGGCACGCAAGCATTTCGACCCGCATTGGTCGCGCGCCCAAGGGCAGGTGGTGGCCTCGGAGCAGATCAGCCTGTTCGGGCTGGTGCTGGCGCCGAAGAAGCCGGTGCATTTCGGCAAGATCGACCCGGCCGCCGCGCACGATCTGTTCGTGCGGCAAGCCCTGGTGACCGGCGAAATCAATACGCGTGCGGCGTTTGTGGCCGATAACCTCAAGGTGCTGGAACAGGCGCGCGAGGAAGAGGCCAAGCTGCGCCGTGCCGGTATCGTGGCCGACGAAGGCTGGCAGGCGCGCTGGTATCTGGACCGCATTCCGGCCGAGCTGCATTCGGCCAGCGGGCTGGATGCGTGGTGGAAAACCTTGCCGCCGGACAAACGCCGCAGCCTGCACTGGACCTTGAACGATCTGCTGCCCGGCGAAGGCAGCGAAGCCGATCGTTTCCCGAAGTATTTCCCGCTTGGCGATGCGCGGCTGCCGTTGCAGTACCGCTTCGAGCCGGGTGCGATCGATGACGGCGTCACCCTGGACGTGCCGCTGCACCTGCTCAATGCGCTGGACCCTGCGCGCCTGTCATGGCTGGCGCCCGGCTTTGTCGCCGACAAGGCATCGGCGCTGATCCGCAGCCTGCCCAAGGTGCAGCGGCGCAATTTTGTGCCGGCGCCGGATTTCGGGCGTGCGTTCTACGAGGCCTACAGCCTGCCGTCGGCCGACGATATCCGTGGCGAGCTGGCGCGCTTTCTGTCCAAGGCCACCGGGGTGCAGGTCGCCGCGCTGGATTTCGATGAAGAATCGCTGGACACGCATCTGCTGATGAACCTGCGTCTGCGCGACGACGACGGCAAGGTGCTGGCCGAATCGCGCGATCTGGACGGGCTGCGTGCGCACTTTGGCGAACGCGCCGGGCAGGCGTTTGCTGCGCGTGCCGGGCGCGCACTGGCTGCAGAAGGACTGCGCGATTTCCCCGCCACGCCGATTCCCGAACAGGTCGCCGGCGAGGCCGGTGTGCCGGCGTACCCGGCCCTGGTAGATCAGGGCGAGGATGCTGCCTTGCGCATCTTTGCCGACCGCAACGACGCCGCGCAGGCGCATCCGCGCGGCGTGCGTCGCCTGCTGGAAATCGCGCTGGCCGACAAGATCAAACACGCGCGCAAACAGTTGCCGGTCTCTCCCAAAACCGGTCTGCTGTATGCGGCGATCGAATCGCAGGAGCGCCTGCGTGGCGATCTGGTCGATGCCGCGCTCAATGCGGTGCTGGCCGATGGGCTGGGCGCGATCCGCGACCCGGGTGCGTTTGCGCAACGTCGCGACGATGCGACCAAGCGCCTGTTCGGCGAAGCGATGGAGCGGCTCAAATTGGCCGAGAGCATCCTGGGCGCCGTGGCCGAGCTCAAACCGTTGCTGGAAGCGCCACTGATGGGCTGGGCACGCGGCAATCTGGACGATATGGAGCAGCAGTTGCGCGCGCTGGTGCATGCGGGCTTTCTGCGCGAGACACCTGCCGAGGCGCTGGCCAATTATCCGCGCTATCTCAAGGCGATGATCCTGCGGACCGAGCGTGCCAAGCGCGACCCGGCGCGCGATCAGTCGCGCATGCTTGAGCTCAAGCCGTTTGTGGATGCGTTGGGCGATGCGGCTGCGCGTGGCTTGCAGCAGCGTGCCGACTGGCAGGCGCTGCGCTGGGATCTGGAAGAGTTGCGGGTTTCGGTGTTCGCGCAGGAGCTCGGTGCCAGGTCCGGCGTGTCGGCAAAGAAATTGTCGCAGCGGGTGGCGGCGTTGCGCGGCTGAGTTGTCGGCGGATTGCCTGCGGCTGCTTGCAGCCCGCTGTAGCGTGAGCCGTTCGCGCTTACCTGCCGACGAGTGATGGGCCATGCGCTTGGCCGCCGCAATGGCATGTCGGTCGCCTGCCGTGCCTAGATCATGTTGCATGGATGGGCGATGCGTGGCGTACGCCGACGCATCGCCAAGCACTACTGGCCGACGCAGGTTCCCAACGCGCCCCGCGCGTGCGGCCACATGGCAGTGACCGCACCCACGAAGACGCCAGCGTCAGAACGTCGCAGCCTCAGAACTTCACGTGCAGGCTCGCCATATAGCGCCGCCCGCTTTTGTAGCGGCCAGCCAGATGATCCTTGTCGCCCAGATACTGCAGATACTCTTCATCCAGCAGGTTCTGCCCATCGATCTGCAGCGACCAGTTCGGGCTGAATGCATAGCCGATGCTGGCGCCGAGTTCGGCGTAGTCGTCCACGCTGGCCGGCGCCGCACCGGCCACATAGCCGCCGGCGAGATAGCTGTCGCGCCAGTTGTAGGTCAGTCGCGCGTTGAGCGGGCCTTTCTCAAAGTACGGGCTGAAGGCCACGCTGTTGCGTGACTGATACGGCAGCGCATCGCCGGTGTTGTTTTCGCCGTTGGCGTATGTGTAGTTGGCGGTCAGGCCAAAGCCGCTGTCGCCGAAGGGTTGCTGGAACGAGAGGTTGAAGCCCTTGACCTTGCCGTCGCCGGCGTTGCGCGGCCGCTGCACGCTGTAGTCGCAGTAGCCGTCGGCGGTACAACCGTTGCTGCCGAGCAACTGCGCCCAGCTCTGCGGTGCGGTGTCGCGCAGCGCGTTGTACTGACGCTCAACGCTGGCGCTGGTGTCGATGTAGTTGTCTATCTTTTTGTAGAACACCGACCATGCCACCACCGATTGCTGCGCGAAGTAATACTCGGCCGAGAGATTGAAATTCCAAGATTCATACGGCGACAACTCGGCGTTGCCGCCGCTGCCGGTCAGCGTGGTGTCGTTGAGGAAGGTGTTGTTGACCATCTGGTTGTAGGGCGCCCAGGCGATCACCTTGGCCGCGGCAAAGCGAAACACCCAGTCCTCGCTGGTGTCGTAGGACACGGTCAGCGACGGCAGCAGAAGGTCCTCTTTGCGGGTGCGCGTCTGCCACAGGCTGTCGGCGTTGGCCAGCGACGGTGTGCCGCTATAGACAAAGACGCTGCCTTCGGTCTTGGAGTCCACGTAGCGCACGCCCAGATTGCCGCGCAGACCGCCTGCGGAGAAATTCAACTGCGCGTAGGCCGCGTTATTGGTCTGCTCCAGCGCCCAGCTGTTGTTGAGATAACTGGCTGGATCCGGCGCGTTGTAATCGACCGGGCTATTGCGGATCCAGTTCAGCACATTGTTGCGCCCGGCCTGCACGTGCTGGCCGTGGTCGGGATAGAAATCCTGCAGGTCGGTCAGACCGATCGTGCCAACATCGGCCAATGTGCCAGGGGTCACTCCGCCGTAGACGTTGAGCTCGAAACGTTCCTCATGGTTGCCATGACGCACGCCCAGCAGTAACTGGTTGAACACGCCATCGAACTGCACATCCAGATCCAGTTGGCCGTAGGTGTCCTTGCTCTCGGTGGAGAAGATGCCGTTGTTGCCGAACCAGCCGCCGGCCGAGCCCCAATTGACTGGGTCGCGTGCGCGCGCAAGGTCGTCGAACTGGATGCCGCGGCGCGTGTCCCAACGGAAGCCGCCGTTGTAGAACGGCTCGATGAAGTATTGCGACAGATCCTTGTTTTTCGGATTTGCTCTGGCCCACTTGGCCCTTCACACCCCAGCCATCGCCGCGGAACGCGCCGCGCAGATCCAGGCCTTTGGTGGTGACTTCCGATTCGCGCACGTTGTTGTCGTAGATCACCGTGCCGCCAAGCGGATCGGCGTTGGCGCTGGAATGGCCGCTTGTCACTACGCCGTTGCGCACATCGCCGAGCTCGTCCACCGCGGCCACCGTGCCGGCATTCCAGGTCAAAAAGCTGTACATCGACTGGTTGTAGTTGTCGAACTTCTCGTTGATGTACACACCGCTCAGATTGAATTCCAACGCGTCGCTGGGCTTGATTTGCAGGTTGACCACTGCGCTGTCGCGCTCGCGGTCCTGCTGAAACCACGCAGCGTTGATCGAGTTGGGTACGTCTGCATCGGCCGGTACCGTGCCTGCGGCGTTGGCGAAGGTGCTGGCAGGCGCGTAGCCGAATACTTCCATGCCGCGGCGGTCCACGCGTTCTTCGTAGTGCTGCGCGGACACGGCAATGCCGAAGGTGTCTGCGGGATTTTTCCAGCTATAGAGCAGGGCCGCATTGGGGTTGCCCTTGCTGGCCTGATCGCTGTAGCTGTAGCCGATGGAGCCGGCGATCTCGTTGGCTTTCAGATCCAGCGGTTGGCGTGTGTGCATCAGTACCGTGCCGCCGAGGCTGCCTTCGGTCAACCGCGCTTCGGAAGACTTGAGGATCTCCACGCGGCCCAGGATCTGCGGCGCCAGCAAGGTGTAATCGAATCCGCGGCTGGGCTGCTCGCCGTACAACCAGATCGCCTGCGCCACCGGGTGGCCATCCAGGAACGACAGATTCAAGCTGGGGTCGGTGCCGTCGATGCTGACGCGCTCGCCCTGGCCGAAGCGTCGGTCCAGGGTGACGCCGGGAATCTGCGACAGCGCTTCGGCCACATTGGTGCTGGGAAACTTGCCGATGTCCTCGGCAGTGATCGCTTCGGAAATGCCGGTGTTGTTACGTTTGGTATCCAGCGATTTTTCCAGGCTGGCACGGATGCCGACCACCTGGACGGCGTCCAGCTCGGTGGCTTGCTGGCCAGGGCTGTCCTGGGCTTGCGCGGTGACCGCCAACGACAACGCAATCGCACTGCACAGCAGGGTGGTGCTGTATTTCATGATGTCTCTCCTCATCACGCACAGGGATGGATGGCGGGCCGTGGCTCGCCGGATGCGGGGACTGAAAGTAGCTAACAAAACGACTGTGCTCACCGCCAGGCGGGCGCGGCCGGTGCTCGGAATCGGCATGTACCCCTCGTACACTCCGGTTCTGAGCGCGCCGTCCACACCCACCTGACGACTGCTCGCTACGTTTTGTTAGCCACTTTTAGTAACCGCACGTTCGGGAAAACGCGCGGTGCAACGCTTACGACACGTCAGCGTGGTGTTGCAGATACCAATTGGCTGCACCGAGCACACCCAACTGCCCGTGCTCGACCAGCTTGACCGGGATGCGTTCGAGCACCGCGCGCATGTTGCCCTTGTCCAGAAAACGCGCGCCGAACGTGCTGGACGCCAGAAAGTGTCCGATCATCGGCAGAATGCCGCCGGCCAGATAGATGCCGCCGGCAGCGCCGTAGGCCAGCGCCATGTCGCCGACGGCGTGGCCGAGCAGGGCGCAGAACACGTGCAGGGTTTCGCGCGCCAGTGCGTCGTCTTCATGCAATGCCGCATGCGTGATTGCCGCAGGCTGCTGATGACGTTGCGGCGAACCGTGCAGCGCACACACCGCGGCATACAGCCGCAACAGTCCAGGGCCGGACAGCACGTGCTCGAGCGGCAGATAGTGTTGGTCGCGCAGCAGGATGCGCAGCAACTGCTGTTCGTGCGCGTGCGTGCTGGCCAATGCGACCTGGCCTGCTTCGGTCGCCAGCACGATGGGGCGCGGCTTGGCATCGATCCACACCGCCGCGCCCAATCCGGTGCCGGGGCCGACCACCAGCATCGGCCCGGCGCTGCGTGCATGCCGCGGCGTGGGGCCGCTCAGTTGCAGCACCGCACGCGGTTCCATCTGCGGCGCCGCATAGGCGACCGCTTCGAAGTCGTTGACCAGATGCACGTTGCGCAGTTCCAACGCGGCGCGCAGGCGGTTGGGCGAGATGCTCCATGGCAGGTTGTTGCTGATGAAGCTGCCATCGTCCAGCGCAACGCCGGCGCTGGCGATGACGACCGTCTCGACATGGCTCACCTGCGGCAGGAAGTCGGCCAGGATGGCGTAGTCGCCGCAGCGATAGGTGCGGTAATGGGCAACCGCGATGGCGTTATCTGTCTGCACCACGTGGCCAAGACGCACATGCGTGCCGCCGACATCGGCCGCGATAAACCCGGCGGCGACAGGAACAGCGGGCATGGCAGAAACGTGAGCAGAACGCGAAGTCGCAGCCACATGCAGTCCTTTGGTCCGTCTGATCGGCCGATGCCATCAGCGTGTAGCGGCCTGTTTAGGAGTTGGTGACAACGATGTCAATGGTCCAGTCGGGTTGGATCGATCTTGGCGGCAGGCTCAAGTGCAAAAGCCGCCCTCTGGACCGGTTCTATGCGGACTTCATTGCGCAAAGTGGACAAGACGGTACAGTTGCGAGTTTGCAGTTGGCGCGGTGAAGGTGTGCAGGCGTGCTCAGCTGGCGCGGATGCATGCGGTGGCCGTGAGGTACTAGTCCACCGACCACCTTTCTTTATTTGGGAGCGCTACACGACATCGCGAACTACTGCCTCGTAAAGCCGAAGCCATTGGCATGCCCAGCGTCACGCAGCATCACTGCCGTGTGCGGATCAAGGTTGGCTATGGAAGATGCCGAACGGCGCGCCGCGCGATGCGTTGTCCGCGCTCATTGCAACAGCAATCACCGTGCGTTGTCCGCCCTCATTGCAACAGCAATCACCGTTCAACCCGCAGCAGCGCGACTCGCAATGCCGGGCAACGTGCTGCACGCGGCATTGTCGGTGGGCGGTGCTGTAGAGGGATATTGCTGCTTGCCAAGCACATAGGTCTGGCTGGTAGCGACGAATCCATCGGCATAGGTGGCTTCGACGAAATAGGCGCTCCAACCAGTATCTGGAGTCTGCACCGGCACCGAGACGCTGTTGCCGCGTGCAAGCGCAACCGGGGTGGCGTGGTAGCGGATGCCGCAGGCATAGCGGAAGTCGCGCGCCTGCGGATTGGTGGCCGCCCATAGCCGCACTTGCGTCGGTCGCTCCGACGAGCGGAAGCGAATGTGCGGTGCGTCGCCTGCGCGCAACGTGTCGCTCACATTGGGGAGCGAGCGCTGCTGCTGCAGCCGCGTGATAAACGGCACCAAGCCGTCGACGATCGATGCGCGGATGCCGTTGTGCGCGCTGTTGGGCACCATGCGCAAGGCCTTGCTGCCAGGCAACGCGTCATAGAAAAACTGCGTATTGTCCGGCAGGAAAAAATCATCGCCGCTGGCGTTGACGATGTACTTGGGAACCCTCACGCGATTGCGGTAGGGCGTGCGCAGATAACTCAGCGGGTCCTGCAGTTGCACCAGTTGCGCGAACGCCGGGGTCTGCAATTGCGCGGTGATTCCCTGCTTCGCATAGGCGTTGAATGCAATCGGCCAGTTGCCGCCGTACGCCCGATACATGTGGTCCAGCACGGCCGGCATATTGAGGATGTCGATCACGAACGGCACCACAGCGTCCACGCGTGGGTCGGCGATGGTGGCGTGCCAGCTGGCCCAACCGCGCTTGGATGCACCGGCAAGAATGAAGCGATGGATCTGCAGCGGTGCCAGCTCGCGCTCGGCCAGAGTCATGGTGCGCGCGATCGCCGCGGCCATCGGTACATGCAGTGGCATGGTCTTGCGCTGCTGCGGCGCTTGCAGAAACAGCGACCAGCTGTAGGCGACGCTGTCGTCCTCGCGGCGCGGGGCGGCATCGCCCTGATACTGCAGCGCCTGATTGGGGATATCGCTCAGCGCGATGACCACGGTGCGGCTGCGTTGCGCCAGCGCCGCCAGCGCTTCCGGCGGCAACTCGCTGGCCGGCTGCGCCGCACTGCCTGCGATCGGATGACGCGTGCCATTGGTGGAGATCAATAAGGCGCGCGTTGGCAGCGCATTGGCGGGTACATACATCGCAACGTCATGCTGCCAGGTGGCCGGGGTGACGAGCCCTTCAGGCGACCACGTCTGCGAGGTCAACAGATACTCGCGCCGCTCGACACCGGCGATGCGGCTGGTGGCGCCTCGCGTGTAGACCAGCGGCTGTTGTTCCACCGCATCGCGATAGCAGACCAGGGCCTGATCAAACCCGACCTCGGGCGCGGTGGCGCAGCGTTCGGCAGCGGTGGATGCCAGTGCAGGCCCTGCGATCAAGCCCAGCAGTGCAATCCCGCAGCGTGTCGTCAGGCGCATCGGCATTCTCCGTCAGCGGCGCTGGGAGCCAGCGCGATCAAGGGCCCGGCCCGCGCCAGACGCGCAGATCAAGCCCGTTGTCGGTGGCAAGTCTGGCACGTAGGGCGCATCCATCCTTTGCAGTGCCCACACCAGATGCCGGCGAAAACGAAGTCGGGGTTGTCGGCGAACAGAGGCCGCTGCATTGACTTGCTAGCTTCCCGCAGAAGCGCGCTTGCATGGCACATCCGCGCGCGCCGACGAGGAGGCTGCGCTTCTCTGCTTCTGCAGCAGCTTTCCGCCATCCGCACTACTTGTACGGGCTAACACTTGGAAGGGCTAAAAAACGCAGCGAGCGGTCGTCAGGGATGCATTGACGGCGTACTCAGCACCGAAGCGTACGACTGGCCCATGCCGCACCGAGCACCTGCTACGCCAGCCTGACGGCGAGCGCAGTCGTTTTGTTGGGTGCTGTTACTTGATCCGCCGCACCTTGGCCGGGGTGTTGTAACCCTCGATCTGCAGATACCACACGCCGACCAGGCCGGGCTTGATCTTGACCTTGGGAGCGTCCTTGCGCACGCCGGAGAGGCTGGCCACATCGGTCTGTTCCCATTCCTGACCATTGGCCATCGTATAGACGCGGCCCTTGGAGAAGCCCTTGAACTCGCCGACGATGTTGCTCTCGATCGGCTCCTTGCTACCGAAGTCGAAGAAACCACGGTTCTTGACGATGATTTCCTGGCGGCCGGCTTCCTTGGCCTGTTCGACCACGACGGCGGCTTCTTTGGCGACCTTGCCCTGCAGCCAGTCGTTGAGCGCGGCCAGTTCGCTGGCATCGAGCTTGTCCAGGCCGGCGGCCTTGAACTGTTCGGCGCTCATCTGCGACTGCAGATCGCCGTGGACTGCGCGCTGCGCCAGGGCCGGGGTGGCGGTCAATGCAAGAGACAGGCAGACCAGCAGGGGAATGCGGCGCACGAGCGACATGGAAGCCATCCGACAGGAAAGAGGTAGCTAGTGTAGACGCTGTGCTGTGCCGTGCCAGCCGACGCCGGTCAGTCCACGCGGTCGGCAGTGGCCGATGGCGCCTGCGCGGAGCGGGCGGGGCGGCGATAGATGAATTCCGGCGCCGACGCAGCCGCCTCGGTGTCGGCAATCGCGCGCACCTGCGCATGGTCGGGCGAGCGTTCGCAGACCGGGTCCAGCGTGGCCGCATCGCCGCTGAGCGCCAGCGCCTGGCAGCGGCAACCGCCCCAGTCGATCTCGCGTTTGGGACACTCCTGGCAGACCTCGGGCATCCAGGCGGTGCCGCGAAACCGCACGAACGCCTCGCCGTTGTTCCAGATATCGGCCAGCGAGCGCTCGCGCAGGTTGTCGAAGCGCATGCCGTCGATGGTTTCGGCCGCGTGGCAGGGCAGTACGTCGCCGCGCGGAGAAATATTGACGAAGCGCTGGCCCCAGCCACCCATGCAGGGCTTTGGCAGGCGCGCGTAATAGTCGGGGGTGACGAAGTCGATCGCCAGACGGTCGCCGAGCTCGCGCCGCGCGGTTTCCACCGCGGTAATGGTGGCCATCAGTTGCTCGCGGCTGGGCATCAGCGCCGCACGATTGCGCAGGCCCCAGCCGTAGTACTGGGTGTGCGCCACTTCGATGCGCTCTGCCTGCCATTCCAGCGCCAGCGCAATCATGCCGGGCACGCGCTCGGCGTTGTGCCGGTGCAGCACCGCGTTGATCGTTAATGGCAGGCCGCGTGCGCGTACGGCGGCGGCAAAATCGCGCTTCTTCGACAGGCTATTGCGATACCCGGCGATGCGGTCGGCGCCGGCCGGGTCGACGTCCTGCACGCTCAGCTGCACATGCTCCAGTCCGGCGGCTTGCAGTTGGTCCAGCATCGGTTCGCCGCCGGCCACACCGGAGGTGATCAGGTTGCTGTACAGCCCGAGCTCACGCGCATGCGCCACCAGCTCGGGCAGATCCTTGCGCAACATCGGTTCGCCGCCGGAAAAATGCGCCTGCAGCACCCCCATGTCGGCGGCCTGCTGCAGCAGCGAGCGCCAGCCGGCGGTGTCCATTTCTTCGCGCAGCGCCGCCAGTGCAATCGGGTTGGAGCAATACGGGCATGCCAGCGGGCAGCGATGGGTCAGCTCCAGCAACACCGACAGCGGCGGCGGTGCAGTGTTCATAGCCGCAACAGACGTTTCTGGTGCAGGGTGGTGGTCAGTTCGATCACATCCACTTCGATCTCGGCGGCGTCGGCATCGAACTCTGCAGCCAATTCCTGCGCAATCTGCGCCAGCGAACGCGCGCCATCGAAGCGCTGCGCCACCACCTGAGCGATCTCGTCGAGTTCGACCACGCGTTCGGGCGCAAGCAGCACCCACTGGTCGCGTGTGCGGTCGTGCTGCAGACGCACGCCTGCGCGCAGTGCCGGCTGACTCTCGCGGGTAATGTCGCTCACGCAGCGGCCCGGCGGGCGTCGCGCTCGGGCACGAACGCGTCCGGCCACACGATGCCCGGCGTGACGTAGGCCACGTGCAAGGCATCCAGCTGCGCCCACAACACCGAACATTTGAAATGCAGTGCGGCCTTGACCAGCTGCTGTTTTTCGACCGTATCGGCGTGCTGCTTGACGTAATCGAGCGCGAAATCCGAATCGCGCGGCGCCTCGGTCAGGCGATGCTCGAAGTACGCCAGCGCCTCGGACGAGACGAAGTCGTAGTGCTTGAGCATGCCCGCCACGCGCTGGCCGATGATATTGGGAGCGAACAGTTCGGTGAGCGAGGAGGCAATCGCCTCGAGCAGGCTTTTTTCGCGGACGAAGTGCAGATAGGCCTGCACCGCAAACCGCGTACCGGGCAGCAAGGCGCGCCCGGATTCGACCAGGTCGCGATCCAGGCCCAGCGCGTCGGTCAGATGCAGCCAACGTGCGATGCCGCCATCGGTGGCGCTATTGCCATCGTGGTCGAGGATGCGCTGGCGCCAGATCCGCCGCAGCGCCGGGTCTTCCATGCGCGCCAGAATCGCCGCATCTTTCAGCGGAATGCAGCGCTGGTATTCGAAGCGATTCAGCGCCCAGGCCTGCACCTGGCCGCGATCGAGCTTGCCGTCGTGCAGTAGCGCATGAAACGGGTGCTGATCGTGATACAGACGTGCGCCGATCGCGCGCAGATCCGCTTCCAGTTGGTCGGTGGTGAGCAGGGCGGTCACAGCGTGATCTCCAGGCCGTCGTGTGCAACGTCCCAGCCGCTGGTACGCGCACTGGCGTATTGCGGCGAGTGGATGTCGAGCACGGGATTGGTGGTGTTGAGATGGATGAAAATCTTGCGCGCTACATTCAACGGGGCGAACGCAGCGATGGTGCCGTCGGGTCCGTCGATGCTCATGTGGCCCATGCGTTGGCCGGTTTTCTGGCTGACGCCGAGCGTCACCATCTCGTCGTCGCTCCACAGCGTGCCATCGAAGAACACCAGCTCGGCTCCTTGCAGGCGCGCGCGCAGTGCGTCGGTCATCGCCGCGCAGCCGGGGATGTAATGCACGCGGTGTTGGCCATCGTCGATGGTGAGCCCGAGGGTTTCTTCGTTGGAGCCGGCCAGATTGCCTCCACTACGCGATTCCATGAACAGCGGCACCTTGCCCGGTACCGAGAAGGGCGTCAGTTGCAGGCCGAGCAGCGACACCGGCGTGTCCAGCGCAAATGGCTGGCGCGTCACGTAGTTTGGATTCACCGCGTCGAAGATGGGGTTTTGCGCCAGCAGGTCTAGCACGCGACTGCTGGCATGCAGCGAGAAGGCCTGGCTTTCGCGCATCGACAACAATCCGGCGATATGGTCGATCTCGCCGCTGGTCAGCAGCACCGCTTCAATCGGCGAATGGCGCAGGCCGTGCTGCGGCCATAACGCCGGTGTGGCGAGAATCTGCTGACGGAAATCGGGGGACGCGTTGATCAGAACCCAACGCTCGCCATCGGCGCTGACCGCGATGCTGGCCTGGGTACGACGTTGGGCACCGTCTGCTTGTTGCCAGGCCCGCTGACTTGCGGGCGTATGGCAGTTCCACTGCGGGTGCCCACCGCCGGCCGCCGATCCCAGAACAATGATGCGCATGCAAACTGTTACCTACTCTGCCGGCAGTTGCCGGTCATGCATCAAAAGGAAGGGCGGCTGGTGCGATTGAGACGTGCCGGATCAAAACTCGCCAGAGACGTAGCAGTTGATTTCGGCGCCACAGTTGACTTCACGAACGACAGGCTTCTTCCAGGTCTTCATCGGCTATCTCCTAGTGGGTGGAAAAACGCCGCCGCCGCGCAATGCAACGATGACGTGGCCCGAGCATAGGGAGCCGGTTTACTCCAATTGTAAAGGACTTGTAAAAAGTCGTCGTTGCATCGCAATTCTTACTCCGCGCTGACGCGGATCCATCGCAGAGCGGTTGCGAATCAAGACCTTGGCTGGTGAACCGACCATAAGCACAGGCATGCAACCGGCAGGCGTTTACGCCGAGATTGCGCGTTGTGGAGAGGGTGACGCGCACGTTACCGTAGCTGTCAGACCCCAATGATCGTCGGCCGCCGTGTCCTCCGTTGTGACCAGTTCCTCAGTTGAACGCCTGTACGTCTTGCTGCAGCGCCCGGCCGTTGCGTCGATCGCACCGGCATTACGCGATGCATTGGCGCAGGCCTGGCAGGAGGCGCCGCCTGCGCAGGCCGACAGCGTGCCGTGGGCGCTGCTGGCCGACACGTTAGACGTGCTGGCATCGCTGGCAGCCGATGAGGCGACGTTGATTGCGGCCTTGCTGTTCGACCTGCCGGCCTTGCGCGGCGCGGTGGCCGGCTTGCCGTGGCAACCGGCGGAGCGGCGGGTGGCGGTAGAAGGGCTGCTGGATGGCCTGGATGCGGCCGATCAGGTCTGGGCGCTGCATGCCGGGCGCGAGGCCGGGCGCAACAGCGAGGGCTTGCGGCGGCTGCTGTTGTCGATCATCCACGACCTGCGCGTGGTGCCGATCCTGCTGGCGCGGCAGCTGGCGCGCATGCGCGTGGCCGACCGCCTCAGCGAGGAGCAGCGCCGCGCGCTGGCGCAGCTCACCCGCGACATCCATGCGCCGCTGGCCAACCGTCTGGGCATCTGGCAGGTGAAATGGGAGCTGGAAGACCTGGCGTTCCGGCACCTGGAACCGGATACCTATCGCCGCATCGCGCGCGAAGTGGACGAAACCCGGGTGGCGCGCGAGCGTTATATCGAGGCGGTCAAGCGCACCTTGTCGAGCGCATTGGCAGGGCAGGGCCTGCGCGCAGAGGTGAGCGGGCGGCCGAAGCACATCTACAGCATCTGGCGGAAGATGCAGAAAAAGCGGCTGTCGTTCGACCAGCTCTACGACGTGCGCGCGGTGCGCGTCATGGTCGACGACGTGGCGGCCTGCTATGCGGCGTTGGGCGCGGTGCATTCGCTGTGGGCACCGGTGCCCAGCGAGTTCGACGATTACATCGCCAGGCCCAAGGCCAACGACTACCGTTCGCTGCATACCGCGGTGGTCGGTCCGGAGGGGCGCACGATCGAAATCCAGATCCGCACCCACGAGATGCATGCCCAGGCCGAGCTCGGCGTGGCCGCGCACTGGAAGTACAAGGAAGGCGGCAAGGGCGCCGAAAAAGCCTTCGACCGTAAGATCCTGTGGATGCGCCAATTGCTGGAACAGGTGCAGGAAGGCGACCACGGCGAGTTGGCCGGTGCGCTGGATGCCGAGCTGATCGAAGACCGCGTGTATGCGCTGACGCCCAAGGGCGAGGTCATCGATCTGCCGCAGGGCGCCACCCCGCTGGATTTTGCGTACCACGTGCACACCATGGTCGGCCACCGCTGCCGTGGCGCGCGCGTCAACGACCGCATCGTGCCGCTCACCTACCGGCTGCGCAGCGGCGACCGCGTGGAGATCATGACCGCCAAGGAAGCCGACCCGCGTCGCGACTGGCTGCTGGCGTCCAACGGCTTTCTGGCCAGCGGGCGTTCGCGCGACAAGGTGCGCGCCTGGTTCCACAAGCTCGACCGCGCGCGCAATGTGCAGGCGGGCAAGGAGTTGCTCGATCGCGAGCTCAAGCGTCTGGGCCTGCAGCATGCCGATCTGAGCGTGGCGACGCGCAAATTCCACGCCGAAAACGTCGACGATCTGTATATTCAGGTGGCGCTGGGCGATACCGGACCAAACCAGGTGAGCCGTGCGCTGCTGGAAGCCGAGCGCACGGCCTCGCAACCTGCGGTGCCGGCGCCACCGCGGCCCACCGCGCGCCGCGAGGGCCTGGGGAAATCCAAATTCACCGTGCAGGGCGTGGGCAATTTGCTGGTGCAACTGGCGCGGTGTTGCCAGCCGGTGGCCGGCGAACCGATTGCCGGTTACCTCACCCGCGGCCGCGGCATCACCGTGCACCGCACCGACTGCGCGGCATTGGCACGGCTGGCGGCCACCCACCCGCAACGCGTGTTGCCGGTGGAGTGGGGCAAGGCCGGCAGCGGGTACGAAGTGGATGTGCAGGTGCGTGCGGTGGACCGCCGCTGGCTGCTCAAGGACATCACCAACCTGATCGCGCAGGAAGATGCCCACGTGCTGGAAATCAACAGCGACAACGTGCGCGACACCGGCAGGGCGCAGCTGCGACTGCGGCTCAAGGTCAGCGACTACGACCAGCTGTCCGCGCTGCTCGGCAAGCTGGATGCCTTGCCCGGCGTGAACGAGGTGCGGCGGCTGGGCTGAGCGCAATCAACCGGCGTCGCGTGCTTTTGCGAGCGCTGCCGCTGGTTGGGATGGCGCAGATCATCTTGGTATGGCGCAGATGATCGGCGGACGTTCGGTGTGCTGCGCTTCGGGGGTGGCTTGCGCGGTCGCTGTGCTGCGGCACCCACGTGTCAGCCACCCCAGGCGTCGTGCAACTGCCACGACGATGCATCGATTCACCAGACCAGTCCGGACAGCGCGCCAGCACCTGCAGCGCTTGCCTTGACCAATCCCGACTCCCGACACCCCATTCCACTAAATCCGCTCGCCCACACCGTCTTCGCCACCCAGCCGGCTACCATATGCATGTGAACGCGTCCCCGTCAGGTCGCGCCAAGGATGGACGCGACCGCATGTTTTCCCTGCCGCGCTGGGTCAGGTCGCCGCGCCTCTGGGCGCCGTTGCGTAGCCGTGCGCTGTGGCGCGTGGTGCTGGTGCTGGCCGCCTGTCTGCTGTTGAGCGTCATCGCGCTGCGCAAGCCGCTGGGCGATGTGGTGTGGCCGGATACCCGCATTCAGCAACTGCTGCAACGTGGCGATGCGGCGCTGTCGCGCGGCAAGCTCAGTGCCGCCGACGGCAGCGGTGCCCGCGAACTGTTCACCGCAGCGCTTGCGTTGGATAACGATCGCAGCGAGGCGCGGGTCGGGTTGGCGCGCACCGGCGTGGTCGCGGTGGTGCAGGCGCGTGCCGCTATCGCGGCCGGCGATGCAGCCGCTGCGCAGCGCACGCTGGCACTGGCAACCGCACTGGAGGTGCCGCAGGCGCAGATCGCGCCGGTCGCGCTGCGGCTGCGTCAATTGCAGGCGCGCCGCGTCGGACTGGATGCCTTGCTGGTGCAAGCTATTGCCGCCCAGCAGCAAGGTCGCCTGGATGGCACGCCCGACAGCGCGCTGCCGCTGTATCAGCGCATTTTGACCCTGGCGCCCGACCGCACCGACGCGCTGGAAGGGCGCGAGGACGCCCTGACCGATCTCTTGGCGCAGGCGCGTCATGCGTTGGCGCGCGACGCACTCGGCGAGGCGGCACGCCTGCTGGCCGCGGCCAAACGCTACGATGCCGGGCATGCCGATGTGCCGTCGACCGAAGGGCACTATCACCGCGTGCTGGATCAGCGCCGGCAACGTGCCGAGGCATTGTTGCGGCGCGGTCGGTTGGCCCCGGCTGCACGCGATTTCAACGCGGTGCTGGCGGCCGAGCCGGCCGATGTCGGGGCGCAGCGCGGGCTGGAACGGGTGGCCAGCGAATATGCCGCGCAGGCGGGCCGGCAGGCTGCGGACTTCCAGTTCGACGCGGCGATGCAGTCGCTGCAACAGGCGCGGTTGTTGGTACCGGGCGCCGCATCGATCGCCCAGGCCGGGCAGGCCATCGCCCGCGCCCGCGACGCCCAGCGCAGCCCGGAAACCGGTCTGTCGCGCGGCGTGCGCGAGCGCCGTTTGCGGCTGCTGTTGCAACGCGTCGCCGACGCCGAAGCGCGACAGCAATGGATGACGCCGCCCGGTGCCAGCGCCTACGACGCGGTGCGTGCGGCACAGGCGCTGGCGCCGCGCGATCCACGCGTGCTGCAGGCCGCTGCGCGTGTGGTGCCGGCCAGCCAGCGCTGTTTCGAAGACGAGCTGCGCAACAACCGGCTGCGTGCTGCGCGCGGCTGCCTGGATGCCTGGCAGGCGCTGACCCCGAATGGCGATGCGTTGGCCGGCGCGCGTCGACGTCTTGCGCAGCGCTGGGTCGCGGTCGGCAGCGAGCGCCTGGGCCAGGAGGATGCGGCGTTCGCGCGCCGTGCGCAGGAACAAGCGCACCAACTGGACCCCAGCTTGCCGGAGCTGGCCGAATTCACGCGCCGGGTCAGGGCGGTGGCCGAACAGCGCTGAGGCGTGCGCTGTTTTTGTCGGCGTTTGGCCTGTGCATGCCGGTAGTGGATGTTGATCAGACCGGAGACATCCAGGAGCGCCTCGACGTCATCTTCGCTGCAGGCAATGGCCGACCGGCCGAGTACCGGACGCGCTCGCTCGGCGCAGCAAAGTAGTTTTGTTAGTTGCTCGCAGTCCGCACCGGTTGTTGCTCCCTTCTCCCACTGGGAGAAGGTGCCCGAAGGGCGGATGAGGGTACGCGCGAAGCGTCGCAATCTATGTGCGTGTTGGTCGTCGCAGTGAGCGAACTCTGCGAAGTCTCGCGTCCTGCGCGCCAAGACATCGATGCAGCCCGCAATGATCTGCGTGGTACGACGACAACTGCTCGATCCGCAACGCACCCGTGAGTCACCAACGGCACCACTCACCCCGCGATAAACAGCTCGCGGACCGTCGCGCGCGCTGCGTCCAGCGAGAAGTGCTCGGCCACGTTGCGCAGCCCGTTGTCGGCCAGCTTCTGCCATAGCGCCGCATCCTGATACAGCCGCACGATGGCGCTGGCAAAGGCATCGGCTTCGTCGGCCACGCAGACATCGTCGCCATCGCGCAGATGCATGCCTTCCACCGCGCAAGTGGTGCCGACCACCGGTTGACCATGCGCCATGCTCAGATTGATCTTGCCTTTGACGCCGGCGCCGAAGCGCAGCGGGGCGACCGCAATGCGGGCGCTGTCCATGAACGGCACCAGATCCGGCACATGGCCGTGCAGTTGCACGCCGGGGCATTGGTCTGCAAGCAGCTTCAGCGCCTCCGGCAGATCCGCACCGATGCAATGAAATTCCACATCCGGCAGTTGCGCGCGCACCTGCGGGAAGATCGCGCTGATGAACCACTGCACCGCATCCACATTGGGCGGATGGCGGAAGCCGCCCACGAACACCAGGTCGCGGCGTTGCACGAAGCTATGGCCGCTGCCGGCGACCTCGTGCAGATTGGAGAGCAAGGCAGTGCGGATCTGCGGCGCGTCCGTGCGTAATTGCGCCTGTTCGGCCGCAGACACCAGCAGGGTGACGTCGGTGGCCGCCATGATCTCCAGCTCGCGTACCCGGGTGCGTTCGGCGCTGCGCAGCAGATTGGCATCGCCGGCGAGCTCGGCGCCGCGGCGCTCGCGCAGGTAATGCAGGTCGACGGTGTCGAACAGGGTGCGTGCCTGCGGCGCGTACTGTTTCAACAGCGGCAGGCAGGCGTGGGCAACGTGATGGCGCACCAGCAGCACCACCGCAAAACGCGGGCCGTGCGTGCGCAGCCAGCTGCCGATGCCGTCCAGGAACGGCGCGTACCAGACCTCCACCCCCAGTTGCTGCAGCGCCTGGGTGTGGCGTCCGGCATGTTCGCGCCGGGTCGGCACGAACACCACATGGGCGCCTTCTTCGCGCAATAGCCGGATCAGATTGAATTGCCGCAACGAGCCGGAATCGCGATCCGGTTGCGGCACGCATTCGTCCAGGATCAGCACCTGGCGTTGCCCGCGATGCAGTTGCGCCGGGCCAGGCACCGTGCCGACCGGCAACTGCGTTGCCAGCGCCTGCTGCCATTTCTCCGCGAAAACGGCCTGATTGCGCACCTGATAGGCCTTCACTCCGGTGCGCGTGTCGGTGCCGTTGCTGGTGCCTTCGTCGTGCACCACCACGCTGGCCGGCTGCACCAGGACCTGATGCCCGGCGGCGCGCACCGCAAAGGCCAGGTCGGTGTCTTCGTAATAGGCCGGCATGTAGCGGCGATCCAGCCCCCCCAAGGTCCGCAGCAACAGCGCTCGCGGCAGCGCGATCGCTGCACCCGAGCAATAGTCCATCGCGCGGACATAGGCATAGCGTGGGTCATCGGCCGACTCGAAGCGGCCGTAGCTCCAGGCGCTGCCGTCGGCGAAGACCACGCCACCGGATTCCTGCAGGCGCCCGTCCGGGTACACCAATTGCGCGCCGACCAGGCCGGCGTTCGGATGCGCGGTGAAGGTGTCGATCAGTCGATCCAGCCAGCCGGGCTGCGGGATGGTGTCGTTGTTGAGCAACACCACGTACGCGCCACGCGCCAGCGCGATCCCGTCGTTGCAGGCAGCGATGAAGCCGCCGTTGCTGGCGCGCAGGTGGTACTGCAGGCCGGCAATCTGCGGCAGCTGCACGGCGGTGGCATCGCTGCTGCCGTCGTCCACCACGACGATCTCCACCTCAAGCGTTGGTGGATGCGCAGCCAGCGCACGCAGACAGGCCAGCGTATGGGCGATGTGGTTGTAGACCGGGATCACCACCGTCACGCGCGGCGCGGCGCTGTGCGGCACCGCAAATGCGGCAAATGGCGCGGCATCGGGCAGCCATAGCGATGTGCCGAGCGCCACCGGTGGTGCCTGCGTGTGTACGCGAATGCGCTGCCAGGTGGCCCGCCACCCGCGTGTGCGCATGCTGGCCACGCTGCGGTGGATCAGGCCGAGCACGCGATTGAACAGATAGCGCGCGTCGGCCAGGGACATCGACATTGCGTTGAAACTCCAGCGGAGAGACAGGTGAATGGAGTCAGCAGGGAGTGCGATGGCGCAGCCGGCAGACAACCGCCGCCAGTGTACCGAGGAGCACTGTCCGCGCCGAGCACAGGCCGCAGCGGCGCGGCGGTGAGCGCGTGCGTTTGTTAGCCGCGCTTAAGCCGGCGGGGCCGGCGCGCCGCAACCATGACAGCGCTGCGCTAGACTCGCCCGACTCTACATTCTCGCATTCCCGTGCCCCGACGCTACGACCACGACGATTCCGACGACTTTCAGGACGACTCAAACGCGCAAGGCTCCCGCTGGCAACGCAGGCTGATTGTCTGGGGATTTGCTGCGATCGCGCTGGCGCTCGGTTTCCTGATCCCCTATACGGTGTATCTGAACAAGCAGGTCACGCAACGCTTTGGCGAGCTGCGTTGGCAGATCCCGACCCGCGTGTACGGGCGCCCGCTGGTGCTGGTGCCCGGCAATGCGCTGGATGCGGCCACGCTGAAGACCGAACTGGATGCGGCGTCCTACCGCGACGACGGCCAGGCCAAGCTGGCCGGCACCTATCAGCAGGATGGCAGCCGCTTCACCATCGCCAGCCGCGGCTATAACGATGTGGACGGGCGCGTGCCTGCCCGACGTATCGAGGTCAGCCTGACCGGTGGCCGTGTGGCGAGCCTGCGCGATGCGGCCGACCGCAAGACGCTCAAGAGCGCGCGGCTGGACCCGGCGCGTATCGCCACGCTGTATGGGCAGAAGCAGGAAGAGCGCCGCCTGGTGCGCATGGAAGAAGTGCCGGAACTGCTGGTCACCGGCTTGCAGGCGGTGGAAGACCGCGACTTCAACAGTCACCACGGCATCGATCTGAGCGGCATGGTGCGTGCGGCCTGGATCATGGTGCGCTCCGGCGGCCAGGTCCGTCAGGGCGCCAGCACCTTGACCCAGCAGCTGGCGCGCAGCGGGCTGCTCGGCATCGGCAAGGAACAGACGGTCACGCGCAAATTCAACGAGATTCTGTACGCGGTGATCATGGAGGCGCGCTACGACAAGCGCACCATCCTGGAGGCCTATCTCAACCAGGTCTATCTGGGTCAGCGCGGCGGGCAGGCCATCCACGGCGTGTCATCGGGTGCGGAACTGTGGTTCGGCCGCGAGCTCACTTCGATGACCACCGAGCAGATCGCACTGCTGATCGGGCTGGTGAAGGGTCCGTCTTATTACGATCCGCGGCGCAATCCGGAGCGCGCGCTGGATCGGCGTAACTTCGTGCTGGGCAAGCTGCGCGACAACCAACTGATCGACGATGCCGAATACAAGCGCGCGCTGGCTGCGCCGCTGGGCGTGCCTACCGAACCAGGCCTGGTCGCTGCCAACCGCTTCCCGGCCTATGTGGATCTGGTGCGCCGGCAGCTGGCCCACGATTACCCCGAAGGCGTGCTGCAAGGCGCCGGCATGAGCGTGCTCACCGGCATGTCGCCGTCAGCGCAGGCCTATGCCGAAGGCGCGGTGACCGGCACCATCAAGCGGCTGGACAACAAGAAGCGCCCGCCGCTGCAGGCTGGCCTGGTGATGACCGACGTGCATAACGGCGATGTGCTGGCGGTGGTCGGCAGCCGCGATGTGGCCAAGCCGGGCTTCAATCGCGCGGTGGAGGCGCAGCGGCAGGTGGGCTCGTTGCTCAAGCCGTTCGTCTACTTGCTGGCGCTGGCCTCGCCGGACCGTTGGGCGTTGTCCAGTTGGGTCGACGATTCACCGGTGACGGTGCAGCTCAGCCGGGGCAAGACCTGGTCGCCGGGCAATTCCGACAACCGCAGCCACGGCACGGTGCGGCTGGTCGATGCGCTGGCGCATTCCTATAACCAGGCCACGGTGCGGGTGGGCATGCAGGTCGGCGCGGACCGTGTCGCGCAATTGATCCAGGTGCTGGCCGGCATCAAGGCCGATCCCAACCCCTCGTTGATCCTGGGCGCCACCGATCAGAGCCCGTACGGTATGGCGCAGCTGTACCAGTTCCTGGCCGCCGGTGGCGAGATTCAGCCGCTGCACGCGGTGCGTGGCGTGCTCGACCCGCAGGGCAAGTTGCTCAAGCGCTACGACAAGACCCCGGCACCGGCGCAGGAAGGCGATTCTGTGGCGGCCAACCTGATCAGCGTCGCCCTGCAGCAGGTGGTCAGTGGCGGGACCGCGCGGCAGCTGCTGGGCGATGGCCTCGGGCGGCTGTCGCCGGCCGGCAAGACCGGCACCTCCAACGACGGCCGCGACAGCTGGTACGCCGGCTACACCGGCGACCATTTGGCGGTGATCTGGATGGGCAACGACCAGAACGAAGAGACCGGCCTGTACGGCGCCACCGGCGCGATGCGGGTGTGGTCGAGCATCTTCGCGCGTCTGCCCAGCGCACCGTTGAAGGTGAACGGCAAGGGCCTGGATTGGCAGTGGGTAGATGCAGCCGGCACCGGCGTCACCGATGCCGGCTGCCCGGGCGCGCGCCAGTTCCCGTTCGTGGTCGGCTTCACGCCGGCCTATGCGCCGTGTGCCGGTAATGCGCCCTCCATCGAAGGCGTGCCGGACGATGGATCCGCACCCGCCGAGCAATCCAGCGGTGGCGGCTGGCGGCGTTTCTTCGGGTTGGAAAAGAAGCCGGAAGCACCCGCACCGGCGCCTGCGTCGGCGCCCCCTGCACATTGAGTGGAGTGACCCCATGATCCGATTGCATCGTCTTGTTGCCCTGATCGGCGTGCTCGCCGCAGTCACTGCCTGCGTCAGTGCGCCGCCCGCGCCGCCGCCGACCCCGGTGGACCCGACCACGCCCACCCAACGGCTGTTGTTGATCGAACGAGAAGCCGGCGTCGACGACACCGAGTTGTCGGTGCAGCCGCTGCGCGACCCGCAGGTGGACGACCTGCGCGAGAGCGCCAAGGCCAAGCGCCAGGCCGGCGACCTGCCCGGTGCGGCGGCGGCGCTGGATCAGGCGCTGGGGCTGGTGTCCGGCGACCCGGCGATCCTGCAGGAACGTGCCGAAGTGGCCGTGTTGCAAGCCGATTGGCCGGCGGCCGAACGCTTTGCCAACCAGGCGGTGGAACTGGGCTCCAAGACCGGCCCGCTGTGCCGGCGCCATTGGGCCACCATCGAGCAATCGCGGCTGGCGCGTGGCGAAAAGGACAACGCCGCCTCGGCCAAGGCGCAGATCGCCGGCTGCACCGTGCCGGGCGTGAAACGGTACTGAGTGCGTGCCATACCGGTTGCGCTGCCAGCAGCGCGGCCGGTTCGGCTGGCTGTGTCATGCGCGATTGGGCGAGTAGTTTCGTAAGTGGGCCTCTTATAGGTCACTCGATAACAGCACCCTCCGCCTCGTCCGCAGCAGGTCTGGTGTTCGAGTGGTATGCGTTCGTGGTTGCGAGCCTTAGGCCGCTTCTGGATGATGTGTGACCACGCGCGTGGCATGGGCAATCTGCCTTGTTGTCTGCAAGTCGCCGATGCATGCCAACCAAGCCACTGGGTGACGAAGTTTGTATCGCCGATCGGGATGCAATCTGTGTCCGGATGGAGCAAGGCATCTGTAGCGACAAGAACGCAACAGCGCGTTGGACCGCACGGATGACGCAGCGATTACCGCGCGCCAACTGCATCCAAGGCGCCTGGGCCTCGCTGGCAATCGGCATCAGTCACGGATGGCACAGCGCAGCCGTAAAATCGATGCATCACCCTCTCACGTCCGCCGCAGTCGCCTTACCGCGATGAAGTGATTGCTGACTGCCGCAGACCCGATCCAGGCAGCATGACCGCGCACGCGCTAGGCTGTCGAGCTTCTTCTTCTTCGGCATCCGTCGGTCTCATGTCCCAACTTGCCACTGCCAGCATCGAGGCGCTCAGCGAGGGCGGGGCGCTTGCGCGTCAGCTCGATGCGTTTGCGCCGCGCGATGCGCAGTTGCGCCTGACCGGCGCCATCGCCGAGGCGTTCGAGCAGCGCGACGTGCTGCTGGCCGAGGCCGGCACCGGCACCGGCAAGACCTATGCGTATCTGGTGCCGGCATTGTTGTCCGGGCTCAAGACCATCGTCTCGACCGGCACACGCGCGCTGCAGGATCAGCTATTCCACCGCGATTTGCCGCGCGTGCGCGCCGCGCTAGGTGTCGGGCTGCGCAGTGCGCTGTTGAAAGGTCGCGCCAATTACCTGTGCAAATACCGCACCCAACAGGCGCGCGGCGAGCCGCGCTTCGCCACACCCGAACAGGTGTCGCAATTCCAGCGCATCGTGGCCTGGAGCGGACGCACCCAGTACGGCGACATGGCCGAGATGGACGCCTTGCCGGACGATTCGCCGCTGTTGCCGATGGTGACTTCCACCGTCGACAACTGCCTGGGCACCGAGTGCCCGTTCTACAGCGAGTGCTTTGTGGTGCAGGCACGCCAGCGTGCGCAGGCCGCCGATCTGGTGGTGGTCAATCACCATCTGCTGTTGGCCGACCTGGCGCTCAAGCAGGAAGGCTTCGGCGAGATCCTTCCAGGCGCGCAGGCCTTTGTCATCGACGAAGCGCACCAGCTGCCGGAGCTGGCAGCCAATTTCTTCGGCGAAAGTTTCGGCATGCGGCCGTGGCAGGAGCTGGCGCGCGATTGCATGGTCGAAGCGCGTCTGGTCGCCGGTGCGCAGGCCAGTCTGCAAGAGCCGATCCTCGCCCTGGACGAAGCCTTGCGCGGCTTGCGTGCCGGCATGGAAGGCCTGCCGCCGCGCGGCACGCAATGGCGTGCGCTGGCCAAACCGCAGGTGCGCGAAGGGTTCGATGCGGTGCTGTCGGCGCTGGCGCGGTTGGGCGAATCGCTGCTGCCGTTGCGCGAGGCCTCACCGGGATTCGATGGCTGCACCGCACGTGCGCAGGAAGCGCTGAACCGCTTGTCGCGCTGGCTGGGCGAAGACGTGCCGGTGGCGGATTTTGCCGAGGATATGCCGGAACAGGGCATCGACAACGATGTGCTCTGGTATGAGCTCAGCCCGCGCGGATTCCGCTGCCAGCGCACGCCGCTGGACGTGTCCGGGCCGCTGCGCGAGCACCGCGAAAAATCGCAGGCGGCCTGGGTATTCACCTCGGCCACGCTGGCGGTGGGCGGCGAGTTCGACCATATCGCGCTGCGATTGGGCTTGAACGACCCGGTGACCTTGCTGCAGCCCAGTCCCTTCGACTGGGAACGTCAGGCGTTGTGCTACCTGCCACCCAATCTGCCCGATCCGGCCGCGCGCGGTTTCGGTACCGCCTTGATCGCGGCGTTGACCCCGGTGCTGGACGCCTCCAACGGCCGCGCGTTCTTGTTGTTCGCCTCGCACCGCGCGCTGCGCGAAGCGGCCGACGCACTGCGTGGTGCGCCATGGCCGTTGTTCGTACAGGGCGAAGCGCCGCGCGCCACGCTGCTGCAGCGCTTTCGCGATTCCGGCAATGGCGTGCTGCTGGGGTCGGCCAGTTTCCGCGAGGGCGTGGACGTGGTCGGCGATGCATTGAGCGTGGTGGTGATCGACAAATTGCCGTTTGCCGCGCCCGACGACCCGGTGTTCGAAGCGCGCCTGGATGCGATCCGCCGCGAGGGCGGCAACCCGTTCCGCGACGAGCAGTTGCCGCAGGCGGTCATCGCGCTCAAGCAGGGCGTGGGACGGCTGATTCGCAGCGAGACCGACCGTGGCGTGCTGGTGCTGTGCGACCCGCGCTTGGTCAACAAGAGCTACGGACGCACTTTCATGAAGTCGCTGCCTCCGTTTGCACGCACGCGCGAGATTGCCGATGTGCGGGCGTTTTTTGGCGTCGCCGCGCCGCTGGGCGACAATGGCGTGCCGACGTTGCCGTTCGGCGACGGCTGATCTTTCTCCTTACTTTCTGTCGCGGTCCTGCCATGAACGTTCTCGCATTCGAAACCTCCACCGAAGCCTGTTCCGTCGCGCTGTCCGTGGACGGGCGCGTCATCGAGCGTTTCGAACTGGCGCCACGTCGCCATGCGGAACTGGCGTTGCCCTGGGCCGAGCAGTTGCTGGCCGAAGCCGGCATCACGCGGCGTCAGCTCGATGCGATTGCGGTCAGCCGTGGGCCCGGCGCGTTTACCGGCGTGCGCCTGGCCATCGGCATCGCGCAGGGCATTGCATTGGGTCTGGATCGACCGGTGCTGGCGGTCTCCACGCTGCAGGTACTGGCGCTGCGTGCGCCTGCCGATACCACGCATGTGCTGGCCTGCATCGATGCGCGCATGGGCGAGGTGTATGCCGGCGTCTTCGCGCGTCATGGCAATGGGTTTTTGGAACTGGCGCCGGAAGTGGTATGCACGCCCGATACGCTGGTCGTGCCCGAAACACTGCACCGCTTCGCCGGGGTGGGCACCGGGTTCGCTGCCGCCGATGGTCTGCTGCAGCGGCGTTTCGCAACGCAGTTGAGCAGCGTCGATGCCAGCGCCTTGCCGCACGCCGCCGACCTGCTCACGCTGGCGGTACCGGCGTTGCAGCGTGGCGAAGGCGTGGCGCCGGAACGCGTGGAACCGGCCTACCTGCGCGATAACGTCGCACTGACGCTGGTCGAGCAACAGGCCGCACGCGCAGCCAAGGCGGCTGCAGCCGCGCCATGACCCAAGGCGATCTCGAGCGCGCGCGGTTTCGCGGCTGTCTGCTGGGTCTGGCGGTTGGCGATGCGCTTGGCACCACACTGGAATTCTGCGCGCCCGGCAGCTTTACCCCGATCGACGACATGCGTGGCGGTGGCCCGTTCGCGCTGCGTGCCGGGCAATGGACCGACGACACCTCGATGGCCTTGTGCCTGGCGCACAGCCTGCTGTATCGGCACGGATTCGATGCCGCCGATCAGATGAATCGCTATTGCAATTGGTACCTGCACGGCTACCTCAGCAGCACCGGCAGCTGTTTCGACATCGGCGCCACCGTGCGGCAGGCGCTGGAGCGCTATCTCGATGGCGGCCCGGCCTTCAGCGGCAGCGAGGACCCGCGCACGGCCGGTAACGGCGCGTTGATGCGGCTGGCGCCGGTGGCGATGTATTACGCGCATCGCCTCGATGAATTGTGCGCGCGTGCTGCGGACAGTTCGCGCACCACGCATGCCGCCGCCGAAGCGCTGGATGCCTGCCAGCTGTTTGCGCTGCAATTACGCGCTGCGCTGCTCGGTGGCGATCGTAAGACC
Source organism: Xanthomonas dyei (assembly GCF_002939865.1). Classification (GTDB taxonomy): domain Bacteria; phylum Pseudomonadota; class Gammaproteobacteria; order Xanthomonadales; family Xanthomonadaceae; genus Xanthomonas; species Xanthomonas dyei. Next base: position 41,228 of record NZ_MDEE01000019.1, read on the forward strand.
GTGCTGCAAACGCAGTGCGAGAGTTTGGTCACGCCGGCAGTGCGCGCATTGGTCACGCGCGACCACGCGGCGGTGCCCGCGGCGCAGATCCGCGGCACCGGCTATGTGGTCGATTCGCTGTCGGCCGCGCTTTGGTGTTTTGCCAGCACCGGGACGTTCGCCGATGCGGTGCTGCGCGCGGCCAACCTGGGCGACGATGCCGATACGACCGCAGCAATCTGCGGTCAGCTCGCGGGTGCGTTTTATGGCGTCGATGGCATCCCCGCCGCCTGGCGCGAGCGGGTGCAGGACGCGGACGAGATACTGGCATTGGCCGATCGCTTGCACGCCGCAGCGCAGCTTGCCTGATTCACGCCTTGGTGGGATGGGCTGACAGCTGCGGCAGACCGCGACCGGTTTGAAGGTTGAATGCGCGCGGCTCAGTCGACGCCGGGCGAGGTAGGCTTGCCGGCCTGCAGGCCGTGCAAGCGCGAAGAAGCAACACACCGGCATCGCGCCCGAATTGCAAACCATCGAATGACCCGGCACAGCTCGGTCGCGCCCCACCGCACCCTCAGCGATCGTCGTGCAGCTCGCCGCCGGGCAGGAACAGCCAGGTGCGGGTGACTTCCAGAATGTCCACGTCGTCCTTGGTCCTGGGCAGGGGCGGGAACGGCTGGGCCAACTGCACCACGCGCAGCGCGGCATCGTCCAGCGCCGGCACGCCGCTGGAGATCAGCACGCGGCTGCTTTCCACGCTGCCGTCGCGGCGTACGCCCACGCTGATGACCACCTTGCCGCCCAGCCGGCGCCGACGCGCCTCGTCCGGATAATTCAGGTTGCCCACGCGCTCGGCCCGATCCACCCAGGCGCGCAGATAGTTGGCGTAGGCGTATTCGCGGGTGCTGGCAGAGACGAACTTGCGGTTGGGACGCTTGGCGTATTGCTCCGAGCGCAGATGCACCTCGGCCGCAAGCCGGGCCATTTCCGCGTCGCGCTGCACGCGTTGCGCATCGGCCGGGGTGAGCGGGTCGGTCTGCGGATTGGGTTGCGGCGTCGGCACCGCCTGCTCGCCACGACGGCTGCTCACCACGCGGGTCTGGGTCGGCTCCGGGGCCTGCACACTGGTTGCGCGCTGGGCCTGCGGGGCGAGCCCGGTGCGGTCCTGAGGCACCACGCCGGGCTGGCTGTCGCGCGGGCGCTGGGCGGTGTCGTGGTTGCCGCCACCCTGCTGATTGGCCTGGGCCAGGAAGTCGGCCTGCTTGGGCGTCAACGGCGTGCTGGTCTGGCTGAAGATCACGTCCAGCGTCGGCACCAGCGGTGCGTCTTCACTGACCGTGAAGCCCACGCCCAGGATCAGCGCGGCGTGCAGCAACAACGAAATCACCAGCATCGCGCTCATGCGCTGGCGTTCGTCCATCGCTGCAGGCTGCGCCGCGGCCGTGCTCATTGCGCAGCGCCGGCCTCGATCGCGTCGAACAGCAGCCCGGCGATGTTCAGGCCGAACTGCGCATCCAGCTCGCGCACGCAGGTGGGGCTGGTGACGTTGACCTCGGTCAGGTAATCGCCGATCACGTCCAGGCCGACAAAGCGCATGCCGCGCCGGCGCATTTCCGGGCCCACCTGCGCAGCGATCCAGCGGTCGCGCTCGGACAGGGGCCGGCCTTCGCCCCGCCCGCCGGCGGCCAGGTTGCCGCGGAATTCATCGCCCTGCGGAATCCGCGCCAGGCAGTAGTCCACCGGCTCGCCATCCACCAGCAGGATGCGCTTGTCGCCGGCGGTGATGTCGGGGATGAAGCGCTGCGCCAGGGTCAGCTTGCGGTTGCCGTCGGTCAGCGTCTCCAGGATCACGTTGAGATTGGGGTCGCCGGTGCCGCTGCGGAAGATCGAACGCCCGCCCATGCCATCCAGCGGCTTGAGCACCGCCTGACCGTGTTCCAGCACGAAGGCCTTCAGCGCGGCCGCATCGCGGCTGACCAGGGTCGGCGGGCAGCACTGCGGGAACAGCAGCGCCGCCAGTTTCTCGTTGTAGTCGCGCAGACCCTGCGGGTCGTTGACGATCTGCGCGCCGGCGCGCTGCGCCACGCTCAACACCTGGGTGTCGTAGACGAACTCGGCATCCACCGGCGGGTCCTTGCGCATCAGCACCACCTGGCCGGGCCCGAACGTCAGTTCGGCGAACTCGCCCAGGGTGAACCAGCCGGCCTTGTCCTCACGCACGCTCAGTGGCGCGACCTGCGCCACCGCGCGGCCTTCGCGCAGGCTGAGCCCGCCCGGACGTACATAATGCAAACGATGACCACGGCGCTGGGCTTCCAGCAGCATGGCGAAGGTGGTGTCTTTGGCGATCTTGATGGAGGCGATGGGATCCATCACCACAACGACGTCGAGTGACATGGGGCTAAACCTTTCGAACAAGCTGCCGATGGTAACTTCAAGCGGTGGGCGATGGCGTGCCCGGCGGGTCGTAGTGCGCGACTTGCCGGTCCGGAGGCACCCAGACGCGGTCGGAACGTCCGCCTGGCGGGGCCCCGGCAATGCGCCCTTGACAGTCAATGCGGGTCTTGGGATATACATGCAGTTTCGTAGCGACGTCGGAAGGGATGAAGCGTTGCGCGTCCGGGGATATTTGCATGAGTGAAAACATTGCTGCGGGTGGGGAACTCGCAGGACTGAAGGTGATGGTGATCGATGATTCGAAGACCATTCGCCGCACCGCCGAAACGCTGCTGAAGCGGGAAGGTTGTGAAGTAGTGACAGCGACGGATGGTTTCGAGGCACTGGCCAAAATTGCGGACCAGCAACCTCAGATCATTTTTGTCGACATCATGATGCCGCGCCTGGATGGGTACCAGACGTGTGCGTTGATCAAGGGCAACCAGCTCTTCAAGTCGACGCCGGTGATCATGTTGTCTTCCAAGGATGGCCTGTTCGACAAGGCACGCGGCCGCATCGTCGGCTCCGAGCAATATCTGACCAAGCCATTCACCCGTGAAGAACTACTGAGCGCGATCCGCACGTACGTCCACGCCTGACCAGGGGGAAAGGCAACATGGCTCGAATTATATTGATCGAGGACTCGCCCACCGATCGGGCAGTCTTCAGTCAATGGCTGGAAAAAGCTGGCCATACGGTCGTCGCCACCGACAACGCCGAAGCGGGACTTGAGCTGATTCGCAGCCAGGCGCCCGATCTGGTGCTGATGGATGTGGTGCTGCCAGGTATGAGCGGCTTCCAGGCAACGCGTGCACTTGCACGCGACCAGGCCACCAAGGACATCCCCGTGCTGCTGGTCAGCACCAAGGGCATGGAAACCGACAAGGCATGGGGTTTGCGACAAGGTGCCAGCGACTACATCGTCAAGCCACCGCGCGAAGACGATCTGATCGCTCGCATCAAACAACTGGTGCGTTGATGCGCTCTCCATTCGATATTCTTGAAGACTACGAGCGTCGTAGTCTTGCGCACGCCACGCCGCTGCCGGAACGTCAGTTCTCGGTCGATATCTGGCGTGGCGTCGGTTATCGCGTCGGTACCCGGCGACTGGTGTCGGATTTCCGCGAGGTGGCGGAAATCGTGCCGATGCCGCCGGTGACGCCGGTGCCCGGCGGGCAGCCCTGGTTGCTGGGTGTGGGCAACCTGCGTGGCAACCTGTTTCCGGTGATCGACCTGAAGCAGTTCCTGGAGGGCCGTCGCACGGTGCTGCAGGAAGGCCAGCGTGTGCTGATCATGCGTCAGAGCGGCGGCGACGTCGCGCTGACCATCGATGAGCTGTACGGCCAGCGCAGCTTCGAACAGTCCCAGGCGGTCGAACCCGGCGAGTTGGCCCAGGGCCGCTACGCGCACTTCATCGATCGTGCCTTCCGCAACGAGACGCAGGACTGGGGTGTGTTCTCCCTGGCGTTGCTGTCGCGCACTCCTGAATTCCGGCAGGCCGCGGCCTAAGCCGCGACCCCGCCACGTCATACAGATCGAGGTCGAACCATGAGTACCGCCCCGGACGCCCGCAAGACCAACAAGCTCGGCAGCGTCAGCACCAGCTTCTGGCTTGGCTTGCTGGTGTTGTCGATGATCGTGTTTGGCGCCAATACCGGCGTCGCGACCTGGCAAGGCAGTCGTCTTGCCGGTGCCGGCACCGGCGCGGCCGACTTGCAGGTGCTCTCGCAGCAGCTGGCCAACTACGGCCGCGAAGCGGTGTCCGGCGATGCCAAGGCGTTTGCGGCCTTCAAGGAAACCAAGGGCCGCATCGACAGCACGGTGAGCGAACTGGATGGCCGCTACGGCCAGGAAGGCTCGGTAGCCAGTTCGATGGCGCAGCTCAAGGCGACCTGGGTGCCGCTCAGCAAGAACGCCGACCAGGTCATCGCCAGCGAACCGGCGGTGCTCGGTCTGGCCGGCAACGCCGAACGCTTTTCCGGCAGCGTGCCGCAGCTGCAGGCGCAGTTGAATGAGGTGGTGCGTGCGATGACGGTCAGCGGCGCACCCGCATCGCAGATCTACAACACGCTGCAGCAGGTCGTGGTTGCCGGCACCATGGCGCGCCGGGTCACTGAAATGCGCGCCGGTGGCGCCAATGCCGCTGCCTCGGGCGACGCGCTGGCGCGCGACTCGGTGGTGTTCACGCAGATGCTGGAAGGCCTGCGCGCAGGTAACGACGAACTCGGCATCGCCGCGGTGCGCAACCCGGCCGCGCTGTCGGCGCTGGAGCAATCGCAGGCGCAGTGGACGACGATGAAGAAGGACGTCGACGCCATCCTCGCCAGCTCGCGCAACCTGTTCGCTGCGCAGTCGTCGGCCGCGGCGCTGACCGCCGGCTCCAACAAGATGCTCGACGACAGCAAGAAGCTGTTCGATGCGTTTTCCGCGTTCGGTTCGGTGCGCGATACGCGCCTGTTTCCGAACTTCTGGCTCGGCGTGGTCTCCGGCCTGATCGCGTTGCTGGCCATCATCGGTTTCGTGTGGAGCTCGGTGCGCGTGCGGACCCGCGAGCAGGACGTGCGCTACCAGGCACAGGTGGAATTCAACAGCCGTAACCAGCAGGCGATTATGCGGTTGCTGGACGAAATCAGCTCGCTCGGTGAAGGCGATCTGACCGTCAAGGCCTCGGTGACCGAAGACATGACCGGCGCCATCGCAGACGCCATCAACTACGCCGTGGACGAGCTGCGCCACCTGGTGACCACCATCAACGACACCTCGGCCAAGGTGGCCGTGTCGACCCAGGAAACCCAGGCCACTGCGATGCAGCTGGCCGAAGCCGCCGGCCAGCAGGCCAACCAGATCACCACCGCGTCCGAGCGCATCAGCGAAATCGCTGCCAGCATCGAACAGGTGTCGCGCAACTCCACCGAGTCGGCCGAAGTGGCGCAGCGCTCGGTGGTCATCGCCGCCGAAGGTGCCGGGGTGGTGCGCGAGACGATTCAGGGCATGGACCAGATTCGCGACCAGATCCAGGAAACCTCCAAGCGCATCAAGCGCCTGGGCGAATCGACCCAGGAAATCGGCTCGATCGTGGAACTGATCAACGACATTTCCGAGCAGACCAACATCCTGGCGCTCAACGCCGCGGTGCAGGCAGCCTCGGCAGGCGAAGCCGGTCGCGGTTTCGCCGTGGTGGCCGACGAAGTGCAACGCCTGGCCGAACGCACCTCCGGTGCGACGCGCCGGATCGAAGCTCTGGTGCAGACCATTCAGGCCGATACCAACGAGGCGGTCAGTTCGATGGAGCAGACCACCTCCGAAGTGGTGTCCGGTGCACGCCTGGCCGAAGATGCCGGCACCGCGCTGACCGAAATCGAGCGCGTGTCCAACGCACTGAACAACTTGATTAAGAACATCTCCATCGCCGCACACCAGCAGTCGGCGGCGGCGACGGATATCACACAGACCATGGGCGTGATCCGTCAGATCACCAGCCAGACATCGCAGGGTGCGGAACAGACGGCCGAGTCGATCGGCAACCTGGCTCAGCTCGCTGCCGATCTGCGCCGTTCGGTCGCCGACTTCAAGCTGCCGGCGTGACCACGACGCGGAACGGGAAAGGATCAGCAGATGGCGCGTAGTCGCATTACGTCGATGCAGGAAGTGACCGGTGACCGCGCAAGCGGTGAGCCGGCCGTTGTCAGGGGGCTGCAATGAGTGCGCTTCGCGATGCGATGAGCCACGCCGCGCTGGGCTGGGTCAAGCCGGAGTTGGACGAAACGTTGCGCCAGGCGCGCAACGAGATCGAATACTTTGCCGAAGAACCGTCCGACACCAGTCGGATGCGTTTCTGCGCCGGTTACCTGCACCAGGTGCAGGGCACCTTGCGCATGGTCGAGCTGTACGCGCCGGCGATGGTGGCCGAAGAACTGGAGTTGCTCGCCAACGCGGTGCAGGCCGGTGAGGTCAGCGACCGCGACGAAGCCTGCGCCATGCTGATGCGCGGCACCGTGCTGCTGCCCGACTATCTGGAGCGTCTGCAGAACGGCCATCGCGATATTCCGATCGTGCTGCTGCCGTTGCTCAATGAAATCCGCGCCACCCGTGGCCAGCCGGGTCTCAACGAGAGCGTGCTGTTCGCGTTCGACCCGCAGGCCGGTGTTGCCACCGAAGCCGAGCTGGATCACGCACGCGGCAGCCTGTCCGGCCGCAACCGCGAACTGCTCGACACGGTCGGCAGTGCGGTCAAGGAAGAATTGCTGCGCGTGAAAGACGCGCTGGACCTGCACCTGCGCACCGGCGGCGACATCGCCGAGCTGCAGACCCAGGTCAAGGACCTCGGCAGTGTTGCCGACACCCTGGGCATGATGGGGCTGGGCGTGGCACGCAACGTCGTCGTGCAGCAGCGCGATGCGCTGGCGCGCGTGGTCGATGGCCAGGTGCAGATGGACGAAGGCGTGCTGCTGGATATCGCCGGCGCGCTGTTGTACGTGGATGCATCGCTGGACGATCAGGTCGCCAGCCTGGGCGCCGACATCGGCGACGGCAACGAGGCCGGCAACAGCGCCACCTCGGCGGAAGTGCGTCGCACGGTGGATGTGCTGGCGCAGGAAGCGATCGCCAACTTCGGTGCGGCGCGCGAACACTTCGTCGCCTTCATCGAAACCAATTGGGATCACGCGCGCCTGGCCGATGTACCGCATCTGCTGGGCGAAGTCGGCGGTGCCTTGCGCATCCTCGAACTGCCGCAGGCCGCCGATTACCTGGAAGGCGTGCGCCGTTATGTCGATCTGGAACTGATCGGCAAGCAGCGCGTGCCCAGCGGCCGCCAGCTGGATACGCTGGCCGACGCGATGGCCAGCCTGGAGTACTACCTGGAAGCTCTGCGCGAGCGCCGTCCCGGCCGCGAAGAGATTCTGGACATCACCCGCAACAGCCTGGAAACGCTGCGCTATTGGCCGCTGCCGTCGGGCCAGCCGTCCGAATTGCCGGTCGGTGCCGACCAGCCGGGCAGCGTGGCCGAGTCGCAGCCGGTCGCCGTGTCGCTTACCCAGCACGCCGGCACGCCGGAAGCGGCGGCCAACGATGCGGCGCCTGTCGCGTCGCTGGAATGGGCCAACGAAACCGTGGTCGAAACGCCGTTCGCGGCCAGCGTGGTGCACGACACCGGCGCTGCGGCCACCGATACGGTGTTCTCGTTCGACCCGGTGGCGGCGGAAGAAACCCTCTCCGGACAGGCGCACGTGCCGTTTACGGTTGCGCCGCTGGAGTTGTCCGACGACGGTGCGCAGGCGCCCGGCGATTGGCAGCTGCAAACCACCGAACAGGCCACACCAATCGCCGGCTCCGCGTTCGACCCGGTGTCGGCCGAGCAGGACAGCCATGCGCCGAGCGAGGCCGCAAAGGTCAGCTACACCGTAGATCTGAGCGCGCTGGAACAGGAGCAGGCCGCTGCGCCTGCAGTGGCCGAGACGACGCCGCTGCACATCGAGCAGATCGATCTGCCGGGCGATGCGGATCAGGTCGACGCGCCGCTGGACTTCATTGCAGAGAACGAAGCGCGCCGCGCGCAGGTCAGCATCGACGATGCGTTCTCGCCGCCGCCTGCTCCGCCGCAGGAACTGGACGATCCGTTCGTCGAGTCCGCGCCCGATGACGCACAGGATGCGCCGACCGACGCCACTGCCGAGCAGACCGCTGCGCGTGTGCAGCAGGCCACGGTCAGCGAGTTCGAACTGGACGATGCATCGGCTGCGTTCCTGGCACAGCTCGACGCGGCCGCGGCGCAATTCGATGTGGCGCATCCGCAGGATGCGTCGGCAGCGAGCGATGCAGCATCCGAGACCACGCCGGTGCAGGCAGCGAGCGAACCGGCGCCGGTCGTTGCCGCCGATGCCGGCATTTTTGGCGGCTTTGGCGACAGCGATATCGATGACGACATCCGCGATGTCTTCCTCGAAGAATTCGACGAAGAACTGGTCAACCTCGGGCAGTTGTTGCCAGCCTGGCGCGCCGCGCCCAATAGCCCGGACCATCTGCGCCCGATCCGCCGCGTCTTCCACACCCTGAAGGGCAGTGGGCGTCTGGTCGGTGCCCACGTGCTCGGCGAGTTCAGCTGGAAGATTGAGAGCATGCTCAACCGCGTGCTCGACAGTTCGCGCCCGGCCAGCCCCGCGGTCGTGGCGATGGTCGAGCTGGCCTACGAGGTGCTGCCGCAATTCAACGCAGCACTGCGCGACCAGGGCCGCATCAGTGCCGATCTGCCGGAAATCCAGGCAGTTGCCGAGCGGGTTGCCGCCGGCGAAGAGATCTATTACGTGCCCGCACCGGCAACACCGGTGGCAGTCGAAACTCCTGCGATTCCTGCGGTTGCCGGGGCGCTTGTCGCCGGTGGTGGCACGCCGGCATCGGTGGATAGCGTGCTGCGAGAGATCCTGGAGGCCGAGGTCGCCACGCATCTGGAAACGGTCAACGCCTGGTTGCAGGCCACCCAGGTCGAGCCGCAACTGGCAACCGAAGAGTTGTTGCGCGCTGTGCACACCATGAGTGGCGCGTTCGCGATGACCGATGTGCCGGAAATCACCTTGGTGACCACCCCGGCCGAGAGCTATGTCAAGCGTCTGCTGGCGGCGTCGCAAACGCCGTCGCAGGAAGGCATCGATGCGATCACCGCCACGGCCGCAGCGATCGCTATCACGGTCACCGCGCTACGCGCCGATGCGCCGCTGATTCCGTCGTTTGCGCCGTTGACCGAGCGCTTGCGCGCCTTGGTGGACACCCTTCCCGAAGCGCAGTGGCCGCCGCAGGCGTTCCTGGATGAGCTGGACGACCTCGACGCTGCCAGCGATGACGTTGCCGGCAGCGAAGCGGTCGAACTCACCGGCGTGGAAGATCTGTCGCAGTACCTGGACTCCAGCGCACTGCCGGCCGATACCGCCGCACCGACGCATCCGGTCGACCAGCCGCAAGACGCCGACGCGCACGCCGAAGCACCGCGTGCGGTGGACGAGCTGGCCGAGGCCGAAGAGTCGCTGCATGCGCCTGCCGCGACCGACGCGCACGACAGCTCGGTCGATGAGCCGGCGGTCGAAGCCGACGCCTGGGATGCCACCGAGCTGCAACACGCCGAGACAGCGGAAGCCGCGTCGCAGCCTGCAGACCACGCCGAAGCTGCAGCAACGGAAGCACACCTCGCATCCGATGCATCGCCGTCTGCGCACGACGCTGCAGACCAAGGCACGCACGCAGACGACAACGTTGCGGTAGATGAGCTGGCCGAGGCAGAAGCCACGCTGGGCGAAACGCAGACGCTTGCACCCGCGGCCGATACCGATACCGTCGCAGACGAAGCGACTGTCGAAACCATCGATGCATTGGAAGCAGTGCACGCCGATGCGCCGGTCGCCGACGAGGCGCCTGCCGCGATCGCCGAAGACTGGACGCCGGAAACTGCGGCGCTGGACAGCGTCTCGACCGATCAGGAGGGTCAGTACGTCGATCAGGGCCACGTCGACCACGTCGCTGCGTCGTCCGAACACGACACTGGCGCGCAGGATCAGCTCGCCGAGCACGGGGCCGACCAGGCCGCGGAGCACGCCGAGTCGGTGCAGGCGCACGACGCCGATGCACAGGCGAGCGAACAGGAACAGCACGCCGCGCACGCGGACGAGCACGCAGGGTCGCAAGACCATGCGGACGCCGAGCAGCTGGTGCATTCCGAAGTGCAGGCAGCGGACGACGCGCCGTCGCAGTCGCACGCGCAGGGCGAATCGAGCGAGCAGTTGGACGCGACCGAACCAGCGCAGCCTTACGAGCAATCGCACGACGACGCGGCGAATGCCGAGACTGCCGACGAAGCCGCGCAGGCGGATGTCGAACACGCTGAGGCAGCACAGGCAGAGGCCGAGCATGCCGAGACGCCGCACGCCGATGAGGCAGTGTCGGAGCAGACCATCGAGTCGGTGCAGGCGTTCGAAATGGCGCATGCGGCCGATCAGGTCGAAGAATCGGGCGATCCGCAGTCCGAGACCGCGCCCGAGTTGCAGGATCCGATCGCGACGACCGACGCCGATGCGCAGCATCACGATGCGACTGCAACGCACGATCGGCTTGAGCAGGCAGAGCACACCGACGCCGCTGAACTCGCGGCCGCCGAGCACGCAGCGACCGAGCACGAAGCTGCCGCAGCCGCGGCCTTCAGTGCACCGGTGGAAGACGCCGCGCCGGTCGAAACTGCAACCAACGAGGTAGGCGCCGCGTTCGATATCGGCCCGCTCAACTTCGATCAGCTCGATGGCGAACTGGTCGATATCTTTGTCGAAGAAGGCCGCGACCTGCTGGATCATTGCGATGGTCTGATCGCCCGCATGCGCGAAGTGCCGGAAGACCGCGATGTCCTCAACGGACTGCAGCGCGACCTGCACACGCTCAAGGGCGGCGCGCGCATGGCCGGCATCAACGCCATCGGCGACCTTGGCCATGCGATCGAATCGCTGCTCGAAGCGGTGGCGGCCAACCGCACCGACATCGACCGCGATGACGTGCGCTTGTTCGAGCGCGGCTTCGACCGCTTGCATCAGTTGCTGACCCGCACCGGCATGCACCGCGCGGTGTCGATGCCGACCGACCTGGTGGAAGCTTTCGAAACCCGTACCCGCGGCCGCAATGCCGCTCCGCCCAGCGACGCCGATGTCCGCGCGATCGCCAAGGCGTCGGTGGAACCGGCACCGTTGTCGGCGCCGATCCCGGTCGAAGGCCAGGTCGAAGAAGAACTGATGCCGCGCGCACAGCAGGAACAGGTGCGCGTGCGTGCCGACCTGCTGGACCGCCTGGTCAATCACGCCGGCGAAGTGGCGATTTACCGCTCGCGTCTGGAACAGCAGATGGGCGCCTTCCGCGGCGCCATGGGCGAACTGGACCGCACCAACGCCCGTTTGCGCGACCAGCTGCGGCGTCTGGACCTGGAAACCGAAGCGCAGATCGTGGCGCGTTATCAGCGCGAACAGGACCAGGGCGATCGCACCTTCGATCCGCTGGAACTGGACCGCTTCTCCACCCTGCAGCAGCTCAGCCGCGCGTTGAACGAATCGGCGGCCGACTTGGGCGGTTTGCAGGGCGTTCTGGAAGATCTCTCGCGTCAGTACGACGGCCTGCTGCAACAGCAGTCGCGCGTCAGCTCCGAACTGCAGGACGGTCTGATGCGTGCGCGCATGGTGCCGTTCGACGGTCTGGTGCCGCGTCTGCGCCGTGTGGTGCGCCAGGCGGCCACCGATACCGGCAAGCAGGTGCATCTGGTGCTGGAAGGCACCCAGGGCGAACTGGATCGCAACGTGCTCGATCGCATGGTCGCGCCGTTGGAACACATGCTGCGCAACTCGGTCGCGCATGGACTGGAAACGCCGGAACAGCGCCGCGACGCTGGCAAGCCGGAAGAAGGCAGCATCGCGATCCGGCTGCGCCGCGAAGGCTCGGAAATCGTGCTGGAAGTGGCCGACGACGGCGCCGGGCTGGACCGCGAGGCGATCCGTCGCCGCGGCGAGCAGCGCGGCCTGATCGAACCGGGCCAGGAGCTCAGCGAGGCCGAACTGGATGGCCTGATCTTCGCCTCCGGCTTCAGCACCTCCGAACAGGTCAGCCAGCTGTCCGGCCGTGGTGTGGGCATGGACGTGGTGCGCAACGAAGTGCGTCAGCTCGGCGGCTCGGTGGACATCCACTCGGTGCGCGGGCAGGGCGCCACCTTCACCCTGCGCCTGCCGCAGACGCTGGCGGTCACCCAGGCGGTGTTCGTGCGCATCGGCGAGACGACGTTCGCGGTGCCGGTGGGTTCGGTCAGCGGTATCGGCCGCATCTCGCGCACCCGTTACGAGTCGGGCGAGGGCGGTTACCACTACGCCGGCGAAGAGTACGTGCTGCACGATCTGGGCTCGCTGGTCGGCCAGCCGGTTGCGCGTGCCGATGGTCAGGCGCAGGTGCCGTTGCTGCTGGTGCGTGCGGGCGACCTGCGCGCGGCAGTGGCGATCGATCAGGTGCTGGGCAACCGCGAAATCGTGGTCAAGCCGGTGGGTCTGCAGATCGCGTCGGTGCCGGGTATCTACGGCGCCACCATCACCGGCGATGGCCGCGTGGTGGTGATCCTGGACGTGGCCCCGCTGGTCCGTCGTTACCTCAGCCAGCCGGCGCGTCCGACGCTGGAAACCCCGGCCGAAGCGCAGCGCCAGGTGCCGTTGGTGATGGTGGTCGACGACTCGCTGACCATGCGCAAGGTCACCAGCCGCGTGCTGGAACGCCACAACCTGGACGTCACCACCGCCCGCGACGGCGTCGAGGCTCTGGAACTGCTCGAAGAGCGCGTGCCCGACCTGATGTTGCTGGATATCGAAATGCCGCGCATGGACGGTTACGAGCTGGCCACCGCGATGCGTGCCGACCCACGCTTCAAGGCGGTGCCGATCGTGATGATCACCTCGCGCAGCGGCGAGAAGCATCGCCAGCGCGCCTTCGAGATCGGCGTGCAGCGCTACCTGGGCAAGCCTTACCAAGAGTTGGATCTGATGCGCAACGTGTATGACCTGCTGGGGATCGCTCGTGTCCGAGACTAATGGCGCAATGGGAACTCCGGTCGCCCTGCTGGGCCGGCCGGGTGAGGCGCGCGAGCGTCTGCGCGAAGCACTCGGCCTGGCCGGTGCGCAGGTCGTGCTGGAAGACGAACCGTCGGCGGTAGACGTGCAGATGTTGCGCGACGCCGAGCTGGTGGCGGTGCTGGTCGCGCTGGAACCGTCGATCGAAGACGCGCTGGAAGCGTTGGAGCCGGCCTTCAACATGCCTGGCGTGACGGTAATCTTCGACGAAGCCGAACTCACGGTGCGCCGCGAGGGCTGGGAAGCGCAGCGTTGGGTACGCCATCTGGCCGCCAAGCTGCACGGCCATGCCGATGTGTTGCCGCCGGGCACCGAAAGCGAACCCTCGCTGCAACCCGAGCCGGGCCTGACGCTCGCACCGCGCCAGCATTCGGACCTGCAACTCGATCAACATCTGGAAGCGGCCGCGCATGCCTTCGAAAGCATGCCGGGCGATGCCATGTTTATGCGCGCTGTCGATCACGCGCAGACGCCTGCCGCTGCCGATAAGCCGAGTACGACGCTGGGCGATTCCAGTACCTGGGGTCTGGTCGACGAGGTTGCCGTGGTGGTGCGCCCGCGTACCGAAGTGGACGTGGCAGCGCTGTCGACCGGCGGTTTGTCGCTGGTGGATCTGGAACACAGCGGCGAGGTGACCGGTGCGGTGCTGGTGATGGCCGGCATCGGTGGGCCGGATGCGATCCGCCGGCTGCTGGCGGCGCTGCCGCCTAACTTCCCGCGTGCGGTACTGGTGCGCATGACCCTCGATGGCGGCCAGTACGGCAACCTGGTGCGGCAGATGGGGCGCGTGTCTGCGTTGCCGGTCGAACTGGGCGAGCCGGGACAGGTCGTTTCGCCGGGCAAGGTCTACGTGTTGTCCGATGAAATTGGCGTGCAGCAACACGCAGGTGCGCTGGCCTTCGTGGCGCACAGCGATCCTGCGGCGCTGATCGCGGCGCTGCCGGCCACCGACAGTGCGGTGCTGATGCTCAGCGGCGCCAACGAGACGCTGGTGGATGCATCGCTGGCACTGGCCGAGCAGGGTGGCTGGTTGGCCGGTCAGTCTGCCGACGGCTGCTACGACCCGGCCGCTGCGGCGCGCCTGGCCCGACAAGGCATTTTGACCGGCGATCCCGCGCAATTGGCGCAGGCGTTGGCACAGCGTTGGCCGGCGTAAGCCGGGCGCTCCCTCTCAGATTCGGAATGGTGCGATGAGCTACGCCAACAATGACGAAATCCGCGGCGTCCTGATTCAGGCCGGCACCGAGCGTGTGCTGCTGCCGAACGCCACGGTGGCCGAGGTGATGTCGCGCGTGGCAGTCGAAGCGCTGCCGGACATGCCGCGCTGGGTGGTTGGGCGCATCGACTGGTACGGCTGGAAGGTGCCGTTGCTGTCGTTCGCACGCCTCAGCGGCTTGGGCGACGAACCTACGGCCGTCAACAACAAGGTGATCGTGTTGAAGGCGCTGGGCGGCAATCCCGCACTGCCGTACTTCGCCTTGCTCACTGCCTCGTTCCCGCAACTGATCTCGGTGCCGCGCGACGGCCTGCTGGCCGACGCCTCGGAAGACGCGCTGCCGGACGGCGTGCACATGCGCGTGTTGCTCGGTGAGCAGAGCGCGCTGCTGCCGAATCTGGATGCCATCGAGTCGCAGGTAGCGCAGGCGCTTGCCTCCGCTGCTGCCGCCTAGCGCAGCCGGCACAGCGACACCGCAGCCGTCGGACCGGCGTGTGCGGTGCTCTCCTTCGGCAGGGCGTGCGCGCAGAGTGCAGTCCCCGTGTGATCTCCAGATCCAAGCGGGACATGCACGCAGCGTGTGGATCGCCGCGCTTGAAACGACTGGAATCCAGGCGATGCGTCTGCGGTCACGCGCATGCGTGAGCGCGGCGGGTGGACGGTTCGGCGTCAGCGTTGTGGCTTTCGCATCGCGCTGCGCAGCTGGCGCTGATCGATACGATGCGCGATATCGCGATTGTAGAGTGACGTCATGAGCCTGCCCGCCTTTAAGCCCGTGTGCCATGCGGACGCTGTGGTGTTGTCCGATCTGGCCAACGCCGACCCCGCCGCAGTGGCCGCCTATCACACGCGCAACCGCGGCCATCTGATCGAGGCGATGCCGCTGCGGCCGCCTGCGTTCTACACCGTCGAAGGCTGGCGCCGGTTGTGCATCGCCTACCGCGCGTCGGTGCCCGGTGAGCGCGAACTGCAACTGGTGCTGTGTGCCGGGCAAGACGTGATCGGCACGGTGGGCTTCACCCAGATTCAGCGCGGCGCGTTTCAGGGCTGTCATCTCGGCTACGGGCTGGATGCGTCCCATCAGGGGCGCGGGTTGATGCAGTGGGCCGCCACGCAGGGCATCGCGTTCGTGTTCGGGCCGCTCGGGTTGCATCGGGTCATGGCGCAATACGTGCCGGAGAATGTGCGCAGCGCGCAGGTGCTGGCGCGGCTGGGCTTCCAGATCGAGGGCCGCGCGCGACGCTATCTGCAGTTGAACGGCGTCTGGCGCGATCATGTGCTGACCAGCCTGTTGCGCGAGGATACGGAGTTTGGCGCGGAGTGAGGCGCGCCGCGTTCTGCTGGCGATAGCGGATGCTGGCGATAGTGCGGCATCGACCGGCGCGACCGGTGGTCGTAGTCGACATGGACCACCTTGACACTCCGATTCCTGTGCGCCGTCCATAGCCGCCTGACGTCTGTTCGCTACGTTTTGTTGGCTGCACTCACTTCGGTTGCGTTGGGCTCACCGTTTCGACGCGCACGCGGTCGGTTGGCAGGCGTGGGTCGCGGGCGATGTCCAGCTGCGCCGGTACATTGCGCTGGCTGTATGCCTTGCGCAGTCGATCTAGCCATTGCCGAAACGCGCCCGCCTCGGGATCTGCCACCCAGATGCGCAACTGCACCGGCCCCTGTTGTCCAGCAGGCAGAGCGTGGTCGAGCCACGCATCCGGTGAGGTCGTCAACGCAAGCAAGTGCACCGGCGTGGAGGATCTTGCGGCATCGTCTGCGGCGCTGGCTTGCGGAGCAGCCACTGTCGATACCGGCCCGGGAGCCTGCGCTGCGGTGTGTTGTTGCACGCGTTGTTGCGTGGCAGCGTCTTTCTGCAATGGTGCGCGTTTGATCGAGGCGCGCGACAGTTGCGCATCCTGAGGCGCCCGGGAGACCACTGCAGCGGCTGGCGTGGAGTGCGCAGGGTTCCCCGTGTCCAATTGCCCGAATGGCTGCATGTCGTTTGCCGGTGTCGCAGCGGCAAACGCAGGCGCAGCTGCCGGCTTCGGTTTGCTGCGTACGCTTGCCTGCGCGGCAATGGCGGTATCCGGCACAGTGGCGTTGCGATTTGCGGACGAAGACGGCATCTCGGCGACTGATGCGCTGACGGACGGCGCAACCGGTGCAGGTAGCGCCGGCAGCGCGAGGTCGGCGGCAGGTGCTGCTGCGATTGGCGCGGGTTCGGAAGGTGCTGCGGGCGGCGCCGGGGGAGCCGGAACGACAACCAACGACTCCACAGGTTGCGCGGGCGCGGGCATCGACGGTGGCGCAAACACTGGCGGCGGCGGGGCAGAAGCGGGTTGACGCATGCGTTCTTCGACCGTGCCATCAGAATCTGTTGACGTTGACGTTGACGTTGACGTTGACGTTGATGCGGGCGCGGGCGCGGGCGCGGGCTGCGGGATCTGAGGCAGCGGTGTCTGATTGTCCGGGGCCGATCTTGTTAGCTTTTCTGCGTCCGCCTGGGCTCGATCGGCTGGCACAGCCGCAGCCGGCGCAGCCTGCATCGATGTCGTCGGCGGCTCGGTCGCCTGCCATTGCAGGCCGACGCCGACCGCCAGGGTGACCGAGGCCGCCAGTGCCAATGCCGGCATCCAGCGCTGGCGACGTGCGCGACGCGCGACAGGGGGATGCGCACGCGTTGCATCGTTTGCTTGCGCTGCATCGCCGGTCTGCGCGGTGATCGGTGGCGTCGCTGCTACCAGCACCGGAGCCGGCGACGTATCACCTGGTGCAACGCTGGAGGACGAGCGACTCGCCGTCGGCGTCGCCTCCACTGGCGCAGTGCCATCACCCACAGGCGCTCCGGCGCCATCGTTCTCCCGCAACGCAGGCGCGCCTGTGCTCGGGACCGGCAGCTCCTGCTGCAACCAGGCACGCGTGCTGTCGTGTATCGGCGCACCCAGTGCCTGCGCCGCGTCGTCGCCGTCTGCCAGTCGTGCGTGGATGGCGGCGCGCTGTGCGGCCTGCGCTTGCTCCGCCTGCGCGGCAGCGGCAGCGAAGATGGCGCCCATCGTTGCTGGTGGTTCGAACTGTAAGATGTCTGCTGCGTCTGCCGATGTTGTCTGCGCCGATCCAGGCGCAGCGCTATTGCGTGTGCTGTCGGCCTGCGCAGCGGCCTGCGCAAACCACGCTTGCATGCGGTCGGGCGACGCGTAGGCCGGCAATGCACGTAGCAACGCGGCTAGGCCATCTTCGCCAGCAATAAAGCGCTCGAATAGTGTGCTCACTGCGCGGCGTCCAGGCTCAGGCGCAACTTGGCAAATGCATAACGCAGCCGGCTTTTGACGGTCTCGAAACCCTCGCCGATCACCTGTGCGATGTCTTCGATGGCCAAACCTGAGAAGAACCGCAGCACTACCACTTCGCGTTGCGCATCGGGCAAGGCCATCACCGCGCTGCGCACCCGATGTTGCTGCTGGCCCAGCATTGCCAGCTGCTCGGTGGACAGGTCGTCGTCGGGCAGGTGCAGGTGGGTGTCGTCCAATGGCACCGAGGTGGCGACGTAAGCGCTACGGCGGGTGTCGATCCACGCATTGCGCGCGATCTGGAATAGAAAACTGCTGAAGGCGGCTTGCTCGGGGCGGTAGTCGCTGCAGCGGGTCATCAGCTTGAGCCAGGTCTTCTGTGCCAGGTCTTCGGCCTCGCTGACATTGCCCTCGCACTGCCATGCCAGAAAATTGAACAAGGCGCGGTTATGCCGCTTGAACAGCTCGGTGGCCGGCTGTTCGACAAAGCCATTGGCGACGAGGAGCATGAGCTCCTCGTCGGGGAGATGCGCAAGATCGGCAGGATGCATGCGCGCAGTATAGGCAACCGCTGCGCGCATCAGTCGGTGGTGGCCACCGGCCGGCTGCTCAGCGCTTCGGCCTGCTGCACCATGCGCAGGAAGTCGGCGCGGTAGCCGAAGCGGTCCTTGCCGATGCTGCCTGCTGCCAAGGCGCGCAGCTGCGGATAATCCCAACCGTGCAATTGGTTGCCGCCGCGCAGACGTTGGCCGAAACCAGCGACCGCTGCCGCAAACCGGAACGCGTCGCTCGAGGCGTTCAGTGCAACCTGCTGGTCGCTGCGGATGACGGTGTCCAGCAGGCGGCTGCGCTGCGCGTCCGGCAATTTGTAGCGCAGCTTGAGATGGGCAAGCTCGTTGCCGTTGTCTGCGGCCGGGCGTTTGGCTTTAGTGGCATAACGTAGCGGGTCGACCGAGGCTTCACCGCGTGCGGGGGTGATTTCATACAGCGCGGTGACGCTGTGGCCTGCGCCGATGTCGCCAGCGTCGACCTGGTCGTTGTTGAAATCTTCGCGGCGCAGTGCGCGGTTTTCATAGCCGATCAGGCGGTATTCCTGCACGGTGGCCGGATTGAACTCGACCTGGATCTTGACGTCGCGCGCGATGGTTTCCAGCGTGGCGCCCAGCTCGTGAGTCAACACCTTGCGCGCTTCCAGCGGCGAATCGATGTAGGCGTAGGCACCGTCGCCGGCGTCGGCCAATTGCTCCATCAAGGTGTCGTTGTAGTTGCCGGTGCCAAAGCCGAGCGTGGACAACGCCACACCGGAACGGCGCTTTTCGGCGACCATGCCCTTGAGCGTATCGAAGTCGGTGACGCCCACATTGAAGTCGCCATCGGTGGCCAGCAGGATGCGGTTGATGCCGCCACGCAGATAGCTCTGCTGCGCGGCCTTGTACGCCAGCTCGATGCCGCTGGCGCCGGCCGTGCCGCCGCCCGATTGCAGGCTGTCGATGGCTTCGACGATGCGCGCTTGCTGATTGCCGGATGTCGGCGGCAACACCACGGCGGTGTTGCCGGCGTAGGTCACCAAGGTGATGCGGTCCTGCGCGCGCAGCTGCCGTGTCAGCAGCTTGAGCGAGGACTGCAACAGCGGCAGCTTGTCGGGTGCGTCCATCGAGCCGGAGACATCGACCAGGAACACCAGGTTGGCTGCCGGCATGGCAGACGCTGCGACATCGCGCCCGGTAATGCCGATGCGCAACAGCACGCTGCTCTTGTTCCAGGGTGTGGGCGCCAGTTCGGTACGCACGGCAAACGGTTGGCTGTCGCGGGGTGTGGGGTCGTCGTAACGGAAGTAGTTGATCATCTCTTCCACGCGCACTGCATCGACCGGCGGCAGGCTGCCACTGGTGAGATAGCGCCGCACATTGCTGTAGCTGCCGGTGTCGACATCGATGCTGAAGGTAGACACCGGATTGTCTGCGGCCTGCACGACCGGGTTGTCGTTGAGGGTCTGGTAGGTTTCGCGATTCTCGGCCGGTGTCATCGACGCAATCGGCGCTACGGGCATGGACCGATCGGGCAGCGCGCGCTTGGCCATCAGCGTGGCCGCAGGTGCTTGCCGCGCAAGTGCGCCATTGGCACTCTGCGGCGCCGCGGGTGCTGGCGGGCTGGGCGCATAGACCATGTCAGCCGGGCTTGGTTGTATCGGTGCAGGATCCGCGAGCACGGGTGGGCGCGCGGGTTGGGGTTCGGCTGCGGGCGTATACGCGATCTCGGCGGTGTCCGGTGGCGATGTCATTGGGTCGGGAAAGGGCGATGCCGGCGGGTCGCCAACGACGGGTGCGATGGGTTCGTGCGAGCAGGCGCTCAGCAGCAGGGCGAGCGCGAGAAGGCTGTGACGTGGCATGGGAATCCTTTGCGTGGCGATGACGAAGTGGGTAACAACCAGACGGCCCGAGGTCGCCGTGCACTGCGCCTCTGTAGGTAAAACGGGCCAGCGCGGGAAATGGGGTTAACTGGAGAAAGATTTTTTCGCGGTGGGTTTGCAGTTGGGTTCGGCGGTGGTTGGTGCTGCTGCGTGGTGGCTGCCGCCTGCGGGCATCTCGTCCGCTCACCGCAATCGGCTTGCCGTGGGCAAGCAGAACGCCTTTGCAGGACTGCCGGGAGGTGTGCAGGACTTCCTCAGGCCCGCTGCTCTGTCTGATGGACGTTGGCGTGGGCATCGGCCAGAACGCTCAGCAACTGCAGCGATACCAGCCAGAGAGGGAGTGGCTAACACAACCACTTCGCTCATCACCAGGCGGGCACGACCGGTGCCCGGTGCGGCATGCCACTCGTCCACTCCGGCTCGGAGCGCGCCATCCACGCCTACCTGACGACCACTCGCTGCTTTTGGCCAGCCGCGCCAAGCCAGTCGCGGTTGTGCGCGGATCCGCACCGGGTGCGCACGGCAATGCGGTTTATCCGCGGCCAGCGCTGTCGCATGATGGGAGGCTGCGGCGCGGTGCGCGGCATCTGTTTCCGTCATGGAGTTCGCCTGGATGATTCAACGTCGTCATTTCCTCAAGAGCGCCACTTTGGGCGCCATTGCTTCCGGCCTGGCCGGGTGGGGCGCGCGTGCGCAGGCCGCAGCGAAATCCACCGCAGCGGGGCGCCCTGCGGTTTTGTCGGCGGGCGCGCCACGGGTGATCTCGACCTGGGATTTCGGCGTGGCCGCCAATCAGGCCGCGTGGCAAATCCTGAGTGCCGGCGGTATCGCGCTGGATGCGGTGGAAGCGGGCGTGCGCGTGCCCGAAGCGGACCCGGCCAATCCCACCGTCGGCCTGGGCGGGTATCCGGATCGCGATGGTCGGGTAACGCTGGATGCCTGCATCATGGATCACCTGGGCAATTGCGGCGCAGTGGCATCGCTGGAAGATGTGGTGCATGCCATTTCGGTGGCGCGCGCGGTGATGGAAAAGACCCCGCACGTGATGCTGGTCGGTGATGGCGCGCGGCAGTTCGCGCTTGAGCAGGGTTTTCCGAAGACCAAGCTGCTGACGCCAAGTTCGGAAGCAGCGTGGAAGCAGTGGCTGAAGACATCCAAGTATTCGCCCGAGGCCAATGTGGAAAACCGCGCGTGGCGCGACGCCAAATTGCCCGGCGGTAAAGACAATCACGACACCATCGGCATGTTGGCACTGGATGCGCACGGCAATCTGTCCGGTGCCTGCACCACCAGCGGCATGGCGTGGAAGATGCACGGCCGGGTTGGCGATAGCCCGATCATCGGTGCCGGCTTGTACGTGGATAACGAGGTGGGCGGCGCGACCTCCACCGGCGTGGGCGAAGAAGTGATTCGCAATGTCGGCAGTTTTGCGGTGGTGGAAATGATGCGCCAGGGCAAGTCGCCGGCCGACGCCTGTCGCGAGGTGGTGATGCGGTTGATCCGCCGCAAGCCGGAACTGACGCGCACGTTGCAGGTCGGGTTCTTGGCGATGAACAAACGTGGCGAAGTGGGCGCGTTTGCGATCCAGAAAGGCTTTAGTTACGCGGTGTGCGATGCAACCCGGCAGGACCTGCTGGTGCCCGGCGAAAGTCACTACAGCCAGGAGCCTGCTGCGTGAGCGCGCCAGGTCTGGAAGTTGCCGCCGACTCGGTGGGCTCGGCGTTGGCCGCGCAAGACGGCGGTGCGATGCGCGTGGAACTGTGTGGCGGGCTGGATGGCGGCGGGTTGACGCCCTCTTACGGCACGCTGGCGGTGGTGCGTGAGCGTTTGCAGATTCCGCTGTATGTGTTGATTCGCCCGCGCGTGGGCGACTTTGTGTTCGATGCGGACGAAGTCGAGGCGATGCGCAGCGATGTAGAGCAGTGCGTACGACTAGGGTGCGATGGCGTGGTGTTGGGCGCGCTGGATCGGCATGGCCAGGTCGATATGGCCACGATGCGTGTGCTGATCGACGCCGCCGGATCGCTGGGGGTGACCTTCCATCGCGCGATCGATGTGAGCGCCGACCCGGCACGCGCATTGGAGGACGCGATTGCGCTGGGCTGCGAGCGCGTGCTGACCTCGGGGGCGCGAGCCAGCGCTCTTGAAGGTGTCGACACCATTGCCGCCCTGGTGCGTCAAGCGGGCGAGCGGATCAGCGTCATGCCCGGTGCCGGACTCTCCGAGAGCAACCTTCGCACCGTGCGGCAGCAAACCGGCGCCCACGAATTCCATGCCTCGGCGCGTAGCGTGATTGCCGCGCAGGTGCCGGCGCCGCATCCTTATATCCGCGATCTGGGAGGCGACTACCAGCGCACCGATATCGTGCGGGTAAAGCAGATGGTGGATGCGTTGCAGCACGGTTGAGAAACGTGCAACGCGCAGTGTCGCCGGGGCAGCCGCTGCCTGACTTGCTCAAGCACGATGACAGCGACGCCCGATTCTTTCCATGCCTGTCACGCTTGGCGCCACGGATGGCGTGGATGTTCTGAGGTTATTTGCTACTCGCTATCCGAGTCTTCGTGCGCGCGCTCGGGAATATGCAGCGTGAAAGCGGGAAAGCGTGCCCGGTCCTCCGGGTGCGCCGCGACAAGCAACTCGCGGGTCTTCCACATCTGGACCGCCTTGGCCAGCGCCGCTGCGTCGATGTGGGTTCCTTCGTCATAAACGTGCTTGCCGAGATGATCGACAATGCCCAGGTGTGCGTTTTTTTGCGCCTTCCAGTTGCTGACGTTCATGTAGTGGCGGCTTAGGCTTTCCTGCGTCGGGTCTTCGACTCTGGGGGATGGGCCTGCCATGTTGTTCACCCTTGTCAGGAAATGGCGATCCCTGCTTTCTTCCAGCATTTTCTTCAGTGCCGGGATCTGGCCAAACGTGGTGGGAGTTGCGTCAAGTCGTTTTTCTGGAAGATAGGATGGAGCGTTTTCGAGAAACGGGTTTCTTTCATCGTCGATGACTGCGCTCAGCATGGCCTGTGCGGTGTCGTCGATACGTTTGAGCGCATCCTCGTTTCGCAGGTCGGCTGCAACGACCGAGGACGATGCGCTGGCTCCATCGCCTGCGACGGCAGTCGAGGGGCCGGCGGCAGCTGCGCCAGTCCGCTGAGGTTCGGCTGGGCGCGCAATCAGGCGATAAAGGTTGAGCTGCTCCTGTAAATGTGCAGGAGCCAGGATGAGGCAGCTGGCAGGCAATCTGGCGATCGACGAGGGCAGTCTGGTCAGATTGTCGCAACCTTGCAGATCGAGTTCTTCGAGTTGCGTGAGTTTGTGAATGTCCAGTGGCAGTGTGGCCAAGTTGCTGCAGTCTTGCAGGTTGAGTTTCTTCAACGGCGCATTGCCGCCGAAAATCGGAGGATAGTTGCGTAGTGCTGTGCAGCCTTGTAAATCCAGTTCTTCCAACTTGGGCATGTGATGGATGGCTACGGCAATGGTGGACAACGGCGCATTGCGTACTCGTAGCGTTCTGAGATTTTCAAGGCCGGTGATGGAGGCCGGAAGCGATTTAATTCCGGTATTTATCAACTGCAAGGTCTGCAGGTTGACCAACCCCTCGCGCTGGCCGGATGCATTGGCGCTCCCAAACTGCTGGGGGAGTTCCTTGAGCTCTGGGCAATTGAGGATGGATAGCTCGCGTAATCGGTTCAGGCTTGAGATGGATGCAGGCAGCGAGCGAATCGGATTGTGCGCAAGCGTCAAGATCTCCAGACCCGCGAGCTCCCGCATCGACTCCGGAAGCTCAATCAATCCGGTTGCGTTGATGGTCATGCGCTGCAGCCGAGAAAGACGGTATGTCTGCTCGGGGAATCGTGGAAGGGGCACCGAGTGCAGCTCCAGCGATGTGCACCCCGGTTGGGTTGCATCCGCCAGCATCTTGGCTGTCGCTTTCAATGCCCGCGCTGTTCTTGTCTTGATCGCCGAGTTGTTCCTGTTGGCCTGGCGCCACGCGCCATGCCATCGGCTGCGATCTGCGTTGCAGTGTTTTTGCCATTGCAACAAGACGTCTTGATAAGGGCCAAGCGCTGGGCTGCCCTGTAATCGCGAAGCGTCATCGGTAGGTGCCACCGGGAGGCGCATCGGCCACGAGCTTGGCGAAGCTGTCGCCACGGACTGAAAACGGCGGCGTTCTGCGTCGCTGAGCCGTGGCAGGTCCGGTGCCTGTAAAGGATCTGCAGGCTGCTCGTTCATCGGCACGGAGCTGCCGGATCCGCCTGGAGGGGACGCAACGTCGAAGGTGGCCGGCTGGCTGGAGGTCTCAGCGGAGGCGAACGTGGCTGGCCGACGACCAGGCCGGTAGCCGGGCACATACCGGAGCAGACCACCGAGCGGGCCTGCAGGCTGCGCGGGCGAAGGGGGAACGGTTGGGTGGTCGCGTGGGATCGCCGCTGGATCGGACGCCTCCTCCGGCAGTCTCGCTTGGGTGTCAGGTGGCCGTGCTTGATCGACGCGTCTCATCGCATTCCTCGTCTCGTCCGTCGTGCTCGCCGGAAATGATCAGCATGCAACGCACTGCGCGAACACCGGGGCGCGAAGCCATCGTCAGCGGGACGAAGTGGCGGTGGCGTGGCTGCATGCGGTTGTGCGGTGCTCAGACAGCACTGCGGCGGCGGGCGTCGCTGCGACAAGCCGCGCCGGATCGACCACGACATGCTTGATGCGCTGCCGCTTCCAGGTGTAGCTGATGTGCACCAGCCCGTCGCGGGTCTGGATCACTGCCGGATACGAGAATTCGTCCTTTGCGCTGTCTTCCAGCGTCAACACGCGTTGCCAATGCAGGCCATCGTCGGACACCGCCACGGCCAGGGTGCCGCGCCCGTCCCACCAATCCTTGCCGGCAATGCCCGGGTTGTAGACCAAGAGCGAGCGACCATCGCGCAGGGTCACCGCATCGGTGCCGGAGTTGGGATTGTCTACATCGAGCAACTGCATCGGTTGCCAATGCAGGCCGCCATCGTGCGAAAAGGTGCTGAAAAGTTTGTTCTGCTGGCTGCGGCCCAGCGCCTGCAAGCGGCCATCGGCGTGCAGCAACAGACTGGGCTGGATCGCACCGATCACGCGGGGGGCGTTGAGCGGCATGCCGCGCTGCCAATGCTCGCCGTCGTCGTCGCTCCACTCGAGATGCGCGCGCCAACCGCGGTCTTCGCTGCTGCTCGGTGCCAGGATGCGCCCACTCGGCAGTTGCAGCGGTTTGTTCTTGATCGGCCCAAGGATGCCGTTGGGCAGCGGCTGCGGCGCAGACCAATGCGCTCCATCATCGGCCGAGGTCATGCGCAGCCCCCACCACTGCCGGGGGTTGGGGCCGAGCTTGTAATACAGCTGCACCGGGCCGGTGGTCGATTGAAACAGCACCGGGTTCCAGGCCGGCACGGTCGCGCCCTGCGTGCCGGCACGCGTGCCATCGGCGATGCGGCGCGGTGGCTGCCAATGCTGCGCATCGCGCTGGGTCAGCCAGATGCCGACGTCGGCTGCGCCTTCGTGCGCGCCCCCGAACCAGGCCGCCAATAGGTGACCATCGCGGGTTTCCAGCAACGTGGACGCGTGCGCCTGCGGGGTGGGTGCCGGGTCGGCGATGAACTCGCTGAGCACGATTGGCGAGGGCGGCGATGCGGGTGTTTGTGCCCCCGCGATACCGGTGGCGAGGCTGGCAACAAGGCCGATCAGCAGGCGTGGCGAATGCATCGTGGTCCAGTCCTGTGCGGATTTTAAAGATACCTATTTATCATCTATTAAATACCATATGCTTTGGTCATCCCAGGCGGCCGTGGTCGCCGACCACTGCGAGGACCCGCGATGTCATCACACCCGCTCTCCCCGTTGCGCTGGCTGGCCGCACTTGGCCTCACCGCGCTGACCCTGCCTTCGGCCATGGCGCAAAACTTTGCCGAGGTCAAACCATCGCCGCAGCAGGTTGCCTGGCAGGATCTGGAGTTCGGCGTGATCGTGCATTTCAATCCCAATACCTGGCTCGACCAGGAATGGGGCGACGGCACCGCCAGCGCAAAGACCTTCAACCCGTCCAACGTGGACCCGGGGCAATGGGCGCGTGCGGCCAAATCTGCCGGTGCCAGTTACGTGATTCTGGTGGCCAAGCACCATGACGGTTTCGCGTTGTGGCCGACCGCCGAAAGCAATTACTCGGTGAAGAACAGCCCGTGGATGGGTGGCAAGGGCGACCTGGTCAAGCTCACCAGCGACGCGGTGCGCAAGGAAGGCATGGGCTTTGGCGTGTACCTGTCGCCGTGGGACCGCCACGAGCCCAAGTACGCCGATTCCAAGGCCTACGACAAGTTCTATGCGGCGCAATTAGTGGAGCTGGCCTCGCATTACGGCCCCATCACCGAATGGTGGCTGGATGGCGCCGGCAGCGCGGGCCACGTGTACAACTTCGACAAGTACATGGAAGAGCTGCGCACCTATCAAGCCAATGCGATGGTGTTTGCCGACACCGCCTTGTTCGAATACGGTGACGTGCGCTGGGTGGGTAACGAAGCGGGCTTTATCGAAGGCGAAAACTGGAATGTGATCGATCGCCACGGCTATCTGCGCTGGCGCCCGGTGGAAGTGGATACGCCGCTGCACAAGCTGCAATGGTTCTGGCATCCCAACAGCGATCAGACGCTCAAGAGCGTGGATGAGCTGATGGAAATCTGGGAAAAGAGTGTGGGTCTGGGCGGTCAGCTGGTGCTGGGTATCGCACCGGACAAGCGCGGCTTGCTGCCCGATGCCGATGTCGTGCGGCTGCAGGAGCTTGGTCAGGCGATCAAGGCACGCTACGGCGCCGACAAGAATCTGGTAGCCGGCAATCTCAAGAAAACCGACGGCATCGACGCCGCGGTGGATGGCGACCGCGACAGCTTCTGGAGCGCGCCGGCCGGCTCGGATCACGCGGTGCTGGAGCTGCAATTCAAGCAGCCGGTGACCTTCGACAGCGCCATGAGCATGGAGTGGATCAACGGCGGCCAGCAGGTGCAGAAGTACGCGGTAGAAGCATGGCAGGACGGTAAGTGGGTGCCGGTGGCCAAGGCGCAGGCGATCGGCCGGATGAAGATCGACCATTTCGCCCCGGTGACCGCATCACGCGTGCGCTTGAACATCCAGTCCAGTGCCGATGCGGTGCATATTCGCGAGTTTCAGCTGTTCAATACCGGCAAGGGTGCGGCCACGCGCTGAGCATCGGGACGGCGGTCATCGGCAGGGCGGCGCTTGCTGCAATGGGAGTGCAGCCCTGCCTGATACGCAGGGGCTGGCGATGACGCTGCTGCGCAAGTGGTCAGCGTGTTGCCGACGCGTGCTTGCGTTGTTGCCGCGGTTGATGGCGTGCTGGTGATGCTCGATCGCTGAAGGCCCATGCTCACGCCAACGCATGACTATATGCGCTGCGTTGCGGCCCGCATTCTGGTGTTCGCATGCGGTGTCTGCGCGCGATCGCGGCAGTGCTGCCAAGCGAGTTCAAATAACGCTGCGGGCCTTACGTTCGCAAGCGTCCAAGACCATGACCCGCGTTAGACGCGTTTGGCTGCGCTCAGGCGGCGTTCTCGTCGCGCACCTGCGGTGGCAACAGCGTCTGCGGCTTCTTGGCCGACTGGGTCTGGCACAGGAACGTCATCATGTGCGCCGCTTCGGTGCTGCCCATGGGCTTGTTGTGGAGCTGCTCTGCAAACGCGTGCTGGGTGTGCTCCGGGGCAACGGAGGTGGAATCTTGCGCAACAACGGTGGACGACGACATGCAACGCTCCTGGAACCTGCAATCAGGCCGTCTACGTAGCAACCAAAGCGCCCCCGTAACGGTGTCAGCCGGTGATCTTGCCTGGAATATGGTCCGTCCGATACCAGGGCGGCAGCGGGCGGTACAGGTGCACCGGACGTTCTGATAACGGCGGGGGATGCGGTGTCTGAAGGGCGGCCAAGATATTGCCTGGCGGCGTGTTAGGTATTGCCTCAGACGCGCATCGCCAGCTGCCGGGAAATCTGAACGTTGTCGCCAGCGTCGCGCGTCAGGCCATCGCGGGTCACTTTGCGGCCAGTTGTCGTTTCGGTCGATGCACCGGAGTGCGCGGGAGAACGGTTGTCCGGGCTCTCACCGCAACGCCAGTTCAGCCAGGGCATCCAGGCGGCCCTTCACTGCTCGCCAATCCGGCATGTGCATGTCGAGCAGGCGGTAGAAGGGCTTGCCGTGGCTGTGGACCTTGAGATGACACAGCTCATGCAGGACGACGTAGTCGATGCACGGCCCGGGCACGCAGATCAGTCCGAGGTTCAACGTGATCCTGCCGAGCGGAGAGCAACTGCCCCAGCGACGCTGCATGGCGCGCACCGATACCTGAGGCGCAGTTGTAATCCAGCGTAGCGGAGCGGCGATGTTGGTCACCCGCTGCGGCAGCAGCTGTTTGGCGCGCTCGCGCTGCCAGAGCCCGAGTGCAGCGCGCACGCCATCGGGTTCAGGTGTGGGGACGCGGACTTCGACATGGCCACCGCGCAGGCGTACGTCGGGTGTCTGGTCGGCAAGCACCACCTTCAGGCGGTACCGCCGCCCGAGATGCAGCACGGTTTCGCCACTGACGTACTCGCGCGGCATGAGCTGGTGTTGGCGCTGCTCGATGGCAAGCAACTGCAGATGCACCCAGCGCGCGCGCTGGAGCAGTGCCTGCCTGATCTGCGCATCGGCCGCGTGCAGCGGGGCGTCCAGCCGTACCCGGCCGTCCGGCTCCACATGGATGGCGATGCGTTGGCTGCGCCGCAGCGCGGATCGCCGGATCTGGCAGTGGATGCGGCGCTCGCCATAGCGCACCACCATGTGGGACGCGGTCTGGTCGGCCGTCATGCGCGGCTGAGCCCAATGCGTGCGATGTGAACCACCTGTTCCACCAGCGCCTTGGCGTGGTCCAGCCCGAGCAGGTCGAAAATGGGCGGCAGCAGCGTCTGACGGATCTGCGATTCGATGCTGTGCTGGTTCAAGGAATGTTCTGCAACGGCGGTGCGCACCACCTCGTCGATGCGGATGGCCAAGGCCACCAGCTCGGCCATCTGGTCGGCGTTTCGGGCAGCGAGCGCCTGCTCGCCCAACTCCAATCGGATGGCGCCGAAATAGGCGCTGGCATGCGGGTTGTCGGCCAGCGCAGCAGGAATGCCGGGAGCCTGCCCGGTTTCCAGGCGTTGTTCGAACGCCTTGAACACTGCGTATTGCTTCAAGGGGTGGTCGAACATGGCTTCGGCCTCGGCGATCGCCTGGCGCAGCAGTTCGCCGAAGACTTGTTGCGCGTAGGGGTCGCCGGCAAGGTCTTGCTCGATGGTCTTGCGCAGCCGGGTCTGGATCAGGTCCGCCTCGTTGCGGGTCTTGTCGTCCGACCAGCTCTGCGGGTCCTGTGGCTGGCCCAGCTCGTGTACCACGTAGGCGCCTTCGGGTTCGCGGACTTCACGCCCGATGACTTGCTTGTCCACCAGCTTGCGGATCTGGTCTTCGTAGATGCTGTAGTCCACCGTCTCCATCGCATCGCGGCGCGCGGTCAGGCGCAGCCCGGAAAAGAAGCGCAGATCCTGCTTGTAGCGGTCGATCAAGGTATCGGGAAAGGCGCTGTCTTCAAAGAAACTGCGCGAAGACAATGCGGTTTGCAGGCACAGGCCGAAGTCGGTCAATGCCGCATAAAAATCCTCGCGCAGCGCCTGGCGGTCGTCGTAGTCCTGGCCATCGGCGCCGCGCACGAAATGCGGTATCAGCCGCTGCCGGAACTGTTCGAGATCGCGGCGGTTGGCCACCCCGTCGAAGAACGCCCACAGCCGTCCATGCAGCGCGGGCAGGCGTTTGTACTCGGTGCCGACGGCGTGATACAGCCCTTCCAGGTCGGCCACGTCGAAGCCGGACTGGGTGCGCGTTTCCAGGTCGCGGTAGGCGCGCACGGCGGTGTCCAGCTCGGGCAGGATGCCGCGGTAATCCACCAGCAGGCCATGACGCTTGGCATCGTGCAGGCGGTTCACCCGCGCCACCGCCTGGATCAGGTTGTGGCCTTTGAGCGGCTTGTCGATATACAGCACGCCGTTGCGCGGCTCGTCGAAGCCGGTGAGCAGCTTGTCCACCACGATCAGCAGGTCCGGGTCGCCGTCGCCGCCGAAGGCCTGCACCGTCTCGCGCTCGTAGTCTTCCGGGCCGATGCGGGCATCGACGATGGTCTGCTTCCACCACTTCTGCACGTCCGGCAGCGTGTCCTCGTCCACCGCGCTGTTGCCCTCGCGGGTGTCGGGCGGGGAGATCACCACCGCGCTGGTGGCAAGGCCGGTGTCGTCCAGCGCGCGCTTGTAGCGGATCGCATCGCGCTTGCTGTCGGTGGCCACCTGGCCCTTCAGCCCCAGTGGTTTGACGTGCTCGTGGTAATGCGCGGCAATGTCCCAGGCGATCAGCTCGATGCGGTTTTCGGCGCCATACACCGCGCGCTTGCTGGCGAACTTCTTTTTGAGATCGGTGCTCTGCGCTTCGGAGAGCCCGACGGTGATCTTGTCGAACCAGCGGGTCACCGCGGCCGCGTTGACGTCCAGTTCCGGTACGCGCTCTTCGTACAGCAGCGGCGCCACGGTCTGGTCTTCCACCGCGCGCTGCATCGAGTAGGCGTGCAGGATCGGGCCGAACTTGTTGGCGGTCTTCTCGTCCTTCAGCAGCGGAGTGCCGGTGAAGGCCAGGTACGCCGCGTTGGGCAGCGCCTTGCGCATGCGCTCGTGGGTTTCGCCGCCGTGGCTGCGGTGGCCCTCGTCCACCAGCACGATCAGATCGGGCGAGGGATTGCGGCACTCGGGCAGCTTGGCGGCGGTGGTGAACTTCTGCACCAGCGAAAAGGTGATGCGCTCGTTGCCCTGGCCAATGCGCTGGGCCAGGTCGCGGCCGGTGGTGGCCTTGCTGCGCTCGCCGTCCTTGCGGGTGGCCACGGCCGAGCCGAATGCGCCGCCACTGAGGAAGTTGCGCGCCAGCTGGGTTTCCAGGTCGGTGCGGTCGGTGACCACCAGCACCCGGCATTCCTGCAGGGCCGGGTCCAGCAGCAGCGCCTTGGTCAGGAACACCATGGTGAAGCTCTTGCCCGAGCCGGTGGTGTGCCAGAGCACGCCGCCCTCGCGGCCGCCATCGGGCCGGAGCTTGCGCAGTTGCGCCAGCAACGCGCGGATGCCGAAGAACTGCTGGTAGCGCGCCACCAGCTTGCCCACCTTGCGGTCGAACAGCACAAAGTTGCGCAGCATCTCCAGCAGCCGGCCCGGGGTGAGCAGGCCGGCCAGCAACCGGTCCTGTTCGGTGGGCAGCATCGGCTGTGCCCATAGCGCCTGGCAGTAGGCGCGCAGCGGCGCCGGCTTGCCCGCCAGCAGCGCATCGCGCGTGGCGGCGGGCAGGGCGGCATTTTTGAGGCGGCTGAGGTGCGCCTGGTCGAACTGCTCATCGCGCCAGCGCGCCCAGAACGTGGCCGGGGTGAGCGTGGTGCCGTAGCGCGCCTCGGTCAGGCTGATGGCCAGCAGCAGCTGCGCATAGGCAAACAGCTGCGGAATCTCCTCGCTGCGCTGATTGCGCAACTGCTGGCTGATGCCCTCATTGACCATCGACTTGCCGGCATGCCCGGCATCGGCGCGCTTGGCCTCGATCACCACCAGCGGCAGGCCGTTGACGTAGCCTACGATGTCCGGGATGCGGGTGTGCGTGCCCTGCGCGGACAGCACCTCGCATTCTTCGGTGATGTCCCAGCGGTTGGCGGCTGGGTCAGTCCAGTCGATCACCGCGATGGTGGGCTGGTGCTTCTTGCCGTCGGGCATGAACTCGGTGACGGTGATGCCCAGCGCCAGCAGGTGGTACAGCCGCTCGTTGGCGGCCAGCAGGCCATCGCCCAACGGCAGCGCCGACAGCTCGCGCACGATCTGGTCGATGGCGCCGGGCGAGAGCGGGTAGGCCTGGCCTTTGTAGCTGTAGCGTCGTGTCTGCAACACCTCCAGCAGCCGCGGCAGCAACAGCACCTCGCGGGTGCCACCGCGCAGCGCCAGGCAGTCGGCGGCGCTGAGGTACCGCCAGCCCAGGTTGCACAGCAGGTGCAGGGCGGGCAGCTGCGCGCTGGCCTGTTCGCGGGTGTCGGGGGCGCTGTGGGTCATGCGGATGCCACCTCGTCGTCGGGCAGGCGCACGCGGCGCTTGCCGGTGAGGAGTTGGGACATCAGGGCGGACTTCTCTTCTCGCATCAGACTCAGAAGCCTTTCCTGAGTGGTGACTAGGTTCAGTGCGGTATCGATCGCGTCAGCGATTCGTGCTTGCTCTTCCAAACCGGGAGTAGGAATCGAGACTCGCAATAAGTCATTCGGGTTGACGCGCCGGGCCTTGCGGCCGCCATTGGCCAAACCGAGATGGCCTGTGTAGAACGTCTCTCTTGAGACATAGTGTAGGAACCACCTGGGGTCAATGCCTTGTAGGAAATCAAAGGCGGGCAGGTCCAATGTACTTTCGTACCCATCCAATGCGGCGGGGATGCGTCCGAATGCACCGTTCAAAAAATCGAGCTTGCTGTAGATGAACTGTCCTGCAGAGCGCCGGTAGTAACGCGTGGATTCGCTACCAGCGCGCTTGTCCGATTTGCCAACGACGCCTCGACCGTAGAGTTTGACCGTTATCTTCTTGGCCACATCGCCACCCGACCCAGCTACGCGGCTTTCGCGAATCATTTCGGATAGCGGCTTTGGCTGCCATGGCGCGTAATCGCCAAAGCGTCGCTGACCTGACAGCAACGCGCTGCGCAGAACCTCAGCGTATCTGCGGCTGCTGGCGAGTTGCTGCTCTGCGGTGGCGATGGCTTGATCCCAGGTGGAGAGGATGTGGGCGATGCGCTTCTGCTCTGCGATAGGAGGTAATAAGACCGGAAAAGCCTTCAGCTGCGACGAGTTGATGCTTGCCAGATTGGTGCTACGTTTTGCGCAGCTGAGAAAGTAGGTGCGCCCATACTCACTCCCGGACAATGCCGATAAAAACAGTGGGTTGACCGAATCTTGTTTGGCACGAACCGCGAAGACGTGGTTCTGATGAAGGCAAGGGTCGAGTGTGCCGTCCCAGACAGCTCCTCGACCGAGCTTGTCGAAATCGCCGCCTTCCGTCATCAGAATGTCGCCCTGCTTGAGTGAATAACGATCAATCTGATGCCGTTCCACTGCAATCGACTTGACCTCACTGAGATCGATAAAACCATCTTGCACGTTGGCGACGCGAAGATAAGGCAATTCCACCGGATCAAGTAAGCCGGTCTTTCCCTTCGCCACTCCAGTGCGCACTTCTGCGACCTCATGAAGAGGTTGACGACTCCAGCCTTCAGGCAGCATCACAGTCTCCTGTTTTGTTCGAACGCTCTTGCGCTGCGACGATTGAGACGGCGTCAGTTGGATGCATTCTTGCCTTCCTTTCGCGCCAATTTCTCCACCGACTCCAACGCCTTGATGTCCTCCGCATCCGCCGCCAACGCCTCCGCCTTGCGCCGCTTGGCATCGAACACCGCATAGCGCTCATGTGCGATCTGCTGCATGCGCTCGTGGCTGACGGTGCCGGCATCCTTCAGCAGCGGCCGTTCGTTGAATGCGACAAAGCGGTCCACGTACTGGCGCCAGTCGTCCATGCGCAGGTCCTGGCACTGGCTGGCGCGGTCCTCTGCGTAGTCCAGGAACATCGCGGCGATGCGGTTCAACTGGGTGATCTCCTCGGCGTGCAGATAGTTCTTGGCCACGATGACGTCGGTCTTGCGCACGCGGCCGGCCTTCCAGCCGGTCAACGCCATGTTGGGCTGGTCGGGGTCGGCGCGCTCCACGATGAGTTGGGCGGCGGTCTTCTGGGTGACGGCGTAGAGCATCTTGTTCTGCACCATGGCAAAGAACTGGCCGGTGGCGGTGTCGTCGTCGCGGTAGTCCACCGACAGCGCGAACAGGTCGCGGATCTTCTGGTAGAACCGCTTCTCCGAGGTGCGGATGTCGCGGATGCGTTCCAGCAGTTCGTCGAAGTGGTCCCAGCCGGCCGGGTCCTTCAGGCGCGCGTCGTCCATCACGAAGCCCTTGACCAGGTACTCCCGCAGATGGGTGGTGGCCCACTGCCGGAACTGGGTGCCGCGCGGGGATTTCACCCGGTAACCGATGGCCAGGATCATGTCCAGGTTGTAGAGCTTCAGCGGCCGCCGTACCTGGCGGGCGCCTTCGGTGCGAACCATTAAGTCATCTTTAATGGTTGCCTCGGCCTGCAGCTCGCCTTCGGCCAGGACGTTCTTGATGTGGATGTTGATGTTGGGCACGGAGGTCTGGAACAGTGCAGCCAGTTCCAACTGACTTAGCCAGACACTGCCGCTTTCGGCGCGCAGGTAGAAGCGGGTGGCGCCGTCCTCGGTGGTGTAGAGCACCAGTTCGCTCTGGGAGGCGATGGGCGGCCGGTTTTCTGATGCGCCGGTGCCTTCGCTCTCGCTGGCCGGTGATGGCGGTGAGCGCTTACTCATACCCCAACTCCTTCAGATACCCAGCCATCTGCTCCTCCAGCCTGGCCAGCTCGGCCTTGAGCTGTTCGCGCTCGCGACGCACGGCCATCAGGTCGATTTCGGCCTCTTCCTCGAAGGTATCGACGTAGCGGGGGATATTGAGGTTGTAGTCGTTGCCGGCGATCTCGGCCGGGCTGGCCAGGTAGGCGTACTTGTCCACGTTCTGGCGCGCCTGCACCGTGTCCAGGATGCGTTGCAGATCGCTTTCGCGCAGCAGGTTCTGGTTCTTGCCGTCCTGGTAGTGGCGGCTGGCGTCGATGAACAGCACGTTCTTGTCTTTCTTTTTGGTGCGGAAGACCAGCACCGCGGCCGGGATGCCGGTGCCGTAGAAGAGCTTTTCCGGCAGGCCGATCACCACGTCCAGCAGGTTTTCGTCGATCAGCTTCTGGCGGATGCGGCCCTCGGCGGCGCCACGGAACAGCACACCGTGCGGCACCACTACCGCCATGCGGCCGGTGCGCGGCCTCATGGTGGCGATCATGTGCAGGATGAAGGCGTAGTCGCCCTTGGTGCGTGGCGGCAGGCCGCGACGGAAGCGGTCGTGAGGGTCGTTGCCGGCGCTGTCGTGGCCCCATTTTTCCAGCGAGAACGGCGGGTTGGCCACCACGATGTCGAAGTCCCTGAGGTGGTTGCCCGCCAGCAGCTTGGGGTTGCGGATGGTGTCGCCCCACTCGATGCGGTGGTTGTCCTCGCCATGCAGGAACATGTTCATCTTGGCCAACGCCCAGGTGCTGCCGATGGCCTCCTGGCCATAGAGCGCGTACTTGCCGCTGCCGGTGCGCTCGCGGATCAGGCGGCCGCACTTGAGCAGCAGCGAGCCGGAGCCGCAGGTGGGGTCGCAAATGTCATCGCCCTGTTGCGGGTCCATCAGGCGCGCCATCAGCGCCGAGACTTCCGGCGGGGTGTAGAACTCGCCGGCCTTCTTACCGCTGCTGGAGGCGAAATTCTTGATCAGGTATTCGTAGGCGTTGCCGATGATGTCCAGCTGGCCTATGCGCGAGGGGCGCAGGTTGAGCGCCGGCTTGGCGAAGTCTTCCAGCAGGTGGCGCAGCAGATCGTTTTTTTGCTGCTCCTCGCCCAGCTTGTTGGCATTGAAGCTGATGTCCTGGAACACGTCGCGCAACTTGCCCAGGTTGGCGTCTTCGATGGCGTGCAGGGCCTTGTCGATGCGCTCGCCATTGCCGGGGCGGTGGCGCTGGTCGTACAGGGTGTAGAAGTTGGCGCTATGCGGCAGTACGAAACGCTCACTCTTGAGGAGTTCTTCGATCAGGCCGGGCTTGTCGCCGTGTTTGGTCTTGTAGTCATCGTAATGGTCCTGCCAGACGTCGGAGACGTATTTCAGGAACAGCATGGTCAACACGTAGTCCTTGTAGACGCTGGGGTCCACGGTACCGCGGAAGGTGTCGCAGGCGCCCCAGACGGCGGCATTGATGGTGTCCTGGGCGATATCGGTCTTGCTCATGGGGTGTCCAAGGTCTTAGGCGAGGAGGCGCTCGGCGAGGATCGCCAGCTCGGTGGTGCGGTTGTCGATCAGGGCGTGCAGCGCAGCGCGTTCGGCCTGCGCGGCCTGCTCCAGGGCAATGGCTGCACGCTGTACCTGCAACGGTGGTAGCCGGATCGGGGTGCTGTCCAGGACGGCGCGGCGGATGCTCAGCTGGTTGCTGCCCTCTGCCGATTGGCGCAGATAGCGTTGTGCGGGCGTCTGGTTGAGCTGCCAGGCAAGAAACGCGGGCAGCAGACGCTGTGGCGCCCTGACCCGGATGACATAGATATGCGGCGAGCACAACGTGCGTGGCGGCGGTGACTGCGCCAGGGCCGCAAAGGTGTTGGTGCCTCTGGCAATGAACACGATGTCCTGGTCCAGGAGCCAGTCGGGCGGCTTGCGGCTTGCCACTTCTGTGGCAACGAGCGTGTCGTAGCTGCTGAGCCCGGTACGCGGCACATCGCGGATCTGGACCACGTGCACGCTGCCGCCGGGAACCTCCGGGATGGATCCGCGAAACGGATGGCCCATGCGGATATCGGCTAGCTCGGCAAGGTTGGAAGTGAGTGCATGATTGAGCATGCTGCGTACAATAGATTTAGCAATAGCTATCGTCAAGAAAATTTTACGTCAATTGTAATGATGCATTTAAAATCGAGATTTATCGCTGCGTCTTTGGTAGCCTGCAGATGACAGGCGGCGCCTGCCGATAGGAGGGCAGTCATGACGTGTGAGCGGGACGAAGAGATGCGACAGCCCTCGGATGCAGATGGCGGCATGCCGGGGTATTACCTACCGGACCATGCGCAGTACCGACTGCAGAAACTGGGGGAGCACATGCGGTTTCTGGCGCGCCTGGCCGCCCCACGCACGCGGGCCGAAGAGCAGGCACCGCAACCAGCCATTCGCATGGACGAACTGGCGTTCTGTCTGGAACTGCTGGCAGACCAAGTACGGCTTGTCCTGGATGAAATCGGTTGAGCAGCGACCGTGGGCGTGCCCGTTTGAAACATTCCTGCGGGCGAGGTGTGCGATCGGCGACCGGCGCCGGATTGCGTCACAGGCTGCCTGGATAGGCGCGATGGTGTGGCGTTCTCCAAGTGCTGCGCATCGTTCGTTACGGGCGATCGGGGGTTGATAGGCGTTTCAGGGGCGACTCATCCGATCAATTTTTCGAAGGTTGCATGGACCCTCTCCCGGGGCAGCATCGCCGTGTCTTTTATGAACGGGTCCAGCAACAGCTCCTCAGCCGTCGCGCGATCACGTGTGACTTGAATAATCATGCGATTCAGAAAACGGACGATTTCTTTCTTGCGGTCGGGTTGCAGCGTTTTCAGCGCATCAATGAACGGAAATGTTTCTTCTGACGTCGCATTCGAAATTCCGATATAGCCCATGTGGTAATCCGGGCGCTTGAGAAAATGCACCAGCAGTTGAGCGGCGCTGTACACATCCCGGCGATGACTCGCTTCTGGATGCATGTCGATATAGCCGGGCGTGCCGATACGGGCGGAATCACCCTCTTCTGCCCCAAGGCCCACATCGATCAGCCGGAACATTTTCCTGGATCGGTCGTACATGACGTTGTTGTGTGAAACGTCCTGGTGCACCACACCCACGTCTTCACAACAGGATAAGGCAATCAGGACATCGGTCATCAGTTGCTGCGCGATGGCAAGATACTCCGGCGCGGTGATCGTTCCCTGCTGCAATGCCGGGCGCGCGCGCTCGACCAGGTTGCCGACAGTGGTGCCGTCGATTTTTTCGAGCAGCATGCCGAATACGTTGTCGATCTGCACCAGACCGTAGGCACGCATGACGCGAGACCCGGTGTCCAGCGACACCGTCATCTGGTACTCCCTGTAGATGTTGGCTTTTTCCAACGAGACCAGCTCCTTCGGATCGGACGCATCCTCCTGGAAGCGCGGGGCATACAAGTTGCGCGGAATCGGATCTTGTGGGTCGGGGTTCAACATCGCCTTGAAGACGAAGTCCCGTCCGCAATTCTCTTCGCCACGCCAGAAATCCTCCGCCAGCTGGACAGTGTAGATTTTCCCCGACGCGCCCCTGCCGATCGGCTGCATACCCTTGAGGCTTTGGGAATCGCTGTCGTGCGCTCCCTCCAGCCGCACCGTGAGGAAACCGTTCTCGATTTCCAGCGCACCGGGTCTCAATAATGACAGTCTCCTGATCAATTCAGGACGCCGAGACTTGGTGGCGAGATCCTTGATTGTGCGCGGACTAAGCACGACATCCTGTCGACCATAACGCATGTCCCGCGTTTGCATTCTTTCATGTCGCAAGATGCCCGAAGCACTCGAAGGACTCGGCGTCAGGGTAAGAGACGTCGGCGTGGGCGGATCAAGCAGGGACGCCAGTGCCGGTAGATCGGTGTACGGCGTCGACCTGCGGCTGGAATCGGAGGTTGGCGTCGTTGGCGTTCTACTGCCGCTGGACAGCGAGCGCGAAAGGGACCGCGGAGTGAATATCTGGGCAGGTGGAACTTCGATGGTCAGACTCACGTCCGCTGCAGAGAGCTCCCCGCTTATGCGGCTTCTTCTTTGCGGCAGGTTGAGCAGGTGGTCCTGGCCGGGAGCGACGGGGTTCTGTTGTTCGGAGACGGGATGCGCTGAGGTCTGGGCGTGATCGTCCTGCGCTTGCGTGTCAAGCTGAACAATCGGAAAAGTGTGCGGGATTTTTGTCATGACGAGAGGCCTGAGCCGAAATCGTTGACGGACGCGGCTAGCGGATCGCAGCGAGTCGGTGGACGCGAGTTGCTGCAGTGCATTGCAGCAGTGCAGTCACTGCCGCCACTGGGGTGCCATTGCCAGCCGTGGGAAGGGCGCTTGTGCGAGCTTTTACCAAGCCCTGCAGCGCATACGGTGCTGTCGTGCGAAGTCGTGTAATGCTCGGCGAGGCGGTATGCATGGGTGAGATTGCATTCCCGAAACGCGTGTGATGGATGCGGCAACATGATGCGTCGCACCTGATCGTAGCTGGGACGCTGGACGCCATCGATGCAGGCGACGATCAAGGCCTTCCCGGGCGAATTCCTTAATGGCGTTGCACCTCAGCCTTGAATCCTTCTTCTCGGTTTTCGTCTGCGGACGCCTGCATTCGTGGGTGCAGCGGGCCCCTTGGACAGGAGGGGTAGGATTTCCGCGCCACACTATGCGGAGTCTGATATGCGCATCCAGCAACACGAACACAGTCATGCTCGCCCGTCTGATTCGTCCACTCCCGAGACACCTGTTTCAGCAAAGGATTTGCCAGTCTCCGACGGCTGGCCCATGGGTCTGGAATCGTTGAGAAGAAAGTCGCCGCAGAGAAAGTTGGGGTCAGGGCGTCACCTCGGCGAAGAGGCCATGGCCGAAATTCAGGAGGCCGAAGCGGCTAACGATCTGTTGGTCGTCGCACGGTATCTGGCCGATCCATTGCATGGAACGATGGATAAGACAGCGGAGCTGATCAGCGAGGTGCCAGGCTCGGATGAACAGCAGCATTCCCCTGAGGCAGACCAACCTGCTCATCCGCACGATCACACGTCGGTGTCGGCAGACCATCACGCTCAGCAGCCTGGTCTCGAGGGGGGGCACTCCCTGGATCCGCATCCGATCGAGCCGGCAGGGCATGCGAGCATCTTGCACACGCTGGCCGAAGAGGGAGCGCCAGGAGGTGTTGTCGACCTGGCAATGAGTTTGGGCATCGGTGGTGCAATGCTGCCGCTTTCGGGCCTTGCGATCTACGCCGCTTATAGCGAAACCCGCGAAGTGGCAGAGCAACGCAGCTCCCTGCGGCGCCGCGAGCGGCAACTGCGGTCGGAGAGGGCGTTGCTGCAAGCTGTACCGGTGAGCGACCCGCTGGCCGCTGCGGCGCGCGCTCAGCGCCATGCCTTGAGCGAGGCGATCGATACCCTCGCTTATCAGCAACAGCGCAATGCACGCGATGGCGCTATCGCGGTAACCTCGATGGCATCGGCCAGCGTGATCTTTACTAAAGCCGCGACCGATCTCGGCTCCCAGGGTGGTTTGGCAATCGGCGCCAATAGCGCAAATGCCGCTGGTTTGATCGGCCACAGCGCCGCAGCCGCGGGCGTCGCTTCAGCGGCCGGTATTGCCGGGACATTTGTGTTGGCGCCGGTAGCAAGTGTCGCGGCCACCGCACTGGGCGGTACGTTCCTGCATCAGTCACGCAAAGAGAAAACGCGTGTCGACGCCGATGTGGCGCGGGTGGAAAACTTCTTGCGGCAGCTGGAACCGGCCGATCTGAGCCCTGGCGCACAACGCTACCAGCACTTCTTGAGCGTCAAGCTGAGCCAGCGCAGCGGTTTCGCCGGCAGCTTCAACAGCTGGAACAAAGGCTTTGTCCTTGGCGGGATCACCTACACCGCCAGCACCTTGACCAAAGCCGGAGTCAGTACCGCCGTTTTGCTGGGTGCGGCTACCGTGACGGGGCCGGTGGGCATCGGCTTGGTTGTCGGTGCCGGCCTGCTGGGCGCGGTCACGATGGGCGTTGGCGGCCATCAGTTCGTGCTGGCGCATGGCAAACAGAAACGCTATCGCAGCTACGAGAGTGAGGACCTGCCCAGCGTGGACCGTGCATTGCTGGCCGTGGCCGACCTTGATCCCACTGCGGTGATGGATATCGCCGCCGCAGACGGTGAAGGGGGTCCGCACCGCACCCCGCGCATCGGTCACGGCTACCCGGAAAAAGCATCCGGTTCTGTCGTCACGCACGCCAATGGCGACGACATGGCGCCTGACCACCAGATGGGCGACTCCGCCGAACACGCCCCGGCTACTCCATCGTCAGCGGCGAATCAGTCATCACCGTTGGCCGACGACACCCGGGCCGCTACGCAGGTGGCAGTTCCGCAGCAGGGATTTGAACTGCGCAGCGCGCTCTACGCGTGTATCGACGCCCAGGAAAAAGCACGGGAGGATCTGCTGCTGAGCTGCGCCAACGAAATGAAAAAGCGCTATCGCGCAGTACCTCGGTCCAGCGATCAACGCACGGCCATCGGTCAAGCGTCGCAGCACGCCTCGCTCGCCAAGCGAGCCAAGGCAGTGCTGTTTGCAGGGGCGACCTACGGCGGCGCGGTACTTTCCGGCAAGCCTCGATTAGCTGGTAAAAAAGCCGCGCGAAGCTATGCCAAACATACGGATATGTTGACCGAAACGGCGCTGAGCCAATGGCTGCAGGCGCCAGACTCGTTCAAGCCGCAGCTTGCGTACATGCAATGTTGCCTTGAGTTGCAG
The DNA here is from genome assembly GCF_002939865.1 of Xanthomonas dyei. Lineage (GTDB taxonomy): Bacteria > Pseudomonadota > Gammaproteobacteria > Xanthomonadales > Xanthomonadaceae > Xanthomonas > Xanthomonas dyei. The sequence goes on from NZ_MDEE01000019.1 coordinate 82,454, forward strand.
AAGAAATATCTCGACGCAAAACTGCGGATGCGGGTGACGCTGCCGGCGACTGGTGCTGCCGGTGATGCGATCCCCGACGCAACGACCACAATCGGCACGGCGGAGCAGTCACAAGCGCTTCTGACCACGCAACTGCATGAAGCGCGCGAGCGCGACGAATTCCGGCTGCGATCGGTCAACCTGATGTTGGAGGAGCTGGGCATGGTACAAGAGGAGTTGCAAAGTTCGGATACGAGAAAGCGCCAGCGAGCAAAAGACAGGATGCCAGGGTTGCAGCAACGTCTGATCGGGATCTTGACCGCGAACGCCATTACGCCCCAAGCGGGGAGTGCGGGTTTTGCGCATTTCTGCATGAAACAGGCACGTCAGCATACGACCAACGTGCGCGGCACCCTGCTGGCCACCGAAATGCAGGCTGCCCGTATTCGCGAAGACGCTGCGGTTACCGCCATGTCCTAGGGGTTAGTACGAGCGCTTAGAGCGGCTAACAAAACGACCGTGCTTACCGCCAGGCGGGCGCGGCAGGTGCTCGATGCGGCATGGACCGCGCGTACACGCCGGTTCTGAGCGCGCCGTCCACATCTGCCTGACGACGGCTCGCTACGGTTTGTTAGCTGCTCTTAGATAGGGGCTTGGCGAAGACGCGCGTTGCAGAGTTGTGCGCGCGCCGCGCGCGCTGGTGACTTTTAAGGAAATGAAGGAGGTAACGCGTGCGGCGCGCTGTGATCTGATACAGGCCGATTGCGCCGTACCCTCACCCCAATTCCTCTCCCGGGGGGAGAGGGGAGTTGAGCATTGCAGTTGCGTATCACCCTATGAACCTGTGCGATGGTGCCGCGATCAATTCGTGGGCTTGATCCACATCTGCTGTTTCAGGCCGCGCACGCTGGGGTTGGCGGTGCTGTCCAGGTCGAACACCACCACGCTGTTCTCGCCCTTGCGCTGGAAGGGGGCGGGGAAATACAGCGCGGTCTGTGGGCCGATGGACCAATGCCGGCCGAGATTGACGCCGTTGGCCCAGGCGATGCCCTTGCCGAAGGCGCGCATGTCCAGATAGGTGTCGGTGGGCGTGCCGATGCGCAGGGTGCCGCGGTGGAAAGCCGGGCCGTCAATGTGATTGCGGGTCCAGCCGCGGAGGCTGTCGGGCGAGCGCATCGGCAGCGGGAAGGCCTGCCAGCCGGTGAGTTGTTGGTTGTCCAGCAACACCGGGTCGACCAGGCCGGCGCGGCCGTCGGCCATGCGCGGGCCGTAGTTGATGCGGCCGCTGTTTTCGACCAAAACGTCCAGGGTGTGTTCGCCCGCCGGGATGTCCACGTGGGTGGCGACCTGCTGCAGCCGGCGTTCGACGCTGCCGACCGGTTTCTGATCGACATATACCCGCGCCACGTCGCGTACCTCGCCCAGATACAGCGCGCCCTTGCGCGGGCCGGTGATGGTGGTGCGGTAGAGGATGTAGCCGTAGTCCTGGCCGAAATGTTCCATCGGCTGCGGGGTGTCGATGGCGATCGGGGCGGGCAGGTTGTCCCACAGCGACGCCGATTCGCGCAGTTGGATGTTCGGCAGTGCGGCCATGGCGATCGGTGCCGGCAACGCGGGCGGTTGCACGCCGGTGACGCGCGCGATGGCATCGCGCATCAATGCGAACTTGGGCGTGGGCTGGCCGGCTTCGTCGAGGATGGCGTCGTAGTCGTAGCTGGTGGTCTGCGGCGCGTAATGGTCGCTGGGATTGCCCTGGAAATTGGCGCCATTCATGAAGCCGAAACTGGTGCCGCCGATGAACATGTAGAGGTTGGCCGAGTGGCCCTGGCGCAGTATCCACTCCAGTTCTTCGGTCTGCTGTTTGGCATCGGTGCTGGCGTGCGGCGTGCCCCAATGGTCGAACCAGCCGGCCCAGTATTCGCCGACCATGCGCGGTTGTTCGGGACGGAACCTGATCAGTTTGTCGAACGCGCTCTTGGCTTCGCCTGGCGCAAAATTCACCACCGCCAAGGTGTCGGGCAGGGTGCCGTTGGCGAGCATGTCGGCACCGTCGGAGGTGAACAGCAGCGCCTTGTCGAAGCCGGCCTTGACGAACATGGCGCGGTTGTCGGCCATGTAGGCATGGTCGTCGTCGTAGGAGCCGTATTCGTTTTCTACCTGCACGGCGATGATCGGGCCGCCGTTGTGGTTGAGCAGCGGTTGGACCTGTTTTGCCACTGCATCCAGGTACGCCTGGCTGGCGCCGAGAAAGCGCGGGTCGCGGCTGCGCACGCGGATGTTGTCCTTGCCGAACAACCACGCGGGATAACCGCCGGCCTCCCATTCGGCGCAGACGTAAGGGCCGGGGCGCAGGATGACGTTGAGGCCTTGCGCCGCGGCTTCGCGTACGAACGCGGCCACATCGTTGTTGCCAGCAAAATCGAACCGGCCTTGCTGCGGTTCGACCAGGTTCCAGAACACGTAGGTCTCCACCGTGTTCAAGCCGAGCGCACGTGCCTTTTGCAGGCGGTCCTTCCAGTACGCGCGTGGAATGCGCTGAAAATGGATGGCGCCGGACAGGATCTGATACGGCTTGCCGTCGCGCACGAATTGCGTGCCTTGCGTGCCGACGCTGGGCCAGTGCTCGGTGTCGGCGGCAATGGCGGTGACGGGAAGCGCGAACGCGAGGGCCAGGACGAGCGGTGCAAAAGTGGTGCGCAACATGGGCGATTCTCGGCGGTGACGAGTGACGAGTAGAGATGGCGGCAGCGGTGCTTTTTTGCGTGAGGCCACTTGCGTGTTGGCCCTCATCCGCCCTTCGGGCACCTTCTCCCGCTTACGGGAGAAGGGAGAAGGGAGAAGCAAGCCTCCCGCTTGCGAGGGAGAACGAACCTTCCGCTTGCGGGAGAAGGGAAGAGCAAGCTGCCCGCTTGCGGAAGAAGGGAAGGGCATGCTCCCGCTGCGGTGAGCGTGATGCCAGGGAAGTGCGTTATGCGAACGACGGCGGCAAATCCTCCTTGTTCGCCCCGAAGGCTGGATTCGGCTTGGCACCCATGGTGAATTCCAGCGTGCCGCCGGCAGCCAGATCGGCGTGGCGCAGCCAGGCGCGATTGATCGGCTGGCCATTCCAGCTCAGCGATTGCACATAGACGTTCTGCGCGCTGGTGTTGTTGGCCACGATGCGCAGCGTGCGGCCCTTGCCCACATCCAGTTCCGCGCGTTTGAATAACGGGCTGCCGACGATGTAGTTGCCGCTGACCGGATCCACCGCATACAGGCCCAGCGCGCTGAGGACGAACCACGCGCTCATCTGCCCACAATCTTCATTGCCGGACAGGCCATTGCGCGCGTCGTGGTATTGCTCGCGCAGCAAGCGGCGCACCATCGCCTGGGTTTTATACGGTTGGCCTGCATAGGCGAACAGATAGGCCACGTGGTGGCTGGGCTCGTTGCCGTGCGCGTATTGGCCGACCAGGCCATCGATATCCGGCGGCGCATCGGCCGGCAGTTCGGAACTGGTGGAAAACAGTTCGTCGAGCTTGGCGACGAAGCCATCGCGGCCGCCGTACAGCTCCATGTAACCGTACAGGTCGTGCTGATTGAGGAAGGTGGCCTGCCAGGCGTTGGATTCGGTGAAATCGCGCCACTTGGCGATGTGGCCCATGCCGCGCGGGTCGAACGGTTTGGCCCAGCTGCCGTCTTCCAGGCGCGCCTGCACAAAGCCGCTGTCGCGATTGAACACGTTGCGGTAGTTGCGCGAGCGTGCGCGCAACGCGCGTGCATCGTCCACCGCGTCGGCGGCCTGCGCCAGGTGCGCGCAGGCCCAGTCGTCATAGGCATATTCGAGGGTGCGGCTGACCGCTTCGTCCACCTTGTCGGCGGGGATGTAGCCCAGCGTGCGGTAGTACGCCAGGCCGTGGATGGTGTCGTCCATCGCACGCTTGCGGTAAGCCGGCCACGCGGCGGCGTAGTCGATGCCGGTGAAGCCCTTGGCATGCGCTTCGGCCAGCACCACGGCGGAGTGGTAGCCGATCATGCAGCCGGTTTCCACGCCTTGCAGCGGCCAGATGCCCACGCCATCCGGGCATTCGTTGGCGCCGCGCACCAGACATTGCACCAGGTCGGGCACGCGCTCGGGTTGCAGCAGGGTGAGCAGCGGATGCGCGGCGCGGTAGGTGTCCCACAACGAGTAAGTGCTGTAGTTGTTGTAGCCCCTGGGCGCGGTGTGGATCTGCAGGTCCATGCCGCGGTACCGGTTGTCCACATCGCTGAAGAGCGTGGGTGCGAGCAGGCTGTGATACAGGCCGGTGTAGAAGATGCGGCGTTGCGCATCGTCATCGCTGTCGATGCGCACGCGGCCCAGTTCCTTTTCCCAGGTCGCCACGGCTTGCGCATGCACGCGTGCGAAGTCGAAGTCCGGCAGCTCGGCGTCGAGATTGGCCAGTGCGTTGTCGGCGCTGACGGCGGAGATGCCGACCTTGATCAGCAGCGGCGCGTCGGCGGCATCGGGGAAGTGCAGCGCGGCCTTGAGATGGGTGCCATCGAGGCTGCGGGTGTCGGCTGCCAGCGGCTGGTCTTCGTTGTACAGCTGCACGCGTGCGAACGGCCGCGACAGCCGCATGGCGAAGTAGATGTAGCGCCCCTGCGCCCACTGGTAGACGCGGCGCCCACCGGTGAGGGTTTGCGCGTCGACCACGCGTAACTGTGCATCGCTGACGCGGGTGGGAATGCCCGGTTTGTCCTGCATGCCGTGGCACAGGTCGAGCAGCACGTGCGCCGGCTTGCCCTTGGGGAAGTGGTAACGGTGCAGGCCTGCACGTGCGGTGGCGGTGAGCTCGGCATGCACGCCGCTGTCCTTGAGTCGCACGCGGTAATAGCCGGGCGAGGCGGCTTCGTCGCTGTGATCGAAGCGCGAGCGGTAACCGGCATCCGGGTTATCCAGCGAGCCAGGCACCAGCTTGACCTCGCCGGTGGCCGGCATCAGCAGAACATCCAGCATGTCGCCGATGCCGGTGCCGGACAGGTGCGTGTGCGAAAAGCCCATGATCGAGCCATCGGATTCGTGATAGCCCGAGCACGAATCCCATGCCGCGTTGTAGGTGTCCGGGCTCAGCTGCACCATGCCGAACGGCAGCGTGGCGCCAGGAAAGGTGTGGCCATGACCACCGGTGCCGATGAAGACATCGACGTGACGGGTGAGGTCGGCGCGGGTGCGCGCATCGGCCGGCAGTGCGTAGTTGCCGGCGCGTGCGCGCGCTGCGCCGGGCAGGCCCACGCTGCCGAACAATGCTGCAGCGATGGCGCCTTGGAGAAAACCGCGTCGTGTTGCCATGGGGTGTTGTCTCTGAATGTGCGGGCCGATGCCGGGGCACCCTCATCCGCCCTTCGGGCACCTTCTCCCGCAGGCGGGAGAAGGAAGGAATCCAGCGCTTTGGATAGCAATCCAGCGCTTCGAGTAGCAATCAAACGCTTCGGATAGCAATCAAGCGCCGCGCGGTGTTCAGGCGCTGCGCAGCAGTTGGGGTTTGCGTTGGTGGAGGTCGATGATCAGCTCGCCGAACAAGGTATTGGCCCAGGCGAACCAGTCGCGGGTGAACGTGCTCGGGGTGTCCTTGTCGAACGCTTCGTGCATGAAGCCGGTGCCGGCGTGGGTGGTCTTGAGCCATTGCAGGCATTGGCGCAGCTGCGTGTCGTCGTCGCTGACCAGCGCGTATTGCACGATCGACATCGGCCAGATGGTGCCCATGCCGCTGTGCGGGCTGCCCACGCCTTCGGCCGCGGTGCCGCGCGAAAAATACGGGTTGCGTTCGCTCCAGGCCAACTGGCGCGTGCGCAAGAACACCGGGTCGTGTCGATCGCAGCAGCCCAGGTAGGCCAGGCTGAGCAGGCCGGGGGCGTTGGCGTCGTCGATAAACAGCTGGTTGCCGAAGCCGTCCACTTCGAAGGCCCAATAGGCTTGCCCATCGGTATCGCGCAGCTGCCCGAACTGGCGCGTTGCGGTTTCCACTTCATCGGCCAGTGCGGTGCACTCGGCGGCGAAGGCGGTGTCGCGATGCAAGGCGGTGCTCATCGTCGCCAACTGCCGCAGCGAGGCCACCGCAAACAGGTTGGCCGGTACGAACAGCGGAAACACGCAGGCATCGTCGGACGGACGGAACATCGAGTGGATCATGCCGTTGGGTTTGGTCGGCTGGCCGTAGCCTTCCAGGACCAGGGTTTCGGTGGCTAGCGGGGAGGGGCGCTGGAACACGTACGGGCCGCGGTTGTCCTTGCGCTGTTGTTCGCGGAAGGTCTTGACCACCACGTGCATCGCCTCGCGCCAGTCGTCGTCGAACGGAGCGGTGTCGCCGGTGGCGCGCCAGTATTCGTGCGCGATGCGGATGGGGTAGCACAGCGAATCGATTTCCCACTTGCGCTCGCCCACGCCGGGCTTCATTTCGGTGATGTCGTTGAGCGACCACTTCAGGCGCTGGGTCTGGCCATCGGGCAGGAAGGCGTTGGCATACGGGTCGAGCCGGATGCACGCGGCCTGGCGTTGGATCAGGCCATGGAACATGCGCCGTAACGCGGGGTCGCGCTTGGCCAGCGGAACGTATGGATGCACCTGTGCGGACGAATCGCGCAGCCACATCGCATGGATGTCGCCGGTGATGACGAAGGTGTCCGGCTTGCCGTTGCGGGTGCCGGTTTCCACCGTGGTGTCGAGCGTGTTGGGGTAGCAGTTCTCGAACAGCCAGGCCAGTTCCGGGTCAGCGATCTGCGCCTTGATCTGCACGATCTGCTGCTCGACCGCCTTGCTGACGAAGCGGCGCTGCGCCTTGGGCGGGCGCTTGCTGACGAAGGCGCCGCCGGCAGTGGAAGCGCCGGCGGCAGGCGCGGCCGCGAACGCGGGCAGGGTGCTGGCCAGCAGGCCGGCACCGGCGCTGGCGCCCAGTAGCTGAAGGATGTCGCGGCGGGTATGCATGACCTCAAGACTCCATGGATTCGACCTGCGATCCGCATGACGGTGCTCCCTGCGCTGGCGGCTGCGAGACGGCAGCCTGGGCGATGAGACCTATGCATGACCAATTCCCGATGACCATACAACGTGTGCGTCGAAACTGCATAGTGCGCTTGCACAATTTTGGGGGTGCGCGCGCCGCCGGATGCCTGCCAGGCCGTGGCGGCGCGGCCTGGCTGGAACACCGGGCACTGCCTTCGGCGTGTTGCCGGCCACGCCGACATCCGCAGGCCGGCTCCATCACCGAGCCGCATGCCCGCGTCAGTGCGCCGGGCCTGGGCAGTGGCCGTCGTTGTCGTGGTCGTGCCCGAACAAGGCGTCCAGCGTCGGTGTGGTGCCGGCCAGTCCGATATCCGCAGGCCGCTCCATCACCCGGCCGCATGCCCGCGCCAGTGCGCCGGGCCGGCGTAGTGGCCGTCGTCGTCGTGGTCGTGCCCGAACAAGGCGTCCAGCGTCGGCGTGGAGCCGGCCAGGGCGACATCCGCAGGCCGGCTCCATCACCCGGCCGCATGCCCACGCCAGTGCGCCGGGCCGGCGCAGTGGCCGTCGTCATGGTCGTGATCGTGCAAGGCGTCCAGGGTCGGCGTGGTACCGGCCAGGCCGAGATCCGCAGGCCTGCTCCATCACCCAGCCGCATGCCCTCGCCAGTGCGCCGGGCCGGCGCAGTGGCCGTCGTCGTGGTCGTGCCCGAACAAGGCGTCCAGCAGGCGCTGCGATGGGCCCCACTCGCCGATCGCCGGATGGATCAGCATGGCCTTGCAGGCATCCCGATGGCTGCCGCTGAGTGCGGCGTCGATCGCGGCGTGCTCGTAGGCCTTGAACGCACGCACCAGGCCATGCACCGCGTCCGGCAGGGGCGCGGCGGGAATCGGCACGATGCGGTCGCGGTCGATGTCTGCGGCGATTTCCACCACGTCGTCGTCGGCCAGCTCGGCCATCGCGCCGCGGTTGCGCACGTTGACCACGTGCCGGTCCGGGCGTGCGCCGGTCAATGCGCTCATCACGTCCACCGCGATGCGGTGATAGCCGGTGCTGGCGCGGAACGGGTCCGGCTGCGGCGCCAGATCCGGTGCGAACGCCGAGCCGGCTTCGGCTTCCAGCTTCATGTACGAGCCGGAGCGCTGCGCCAGGTAGGCGGCATAAGTCTGCACCGCGCCGGCGTTGTCGCCAGCCTCCAGGCGGCTGCGCAGGTCGGCGATCAGGCTGCGGTTGAGCCGCTCGATCTCGCCACCGCGGCTGGCCCCGCTGGCGCGCTGGTTGTCCAGGGCGCGGCGGCGTTCGTAGAAAAAATACAGGTACTCGGTGGGGATCAACCGCAACGCGCGCAGCATTTCGACATCGAACAGCGGCGCCAGATACAGCTGGCGCAGGATGGCGTCGTCGTCGAGGATGCGGTCCATGATGTCCTGCCCGCGCAAACGCACCGCGCGGATCCAGCCCAGGTGATTGAGGCCGACGTAGTCGCACTCCACATCGGCGGCCGGCTCGCCCAAGGCGCGCGCGATGTTGTGGAACAGCTCCACCGGCGTATCGCAGATGCCGACCACGCGCGCGCGGGTGTGCGCGGTGATGGCCTGGGTGACCAGCCCGGCCGGGTTGGTGAAGCTGACCAGCCATGCGTCCGGACTCAGCCGCTCGATCATGCGCGCCTGCTCGATCGCCACCGGCACCGTGCGCAGCGCCTTGGCCACGCCGCCGGGGCCGGTGGTTTCCTGGCCGGAATAACCGTGGTCGATGATGGTTTTTTCATCGGAGGCACGCTGGGCGATGCCGCCGATGCGGATGCTGTTGAGCACGAAGTGCGCGCCTTCGATGGCCGCTTCCAACGACGTTGCGGCATGCACCTGCAGGCTGCCGCCGGACTCGGCCACGATGGCGCGGCCCATCGCCACCATCAAGGCCAGCCGCTCCTGGTCGGGGTCGTACAGCACGATCTCGCGGGCGCCGAGTGCTTCGGCGGCTTCGTTGACGCCGTACACCACCAATGGTGTGCGCACGCCGCCGCCGCCGATCAGGGTCAGCTTGCGATTGTCGACATAACTGCTCATGGAACGTCCTCAGTGGGGGAGAAAAGGGGAGAGAGGGAAACCAGACCGTCCAGTGCGCCCAGCGCGCTGCAACACGCCGCGCCGCAGCGGCAGCCCTGTTGGGCAGCGGCGTCCAGTGACCGCCCTTGCAGGGACGCGGCGATGAAGCCGGCATCGAAGGCATCGCCGGCGCCGGTGCTGTCGCGCAGCTGCACCTGGGGCGCGGCAATCAGACGCGCGCCGTCGGCATCGACCACCATCGCGCCGTCAGCGCCGTGCTTGATCACCGTCTGATGCAGGCCTTGCGCCTGTGCCCAGGCACTGCAGGCGTCGGCACCGTCGCCGCAGCCCATCAGTGCGGCTTCCTTCTGGTTGGGCAAGAACCAGGTCACCGCGCGACAGGTGGCGCGGTTGGCCGGGTCGGCGAGCCATTGCGGGCTGAAGCCGACATCCAGCGAGGTGCTGCAGCCGGCGCGCGCCAACTGCGGCAGCAAGGTGCGCGCCACCGTGGCCGACAACGGCAGCGCGAAATGCACATGCGTGGCCGCGCACAACGTGGCGATGGTGTCTGCGCGCAGCAGCAACCCGGGCAGCTGCGCATTGGCGCCGGCATAGGTGAAGAACGAACGGTCGTCCTGCAGCGACACGCTGGTGGTCACGCCGGTACCGTTGGGCGCGTCGATCAGCCCGTCGGCCGAAACGCCAAAGTCGCCCAGGCGCTGCACGAACAGTGCGCGATCCTGCGCGCCGATCGCACCGATCACACGCACGTTGCAGCCCAGTTGTGCCAGTGTGCAGGCGGTAATGACGGTGCCGCCGCCGAGTTCGCGCCGGTAGTGCTGCGCGAACGCTTCTTCGCCCGGTGCCGGCCAGTGTGCGAAGCCGCTGAAGATATGGTCGAGATATACCTCGCCGACCACCACGATCTGCGCAGTGCTCATTGCAGCTGGAACGGCCATGCGCGCTCCCTCCGTGCCTGGATCAGATACACCGCGCTCCCCACGCACAGCGCCAACACTGCCGCGAGCAGGCGCCGTCCCGGGCTGGTGGCCAGCAGGTAGAGCCAGCCTGCGACGCTGATCAGCAGCGGCCAGGGATACAGCGGCATCGCAAACGCACGCCTGCGCCGCTTGCGCCGCAGCAGCACCACCGCCAGGCATTGCGCCAGAAACTGGAACAGGATCTGGATCTTAGGTATCCCCACGTTTTTAAGGTACCAGGCTCATCTGCTCGCGCACTGCGTCGGGCAGGGTGCGCAAGCGTTCTAGCCAGCGTG
>NZ_MDEE01000020.1 GCF_002939865.1 Xanthomonas dyei
GCCCCGGTGACGCACACCGCCAAGGGGACGCCGTTGCGGTCGACGATCAGATGCCGTTTGCTGCCGAGTTTTCCACGATCGGTCGGGTTCGGGCCGGTGTAGGCGCCCCCCGGGGGGCGGCCACACTGGCCGCGTCCAGACTCGCTCGGCTCAGATCCAACCGCTCGGCGCGCCGTAGCTCGGCCAGCAATACCTGATGCAGACGATGCCACACACCGGCAGCTTGCCAATCGCGCAACCGGCGCCAGCAGGTCATGCCGCTGCCATAGCCGAGTTCGATGGGTAGGTCTTCCCAGGGAATGCCCGTACGCAAGACATAGACGATGCCGTTGAGGGCTTGCTGATCACTGATACGCGGCCGTCCACCTTTGGGCGAACGCTTCACGTGCGGAATCAGTGACTCGATGCGCTTCCACAGCGCAATGGGGATCTCTTTGCGACGTGTCATGTACGCAACTTTGCCACCAGCGAGGCAAGATTCAAGGGGTTTTGTTAGCCGCTCTTAGTCAATTGGTCGTCAAGGCACGTAATCAGCGCGCCTGCAATTGCGTGCAATGGGTGATGCCCCACCTTGCAGCAGGGGCGCCATATAAACACGCGAGCAAGACAACACGCAGAGACCTCTGAAGCCTTAGATCCAATGCCTACGACCTAGTGTCTTCGGCCTTCTGCCTGCAGTTAACGCAGGTTGACTGCCTGGTTGAACGCAGAAGTTTGACCATGCAACTTATTGTTCGCTTGTTGGCTGCAAGCGATAGCTGCAAGCGAAGAGAGTTCGCAGCCTGCCAAGCACATTCTCCAACGGCCTGTTTTCCAACATCAGAAAAGATAAAGACGCACACCGAGGCGACAAGCAAAGCATGCGGACCGAGCGAAGTGGTAGCCGCCCACGGACAGGTTGCCTCGACAGCGCCCCTCGGTGCCGACATCGGCGAGAGACGGGACCGGTCAGACCCAGCAACTACATGTCGGTTGCGATCTGTAGGTTGCGCCGCACTGCGGGGCGGCAGTACCAGCAACAAACTGATCGTCCTGCGGCATGTCCTGCCATCACTCAAATCACCAGCCAGCAACGACACTCGCGAACGGCACCTTGCGGCGGCCATCCGTTATCGCAGGCGATACCGTTGAGCAGAAGCGAGCGCTGCCATTTGCGCCGCTCGCGTTTCGCAAGATGTCGGAGCTTCCCGCGACCAAGCTATCGATTGCATCTTTGTGCGTCTTCAACTCAGAAGCTCGTTTGCGCATTTTCAACCCACAGATTCGCCTGCCCCGAGCGTCGTAGGCTCACATCGTTGATGAAAAACGTACGGCACGCCATGTCACCGGCGACAAGCGATCCAACAACCTCGATAGCGGAGGCCGCGACGGTCACGGCGATCAAGAAATAGCGTCGCGGGAAGGCATGAGTGCTGAGCAGTCCCAAAGCTCGAGCAACGCATGACATCCGCAGGCCGTCGCAAGCGAGGCATTCGCAGTGGCGGTAGTTTGACTGCCGGCTATCGACTGGCGCTGCGCGCGCCCACCAGATCAAATAAAAACGCCCGCAAATCATTGATTTGCGGGCGTTTAGAACACTGGCGGAGCGAGAGGGATTCGAACCCTCGATAGAGCTTTTGACCCTATACTCCCTTAGCAGGGGAGCCCCTTCAGCCGCTCGGGCATCGCTCCAGTTTTTTGCGTCCTGCCGCGATGTCCGTGGCAGGCCGCGAAGAATACCGGGTAACAGGGGCTAACGTAAACCCTTTATGACGATCAATTCGAAGAATCGTCGCCGTGATGCGCGCCAGAGGCGACCGGCTCGTCCCCACGTTGGATGCGCTGATAAATCTCTTCGCGATGCACAGCCACATCTTTGGGTGCGGTAATGCCAATACGCACCTGATTACCCTTGACGCCGAGCACGGTAACAGTGACCGAGTCGCCGATCATCAAGGTTTCGCCTACCCGGCGAGTGAGGATCAACATTTTGCAAATCTCCTGGAACCGGTGGGTTTCCCACCAGCATCGACGGTCTCGTGAGTGAGACGCGCCCTGGGTAAAGGGACTAGACCAGAAATGGTAGCGGGACATCCTGCTAGCCAGCAAGGCATAGCAGGACGAGTGTTCAGCCCAAGTGTTGCTTGACCCAGGAGGGCACACCGTCGAGTGCGGTCGCAAGGGCGGGCCCGTCCTCGCCACCACCCTGGGCGAGATCTGGACGGCCACCGCCCTTGCCTCCGATCTGACTGGCGATATGGCCGAGGAGTTCCCCCGCCTTCACCTTGCCAGTTGGGCTGCCATTCACGCCGGCGACAAGCGCAACCTTGCCCGCCGATGCACCGGCCAGCACGATCACCGAATCGCCGAGCTGCTGCTTCAAGCGGTCCATCGCCTCGCGTAGCGCCTTTGCATCGAATCCTTCCAGACGTACGGCAACCACCTTGACGCCCGCCACGTCGACAGCACTGGCGCCAAGATCTGCCGTCGCGCCGGAGGCCAACTTGGCCTTCAGCGATTCCAGCTCGCGCTCAAGACGCTTCTGACGCTCGGTCAGTGCACGTACCTTGTCGACCACCTCGGTGGTGTTGCCGCCAAGCAGGCTTGCCGCCTCGAACAAGCGACGTTCTTCATCGGCAACGTAATCCAGCGCACCCTGCCCGGTCACCGCCTCGATACGGCGTACACCCGACGACACGCCGCCTTCGGAGGTGATCTTGAACAGACCGATGTCGCCGGTGCGGCTGACATGGGTACCGCCACACAGCTCGGTGGAATAACCACCCATCTTCAGCACGCGCACGTGCTCGCCATATTTCTCGCCGAACAGAGCCATCGCGCCAAAATCCAGCGCTTCCTGCATGGCCATGTTGTGCACTTCGACACTGTGATTGGTGCGCACCTCGGCATTGACCTTGTGCTCGACCACCGCAAGTTCTTCCGCGGTGATGGGCTGGAAATGCGAGAAGTCGAAACGCAAGCGATCAGGCGCCACCAATGAGCCCTTCTGCTGCACATGTGTGCCCAGCACTTCGCGCAATGCGGCATGCAGCAAGTGCGTGGCCGAGTGGTTGAGGATGGTCTTGCCGCGGCGCTGCACGTCGATGCCGCCTGCCAGCACATCGCCCAGCTCCAGCGTGCCTTCGGTGATGCGTCCGACATGCCCGTAGAACTGGCCGGCGAACTTCTGCGTGTCTGCGACGTCGATGGACACGTCGGTCGTGCTCAGCTGTCCGCTATCACCGACCTGGCCGCCGGATTCGGCGTAGAACGGCGTGCGATCGGTGAACACGATGACCTCATCGCCGGCTTCGGCACGCTCGACCGGGCGTCCCTGTTTGAGCAGTGCGACCACCTTGAGCGCGTCGGCGTCATACGCCTCGTAGCCCAGAAACACCGTCGGCGACATGGTCGCAACCAAGTCGGCGGGCAGTGCGACGCCGCCACCGAACTTGCCTGCCGCACGCGCGGTCTCGCGTTGGCGCTCCATGGCGAACTCGAAGCCCTCCATGTCCACGCGCATGCCGCGCTCGCGTGCGATGTCGGCGGTCAGATCGACCGGAAACCCATAGGTGTCGTAGAGACGGAATGCATCCGCGCCAGGAATCACGTCCTGCGAGCGCGACGCGACGTCGTCGAAGATTTTCATGCCGGCATCCAGCGTCTCGGCAAAACGCTCTTCCTCGGCCAACAGGGCGCGCGCCACGGTGTCGCGCGCAACCACCAGTTCCGGATAGGCCTCGCCCATCAGCTCGACCAGGGTGGGCACCATCTTGCTGAAGAACGGCTGGCGCACGCCCAGCATCCAGCCATGCCGCAGCGCACGCCGAATGATCCGACGCAGCACATAACCGCGCCCCTCATTGGAAGGCAGCACACCATCGACGATCAGGAACGAGCAGGCGCGGATGTGGTCGGCGATGACCCGCAGCGACTTGTTTTCCAGGTCGGCGATGCCGGTCAACGCACTGGCCTTGCCGATCAAGGCCTGGAACAAATCGATCTCGTAATTGGTATGAACGTGCTGCAGGATCGCCGCAAGACGCTCCAACCCCATGCCGGTATCCACACACGGCGCCGGCAGCGGCACCAGGGTGCCGTCGGGCTGCCGGTCGAACTGCATGAAAACCAGATTCCAGATCTCGATGAAGCGATCGCCATCTTCGTCCGGCGAACCGGGGGGACCGCCAGCGATGTGATCGCCATGATCGAAGAAGATCTCGGTACACGGGCCGCATGGGCCGGTATCGGCCATCTGCCAGAAATTATCCGAGGCGTACGGCGCGCCCTTGTTGTCGCCGATCCGCACGATCCGGCTTTCGGGAATGCCGATCATGTCTCGCCACAGGGCGAAGGCTTCTTCGTCTGTGTGGTAGACGGTCACCAGCAGGCGGTCGGCCGGGAGCTTCCAGACCTGGGTCAACAGTTCCCAGGCCCAGGCGATGGCGTCCTTCTTGAAGTAGTCGCCGAACGACCAGTTGCCCAGCATCTCGAAGAAGGTGTGGTGGCGCGCGGTGTAGCCTACCGAGTCCAGATCGTTGTGCTTGCCGCCGGCACGCAGGCATCGCTGCACGTCCGCGGCGCGCACGTAGCTGCGCTTTTCCGCGCCCAGGAACACGTCCTTGAACTGGACCATGCCGGAGTTGGTGAACAACAAGGTCGGATCGTTGCCCGGCACCAGCGGCGCGGACGGCACGATGGTGTGGCCCTTCCCCTCGAAAAACGCGAGGAAGTCACTACGAATCTGGGAAGTGCTGAATTTGGCAGGTGCGTTCATGGGCTGGCATTGGGCGGGCGGCAATCCCGGTCACCCAATGACATGTGGGCGCAGATGAGCGGAACAACCTTAAACCACGAAGGGTAGCAGGCCTGACGCCCTCAGTCCTCAAGGTCGAAGCGCGTGGCGCTACGAATACTGTTGCCATCGAAACCGCGCCGGACCAGCAGATCGGCGGCCTTGCGTCGCTGCGGCAGATCTAACGGACCCTGCTCGCCGAACCGGCGCCGGATCAGATCGCGTGCGTTCTCGGTCCAATCGCCTTCAAACGTCGCCATGGCAGCACTGATGGCCTCGCTATCCAGGCCATGGGTTCCGAGTTCGGCACGAATATGCAGGGGGCCATAGCCCGAGCCCGCACGATTGCGCACCACCGCGGCAGCAAACCGGGTGTCGTCCTGCCAGCCCTCGTCCGCCAGCCGCTCCACCGCCGCCTGTGCGGCATCTGGCTCGATACCGCGCGCCAACAGCTTGCGGTTCAATTCCTTGCGCGAATGCTCGCGTCGCACCAGCAGACCGAGTGCGCGCTGGACCGGCGTCTGCTCCTTGAACCGGCGCCCCCGCTTTGGTGCGGGCTCTTGCTCGTCCATCGTGACGTGTCCCCGATCGCTAAATCAATGCGCCCTCCATGGCGCCTGCCCTCCTGGCCTTCGATAGATCTATCGCGAGAAGCAACGGCACTGACTCCGCCGTCCCCGCGATAGAAAAACGTGCTGGCTTACCGTTCCATCTGCAGCGAGATGTCGCCAAGCGCTTGAGCCCGTCATGCACTGCGAGCACATGACGGAGATAGTGCGTAGTCCTGAGAGGCTCGACAGCAATGGCTTGCTGCCGGCAGCGCTTATTCCTTCTCGGCGTCGTCGCCCGCCTCGCGCGGAGCTTCGGCGGGCTGGAACTTCTCGCGCAGCTCGGCTTCGAGCTTGGCTGCCACCTGCGGATTGTCGCGCAGGTAACCACGTGCATTGTCCTTACCCTGGCCGATGCGCTCGTCGCCATAGCTGTACCAGGCACCTGCCTTTTCTACCAGCTTGGCTTCCACGCCCATGTCGATCAATTCGCCCTCGCGGCTGATGCCTTCGCCGTAGAGGATTTCGGTCACGACCTGCTTGAACGGAGGCGCCAGCTTGTTCTTGACCACCTTGATCTTGGTCTGGTTGCCGATGATCTCGTCGCCCTTCTTGATCGCGCCGATACGACGGATGTCCAGCCGCACCGAGGCGTAGAACTTGAGCGCGTTACCGCCGGTGGTCACTTCCGGGCTCTGACCCGGCATCATGACGCCGATCTTGTGGCGCAACTGGTTGATGAAGACCACCAGGGTGTTGGACCGCTTGATGTTGCCGGTCAGCTTGCGCAGCGCCTGGCTCATCAGACGCGCCTGCAGACCTGGCAGCTGGTCGCCCATCTCGCCTTCGATTTCCGCCTTCGGCGTCAGTGCAGCCACCGAGTCGATCACCACAATGTCGACCGAGCTCGAACGCACCAGCATGTCGGCGATTTCCAGCGCCTGCTCACCGGTGTCCGGCTGCGACAGCAACAGGTCATCGACATTGACGCCCAGCTTGGCAGCGTAGATCGGGTCGAGCGCATGCTCGGCGTCGATGAACGCAGCGGTGCCACCCAGCTTCTGACATTGCGCAATGGCCTGCAGGGTCAGGGTGGTCTTGCCCGAGGATTCCGGACCGTAGATTTCCACGACGCGGCCCTTCGGCAGGCCGCCGATCCCCAGTGCGATATCCAACATCAGCGAACCGGTCGGAATGATTTCGACCGCTTCGATCACGCGATCGCCCATGCGCATCACCGAGCCCTTACCGAATTGCTTTTCGATCTGGCTCAGTGCGGCGGAAAGGGCACGCTTCTTGTTCTCGTCCATCTGGGTGATCCTTGTCAGTGATTTCGGTGTGGAGCAAATGTAGCGGCGGTGTATCGCACAGGCTGAGACTGGCTGCGACACACTCAGATTAAGGTTGCGAACGTTGCGCTGGCAGCGGCGAATCCTGCAATGCCGGCTGGGAAAAACGCCAGCACAGGCATCGGTGCAGCCCTCAGCGATTGGGCCTCAACAGCCCGCAATACAGGCCTTCGATGGCGAAATCCTGATCCGGCAATACTTCGATCGGGGCGTAATCGGGGTTGCGTGGCAGCAGCCGGATGCGGTCCTTGCCGATCTTGAGCAACTTGACGGTGATTTCTTCATCGATCCGGGCCACCACGATCTGCCCCGAGCGCGCGTCGCGGGTACGGTGGACACCGATCAGGTCGCCGTTGAAGATGCCTTCGTCGCGCATCGAATCGCCCTGCACCTTGAGCAGATAGTCGGGCGACGGCGAGAAGAACACCCGGTCGAGCACGACGAAGTCGTCCGACCCGATATCGGCGCCGATCGGCAGGCCCGCTGCCACGCGGCCTAGCACCGGCAGACGCAGCACGTCGTCGCGCACTGGCTCGGCGACCGGCGGCGTCCGCGACTGCGCGCCCTGCCCGGCCAGCCGGATGCCGCGCGCCTGACCTGGGACACGGCGGATCGCGCCCGCCTGCTCCAGTGCCTCCAGGTGATACTGCGCGGCACGTACGCCCTTGAAGCCGAAGGCGCGGGCGATCTCGGTCTGCGAAGGCGGGACGCCGTCGGCGTCGATGCGCTCGGCGATCAAGGCCAGGATTGCTTGCTGGGTATCGGTCAGGTCCATGGTTAGTAGTATTACTACTAACGACGCCATGCGCAATAGCCCAGCGGGCGAGAACCCAGTCGACCGTTAGCGCCGGCTGCGCCAGATCGAGAACAGGATCCAGATGCCGCATACCCCGGCACCGATGAAGCCGCCCACGCCCAGCGCCAGCAGCCAGCGGCTGGCGCTGCCGCCGACGCTGTTCATGACGATCGACGAACCGATCACCAGGGCCGCGGTCACAATGCCCATGGTGAGCCGATTGGCGGCGCGGTCGACCTGCTCGCCGAACTCGCGCAGGGCGCGCGTTTCCACGTGCAGCTGCAACTTGCCGCGCCGTGCGGCCTGGATCAGGCGCTTGAGATCGCGTGGCAGATCGCCGATCAGATCGATCGCGCCGGTCACGGTACGCCGGCTGCGACGCAACATCGCGCTGGGCGCATAGCGCTGCAACACCACGCGCTCCAGATACGGCCGCGCTTCGGTAGCCATGTCGAAATCCGGATCGAGCTGGCGCCCCATCCCCTCGAGGGTGAGAAAGGCCTTGATCATCAACGCCAGATCCGACGGCAGGGTCAGCCCGTGGTCGCGCAGGATGGCGGTGACATCACCGAGCATCGCGCCGATGCGTAGCTCTTTCAGCGGCACGCCGCGGTATTCGTCGACGAACGCGCCGATGTCTTGTTGCAGCCGCGCCTCGTCGATATCCAGGCTGGTGCCGGCCCACTCCAGCAACACATCGATCACGGCGTCGGCGTCGTAGCTCACCATGCCGTGCAGCAGCTGCGCGACCTGGAAACGGCGCTGTTCGGAG
Organism: Xanthomonas dyei; assembly: GCF_002939865.1. Taxonomy (GTDB): domain Bacteria; phylum Pseudomonadota; class Gammaproteobacteria; order Xanthomonadales; family Xanthomonadaceae; genus Xanthomonas; species Xanthomonas dyei. The sequence continues at coordinate 8,240 of NZ_MDEE01000020.1, forward strand.
ACGCGCCCGACCATGCCGAAATCGATGACGGCGATACGCCCGTCGCGCAGATAGAAAATATTTCCCGGATGCGGGTCGGCGTGGAAGCAGCCGTCCTGCAGCACCATCTTGAGCACGATGCCGGCACCCGTGCGCGCAAGCGCCTTGCGATCCAGCCCAGCCGCATCGACCGACACCATGTCGCGCCCGGGGATGCCGTCGATGAACTCCTGCACATTGAGCGACTCGCAGGTCCACTGCCAATACACCGCGGGCACCACCACCTGCGGGTCGTGCGCGAAATTGGCGGCAATGCGCTCGGCATTGCGGCATTCGGCAGCGAAGTCGAGCTCGCGCCGCAGCGACACGGTGAATTGCTGTACCACTTCAGCCGGGCGGTAGCGCTTCAGATCCGGTGCGCGCGTTTCGACGATGTCGGCCAGCCGCGCGAGCAGGCGCAGATCCGCATCGATGGTGTCGCCGATGCCGGGCCGACGGATCTTCAAGACCACCGGCGTACCATCGGCCAGCCAAGCGCGATGCGTTTGCGCCAGCGACGCAGCGGCCAGCGGCTGTTCGTCCAATCGCGCGAACACGCTTTCCGGCTCTGCGCCCAATGCGGCGACCAATTGCGGCCGGATCTGTTCGAACGGCAATGCAGGGACCGCGTTTTGCAGTTCGCTCAGCTCTTCGATCCATTCCGGCGACAGCAAGTCGATACGCGTCGCCAGCACTTGCCCCAGCTTGACGAAGGTTGGCCCGAGCTCCTCCAGCGCACGACGCACACGCGTGGCGGCCGACATCCGCAAGCGGCCCTCGGCGTTGTTCCAGTGCAGCAACTTGCCGGCGCGTTCGAGCACGTCGGCCAACCCGATACGGCGCACCACATCGCCAAAGCCGTATCGAATCAGGACCGAGGCGATTTCCTGCAGACGCCCGAGGTCACGCACAGTGCCAAGTGCCTCCCACATCAGTGCACCGCCTGCGCAGGTTCGAAACGGGTGGCTGGCGCGCTACACGCCTGTGCGCAGGCCCCAACGTGAGCGATCTCTCGATGCGATCGCGCTGCCTTACGAACCGACCGGTCCACTACGACAGGCCCACCAGCATCACGTCCCGGCAAGCCAGCCGCGTGACTCCCCGCCTCACGCCACGCAAGCCGGTGCACATGCATTGCAACAACGCACGACGCACCAGGCGCGCTGCGCCGGATGAGGATGGATGGCAACGTATCGAACACGGCAGTGGGAAACGCGAACATCGGCACACAGGCTGGCGAACAGACTCTAGTTTGTAGCCGATCTCCCTGCCGCTGTCGCGCTTCTGTGCGCTGTGGGCTTAGCGTGGATTGTGCTGCGCACACTCTGCAGCTTCGACTGTGCAGCAGCCAGTGCGGCGTAGCGGCCTCAATACCGCAGTCGCAAGGTCACGCCATAGGTGCGCGGCGCGCCGAGAAACGCATTCCAGGAGCCGGCCTGCAGCGGCGTATCGATGACGATCTGCCGATAGGTTTCGTTCCCCAGATTCTCTGCCCACGCTTCCAGCAGCCAGCGTTTGTCGTCGGCGCCGACGCCCACGCGTGCATTGAGCAGGGTGTAGCCCGGCTGCGCCTTCTGCGGATCCAAATCACTGCCGGCGTTGTACTCAGAAGTGTATTTGGCGCCGACATTGAAACAGCCGGTCAACCGATTGCCCACGGCATGCTCGTAGGTGACCGATAGATTCGCCGACCAGCGCGGCGCAAAGCTCAGGCGGCTGCCAGGCAACAACGCCAACTCTGTATCCGGCAACGGGTCGTCGCCATACGTGGTGTCCGCATAGCTGAGCCCGCCTTGCAGCATCAGTCCGGGCAAGGCGCCCTGCCACAACAGTTCGGTGTCGATGCCGCGCGAGACCACGGTAGGAATGGCGCGCACCACGAAGCTGGTGCCGAGGAAGTTATTGAGCTGGAAATCGCTGAAATTCTGGTAGAACAGCGTCGCGTTCAAGAGCAGGTTGCCGCCGAGCCAGGTGGTCTTGGCGCCGAGCTCATAGCTGTCCACGAACTCGCCTGGAAATGCGGTGTCATCGACCGGCAGGATGCCTTGCACGCCACTGGACAGACCATCGGACGACTGCACACGATCCAGGTTGAAGCCACCGGCCTTGTAGCCGCGCGCCGCCGACGCATAGGTCATCAACGCATCATTCCAGCGATACGCCAGCTTGGCGGTACCGGACCACGCGCGCTCGGTGAGGCGTTGTTCGGTCAGGCGACCGGCGTGGGCACTATTGGCCCACGGCAGGCAGGTGAAGCCGATCACCTGCGGCGCGATGGCCGGCACTGCAGCCGCGGGCACGCCACGTGCGGTCAACGCTGCGCCAATACGTCGCAACGCCACCGGACTCACGCTGCCATTGGGTGCGAAATAACTGGCGCACGCCGGGCTGCCATCTGGATTTTCGAACGCGGATCGCAGCGCCTTGTGTTCGTAGGTGTAACGCAGGCCCACAACCACATCCAATGCGTCGGTGGCGTGCCAGGTGTTGTTGGTAAACAACGCCGCGCTGGTGCCATCTTGCCGAAAACGATCCTGGCTCCCCTGCCCGCGAAACAGGCTGCCCGCAGGCAGACCGGTGGCATCGGCCAGAAACCGCGTCGCATCGGCACGCGCAGCCAACGCCGGATTGACCCGTGCCAGTAGCACGCTGGACAGATAGGGTTCGTACGCACTGCCGAACCGATAGGATTCATTGCGATGCAGGGTTTCATCGGCGTAGAACGCGCCAACCAGCCAATCGATGCTGTCGGTGGATCCGGCCAGGCGCAATTCCTGGCTGAAGGTGCGGAATTTGGTGAGCATCTCGTTCTCGCGGGGTTCGCGATAGAGGATGTCGGCCGCGCCATAGTCGAAATCCAGGCCGTTGACCGACTTCCAATCGCGCAGCGCAGTGATCGAGGTCAGCACCGCATGGTTTAGCCAGGGAGTCGCCCAATCGACCTGCGCCGATACACCGCGGTCCTGGATATCCTGCGCGGTGCTGCGATTGCTGTAGGCACGGCGGCGGGCCGGCTCCGCGCGCGGACTGGTGCCCTGCCCACCCGGTGCCAATGCATCGATCAACGCAGCGGTCGGGCCACGCTCGGTGGTCACGGTGACGCAGCAATTTTCCTTGCGGCTGGTGGCATCGGCTGCCAGGTTGATATCCAGATCCTCGGTCGGTTCCCACAACAGCTGCACGCGCGCGGTCCGCAGGTTCTGGTCGCCATCATCGGTGGCGGTGCGTGGGCCGGCGCCGGTCACCACCTGTTCGAACCCATCGCGACTGCGCCTGGCCGCATAGACGCGCAACGCGCTGGTTTCGCCGAGCGCATCATTGAACGCGCTCGCGACGCCTAGCGCACCGTAGTTGCCGGCGGTGAGTTCGGCATCGGCACTGCGGGTAAAGCTCGGTCTGCGCGTGACCACATTGATCACGCCGGCCGAGGTGTTCTTGCCGAAGACGGTGCCTTGCGGCCCTTTCAGCACTTCGATGCGTTCCAGCTCACCAAGGTCGGCGAAGCTCACGCCATTGCGTGCGCGCGCCACACCGTCGATGACCACGCCGACCGACGATTCGAGCCCCGCGTTATCGCCAACCGTACCGATGCCGCGGATGCGCGCAGTGGTCTGCGCGGCGCTCTGGCTGCTGGTGACGATCAAACCGGGCACCAGCACCTGCAGTTCCTTGATGTCGTGCACGCCGCTGTCCTGCAACAGTTGCTCGGGCAAGACCGAGACCACTACCGGCACGTTCTGCAGCGATTCTTCGCGCTTTTGCGCGGTGACCTTGAGCGCAGACAGCGTCGTCGGCGTCTCATCCGCTGCGCTCTGTGCATACAGACAAGGCGCAGGCAGCGCAGCCAACAGTGCCAGCGTCAGCAAGGTGCAACGTTTCTGTTCGATTTTCATGCGTGTCCCCCCGACGGACGCCTGCGCGATGCGCTGCAGCCAATGCCGCAGCTGGCGCGAAACCTCACCTTAGCGATTTCGCTGCAATCCAAAGCGCGGGTAGCGGAATGCACGGAGCGCACGACGAATGCCGCCCCGCTAGGCATGCATGCTAGCCATGCGTCGCATGCGGCATTACTCAGGGCACGTGGAGACTCGGCGGTTGCAATCACAGGGCGATCCGAAACCACGGCATTGATGGTTTCGATTGCCCGCTCTGATGAGTTACAGCAGCGCGCTCAGGCCACGCAACGCCGCGACCACGGTTTGACGACGGACCGCATCGCGGTCGCCATCGAACTGGAACAACTGCGCTGTGGCGTAGCCGCCGCGGCGCTTCCAGCCGATCCATACCGTGCCGACCGGTTTGTCTTCGCTGCCACCACCCGGCCCGGCGATGCCGGTCACGGCGACCGCAATGCTGCCACCGGACGTCACCAATGCACCGGATACCATTTCGATCACGGTTTCCCGGCTGACCGCGCCATGCACCTCCAGCGTCTGCGGCCTGACCCGGAGCAGCGCCTGCTTGGCCTCGTAGCTGTAGGCCACCATGCCGCAATCAAACCAGTCCGAGGAGCCGGCAATGTCGGTCATTGCCTTGGCGATCCAGCCGCCGGTGCAGCTCTCGGCAGTCACCAGCCGCTCGCGCGCAGCGCGTAATTGGGCGCTCAGCGACTCGGCGAGCTGCAGAAGGTCGTGATCAGTGGGAGACGTCATCGCGGGGGTCAGGATTGGACAGCGGTCACTTTTATCCGAATTTGCCCGCGCTGTCTCCCGTCCGTCGACCGCTCAGCGATCGGTTTTGGTCAGCTTGCCTGTTTCGGCACGTGCCCTAACGCAATGCGGCTCAGCACCGAGGCAACTACAGCGGCATAGCGCCACCTGCGTGACTGTTCCCGCTGATCTGCACACAAAAGGCCGGTCGCGATGCAGGGAGCGCACGCGGCACCGCTGTCATGCCGTCTCTGACGATCCATATCTACGCGTCGCCCGGTGCGTCGTGACGCATGCGATCGGTGGACGGGGCCTGCGATGGGACGCTGGCGCGCAGCTAGCTGCGGCCAGCCCCGTCGAAGCGCCCGTCAGGTCTCCCAGTCTTCCCGACGGTCCGGCAGCATCGCGCGCAACGGCCCGCCGTCATCTCCGGCGGCAAGCCGTTCGGCTTCGACCATCGGCAGATCGACTTCCAGCAACCAACCGTCCTCGTCGGACTGATCGTTGCGCACCACTTCCAGCTGATGCAGCTTGGAACGCAGGCGACCGGCCGACGACGGCAAGCGCAGCTGTCCGGTCAGATGACGCAGATCCAGGCGTTGACCGAGTGCGTGCTGCAGTTCCTGCAAGCCACGCCCGTCGCGCGCCGACACCCACACGCGTTCACGCCGCGCCTGATCCGGAATGCCGTCCTGCGCATCGTGGCGAACTTCGGCACCGTCGATCTTGTCGATCTTGTTGAACACCAGCAACTGCGGCAGATCGCCAGCGCCCACCGCCTGCAACACCTCATCGACTTGCAGGATGCGTTCTTCGCGCAGCGGGTCGGCGGCATCGACGATATGCAACAACAAATCGGCGTCGCGTGCTTCTGACAACGTCGAACGGAAGGCAGCAACCAATTGGTGCGGCAAATCGCGGACGAAGCCCACCGTATCGGCAAGAATCGCACTGCCGCCTGGCAATGCGATGCGGCGCACGGTGGGGTCCAGCGTGGCGAACAATTGATCGGCCACATAGGCTTGCTCACCGGTCAACGCATTGAACAGCGTCGACTTTCCCGCGTTGGTGTAGCCGACCAATGCAATGCGCGGCAATTCGCTACGCATCCGCGCACGGCGCATCTGGGTGCGCTGCACCTCGACTTTTTCCAAGCGCTGCTGCAACTGCTCCACGCGCTTCTGCAGCAGGCGGCGGTCGGTTTCCAGCTGGGTTTCGCCGGGGCCGCGCAGACCGATCGCACCGCCGCGCTGACGCTCCAGGTGGGTCCAGCCGCGTACCAGCCGTGTGGCCATATGACGCAGCTGCGCCAGTTCCACCTGCAGCTTGCCTTCGTGGCTGCGCGCGCGTTGCGCAAAGATATCCAGGATCAGGCCGGTACGGTCGATCACGCGCCGCTCCAGGTAGCGCTCCAGATTGCGCTCCTGACCCGGCGACAAGGTGTGGTTGACCAAGACCAGATCCGCGCCAGTCGCCTCGGCGGCGGCCTTGATCTCTTCCAGCTTGCCGCTGCCGATCAAGGTCGACGGGCTGGGCTTGTCGATGCGTGCGGTGAGCGTTGCCGCCACCGTGGCGCCCGCCGACCTCGCAAGGTCGGCGAACTCCTCCAGCACATCGTCTTCGGCAGGCCCACCTGCATGGGTCTGAATCAACAGCGCGTGCTCACCCTTGCGGGAACGATCAAACACGCGTTACTCCATTACTGCTCGACGTCGTCATCTTCCGCTTGATTACCTTCATTGGATTGCACATACCCACCACCCGGCCCCACGCGCACGTTGCGCGCCGGCACGACCGTGGAGATGGCGTGCTTGTAAACCATCTGACTCACGGTGTTGCGCAGCAGGACCACAAATTGGTCGAACGACTCGATGGTGCCCTGCAGCTTGATGCCGTTGACCAGATACACAGAGACCGGCACCCGCTCGCGCCGCAGCGCATTCAGGAATGGGTCCTGCAACGATTGCCCCTTAGCCATCGAAAAATCCTCTTCATTATTGTTCTTATTGTCCCGGTCGACACCTGCCATCCCCAGCCGGCCCCGGAAACGGGATGTTACACGCCTGAAGCCTGCTGCACAGTGGAACGATGAGCGAGGAAGCCGACAAGTGCGTCGTCCAATTGATGCCGATCACGCTCCGGGTCGAACCAACGTGCGTCGAGCTCGCCACGCAGCCAGGTGAGCTGCCGTTTGGCCAGTTGCCGGGTCGCCTGGATCGCCTTGTCGCGGAACCCGGCCAAGCTGCCGGCGCCGTCCAGATACTCCCAGGCCTGGCGATAGCCGACCGCGCGGACCGCGGGTAGATCCAGCGGCGCAGCCCCTGCGCGCATCTGCGGCAACTCCCGCAATCGCCTCACCTCGGCAAGGAAATCCTGCGCCAGCATCGCGTCCAGCCGCTGCGCGATGCGTGTGTGCAGCACCGCTCTATCTTGCGGCGCCAGCACGATTTTCAAGACCCGCAGCGGCAGGCGCGGCCCGGGCGGAAGCGCCTGCCAGTCGCTGATCGGCCGCCCGCTGAGGCGATACACCTCCAGCGCACGCTGGATGCGCTGCGGGTCGGTAGCGTGAATGCGCGCTGCGGCGATCGGGTCGACCTGCGCCAGTTGCGCATGCAATGCGGCCCAGCCTATCTGTTCGGCCTCGGCGGCGATTGCGGCGCGCACTGTCGGGTCGGCTTCGGGCAATTGCGACAGCCCTTCGAGCACTGCACGGAAATACAGCCCGGTGCCGCCGGCAAGGATCGGCAACTTGCCGCGCGCAACGATGTTGTCGATCGCCTTGCGTGCATCGGCGGCGAACTCAGCGGCCGAATAGATCTGCCAGGGGTCGCGCAGGTCGAGCAGATGGTGCGGTACTGCGGCGCGCATCGCGTCATCGGGCTTGGCCGCGCCGATATCCAGCCCGCGGTAGACCAGGGCCGAATCGACGCTGACGATCTCTCCGTTCCAGCGCTCCGCCGCCTCCAGCGCCAACGCGGTCTTGCCGCTGGCGGTAGGGCCCATCAGGGCGATCGCCAGCGGGCGTCGGTCGGCCGGCATCAGTCCTCGTCCGGCCAGCGAATGGTCGGCGCGGCCGGCGCACCGACCCGCGGGGTCGGAATCGCCGCCACCGCGTTCCAGACCTTCAAGGCATCCACGGTCGCCGCCACATCGTGCACGCGCAGCAACAGGGCACCGTGTTGCGCGGCGATCAGATGCGCGGCAACCGAGCCAGGCACCCGCTCGGCGGCAACCTCGCGCCCGGTCAATTCGCCGATGCTGCGTTTGCGCGACAGCCCCGCCAGCACCGGCAAGCCGAACTCCTGCAGGCGCTGCAACTGCGCAAGCACGGTCAGGTTATGCGCGGTGGTCTTGTCGAAGCCGAAGCCCGGGTCGAGGATCAATCGGCGCTTGTCGATGCCGGCCATCTCGGCGGCAAAAATGCGCTCGGCCAGAAAGCGATGCACCTCGGCCACCACGTCGTCGTACTGCGGCGCGTCCTGCATCGCATGCGGTGCGCTGCGTGCGTGCATCAGCACCACCGGCACGCCCAGTTCGGATGCTGCGTCCAGCGCACCCGGCGAACGCAACGCATAGACATCGTTGATCATGCCGGCACCGGCCGCGACCGCCGCGCGCATGACCTCCGGCTTGAAGGTGTCTACGCTGATCGGCACGCCGGTCTGCTGTACCAATGCCTCGATCACCGGGATCACGCGCTGCAATTCGTCTTCCAGCGATACCGCCGTGGCACCGGGACGGGTGGATTCGCCGCCGATGTCGAGCACTGCAGCGCCCTGCTCCACCAACCGCAGCCCATGCGCGATCGCTGCCTCGCAGGTCGCGTGCTGGCCGCCATCGGAGAACGAGTCGGGCGTGACGTTGACGATCCCCATCACCTGCGGCGCGTCCAGTCGCAAGCTGCGACCAGCGCAATCCAGCTTGAGGGCGGTATCGAACATCGGTGGTTTCTCCTGAGGCGGATGAAAGCGTGAGAGACGGAGCGCGGTGGTGCACGAGCAGGCAATGGCCTGCAGATTCGGTTGCGGGCAGATGATCGCTATCGACCACAGCGCCTGCATAAACCCGGGGAACGGCTGGAACTAGCGGATGCTGCTTGTTGCCACGACACGGTTCATTGTCGCGCAGCCCGCGACGCGTCGCATCCCGTGCATTGAGGATTCAATGCCACACCCGCCACCGCAATGTTGCACGGATGGCATCCGTCGACGCGACAGAAACGCTTCACAGATCGCATCCGCCGGGACCACGTACCGCACGCTTCATCACCGGCCACCGGCAGATCGCTCAGCGTGTCGGTACTGCGCAACGCAGCGGGGCCAGGAATCGCTTCCTGGCCCCGCTGGACACCTGCAGCTGCAAACGCCTGCTTTAGATCTGCTCGGCAGGTCCTGCAATCGGCGGCAAGGGACGCGGGCTACCCTTGTCGTTGTTGTTGCCACCGTCCTTGTCGGACTTGGCCCAACCGGCCGGCGGCGGCGGCTCGCGGCCTTCCATGATGGCGTCGATCTGCGGCACGTCGATGGTTTCGTACTGCAGCAGCAATTGCGACATCGCGTGCAGCTTGTCCAGGTTCTCGGTGAGGATGGCTTTGGTCTTGCTGTAGGCCTTGTCCAGGATCGAACGCACCACTTCGTCGATCTTGCGCGCGGTTTCGTCCGAGACGTTCTTGTGCTGAGTCACGGAGCGACCCAGGAACACCTCGTCCTCTTCCTCGCCATAGGCAACCGGGCCTAGCTCGTCGGACAAGCCCCATTTGGTGACCATGTTGCGCGCCATCTTGGTGGCACGCTCGATGTCGTTGGACGCACCGGTGGTGACCTTGTCGCCACCGAAGATCAGCTCTTCGGCAACGCGGCCGCCATACAGCGAACACAGCTGCGATTCGATTGCGACACGGTTCATCGAATAACGGTCGCCTTCCGGCAAGTACATGGTCACACCAAGCGCGCGGCCGCGCGGAATGATGGTGACCTTGTAGACCGGGTCGTGCTCCGGCACCAGACGCCCGACAATGGCGTGGCCAGCTTCGTGATACGCGGTCAGCGTCTTCTCGTCCTCGCTCATGGCCATCGAACGACGTTCGGCACCCATCAAGATCTTGTCGCGGGCGCGGTCGAAGTGGTCCATACGGACTTCCTTCTCGCTGCCACGCGCCGCAAACAACGCGGCTTCGTTACACAGGTTGGCCAAGTCGGCACCGGAGAAACCCGGGGTACCGCGTGCGATGACCATCGGCACCACGTCGTCGGCCAGCGGCAGCTTGCGCATGTGCACGCGCAGGATCTGCTCGCGGCCCTTGACGTCCGGCAGCCCGACCACGACCTGGCGATCGAAACGGCCCGGACGCAGCAGCGCCGGATCCAGCACGTCCGGGCGGTTGGTGGCCGCAATGACGATCACGCCTTCGCCGCCCTCGAAACCGTCCATCTCGACCAGCAACTGGTTCAGGGTCTGCTCGCGCTCGTCATGACCGCCGCCCAGACCGGCGCCGCGATGACGGCCCACCGCATCGATTTCGTCGATGAAGATGATGCACGGCGCGTGCTTCTTGGCCTGCTCGAACATGTCGCGCACGCGGCTGGCACCGACGCCGACGAACATTTCGACGAAGTCCGAGCCGGAGATGCTGAAGAACGGCACCTTGGCCTCGCCGGCAATCGCCTTGGCGAGCAGCGTCTTGCCGGTACCCGGTGGGCCCACCATCAGCACGCCGCGCGGGATCTTGCCGCCCAGCTTGGTGAACTTGGTCGGGTCGCGCAGGAAGTCGACCAACTCGCCGACTTCTTCCTTGGCCTCGTCGCAACCGGCAACGTCGGCAAAGGTGATCTTGACCTGATCTTCGCCCTGCAGCTTGGCGCGCGACTTACCGAAGCTCATAGCACCCTTGGCACCGCCGCCACCGCCCTGCATCTGGCGCATGATGAACAGCCAGAAGCCGATGATGAGGATGACCGGCAGGAAGTTGAGCACCAACGACCAGAAGCCCGGCCCCGTGGACGGCTTCTGGCGGGTCATTTCAATGTTCTTGCTGTACAGCACGTCGACCAGCTTGTCGTCGCGCGGACCGTAAACCGTGGATTCGCTGCCGTCGGTGCGCTTGAAGCGGATCGCGTTGACCGCGAGGTTGGTCTCATCGGTGTAATCCACCGATTTGACGCGCCCGGAGTCCACTTCTTTCAGAAACTGGGTGTAGGTGATCGAGTCGGCACCGACGCCACCCGCCATCCGCGGCGAGAAGCTCTGGAAGACGACCATCAGCACAACCGCGACGACCACCCACAGCAGCAGATTCTTGGTCAAGTCGTTCATCCTCATTGGCTCCGGTGCCCTCTACTCTTCTATTCTTGAAATTCAATGATCATGGGCAGCTTACTTGATCTGGACACGCTTGCCCTGACCGAGCGCATAAACTTCCGGGGAGCGCTTGCGCGAGGCCGCCGGTTTGCGAATCGTCACCTTGTCATAGCGGCGGCGAAGCTCGCGAATGTAGTCGTCGGACCCAACACCCTGGAACAGCTTGATCAAAAACGCCCCACCCGGCTTGAGGTGGGTGTCGGCAAATTCCATCGCCAGTTCCGCCAGGTGCATCATCCGCGGTTGGTCGACCGCATCCATGCCACTCTTATTGGGGGCCATATCGGACAGAACAAGGTCCACCGGCACATCGCCCAACATCGCTTCGAATTCCGATAGGACGGCTTGTTCCCTGAAGTCGCCGTGAAGGAAGTCCACCCCTGCCAGGGCCGGCATGTCCAGGATATCCAGCGCCAGCACGCGGCCGCTGTCGCCCATGGACTTGCGCACCTGTTGCGACCAGCCGCCCGGCGCGGCGCCCAGATCGACCACCACCATGCCGGGCTTGAGCAAACGATCGCGCTGCAGCAACTCTTCCAGCTTATAGGCTGCACGCGAGCGCATGCCTTCGGCCTGGGCCTTCTTCACGTAAGGGTCGGCGAAGTGTTCCTTGAGCCAGCGCTGGCTGCTTTTACTACGGGAAGGCATTGGCAACGGGGGTCCGAACGGGCCGCCATGATACCCTGAACACCCTTTGCTGCCTTTCGATCCTGCATGTCCATTGTTCTCACCTCCGCCCAGAACCGTTTCCTGCGCGGCCAGGCCCACGACCTCAAGGCGCTGCTGCAAACCGGCGGCAAAGGGGTCACGCCGGCATTTCTGGCCGAACTCGAGGAAGTGCTCGAGCGCCACGAACTGATCAAGGTGAAGGTGGCCTCCGAGGATCGTGAGACCCGCGACGCGCTGATCGCCGAACTGGTCGGGCACACCGGTAGCGCCCTGGTGCAGCGGATCGGCCACGTCGCCATCCTGTACCGCCCCAGCAAGGAAAAGCGCCAGATCGTACTGCCGCGCGGCTGACCAACCGAGTCCGTTATGCCTTTAAGCCAGGAACACCCCGACTACGCCTATGCGCTGCGCGCGGCCGACGGCCGCCATGCCAAGGTCAACGAGCAGATTCTGCAGCAGAGTTTCATCCTGATGCCGGATGAACTGGTGGAACGCTGGCCGGTGCAGGATCTGGAACACCTGCAGGCAAGCCATATGGACGCGGTACTGGCGCTGGCGCCAGCCGTCATTCTGCTGGGCACCGGCGAACGCCAGCGCTTCCCGAGCGCACAAGTCCTTGCCGCCTGCCTGACCCGCGGCATCGGCCTGGAAGCGATGACCAACGCCGCCGCGGCACGCACCTATAACGTGCTGGCCAGCGAAGGCCGCCGGGTGGCGCTGGCGATGGTCTTGCCTGGCTGATTGGTTGGGACGGAATCGGGAATCGGGAATCGGGAATCGGGAATCGGGAATCGGGAAAGCGTGTTTCCGCAGGTTTCGCTGTCAAGCGAAAACTCCCCAACCCCGCAATCAGCCGGCCTTAGCGCGGCGACCCAGCCCCATCCCGCAGCGCCAACAGCCCCAGGCTGTTACGAATCCCGAATCCCGAATCCCAAAATCACTTCTTCGGCAGATACAGCAACGGATCGAGCGGCTTGCCGTTGTAGCGGATTTCGAAGTGCAGCATGTCGCGGGCGGCGCCGCTGCGGCCCATCTCGGCGATCTGCTGGCCGGCCTTGACGCTCTGGCCTTCGTTGAGCAGACGCTTGCGGTTGTGGCCGTACGCCGACAACCACTGGTCGTTGTGCTTGATGATGATCAGCTCGCCATAGCCGACCAGGCCAGCGCCCGAATACACCACCACGCCATCGGCGGCGGCGCGCACGGCCTGGCCGCTGGCACCGGCGATATCCACGCCTTGCTTGGTGGTTTCGCCGGCGACGAAGGTACCCACCACCACGCCATCGGCGGGCCAGCGCCAGGAAAAGCCGCTACTGACCGGTGCGGCGATAGGCGCAGCCGGACGCGGCGGCACCACCGTACCAACCACCGGCGCGCTGGTTCCCGGCTTGCTGGCACCGGGCGGATACAACTTCAAAGTCTGGCCGGGATAGATGGTATTGGGCGAGGACAGGCCGTTCCACGCCGCCAGGTCCGGCGCGGTGATGTTGGTGCGGCGCGAAATCGCATACAGCGTGTCGCCGCGCTGCACCGTCACCGTCGCGCCCGGGCGCGGCACCGACGGACGTGGCGCTGCCGTGGGCCGCGAGGAAGACGAACCGCCACCTGCGCCAGGCGAACGCACCACTGTGGCGCTGCTGCAGGCGCTCAGCCCGATGACCACCGTGAGCACGACTGCTGTCTTGCGTACCAAATTCATCTGCGTCTTGCTCATCCGTTCGTTGTCTTCCACACAACCCAACCCGCGCCTGCGGCAAGCACCGCCATCGCCACCCAGCCCAGCGGCTCGATCCAGCGATGCAGCGCCGCTTCGGCCCGTGCGCCGCCGAGGCGGATCGCGCCGGCAACCAGATACACGCGCTTGCCGCGGCCGACCAGCATGCTGGCGATGAAAGGCAGGATCGGCACGCCGACCACGCCCGAGGCCCAGGTAAAAATCTTCAGCGGAATTGGCGTGAAGCCGACCAGCACCAATGCCCAGAACGCCTTCCAAGGCGACTCGGCCACCAGCGCGCGCAGGGTTTCGATCTGAGCCTGGATCTTCGCGCTCCAGCCCAGCCATTCGATCAGCGGCTGCAGCGCGGCGAAGGCGAAATGCCCCAGCAGATAGCCGACCAACGCCCCGCACACCGAGCCAGCCAGGCTCAAGGTGGCAAACCATAATGAGCGCTTGGGCTCGGCAAGCGACATCGGCGCCAGCATCACTTCCGGCGGCACCGGAAAGATGAAGCCCTCCACGAAGCTGAGGCCGGTCAGCAGCGTCGGCGCGCGGCGGTGGCGCGACCAACGGATAGCCACGTCGTACAACGGCCCGAAAATCTTCATCGAGGAACTCTCATTGGTTCAATCCAGCATGCCCGACAACAGCGGGACGAACGTGACCGGCGCCAGAACCTGTTGCTCGATCTCGCCATCGGCAGCGCGGGTGAGCTGCACCAGCGACTGCGAGGACGCGCCGCCGACCGGGGCCACCAGGCGCCCACCGACTGCGAGCTGATCGACCAGCGCATCTACCAGCGCCGGCGCGGCCGCGGTGACCACGATGGCGTCGTACGGGCCGTGCTCAGGCCAGCCGATACGGCCATCGTCATGCTTGCTGCGCACGTTCATGCCGAGATGGCGAAAGCGCTTGCGCGCCTGCCGCAGCAGGTCGCCGATGCGCTCGACGGTATAGACCTCCAGACCCAGCGCGGCGAGGACCGCGCCCTGATAGCCGGAGCCGGTGCCGACTTCCAGCACCTTGGTCGGCGCCACCTGCAGCACGGCCTCGGTCATGCGCGCGACCACCCAGGGCTGCGAGATGGTCTGGCCGTGGCCGATCGGCAGCGCGGTGTCTTCGTAGGCACGCGAGGCCAGCGCTTCGTCGATGAACAGATGCCGCGGGACGGTGCGCATGGCGTTGAGCGTGGCTTCGTCCTGGATGCCGGCCTCGCGCAGGCGCTCGACCAGACGGTCGCGCACCCGCTGCGAGGTCATGCCGATGCCGACCGATTCCGGTTGCAGCATGCGCAGCCTCGGCGTCATGCCGGGCCGTCCAGCGCAGCGGTCAGCCCGCCGACCCAGCCGGCCACCGTCTCCAGCGCCTGGTAGCGGGTGAGATCGACATGGATCGGCGTGATCGAGATATGCCCGGTGCGCACGGCATGGAAATCGGTGCCGGCGCCGGCGTCCTGCTCCGGACCGGCCGGGCCGATCCAATACACGGTGCGGCCGCGCGGGTCTTGCTGCGGCACGCAAGGCTCGGAGCGATGCCGGTTGCCGAGCCGGGTGACTTCGAAACCGAGCACATCCGACCAGGCCAGATCCGGCACGTTGACGTTGAGGATGGTGTCGGCCGGCAATGGTTCGGCCTTCAGCCGCGCGACGATTTCCACTGCGGCGCGCGCGGCGGTGTCGTAATGATGGGCTTCGTGGTGATGCGTCACCAGCGACACCGCCACGGCGGGCAGGCCCAGGAAGCGGCCCTCCATCGCGGCAGAAACGGTGCCGGAATAGATCACGTCGTCGCCGAGATTGGCCGAGTTGTTGATACCGGAGACCACGATGTCCGGGTCGTAATCCAGCATGCCGGTGAGCGCCAGATGCACGCAGTCGGTGGGCGTGCCGGCCACCGCGCAGGTTTGCGCGTCGATGCGGCGGGTGCGGATCGGCACATCCAGCGTCAGCGAATTGCTGGCGCCGGAGCGGTCGCGATCGGGCGCGACCACCATCACTTCATGACCGGCATGCCGCAGCGCCTCGGCCAGGATCTGGATGCCGGGGGCGTCGACACCGTCGTCGTTGCTAACCAGTACGCGCATGAGACTCCTCGGAAAACCCGCCCATGATACCGGATGCGTCCATGCGCTTGGATGCTTGATCTTCGCGTGTGTCTGAGGTTGGACCGGTTACGCTGTACCGATGTCACACCCTGAAGACGAAGACGACAGCGCGCTGTTCCGCGCGGCGATCGGCGCGGTCAAGCCAATCCGCGAAGTGGCGCCGCCGGCCAATGCCAAACCGCGCCCGAAACCCCGCGCGCGCATGGCCGAGCGCGACGAGGCGCAAGCTCACACTGAATTTTCCCGATTGCTGCGTGACAGCGCACCGCTGGAAGCCGGCGATACGGCCAGCTATCGCCGCGAGAATCTTCCCACGCGTTTGTTTCAACGCCTCAAGCGCGGGCAGTTTTCGGTGCAGGACGAACTGGATCTGCATGGCGCCACCGCAGCGCAGGCCGAGACGTTGCTGCGGCAGTTCCTGCTGGATGCGCATGCGCACGAACGTGGCTGCGTGCGCATAATCCATGGCAAAGGCCTGCAGTCGGACAAGGGCGCACCAGTGCTGAAGAACCTGATGGACCGCCTGCTACGACAGCGCAACGATGTGCTGGCATTTCATTCGGCGCCGCCGACGCAGGGCGGTACCGGCGCGTTACTGGTGTTGTTGGCGCGGCGATAGTGCGGGGATGCGTGGGTAGGTGCTGGCGTGTTTGCTGCCTGACAGGCCGCCGTCGTGTTGAGACGGGGTGTGGCCTATCCGCGTGCAGCCTGACGCTTGCGTTGCGAAACCCATATCCAGTTCCGAACGTTCGCTGCGCGGGAGAGGCTGCTTCGCTTGCAACCGTGCTTGCGTGCGATTGATCAGCGATCGGTCGTGGAGGTCGCGGCCGGGGCCGCTCCTACGAGAGCGGGACTCGCTGTTGTGCGTGCGTCAGCGGACGGCTTGCTTGATCCGCTCAGTCGTCTTCACTCCCGAGTATTCGCTGCGCCGGATAGGCGGCTTCGCTTGTAGCCGCGCTTGCGTGCGGCTGACAAGCGATCGGTCGTGGAGGTCGCGGCCGGGGCCGCTCCTACGAGACGGATGGCTGCGTGGGGTCTGGCATCTGCGACATAGGGCGCTCTGGTTGAGCAAGCTCAATCGTCGGAACGACTGGTTGCCGCTGCACGACCCGCATCGCTGACATCGCCCAGCTCCCACAGCACTGCAGTGGCGTAGCAGCCCGGTGGCAGCGCGAATTCCACCTGCAAGGTCTGCTCGTCCAGCCAGCGATAGTGCAGATCCTGTGGCCGCAGGCGCAGCGCACGGCGCTCCTGTTTCAACTCGGCAGCCTCCAGTCCCTGGCGCAACACCTCTGATTGCGGGTCCGCTAACGCGCCCTGCTCCACCGCGGCGGCCTGAGCGGTGGGACGCAGTTCGCCCACGCCCCACAGCGGACCGCTCGGATGGATGTCGAAGCGTGCCAGCCGCTCGGCCAACACCTCGCTCCACGGCTCGGGGCCGAATACGCTGCGCGAGCCATCCAGCATCCACGCTTCGCCATCCAGCGCCGCATCCCAGCTGCCCTGCGCCACACGTGCGCTCAGCACGCGATTGAACAGCGACGAGCGCGCCGCAGATAGCAGGATCGAGCGTTGATCGTTGCGCAGACGCCGCTTGGGGGCCGGTACCAGCGTGCCGTCGGCCTCTTGCAGGTAACCGAACATCGCCAGTGCAGACGCCACGTTGCCGCCATCGCGCCCGAAGCGCTGTTCGCCAAACCAGTTGGGGATGCCGCGCGCGGCGATTGCCTGCAAGCGTTGCTCGATGGCGGCGCGCTCGCCCTGCACCTGACGCAGCGTCAGCACGAAGCGATTGCCCAGCAGCGCGCCGCGTTGCAGCTTGCGGTTATGCCATGTGCTGTGGACCACCTGCATCTGCGCATCGTCGAGCGTGGCAAGGTCCGGCGCGATGCGCTTGGGCAGGTGCACACTGAAACGTTGCGTGGTCACCGCATGGCGATCCTTCAGCCCTGCATAGCTGACGCCCATCTCCGCGATGCCCGCCCATTTCGCAAGGTATTTAGCGATGTAAGCCGTGTTCTGCCCACGCTTGCGAATGGTGAGCAACAGATGCTCGCCTTCGCCCGAGGGCTCGAACGACGGCAGCTCATCGACCTGAAAATCTTCCGGCGTGCTGCGCATTGCCGCGCTGAGGACCGCTGCGCCATGCGCGCGCGGAAGGGAGGAGGTCTCGCTCATGGTGTGGTTCGCCTTCGCGCCGACGCATCGTGCGCTATTTGCCGAGCTCTCGGCGCGGAATGTCGTGATGCACGCCGGCGACCCGGCATGCAGAAGTGCAGTTTAGAGCAGCCAACACACCGATACGCTCACCACCCGGCGGGCGCGACCGGCGCTGGACGCGGCATGTACCGCTCATGCAATCGCGGCTCTGAGCGCGCTGTGCAGGCCTATCTCAAGAGTGCTCGCTAAAGTGTATTCGCCGCGCTTAGGGCGCGATCTTGCCCAGCAGCACTGCAGCCTGCGCGGCGATGCCTTCGCCACGACCGGTAAAGCCAAGCTTCTCGCTCGTCGTCGCCTTGACGCTGACCGCATCGAGCTCGATGCCGAGCAGCCCGGCGATGCGTTCGCGCATGGCCAGCGCATGCGGGCCAACCTTGGGCCGCTCGCAGATCACGGTGATGTCGGCATTGCCCACACGCCAGCCGCGCTCGCGCAACAACTGATCGCAATGCTGCAGAAACTGCGCGCTGTCGGCATCCTTCCAGCGTGCGTCGGATGGCGGAAAATGCTGGCCGATATCGCCCAGCGCCAAGGCGCCCAGCATCGCATCGCAGAGCGCGTGCAACACCACGTCGCCGTCGCTGTGCGCGAGTACGCCCTGGCTATGCGCAACACGCACGCCGCCGAGCATCACATGATCGCCATCGCCGAACGCATGTACGTCGTAGCCCTGGCCGATTCGGAAATTGAAGGACATGGAAAACCCGTGGTGATTTAAGAGGCGTCGCTGCCGTGGTCGGCAACGGCGGCAAGCCCGGTATCGCTGTGCGCGGCTGGCGCAATCTCTTCGATGGGCGCAGCGGCAGGATCGGCATCGACCGCAACGCCGCGGCGGACAAGTTCGAACTCGAAGCGCGCCAGATCCGCCGGCGTGGTGACCTTGAAGTTGTCCTCGGCCCCCTCCACCAGCAACGGACGCAGCCCGAGCCGCTCCATCGCCATCGCCTCGTCGGTGACGTCGACGCCGGCAGCCGACGCGTCGGTAAGGCCACGAATCAGCTGATGCCGCCGAAACAGCTGCGGAGTCAGCGCACGCCATAGGCGCTCGCGTGGCTCGGTGCGATCGATACCGCCGTCGTCGCCGGCACGTTTGAGCGTGTCGCGCACCGGTGCGGCCAGAATCGCGCCGACCGGGTCGCCACGGCCGATTTCCAGCAACCGGTCCAGATCCGCCAATGCCAGATTCGGGCGCGCGGCATCGTGCACTAGCACGAAGTCGTCCGCACGCACGCTCTCGGGCAGGGCCAGCAAGCCGGCCAGCACCGAGGCTGCGCGGGTAGCACCGCCAACGCAGGTCAACACGGGTTTGGACTGCACTGCCGTCCAGCCCGGCCAGTCGGCATCGCCCGGTGCAATCGCCACCAGGATGCCGGCGACCGCCGGATGCGCAGCCAGGGCTGCCAAGGTATAGGCCATCAGCGGTTGGCCCGCTGCTGGCAGATATTGCTTGGGAAGCGCGCCACCAAACCGCGTGCCGCGCCCTGCGGCCGGCACGATCGCCCAGATCGAACCGGTCATGGATGCGGTTCCGTGGTGGGTGCAGGATCGGATGTGGCCGGCGCGGGTGCCGCTTCGGCGGTTGCGGCAGGCAGTGGCGGTGCATCCTCGACCACGCGATAGAACGTCTCGCCCGGTTTGATCATGCCCAGCTCGCTGCGTGCGCGTTCTTCGATTGCTTCCTCGCCGTCCTTCAAATCCTTCACCTCTGCTGCCAACGCCTGGTTGCGTTGGCGCAGACCTTCGTTGTCTTGTGTCTGATGCGCGACCTGGGCTTCCAGCATCATGACTTCACCGGAATTCCCAGGCCCGAACCAGAAGCGGTACTGCAGCCAAGCCAGCAGCACCGCCAGCACCAGCAGTAGCCAGCGCCAGTTGCGCACGGCTTATCGCTTGATCGAAACGAACGCGTCGCGGCCGGCGTAACGCGCGCCGGAACCCAACGCCTGCTCGATGCGCAGCAGTTGGTTGTACTTGGCCACACGGTCGCTGCGGCACAGCGAGCCGGTCTTGATCTGCGTGGCGGTGGTGGCCACGGCGATGTCGGCAATGGTGGTGTCTTCGGTTTCGCCGGAACGGTGCGAGACGATGGACGCGTAGTTGGCTGCGTGCGCCATGGCGATCGCTTCCAGCGTTTCGGTCAGCGTGCCGATCTGGTTGACCTTGATCAGGATCGCGTTGGCGGTGCCCGAGTCGATGCCCTGCTTGAAGATCTTCGGGTTGGTGACGAACAGATCGTCGCCCACCAGCTGCACCTTCTTGCCGACGCGGTCGGTCAGCAGCTTCCAGCCGGCCCAATCGTCTTCGGCCAGGCCGTCTTCGATGCTGATGATCGGGTACTGCGCCACCCAGTCGGCCAGGAAGTCGACGAACTGCTCGCTGGTCAGGCGCTTGTTCTCACCGACCAGGTTGTACTTGCCGTTGTCGTAGAACTCACTGGAAGCCACGTCCAGGCCCAGCAGCACGTCTTCGCCGGCGGTGTAGCCAGCCTTGCCGATCGCTTCGAGAATGGTGTCCAGCGCTTCGACGTTGCTGCGGAAGTCCGGCGCAAAGCCGCCTTCATCGCCCACCGCCGTGCTCAGGCCGTGGCCCTTGAGCACCGCCTTGAGCGAATGGAAGATTTCGGTGCCGGCGCGCAGCGCTTCGGAGAACGAGCTGCAACCGACCGGCAGCACCATGAATTCCTGGAAGTCGACGTTGTTGTCGGCATGCGCGCCGCCGTTGATGATGTTCATCATCGGCACCGGCAATTGCACATCGGATTCGGTGATGGTGGACAGGTACTGCCACAGCGGCTGCTTGCGCGAGGCGGCAACCGCATGCGCGGCGGCCAGCGACACACCCAGCAGCGCGTTGGCGCCCAGGCGGCCCTTGTTCTCGGTGCCATCCAGGTCGATCAGGCGACGGTCCAGACCCTGCTGGTCGGCCGCGTCGAAATCCTTGAGCGTCTCGGCAATGGTGCCGTTGACGTTGTCCACCGCGTGGCGCACGCCCTTGCCCATGTAACGGGTCTTGTCGCCGTCGCGCAGCTCCACCGCTTCCTTGGTGCCGGTCGAGGCGCCCGAGGGCACGGCGGTGCGGCCGAACGAGCCGTCTGCCAGCGTGACTTCGGCCTCCAGCGTGGGATTGCCGCGGGAATCGAGGATTTCGCGGGCGAGGATCTTGGCGATAGTGGTCATAGGTCGATCGGTTACCAGTAAGGGGGAAGTACACCGGAAACAAGCTGCCGGATTATCGCTGCACGCCGGTCCATTGCCAAATCGCATGGGGCCGGATGCCTGCCAGACCGGCAAGCCGGCAAGACTGCGCGACTAGGCTTTCAGGGCCAGCAGCGATAAACAAAACAGCAGTAGCAAGAGCAGCAGCAGCGCCAGGCCCATGGCTGCAGCGCCCGGCTGGCGACGCTGCGAAAACGCGACCGGGCTGGCGACAAGACCGCCCAGCGTCACCAGCGCGCCAACCAACAGCGTGACAACCATCGGAATGCGCGTGGCCTGCATCGCATGGCTGCCGTCGCCCGGCATGCCGATGCTGGCGGTCACCAGGAAGGCCATCACGGCCAGACAGGCCCATGCCGCGAGCGACAACCCCAATGCCATCCAGCCCCACGGCCAATGGCGCCAGTGCCAGCGTTGGCGACGCGCTGCCACCAACGCCCAGGGGTCGGAACTCATGCGACGTCGGAACTCATGCGAAGCGCGCGAACCCGTGCTTCTTGGTCACCGCATCCAGTTCCATCAGCGTTTCGAGCAGTTCTTCCATGCGGTCCAGCGGCCAGGCATTGGGGCCATCGGAGAGCGCTTTGGACGGGTCCGGATGGGTTTCGGCGAACAGGCCGGAAATGCCCACCGCCACCGCAGCGCGCGCCAGCACCGGCACGAACTCGCGCTGGCCACCGGAGCTGCTGCCCTGCCCGCCCGGCAACTGCACCGAATGGGTGGCATCGAACACCACCGGGCAGCCGGTGTCGCGCATGACGCTCAGCGAGCGCATGTCGCTGACCAGATTGTTGTAGCCGAACGAGGCGCCACGCTCGCAGACCATGATCTGCTCGTTGCCGGTCGACTTGGCTTTTTCCACCACCGGTTTCATGTCCCACGGCGCCAGGAACTGGCCCTTCTTGATGTTGACCGGCTTGCCGGCGGCGCAGACGTTCTTGATGAAGTCGGTCTGGCGCACCAGAAACGCCGGGGTCTGCAACACGTCGACGACCGCAGCGACTTCGTTCATCGGGGTGTATTCGTGCACGTCGGTCAGCACCGGCACGCCGATCTGCTGTTTCACCGCGTCCAGCACCTTCAGGCCTTCTTCCAGGCCGGGGCCGCGGAAGCTGGTGCCCGAGGTGCGGTTGGCCTTGTCGAAGCTCGACTTGAAGATGAAGTTGACCCCGAGCTTGCCGGTGATCTCCTTGAGCTTGCCGGCGACGTCGAGCTGCAACTGCATCGACTCGATCACGCACGGGCCTGCAATCAGGAACAACGGCTGGTCGAGGCCGACTTCAAAGTCACACAGTTTCATCAGGTCACCTTATCTCGATTGAAGCCTCTCTCCCGTCGGGAGAGAAGCTGGGGTGCGGGTACGTTTGCGAAGCGCTTGCGAAGCCCGATGGTTTGCCCTGGCTGGCGCGTAGCGACGCGTTTGTCATAGCTGGCAACTTCCAGCGCGTTGCGGCGCCCCCTCATCTAGCGCTTGGCGCCACCTTCTCCCGACGGGAAAAGGCACTGCTCACGCACGCGCTTCCTTCAGCAGCTTGCCGCCGGCCTTCTTCTCGCGCGCAGCGCGCACGAAGCCGATGAACAACGGGTGGCCGTCGCGCGGGGTGGACAGGAACTCCGGATGCGCCTGGCAGGCCAGGAACCAGGGGTGTGCATCGCGCGACAGTTCGACCACTTCCACCAGCGTGTCGTCCATCGACTTGCCGGAGATCACCAGGCCGGCATCTTCCAGCTGGGTGCGGTAGCGGTTGTTGAACTCGTAGCGATGGCGATGACGCTCGGCCACCACGTCCTTGCCATACACCTCGCGCGCCAGCGTGCCCGGCTTGAGCCGTTGCTCCTGCAAGCCCAGCCGCATGGTGCCGCCCAGGTCGGATTTTTCGTCGCGCTTTTCGACTTCGCCGGTGGCGGTGCGCCATTCGGTGATCAGGCCGATCACCGGATGCGGCGACTGGCGATCGTTTTCGGTGCTGTTGGCCGCGTCCAGATTGACCACGTGGCGCGCGTAGTCCACCACCGCGGCCTGCATGCCGTAGCAGATGCCGAAATACGGCACCTTGTGCTCACGCGCGAACTTGGACGTTTGCACCTTGCCTTCGAACCCGCGATCGCCGAAGCCGCCCGGCACCAGGATGCCGTCGATGTCCTGCAAGGCCGCCATATCGCTGCCTTCCAGATCCTGCGCTTCCAGCCATTTCAAGTTGACCTTGGTGCGCTGGCGCAGGCCGCCGTGACGCAACGCTTCGGCCACCGACTTGTAAGCGTCCTGGTGATCGACGTACTTGCCGACCACCGCGATGGTGACTTCATCGAGCGGATGCTTGACTGCATCCACCACTGCCGCCCATTCGGACAGATCGGCTGCGGCGACCTTGTCGCGCAGCTTGAACTGGTCGATGACCAACTCGTCCAGGCCCTGGCGCAGCAATTCCAGCGGCATGCCGTAGAGCACGTCGATGTCCGGGCAGCTGATCACCGCGCGCTCGGAGACGTTGGTGAACAAGGCGATCTTGCGGCGCTCCGAATCCGGCACCGCCTGCTCGGAGCGGCACAGCAGCACGTCCGGCTGGATGCCGATCGAGCGCAGTTCCTTGACCGAGTGCTGGGTCGGCTTGGTCTTCAACTCACCGGCCGCGGCGATGTACGGCACCAGGGTGAGGTGCATGAACATGGCTTTTTCCGCGCCGCGCTCGGTGCGGACCTGGCGAATGGCTTCCAGGAATGGCAGCGATTCGATATCGCCGACGGTGCCGCCGATCTCGATCAGCGCCACATCGAAGCCGGCCGTGGCCTCGTCGATGCAACGGCGGATTTCGTCGGTGATGTGCGGGATCACCTGCACGGTGGCGCCCAGGTAATCGCCACGGCGCTCCTTGCGGATCACGTTCTCGTAGATCCGGCCGGTGGTGACCGAATTCTTGCGCGACAGCCGCGTGCGCACGTAGCGCTCGTAATGGCCCAGGTCCAGGTCGGTTTCGGCACCGTCGTCGGTGACGTAGACCTCGCCATGCTGGAACGGGCTCATCGTGCCCGGGTCCACATTGATGTACGGGTCCAGCTTCATCATCGTGACCTTGAGGCCACGCGCTTCCAGAATGGAGGCAAGCGAAGCGGCGGCAATGCCCTTGCCTAGCGAGGACACTACGCCGCCGGTAACAAAAATCAGGGGGGTCATGGGGCTTGAAGCCTCCCGGAAAGCCATAGTTTAGCGGGTGACGGGCGAATGCCCAAGGGTTGTGTGACGCCCAGGGCGTCGCACGCTGCATTTGCGCGCCATGGCGCGCAAATGCAGACGCCCCGGCCGAAGCCGGGGCGTCCGTGGAACACGTCGCGCTGCGCGGATGCGTCAGCGTGCGGGCTTCTCTTCTTCCTCTTCCTCACGCGGCGCGCTGTCGGCCTTGGGCTTCTGCGCGGCAGCGGCGGCGCGGCGCTCGGCCTTGCGCTCAGCGTCGGTCTTGGCCTTGGCATCGTCGGCCTTTTGCGCGGTGGCGCCCTGCCCGGTCTGCTGCGGAGCCGCCTGGGCCAGGGCAGGAAGTGCTGCGACCGCGGCCGCACCGAGGGTGAGCATCAGGATGTGCTTGAACTTCATGGCGTCCTCTTTGGCGTCGGTGACATCCTCAGGTGGGGACGTTTGGTTCCGAAACCAACGCCAGGGTAGCCAGTGGTACCCGGCCGCGCACTGAATGCCGGTCGCGTGCAAAAAAACGCCCCAGCCGCCACACTTGTGCGTCGTTTCACGTGCCAGCGAGATGCATGAACACCCGTTATAACGCCGCCGATATTGAAGTGCTGTCGGGCCTGGACCCGGTCAAACGCCGCCCGGGCATGTATACCGACACCGCGCGCCCGAACCATTTGGCGCAGGAGGTGATCGACAACTCCGTCGATGAAGCGCTGGCCGGACACGCCCGGCAGGTCGAAGTCACCTTGTATAAGGACGGCAGCTGCGAAGTGTCCGATGACGGGCGCGGCATGCCGGTGGACATGCATCCGGAAGAGAAGATTCCCGGCGTCGAACTGATCCTGACCCGCCTGCACGCCGGCGGAAAATTCAATAACCGCAACTACACCTTCTCTGGCGGCCTGCACGGCGTGGGCGTGAGCGTGGTCAATGCGCTCTCGACCAAGGTCGAGCTGTTCATCAAGCGCGAAGGCAGCGAGCACCGCATGGAGTTCCGCGACGGCATTGCCGCCTCCAAGCTGGAGGTCGTCGGCACCGTTGGCAAGAAGAACACCGGCACGCGGCTGCGTTTCTGGGCCGACCCGAAGTACTTCGACACGCCCAAGTTCAATGTACGTGCGCTGCGCCATCTGCTGCGCGCCAAGGCGGTGTTGTGCCCCGGCCTGACCGTCAAGCTGCACGACGAAGCGACCGGCGAGCAGGACAGCTGGTACTTCGAAAACGGCCTGCGCGATTATTTGAAGGGCGAGATGGCCGAGCACGAGATGCTGCCGGCCGACCTGTTCGCAGGCAGCCTGAAGAAAGACACCGAGATCGTCGACTGGGCCGCCGCCTGGGTACCCGAAGGCGAGCTGGTGCAGGAAAGCTACGTCAACCTGATCCCGACCGCGCAGCACGGCACCCACGTCAACGGCCTGCGTTCGGGCCTGACCGATGCGCTGCGCGAGTTCTGCGACTTCCGCAATTTGCTGCCGCGCGGCGTCAAGCTGGCACCGGAAGACGTGTGGGACCGGGTCACCTTTGTGCTTAGCCTGAAGATGACCGACCCGCAGTTCTCCGGGCAGACCAAGGAGCGGCTGTCCTCGCGCCAGGCGGCCGGCTTTATCGAAGGCGCCGCGCACGATGCCTTCAGCCTGTATCTCAATCAGAACGTGGACATCGGCGAGAAGATCGCGCAGATCGCCATCGACCGCGCTAGCGCGCGGTTGAAGACCGAAAAGCAGATTGTCCGCAAGAAGGTCACCCAGGGCCCCGCCCTGCCCGGCAAGCTGGCCGACTGCATCAGCCAGGACCTGTCGCGCACCGAACTGTTTCTGGTCGAAGGCGACTCGGCCGGCGGCTCGGCCAAGCAGGCGCGCGACAAGGATTTCCAGGCGATCCTGCCGCTGCGCGGCAAGATCCTCAACACCTGGGAAGTGGCATCGGGCAGCGTGCTGGCGTCCGAAGAAGTGCACAACCTGGCCATTGCGATCGGCTGCGACCCCGGCAAGGACGACATCACCGGGCTGCGCTACGGCAAGGTGGTGATCCTGGCCGATGCGGACTCCGACGGCCTGCATATCGCCACGTTGTTGACGGCGCTGTTCCTGCAGCATTTCCCCGCGCTGGTGGCCGCCGGACATGTGTTCGTGGCGATGCCGCCGCTGTTCCGCGTGGACGTGGGCAAGCAGGTGTTCTACGCGCTGGACGAAGAAGAAAAGACCACGCTGCTGGACAAGATCGCGCGCGAGAAAATGAAGGGCCAGATCAGCGTGACCCGCTTCAAGGGCCTGGGCGAGATGAACCCGCAGCAGCTGCGCGAATCCACCATTCATCCGGACACGCGCCGGCTGGTGCAGTTGACCATCGACGACGGCGAACAGACCCGCTCGTTGATGGACATGCTGCTGGCAAAAAAACGCGCGGGCGACCGCAAGCAGTGGTTGGAATCCAAGGGCGACCTGGCGTCGCTGGAAGTCTAAAGTTCTGCAAAAACGCCCTCTCTCAACACAAAGAGGGCAACGTACACGCGTACGCTTCTTGCCCGCGTGTGCGTGGTTAAGCGCCCTCTCTCAGCGTAGAGAGGGCGTAGTACACGCTACCGACGCGCGCGTGGCGCCAAGAGCCTTGCCGCATGCATGGTTGCGCAGGCAAAGCAGATACAGCGATGACCGTGTGCGGTACTGATTTCCGCCATCTCCCGGCAGCGATCCATCTGTTTGAACTGCAATGCATCGCGTTGAAAGACCAGGGCGCGCTGACGAGCTGGTCTAACACCCACCTCAACGCACGCCCGGCAACACCTGCGTTGCACCGGTCACCAGACCACAGGCGTGGTCCTGCACTTCTTCGCCACTGGCGCGGTTACCGCTGCGCGCATCCTGCCGCGTCGCCAGCAGAACGAACCCCGGTCGCCCGTCCTGCAGTTGCGCGCCGGCGACCACCAGCGAGTAATCGCGCAAGCTGGCATCGGCGGCAAGCGCGTCTGCGAGCAGGCGAATCGGATCTTGCTCCAGCGCATCGCCTTCCAGCGTCCTGGCCAGATACATATGGCCCCGCAGTGGCTCGGCCAGGGCATGCCATTTCGGGCCGATCTTCATGCGCTGACGCTGCAGCGCTGCGTACACGTCCGGACGCAGGCAATCGATGTGGATATGCAGTTGCTCCTGCGAGCGCCCGTGCGGCGAGTTCAACGCAAGACTCACGTATTGCCTTGGCAGCGGACGTTGCAATGCCTGCGCCACGAAGCTGCGCGCATCCCAGGCGCTGGCGAAATAATTCGGCGCGTCGGCGCTTAGCAACGCGGGGTCTTCGATTCCACTGACCCGCACGCTGGGCACCAACAAATACTGGAAGCTGCCGTGACGGTCTTTCAACACCACCGCCTGGCGCGCCGGATCCGACCACACGGCGGCGCAGTCGGGTGACCGCGGCGCCTCTGCCAGGCAGCGGGTGGAGACGATGCGCCACAACGCATCCGGGTCGCTGGCATGGCGCACCGGTGCAGGTGGCGCTGCCGCGCAGCCTGCCAACAACAGCGCCACGGCACATGCATAGCGAACGGCGCCAGGCCTCATCTGCAGCTCGATCACCAGGGCGCGCCATGATAGCGACCCGGCATCGGTGAGCGCGACAGCCATGTCTTTTTGCACATCCACCGCGCGACGCCGCGGCCTAGCATCGGCGTTCTTCCGTTCCAATGCCGATTGCCCATGCCCTCCTTGTTCCATACCGGCCTGCTGGCCTGCCTGCTGTTCGGCGTGTCGGCATTCGCCGCCGCGCAGGACAGCAAGACCGATTCCAAGCCTGACGCCAAGGCCGATACCGCTGCGAGCAAACCCGCACCGCTGCCGGCCGATGTCAGCGTGCGCCAAAGTACGCGCCTTGCCGAGCGAACGCTGAGTTACACCGCCACCGTCGGCACGTTGCCGGTGCGCGATGCGCAGGGCAAGACCACCGGCGAGGTGGTATTCACCGCTTATACCGTGGACGGCAAGGACCGCCCGGTGACCTTTGCCTTGAACGGCGGGCCGGGCGCGGCGTCGGTCTATCTGAACATGGGTGCGATCGGGCCGAAGGTGGTCGCCTTCGGCGCCGAAGGCGACAGTGCATCTGCGCCGGCGACCTTGCGCGACAATCCGGGCACCTGGCTGGACTTCACCGACCTGGTGTTCATCGACCCGGTCGGCACCGGTTTCAGCCGCGCACTGATCGGCGATGACGAGGCCAAGAAGCAGTTCTACAACCCGCAGGCCGACGTCGAGTATCTCTCGCGTGTGATCTACGATTGGTTGCTGAAGAATCGCCGCCTGCAGACGCGCAAGTATCTGGTCGGCGAAAGTTATGGCGGTTTCCGCGGCCCGCGCATCACCCAGTATCTGCAGACCCGCCTTGGCGTGGCCATGAGCGGTGTGGTGCTGGTCTCGCCGTTTCTCAACCCGACCCTGGACGACAACAGCGACGTCTCGCCGCTGGCGTGGATGCTGACCCTGCCCTCGATCGCCGCTGCGCACCTGGAGCGCCAGGGCCAACTCAGCGACAGCGCGATGCGCCAGGTGATCGACTACACCCGCAGCGACTACGCGGTGGCGCTGATGAAAGGCCGCACCGACCCGCAGGCCAACGAGGCGATGCTGCAGCAGGTCACCCGCATGACAGGGCTGGATCCGGCCTATGTGCGCCGCTCCGGTGGACGCCTGGAAACGCAGGCATATCTGCGCGAAGTGTTTCGCGACAAGGGCAAGCTGGGTAGCCGCTACGACGCCAACGTGACCGCCTTCGACCCGTTCCCCAACGACCCCACGCAGCGCGCCAGCGACCCGCTGCTGGACAGCATCATCGCCCCGACCACCACCGCGATGGTGGACTTCGTCACCCGGATCGTCGGCTGGAAAGTCGATGCCCGCTATCAGGCGATCAATTACGAGGTCAATACGGCGTGGGACTGGGGCGATGAGCTGCGCAAGGGCGCGGTGACGCAGCTGCGTCAGTCGGTGGCGATCGACCCCAAGCTGCGGGTGCTGATCGCACATGGCTGGAACGATCTCTCCTGCCCGTTCATGGGCTCGGTGCTCACCGTGGATCAGATGCCGGCGATGGGCGACCCTAACCGCGTGCAGGTACACGAATATCCGGGCGGCCACATGTTCTACAACCGCGCCGATAGCCAGGCCGCGTTCCGTCGCGACGTCAAGGCGATGTACGAAACGCGCTGAGCGCATGCAGTACCGGGCGTGCGACTCACGCCCGGCGATGAATCAACCGCGTCGTGACGCGTTAGACCGCGCCGGGCGCGGTCGCTTTCACGTTCCAGCCCATCCACTGGTACAGCCGATACCGCGCGATGCCCAGGTATTCGTGCAAGGCGACATCGGCCAGGGTGAAGTTGTAGCTCTGCGGCAGGATCGACCAGGAGGCGGTCAGCCAGTCGGCGCGCACCGGGATGGCATCGATCCCGAAGTGCCGGAAGTACAGCTCGGCGCGGCGCAGATGCGTGGCCGAGGACACCAGAACGACGCGATCGGGCCGGTGCGCGCGCAGCAAGGGCTGACTGAACTGCGCGTTCTGCCAGGTGTTCATGCTGGACGGCTCCATGATCAGATCCGCTTGATCGATCCCCAGCCCGATCAACACGCGCTGATACACCACCGCCTCCGACAGGCCCAGGCCGCGGGCGTCGCCGCCACTGATCTCGATCTTGCAATCGCCGCCGCTGTGCCGGCATTGCCGGTACAGCCGCGCCGATTCGACGATGCGGCCGTAGGCGAACAGATTGGCCTCGGCCACCGCATCGCGGCCTTCCGGACGCACGGTGCCGGCGCCCAGCAGCACGATGACGTTGCGCGCGCCCCACGCATTGAAATCATTGACGCCGGTACGCTGCAGGTTCTGCAGCATCCACGATGGCAGCGGCCCGCAACCGACCGCGAACACCAGCGCCAGGCTGGCCCCGGCCAGCACGCGCGACAACTGCCGCGATCCGCGACGGTCGATCAACCAGGCCAAGCCGAACAACACGCACACCAGGGCAAGCATCATCGCGGAAGGTTCTCACTCAGCACGCGCAGGCAGACCCGGTCACGGCAGATCCCCAGCGCAATAACACCGCAGCGTGACAGCGGCGCGTGACCGCACCGCGACATCGGCTCAGGTCCAGCCAAACAGCTCGAACAGCGTCAGGATCAGATACGCCACACCGCCTGCAGCGGGGATGGTGAGAATCCACGCCCACACAATGCGCTCGATCACGCCAAGCCGCAGCGAGCGAGGGTTCTTGGCAAACCCCACACCCATGATCGCGGTGGAAATGCTGTGCGTGGTCGACACCGGCATGCCGAAATGCGCAGCCACGGTGAGCACGGTGGCCGAGCTGGTTTCGGCGGCAAAGCCGTGGATGGGATGCAGCTTGACCATCTTGTGGCCGAGCGTCTTGATGATCTTCCAGCCACCGGATGCGGTGCCGGCCGCCATCACCACCGCGCAGGTCAGCACGATCCACATCGGGATGCCGTCGCCGGCGGCCAGGCCGGTGCCCGGATGCAGGAACGCCAGCCAGCTCGGCAGGTTGTCCAGTGCACCGGCCGACTGCGCGCCGATCAGGGTCATGGCGATGATGCCCATGGTCTTCTGCGCATCGTTATGGCCATGGGCGTAGCCCATGTATGCAGCCGAGGCGATCTGCGCCTTGCCGAAGAACGCATTGACCCAGCGCGGCCGCGCCAGTCGCCCGATCGGGCCACCGAGCCGCGACATGCCGGCGATGATGGCCCACAGCAGCAGCATCACCACGATACCGAGCAGGAAGCCGGCGATCGGCGAGGTGATCATCGGCACGAACACCTTCCACAACAGCCCCTTGTTCTTGGCCCAGTTGCCGACGCTTTCCGACCAGATCAACGCGTCCCAATTGTTGTGCGCGGCGGCCAGACCGGCGCCGCACAGGCCGCCGATCAGCGCATGCGAGGACGACGAAGGCAGCCCCTTCCACCAGGTGATCAGGTTCCAGATGATGCCGCCCAGCAGCGCGCACAAAATCACCTGCGGGGTGACCTCGACCACGTTGGTGTTGAGCAGTCCCGAAGCGATGGTCAACGCCACCGCAGTGCCGGTCAGGGCGCCGATCAAATTCATGCCGGCGGCCAGCATCACCGCCCAGCCGGGCGACAACACCTTGGTGGCGACGACGGTGGCGATGGAATTGGCGGTGTCGTGGAAGCCGTTGATGAACTCGAACACCAACGCGGCCAGGATCACCACCAGAACAAGGGTAAGCACGCGGCGACCTCAGCTGTTCTTCAATACGATCTGGTACACCACCACCCCTGCCTCGCGGCAACGGTCGATGGCTTTTTCCAGGATCTCGAAGAACTCCTTGAGCAGGAACATCTGCAGCGTGTCCAGGCGGCCGGAATAGATGTCGCGGTACAGCTCGAGCATCAGGCGGTCGGCCTCGTTTTCCAGCGTGCGCAGCTTGTCGTTGAGCGCAGTCATGCGATCGATGTTCATCTGCGGCAGGTCGGTGACCATTTCCACCACTACCGCGGCGGCCTGCTCCAGCATCGCCGCGCGCGGAGCGAAGTCGATGTGTTCCAGGTGCTTGGTGGCCAGCGAATAGCGGTCGGCGAATTTTTCGACCTGCTTGGGAATCTTGTACAGCGCCGAGCCCAGCGCTTCGATGTCTTCGCGCTCGATCGGGGTCATGAAGCTGTCCACCAGCGCCTGGCCGATCTTGTCGGAGGCGGCGCGTTCGCGCAGGCGGGCCAGCTTGAAGGCGTCCAGCGCCGGTTGCCGGTCGGACGTGCGCATCATGGCGTGCAACGCCTTGGTGCTGTCGTAGGCGGCCTGCGCCGCTTCGTTCAGAAGCGCATAGAACTGCTTGCCGGAGCCGAAGATGGTCTGCAACGAGAACATGGGTGGAAAACTTCCTGCCGTCGAGGGAGAGACGGGCGCCAAGGACGAATTATGACCGTTCCATGACCTGTCTGGGTATATCGGCACCGCGCGCGGCCTTCACACCGGCATTTCCCGGCTCGAATCACCCTGCGATTTGCTAACATGCCCCCGCGCCTTCGGGCGCACCCTATGGAAGACGACCCTATATTTCCGCGTTGCCGCCCCGCCTTCGCGCGCGCCGGCCAACCCCGTGCTTGCCCGCCCTCCCCTTCACTGACCGGGGAAGACGCCCGTGGTTGAGTTTCTGATCGTCATCGCACTGATCGTGTTGAACGGCTTCTTCGCCATGTCGGAGATGTCGCTGATGACCTCGCGCAAGAGCCGCCTGAAGCAGATGGCCGGCTCCAGCAAGCGCGCCGCGCGGGCGCTGGCCTTGGCCGAGAGCCCGGAGAACTTCCTGTCCACGGTCCAGATCGGTATCACCTCGATCGGCATCCTGACCGGCCTGTTCGGCGGCGAAGCCATCGGCGAGGCGATCGGCGAGCGGCTGCAGCTGGCCTTCCCTGCGCTGTCGGCCACTTTCTCGTTGGTTGGCGACCCCAAACCGTATTCGGCAGTGATCGGCAGCACCCTGGCGGTGGCGCTGATCACCTTCCTGACGCTGATCTTCGGCGAGCTGGTGCCCAAGCGGCTGGCATTGCGCAACTCCGAAGATATCGCCGGTTTTGTCGCGGTGCCGATGACCTGGCTGGCCAAGATCGCCGCGCCCGGGGTCTGGGTGCTGGCGCGCTCCACGCGCTTGGTGCTGCGCATGTTGGGCATGGGCAAGGACGAATCGGCATCGATCACCGAAGAAGAGATCCGCATGCTGGTAGCCGAAAGCCACGAAGCCGGCGTGATCGATGCGCACGAGCGCGACATGATGAACCGGGTGATGCGCCTGGGCGACCGCACCGCCGACAGCCTGATGACGCCGCGCAACCGCATCGCCTGGCTGGATGCCAATGCCGAGCCGGAACGCAACCTGCAGATGATGCGCGAGCACGAGTTCTCGCGTTACCCGGTGTATCGCAGCAGCGACCAGGACATTGCCGGCGTGCTGGAAGTCAAATCGCTGGTCACGCGCCTGGGCGGGCACGGCGAGAACCTGTTCCAGGCACTGCGCGATACCTTGTTCGTGTCCGAGTCCACGCATGCGATGAAGCTGCTGGAGATCTTTCGCGAAGAACAGCAGTCGATGGCGTTGGTGGTGGACGAATACGGCGAAATCCGCGGGCTGGTCACCATCAGCGACCTGATGGGCGCGGTGGTCGGCCGTCTGCAGGCGGTGGAAAACACCGACGAAGACGCGCTGGTGATCACCCGTGCCGATGGCTCGCTGCTGATCGACGGCTCGCTGCCGGTGGAAGAATTGCGCGAAGTGCTGGGCGCCGAACTGCCGGAAGCCGACGAAGGCGATTACCACACGCTGGCCGGGCTGTGCATTTACTACTTCGGACGCATTCCGCAGGCTGGCGAATTCTTCGATTGGGCCGGTTGGCGCATCGAGATCGTGGATCTGGATGGCGCGCGTGTGGACAAGCTGCTGTTGAGCCGCATCGGCGACGAGGACAGCGATGACATCGTCGGATAACGGCGTTCCGCCATCCGACGCGTCCGGCGGCGAGCAGATGCGGTACCGCAATGAAGGCATCCGCAGCTTGCTGGCGGCCTTCAGCGGTGGCGACCCGGAGCAGGTGCTGCGGGTGCGCGAGATCCTGGCCGACCTGCAGCAGAGCGCGTTCGGGGTGTTTTTGTTTCTGGCGATCCTGCCGTCGTTCATCCCGATTCCCGGCGTGGCAGGCGGAATCAGCGGGCCGCTGACGGTGCTGATCGGCGTGCAGATGATGTGCTGCCTGCGCAAGCCGTGGGTGCCGGCCTTTATCGGCAACCGTGGGCCGCGGCGACGCACCAGTCAGCGTTTCGTGGCGAAACTGGCACCGACATTGCAGCGGTTGGACCGCCTGCTCAAGCCGCGTTTGCACGGCATGCTCGATCGGAGACCGGCGCAGATGTTCACCGGCTTGCTGCTGGTGCTGGTCGGTATCTTGCTGACGCTGCCGATCCCGTTTACCAACTATCTGTTCGGCCTGATCCTGCTGCTGTTTGCGCTGGCCTTGCTGGAACGCGATGGCGCGTTGATGTTGGTGGGCTGGGCGGCGGCGCTGGTGTCGATCGCGGTATTCGGGATCACCTCGGATCAGTTGGTGGACCTGATTCGTGGCTGGTGGCCCGTGGCGTGGCGTTGAGTTCTACCGTCGAGTGCGCGCCGGATTGGGCTTGCTGGCGCTGACGGATCACCTCTGATGCTGGAATGGGTGACACTTCTTCGCTGGCGAACGCTGGTTGGGATGTTCGTTCAACGTCGACGTTACTGGCGGACGTACCCTCACCCCAACCCCTCTACCGCAGGAGGGGGCTAAAGCACTTGGCGGGCGGTTGAGCGATCCTGGGTTGCGGTGGTGTCGTGATACACACCATGCGGATAACGCCTGAATTAATCCGAGCCGCGAAGCGGGTTCGGCTTGAATGAATTGTTAGACCCCACTGCCACCATACGTACTCTGGCATACCGGACACATATGGCTAGCCAAGTCTTCTAACGTTTTGGATACTGGAACCAAGCGGATTGTTTTACTCGAATTATCGTAGCAGCCGGAGCAAAACGGACCTTCACCGTCTTGCTTGAAGTACGCGCCGTTCTTGAACTCAAGGGTAGGCGTAGATTGCTTGACGGCCAACCGCGTTTTGAGGTTTGTGTTCTCCTCCACGACACTGGCCAGCTCGGATTTAAGCTTTGCGAGCTCCAACCCGAGGTCGGCAAGCGCGTTGCTGAACTCTGCGTTCTCAATGTTCTTGTTTATCTCTCTGAGGCGCGAAACAAGTTGCATTGATGTTGCTACTGCCGCGAATACGGTGGCTGCCATTGAAGTTCCTTATGGGGTCTAACGCTGCGTTAGTAGGCGACACGTTGCGCTACAGGCGAACCAGACGACCAATGCGGCGATTGGTTTTCGCCGCACTTAGAAGGACCGAGCGCCTAGAACGCCCGATCGGCGTACTAAAGACAAGCCTTGGTCATTGGATCGGGACTTGTCGCTTACGTCCGGTCCTGGTGCTCAGATCAGGGCTTGGCGCTTACGTCAGGTCTTGCTTACTTCAGATCGACCACGCGGTTGTCCGAGAGGCTGGCGGTATCGTCGGTGACGGCGGTCATGACGAAATACAGCGCCTTGCCCAGCAGGCCGCTGGGGCCGTCCCAATACTCTGCCGACTCGGCACGCACGTGGATCAGACGCAGGTTGGGGTCGTCCTTGCCGCCGGGGAAAAACACTTTCATTGCCGGCGACCACAACGCGTCGATCTTGGCGCGGTCGTGCACCACGCGGGCGGTGCCGGCGACCGACACATAGGTATTCTTGGATGCCGAGGCGTAGGCCACATTGACGCGCGGGTCGGCGGCGATTTCCGCCACTTTCGGGCTGTCGGCGGCGGTGGCGAACCACAGGTCGCCGTCGAACTCGACTTCCTGCGTGCCCAGCGGGCGGCTCACCAACTTGCCGTCCGCCGAGACGGTCGTGAACATCGCAATGTCCACGCCGCGAATCAATTCCGCCAACTGCTTGATGCTCTCGCTACGTTCCTGAAATTGCATGCGTGTTTTCCCAATGGAGATGCACGCATCTGAGCGGATTGCCGCGCAAAGCGACGTGAATCACGCCGTGGTCACGTCCAGCTCGCGGACCGCTTCTGCCGCGATCTCGAACGAACGCAGGCGCGCGGCGTGGTCGTAGATGTTGGCGGTGAACAACAACTCATCCGGGCCGTGACGATCGATAAAGGCGGCCACGCCCTGCGCGACCTGGTCGGCATCGCCGAGCACGGTGCATGCAAGGGCACGCTCGACGCCGACCCGCTCATGCGGCTGCCAGAAGCTGCCGATGTCGTCGATGGGCGGCGGGATCTTGCCGGGCTTGCCGCGACGCAAATTGACGAAACTCTGCTGCTGGGTGGTGAACAACCGACGCGCCTGCGCTTGGGTCTCGGCAGCCACCACGTTCAGGGCGAGCATGACGTGCGGCTTGGACAACTGCGCGGACGGGCGGAATTCGCGGCGGTAGATCGCCACCGCCTCGTCCATCGCATCGGGCGCGAAATGCGAGGCGAACGCGAACGACAACCCCATGGCGGCCGCCAGGCGCGCACTGAACAGACTGGACCCCAGCAGCCACACCGGCACGTCGAGCCCGGCACCGGGAACCGCCTGCACCAACTGCCCCGGCACCGCGGGGGCGAAGTAACGCAGCAACTCGGCCACATCCTGCGGGAACTGGTCGGCACTGTCGAAATAGCGGCGCAAGGCGCGCGCGGTGGGTTGATCGGTTCCGGGCGCGCGGCCCAGGCCCAGATCGATGCGCTGCGGATACAGCGACGCCAGCGTGCCGAACTGTTCGGCCACCTGCAGCGGTGCGTGATTGGGCAGCATGATGCCGCCGGAACCGACGCGAATGGTCTTGGTGCCGCCGGCGACGTGGCCGATCAACACCGCCGTGGCGGCGCTGGCAATGCCCGGCATGTTGTGGTGCTCGGCCAACCAATACCGATGATACCCCCAGCGCTCGGCGTGTTGCGCCAGATCGAGCATGTTGGCGAAGGCGTGAGTGGTGTCGCTGCCCTCGCAGACGGGCGCCAGGTCGAGCACGGAAATGGGCGTCATCGGACGGCTCCGGAACTGAGTGATGTGCAAGAGATGGGGCTGCCCGAGCGGCATTGCCAGCCGCTTGCCTGACGCTGACAGGATTACAGCATTCCAGCAGCCGAACACCGGGTGCGGCGGAGGCTTGCGTCATCGAGCGCGGCTGACAACCCAATGTGCGGAAAGTCGTCAGCTGGATGTGGACGGCTCACAAGGACCGAAGTGCACGGTGGTCCCATGCCGCACCTGGCACCAGCCGCGCCCGCCTAACGGCAGCACAGTCGTTTTATCGACCGCTCTATGGACAGATGGCCGCGCCGCTGCAGCAGGGATGCATCGACCAAGGCGCGAACACGTTGCCGGTGCCACGAAGGGCCGGAGCTACCGGATCAGGCCGCTGGCTATGATGCGGGTTGACCTGGCAATGCGAGACAACGATGGCGATGAGCGCCTCAGCCACCCCTGACTCCAGTGCCGCACAGATTGCCGCGCGCATCGACCGACTGCCGGCCAGCGCGACGCTGTGGCGGTTGGTCGGCCTGCTGGCGCTGGGCGGGTTCTTCGAGTTGTACGACCTGTTCCAAACCGCCTACATCAGCCCGGGACTGATTGCCGACGGCATTTTTGCCAAGGGGGCCGATGGGGTGTTTGGGATGTCGGATCAGGCTGCGTTCGCTGCGGCAACGTTTCTTGGCCTGTTCGTCGGCGCCGCGCTGTTGAGTCCGTTCGCCGACCGCTTCGGCCGCCGCCTGGTGTTCACCTTCGCACTGGTCTGGTACACCGCCGCCACCGTGGCGATGGGCCTGCAGAGCATGGCCACCGGGGTCATCGTGCTGCGCTTCGCGGTGGGGATCGGGCTAGGCATCGAGCTGGTGACCATCGATACCTACCTGTCCGAGCTGGTGCCGCGGCACATGCGCAGCGCGGCGTTTGCGTTCGCCTTCTTTGTGCAGTTTCTGGCGGTCCCCACGGTGGCCCTGACCGCCTGGCTACTGGTGCCGCATGCGCCGCTGGGAGTGAGCGGCTGGCGCTGGGTGGTGTTGCTGAGCGGTGTGTTTGCCCTGGCGATCTGGTGGTTGCGCAGCCGCTTGCCGGAATCGGCGCGCTGGCTTGCCGCGCAAGGCCGCCATGCCGAAGCGGATGCGGTGCTGAATCAACTGGAAGCGCGCTGCGTGCGCGATATCGGCGCGCCCTTGCCCGAGCCGCAGCTGGCTGCCGCAGCGCCTGCCGCTCAGGCGCGGGTATCGGCCTTGTGGCAGGCGCCGTATCGCGGGCGCATCGGCATGCTGGTGGTGTTCCACATTTTTCAGGCCATCGGTTTCTTCGGCTTCGGCAATTGGTTACCGGCGCTGATTGCAGCGCAAGGCACCGGTGTCACCAAGAGCCTGGGCTATTCGTTTGCGATCTCGCTGGCCTACCCGCTTGCGCCGCTGCTGTTGCTGCGCTTTGCGCAGCGCTGGGAAAACAAGTGGCAGATCACCGCGTCGGCGCTGGGCGCGGTGTTGTTTGGCGTGCTGTTTTCGCTGCAGCATGACGCCATCGGCATGGTGCTGTGCGGGGCCATGATCGCGTTCTGCAATGCCTGGATGAGCTTTGCCTACCATGGCTATCAGGCCGAACTGTTCCCCACCGGATTGCGTGCGCGGGCAGTGGGGTTTTGCTACTCGTTCAGCCGTCTGTCGACGGCGGTGAGCAGCGTGTTGATCGGTTGGCTGCTTGCGCAGGTCGGCAGCCATGGCGTGCTGACGTTTATCGTGATCAGCATGTCGATCGTGGCGAGCGTGATCGCCGTATTCGGGCCGCGCACGCGCAATCTTGCGCTGGAAGAGATTGCCCGCTAGCGCCTGCGCAGTGGTGTGACAGCTCGGCGATGCGCGCGGCGCACGTCATGCTCCGTAGCGTGTCACCAAGGCCGCGCTCTTGCCCTGCGGCTGCAAAACCGCTGCCTGCCCAAGCGCGATGGTGCGATCGGCGACCGAGGCCAGGCTGGTGCGATGCGAGACCACCACCAGCACGGTGTGCGGCAGACGCTGTCGCAAGGTACACAGCAGCTGATGTTCGGCCTGCGCGTCGAGTGCACTGGTCGCCTCGTCCAGCACCGCCAGGGTCGGCGCGCGCAGCAACACTTGCGCCAACAGCAGGCGTTGCAACTCGCCGCCAGACAGGCGGCTTTCCGGGCCGTTGATCGCTGTCAGCAAGCCATGACCGTCGCGCTGCAGACGCGCGTGCAAACCGACATCGGCCAGCGCCTGCCACATGCGGGCCTCGGTGGCACCCGGCAACGCCCATTCCAGGCAATCGCGCACGCTGCGCTGCCAGGGCCGCACGCCCTGGCCGATGTAGGCGCTGTGCCGGATCAGTTGCCGATAAGCGGCAAAATCCAGCCGACGCCCGCCCATGTGCGCATCGAACGCTGCGGGCGGCGTCTGCCCGGAGAGCACATCCATCAAGCTGCTCTTGCCGACGCCGGAGGCCCCGACGATCAAGGCCATTTGGCCGGGCACCAGCAGCAGCGGGCCGATATCCAGCGCAGGCAACGGCGGCGCCAGCTCGATGCGCTCCACATGCAAGGCGGCCGGCAGCGGCTGCGCTGCGTCGACCGATGCCTGCAAGCGCGTTGCACCCAGATCCACATGGCGCCGCCACAACTGCAGCGCCGGCCAGGCAGAACGCAATTGCTGCACGCTCTGCCGCGTGGTGACCAGATACGGCAACAAACGGCCGAGCAGCAGACTGACAGTGATCAGCGCGGCGCGGTC
This sequence comes from Xanthomonas dyei, assembly GCF_002939865.1. Lineage (GTDB taxonomy): Bacteria > Pseudomonadota > Gammaproteobacteria > Xanthomonadales > Xanthomonadaceae > Xanthomonas > Xanthomonas dyei. The sequence continues at coordinate 47,733 of NZ_MDEE01000020.1, forward strand.
GGCACCTTGCCACAGATTGGCCAGCACCAAAATACCGGCGATTGCGGCCACGGCGGTGAGTTCCAGGACCAACCGGCTGCTGGCCACCAGTTCCTGCTGCTGCGCGTAGCCTTGCCCCAACCGCGTCGAAATGCGTTCGTAATGCTGCGTTTCGACCGCTTCGCGCTGGAACGAACGCACATGGCGCAGGCGACGCGGGAAATCCTCGCTCAACCAGAACAGCTGCGTCATGTCGGCCACATAGTCGCGGCTGATGCGTGCCTGCGCATCGCTGCTGGACAGGCGCACACCCAACCAGGCCAGCAGCAACAGCAGCGGCGTTGCAAACAGCAGCGCAGGTGCAATCAACGCGGCAATGCACACGCTCACCACTGCAGTGATGCCTGCCACCAACAACTGCAGCACGGCGCTGAAGCCTTGCGTGGCGATCTCGATGTTGTAGGTGAGCACGTTGGCGATCTCCGCCGAGCTGGCGCCAGCCAGTGCCGGTAACGGCGCATCGATCAACGCGGCATGCACACGTCGACGCAGGCCCACTGCATAGCGGCTGGTCAGGCGTGCGGCCAGGCGCGCCCCGCACCAACGTAGCGCAGCGAACAACAGGCTCACCACCACAAACAGGCTCACCTGCAACGGCAGACCACCCGGCAATGCGAGTTGGTAGCCGGCCAACTGCACGCTGTGGCCGGGTTGCACCAGCGGTACCAGGCACACTGCGACGATGCTGCCAACGCATGCGGCGGCCAGCGACAGCACGACGTACAGCGCGACAGCCGGCAGGTCTGCGGGCACCAGCGTGTCGGTAAAGCTGCGCAGCGCCGCTTGCATCCGGACGCTATGTGCGGGCTTATGCATCAGCTGCGCCGCAGGCTTGATGGGCCATTCGGTCCGCGACACGCGCCACGCCGCACGCGTGCGAGATAGGCAAGCCCATCATCGCAGCACCTGCAGCACGGCCTCCACCGAGGCATGCGGGTGCGGACCGCGGCGCAGGGTAAACATGCCCACGCGCTGCACCTGCGCAACAAACCGCTGCCAGCCGGGCTGACCGGCAGCGTACGGCTGGTCGCGCGCCAGGGATTGGGCAATCTGCGTGAGCGGCACCGGCACCAGGCTCGGTGCTGAGGCATCGGCAGGCTGGCTGGACAGCATCAATACCGCGCTTAGCTGCAATGGCGTGGACGCAAGCGTGGCATGGCCGTGGCGAATATCGACCTCGTACTTTTCCACGCCGCTGCGGCGACGAATGCTGGGCGCTGCAGTGATCCATGCGCGCGTGCGCGCATCGAGCAGGCCAAGCGATTCCGGCCTTAGATGCAGAAAGTTGGCCACACCGGTGGTCAGCAGACTCTCCGGCGCCACGAACACGCCATCTTCGGCGATGAACTCCAGGCCGTGCAGCAGACTGTGCAGCGCCAGGGTGGATTTGCCCGCACCGCTGGCGCCCAGCAACAGCACACAGCGACCGTGCCGGCCCACGCAGGCACCATGCAAGGGCACCAACCCGATGCCGCGCGCAGCAAGCAAGAACACCGCAAATTCGATGAGCTCGTAACGCACGTGATAGGCGTGGGCCAGCATGTCTTCGGACACCACCAGCATCGCGCGGCGCTCGGGTACCGAGAGCATCAGGTAATTGCAGGCATCCATGACGCCGCAGACCAGCCCGCCAACCGCATGGGTGCGTACCGGCGGCGGTACATCGACGACAGCGTCCGGCGCGCGTGGTACCAGATCCAGCGTGAGATGGAACTGCGGTGCGGCAGGCAGGCAGTGCGCCGGCAGGCCGGCATAGGCGGCATCGACCAGCGCCAACAGCGCCTCGCTATCGCTATGAAAGTGGAAGAGCGCACCGAGGACCTGCCGCTGCACGCTGAAGCGCCGCGCACGCTGCTCGCCGAACGGGTCTGCCGCGCCCGTGTCCGGTGCGAGCGTACCCGGCGGAACCACGCATGCGTGCTCGCTCACCGGCATGTGTTGCGCCAACGCAGCCGACTGCGGCATGCCTGTCATCCATTGCATCGATCAACCCGTGTGTGCGCGTTGTATCGCGAAAGGTTGCATTGCCGCATGCGCTGAACTGGCGCATCACAGCGACGCTACTACGCAGCGCGATGGCGCAACCAAAGGCGCCTGCGTGCGCACCTACTGCCGAGCCGAATGCCGGTGTCTGCGCATGCTACCGCTGCGCGTCATCTGGCAACAGAACGAGAGCCTTGTGCAGATGCTAAAGATCCAGGTCAGTCATTCGTATTTCCTGCGTTACGATCCGAAACAATGGGAGCGCGGCAAGCCGTATCCGCCGTTGGCCACCTTACAGATTGCCGCGTTGCTGCGCGAGCGTGGGCATGCGCTGAGCCTGTTCGACGCCATGCTGGCCGACGACGTGGAGGACTATGCCGGCGCGCTGCATGAGGCACAGCCGGACCTGGTGGTGTTCTACGAAGACAACTTCAATTTTCTCACCAAGATGTGCCTGAGCCGGATGCGCGACGCGGCCTGCCGCATGATCGGGCAGGCGCGCGCCGCCGGGTGTCGGGTGTTGGTGGCGGGCTCGGATGCCTCCGACAACCCCGATGTATTTCTGGCCGCCGGCGCACATGCGGTCTTGATCGGCGAAGGCATCGCGCCGTTGATCGAACTGATCGAACGTGTGGAAGCCACCCCGCACCTCGATGACCAGGCCTGGCTGGCGGGCGTTGCGCGCATTGCCACCAGCGACCCGGTCGCGGTGCGCGCACATCCCGGTGCGCAGCCACCGGATGCACGCCTGAGCGGGCTGCCTGCCTGGGACCTGGTCGACATGCCGCGCTATCGGCAGTTCTGGCAGCAACGGCATGGCTATTTCAGCTTGAACATGGCGGCCTCGCGTGGCTGCCCGTTCCGCTGCAACTGGTGCGCCAAGCCGATCTGGGGCAACCATTACAAACGTCGCGGCGCCGAAGACGTGGCCGCAGAGATGATCCATCTCAAACGCAACTTCCAGCCCGACCATCTGTGGATGGCCGACGATATCTTCGGCTTCCATATCGATTGGGTCGAGACATTTGCGCAGCACTTGAGCGAGGCCGACGGCGCCATCCCGTTCACCATCCAGACCCGCGCCGATCTGGCCAGCGATCGCATGGCCGCCGCGCTGTCGCGTGCTGGTTGTACGGAAGCCTGGATTGGAGCAGAAAGCGGCAGCCAGCGCATCCTCGACAAGATGACCAAGGGCACGCAGGTGGCCGAGGTGATCGCTGCACGCGAACGGCTGGGCGCACATGGCATTCGCGTAGGCTTCTTCATCCAGCTGGGGTATCTGGGCGAGGAGCTCGACGACATTCTGGCCACGCGCGCACTGGTGACACAGGCCAACCCGGACATCATCGGCGTCAGCGTGTCGTATCCCCTGCCCGGCACCAAGTTCTATGAAGAAGTGAAGAACCAGCTGGGCGGCAAGACGCATTGGCAGGACAGCGACGACCTGGCGATGATGTTCCATGGTGCCTACGACTCGGAGTTCTATCGCAGCGTGCGCAATCTGCTGCATACCCAGGTCGACCTGCAGCAGGCGCGCACGACGATGACGGCCGACGCCGTTTCGCAAGCGTCAGAGCAGCTGGAAGCGCGTTGGGCCGCATTGATCGTATCGGAACATCTCCACCGCACCGAGCCGCTCGCCACCCTGGCGGCGCGTCAGCCACGCCAACTGGAAACGGTGCTGGTGGGCTGATCAACCACGGCAGCAAGCAGCCGCGTGACCGCCTTGATGGGGCATGCGCGCGAGTCGCATTGCAGCACTGCCGCACTGGCATCACCGCCCGCCAACCGCATCGCCAGCACTTTCCATCGTCATCCTGTTGCCAACCTGTTCGACTTTCCGGATCACCTGCATGCAGCCTTCGCTTCGCACCATCAGACATGGCCTGCACACTGCCACCGAGCAGCTGGCGCACGAGCTGGCGCAGCCTGGCGACAACGCGCCGCAGTGGGACCGGCTGCAGTGGCAGCTGGCCGCGGCGGCCGCGGCGGCGCATGGCGTGTCGCCGTTGCTGCAGCGGCGCTCGTTGTGGCAGAACGCCGAATGGACGGCCTTCCTGAGCGAGCAACGCCGCCATGTCGAAGACCGGCATCGGCGGATTGCGCTGCTGCTGACGCAGATCGACGCGGCTGCACGCAGTGCCGGCATTGCGCTGGTGGGACTGAAGGGCAGCGCCTTGCATCGGCTTGGCGTGTATCTGCCCGGCGATCGTCCGATGGCCGACATCGACCTGCTGGTGCAGCCGGACGACGCGCCTGCGGCGGCAGCGTTGTTGTGCGAACTTGGCTACGTGGCGTCGTTCGAACAATGGAAGCACCAGGTGTTCAAACCGCTGCACGGCGACGCCGTTGCCGGCTTGGGCGAGCACCGCGACGCGCCGATCAACATCGAGCTGCATACGCGCATCCAGGAACGCCTGCCGGTGCGCAGCGTTGACATCACCGCGCGGATCTGGCCGGAACGCCCACAGCCTGGGCTGAATCCGTACCCCTCCACCGGCGCCTTGATGTGCCACCTGCTGCTGCACGCGGCCGGCGGTATCTGTCACCGCAGCATCCGGTTGATGCATCTGCACGATCTGGCGTTGCTGGCAACGCGCATGGGCTCACGCGACTGGCAGGAGCTGTGGGAAGACCCGGCGATTTCGCCCTGGTGGGCCTTGCCGCCGCTGTTGTTGCTGCAGCGCTATTACCGCGCGGTAGTGCCAGCGACGGTGATGGCGCGCCTGCATGCGCAGTGTCCGCGGCTACTGCGTATCCGTTCCGCCCGGCAAACGTTGACCACTGCCTCGTGCTCGAACCTGTGGTTGTCGGCACTGCCCGGTATCGAGTGGTCGGGATCGTTGCGTGAGGCGCGGCAGTATCTGCACCAACGCGTGGTGCCGTCGGCAGAGAGCCGCAAGGAGCGTGCCGACATGTTGCAGACCCAGTTGTGGCTGCAAGACCAACCGTGGGTGCGCCAGACCCAGGCCCGCCGCCTGATGACCCGGCTGACCCGGCCGGTCCCGCGCACCGACATGCTGTATGTGGTGCGTGCCGCGCTCGATGGGTATCTGCAGCCTGCATAAGGCTGCGTTGCTGTCCTGTGGAATGCCGTGTTGGCATCTGATGGCTGCGTTGGCGCGGAACATGCGCCGACACCGGCCTTGCATGCTGCGTTGGTCGTCGCGGTCAAGATGACTGAGGAATGCAGCAATCAGTGGATTGCTTCGTGCTTAGCCACGCTACATTGCCTCTGGACTACAGAGTGCGTACTGGCTGCGCACGATGTGTCGTTGAATCGCGCCCTCAAGCGCGATCAAAACAACGTGGCGAGCAGTCGCTAGGTGGATATGGCCGGCGCGCTCAGCTCCGCCGGGTCCGCGTGCCACATGCCGAACCGAGTACCAGCTTTTTCAGCCTGGCAGTTGCGCAATAGGTTTTGCGGTCGCTCTAGTTTGTCGAGCCCAGCGGCCTGCGCTCGCATAACTGACGGTAGATCTGTTCGAACAGACGCGTGGTCATGGCCGCGTCTTCGCGCACCGCGCGGCACTGCGCTGCCCATGCCAGACGCAGGCGCAGTTCGTCATCGCCGAGCACTTGCCGAATGGCTTCGGCCATGCCCGCCCAATCGCCTGGCGGCACCGCCAGCGCAGCGATCGGCGCCCATTCCACTAAATGCCCGACAGCCGTGCCGACGGTCGGAACACCGGCCACGGCCGCTTCCAGCAGCACCATCGGCCCTGCTTCGTGCAGAGACGACATCACCAGCAGGTCGGCGGCCAGCATGATCGGGCGCAATTCGCGCTGGGTCTTGAAGCCGAGAAAGCGTACCTGCTGCTGCAGATCCAGCTGCTGCACCAGGTGCTGCATGGCACCGTCCAGCGTGTCGACACCGACCATGTCCAGCGTAAAGGCGACGCCGGCCCGCTTGAGTGCGGCCATCGCGCGCAGCAAGGTGCTCTGGTCCTTGACCGGATTGAGGCTGGCCACGTGCAGCAAACGTGCAACTACGCCTCCGCGCGGGCGCGGTGGTACTGGCTGCCAGGCCCGCAGATCCACCCCTAACGGCACGCGCTGCGCGCCGATACCGAGCGCTTGCAACGAATCAATGATCGGCGCGCTGGCAGCGGTCACACGATCGGCCAGGCGCAGGATGACCGCTTCGCGCAGGCGCCCGCGCCACCGCCGCCGGCCGCCATAGCCGATGGCATGTAGCGCCACCAGTTCACCGCCGGCGATATGCACCACGCTGGGACGTCGCAGCAGCTTGGCTGCACTCACCGCAATCAGGCTGCAATAGCCGGAAAAGATCGCTTGGATCACCGCGAACGGGGCGCGCCGATGTTCTTCGACAATGGCGCCGATGGCACGCAGCCGCGTACGTCGCGCGCCGATGTTGTGCACCTTGGCGCCGCGCAGCATCCAGGTATCGGGCAAGGGTTCCTGATGCAGCACGAACACGTGCACCTCGTGGCTGCGTGCCAGCCATTCGATCAAGGTCAGGAATACCGGAATCACGCGAACGTCGCCGCTGCGATCCACCCCGCCCGGCACCACCAGCGCCAACTTCATCGCGGGCGCGCTCGCATTGGCTTCAGCAGGCTTGCATACGCCTGCGCCCAGCGCTGCCCCACTGCCGCGAACGACAGCCGCGTATCAAAATGCGCCCGCACCTGCGCACGGCTGGGCCGCTGCCGCGCAACGCGCAACAACAATTCCGACAATGCGCTGGCATCGCCCACCGGCCATAGCTCGCCGACCGCGCCGTCATCGCTGAGTGCGCGGAAGGCCGGAATGTCGGTCAACAACGGCAGCGCGCCGCAAGCATAGGCTTCCAGTGCCGCATAGCCGCAGCTCTCCGCGTGGCTGGCGGACACGAAGACGTCGCTCGCCTGCAACAGTGCCTGCACGCGCGCATGCTCGACCTTGCCCAACAACTGCACACACCGCGCCAGACGCGCATCGTCGCGCATCCGCTGCTGCACCCGTTCCAGCAAGGGGGCCTGGTCGAACACGCACCACAGCCGCAAACCGGGCAACAGGCCGGCCGCCATGGCAACCGCATCGAGCACGCACAGCGGGTCCTTGGCTGCGCTCAAATGGCCAATCCACAGCACGCACGGGTCGCCATGCAGTTGCGTCTGCTCGCGTGCCAGCAGGCGATCGCTCGGCGCAAAGCGGCTGCTGGATTCGGGAATCGCAAACAGCTGCGTACGGCTGCGAAACAGGCGCGCGCGCACAAACGGCTGTGCCATCTCCAGCGAGGTAAACGCGATGCCGGCAGCGGCGCCATAGCGAGCCCGCCACACTGCCCTGTTCCACCAATGTGGCGGGCGATTGGCATGATCCTGCAGCAGGATCGGCATGTGCGGCAGCAGGCGCGCAAGCCTGCGCGCATCGCCAGCAAATTCCAGGCCATGCACGTGGATGACATCGGCGCCGATGTCGCGCAACAGCGCCGACAACGTGGCCGCGCGCGCAGCGCTTCCGCGTGGACCAAGCGCGACGAAGCGATAATCGACGCCCTGCCGTGCGATCTGCGTGTTCAATGCAGAAGCCTGGATCACCGAAACGCGCACACCTGCGCTGGCCACCGCCTCGGCAATGTCGGCAAGCGAAGGCCAGTGCGCGAAGACCTGCTCAGCGCTCAAACCGACAGGCGTTGGCAGCAGATTGAGCTGTGCAACATGCAGGGTCACGGCGCGATTGCCGATGGCTTGGCACGGTGTGCATGGGCGGCGCAATCACGCTTAACGCAAGACGACGCCAGGTCATGCTGATTGCCTGCGCCGCATGGATTGCGGGGGCAACGTGTCAGCGCGATGCTCACGCCAGACGCCGCAGCCGCAGCACCAGCGCCACCGGCACCTGCAGCGCCGTCTGGTCGAAATGCGCGCCGGCAGGAATATCGGCCGGGTCCAGCATCGGCTCGGCCACCGCTTCGATCGCAAAGCCCAATGCCGTGCATGCGCAATGCCAATGGCTGTACAGATGCTGGGTATGGCGCACCGCATAGTGCCGGCCATCGGCCTTGAAATCGCGGCGCCAGCCCAATGCATGGCCAATCGGATGCACGTCGCTGCACAACACGATGCCGCCGATGCGGGTGACGCGATGCAATTCTTCCAGCGCCGGCCAAAGCCGTTGCAGGTGCCCGACCACCAGGCCGCACACGCTGAGGTCGGCAACCGCATCGGCAAGCGGCAACTGGTCCAGACTGCCCTGCTGCAGCTGCACCCGCGCAGCTGGCCAATGCTGCGACAGTTCGGTTTGGGCGCGCGCGAGCATCTGCGGCGACAGATCGACACCAGTGACATGGCGTGCGCCACGGCGTAACGCATGCAGCATGTAGCGGCCGCTACCGCAGCCGGCATCCACCACATGCTGGTTCTGCAAGGTGGTGGGCATCAAGCCAAGCATTGCGCGCTCTTCGGCCTGCATCACCGGGTTATGCGCGTGCGGCGGATACGCCTGGGCCCACAATGCATACGCCGCGTCAGGCTCGAGTACCGGAACCGCGCTCACGACGCGACGCCCATCGCTGCCATTGCGCTCGACGCTTGCTGCAGGTCCTGCACACGTTGCAAGCCGGGTTCGAGCGCCAGCACGGCCGGGTCCGCCAAGCTGGCGTCCAGCAACTTGGGGCGTCCATCCAGCACCACCGGAACGGTCCGGATGCCGGCGGCGTCGAACCACGGTGCAAAGTCCGGATCGGCGATGCGTGGTTTGCCATCGCGGATCACCGCGCGCAAGTCGCTGCGTTCGCAGCCGATCACGCTGCTGGCGGGTTCGCCGCCGCGGTCGCGCACGATCACCAGATCCGCAGCAGCGCCCGGCGCGATGCGCCCGCGCGTAGCCATGCGCAAAATGCGTGCGGATTGGTCGGTGGCCAGACCCAATAGCAAGTCCGGCGCCAGCCCGCTGCTGGCAGCAATACGCAGTTCTTCGAGCAGATCGCGTGCGCCACTGACGCGTGAGTCACTCCCCAGCGCAAGCCGCCCGGCCATGCACAACCGCCATGGATCGAGCGTGCGCCCGAGCAGCGCCAGATTGCTCGACGGGCACCACACCACCGCCGCGCCACGCGCGATCACCCGCTCGATATCCTGCTCGCCCATGCCAACGCCGTGAATCAGCACCGTGTTGGACGCCAGGCAACCGAGCCGATCCAGATCATCGAGTTCGGCCCGCGCCACCGCGTCGGTGCCTTCGGCCAGATGGATCATCCACGGGTGCGCCGCCGACGTTGCCGCAAAGCTGCCCTGCACCGGCGGGCCGTAGCCGGTCCACCCCAATGCATAACTCCAGCCGAATTCGTGGAGCACGCCGACCGGAAAATCGGCCTCATCCAGCGTGGCGTGCCATGGGTCGTGCTGCGCCACGCAGGTCACGCCGGCGAGCAGATTCTTCAGCCCGCCATGGCGCAAACGCACCGCCTTGGGCACGCGCAATGCGGCAGCCACGGACGGATGTTGAAAGTGCGCCTGAAACGCCTCGATCCATGCATAACTGTTGGCGAATGGCGCGCCCTGCGGCAGCGGCGGCACGCAGTTCACCTGCAAGTGCTCGTGCGCGTTGATCAGGCCCGGCGCCAGCACATGCCCCTGCAGATCCAGACGCAAGGTGCCGGTGCCCAGCGTGCCGCCGAAGCGGCCCGCGCGCAGGTTCACCGCTGCGCGCGACGGGCCCGCGAGCGTGATCGATCGCGCGCCCTGCAGACAGACATCGGCCATGGACATCGGCATCTCCACTCAGCGTTTGCGCATCACGATCAGGAAGTGATCGCCCATGTCGCGCAATAGCGGCAACCCACCGAAACGGTCGTCCAGCCGGCCAAGGCGCTCGGAGACGCGCGGATGGCGCTCGCAAAAATCGACCAGATACGGGGGCGGCAGGAACAGGCTGAGGGCACGGTAGCTGTCCAGCACGAAGTGCTTTTCGAACGCGCGATAGAACTCGCGCGGCAGGTGGTACCAGGTCCAGATGGTGTGGCCGTTCATGCCCACCGCGGTTGCGCCCTTGGCCGCACGCACCGCGGCGCGCTTGAAGCGCCCGCGCAAGGTGTAATGGCCGATTTCCCACGGGCAGATGCGCCCGATCACCGAAAACACCAGGCAACCATCGGCGCGCAGCAGTCGCGCGCATTCGGCGGCCACCCCCGGCAGATCCGGCGCGCAATTGAGCGGGCCGAAATTGGAGTACATGCCGTCGAAGGTGCCTTCCAGCTGATCGAGCTGCTGGATGCCGACATGTGCGGCTGCCAGGCGTTCTTCCAGCCCCTGCGTGACGGCGCGATGGCGGGTGCGCTCGATCATGGCCGGCGACCAGTCGGTGGCCAGCACGCTGTAGCCGCGACGCGCGAACTCGCCCGCATCCAGGCCGGTGCCGCAGCCCAGATCCACTAATCGCGAGCCGACCGGCAACTCTGCGGCCACCGTGTCCCACAACGTGGTACGCATACGCTGGATCAGCGCATTGTTGCCGCGTGGGCCATCGTAATCGGGGGCGACGCTGTCGAACGCGCGTTGCGTTTCCAGCAACTGCTCCGGCGCGACTGTTCCGCCGCGCGCGGCATGCTCACTGACCACTGACATGCATCGCCTCCCCCACCCGTCCTGCTGATTTCACGACACTCTCCAGACGCGGCACCGCCAACGCGGTATCGCTTGATAGACCCGTGAGTGCCAGCACCAGCCGGTTTGGTTGCAGTCGGGCCGCGCGCGCGGAGTGCCAGGAATGATTGGCTGCAGATTCGGCGGCGACAAAACGCCGCCGGCAGCGCTGCGCGTGTCAATCACGACGTGCCGCGCGTGCGCATGCCAACGGCGCAGTCAAGGGTCGGCCTTTCACTTCTGACGCAAGCACAGTGAACAGCGACGCCCTGCTGATCATGGAGCGGCTAACAGAACCTAGCGCGCAGTCGTCAGGTGGATGTGCACGGCGCAGTCAACGCCGGAGCGGCCGCGTTGCACATGCCGCGCAGCGCCAGCGCCCGCATGGCGTTGCGCGCAGTCGCGTTTGTCAGCTCTCACGCAATGGCACGAGCGCCTTCAACCCGACGGCGACGCCAGGCATTGCGCAGCACCGCCACCAGCACGCCCAACCCCGCTCCACCGAGCAGACCGACCGCCCAGATCATCAGCGCATTGGGAAATGCCCGCTGCTCGGGCACATACAACGGCCACGCCAACGAGGTTTGATAGGTGTAACGCGCGGTCAGCCGCGCGATCAGATCGTCGCGCTCGCTCTTGATCGCACGGATGGCGGTGGTGTTGTCGGTCAGCAACACCCCGGCCAGCACCTGCGCAGGGCTTGCTACAGAGCCGGATTGCAGTTGCGTTTGCAGCTGCTCGCGAGTGAGCGTGGCAACGCGCAGATCCTCGTCCAGCCCCTGTAGGCGCGTACGTGCAAGCGCGAGCGCGGCGGTATTGGTGTCGCCATGCAGGCTCTGCAATGCGGTGACGGTGGCCATCGCCAGGCTGCGCGCCTGCTGCGCGGATTCGGCGCGAATGGTCACACCGATGAGATTGGCGTACGGGTCCGGATCCGGCTTCAGGCTGCCGCGATACAGCTGCGCGGCACGGCTTTTGAGCGGCACCCCGGCCTGGTGCAGCACCGCGTCCTGAAACAGCCGCGTCTTCATGCGATCGATCACCCGCTGGAACGGCTCGACCTTTGGGTCGCGACCGGCAGGCGTGGGTCCGATTTCGCCCACCTGGATCCAGGCGGTGGCTTCCCACTGCGGCGTCGCCACCCGCAGGAAGGCGAACGTCATGCCGAGCACCAGCACCCCCGCAGCCAGCGCCCAGCGCCACTCGCGCCGCAGGATGCGCCACAGGTCGATCAGGTAGATTTCGTCGTGTTGATTCATGGTACGCAGGCTCTGAAACGTGACAGTGGGTTGCCGCGCTTAGGCGACAGACGGGTGTGCTGCATGGCGGCTGGGCAACAACACGGTGCAGGCGTGCAGCACCAGGCAGAGCGCAATGAAGCCGAGGTTGGTCCAGGTGAATGCCTGAGGCGCGAATGGCGACATCAGGCAGGCGTAGGCGATGCGCAGGAAGATCAGCACATGAAAAATCGAGAGCGAGCCATTGAGCCGGCGCACGCTCCACACCAGGCCGGCATACAGCGCCAATAGCGCCAGCAACGCCCCCGGCGCGCCCCAGGCCATCAGGAACGGAAAGAACTCGGTGCCCACATTGATGTTGGGCGCATCCAGCGGAATGCTGGTGCCGGCGGTGGCAATGGACCCGCTGAACGGCACCAGCTGGTTGACCAGAAAACTGGCGTTTTCGTACCCCTTGGCGAGGATGGCGCCAAAGTTGTAAGGCCCGGCGCTGATGTACAGCAGCAGCCATTGCACGCCTTGCGGCATGGCACGGTAGAACGCGCTGAATGGCAGTGCCACGGTTGCCAGCGAGCCGGAACGCAAGGCACCGAGTACCGAAAACACGCCGCCACCCGCAAGCGCCAGCACCCCGATCGTTTTCCACGGCAACGGGCGCGCTGGATCACGCCGCAGCAACATCACCAGCACGAACGAGAACAGGCCGGCAAAGATACGATTGCGGTCGATCACCACAATCGGGAACACAAACCCAAACGTCACCATCGCCGCGCGCAGACCGCGATGGCGCACGCACAGCAACGCGATCGGCGGCAGGATCCAGCACATGTTGGAGATATGCCGCACGTGCGAGCGCAGCGGGCTCAAGGTGGCGTACGACGATGGATCGCTGAACAACGGAATCGGAAACACCACCACGTCGACAATGCAGAACACCGTGACCACCGCTGCCAGCGTCATCGCCACACACGCATCGCGGGTGCCGGCGTAGCGATAGTGGCGAAACGCTTCCACCGCGGGCAAGCGGGTGCGCAGCGCAGCATCGAGGGCGAAGGTCGCCGCCGCAGCGATCGCCAGCAACACGATGCCGTCGAGGTAGCCGTCCGGCAGCGTATAGGTCAGCAGCGTCAACGCGCAGCTGAGCAGCATCGGCAAGGCCAGGTAGGTCGCAGGCCGTCGCAGCAACATGCTCACGCCGGCTCCGTCGCATTGCGCGCGGGCTTGGGCCGCCATGCGGCCGGCAGCGACAACCACGCATAGGCCAGCAGGTGAGCGATCACCGCATGAGGCCGGCGCTGCAGGAACGCCACCTTGGCGGCGATGTAGCGCGACTGCGCGTGCAGCAGCGTGCGATCGGGTTCATCGAACAACGCCGCGCAGCGCAATGCCACCTGTCGCGACTCGCTCAGATTGGCGATGCGTGCCGGCACGTTCGTCGTCTTGCTGAGGTTGTTGCCGTGCAACCGATACGCACAGACCTGCATATCGATGAACCCCAGCGCGTTGCGCGCAGCCAGGCGCAGGAAAAAATCCCAGTCTTCGATACGTAGCGCTTCGTCCCAGCCACTGCGCGCATCGAAGGCGCCGCGCCGCAACAAGGCGACGGCACCACTGACGGCCCATTGGCGGATCACCGCGCGGCGGATGCCTTGCTCGGAACGATACAGAGCGACATCCACCCCATGCAGATCGCGCATCGCACTGTCATGCAGCTGTTTTCCATGCTGATCGACCACGCAGGCATCGCCGATCACCGCAAGCGTCTGCGGATGCGCGCGTAGATAGCGCACCTGCGCATCCAGCCCGCCGGGCAATAGATAATCGTCGCTGGCCCCCAGGCGAAGAAACTCGCCGTTCGCGCGCAAGGCCAGCTCGTTGAGCGTGGCCGCAACGCCGCGATTGGCCCGCTGCACGAACTGCACCGGTAGCCGATGCCCGTGGGTAGCGATCCACTGCGCGATCTTCTCGCCGGTGGCATCGCTGGAGCCATCGTCGATGATGACGATTTCCTTGCTCGGGTACGGGTCCTCCAGCACACTGTCCAGGCAACGCTGGACGAAGCGCTCATGGTTGAACGCGGGGATCAGCACCGACACCAACGGCCAGCGCGCGCGCCCTGCCGGTTGCGTAAGATCGTTCATGCCAACTGCACCAGATAGCGCCGCACCACCACGATATTGAACAGCAGATACAGCACGTAGTTGGCGACAAAGGCGTACATCGCACCGATCAGCCCGAAGTGCCCGGTAAACAGGTACACCAACCCCAGATAGCTGGCGGCAAACACGCACTCGGACACCACGAACAGGCGCGTCATGGCCTTGGCCAACATCACATACGACAACACGAAGGCGGCGATCTTGACCACATCGCCCACCAGCTGCGGGCCGTACAACGCTCTGGCCGCAGCAAACTGCGGGTCGAACAATAGCCAGGTCACCCAATCGCGGCACACATACACACCCAACGCCATCGCGATCACCGCCGGCATCACGTAACGATACGCAGCGCGCAGCTCGCGCCCCAATGCGGCACGCGCATCCAACGAGGCCAGCTTGGGCAGGTAATACACATTGATGGCGGTGGTGAAAAACAGCAGATAGGCATCCGACACCCGGCTCACCGCCTGCCAGTAGCCCACCTGCTCCCACCCGAACCGGGCAACCAGATGGTCGCGCACCAGAATGAATACCAGCTGCGGCACCAAGGTGGAGGTGAGCGTCATCACCGAGAAGGCCGCCAACCGACGCGTCATGACGGCATCGAAGCGCGGGCGCAACATCTCGCGCCGAAAATACGGGCTGCGCCGCAGCGCCGGCACCCCCGCCAACAGCCACACCACCTGCCCCAGCACCAGTGCGAGCAATGCCCCCTGCAGCTGCGCCATGCTGGACAGCCATGCCACCAGCGCAACGCTCATCACCGCGCCGCTCACCTGCACGATGGCCAGGCGGCGCACATCCATGAAACCGTTGATCACTGCAAGAATGTAATTGACCAGCGCGATGCCCAACTGTGCGACTGCCAGCACGCAAATCAGCGGTTGATAGCTGGCATCGCCCAACAGGCGCTCGGCAAGCAACCCGCTGAACGCCACCGCCAGCACCGCCAGCACGCAGGACGCACAGAACGCGTACCACAACGCCGCGCTGAGCAAGCGCGCCTGCGCCGGCGGGTCGTCGCGGTACTCGGCGACGTATTTGACGATACCGGCGCTGATGCCACCACCCGCCAACACCGCCAGCACCGACATCACATTGAGAAACTGGCCGAGTCGCCCCACGCCCTGCGGCCCCGCGTAGACGGCGACCAACTTGACCACCACCAGCGCAGCGAGCAACTTCGCCAGCGTCGCGACGCCGGTGTAGGCGCTGCTGCGCACCAGATTCATGCGCCGGCGCCGAACGACTGGCAGGCGGCGATCACGCGTTCCACCGACGCTGCATCCAGCGCGGGGCCCATCGGCAGACTCAGCACTTCGGCGTGCAGGCGTTCGCTCACCGGCAAACAGGCATCACCGAGCGTTGCGTAGGCCGGCTGCCGATGCGGCGGCACCGGGTAATGAATCTGGGTATGGATGCCATGCCGCAGCAGATGCGCCTGCAAGGCATCGCGCTGCGGGCTGCGCACCACGAATAGATGCCAGACATGCTGTTCGTCTGAGACCACTGTCGGCAAGACGATCAAGGGGTTGTCGATGCCTTGCAGGTAACGCCGCGCCACCGCGCGCCGCAATGCGATCTCTTCATCCAGATAACCCAGCTTGACGCGTAACAAGGCGGCCTGCAGCTCGTCCAGGCGCGAGTTCACGCCCTGATAAAGATGCTGGTACTTCACCTCCGAGCCGTAGTTGCGCAGCGCGCGGATACGCTCGGCCAATCGCGTATCGGAAGTCACGACTGCGCCGCCATCGCCCAGCGCACCAAGATTTTTCGTGGGAAAGAAACTGAACGCGGCGGCATCGCCGAAAGCACCTGCGCGCTTGCCCTGCACGGTTGCACCATGCGCTTGCGCTGCATCTTCGATCAGCAGTAACCCGTAGCGATGCGCCAGCGTCTGCAGCGCCGCCATGTCGGCAAGCTGACCGTACAGATGCACCGCCATGATGGCGCGGGTGCGTGGCCCGATCGCCTTTTCCACACTGGCCGTGTCCATATTGAAGGTGACCGGGTCCGGCTCCACCGGCACCAGCACCAGATGGTTCTGGCTGATCGCCAGAAATGTGGCGATGAAGGTATTGGCCGGCACGATGATCTCATCGCCCTCGCGCAGCACGCCCAGTTCGCGGTAACCGCGCAAGATCAGCGACAACGCGTCCAGCCCATTGCCCACGCCGACCGCATGCGCCGCACCGCAGTAACCGGCGAACTCTTCCTCGAATGCAGCCAGTTCCTGGCCGAGCACATACCAGCCGGCATCGATCACCCGCGCGGCGGCGGCCTTGAGTTCATCCGCGTAACGTGCGTTGACCGCACGCAAATCCAGGAACGGCACATCCATTACAAGGTCCATCGATAGAAATCCTGCACAACCGCACGTGCGCCGAAGCGCTCCTTTTGTTCGACCAAACCCTCGTTGAGCACCTGCCCGCCGTGTTCGGTGGAAATGCCGAAACTGAAGTAGTCGCGCGCCGCATACACCTGGGTGATCAACTCGGCCAGCAGCAGGCTCAGCGCATCCAGCTGGCGCCCGCGTTCGGACACCGCCAGATACTGGGTATGCACGCTGCGGCCAAAGTCGTACACCAGCGCGGCGGCCAGCAGCTGCCCATCAGCGCACGCCTCGTGCAGCACGATGTGATGTGGAAACCGGCTCTGCAGCAGCTGCAGTTCGTCCAGCCGATGGGTGGGCGCCACGCCATGCCGCTGCAACACCTCGCCAAGCAAGGCATGGAATGCATCAAGCGTGGTGCCGGTCTGGATGTGCACGCCGGCCTTGCGCGCCTTGGCGATCGAGCGCCGCCGCTCGGCGCTGAAGGCAAACGGCTGACGCAAGGCAATCACCGACGACAGATCGCGTCGATACAGCTGTGCGCCAACCCGATGCAGCGCATACAGCTCTTCTTCGGCCGGATACGCATGAAACACATGCGGCACCGGCTTGTAGACGATCTCGCGCATGCCGGCTGCGCGGTAATGCGCGGCGATCTGCTCGAACACCTGCAAGGTGCCGCTGGCGCGCATGGCCGTCGACGACAGCAGGCCGGCGTAGGTGAGACCGGCATGGCTGCTGACGCAATCGCCTTGCACGCTGGCAGGAAACACCGCGAGCACCTCGCCGCCGCGTTCCACCAGCAACGAGGCATCCACGAAACGGTCGGCGTGATAGTCCATGTAGCCGCGCCGATGCAACAGATTGCCGTTGCGCGAGCACGCCACCAACGCATCCCAGGCCAGCGCGTCGCTGGCGACGTAAGGCCTAACCGAATACATGACAGCCCTGCAGCTCCACCGGCAAGGCCGCGTCGGCCAGGCCGAAGCCGGCCTGGCCCATCGCGTTGCCGTTGTAGAACATCAACACCCGCTCGCCCTGCTGGATCAATGCGGGGTAGCACAGCGTCTGCGCATCCCAACCCTCGCTGGACAACTGCAGGCCCAGCGCAGCATCCTCGCGCTCCCAGTGCACGCCATCGCGGCTGAACGCGATGCCGGGGAAGTAGCCGCCACGGGTGTCGCCGCGGGTGAAGTACATCAGATAGCGCTCGTCCAGCCGGTACACCCGCGGGCGTCCGATGCGGTATTCGTCATCGCGCGGAAGCAGACACACGCTGTCGGCCACCGGAATGCAGCGCAGGTCGTCGGTCTCCACATAGCGGATGTGGTAACGCGGATACGGCTGACCGCCGATGGTCTCCCAATCGTCGCCCACCGCGTACCACAGCCGCCAGCGCCCATCTTCGTAGCGTGCCGAATGCACCGCTGCAATGGTGCTACGGCCCGGGGCGCGGTCCAGCAGCGGCGTTTCCTGACGACGCTGAAACGTCTCGCCGCCATCGCGCGAGATCGCCAGGCCAGTGAATGCCAGAAACTTCGCCTTGGCCACCAGCTGGAAGCCCACATAGAACATGTACAAGCCGTCGGGGCCGGCGACCACGTCGCCCAGGATCATGCCGTTATCGTCGAAGCAGCCATCGCGCCCGATGTCCAGCACCGGCACCTTGCTCACACCAACGATCTGCGTCGGCGCATCGGCGCGCACATCCACATAGCCGATCCGGCTCACGCCCTGGCTGTCGCGAAAACCGGCATACACGCGCAACACCTGCGCGGACAGCCGGTACGGCGTCGGCGTCAGCGCCGCATGCTGCATCCAGCCGCCCACGCCATCGCGCGCGACATCGAAGACCAACCCGCGCTTGGTCCAGGTAAACATGGCCTCAGAGCTCCACGTCGAAGCTGGACCTGCCGGCCACCGCGCGCGCCGGCGAACCGACGTACACACGCCCGGCCTCGGTGTGCCGCGTCACCAGTGCACCGGCACCGATGATGTTGTCTGCGGCAACACGCACCGTGTCGCTCAGGGTGGCGTTGACGCCGACGAAGCTGCCGCTGCCGATCTCGCAATAACCGGAAATCACCGCGTGCGAGGCGATGAACACGTGGTCCTGCACCACGGTGCGGTGCCCGATATGGTTGCCGCTCCACAGGATGCAGTTGTTGCCGATGCTGGTAAACGGCTGGACGACATTGCCTTCGAAGATGAAACTGTTGTCACCGATCTGCGCATTGCGCCAGACAAACGCACGCGAGCTGACATACGTGGCGCAGCGGTAACCACGGCGCACCACGTCTTCGTAGAAGCGCATACGCAAGCGGTTCAATTGGGTTGCCGGAATCGCAACGAACACCGCGTACCGATCGGGCGGATAACGCTGCTCAAGTTCGTCGTAGGCCACCACCGGCAACTCGGCCAGGGTGGGCCGCAGCAGGAAATCGCGCTCCACGCTGAAGGCGACCACGTCGTAGTCGCTGTCGTACTGGAAGTATTCGCAGGCGATCTGCGCAAACTCGCCCGCACCGACGATCACCAAGGGTTTGCGCAGGCTCATGCTTCCAACCTGCATGCATCCAGGCGATGTTCCCCACGCACTTCGCCCAGAAATTCGTCGTAATCCAGGATGTAATCGCCCGGGTCGTAGAACTGGTCGGCCAGTACCATCAGCACGCAGTCTGGGCTGAAATGGTGCAGATCGCGCCAGACCATGCGGCCCAGCAGCAGGCCTTGCGAGGGATCGTTCAAGGTCACTTCGGTCGGGCCATCGCCCTTGCCTTCATCCAGCAGGATCGTCACCGAGCCATGCAGGGCCACCGCAAGCTGATTGAGCCGGCGGTGCGCGTGCTGGCCACGGTGTACGCCGCTGCGAGTGCCGAACAGGTAGTACACGCGGCGTATTTCGAACGGGACATTGCGCTCCTGCTCCAACGAAATGAGCAGGCCGCGATCGTCGCCGTGGGTATGCAACTGGATGGGTTCGAAGGCCATGGTTCCGGGGCGTAACCGCTGACTGCACGTAGTGCGACATGCCTGAGTGCGTCGGGATGCGCGAAAGGTTGCGCCGGGTCACGGCACCGCGAAGCCAGGTGCGCATATGCGCAATCGCGCATCGAAATGTGCTCCGGCACGATAAAAATTCGTTGTGGCGATGCAACCTTTCACCGGCAGCACCGCACATATCGGTGCACGTTCACCTGGCCGCAGTTCCGGCCGGCGTGGGGAGCCAGGCCTGGCAGCGCAACACGCACTGCCGGAACCAACGACCACCACCGGTGAGGACACCAACCAGATGCATCCATCCCCCCAGGCGCCCGACACGGCAGCCACCGGCAGCGCCACAACGCTGCCATCCTCGACACAGGCCGCGCCAGCGGCACGCGTCACGCCCTTGCCCAAAGCGATGCGGGTGCTGCACTGGCTCACCGTGCTGTGCCTGGTGATGGCGGCGAGTTTGATTCTGTTGCGCGCCGAGCTCGATGGGCGCGCATTGCGTCAATGGCTGCTGGAAGGCCACCGCCACTTCGGCCTGATGGTGTTGCTGCTGTTCGTGTTGCGCGTCGGCCTGCGGCTACGGCTGCGCAAACTGCCGCCCGGCCCGCCCGCATCGTTGATCACGCGCCTGGCCGCAGGCGGCACCCATCTGGCGATGTACGGGCTGATGCTTGCGTTGCCGTTGATCGGTTGGTCGCTGAGCAACGCGTTCGGCAAGACGGTCTATCTGTTCGGACTGGCGCTGCCGAATCTCATCGAGGCAGACCCCGATCTGGGCGACACCCTGGGCGTGTGGCATTTGAATGCCGCCTGGGCGCTGCTGGCCTTGGTGATCCTGCATATCGGCGCCGCGCTGTGGCACCACCTGGTGCTGCGCGATGGCCTGCTGTACCGCGTGTTGCCAGGCAAGCGCGCATGAGTCGCCGCACCTGCCTCGCCCTGGCCCGCTCTCTCTCCGTTGAACCCCGCACCGTCGAACAAGGACTTTCCATGCCTATTTCCCAGCCTGCTTCGCGCCGCGCCCACGCATCGCGCACCGCCTCCCTGACGTCCTTGTTGTGCGTGTCCGGCCCGTTGTTGCTGCTGGCCAGTACGCGAGCGCAGGCGATTCCCGCGTTCGCCCGCCAGACCGGTTCTTCGTGCGCGGATTGCCATATCGGTGCCTACGGTCCGTCGCTTACGCCCTACGGCATGCGCTTCAAGCTGGGCGGCTTCACCGATACCAATGGCGAAGGCACCAAGATTCCGGTGTCCGGCCAGCTCACCTGGGCGCGCAGCAATCCCAGCCGCGGCGACAGCACCGCACGCCTGACCCAGGCCGATCTGTATCTGGCCGGCCGCGTCAACGACAACATCGGTGGCTACTCCAAGATCCGCTCCAACAACAGCGGCAACGCCACCTTCGATACGCGCCTGGACGATGTGGATCTGCGCTTTGTCAGCAAGCCGTTCCAGATGGCCGGCAAGGACACCATGATCGGCGTCAGCGTCAACAACAATCCGGGCATCTCCGACCCGATCCATGTGTTGCCCAATGCCTCCACCCTGACGCCGGCCTCCAACGGCGGCGCATCCACCATGCTCAGCTCTTCGTCGCTGTCCAACCGCGTCATCGGCGCCAGCGTGTACGGGTTGTACGACCGCAACTGGTACGGCGAAGTCGGCAGCTACAGCGCGTTGTCGCCGTCTGCGCAGGATCGCCTCGGCTGGCCGATCAACGGCGACCCGGGCAAGCTCAGCGACACCAGCTATGCGCGGCTTGCCTATATGAAGGACATGAAGCGGCAGTTCTTCTCGGTCGGCCTGACGGCGCTCAACACGCGCCGCCAGCGTCCGCGCAACGGGCCCAGCGACGACCTCACCGACTTCGGCTACGACCTGACCTATCAGTTCCTGGGCACCCGCGAGCACGTGATGTCGCTGGCCTACGTCAACATCTACGAGCGCCGCAAGTACGGCAGCCCGCTGATGTCGGCCGACCCGACCATGCCCGCGCTGGAACGCGGCAACGTGCGCGATCAGACCATCAGCATGAACTACGCGTTCAAGCAGACCTACGGCGTACTGGCCTCGCACATGATCAACACCGGCTCGTTCGATGCCGCGCGTTACTCGCCAGTGGGCATTCCGGACACCACCAGCAACCTGATCCTTCTGTACTGGACCCCGTTCGGCAAGGAAGGCACCTACACCACGATCGCCAACCTGCGCCTGTCGGCCGGCTGGTTCCGGTTCGACAAGTTCAACGGCAGCACGTCCAACGTGTTCCGCGGCCCGCCGATCACCAACCCGCGCGATCTGGACAGCTTCACCATGTCGGTCAATCTGACGTTCTGATTCCCCACGCGTAAGGACCCCAATGAAGTCATTCCACACCACCCTGTTATGCGCGCCGCTGGCCGGCTTGCTGCTGGCCGGCGCACTGCTGCCCGGCTCGGCACGCGCCGCCGATGGCAAGAGCGTGTTCATCAGCGAATGCGCCGAGTGCCACAGCGCCACGCAAGGCAAGAACAAGAAAGGCCCGTCCCTGTTCGGCATCGTCAACCGTCCCGCCGGAAGCGTGGCGGACTTCAGCGGCTACTCGGCCGATCTCAAGCCGGGCAAGGGCACCTGGGATACCGCCAGCCTCAAGGACTTCCTCAAAAAGAATTCCAAGGCCACGTTTCCGAATACGAAGATGAAGTACGAAGGGCTCGAAGACGACAAGGAACTCGACGCGCTGATCGCTTATCTCAGCACCCTGCGTTGACGACAGGCCGGCCCGCTCCGGTAGCACCGGACGGGCCAGCAGGCAGGGGGCGAGCGGGCCCGGTGCGGGCCCGACGGACGTGCCGGCTTGCGGTATCGCTCGCACGGGCCTGAACGAAACGCATGCCATTGTGAAAAACGCTTCAAGCCCGGTACAGCCCGCCGGCCGCAGTGTCCGCGGCCTGCATCCGGGTCACCGCTGCACCTGCAAAGGTGCACGGACCCGCGTTGCCTGACACGAGCCCTTCGCGTATACGGACGGAACCGCCACACACAGGGCGGTCTCGCCCAGCGTGATGGGTCACTATCGCGCACCGCATCGGTTCATGCCCCGCCCTTGTTGAACGCTTCGTCCGCCCAGCAGCCACCTTCCCGACCGCGACGCCATGCCGTCTGCGACGGGCAGTCATGGCCGGCGTGCGGCGTTGCAAGACAGCATCGCCGCCGCCTGGAGATACCTCGCGCGTTGCTGCTCGCGCTGGTCGTGAGCCCCTGCGGGCCCGCAATGGCAGACAACGTCGGCGGCGCAGTGGCGGTGGCGTCCACCCTGATCGACCGCGGCATCTCCATCGCCCCCAACCGCGTCACCTTGCAGGCGGCCGGCTATTGGCTGCCCGCGCCCGGCTGGTCGATGTCGGCCTCCGCGGCGCTGCAGTCGCCTTCTTTCAGCAAACCGGTGGCGCTCACGTTGCAGGGCGCGCGTGGCTGGATGCTGGGCGATCGCTGGCAGATGCAGGCCAGCCTGCTGTATTACGCCTATCCGGCCGACCGCCAGTCGCGCACTTTCGACCGCCAGGAAGCCAGCCTGGCCTGGTCCTACCGCGACACGCTCACTTTCTCGCTGTCCACCTTCAATTTCCCGCGCGCGCAACGCTCGCCCTGGAACAAGGTGGTCGACGTCACCGCCAACGTGCCGCTGACCGGGGATTTCAGCCTGTCGGCCGGCGCCGGCATCTCGGACTTTCCGGCGATGACCTACGGCGCTGCCAGTTCCGGCCGCTATCGGTATGGGCAACTGGGCATGAAGTGGAGCCGCGCGGCATGGGCAGTGAAGCTGGACCGGGTGCTGACCAGCAGCAATACCCCGCGCGCGCAGAACGGCCCCGGTGCACTGCAGTGGGTGGGCATGGTCTCCCGCAGTTTCTGATCCAAACGCAACCTTTTCTCCGTCTGGGGGCACCTAAGGGTGTCTTACGCCATGTCTGCTTCGATGAATGACTCCGATACCCTTGGCGACGCCACCGACCGCATGCTGTTGCGCCGCATGGCTGCGGGCGATCGCGACGCCCTGGCGAGCATGTACCACAGCTACCACGGCCGCCTGTGCCGATTCTTGTCGCGCCTGACGCGCCGCCCGGACATCATCGAAGAAGCCATCAACGACTGCTTCTGGATCGCCTGGCAAAAGGCTGGCGACTTCCGCGGCGACTCGCAGGTGTCGACCTGGATCATGGGCATCGCCTACCGCTGCGGGCTCAAATGCCTGCGCCAGCACGACGGCGAAGCCATCGACGACACCGCCGTGGTGGAAGACCACGCCCCCAGCACCGACGACAACGACGACCGCGAGCTGCGCGACTGGCTGGACAAAGGCATGGAACGGCTGTCGCCGGATCAGCGCCTGGTGATCGAACTGGTCTACGGCGTCGGCCACAAGCTGGAAGAAGTCGCCGAAATCATGCAGTGCCCGGTGGGCACGATCAAAGCCCGGCTGTTTCATGCGCGGGTCAAATTACGCAATGTGCTGCCCGGCCTGGCCGGCAACACGCCTTATACGGAGACCCTGCAATGAAGACGTTTTTCATCGCGCCTGGCAAGGAATGCTCGCACGCCTGGGAACTGATGCCGGCCGTCCTGCTGGACAGCGCCACCGAAGAAGAAAACGCCTGGCTGATCGCGCACGTGGCCAAATGCACTTCGTGCAGCGCCGAGTTCGCTCAGCAAAATCGCCTGCGCCAGGCGCTGGCGCTGCCGTGCGCGGTCAAGCTGGACGCCAACGCCGGCCTGCAACGCCTGCTCGGCCGCCTGGATGCGCCCGAGGTCCGCACTGCACCGGCGCCTGCCGCACGACGCTCCGGTAGCTGGACCGTGCGTGCGCTGGCCGCCGCTGCGCTGGTGCAGGCCATCGGCCTGGGTGTCATGGGCGTCAAGCTCGCCTCGCCGGCACCGTCGCACGACTACCGCACGCTCAGCAGCGCCACCGCGCTGCCGGTGCCGCAAGGCGCCATCCGCGTGGTGCCGGACGCCAGCATGACCGTGGCAGACTGGGACCGCCTGCTGCATGCACAGCAACTGCAGGTGATCGGTGGGCCCAACGACATGGGCGCTTATACCGTGGTGCCTGCCGCGCCGCAGCCGCCGGCCCAGCCGCAGCGGACCGTGCAGCAGCTGCGCGCCAATCCAGGCATCCGGCTGGCCGAGATCGTCTCCGCACCATGAGCCGTTTTCTCGCCATCGGCATGCTCCTCGCGCTGACCGGACTGGGCCTGCATGGCAACGCGCAGGCGCAGGACGCCGGCGCCGTGCCTGCGCCTGCCGATGCGCACACGCCCGACAGCAGCCGCGACATCCTGCTGGCGGTGGCCAACCCGCTCAGCGCACCGCCGGCCCGCGCCGGCTCCAGCCTGATCGGCTACGCCTCCAGCTATTACGGCGCCGGCCAGAAGGCCGCCGTGCGCATGGAAGCCATCAAGCAGCGTTACAAGCTGCGCGAAGTGTCCGGCTGGCCGATCACCTCGCTGGGCCTGTATTGCGCCGTGCTGCAGCCGCCACCGGGCGTATCGCGCGATGAGCTGGTTACCGCGCTGGCCGACGACGAAGGCGTGGAGCTGGTGCAGCCGGTGCAGGATTTCTCGGTGTTTTCGGCCGATGCGGCGGAAAAGACCACGCCGTTGTCCGGCTACAATGACCCGTACGTGGACATGCAACGCGGCTTCATCGATACCGATGCCGCCAGCGCGCAGGCCATCACCCAGGGCCGCGGTGTGGTGGTGGCGGTGGTCGATACCGGCGTGGACACCAACCACCCCGATCTGAAATCGCGCATCCGCGACGTGCACGACCTGGTCGACGACAAACCGGGCATGACCAGCAGCGATTCGCACGGCACCGAAGTGGCCGGGATCATTGCCGCCGGCAGCAACAACCATCAAGGCATCGTCGGCATGGCGCCCAAGGCCATGTTGAGCGTCTACAAGGCGTGCTGGTATGCGCCCACGGTGGGCGCCACCGCACGCTGCAACACCTTCACCCTGGCCAAGGCGCTGGCGGCGATCAACAACAGCTCCGCGCGCGTGGTCAACCTGAGCCTGGGCGGCCCGGCCGACCCGCTGCTGAGCAAGATGCTTACCCATCTGGTGCAGCAGGGCCGCATCGTGGTCGCAGCAATGCCGCCGAACGGGCGGCTGGACGGCTTTCCCAACGATGTGCCCGGCGTGCTGGTGGTTCGCAGCAGCAGCGCCAGCGCGGCCATGCCCGGCGTGCTGAGCGCACCCGGCAAGGACATCCTGACCACCCAGCCGAACGGGCGCTACGACTTCACTTCCGGCTCGTCGATGGCCACCGCGCATGTCAGCGGCATGGCCGCGCTGCTGTTGTCGCTGTCGCCGTCGATGGACGCCACTGCGCTGCGCGACCTGTTGCAGCGCACCAGCAAGGTCTCCGACGGCCAGCTGCAGGTCAATGCCGGCGCCGCCGTCGATGCGCTGTCGCCTTCCAAACATTCCAACTGACGACACCGGCATGGCCAACTGGATTCCCTTGTGGCTGCATAAACTCAGCTCGCCGCCGACGTTCTACCGCTTCGCCGGACGCGTGCGTCCGTGGGCGCTGGGCCTGGCCTTGCTGCTCGGCGCGGTGGCTGCTTACGGCGGGCTGGTGCTGGCGCCGCCGGATTATCAGCAGCACGATGCCTACCGCATCATCTTCATCCACGTGCCCAGCGCCTGGATGAGTCTTTTCATCTACGCAGCGATGGGCGTGTCGGCGTTTATCGCGCTGGTGTGGCGGATCAAGCTGGCCGAAGTGGTGACCATGGCATCGGCACCAATCGGTGCAGCCTTCACTTTCATCACCTTGTGCACCGGCTCGCTGTGGGGCAAGCCGATGTGGGGCACCTGGTGGACCTGGGACGCGCGGCTGACCTCGGAGTTGCTGCTGCTGTTTCTGTATCTGGGCGTGCTGGGCCTGTACCACGCGGTGGAAGACCGTCGTCAGGCGATGCGTGCCGCCGGCTTGCTTGCGCTGGTCGGCCTGGTGAATCTGCCCATCGTGCATTACTCGGTGGTGTGGTGGAACACGCTGCATCAAGGCTCCACCGTGCGCCTGCTCGGCCCCTCAAAGATGGGCGCGGACATGCTGTGGCCGTTGCTGACGATGATGCTGGCCACCAAGTGCTACTACCTCGCCAGTCTGTTCGGCCGCGTGCGTGTGGAGCTGCTGGCGCTGGAAAGCGGCAAGGACTGGGCACGCCGCATCGTATTGACGGAGCGCACCGCATGAATACGTTTTTGGCGATGGGCGGCTACGGCCAATACGTGTGGACGTCGTATGCGTTGTTCGTGCTGGTGCTGCTGGCCGACTTGGCAGCGCCGTGGTTGCGACGCCGACGCCTGCCGCGCGAACTGCGTGGCCAGGTGCAGCGGCAAACCCCGCGTCGTGCGCGCGATCAGCCCGCGCCACCGCTGGAGCGCGATGCGCCATGAATGCCACGCGCAAACAACGTCTGTGGCTGGTGCTTGGCGTCATCGCCGCCGCCGCGCTCGCGGTGACGCTGATCGTGCTGGCGCTGCAGCGGAACATGAGCTACCTGTTCACCCCCAGCCAGGTGCACGCCGGCGACGCGGCCAGCTATCAACAGTTCCGTCTCGGCGGCATGGTCAAGGCCGGCTCGATCCAGCGCGCCAGCGACTCGCTGAAAGTCAGCTTCACCGTCATCGATAAACATGCGGCCACCCAGGTCGAATACACCGGCATCCTGCCGGACCTGTTCCGCGACAACCAATCGGTGATCGCCAACGGGCGCATGCAGGGCGAACGCTTTGTCGCCAACGAAGTGCTGGCCAAGCACGACGAAACCTACATGCCGAAAGAACTCAAGGACGCGATGGCCGAAGGCCATGTCGGCAAGCCCATCCCCGCGACCGTCGTGCCGCTGGCCGCGCCGCGTTGAGGCGGCGTTGGCTGCGCGCCGCTCACTCGCCAATCTCTTTTTGCCGCACGCTGCGACCCACTCATGACGCCTGAACTCGGCCAGATCGCACTGATCCTGGCGCTGCTGCTGTCGCTTGCCCAGGGCGTGTTGCCGCTGATCGGTGCCTGGCGTGGCAATACCGCCTTGATGGGCGTCGCGCGGCCGGCAGCGGTGGGCCAGGCCGTGTTCGTGTGGATGGCGTTCGGCCTGCTCGCCTGGTCGCTGCTGTCGCTGGATTTTTCGGTCGGCTATGTCGCGGCCAACGCCAACATCGCCCTGCCCTGGTACTACCGCTTTGCCGCGGTGTGGGGCGCGCACGAAGGCTCGTTGCTGCTGTGGATCGCCATCCTTGCGACATGGACGGTGTTGCTGGCCGCCTTCAGCCGGCATCTGCCGCAGTATTTCGCTGCACGCGTGCTGGCGGTGCTCGGCCTGGTGTCGGTGGGCTTTCTGGCTTTCATCCTGCTGACCTCCAATCCGTTCGGGCGGCTGTCGCCGATTCCGCTGGACGGCAACGAGCTCAATCCGGTGTTGCAGGATCCGGGCATGACCTTCCACCCGCCGGTACTCTACACCGGCTATGTCGGTTTCTCGGTAGCCTTTGCGTTCGCGGTGGCGGCGCTGCTGGGCGGCGAACTGGAACAGGCCTGGGTGCGCTGGGCGCGGCCGTGGACCAATGTGGCCTGGGCCTGCCTCACCGCCGGCATCGTGGCAGGTAGCTGGTGGGCCTATGCAGAACTGGGTTGGGGCGGCTGGTGGTTCTGGGACCCGGTGGAAAACGCCAGTTTCATGCCGTGGCTGGTGGGCACCGCGTTGATCCACACCCAGGCGGTCACCGAAAAACGCGGCAGCCTGCGTGCGTGGACCATCCTGCTATCGATCCTGGCGTTCTCGCTGTCGCTGCTGGGCACGTTCCTGGTGCGCTCGGGCGTGCTGACCTCGGTGCATGCGTTCGCCGCCGACCCGCGCCGCGGGCTGTACATCCTGATCTTCCTGGTGACGGTGGTGGGCGGCTCGTTGCTGCTCTACGCCTTGCGCGCACCGAAGATCGCCAGCGGCAAACCGTTTGCCGCCGCCTCGCGCGAGACCGCGATTCTGATCGGCAATCTCTTGCTTACCGTCGCCGCAGCGATGGTGTTGCTGGGCACCTTGTTCCCGTTGATTGCCGACGCCTTCGGCCTGGGCAAGGTGTCGGTGGGGCCGCCGTATTTCGGCCTGTTGTTCCCGTTGCTGATGTTGCCGGTGGTGCTGTTGCTGCCGTTCGGTCCCTACCTGCGTTGGGGCCAGGCCGACGCCGCACCGTTGAAGGCGCTGGGCGCACGCGCCGGCATCGCCGCAATCGCCTGTGCGCTGGTCGGCAGCCTGTTTGCCGATGGCCAGGCCAAGGCGATTGCCGGCATTGGCGTGGCGGCCTGGGTGGCCACCGGCACCGCGCTGTACGTCTACAAGCGGTGGCGCGAGATGCCGCGCGGGCGGCGCTTTCCGGCAGAAATGGCCGGCATGTTGATCGCGCATGCCGGCGTGGCGGTGTTCGTCGCCGGCGTGCTGATCTCCGACAGCCTGTCGGTCGAACGCGACGTGCGGCTGTCGCCCGGGCAGAGCGCGGAGATTGCAGGCTACGCGTTCCGCTTCGACGGCGTGCAGCTGGTCGACGGGCCGAACTGGAAGGCCGAACAAGGCAGCGTGCAAGTCAGCCGCGATGGCAAGGTCATTGCGCAATTGCATCCGCAAAAACGTCTGTACAGCAGCGAACGCATCCAGACCGAATCGGCGATCGATCCCGGCATCACCCGCGATCTGTATGTCGCGCTTGGCGAGCCGCTGGACGACCAGCACATCGAACACGATTGGACCTTACGGCTGTACTACAAGCCCTTCATCCGCTGGATCTGGGCCGGCGGCCTGTTGATGATGCTGGGCGGCTTCGTCAGCGCCTGCGCACGACGCTTCCGCGCGCCGGTCTCCGCAGCCAAGGCGGCTGCATCGCCCGCATACCAAGCGCCCATCATCGCGCAGGAGTCGCACCCGTGAAGCGCATGCTGCCCTTGCTGGGGTTCTTGTTGGTCGCCGCCCTGTTCGGCTTCGGCATCTACTGGACCATGCAGCACAACCCGCGTGATGTGCCCTCCCCATTGATCGGCAAACCGGCGCCGGCCTTCTCGCTGCCGCGGCTGGATGCGCCCGACCAGCATGTCACCCGTGAGCAGCTGCTGGGCAAGCCGTATGTGCTCAACGTGTTCGGCAGTTGGTGCGCCGAGTGCGTGCACGAGCATCCGGTGCTGATGGCGCAGGCCAGCCGGCTCGGTGTGCCCTTGATCGGCTACAACTACAAGGACGCGCCGGCCGATGCGACTGCCTGGCTGGCACGCTTGGGCAATCCTTACGCAGTGGTCATCGCCGATGAAGCCGGCCAGACCGCCATCGATTTCGGCGTCTACGGCGCACCGGAAAGCTTCCTGATCGATGCGCAGGGCATGATTCGCTACAAGCACATCGGCGTGCTCACCCCCGATGTCATCAACGATGAGCTGCTGCCCGCCATCACCGCACTGCCCAAGGGCGCACCGTGATGCTGGGATATGGCGCCTTTCAGGCGCATCGGCGTGACCAGGCGCGCAAGCTGCGCCTGTTGCTGGTGCTGCTGTTGGGAATAGTGCTCGCGCCCTGCGTGCAGGCGCAGGCGGTGGACCCGTTGCCGTTCAAGACCCGCAGCGAAGAAGCGCGGTATCAACAACTGACCGCGCAACTGCGTTGCCTGGTGTGCCAGAACGAGAACCTGGCCGATTCCAATGCCACCCTGGCGCGCGATCTGCGTCATCAGGTGTTCGCGCAGCTGCAGGCCGGCAAGAGCGATGCGCAGATCAAGCAGTACATGGTCGACCGCTATTCGGATTTTGTGTTGTACGACCCGCCGGTCAAACGCGGCACCTGGCTGTTGTGGTTCGGGCCGCTGCTGATGTTGGGCGCGGGCGCTGTAGTGGTGATTCACACCGTGCGTAAACGTGCGCGCGTTGGCCCAGCGGTGGCACCGCAGGCAGAGGAAGACTGGTGATGACGGGTTTTTATTTTTTGAGCGCTGCGCTGGTGGTGGTTGCGCTACTGCTGTTACTGCTGCCGCTGCTGCGCACACCTACGCGCAATGGCAATGCACGTTACACGCTGCCGATCCTGCTGGTGCTGGGCCTGCCCGTCGCCACCGCCGGTCTGTATCGGCTGGTCGGCGCGCCCGATGCGATCGCACATCCGGCCTACGTGACGGCGCCCCAGACGGCGCCCATCGCAACGGCTGCTGCAGCCGATGCGGCACCACCGCAACCCAGCGCTGCCGAACAGGCGCAACTGGCAGCGCTCACCTCGTGGATGGAACAGGCCAAAGCGCATGAGCAGAACAACCGCTCCGCCGAGGCGCGCGATGCCTACGCGCAGGCACTGAAGATCGCGCCCGACACCAGCGCGGCCATCGTCGGCTGGATCGCTGCCGACATGGCGACGCACAGCGATTTCGCCATCGATGCGACCTCGCGGACGCGGTTGCAGCAGCTGATCGCGCGCGAGCCGGACAATCAGCGTGGGCTGTGGCTACTGGGCATCAGCGATTTCCAGCAGCACGACTACGCCGCAGCCACCACCCATTGGCGGCATCTGCATGGCTTGCTGGAAACCGGCTCGCCGATGCAGAACGCGGTGGCGGACAAGATTGCCGTGGCCGAATCGATGGCGAGCGCTCGGCAATCCGGGCGTGCTGCACGCTGAAAACAGCAGCGCAAAAGCGTGCAGACGGCGGCGTCAGCCCACTAGGCGCATTGCCAGCAGTCATGGTGCGCAGCGGCGGTCGGTAGACGCAGAGCAACAGGCTGACGCGGAGCGCGCGAGGTTGCCTGCGCAGTCCGCAATGGTGTCTGGATGAAAGCCGTCGAGGTGGCGGCCAAGAAGCTTTGAGCGCGCGATGCGGCAGATCCCGCATCTGCATCGCTCAGGACGACGGCCCCAACACCTCGTGCAACTTCCCGCTGAACTCGCCCAGCGTAAAGGGCTTGGCGATCATGCTCATGCCCTCGGCAAGAAATTCGCCACGGTCGCGTGCGGTCTCCGCGTAGCCGGTCATGAAGATCACCGGCAGATCGCGGCGCGACTGTCGCGCAATCTCGGCCAACTGGCGTCCGTTGAGCCCGGGCAACCCGACATCGGTGACCAGCAGATCGATCCGTCGCTGCGAGGCCAGAATCGGCAGCGCGGCATCGGCATCGGCCACCACTTCGGCCTGGTAGCCCAGCTCGCCAAGCAGCTCGGTCACCAGCAGACGCACCTGTTCGTCGTCTTCCACCACCAGCACCTGCTGCCCCTGTCCGGCTACCACCGCGCCGATCTGTGGCCCGACCGCAACGCTCTGCGCTTCCGCACCGGCAGGCAGGTACAAGCTCACCGTGGTGCCAACGCCCACTTCCGACTCCACCCAGACCTGCCCGTTGGACTGCTGCATGAAGCCATAGATCATCGACATGCCCAGGCCGGTGCCCTGCCCGATCGGCTTGGTGGTGTAAAACGGCTCGAACACGCGCTCCAGCACATCGGCCGGCATGCCGCTGCCGGTATCGGCGACCGACACCACGACGTAATCGCCCGGCGCCAGCATGATCCCGCGACCGAGTTCGAGCCGGTGTTCGTCGACATGCAGATGCCGGGTCGAAATGCGCAACTGACCGCCGTCCGGCATGGCGTCGCGGGCGTTGATGGCCAAGTTGATCAACGCGCTTTCCAGCTGGTTTTCGTCCACATACGCCTGCGGTAGCGCATCGCAAAGATCGGCTTCCATGCGTACCGACTCGCCCAGCGTGCGCGCCAGCAATTCCTGCAGCGACACCACCAGATCGTTCAACTGCAGATGCCGGGCCTGCAGCGATTGCCTGCGCGAAAACGCCAGCAGGCGCTGGGTCAGTGCGGCCGCACGCAAGGCCGAGGCCGATGCCACATCCAGGAACCGCCCAAGTCCCTCGGTGCGCCCCTGGTCGATGCGCAGACGCGCCAGATCCAAGGCCGACAGGATGCCGGTCAGCATGTTGTTGAAGTCGTGCGCAATGCCGCCGGTCAACTGGCCCACGGCTTCCATCTTTTGCGCTTGACGCAGCGCGGCCTCACTGGATTCGCGCGCCAACATCTGCTGCTGCAGCTCGGCGGTGCGTTCGGCCACCTTGGCCTCCAGCAGGTTGGCCTGCTCCTGGATCGATTCCATCGCCAGCGCACGTGCGGTGATGTCGGTCGCAAACACGTGGAAGCCATCCACCTTGCCATCTGCATCCAAGCGCGGCATGTAGCGGATCTCCGCATCGCGGCGGCGCCCATCGGCATGCGGCCAGCTCGCTTCCACCGTCAGCGCCTGGCCGGCCAGTGCGGCTTCGATCCAGGCGCGTCGCTCGGCCACCACCGCAGGCCCCACCACATCGACCAGCGGCTTTCCGATCACGTCCTGCGGCGGAATACCGATCCAGTCTTCGTAGGAGCGGTTGGCGAAGCGGTAGATCAGGTTCTTGTCGATGAAAGCGATCAATACCGGCAAGGCATCGGTGACGCGGCGCAGCTCGGCTTCGCTCAATGCCAGCGCAGCACGGCCTTCGGCCAGCTCTGTCATCTGGTCGCGGATCACGAACTGTTTTTGTCGCGACCGCAATGCGTTGAAAATCGCGCTCAGCAGCGACGACGAACTGAGCGGCCGCTCCAGCTCGATGACATTGGTCATCTCGGCAGGCAGGCTCACCCGGCGACCGTGCTGGCTGCCACGTGGCGCGCGCAGCAGCACGAACGGAATATCCGACCACGCCGCCTGGCCTTGCAGGATTTGCTGCAACTGCTGCAGA
Organism: Xanthomonas dyei; assembly: GCF_002939865.1. Classification (GTDB taxonomy): domain Bacteria; phylum Pseudomonadota; class Gammaproteobacteria; order Xanthomonadales; family Xanthomonadaceae; genus Xanthomonas; species Xanthomonas dyei. The sequence goes on from NZ_MDEE01000020.1 coordinate 80,863, forward strand.
TTGCCGCCCAAGGCTTCTTCGGTGAGCACCACCACACCGGAACTGTCGAGCAGATCGCCGGCCAACGCTTCCAGCGCGCTGTAGACCCGGTGCGTTAGCCCACGCCCACCGACGGTGGTCGCGATACTCTCCGCATCGCGGCCGAACGGCGCGATGATGTGGACGACCGATCCATCCGCTTCACGGTTTGTCAAGTGCACGGTCCAGCAACGGCGTGCCGTCTCCGACAAACTGCGGGGTGCCAGTCAACACACCATGGAACCTGTCCAACGGCTCGCTCAGGTGCAGACCGCTGCTGGTGATGCGCATCTCGCGTATCGAATCTTCATGCGCGCCGCTGCGGTTCTTGATGACCGACAAGGCCTTGCGGATCCGCCCCTGCGCTTCGAAGAAGCGAAACAAAATGACGGTATCGGCCATGTAGGAAATGTTGAGATTGCCGGTGGACATCGTCCCCACCAGACCATGCTGCGGGTTGATCAGGAACGTGGTCACGCCGCTCTGGTTGAGATAAGACAGCAACTCGTGCATCTGCAGCATCAGCTGCTTTTCCTGCGGCATCGACGACAGGTAGCCGTTGAGGCTGTCGATCACCAGAATGCGGCAGTTGCGCGCTTCCACGCTTTCGCGCACCGCCCAGGCGAACTCACCGGGCGTCAGTTCCGCCGGGTCCATCTGGTGCAGTTCCAACATGCCGGACGCCAGATGCTTGCGCAGATCCATGCCCAGGTTTTCCGCGCGTGTCAGCAAGGTGCCGGTGCGTTCGTCGAACTGCAATACGCAGCAGTGCTCGCCACGCTCGCAGGCGGCACTGACATATTGCAGGGCGACATTGGTCTTGCCCGAGCCGGCCGGACCGGTCAGCAAGGTGCTGGTGCCGCGCAGCGGGCCGCCATGCAACAGCGCATCGATACGCTCGACACCGCTGGACACCGCATCGCCGACAAACGAGACGTGATGATCGGAGGCGATCAGGCGCGGGTAGATCCGCATTCCGCCGGTGACAATGGTGATGTCGTGGTAGCCGGCAGTGAAGTTGACCCCGCGCAATTTCTGCACCTGCATGCGCCGGCGCGCCGCACCGAAATCCAGCGTCATGCGCTCCAACGAAATCACGCCATGACACAGGCTGTGCAGATGCGCATCGCGCTGGCCGTTTTCGTCGGTGAGGTCATCGACCAGAAACACGGTGATGTTGCGCGGCGCGAAAAACTGCTTCAGCGCCAGCACCTGGCGCCGGTAACGCAACGAGTCCTGCGCCAACAGACGCAGTTCGGACAACGAGTCGAACACCACGCGCGTGGGCTTGACCCGATCGACCTCGGCCTGGATCAGCTTGATCGTGCCATCCAGTTCCATTTCCCAGGGATGCAGAATGGACTGCTGGCGCCCGTCGCCGAGAAAGGCTTCGGCCGAGGCAAGCTCGAAGATGTGCAGCGCTTGCAGCGACCACCCATGCGAGCCGGCGACTTCGTTGAGCTCGTCGATGGTTTCCGACAAGGTGACATACAGGCAGCTTTCGCCCTTGGCTGCGCCATCGAGCAGGAACTGCAGCGCCAACGTGGTCTTGCCGGAGCCTGGCTGGCCTTCGAGCAGGTACAGCCGGTTGGCGGGCAGCCCTCCGCGGAGGATGGTGTCAAGCCCCGTCGTGCCGGTGGTGATGCGGTTTGCGATCAGCGGCTTCACGTTTTCCATGTCGTTTAAGTTAACACGCGCGCGTGATCGTCAGCTTCCAACGACTGAATTGATCAGCTTGCCCGGCTTGACGCGCAGCGCTTGCGGCCTACCTCTGGCCGTGATCTGCGTTGCGGTTTTTGCTGCACGCCGTGTTGCAGATCGGCACTCTGCCGCGCCCCATGCTGCTCGATGTGACAACTCCGACACATTCGTCACGGGCGCACGCATAGCCTTGACAGTGAAGCAGGTCGCGTTGTTGCGATCGCTTGAGGATCGCGGTGAACGACGCATCATGTAACGCACGCATTCTGTTGGTGGAAGACGACGACGCCATTCGCGCGATGACCGCGGATATCCTCTGCGAAGAGGGCTACCGGGTTGTCGTGTCTGCCGATGCCGAACAGGCGATGGAGCAGCTCGTCACGGCCTGTCCGTTCGACCTGCTGTTGTCGGACATCTGCCTTCCCGGCATGAACGGACGCGACCTGGCCGACAACGCACGCCGGTTATATCCCGCACTGCCGATCATTTTCATGACCGGCTATGCAGGCGTCAGCGCCAAGCGCGCCGACTTTCTGCATACCGGCACGCGCCTGCTGACCAAGCCATTTTCATTGCGCGACTTGCTAGGCATTGTGCAAACGGCGCTATAACCGGGCGCAACCGCGGCAATCTCACACGCTGCAAGTGCAGCTCACAGAGCGCGCTGGACAGGTGGTGGCAAGGGCTGCGCTACATGCTCGATCAGGACGTGAGCCGCCCGACGCAGAACACTCGACTCCGCTGCTGGCGTGACTTACCGCATTGCCGTCGCATCATGGGGACCGCCGCTCCAGCAACTGCCGCACGCGCAGCTTCAGCTCGGCCGCCAGGAACGGCTTGGTCAACACCTCCATCCCGTCGTCCAGCTGCCCCGCGCCGACGGCTGCAGTTGCCGCATAGCCGGTCACGAACAACACCGGCAACGTCGGCCGATACTGCCGGCCCGCATCGGCCACCTGGCGCCCGTTCAAACCACCGGTCAGGCCGACATCGGTCACCAGCAGATCGATTGGCTCTGACGAGCGCAAGCGCTCCACCGCAGCGCTGCCTTCGGCCGCTTCGATGACGCGGTAACCGGCCTCGGTGAGCACTTCGGAGATCAGGATACGGATGGCGGTTTCATCCTCCACCAGCAACACAGTGCAGCTCTGCGCTGCAGCGCGCTGCGGCTGTTCCGGCGTGGCCGCTGCAGCGTCCTGTGCATGTGCGCCGGTGAACCGCGGCAGGTACAGCGCCATGGTGGTGCCCACGCCCACTTCCGAATCGATGCGCACGTGCCCACCGGACTGCCGGGTAAACCCGTAGATCATCGACAGGCCCAGACCGGTGCCCTGCCCGATCGGTTTAGTGGTGAAAAACGGCTCGAATACTTTGGAGATGACCTCGTCGGTCATGCCGGTGCCGGTATCCTGCACGCTCAGGCAGACGTAGTCGCCAGGCGGCAGATCCAGCGGTTGGGCCGCGGCCGAATCCAGCGAGCGGTTGTGCAGGCTAATGGTGAGTTCACCGCCATCGGGCATGGCATCGCGCGCATTGAGGCACAGATTGAGCAGCGCATTCTCCAGCTGCGGTGCGTCCACCAGCACCTTCCACGGCTGCGGCGCCGGCGTCACCTGCAAGGTGATCGATGGACCCAAAGTGCGCGAGATGATCTCACGCATGCCGTGCACCAGCGTGTCCACGTCCAACGCACTGGGGGCAAGCGTCTGCCGGCGCGAAAATGCCAGCAGGCGTTGCGTCAACGCAGCGGCGCGCGCGGCGCTGGTTTGCGCCATTTCCACATAGCGCTCCAACCGGTCGTACTTGCCTTGCTCGACGCGTGCCTGCAGCAACTCCAGCCCCACCGTGATGGAGGTCAACAGATTGTTGAAGTCGTGCGCCAGGCCGCCGGTGAGCTGGCCGACGGCTTCCATCTTTTGACTCTGGCGCAGTTTTTCTTCGGCCAGCAGCAACGCTGCGCTGCGCTCGCGCACGCGTTCTTCCAGGGTCTCGGTCAGCAAGCGCAATTGCTCTTCGGCCGCGCGTCTGTCGCTGACATCCGTCGCGGTACCGAACCATTCCTCAATCCCGCCCTGCGCATCCAGCAACGGCACTGCGCGCAGCAACGTCCAGCGCACCTGCTGTCTGTCCAGCACGCGCAGCTCAAGCTCCAGCGCAGCCTTATCACCGATCGCAGCATGGATGGCCGCAAGCAACGGCGCACGATCGTCCGGATGAATCCATTCCTGCTGCCAGCGCGGATTGGCCGGACGACCATCGTCCAACAAGCCATCGCCGGCATGCAGGCGCAACGCGCCCCAGTTGGCAGTGGCAGAAAAGATCGCTTGCGACGACGCGCGCACCAAGGCGTCCAGCCGACGCTCGCTTTTGATCAATGCCAGGCTGGCCAGGCGCTCGGCAGTGCGGTCGCGCAGCACTTTGACAAAGCCGATCGCCACCCCGCTTTCTTCGCGCAGCACCATCAGCGACCCATTGGCCCAGAACCGCTCGCCGGATTTGCGCATATGCCAGCGCTCGTCCATGCCGCTGCCGCTCTCCAGCGCTGCGGCGGCTTCGATGAGGAGCTGTCGATTCGCCACATCTTCCGGGGTAAATGTGCGCTCCAGCGATTGCCCGAGCATCTCGGCCTCGGTCCAGCCCAGAATGCGGCGCGCACCTTCGTTCCAGGAAGTCACCCGGCCGCGCATGTCGGTCGCGATGATCGCGTAGTCCATGACGCTATCGAGGATCTGCCGGTTGCGCACCTCCGCCTCGCGCACGGCGCGCTCCAGGCTGATGCGATCGGTGATATCCAACCCTTGCACGAAGATGCCGGAGACCGTGCCGTCGGCGCCGGCAATCGGCTGATACACCAGGTCCAGCAGATGCCGCTCGGTCGGCCCGCCCGGTATTGCCTGGGCGTCGTACACCAGCGCATTGGCCGTATAGGCGCGCCCGGAACGATACACCTCATCCAGATGGCGCAGATGCCCTTGCTCGAGCGCATCCGGCAACGCTTCGGCGAGCGGCCGCCCGATCACGTCGCGGTGGCCGATCAAGCGCGAGTAACACGGGTTGGCGAACTCCACGCGGTGCTGCGGCCCACTCAAAAAAGCCATGAACATCGGCGCCTGCTCGAACAGGCGGATCAAGCGCTCGTGCTCGTCGGCAAGCCGTGTCTGCGCCAACTTGCGTGCAGTCACCTCGTTGGTCACGCAGAACGCGCCACCGATGCTGCCATCGTCCAGATAGATCGGCGAAAACGAAAACGTCCACCAGGTGTCTTCCGGCACACCGTAGCGATTCATGGCGATCGGCATTTCTTCAAAACGCGACGCACTGCCGGCAAACGCCGCCTCGATCGGCGCACGTACCGCCTCCCAGGCATCGGCCCACAGCTCGCGCAGCGGCGCACCCAGCGCGTGCGGCTGACGCGGCCCCAGGATCGGCGCATACGCATCGTTGTAGAAAAACGTCAGCGCCTGGCCCCACACCACGTACATGCTTTCCGGCGACGCGAGCATCAGACTGACCGCATTGCGCAACGGCGACGGCCACTGCGCGCTCGGCCCCAACGGCGTCGCCGCCCAGTCGTATGCGCGCACCGCCTGCGCCATGGCGCTGTCGCCATGCGGAAATGCAGTGGTCATGCCGGGCGTATCCGCACGCTCACGCCATGCCGCAGATCGCCTGCACGACACCACCGCATCGCTTCACTGCCTGCGCCCCGATGACTGTTCACCCATCCGTGCATCTGTGCCAAACCATTAGAAAAGAGCCCAAGACCGCGCGGGGTATCGCCAACAGGCACGATCGACCACCCACACCACCGTCATCATCCAACCTGCAACAGGCGACGTCCATCCAGCCGTTGGTGCTGCCGCAGCGCCACGGTACTGCGCCGCGTGTGAGGACATGTGTTAGCCAACAGCGACGTGGCGCGCAACGGCCGGCTGGTCAGCTTGTTGGGCGTGTTAGACGTGCAGATCGCTTACGTGGCGCTATCAAGTGCGCAATTCATCTTTACCGAGCCATGGCTCGACCGGCCCTTGGCTCGCGACTTTTTTCGGCGTCTTCAAGAACCCAAGCGCACGGTTGTCTTGGGCGTGACTGGCTGCTCTGTATGCGTTAGTGGCGAGCCGCAGATCTGCGCGCCGGCTGCACGGCCCTTGCCCGCCTACCTCCGCGGGACACGCCGTGAATCCATCCATGGAGCAACTGTGTTGGTCAGGACCTCAATCCGCGACCTTTGATCAGTT
>NZ_MDEE01000021.1 GCF_002939865.1 Xanthomonas dyei
GAAATGGCGAAACTCCGAAGATCCAAACGAGACTCTCCGGAACGATGCGGACATTCCGCACTCTCAGGCATCGTTATTCAGACCTTCCCTAGCGTGGCGGGCGCCGCCATGCGATGGTAATACCATCGGTTCTCGGGATGATCGATGCGCATTCTGATCAAACTATTGAAGCGTCTTGTGCTGGCATGTGGGGTCGTCGCAGCAGCGGGCGTGCATCTGTGAATGGTATTAGGACTACAGCAACGCCTTGATGCCATCGTCAGCATGCACGAACAGTTGCAGCGCAGTGGACTCGGGCAGGTCACGTCCTTGCGCGGGATACCGCAAGTCTGCGGGAAAACCGATTACTTTTTCGGAGACATGTACTACTTCTACGCTGTCGATGTGGCAAGCATTCCAGACACGTTCTGGGAAAGTCACGCGGCGCGCGGGATTTGGTTCCGAGGCCTTGACAAGTATGACGAATTTTATCTATTTAAATTTGAAATGCCGTTCGATGACTTGCAGGGATGTCCGAAACCCCCTGAAATGAATTCCTCACGCTTTGTCTTCGCCCGGGTGTCGAACCCAGCGGATTATGCTGGTCCGAACTTGCCATCTTCTTTGAATGCAATTAACGTCATGGCCTACGACACCGAGACGTCAAGGCTTTACTGGGTGTACCAGCGTTTCTCCGGTTTTCCGTAGCGCCGCCCCAGGTGTGGGGTCCATTCCCCGGCTGGAGAGGATTGGCCGCGACGATGGATTTTTCGAAGAAAAATCATCGGTTCCCCACGTGAAGCCCTAGCAGACGCCGCGACCAGGAGCCTCCGCCATCGACTTGCTGACAAACCAACACTGTGCTCGATGGAGATTGTCTCGGTTGTCGGCTGAAATCTCACGGAAGCGTTGCTCAGATCTTTCCTGGAGCGTGTTACGACTGTTGAGAGAGCGTTGCTGCATTCTGTGCCCGCTCCTGGCCGGTATAGCCCTGATCTACAAAAGCAATCTTGATCGCTTCGCCAGCGTATCGATCGCCATGCGTGCATCAAGTCGGAGCCACCGACGCTTCACGTAAGAGTCCGCAATCGCGGCGGGCGCCATGATCGACCTTGAGGACACGCGCCATGTGCAGCGCACGCAGGCCGATGCTATCGCCGAAGCCATGATGCTGCCGGAGACGCGTGCGCGGCTGCAGCGCGAACACATGCATGCCGCGCAGGCACGCGGCGCTGCCCAACGCCGCGTGGCGGCGGGAATCTCGCTGCCATGCATGGCGATCGCTGCGCTGGTGGCTCACTTCAACGGCCAGGGTGTTGCCCATGGCATCGTGGTGGGAGCTCTGATCGGCGGGGGGCTCGGCTTGGCGCTGTGCTGGTTTCGCGAACGGCGTACCGGCTGAGCGCCACGCCGGGTCGGGCAGTCGGTGTGCAGATGCGGGTTCGCCCTGGCTGGTTTGACGCCCTAGGGAATCAACAACGGCCGCAGCGCAGGCAGCTGCTGCGCCAGTTCGTCGGCCACGATCGCGGCAAATAGATCCGCGCCGTCCGGGCCGAGATGGGTGTAGTCGAACGCGAGCTTGGCCTGGCCCATCGGCTCGACGCTGGCGTTGTCCTGCGCGGTGGCGGACACCTTGGCCATTGCGGTGCTCTTCGATGCTGACGCTGAGGCAGGCGCCGCAGATGGCGCAATCGCTTGCGCCGGCGTCTTGCCGATCGTGGTGCCCGATTGCGCGGCGACGATCTGCGCCGGTTCGGCGGGGCGCTGCGCCAGCCGCATCGCCAGCACCGGCCCCATGCCCTGCACCAGGGCGCGGCTGCGCGCATGCAGATCCACCAGCGGCACCTGCAGCTCGCGCGCGACCGCACGCGTGGCCTGCGCCCAGGGGCCCAGGTCGTCCACCAACTGGCCGGCCTCGAACTGCCGCCGCGTCAATGGCGTCACCAGCACCGGCACCGCGCCGGCGGCCCGCGCTTCGGCCACGTAGCGGCGCAGGTTGGCCGGAAACTCGCTGGCCAGGTCGGTAGAGCGCCCCGGCTTGCCGGGTTGATCGTTGTGACCGAACTGGATCAACACAACCACCTGCCGATAGCCGCCACTGCGCAGCTCCTTCAGCGCGATGTCCCACGCGCCTTCGGCGCGATAGTTGGAGGTGCTGCGTCCCCCGCGTGCCAGGTTGAGGCAGCTCAGAAACGAGGTCACATGCTGCGCGCAGAAGCTCGGCCCCCAGCCGCCTTGCACGGCCGTGGTGGAGTCGCCCACCAGCACGATCTTGCTGGCCGCAAACGCAGGTGTGGTGGCCGGCGCGTTGCTGCTTAAGGTGTTGGTGGCGGATGCCGTGGAGGCGAGCGTTGTGTCGACCACGGCGGCAGCGGTGGCATCAGCGAACGGAAGGCAGCTAACTGCCAGCGCAGTCAGCAGCAATGATGGGGCAAAGCAATACCTACGCATGGATCACCTCAAGATCGAATAAGAGCAGCTAACAAACCGACTGTGCTCACCGCCAAGCGGGTGCAGCTGGTGCTCAGTGCGGCATTTACCACTCGGACACTCCGGTTCCTCCGCGCCGTCCACACCCACCTGACACCTGCTCGCGACGTTTTTTAGCCGCTGTAAAGACTGCAGCGCGATCGCAGCAAGCGTGCGGGCGGTGCCCGAGTCGGTCTGTAGCGCTCGGATCCCGGTGTACCGAGCGCGCCATACGAATCCGAATGGCGACTGCCTGGCACGCCCTGTTTGTTGCTCAATAGAACAAGCGCTCAAAACGTGCCACGTTGGATAAACGGTGCTTGCTGATACAGCCGACGTTCGCCACCGCGCGGGTCGTTTTCCATCCGGCTCGGCACATCGAACAGCAACGTCTCGCGGCGCTGCAACGAGTACTGCCGCCAGCGCGGGGCACCGCGATGCGTGGGGTCGCCATGCCGCGCGAATGCGATCAACGCAGCGCTCATCTGGTCGGCCATGCGCTGCGCATCGGCGCTGCTGCCGGTGCGCGAACCGGGCTGGCCGATGGTGTCGAACACCAGCGGAATATCCAGCGTGTGGAAGGCGCCGAACTTGCCGCCATCCAGCGGCGAGCCCCAGTCCAGTTGATACACCCAGGTCGGTGCGCCCTGGCGTGCGCGCGCTTCGGCTTCTTCCACTGCGCCGCGCCACGAGCGGCCGGCGGTGGTGGCGGCAAAGAACACCTCCGATGGCGAATAGTGCGGATACAGCCGGCGGTATTCGGCAATCACCACCTGCGGCAACAGGTCCACGTATTGCTGCGCTTCCAGCTTGGCCGGCAGCGTGTCCCAGGTGAGTGCGAAGTTGGCCGCATCGTTGCCGAGAAACGCGCGCGTCTCATCGCGGGTATTGCCGATCACCATCGGAATCGTCGCCGACTGCAGCGGTGCGCTCGGCCAGAACGGATGCACCGGCAGGTTGCGCGCATCCAGCACCGGGCCGAAATACAACGCGCTGTTTTCCACCCGCGACGGGTCGCGCACCTGCGCGGCGGCCAGCAGCTGCGCCACCGGCACGCTGCGCAGGCGCGCGAGATCGGCCGGCGCAATCTTCAGCGCCTCCAGCAGCAATTGCGCGCGCTGGGTGGCCGCGCGCGGCCCGGCCGCGGTGACCTGCTGCCCGCTCATGGTCCAGGCGCGATGGAACAGGCCGCGCGCGGCGGGCATGGCCATCAGCGTGGCGATCTTGGCGCCGCCGCCGGATTGCCCGAACACGGTGACATTGCCGGCATCGCCGCCGAATTCGGCCGCGTGCTGGCGCACCCAGTGCAGCGCCTGGATCAGATCCAGCTGGCCAGCATTACCGGAGTCGGCAAAGCCGGCATCGCCTAGCTGCGCCAGCGACAGATAGCCGAACAGGTTGAGCCGGTGATTGACGGTGACCACCACCACATCGCCGCGCCGGCACAGGCGCACGCCGTCGTAGAGCGGGTCGCTGCCGGAGCCGGTGGTGTAGCCGCCGCCATGGATATAGAACAGGATCGGCCGCCTGCCGCCATCGCGCAGGCCGGGCGTCCAGACATTGAGGAACAGGCAGTCCTCGCTGGTGGGTTCGCTGGCCTTGGGCTGCGGGGCGGCGGCGCCGACGCCGGTGGCATCGCGCACGCCGCTCCACGCGGTCTCCGCCACGGGCGCCTGGAAGCGCCGCGCGGCGGTGTCGCCGCCGTACGGAATGCCCTTGAACACGCAGATGCCCTGCTCGCGATACCCGCGCAACGCACCGCAACGCACCTGTGCCAGCGGTGCGCTGTCCTCGCGCGGCGGTGGCGCCACGGCCGCGGCGACAGCGGGTAACGCGACGGCGGCACTGGCGAGCAATCCACTGCGCAGCAGCGTGCGTCGGCGCGCGTCGGGCGTGGATGGCGCCGTCATCGCGCCGCGTCCTGCGCGGCAGCCGATGGCTTGCTGACGTGCGCAATCCACGCCTGCGCCAGCTGCGGCCACACCGCCACGGTCAACCCGCTGGCGGCGGCGATGCCGAAACCATGCCCGCCCTGCGGAAAGACATGCAGTTCGCTGGGCACGCCGGCGCGCAGCAATGCGTCGTGCATCAGCAGGCTATTACGCACCGATACCACGGTGTCGTCCTGGGCGTGCAGCAAGAATGTCGGCGGGGTGCGTGCGTCCACGTGCAATTGCGGCGAATACGCACTGACCTGCGCAGCACTGGGCGTCTTGCCGAGCAGGCGCTCGCGCGAGCCCATGTGCGCATTGGCGCTGTCCATGTCGATCACCGGGTAGATCAGCAATGCGAAGTCCGGCCGCGCGCTCAGCGCATCGGCGGCGTCCTGCGCCGGGTACACCTGCGCGGCGTAGCGCGTGTCCAGGCTGGCGGCGACGTGGCCGCCGGCCGAAAACCCCATCACCCCGACCCGCTGCGCATCGATGCCATAGCGGCCCGCATTGGCGCGGATCAGCCGCAGCGCGCGTTGCGCATCGGCCAGCGGCACGTCGGCGCCATTGGGGTGGCCTTCGCCGGGCAGCCGGTAGCGCAGCACGAACAAGGTGATGCCGGCCTGGTCGACGAAGCCTGGCACCAGCGCGCTGCCTTCGTTGTCCAGCACGATGCGCTGATAGCCGCCGCCGGGGGTGACCAGCAGCGCGGTGCCGTTGGGCCGCTTGGGGCGGTAGACCACCAGATAGGGCTGGCCGATGTTCTGGATATAGCGGTCGGGCAGGGCGGCATCGCTGCTGCGGTCCACGATGCGCTGCGGCTGCGGCAACGGCGTGTCTCCCGGTGCCATTGGCTGCGGCCAGAGGGCGATCCGGCTGGCCTGCTCGGCGGCGGTATCGGTGCTGGGGCGCTCTGCCGACCGGGCCGGCGCACCAGCCAGTGCCAGGGCGGCGACGGTGACTGCCAGGCAGCGGCGCAATGCCTGCAATGCCCGGTTTCCAACATGTTTTTGGCGTGTCTGCTGCATCTACCCCTCCCAGGGCCACTTCGGTATCGCGGTCACAATGTCGCACTGCACATTGCCAATGACACCGGTTTACCATATACAGCACACCGTGCCGCTGTCGATTGGCAGTGCAACAAAACACCTATCAGGGAGACACCCTTGAGCAACGACGCCGCCACCCCGCAAACGTCCACATCCACGCTGTCCGACATCGCCCAGCGCTTTGTGGAGGCACGCCGTGCAGGGGCCTCGCTTCCCGACTTTCCCGGGCAAATCCCCGACGATCTGGTCACCGCCTACCAGGTGCAGGATATTGCCATCAGTCAGTGGCACGACCACGTGGTCGGCTGGAAGGTGGGCTATATCGCCGCCGAGCGCCGCGACGCCTCCGGCGACGAGCGTCTGCTCGGCCCGATCTTCTCTCAGAAGCTCTGGAATGCTACCGGTGGAACAACCGAGTTTCCGATCTATGAAGGCGGCTTCGGTGCGGTCGAAGCCGAGTACGTGTTGCGCCTGGACGCCGACGCGCCGGCCGACCAGAGTCACTTCACCCCGGAGCAGGCCGCGGCCCTGCCGGCGACGCTGTTCATCGGCGTGGAGATTGCCAGCAGCCCGCTGGCGACCATCAACAAGCTGGGCCCGCGCGTGGTGATTTCCGATTTCGGCAACAACAACGGGCTGATTCTGGGCCCGGAAGTGAGCGACTGGCTGGGCCGCGACGAAGCTGCGCTGAGCGCCGAAACCCTGATCGACGACCAGGTAGTGGGCACCGGCGGCGCCACCACGCTGCCCGGCGGGTTGCGCGCGGCCTACGCATTTGCGCTCAGCCGTTCTGCCCAGCGCGGGCGTCCGCTCAAGCGCGGTGATCTCATTGCCACGGGCAATGCCACCGGTATCCATGACATCGAAGTGGGACAGCGTGCCCTGATTCGCTTCGCCGGCATCGGCGACATTTCCTGTACGGCTGTGTCCGCCAAATAACGGTGGACCCCGTGACCAGACGCTTGGGAGGGCGCCAATGATCACACGCAGACATTTCCTCGGTGCCGGGTTTGGCGCCGCCGCAGCCGCTCCTTGGCTGGGCGCTGGCGCCACCACACCGATTCCCGGCGGGCAGTTGCTCACCGCTACCGACGTCCACGTCGGCGATTACCCCACCGTGGAGGCGGTGCGGTGGTTCGGCAAACAGCTCGAAGCGCGCACCAATGGCCGGCTCAAACTGCGCCAGTACCACTCCGGCCAGCTGGGCCGCGAGTCGGAGGCGATCGACATGGCGCGCTTCGGCGCCATCGACATCACCCGCGTGTATTCGGGTGCGTTGAACAACGCCTTTCCGCTCACCCAGGCGCTGTGCCTGCCGTATGTGTTCGACTCGGTGCCGCATCTGCGCCGCGTCATCGACGGCCATGTCGGCGACAGCATCCTGCGCAGCTTCGAGCAGCGCGATCTGGTGGGGCTGGCGATCTACGATTCGGGCGCGCGCTGCTTCTACAACACCAAGCACCCGCTGCATCGCCCGGAAGATCTCAAAGGCCTGAAACTGCGTGTGGCCTCGTCGGACATCTTTCTCAAGCTGATGCGCATGCTGGGCGCCAACCCCACGCCAATGTCGTTGGGCGAGACGTTTTCGGCGATGGAAACGCACATGATCGACGGTGCGGAAAACAATATGCGCAGCTTCCAGTCCAGCCGTCATTTCGAAGCGGCGCACTACTGGTCGCAGAGCGAGCATTCCTACGCGCCGGACATTCTGGTGATGTCGCGCAAGAGCTTCGAATCGCTCAGCCCGGCCGATCGCGGCCTGGTGGTGGAACTGGCGCGCGCGTCGGTGCCGGTGATGCGCAACCTCTGGGATGCGTCGGAGGTGGTCGCACGCAAGCAGGTGATCGATTACGGCGTGAAGCTCAACCAGGTTGACATGCCGGCGTTCCGCGCCGCCGCCGCCCCACTGCTGGCCGAATACCGCAAGCAGCCGGAGATCGAAGCGCTGTACCGCCGCATCCGCGATTTCGCATAGAGGTATCCCGATGACCGTACCCGAGACCGTCGCCGTCCCGGCCGCGCCGTTGCAGCGCGCGCTGGACCGCGTTTCCGATATTGCCATTGGCGTGGCGTCGCTGGCGCTGCTTGGCCTGGTGGTTGTGCAGGGCTGGCAGGTATTCACCCGCTATGTGCTCAACAATTCCCCGAGCTGGACCGAGCCGGTGACGCTGTTGCTGCTGAGCACCGCGCTGAGTCTGGCGGCCGCCGCCGGTGTGCACACCAATCGCCACTTCGGCTTCTATCTGCTGGGCGACCATGTGCCACCGCTGGTGCGCAAACTGTTCGATCTGATTCGCCCGTTGATGATCATGGCCATCGGCGCCGTGCTGGCGTGGTGGAGTGCGGCGCTGCTGATCGATGGCCTGGACATCAAGATGGCCGGCGCGCAGATGCCGCAGAGCATCAACTACCTGCCGTTGTCGGTTGGCGGTGCGCTGATGGTGGTGTTTGCCTTGTACAAGTTGTGGCGTGTGCTGCGCCCGATCCACACCGGAGGAGTGCGCTGATGGGCATCGCCATGTTGTTGGGAACCTTTGTGGTGCTGCTGCTGATCGGCGTGCCGGTGGCCTACGCCTTGGGCGCGGCCGCACTGGCCACGTTGTTGTACCTGGACCTGCCCACCGTGGTGCTGGTGCAGCAGATTTCCGCCGGTAGCGGCTCGGCATCGTTGATTGCGATTCCGCTGTTCATCTTTGCCGGCGAGCTGATGTTGCGCGGTGGCATTTCCGAGCGCTTGATCGCGCTGGCGTCGTCGTTGGTCGGGCGCGTGCGCGGTGGCCTGGGGCAGGTCAGCGTGCTGTCGTCGCTGTTCTTCGGTGGCGTGTCCGGCTCGGCGATCGCCGACGTGTCGGCGGTCGGCGGCACCATGATTCCGCAGATGATCAAACGCGGGTACGACCGCGATTACGCGGTGAACGTGAGCATGACCGCCGCACTGGTGGCGTTGCTGGTGCCGCCCTCGCACAACCTGATCCTGTTTTCGGCAGCGGCCGGTGGCGGCCTGTCGATTGCCGATCTGTTCGCGGCCGGCATCGTGCCCGCGCTGCTGATGACCGCCGCGATGATGGTCACCGGATATGCGGTGGCGCGCCATCGCGGCTACGGCACCGAGCCGTTCCCGGGCTGGCGTGCGGTGGCCTTGCGCCTGTTCGGCGCATTGCCGGGCCTGGGCCTGGTAGCGTTGATCTTCATCGGGATCCGCGCCGGCATTTTCACCGCGGTGGAAAGCGCCGCCATCGCTGTGGTCTATGCGTTGATCGTCACCGCGCTGCTGTATCGCCAGTTGCGCTGGGCCGAGTTCTTCGCCGCCGTCACCCATGCCGCGCGTACCACCGGCGTGATCCTGTTCGTGATCGCCACCGCGGCGGTGTTCGGCTGGTTGCTGGCCTATTTGCAGGTGCCGGCAGCGGCAGTGAAGTTCCTGCAGGCCATCGCCGACAGCAAGAACACCGTGCTGCTGATGATCGTGGTGATGCTGCTGTTGCTGGGCATGTTCATGGACCTGGCACCGAAGATCCTGATCTGCACGCCGATCTTTCTGCCGGTGGTCAAGGCCTACGGCATCGACCCGATCCACTTCGGTCTGGTGATGGTGCTGGCCGGCGGCATCGGCCTGATCACGCCGCCGATCGGCTCAGTGCTGTTCATCGGCACCTCCATCGGGCAAATCACCGTTGCCCAGAGCATGCGCACCATCTGGCCGTTCTGGCTGGCGGCACTGTGCGTGCTGTTGATCGTGGCGTTTTTCCCGGAGCTGTCGTTGTGGCTGCCACGCGCGCTGCGCGCGTGAGGGCATGACGCACTGAGCGATCCGGTGCCTGGTGGACGGGTGTGATGGATGCGGCAGGCGATGCCGCGTCGATCGCCTCACCTGCCGGGCGCGTGCGACGCCTTGCCGAGCGTGCAGGACGTTGCTGCTGGCGGGAGGTTTCCGCCTCATTCGGTTAACCGGTGGCATTGCCTGCCGGTGACCGCATCGCCCCACTTCCGGGGCCTAGGAGACAGCATGCGTGTCCGTATCACTTCGCCCCGTCTGCGCTGGTTGGTCGCCGCCGGATTGCTGCTGTGCGCCGGCCTGAGCGGCGCGGCCGACTGGAAGCGCGGCATTGAACATCAGCGCATTGCCGACCAAGGCAATGGCACCTTCCTCAACCCGGTGCTGGCCGGCGATCACCCCGACCCGTCGGTGCTCAAGGACGGCGACGATTACTACCTCACGCTGTCCTCGTTCGACGCGTATCCGGGCCTGCCGATCTGGCATTCGCGCGATCTGGTCAACTGGCAGCCGCTGGGCCACGCCATCACTCAAAACGTCGGTGCGATCTGGGCGCCGGACCTGATCAAGCATGGCAAGCGCTATTACATCTATTTCCCGGCACGGCGCGGCGACCAGGGCGAGCGCAGCAACTTCGTGGTGTGGGCCGATGACATCACCGGCCCGTGGAGCACGCCGGTCGACATCGGCCTGGGCAAGTACATCGACCCCGGTCATGCGGTGGGCGAAGACGGCAAGCGTTATCTGTTCCTGAGCGGCGGCGATTACGTGCAGCTGTCCGACGACGGCCTGACCGTGGTCGGCACGCCCAAGCACGTCTACGACGGCTGGAAGTACCCGGAAAGCTGGGACGTGGAAGGCTACGCGCAGGAAGGCCCCAAGATCACCCGCCACAACGGCTGGTACTACATGACCACCGCCGTGGGCGGCACCGCCGGCCCGCCGACCGGGCACATGGTGATCACCGCGCGCTCGCGCTCGATCCACGGTCCGTGGCAGAACGCGCCCAACAACCCGATCACCCGCACCAAGAGCGCCGACGAGCCGTGGTGGTCGCGCGGCCACGCCACCCTGGTGGAAGGCACCGACAAGCGTTGGTGGATGCTCTACCACGGTTACGAACACGGCTTCTGGACGCTGGGTCGGCAGGCCTTGCTGGACCCGATCGAATGGACCCCGGACGGCTGGTTCGTCGCCAAGGGCGGCGATCTGGGCACCCCGCTGAAAAAACCCAGCGGCCAGGCGCTGGCCCACGGCCTGGCGTTGTCGGACGACTTCCGCGCCAGCACGCTCGGCCCGCAGTGGGCGTTCTTCAACCCGGCGGCCGACGAAGCCAAGCGCCTGCAGGTGGGCGATGGCGTGTTGCGCCTGCAGGGCAAGGGCACCGCCCCGCGCAACGCCTCGCCGCTGACGGTGATCGCCACCGACCAGGCCTACCAGTTCGAGGTGCAGATGACCGTGGCACCGGGCGGGCAGGGCGGGGCGCTGCTGTTCTACAGCGACAAGCTCTACGCCGGCGTGGGCAGCAATGGCGAACACTTCGTCATGCACCGCTACGGCGAAGAACGCCCCGGCACGCTGGCCCCCAGTGCTACCGGTGGCACCTTGTGGCTGCGGGTCACCAACAACCGCCACATCGTCACCATCCACAGCAGTACCGACGGCAAGACGTGGACCAAGTACCCGGTGCAGATGGAAGTGTCCGGTTACCACCACAACGTGGCCGGCAAGTTCCTGGCATTGAAGCCGGCGCTGTATGCCGCCGGCCCGGGCCAGGTGGAGTTCCGCAACTTCCGCTACCGCGCCCTGGACTGACCGTTCTGCATCGCCGGGCATGCCGCCGCGATGGCCGCTGCGGCGTGCCTTGCGCGGCGGGTCCGGGGTGGCGGCAGGCTTCGCTCAGGTCTGCCGGCCGTCTGGCCGGTAGAATCCAATCAACTTCACTGGTTGACCGCTATGCCCGCCCGCAAGATGCCTGAAGAGGGAATGCCCGGCCTGCCGAAGGGCAAGGTAGCCACGATCAACGACATCGCGCGGATGTCGGGCGTGTCCAAGAAGACCGTGTCGCGGATCATCAACAACTCGCCGCTGGTGCGCCAGGACACCCGCGAGAAGGTCGAGACGTTGATGCGCGAGGTTGGCTACTCGCCCGACCCGCTCGCGCGCGGGCTGGCGTTCCGGCGCTCGTTCCTGATCGGCATGGTCTACGACAACCCCACCGCGCAATACATCGTGGACATGCAATACGGCGCGCTGGACGCGCTGCGCGGCTCCAGTTTCGAGCTGGTGGTGCACCCCTGCGACAGCCGTAGCCCCGGCTACATCGAAGGCGTGCGGCGTTTCGCCCAGGCGCAGAAGCTGCACGGGGTGATCCTGGTGCCGCGCGCGTCCGAAGATCAGGCGCTGGCCGATATGCTGGCCGAGATCGGCTGCCGCTACACCCGTATCGCCTCGGTCGCGCTGGATACCACCTCGCAAACGGTGATCACCCACGACCGCGACGGCGCCGCCGAGGCGGCCGACTACCTGCTCTCACTCGGCCACCGCGACATCGCCCTGGTCACAGGCCCCAGCGCCTACCGCTCCTCGATCGAACGCACCTCGGGATTTGCCGACGCGCTGACCCGGCGCGGCATCGAACTGCCGTCCGAGCGTATCGTCGAAGCCGGCTACACCTTCGAATCCGGCGTGGCTGCCGCCGAAAAGCTGCTGCTGGGCAAGAAGCGCCCCACCGCCATCTTCACCGGTAACGATGAAATGGCCGCCGGTATCTACAAGGTCGCCCTGCGCGCCGGCATCAACATCCCGCGCCAGCTGTCGGTGATCGGCTACGACGACAGCTCGCTGGCCTCGCGCCTGTGGCCGCCGCTGACCTCGGTGCGTCGCCACACCCGCGACACCGGTCGCACCGCCGCGGCCATGCTGATCCAGCCCGACAACGCCCCGCAACTACCCACCGCCAGCGTGCGCCCGCACCTGATCGTGCGCGACTCCTGCCAACCGCCGGAAGATTGAGCACCGCGCGCCGCGACCCCAAGCGGCGCGGGCCTTCCGCTCCACCTTGCAGGACGTTGTGCCGGTCAAGGTGAGAACAGCTGCCTCGATCGGCCAACGGCTGGCCCCCATCCGCCCTTCGGGCACCTTCCCCCGCAGGCGGGGGAAGGGAGTGCGCCGATCGCTGCGGTGAAGCCCCTCTCCCGACGCCCCTCTCCTGCTTGCGGGGGCGAGAAGGCATGGCTTGCGCGCCACGGGCGCGCGTGCCTTGGAGCGCCCGCGCCGCACGCGCGGGCCGGGGCGCGGAGCCGGGGTTGGGGTGAGGGCATGGCGGCAGATAGGCACCTGAGAACAACGTAGGCATGCGCAAAAAAACGCGGTAGGACACCACTTACCACTCAGGCCGCGTCTCCAAACACTGCGCGCCGCCTCGCACCCTCATCCGGCGCTGCGCGCCACCTTCTCCCGGTGGGAGAAGGGAGCAGGCAGTCCCTCAGACCCACCCACCCCCACTATCGTGCACTGCGCAATGACACCGGTTAACCAGAGCCGGTAGACTACCCACGGAGCAAGCCCTCTTCCCCCCCGCTTGCCACGGAGATCGCGCATGTCCCTGTACTGCAAGACCCACTACGCCACCCACCCGGATGCCATCAAGGGCGCCAGCAACGACGACCTGCGCGCGCTGTATCTGCTCGACGGCCTGTTCGTCGATGGTGCGGTGACGCTCAAATACACCCATTACGAGCGCTTCGTGCTCGGGGGCGCCGCACCGCTGGGCACCGCGCTGGAACTGCCCAAGCAGACCGAGCCGGCCTCCGCCGCCGGCCACCCGTTCCTGGAGCGCCGCGAGCTGGGCGTCATCAACGTCGGCGCCGGCACCGGCACCGTGACCGTGGATGGCACCGCCTACACGCTCGGTCCCAAGGACGGCCTGTACGTGGCGATGGGCAGCACCGATGTCAGCTTCGCCTCGGACGATGCCGCCAACCCGGCCAAGTTCTATCTGGCCTCGACACCGGCGCATGCGCGCTTCGAGACCAAGCAGCTGTCGATCAAGGATGCGGTGGCGCTGGACCGTGGCGCACTGGAAACCAGTAACGAGCGCACCATCTACCAGTACATCGTGCCGGCCACCTGCCAGTCCTCGCAGCTGCTGCTGGGCTTGACCGTGCTCAAGCCGGGCAGCGTCTGGAACACCATGCCGCCGCATCTGCACGACCGTCGCAGCGAGGTGTATTTCTATTTCGACCTCGGCGCCAACGACCGCGTCTATCACTTCATGGGCGAGCCCGAAGCACAGCGTCACATCGTGATCCAGAACAACGAAGCGGTGGTGTCGCCGCCGTGGTCCATCCACATGGGCGCCGGCACCAGCAACTACGCCTTCATCTGGGCGATGGGCGGCGAAAACCTGGATTACACCGACATGCACGTGCTGGATATCTGCCAGCTCAAGTAAGCCCGGTTTCGATCCATTGTTCGCTCCAGTGACGCTGTCTTTCCAGGCGAGCGCCGGCAACGTCAGCGCGCCCCGACGCGGCGTTGGCGAAGCACCAGTTCAAACAGCACAAACGCACTCTGCCGCGCACTGCGCGGCTCACTCATCACAACGTGGCACATCCAGCAGGAGCGATAAGGTAATGAGCAATCCGTTCAGTCTCGAAGGCAAGGTCGCATTGGTCACCGGTGCCAACACCGGCTTGGGCCAGGGCATCGCGCTGGCATTGGCCGAAGCGGGCGCGGACATCGCCGCCGCCGGCATCCAGGCGCCCACCGAGACCGAAGAAAAGGTCAAAGCGCTGGGCCGCCGTTTTATCGCCATCGAAGCCAACCTGATCAGCATCGAGCCGGTGCAGCGCATCGTCGATGCCACCATCGCCGGTCTGGGCGGATTGGACATTCTGGTCAACAACGCCGGCCTGATCCGTCGCACCGACGCGGTCGATTTCAGCGAGCAGGATTGGGACGACGTGCTCAACGTCAATCTGAAGTCGGCGTTCTTCATGGCGCAGGCCGCCGGCCGTCATTTCATCGCCCAGGGCCGCGGCAAGATCATCAATATCGCCTCGATGCTGTCGTTCCAGGGCGGCATCCGCGTGCCCTCGTACACCGCCAGCAAGTCGGGCATCGCCGGCATCACCCGCCTGCTGGCCAACGAATGGGCCAGCAAGGGCGTGACCACCAACGCCATCGCGCCGGGCTACATGGCCACCGACAACACCGCGCAGCTGCGTGCCGATGAAGACCGCAACAAGTCGATCCTGGATCGCATCCCGGCCGCGCGTTGGGGCGTGCCGGCCGATCTCGGCGGCACCGCGGTGTTCCTGGCCAGTAGCGCCTCGGACTACGTCAACGGCGCCATCATCCCGGTCGATGGCGGCTGGCTGGCGCGCTGATCCAGATCGCATGGCGATGGCGCGCACTGTCAGACGCGCGCAGCCGCCCCTGGCGTCCCGCGATACCACGTCCTTCTCCCGCGAGCGGGAGAAGGTGCCCGCAGGGCTGATGAGGGCAGTAACTCGTCCGGGACGGTCATCAAGGGGTGCGCAGAGTCTTGGTCACGTCTTGTTCGTTTCGCGCCGAAAGCCCCGGATGGGGACCGCAATCGAACGCACCACGCGGCAGTCCCTAGCCTCCATCCTTTTCCGAACCACTCTTCCCCAACCAATCGGAGCATTCCCATGAAAATTGCACTCATGAATGAGTTTAGTCAGGCCGCCAAGAACCCGGTGATCCTGCAGCAGCTCAACGACGTCGCCGGCGAACAAGGCCACAGCGTGTTCAATGTCGGCATGGACGGCGACAACGATCACCGCCTGACCTACATCCACCTGGGCATCGTCGCCAGCCTGCTGCTGAACTCGAAGGCGGTCGACTTCGTCGTCGCCGGCTGCGGCACCGGCCAGGGCGCGATGATGTCGCTCAACGCCCACCCGGGCGTGTTCTGCGGCTACTGCATCGAGCCGACCGACGCCTACCTGTTCGCCCAGGTCAACAACGGCAACGCGCTGTCGCTGGCATTCGCCAAGGGCTACGGTTGGGGCGCGGAAATCAACGTGCGCTACATCTTCGAAAAGGCCTTCAGCGGCGAGCGTGGCCTGGGCTATCCGGCCGAGCGTCGCGAATCGCAGGCGGCCAACGCCGGCATCCTGACCCAGGTCAAGCAGGCCACCGCCAAGTCCTACCTCGACGGCCTGCGCGCCATCGACCCAGAACTGATCAAGCAGGCCATCGGCGGCGAGCGCTTCCAGCAGTGCTTCTTCGACAATGCGCAGGATGCGGAGATTCGCAACTTCGTCGCCGGCCTGCTGGGCAAGAGCGAAGCCGCTGCTGCCTGAGTGCAGCCGCATGCGCATGCCTGTGTTGCTGCACCGGGAGCAGGCATGCGCCGCAAGGTGAGTGCGTGAGACGTCGCTGACGCGTCAGGCATCGCACGGCGTCACCCACTGCTGAGAGAAGCAGTGGGTTACAGTCGCTGCACACCCTGCCGTGACTGACTCCGATGCAGGCGCCCCAAAAGCGTCAGTGCATCCGCTGCGAATAAAGAGCGTGCGTGGACGCGAGCAGAAACACATGTGCATTCGTCCAGAAGCACTCGTGCATTTAACCGAAAGCGCGCGTGCATCTAGCCCCTCTCCCACCGAGGCGAGAAGGCACGGCTTACGCGCCATAGGCGCGCGTGCCTTGGAGCGCCCGCGCCGCAAGCGCGGGCCGGGGCGCGGGGGTTGGGGTGAGGGTACGGCGGAAGGCAGCCAACCGGCAGTCAAGCGCAGGCATCGGACCCGCTCAATAATCAGCAAGTGCCGATGTTGACGATGACCCACCGAAGCATCACGCCACCCGTTCTGGATCCAGCCAACGCGCGAAGTACGGATGCCAGTCGCATCGAAATCACGCATCAAGCGTGCAGCCATGCGTCGGTACCGCACTGCAGATAGCAGCAAAACCAGATCCAAAAGCAACAACAACAAACACCGCACTCACCAGGAGCTCCACATGCGTCGACTGCTCATCGCCATGCTGCTGCTCTGCACCGGCATCCCCCACGCCCATGCTGCGCCCCATCGCATCTTTATCGCCGGCGATTCCACTGCGGCCGAGTACGGCGCCGATCGTGCACCGCAAGCCGGCTGGGGCCAGATGTTGCAAGCGTGGTTCGACCCCGCGCAGTGGCAAGTGCACAACCACGCTAAAGGCGGCCGCAGCACCCGCAGTTTCATCGCCGAAGGGCGCCTGGACGCCATTGCCAAGGAGTTGCAACGGGGCGACATCCTGCTGATCCAGTTCGGGCACAACGATGCCAAACGCGAAGACCCCACACGCTATACCGACCCGCAAGGCGACTACGTGCGGTTCCTGCGCCAATACATCGCCACCGCGCGCGAGAAGGGCGCCACGCCGATCCTGATCACCCCGGCCGCGCGCCTGCTCTACGATTTCGGCGCATTGCTCGATACGCACGGCCGCTACACCCTGGCCATGCAGCAACTGGCGGCCGACCAACACGTCGGCCTGATCGATCTCAACGCCAGTTCCAGCGACTGGATTCGCGCACTTGGCGAACAAGCCGCCAAGCCGTATTTCCTGTTCGTGCCCGAGCAGAACAAGGCAGATGGCACCCATTTCAGCCGTGCCGGCGCCACCGCAGTGGCCTGCCTGGTCGTGCACGGCTGGGTGCAGCTACAGCCTGAGTTAAAACCCCAGCTGCGTCGCGACGCCGATTGCGGCGCAGCGCCCGATACCGCTACGCAACGCGCCACACAGGCGCATCCGTCGCTGGTTGTGCACGAGCGCGATCTCGCTCGCGAACAACCCGGTCCGCACGGCGGCGCCGGCCCCACTACGGCGTACCCGTTCTTCGCAGACACGCCGGAGCTCAAGTTCGTGCTGCGCAAACGCGTGTTGCACAAAGGTGCCGGCATCGGCCTGCATCTGCACGACAAGGACGAGATCTATTACATCGTCAGCGGCCGCGGCCTGTATGCGCTGGATGGCAAGCAGTACGACGTCGCAGCGGGCGATGCACTGCTGACGCGCCCGGGCAGCACCCATGCATTGCAGCAGACGGGCGATGCACCATTGGTGCTGTTGTTGGCCTACCTGCCAGCGCCGGCAGGGTGAACCGTCGGCGCGATGCAGCGCAGGTATGGGCGCCGCCGACGCGCCACCCAAGCGATGCCCCGCCGACCTTTCGCTGCAACCCCGGTGTCACTCTGCCCAGGCCCGCAGACAGAGCCGTGCATTGCGCCGCATGACCTTCGGCATGCTGGCAGGCGGTCTCGACCGGCGGCATGATCGGCGATCCCAAACCGCTCGGCGCGCATGAAAACTCCCTGGTTGCTTCTGTGTGTGCTCATCGCGCTGGCACCTGGCGCACTGGCCAGCCCGGCATCGGCCGTCCCTGCTCCGATTGCGCTGGACCTGGAGCTTGCACCGCATGCAACCAAGGGCGAGGTGGACACGTTAGAGGTGCGTCTGCGCCTTGCCGCGCTGACCGTGGCCCGCGGCGGCATCGTGGCGCAGCTGCCGATGCAAGAGGGAAACGTGGATAGCGCTGCCGAGCACATCGTCTCGATCGAAGCCACCGATGCGCAAGGGACGGTGCAGCTCGCCGGGCGCGCGGCCACCGCGCAGGAACGCGGCGATCAAGGCCCGTTGCGCGTCTGGACTGCGCCACGCGCGCTCGGCGGCCCGCTCAGCCTGCACTACAGTGTCCCGGCCAATGCGACTCGGCCGCCACGCGGCCCGGCGCCGCCCATTTCGTTCCGTAACGATGCGCATGCGTTTTCTGCAGTGTCGAGCATGTTTCTGGTGCTGCCGCCGCAGACACAGATGTACGCGCTGACGATTCGCTGGGATCTGTCGCGGCTACCCGATGGCGCCAAGGGGGTGAGCTCGTTCGGCGAAGGGACGGTGCAGGTCGCGCAGATCGACAACGACAGTTTGTCCGGGGTGTTCTTCATGGCCGGGGAGGTCGGACGCTGGCCGCGCGTGCCGCGTGCGGACGGGTTTTCGGTCGCCTGGCAGGGGCAACCGCCCTTCGATGCCAATGCGTTATCCGCGTGGGTGGGCAAGCTGCACGAGCAGTTCGAGCTGGCGTTTCCGCAGCCCGCGTCCAGGCCCTACACGATCTTCCTGCGCTACAACCCGGTCAACGCGGGCGGCGGCACCGCACTGAACCAGTCCTTCGTCACCACCTATGGCGCAGGGGGCGGCGCCGACGTGAACCTGATCAAGCTCACCTTGTCGCATGAAATGTTCCATACCTATCAGCCGCGCCTTTCCGGGCACGGGCC
This sequence comes from Xanthomonas dyei, assembly GCF_002939865.1. Taxonomy (GTDB): domain Bacteria; phylum Pseudomonadota; class Gammaproteobacteria; order Xanthomonadales; family Xanthomonadaceae; genus Xanthomonas; species Xanthomonas dyei. The sequence continues at coordinate 18,497 of NZ_MDEE01000021.1, forward strand.
CGAGTCCACGACCTGGTTCAGCGAAGGCTCGGCGGTGTTCTACGAGGCGTTGCTGCCGTTGCGATTCGGGCTGCTCACCCCACAGCAGTTTCTGGATTCGCTCAACATGACCGCGGCGCGTTACTACACCAATGCGCTGGGAAATCTGCCCAACGCACGCATCGATGAGGGATTCTGGAAGGACACCCGCATCCGCACGCTCGCCTACGACCGCGGCATGTTGTATCTGGCCACGGTGAACGATGCGCTACGCAAGCGATCGCAGGGCCAGCGTTCGCTGGACGACCTGCTGCGTGCGCTGCTGGCGATCGGGCAGCAGCGCGAGGCGACGCAGGCCGATTGGGAGGCTTTGTTGAAGGCAGAGCTGGGCGCGGCGGCGGTGCAGGACTTTCATGCCTTCCTGGCCGGCACGCCGCCGCTGCCGGCGTCGGACGCGTTCGGGCCGTGCTTTCGCAGGACCAGCAAGCCGCTGCGGCGGTATGTGCTGGGATTCGAGCCGGCGGTGCTGGCCGAACCCAAGCGCGTCGTGCGCGGGCTGATGGCAGCGTCGGCGGCCGCGCAGGCAGGAGTGCGCGATGGCGATGAGATCGTGCGTCCGGTGCCGCAGGACGGTATCCAGGGCAATCAGACCGAGCGCCTGCAGTTGCGCCTGCGCCGCGACGGCAAGGAGTTCGATGTGGACTATCTGCCACGCGGCGAGCAGGTGGACGCCTGGCAATGGGAGCGCGTGCCTGGGGTGGACGATGCGCAATGCCGGCTGTGAGCCGGCGCTGATGCGCGCAGGCGTGCCTGTCTGCGGATAGGCACCCGGCCATCCGGTGCGCCGTTGCGCACGTGCAGCTATCGGTTCCGCTGCCGGATCACTGCGTTGCTGAGGTGGCCGCATGCGCGACGGGGATTGCATTCGCATCCCGCGGTCGCGGCGCGTTCGTCTGCAACCTTGCGTGGCCAGTGGCATCTGCGGCGGCAGCGCATGAATGAAAGCTCAGGCCTTATCCACCCCGTAATGCACCAGGCCCAGCCGCGCCAGGTCGCTGGAGCGGCGGTAATAGACTTCTTCCCAGCCTTGCACGCGTTGGCGGTCGGCCTCGTTCATGGCATCCAGGATGTCTTCGATGCTGAGCAGGTCGGGGTCTTCTTCCAGCCGTTCGAACACCGCGCCCAGGCCTTCGATGGCCTGCCGGGTTTGCGCTGCGCCCATGGCCGCCAGACCGCGCACCGCGTCGCTGCGGGTCGCGGCATCCCACTGGTCGAAGTAGCGGGCGTAGCCGCTCTCAAGCATGTCCGCATCCAGCCGGGCGAGCGCGACCAGCTCGCGTTCGCCCGGCGATAGCGCGTCCAGACGTCCGCGTAACGTTGCCAGTTTTGCCTGCGCGCGTGCGGTGCGACGGCGCCACAGCAGCTCGGGCATGTTGAGCAGCCCTTCCGCTGTGGGCGGTGCGATCGCGGGCCAGTTCACGCCATGGCCGTCCTCGGTGATCTGCCAGTGCGCGCGCTGCGGCGGGGTCGCCTTGAGCAACAAGCGATGCGCCTGGATCGGCTCGTCGATGCGGATGCCGTTGGCCAGGGTGAACAGCAGGCGGGTGTCGTCCAGCTCCAGGCGCCGGATGCGCAGATGCGTCAGTTCCATTGAGCGAAGGCGATGTGGGGAATCTCGACCATAGTCCGCGCTGGCAGTGGTGTCGAGTCGCTGCGCACTGCGTTGTCCCGCAGCGCGAACGGCACGTGCGTCGCATCGCCTTGCCAGCGCGACGCCGCCGTCTGGCCAAGGCACAACAGGGCAGCGCAATGCAGCGAAGTACCACGGCGCGTGGCTTTCAGCCTCGCATCTCACCGTGTCCGACACGCAGCGCAGGTCACACGAACGTACAGTCCTTCGTGGCGTTAATCGCGTTGCACCGCTGCATTGCACCGCGGCGGGCAGCGCCAACGTGGCTGCTTTACACGTCGCCCTCGCGGCTCCAGCCTTCGCCACTGCCGCGCTGGATCACCGCATCGCTGCTCAGCACATCGCCGGCCGGCACCTGCGCCTGTTGCGCCAGTGCCGCGTAGATCGGCGTGAAGTCCGGGCTGGTCGCGTCCATCAACTGCGCAAAGCTGCCGATGACGAAATAGGTCTTCTGAAAACTGTCGATGCGGTAGCGCGTGCGCATGATGCGCTGCAGATCGAAGCCGATGCGGTTGGGTGCGGGCGAGTCCAGCGAATACAGCGATTCGCCTTTCGACGACACGATGCCGGCGCCGTAGATGCGCAGACCTTGCGGCGTGGTGATCAGGCCGAATTCCACCGTATACCAATACAGCCGGGTGAGGTTCTGCAGCGCGTCCGGGCCGATGCCGTGCGCCTTGACCCCGCCACGGCCATAGGCCTGCATGAAGTCGGCAAACAACGGGTTCATCAGCAGCGGCACATGCCCGAACAGGTCATGGAACAGGTCCGGCTCGGCGATGTAATCGATCTGATCGGGGCGGCGGATCCACCAGGTCACCGGAAAACGCTTGTTGGCCAGGTGATCGAAAAAATCCAGTTCCGGCAGCAGGCCTTCCACGCCCACCAACGTCCAGCCGGTGGCCGCCTGCAGCACCGCGTTGAGCGCGTCGAAGCGCGGGATCTGGCCGTCGTCCATGCCCATGGCGTCCTGCGCCTGCAGGAACTCATCGCAGGCGCGGCCCACAAGCAACGCACGCTGGCGGCGATACAGCGTGCCCCAGGTGGCATGGTCGTCGCTGCTATAGCCGTCCCACGGCTGGTCGACCACGGCCGTGGTGTAGACCGGCACATACCCCTTGTCGGTAAGCTGGTTTTCGACGCGGCGCGGGGCAGTGTTCATGCGGCAGGACTTCCGTAGCGACCAAGGATTCACCTTAGCCGGATCGCTGCGCAACAGGATTGCGAATCTTGCGCAGTGCCGGCACTTACGCGCAAGATTTGTGCGTCTTAATCTGATGCTGCGCAACATATGGACCAACCAATCGCCCTGGACCGCACCGATCTGCGGTTACTCGCCCTGTTGCAGACGCAGGGGCGCACCAGCAACGCCGAGCTCGCCGTGCAGGTGAATCTGTCCGCGTCGGCCTGCCTGCGGCGCACGCAACGGCTGGAGGCCGTCGGCATCATCGCCGGCTACGGTGCGCGCCTGGATGCGCGCGCGCTGGGGCTGGGGCTGCAGGCTTTCGTGCGGGTGCAGCTGGAGCAGCACGGTCAGGCCGATATCGCGCTGTTCGCCGACGGTGTGCGCGGTTGGGACGAAGTGGTGGCGTGCTGGGCGCTGACCGGCGACATGGATTATCTGTTGCAGGTGCAGGTGCGCGATCTGGAGCATTTTTCGCGGTTTCTGCTGGATCGCTTGCTCAATGCTACCGGCGTGTCCGACGTCAATTCCAGTTTCGTCCTGCGCACGGTCAAGACGCCCGAAGGCCTGCCGCTGTCGCATCTGGCGTGAGGCGTCAGTCGCCTGGGCCGGCTGCGAAACGCGTTCTGCCGGCGGAATCGGGCGCACCCGGTCGCGCGTACAGCCTGTTGCGATCAACTGATCTGGCTGACCTGCGAGGTCCGGCAGCGGGCGCCGTCGCGCGGATCGCGCCGGCAGTAGCAGACGCTCCCAGGTAGACCGCACTTGCTCGCCAAACGATAACGATTTACATTTACGTAACGTCTGGCCGGCTCCGGCCATGTCCTGTTCGTCGATCCGCCAGCCTTGCCAGGCCAGCCAGCTCGTCGCCCGAGCAGCACGCCGACGCCTGCCTGCTTCCTGTCGCCACGCCCTAGCGTGCGCCCACGATCGATGAGAGACCGATGCCTGCACTGACCCACCCACTGACCACCCTGTCTGTCGCCCTGTTTTGCGCATTGACCTGGCCTGCCGCTGCGCGAGCAGCCGACCTGGCCGATGCCAAGACGCTCGACCAGGTCACCGTCAACGGCACGGTGAGCCGCGCGCAGCCGGCCACCACCACGCGCCTGCCGCTGACCCTGCAGGAGACGCCGCAGTCGGTGAGCGTGATCGGATTGCAGCGCCTGGAGGACGAGTCGCTTTTCAGCATCGATGACGTGATGCGCAACGTCACCGGCGTCAACGTGTCGTTCTACGACACCCAGCGGCCGCTGTATTTTGCGCGCGGTTTCCAGATCACCGACTTCCAGGTCGATGGCTTGCCCACCTATAGCGGTGCGACCAATCAGGAATACGACACGGTGTTTTACGACCGCATCGAAGTGATCCGCGGCGCCAACGGCCTGCTGACCGGTGCGGGCATTCCCTCGGCCACGGTGAACCTGTTGCGCAAGCGCCCGGGCAAGACGTTCGACGCCTCGGTTGCCGCAAGCGCCGGCACCTGGGATTTCCGCCGCACCCAGGCCGACGTCAATGCACCGCTCACCGACGACGGCCGCTTCCGCAGCCGCGTGGTCGCGGCCTGGCAAGATCGCGACTACTACTACGACCGCTACCACGACAACAAGATGTCCGGCATGGCGGTGCTGGAAGGCGATCTGACCGACAGCACCACACTCACCGTGGGCTACCAGCGCCAGGACAACAGCCCGGTCGGTTCGACCTGGGGCACGGTGCCGTTCTTTGCGGCCGATGGCAGCTTTGCCAATCTGTCGCGCTCGACCAACATGGCACCGGAATGGACACGCTGGCAGCGCGAAACCAGCACGGCATTCGCCAATCTGGAACAACGCTTCGGCGAGGACTGGTTGCTGCGCGTCAACACCGCGCACACCAAGGGCGATGTGCAAAGCATTCGCGTCTACGGCACCGGTTACCCGGCCGCCGATGGCAGTGGCGTGTTCCTGCGCACCGGCACCGGCGAAACCAGCGACACCCGCGATGGCGTGGATGTGTATCTGTCGGGCGGGTTCTCGCTGTTCGGCCGCCGGCACGACGTGGTGCTGGGTGGCAGCTGGCAGGATCTGCAATCGACCACCTACGGCATTACCCAGCAGTACCCCAGCGGCTGGGGATCGTGCATCAACGAAAGCGGTGGGTCCGAGCGCTGCTATCGGATTCCCGACATCCGCAACTGGGATGGCGATGCCCCCGAGGTGAGCTACAGCCGCACCGGCGCACGCCGTGAAGCGCGCACCACCCAGCGCGGCGTGTACGCCTCTACACGCCTGCGCCTGGCCGACCCGCTGTCGCTGATCGCTGGCGCGCGCTTGAGCACCTGGCAGACGCGCACCCAGGGCTTCAACGTCAGCGGCGGCTACACCGGCACCACCGGCCGCTACAAGGTGAGCGATGAAGTCACCCCGTACGTGGGCCTGGTCTACGACATCGTGCCGGATGTGTCGGTGTACGCCAGCTACACCGAAATCTTCAATCCGCAGAACTACCGCGACAAGGACAACAACCTGCTCGCACCGGTGGAAGGCTCCAATCTGGAAGCCGGCGTCAAGGCGCAATTACTCGGTGGCCGCGCCATGGCCACCGCCGCCGTGTTCGAAGCAAAGCAGGACAACTACGCGGTGCGCGACATGACCCAGCCCGAATCGTCGCTGCCCGATGGAACCTCGGCGTATATCGGCGTGAACGGTACCAAGAGTCGCGGTTGGGAGATGGATATCAACGGCGAGATGCTGCCGGGTTGGACGGTCAATGCCGGCTACACCCACGTCAAGGTCACGCGCGCACCCACCGATGCGATCTACGCCAACCTGCCGGAAGACTATCTGCAGCTGTCCACCCAGGTACGCCTGCCCGGCGCGTGGGATCGCCTGAGCATCGGTGGTGGCGTGAGTTGGCAAAGCGCGGTGCGCGGCTTCAACATCGCACGCCCCACCGGCGATGGCAGCGGCGCCACCACACCGGTCACCGTGGTGCAGAACCCGTATGCGTTGGTGCACTTCAACGCCAACTACCGCATCAGCGACCAGTGGACCGCCACGCTGGCGGTACGCAACGCGTTCGACAAGACCTACTGGGCCAACCTGGATTACCAGAACTACGGCGAACCACGCTTTGTCAGCGTGTCCCTGCGCTGGCGGTACTGAGGAAACAGCGATGCCGGCCGATCACCTCGCAGTGCATGCGCCACGATGGTCGGCCCGGCATCGCAACCAAGGTCCTACGGCAGCATCCAACGTATCTGCCGTTGCGTAGGAGCGGACCTGGCCGCGACGCCGTCCCGACACAGCATCGGTACTTCCGCAGCAGGCATCGAGCAACGCAAAAGAGTTCATTCGCCTGGATCAACGCCTCGCACGCCACAGCGTGCGATGTGCGAACGGCAGACAGATAACCTCGTAACCCATGCGAGCGGAAAACGCGCATAAGGCGGTAAATCAAGCGAGCGAGATGCCGCATTTCGTAGGAGCGGACCTGGCCGCGACGCCGTCCCGATAGCGCCGATGCGCAAAAAACGTTTTACACAACAACAGAAGAACCCGCTCATCCGCGCCCAAGTGAGCACATGCAACTCTCCATTGCACACACCCCGCCACATGCAGGCGCTCGGTTTCTTGCTTGACCTTGCGGACCGCGGCTTACCGTGAGCAGTAGAACCGCAGCACCTGCCTGCCACATGCAAGCCCCGCAATCACCCTGCACCTCCAATCCAACAAAGCGTCGTGCGCAACGCAGATCGCGCCGCACCACAACCGCTTTACGGTGCCACGCATTCCTCGTCCTTGCCGCGCAGTTTTTGCCAGCGCGACCGTTGTTCCAGGCAGCGCTGATAGGCCTGCTGCTTTGCCGACGCGGCCTGGTCGGCGGCGTTACGCGTGGCACTGCTGCGCGCGGCCTGCAGCTGCGCGATCTTGGCGCGGATCTGCGGCATCACGGCCATCGCCGCGCGTTCGCCTTCCAGGATGGCGACACTGCGCTGATTGAAATCGGCCGAGCCGATATCGTTGACCTTGGGGCGCACCACCACATCTGCACGCTTTAGCTCGGCTTCGCCAAGACGCTGCCCCATGATCGAGATCGACTGGTTCACCGTGCCCAGCAGATCGCCCGGATTCTTGCCGCTGGCCTTGCTGGAAATATCCACCGCCACCACGAATTCGGCGCCGAGCTGACGCGCCGCATCCACTGGCACCGGGCTGACCACGCCGCCGTCCACGAAATGGTACTTGCCGATGGTTACCGGCTCGAACACGCCGGGAATGCTGCTGGACGCGCGCACCGCCTGGCCGGCGTTACCGCGCACGAACACGGTGCGCTCGCCGTCTTCCAGGCGCGTGGCCACCACCGCAAACGGCTTGCGCAACTTCTCGATGGGCTTGCCGCCGAGCTGCTCGTTGACGTAGTCCTGCAGCTTCTGGCCCTGCACCAGGCCACCGGAAAACAGCCGCACATCGCGGATGCTGGTCTGGTCGAGCGCTACCGCTTTTTCCTGCATTTCGAACGCGTCCATGCCGCTGGCATACAGCGCGCCGACCACGCTGCCGGCGCTGGTACCGGACACCACCACAGGCGCAAACCCGTTGGCTTCGAGCATCTTGATCACGCCGATATGCGCAAAGCCTTTGACTGCGCCGCCGCCAAGCGCGATGCCGATCTTCACCGGTTTGGCCGCAGCGGCCGAAGGCGCCTGCACCACCGGCGCCGGCGTTGCCGGGCGCGGCTCGCCACCGCAGGCCGAGAGCAGACCGAGCATGGACAACAGGGTAAGCGAGCGGGGGCGGCGGAGCGCGGTCATGGGGAAAACGTCGATGGGAAAGGCGAGGGAGAATACACGCGTGCCGTCACGGTCGCTGCTGTGCTGCGGGGTGGTCGATGGTGGAGGTGATCGAGAACTTGCACAGGCTGTTGGTGGTGCAAGCCTCTGCTGCACTTTCTATTGGCGGGAAAACGCTGGCGCGCAGCGCCGGATGAGGGTGCGCGAAACCTGGTGTCCTGCCATTGCAGGTGTGGCTTCGCGTCGTCCCCTCACCCCCCCTTCTCCCGCACGATGGAGAGGGGCTAGTGCGCGTGCGATGGCGACGTTCCTACGCCGGAGTGCGACATCCCGATTCCCCGGAGCAACGTCCCGACTTGCGCGCGACGTCCCTTTCTCCCGCGTGCGGGGGAAGGGACACGTAGGGCGGATGGGGGGAATCGCCGGCAGTCGATCAAGACAGGCGTGCTCCCGAAGCGCGCCGGACCTGGACCTACCGCAGTGGGGCGTCTCCGGCATGTATGCGGCGCTCCACACCAGCCACCACACTGGCCTGGCCGCAAAAAAGCCGCGAACATCGACACGGCCTCGCCGCGCCAACCATCAAAACCGGTTATCGCCATCCAGCAGCCGTCCCAGGCCGCCGAGCACCGAGCCTTCGCCGCGTTGCTGGCCGCCGGCTTGCGGGGCGGCCTGCAGCATGCGCCCGGCCATGCGCGAGAACGGCAGCGATTGCAGCCACACCTTGCCGGGGCCGGTGAGGGTGGCCAGGAACACGCCTTCGCCGCCGAAGAACATGCTCTTCAATCCGGCCACGCGACGCACGTCCATGTCCACGCCGGCGTGATAGGCGACCACGCAGCCGGTGTCCACGTCGATGCGCTCGCCGGGGCCGAGGTCGCGTTCGACCACGGTGCCGCCGGCGTGCACGAACACCCAGCCGTCGCCTTCGAGTTTCTGCATGATGAAGCCCTCGCCGCCGAACAAGCCGGTGAGGATTTTCTTCTGGAAGGCGATGCCCAACGACACGCCGCGCGCGCCGGCCAGGAAGCTGTCTTTCTGGCAGATCAGGCGCCCGCCGTGCTCGGACAGGCGCAGCGCCAGCACCGTGCCGGGGTAGGGCGCGGCGAAGGCCACCTTGGCCTTGCCGCTGCCGGTATGGGTGAACACGGTAGTGAACATGCTTTCGCCGGTGACCACGCGTTTGCCGGCGGAAAGCAATTTGCCCATCAGCCCGCCGCTGCTGCCGCCCTGACCATCATGCGAGCCGTCGCCGAACACGGTGTCCATCTGTACCGCCGCATCCTTGTACATCAGCGCGCCGGCTTCGGCGATGGCGCTCTCGCCCGGGTCCAGTTCCACTTCGACAAACTGCATGTCGTTGCCGACGATGCGGTAGTCGATCTCATCGGCGCGCCCGGCGCTGGCGATGCTGCCAAGCGGTGGCGGTGCGCTGCCAGCGCCCTGCAGGTCGACCAGCTGACGGGCCGGCGTCCAGCCATCGAGTCCATCGCGCCAGGCCAGCGCATCGGGTTGGCGCTGGGCATACGCGCGGGCGCTGGCATCGTCGAGCGGGCCGATACGGTCGGCCTGTCCGGGAATATGGAAATACCACTGGGCCATCGGGACGACTCCTGTCGGTGTGTGCGGCGAGTCTAGCCGCAGCAACGGCCACCGCGTCCCGTGTCCAAGGTCATGCCGTGCAAGGCGGTCAGGCGGGGTTGCGGCCGCTAGACACCCCACGCGTGCCATCGGGCCGGCATGCTGCCGAGGCGGTCGTGGTCAGGCGGTTGCGCTGAAGTAGGCCGCAGTAGCGAGCGCTTGCATCCGGAAACGGCGTCACGTTGACTGCAGCATTGGCGCCGCCGGCTTAGAGCAGCTCCCAAAACGACTGTGCTCACTTACCGCCAAGCGGGCGCGGCCGGTGCTCGGTGCGGCATGGTCCACGCGTCCACTCCGGTGCTGAGTGTGCCGCCCGCACCTACCCGGCGACAGCTCGCCACGTTGTGTCAGCCGCGCTTATTCCCCCACCGTCGCCCAATAGCGCTCGCCATCGCGGTGCACACGCACCGGGCCGTCGAACGCTGCCGACAGGCTGGCATCGGTCAGCAGCGCATCGCGCGGACCATCGGCGATCACCGTGCCGGCGCGCAGCAGAATCACCCGCGCAATTTCCGGCACGATCTCTTCGATGTGATGGGTCACAAGCACCAGCGTGATGCCTTGCCGTGCAAGGTCGCGCAAGGTGTCGAGCAGGTGCTGGCGCGCCACCAGGTCCAGGCCGGTGGACGGCTCGTCCAGCAACAGCGCCTGCGGGCGGTTGACCAGGGCGCGTGCGATCAGCACGCGGCGGGTCTCGCCGGCCGACAACTCGGCAAACGGTCGATCCAGCAACGGCAAGGCGCGCGCCAGCGCCAAGGCCTCACGTGCCCGCGCGCGCATGTCGTCGCTGACCTCGTGATGCGGCGGCACCACGTAGCTGGCGAAGAAGCCGGACAGCACCGCGCTTTCCACATCCAGCCCCGGCATGTCGGCCAGGTTGACGCTCAGATCGCCGCTGACGATCCCCAGCTGCGAGCGCAATCGCTCCACCTGCCAGCGCGCCTGTCCCAGCACCTTCACCGCGGGCTGGCCATCGCCACGCGCCAACGGATACAGCTCGCGCGTGATGAGCTTGATGAACGAGGATTTGCCGCAGCCGTTGGGGCCGAGGATGGCGGTGTGCTGGCCAAGCGCAATGCGCAAACGCAACGCGTGCAACACACGGACCTGGCCGCGCATCACACTTGCCTGGTCGAGTTCGATCAGCGCAGGCGCATCGGCAAAGGTATCGGCAACATCGGTGGAAACAGTCATACGCAAGACATCAGGCAGCGGGAGAAGAGCAGGAGTGAACCGCTTTAGAAAAGCAGGCATCACCCTACGCATCCGAAGGGTGAAGTTTGCCGCGATCGCCCCCATCATGTCTGCATCGACCAACGAGAAACCGCTGCCGTGGAACTGCCGATGCTGTCCGATCCGATCATCGACTTCCTGACCGCCGGCATGGCCGGGCTGGGTGTGTGGGGCATGCTGGCAGTACTGCTGGTGTTCACCCAGCTCACCATCTTTGCGGTGACCTTGTACCTGCATCGCAGCCAGGCGCACCGCGGCGTGGATTTCCATCCGGTGGTGGCGCACTTCTTCCGCTTCTGGACCTGGCTCACCACCTCGATGATTACCCGCGAATGGGTAGCCATCCATCGCAAGCACCACGCCAAGGTCGAAACCGAGGACGACCCGCACAGCCCGCAGATCAAGGGCATCAAGCAGGTGTTCTGGCGCGGCGTGGAGCTGTACCGCGAGGCGCGCACGCAACGCGCCGACATCGAGCAGTACGGCAAGGGCGCGCCCAGCGACTGGATCGAGCGGCATCTGTACACCCCGCACGCCAATGCTGGCCCGATCGCGCTGCTGGTGCTCAACGGCGTGTTGTTTGGCTTGCCCGGCATTGCGCTATGGGCGATCCAGATGGCGTGGATTCCGTTCTGGGCGGCGGGTGTGGTCAATGGCCTGGGCCATTGGTGGGGGTATCGCAATTTCGAATCCGCCGACACCTCCACCAACCTCACCCCGTGGGCGCTGTGGATCGGTGGCGAAGAACTGCACAACAACCATCACGCGTTTCCGAGTTCGGCACGGTTTTCGATGCGGCGTTGGGAACTGGATATCGGCTGGATCGCGATTCGTGGGTTGCAGGCCATGGGGCTGGCCAAGGTGCTGCGTGTTGCCCCGTCGCTGGATATCCGCCCCAATATCGCCGTGCCCGATGCCGATACGCTGAAAGCGCTGTTGTCGCATCGCTTCCAGGCCATGACCGATTACCAGCGCAACGTGCTCAAGCCGGCCTTGCGCGAGGAAGCCGCCGCCACCGGCGCCAAGCTGCGCGAGTTGTTGCCGCGGCGTTTGCGCAAGGGCCTGGTCGATGACGGGCGCTGGCTCAAGCCGGATGCGCGCGCGCAGTTGCAGGCCTGGGTGGCGCAGCGTCCGCGCATGCGCACGTTGGTCGAGTACCGCGCGCGCCTGACCGCGGTGCTGGAAGCGCGTAGCCATGATGCGTCCGAGCGTCTCAAGCAGTTGCAGCAGTGGTGCCATGAGGCCGAAGCCAGTGGCAACGCCGCGCTGCAGGCATACGCGGCGCGGCTCAAGGGTTATGCGCTGAGTGGCGCGTAAGCGTAGCGGCACGCGTGCTGCGGTGGGCGCACGCGGCTGGAAACGTTCGGTGACGCGCGCGTTGCTGATGGTCTGCATCGTCTGTGCGTGCGCGTCTGCGGCGCACGCACAGGTGCAGGACAGCCAGGACTATCTCAAACGCATGGACACCGATGGCGATGGCCGTGTCAGCCGCGATGAATATCTTGCCTGGATGAGCTACGCCTTCGATCAGCGCGATGTCGATCACGACGGTGTGCTGCAAGGCGACGAACTGCCGGGCCGGCGCGGCAAGCCGATCACCCGCGCTGCGCATCGCGCCAGCTTGATCGAGCGCTTCGCACGCCAGGACGCTAACGGCGATGGCACTCTGAGCGCGCGCGAACTGCTGGCGCCGCCGCGCTGATGCGCACCTTCGCGCGTGTCTGACGTCGCGTTCGGCAAGCTCGCGCGCATGTTCACTCTCGACCAGGTCAGCCGCCGCTACGGCCAGGCCATTGCACTCGACACGGTCACGCTGGGCTTTGCCAGCGGCGTTACGACGGCGTTGATCGGCCCCAGCGGCGCCGGCAAGTCCACCGTGTTGCGCATGCTGGTGGGGCTGGAATGGCCTGACAGCGGCACGGTCGCCTTCGACGGCATGCCGCTGCAACGCGCCAGCCTGCAGGCGCAACGCCAACGCATTGGCTACGTCATCCAGGAAGGTGGGCTGTTTCCCCACCTGGACGCGCGCAGCAATGTGGTGCTGCTGGCGCAGACCCTGGGCTGGACGCGACAACGCATCGATGCGCGCTTGGATAGCCTGTGCACGTTGTGCCAATTGCCGCCGCAGTTGCTGGCGCGCTATCCGGCCGAACTCTCCGGTGGGCAGCGCCAACGCGTGGGCTTGATCCGCGCCTTGATGCTGGACCCGCCCGCGCTGCTGCTGGACGAACCGCTGGGCGCGCTCGACCCGATCGTGCGTTACGACCTGCAGGCGCAGATGCGCGCGCTGTTTGCGCAGCTCGGCAAGACCGTGGTGCTGGTCACCCACGATGTCGCCGAAGCGGCGTATCTGGCCGACACCCTGGTGCTGATGCGCGCTGGCCGCGTGGTGCAGCAGGGCAGTGCACGCGAGCTGCTTGAGCAGCCGGCCGACGCGTTCGTGCAGCGATTTCTCACCGCACAACGCAGCATCGGCGACACCGCATGATGGCGCGCATGTTTGCGGCAATGCTGCTGCTGATCTGCAACCTTGGCGCGCAGGCCGCGCCGGTGACGGTCGGCTCGAAGAACTTCACCGAGGCAGTGATCCTGGGCGAAATCGCCACTGCGGCCGGTCGGCGCGATGGTGTGGACGTACAACACCGCGCCCAGCTCGGCGGCACGCGCATCCTGTGGCGCGCGCTGGAAACCGGCCAGATCGATGCCTATGCCGAATACACCGGCACCCTGGCACAGGAACTGCTGCAGTTGCCCAAGGCCAGCCATGCCGAGCTACGCGCCGCGCTGGACGCACGCGGTCTGGCGATGACCGAGTCGCTGGGGTTTCAGGACACCTATGCGTTTGGCATGCGTCGTGCGCGTGCGCAGGCGCTGGGCATCGCATCGCTCTCGGATCTGGCCCGCCACCCGGCACTGAAGATCGGTTTGAGCAATGAATTCATGCAGCGCGCCGACGGCTGGCCCGGCGTGCGTGCGGCCTACGGCTTGCCGCAAACCGCCACCGGGCTGGATCACGATCTGGCCTATCGCGCGCTGCAAAGCGGGGCGATCGAGGTCACCGATCTATACAGCACCGATGCGGAGATTCCGTATTACCAGCTGCAGGTGCTGCGCGACGACCGCCAGTACTTCCCGGAGTACCAGGCGGTATTTCTGTATCGCAAGGATCTGGCGCAGCGCGCACCGGCAATGCTCAAGGCTTTGCAAGGTCTGCAGGGACGGATCGACGAAGCCACCATGCAGCGGCTCAATGCGCAGGTGAAATTGGAGCGGCAGTCCGAGGCGGCGGTGGCCGCGCAATGGCTGGGCGTTGCGGCCACGGCGCAGGCGGACTCGCGCATCGGCCGGTTGCTGCGTCACACCCGCGAGCATCTGGCGCTGGTCGGCATCTCGCTGGGCTTCGCGTTGCTGATCGCGCTGCCCTTGGGGGTGCTCGCAGCGCGGCGGCCGCGGCTGGGCCAGGTGGTGTTGTCGTTGACCGGTGTGTTGCAGACGCTGCCCTCGTTGGCTGTGTTCGTCTTCATGATTCCGCTGTTCGGCATCGGCGCAAAGCCGGCAATTGCCGCGTTGTTCCTGTATAGCCTGCTGCCGATCGTGCGCAATACCCATGCCGGGCTCACGTCGATTCCGCGCGAGTTACGCCAGACCGCCGAAGCGATCGGGTTGCCGGCCTGGACGCGATTGTGGCGCGTGGAATTGCCGCTGGCCCGCCGCACCATCGTGGCCGGTATCCAGACCGCTGCGGTCATCAACGTGGGCACCGCCACCTTGGGTGCGCTGATCGGCGCCGGTGGGTATGGCCAGCCAATTCTCACCGGCATCCGTCTGGACGATATCGGCTTGATTCTGGAAGGCGCGATCCCTGCCGCCGTCCTCGCCCTGCTGGTACAGGCGGCATTCGAAGGGCTGGAGCGTTGGGCAACCCCACGCGGCCTGCGGCTCAGTCGGCGCGATTGAGCAGCGGACAAATAATCCTCCATGAACTCGTAGGTGCGGACCCGGCCGCGACACCGCCTTACTCGGATCACGCCCCGTCGCGGCCAGGTCCGCTCCTACATGCGCTGGGGTACCGCGTCATTCGCCCGGCAGCGCAGCAATCAAGCGTAGGAGGGCATCGTCGGCGACACTCAGGTGCGGTGCGATACGTAAACGTCCATGCCGCCGCGTGCAGATCGCCCCCTGCTCGCCGAGCGTCTTTGCCACCGCATCCAATTGGGTGGCCGGCGGCTGCAGCGCGGTCAGATGCGGCGCATGGCCGGGGGTGCACCAGCTGCCGAGCCCGCGCGCGGATAACGCCGTATCCCACTGCGCGGTCAGTGCGCCGAGCGCCGCAGCGATACGCGCGGGTTGCCAGGCCGTCACCTGCTGCAGGGCGGCCGTTGCCATCGCAATCCGCAACGGGTCGGCAACGCCGCCGGCATCGAACCGCCGTGCACCTGCGCGATACTGCGGCGCCTGCGCCACCGGAAACTCCCAGCTGCTGCCGGCATCCCGGCCGATCCAGTGTTCTTCGATCGGCACGCCCCGCGTGCGCCACTGCGGCGCCACCCATAGCCAGGCCAGGCCCATCGGCCCCAGCAACCATTTATGGCCGACACTGACCACGAACTCCGGCTTCCAGCGCGGCAGGTCGGTCGGCATGACGCCCAGGCTCTGGCTCAGATCCAGCACCAGCGCCGCACCGCGCGCATGCACCGCCGCGCTGATCCGGTCCAGGTCCAGCTGCCGCCCGTCCAGCCAGTACGCATGCGGCAGGCTGACGATGCGCAGCGCAGGCGTGTGTTCAACCGCCTCCAGCACCGCATCGGTCAGCACCGTGCCGGCAGTGGTCGGCACCGCCACAAGGTGTGCACCGACCTCGGTGCAGCGCCGTTGCCAGATCAGCAGGTTGGACGGGAATTGCCCGTCCAGCAGCAGCACCGCATCGCCGCCATGCAGTGGCAGATTGCGTGCAGCCGTGGCCAGCCCATGCGCGGCCGACGGCAGCAACGCCACCGCATCGACATCGTTGTCGAACAGACCCGCGGCCAAGCGGCGCAGCTGCTCAATGTCGTGCAGCCATGCATCGAACGGCAACTGCCACGGCGTGGCCATCGCATCGACCGCCTGATGCGCCACGGCCTGCACCGCAGTCAGCAACGGCCCGCGCGAAGCAGCGTCCAGATAGATGACCTCATCGGGTAGCGCAAATGCGCGGTGCCGGTGTTCCCAGGCGACAGGGGTGGGGAGCGAACTGGGCAGCGAAGACGATGGCATGCCAACAGCTTACCGCTGGCTGCCATGCCGCCGACACGGCGCGTTCACGGACGCTCCCCAAGCATATGGGGATGTCTGCACTCTCCCCCCTGGCGGTCGACCGCCAGCAACAGCAGCTGACGCTGCTGCAACGCTACGCGCAGACCCGCGCGTTGAGCGACCGCCTTGCCGCACCCCTGAGCGCGGAAGACGCGATGGTGCAGAGCATGCCCGATGCCAGCCCCAGCAAATGGCATCTGGCGCACACCACCTGGTTTTTCGAACGCTTCGTGTTGCAGGCCGACCCTGCGTACCGCGTCTTCGACCCGGCGTGGGACTTCTTGTTCAATAGTTACTATCAAAGTGTGGGCCCGATGCATGCGCGCACACGTCGCGGGGTGTTGTCCCGGCCATCGCTGCAGCAGGTGCGCGACTATCGCGCGGCCGTCGACACCCATATGCAGCAGCGCCTGCACGATGGCGCGCTCGACGCGCAGGCCTGCACCATCGTGCAACTGGGCATCCAGCACGAGCAGCAGCACCAGGAGTTGTTGCTGACCGACATCAAGCACGCGCTGTGGAGTAATCCGCTGCAGCCGGCCTACCGTGATGCGCCCGCCCCCGAAGCTGCATTGCCGAGTGCACTGCGGTGGCATGCGCGCGATGAACAGATTGCGCAGATCGGTGCAGCCGCATGGCCGCAGTGCGACACGTTTGCCTACGACAACGAGTCGCCGCGTCACCGCGTGCTGATCGGGGCGCATGCCTTGGCCAACCGTGTCGTCACCAATGCCGAGTTCCAGGAGTTCATCGACGCCGGCGGTTACCGCAGCGCCGGTGCCTGGCTGAGCGATGGCTGGACGATGGTGCAGGCGCAGGGTTGGCAGCATCCGCTGTACTGGGATGCAGATGGACGCGAATTCACCCTGGATGGCTGGCGCTCGCGCGATGCGCACGCGCCGGTCTGTCACCTGAGCCTGTTCGAAGCCGATGCGTTCGCCCGCTGGGCTGGTGCGCGTCTGCCCACCGAAGCCGAGTGGGAACAGGCGGCCGCCGGGGTGCCGGTGCAGGGCAATTTTGTCGATACCGACGCACTGCATCCGCGCGCCGCGCAGGCCGTGGATACCGGCATGCAGCAGCTATTTGGCGATGTCTGGGAATGGACCGGCAGCGCCTATCTGCCGTATCCCGGTTTTGCGCCGTGGCCCGGTTCGTTGGGCGAATACAACGGCAAATTCATGAATGCGCAATGGGTGCTGCGCGGTGGCAGCTGCGCCACGCCGGCTAGTCACATCCGCGCCAGTTACCGCAACTTTTTCCCCTCCGATGCGCGTTGGCAGTTTGCCGGCGTGCGCCTTGCCAAGGATCTGCCTTGAACGCCGCCGCCCATGCCATGCAACGCGCCCATGCCGCGCTGACCGATCTGCGTCCGCAGCCGGACGACATCACCGCCGATGCACTGGCCGGCCTGTCGCAAACACCCAAGACCCTGCCGTCCAAATACTTCTACGATGCCCGTGGCTCGCAGCTGTTCGAAGCCATCACCCGGCAGCCGGAGTACTACCTCACCGGCACAGAATTGACGTTGCTGGAAGCCAGCATGTCCTCGATCGCGCAGGCGATTGGCCCCGACGTGCATGTGGTCGAGTACGGCAGCGGCAGTGGCCGCAAGACCGAGCTGCTGCTGCAAGGCCTACGCGATGTGGTGGCGTACACGCCGCTGGAAATTTCGCGCACCGCATTGCTGGAAAGCACAGCGCGGTTGACCCAGCAATTTCCGCAGATCCAGATGCTACCGGTCTGTACCGACTTCACCAAGCCGTTGCGCCTGCCCGATGGGCAGCGTCCTTCGCGTCGCCACGTGGTGTTTTTCCCCGGTTCCACGCTAGGCAACTTCACCGACACCGCCGCCATCGCCTTGATGGATGCGATGCGCCAGACCATGGGCAGCGATGGCTGCGCGTTGATCGGTATCGATCTGGACAAGGACGCCGGCCTGATCGAAGCCGCCTACAACGATGTGGCCGGCGTCACTGCCGAGTTCACCTTGAACCTGTTGGCGCGGCTCAATCGCGAGATCGGCAGCGATTTCGATCTGGACGGCTTCCGTCACCACGCGGTGTATGCGCGCGAACGCGGCCGCATCGAAACCTTTTTGATCAGTCAGCGCGACCAACGCGTGCACGTGGGCGGAAAGGAATTCGCCTTTGCCGAAGACGAAGCCATGCAGGTCGAATATAGCTACAAATACACCGATGCGCGTTTTGCCGAACTGGCCGCCGCCGCCGGGCTCAAGGTCACGCACGGCTGGAACGATGCGAAGGATTGGTTCGGGCTGCGCTTGCTGCGCCCGGTGTAAGCGAACCGGATGGACACCATGGCCGAGTGCGGCCTGGCGATACGGTTCCAACCAACGATCAGTTCGATTGCAACAGGGTGCGCATGCGTTGGCACGACGCGGCGATGGCATCCACCAGCGCATCCAGGACCGGATGCGCGAGGCCTTCCTGTCGAAGCACGACGGCAAGATCACGCGCCTGATCGGGCAGGTCGCTTGCGGCCATCTCCATCCAGGCGAGGCAGGTCATGGCGTCCAGGCGCAGCGTTTCGGCCAATTGCCGCCAGTCGCCTGGACCAATGTCCCACCAGCGATAGTGGCTGCCGACTTTCATTGCCATCTTGATTTTGCGCTGTTGCAGTTGCGGATGCGGCAGGGCGCTGGAGATGTCGTACAACGGTGCCAGCCGTACCTGCCGGTGTTGGCCGAGCAGCAGCGAATAGTTCTTTGCGTGCGCATCGGTGCCGCCGATCAGGTGATTGAAGACCAACGCCTGGAACAGGGTTTCGACGTCCTGCCGCGCCCGTGAGGAGTGCGTCCACAACAGCTGCGACAACGCAGCCGGTCCCGGGCCACCCTGGTTCTGGTATTTGATCTGCGGCATCACCCCCAGCGCTTGGCAGACGTCTTCCTGGTGTATGCGCAGCAGCCTGCCGTCGCTGCCGATGCGGTCGTAACGTTCGACGCAAATGGCGGTTTCATCGCCGAAGCGCATCGCCTGGGCGGATGCGGTCGGCAGGCCGATGCTGCGCGCCAGGCGCAGGCAGAACAGCTCGTTCTCGACGAACCCGTCGTATTCCCCGCTCGGTGGTTTGAGGATATGCGTGGTCGGGATGCGTCCGGCCGGGATGGCCCACTGCTGCCCGTCGTGCAGCAACGCGATCTTGGCCTGCGCGCCGGCCAGGCTGAATTGACCGACGTCATCGACCTGGCGTGCTGCACCCACATCCTGGCGCAGCCTGCGCAAGCGTGCTTCCAGTTCGCCATCGGTGAGCGGTTCGATGGCGTCGCTGGCGCCGGACAGCACATCCTCAAGTCGGGCTTCGGTGACGAACTGCACTGCACCAGCGCAATCCTCGCCGACGTGCGACAACAGGGCGAGCGGGTTGCGCGGAGAGACCTGGAACCTGGAGGCCCAGCGTTGCAGTGTGGCTTCGTTGTCTGGCAGCAGGCCCCACAGCACTGCGTCGACCGCCTCTGTGCGGTGATCCTCCTTGCTAAGCGGAAGATTCAACGACAGCGGTATCGCACTATTCGAATGCTGCCAGTCCGGCGTGTAGGTAAATCGTGGAAGCCCATGCGGGTCGGACGCAAGATGACCGATCACCTGGTGTTCGATCAGTGCGAGCAGTCTCACGGATCGCCCTTCTTTTTAGAAGATGCCGATATGACGTTGGAAATTTTCGCTGCCTTGCCAACCTTCGAACGATCACGTGCGGAGACCTGGTTCTGCAAGACTTCATTCACTCCATGTTTTTCATTCGGTGCATCGATCAGCGAGGGATATTTATTCAGTGCTGCAGCTAATGCTGCCTGCGCCGGAGACTGTTTTAGAGCATCCAATGCCGGAAATGGTCTGTGCAAGCCAGCGTTTTTCAGCCTATCGAGCGACGAGAATTGAGTCTGGATAGTGTTGTTGAACGCATTGAGAACGTTGGTTCCCAATGGCGGATTGGACCGGTTATGTTCAACGATCGCATCGAGATTGATCGGCGTCACGGTGCCGCGATCGGGCACGCTCGCCTGCGGAACCTGAGCAACGCCTGGGCCCAGCATCAACTCCAGTCCCAACGCCTGCAGCGCTCTCAGGATCAATTGCAGTTCCGCACGCGGCTTGCCTTTCTCGATATCGACGACCCATTGCCGGCTCACACCGATGTCGTTGGCCAGGCGAGCCTGATCCCAGCCCAGGCGCTTGCGCCTGGCGCGGATGATGTTACCGATATCGGAAGGTGTGCGGACAGTATCCATGGCTGCAATGTAAGCGATCGGCGACATTGGCGCAATGTCGCCGATCGCTTACATTCGAAAGGCCAATCGCGCCGAACCACCCAATGTCTCCAATAAAATGTCGTCGAGCGATGACATGAAAAAAATGTCATCGTTCGGCGACATCAGGCGGCCTGCACCACATGCAGCACCTTGGGATTGCGCCACTGCGCCAGCAAGGTCGCTTCGCGCGCCTTGGCCTCACGCAGATGCGCCTCCTTGACGTGCCCATAGCCGCGGATGTGTTCGGGGATGCTGGCGATCTGCGCGGCCAGGCCCACGTTGTCGGCATCCAGACGCTCCAGCAGCCCGTCCACGGTGGCGAGATAATCGACAATCAGCTGCCGCTCGCTGCGGCGCTCTGCGGTGTAGCCGAACACATCGAGCTTGCCGCCGCGCAGGAATTTCAGCCGTGCCAGCAGCTTGAAAGCGCTGAACATCCACGGCCCGTATTCGCGCTTGATCGCATGGCCGTGTGCATCCTTCTTGGCCAGCAGCGGTGGTGCCAGGTGGAAGCGGACCGTGTAGTCGCCTTCGAACTGCTGCTGCAGCCGGCGCTGGAAATCGCCACGCGTGTATAACCGCGCAACTTCATATTCGTCCTTGTAGGCCATCAGCTTGAAGGCGTAGCGCGCCACCGCTTCGATCAACGCCGTGCTGCCGGGGACGCGTTGGGCCTCGTGTCCACGCACGCGTTCCACCAGCGCGCGATAGCGCTGCGCGTAGGCAGCGTCCTGGTAGTCGGTGAGAAACGCGATGCGGCGGGTAATCGCTTCGTCCAGCGACTGCGCCAGCTGCTCATCGTCGAGTGGATGCACCGGTGCATCCACATCGCCATGCAGTGTGCTGCCATCGGTTTGCGCCAACGCACGCGGTGCGTTTTGTCCGCTGAGAGTGTGGTCTTCCCAGCTACCGGGCGCACGTGCGGCGGGTGTGTCACCGTGTCGATGTGCAGACGCGTCAGCGTTGGCCAGACCTGCAGCGCGTTGCACCGCCGGCAGATCCACCGCCGCCAGCCGGCCCCAGGCGAAGGCCTGCTGATTCATCGCCACCGCTGCGCCATTGAGTTCGATCGCGCGCATCAATGCCGCATGCGACAACGGCACCAGTCCGTGCTGCCAGGCATAACCCAGCACGAACAGATTGCTGGCGATCGCATCGCCCAGCAATGCAGTGGCCAGTTGCGTGGCATCCAGCAATAACGGCTCCTGTCCGCCAAGCGCGGTACGCACGCCGGCAATGATCTCGTCAGCCGGGAACTGCAGATCCGGCTGCGTGGTGAAGCTGCCCGGCATCGCCTCATAGGTGTTGAGCACCACCTGGGTGCGGCCATCGCGTACCTTGGACAGCGCCCAATAATCGTTGACCACCACCATGTCGCAGCCCACCACCAGGTCGGCTTCGCCGGCGGCAATGCGCACCGCATGGATATCGCCGGGCGTGCGCGCGATGCGGATATGCGTGGTGACCGCGCCACCTTTTTGCGCCAGGCCGGTCTGGTCCAGCACCGTGGCGCCCTTGCCTTCAAGGTGCCCGGCCATGCCCAGCAGCGCACCGATGGTCACCACGCCAGTGCCGCCGACGCCGGTGATCAGGATGTTCCAGGGCTGCTCCAACGTGGTGCGCTGCGGCGGTGCGGGCAGGTTATCCAGCAATGCGCTGGCATCGCGTTGTTTGCCCTTGCGCGGCGCACCGCCATGCACGGTGACAAAGCTCGGGCAGAACCCGGAGACGCAGGAATAATCCTTGTTGCAATTGGATTGATCGATCTGCCGCTTGCGCCCGAATTCGGTTTCCTTCGGCAGCACCGACACGCAAAAACTTTTCTCGCCGCAATCGCCGCAGCCTTCGCAGACCAGCGAATTGATCATGACGCGCTTGGGCGGGTCGACCAGCTTGCCGCGTTTGCGGCGCCGACGCTTTTCGGTGGCGCAAGTCTGATCGAAGATCAGGATCGACACCCCCTTGACCGTGCGCAGGTGCTGTTGCACTGCATCCAGCTCGCCACGATCATGAAATGCCACATCGGCGGGAAACAGATCGCGCCGCCGCGTCCACTTGCCGATGTCGTCGCTGACGATCGCAATCTCGTGGATACCTTCGGCGCGTAGCTGATGGGCGATGTCCGGCACGGTGAGCGTGCCGTCCACCGGCTGGCCGCCGGTCATGGCCACCGCATCGTTGTAGAGAATCTTGTAGGTGATGTTGACGCCGGTGGCGACCGATTGGCGAATCGCCAACGAGCCGCTGTGGAAATACGTGCCATCGCCCAGGTTCTGGAACACGTGCGGGGTGTCGGTAAACGGCGCCTGCCCCGACCACGTCACGCCTTCGCCGCCCATGTGGGTGAAGGTGTCGGTGGAGCGGTTCATCCAGGTCACCATGTAATGGCACCCGATGCCGCCCAGCGCGCGCGAGCCTTCCGGCACCACCGTGGAGGTGTTGTGCGGGCAGCCCGAGCAGTAATGCGGCACGCGCGGGAACTGCGCGCGCGGCAAGGCCATTTCCGCTTCCTTGGTCTCCATCCAGCGCAACCGCTGCTCGATCGAATCGGCAGTGAAAAAGCGCTGGATGCGCTTGCCGATCACCGCGGCGATCGTGGCCGGGGTCAGCTCGCCGGTCGACGGCAAAATCCATGCGCCGTGTTCGTCGTACTTGCCGACGATGCTCGGCCGCGCGCCGGCGTTGGCCGGCCAGTTATAGAACAGTTCCTTCATCTGGCGCTCGATGAAGGCCTTCTTTTCTTCCACCACCACAATGTCGTCGAGCCCCTGCGCGAACGCGCTGATGCCCACCGGTTCCAGCGGCCAGGTCATGCCGACCTTGTACACGCGGATACCGATCTGCGCGCAGGCCTGCGCATCCAGGCCCAGGTACTCCAGGGCCTGCAATACGTCCAGATAGCTCTTGCCGGTGGTGACGATGCCCAGCCGCGCGCGCGGCGAATCCAGCACGATCCGGTCGATCTGGTTTGCCCGTGCGAATGCCTGCGCCGCCGCCACCGCATAGCGATGCAGGCGCATTTCCTGATCCACCGGCGGGTCCGGCCAACGGATGCTCAAACCGCCCGGCGGCAGCGCGAAATCCTCCGGCAGCACGATGCTGCGCGCGAACGGGTCCACCTGCACCGACGCGGACGATTCCACGGTCTCGGCGATGGTCTTGAAGCCGATCCAGCGCCCGGTGTAGCGGCTCATCGCCCAGCCCAGCAGGCCCATGTCCAGGATGTCCTGCACCCCGGCCGGGTTGAGGATGGGCATCATCGCGCTGACGAATTCGTCTTCCGACCCATGCGGCAGCGTCGAGCTGCGGCAGGCATGGTCGTCGGCGGCCAGCGCCAGCACGCCGCCAAACGGTGAGGTGCCGGCGGCATTGGCGTGTTTGAACACGTCGCCGCTGCGGTCCACGCCCGGGCCCTTGCCGTACCACATGCCGTATACGCCCTGCACCTTGGCGCCGGGGAACAGGTTGGTCTGCTGGGTGCCCCACACCATGGTGGCGGCCAGGTCCTCGTTGAGGCCCGGGGTGAAGGTCACCCTGGCGGCATCAAGATGCTTGCGCGCGCGCCACAGTTCCAGATCCAGCCCGCCCAAGGGGCTGCCGCGGTAGCCGCTGATGAAGCCGGCGGTGTCCAGGCCGGCCGCGTCGTCGCGCAGGCGTTGCAGCAACGGCAGCCGCACCAGGGCCTGCACGCCGGACAGATAGATGCGCCCATCGGTGCGCGTGTATTTGTGGTCCAGTGTGTAGTCCGCATCCACCCGGCCGAGCTCCGGCGTGTTGGCAGAGTCGGGAGAAGAGAGTGCAGCGGTACTGGTCATGGCGTGCCCGGAAAGGGTGGCTGGGACCCGGTGCGTGTCATTTGAAACCAATGACGCGCCCGACGGATTCCAAAACGGCGGTGCAAAGTGTAACAGTCAGCCTTCACGCGCCCGTTCGCATGCGGATGCGCAGCCGTCGCGCTGCGGGTAGGATGGGGACGGGAAGGGTCGTTTGCTGTTTCAGGGGAAAATACAGTGAAAAGGAAATACGCATGGGCCGCCTTGGTCCTGCTCGGAGGCGTGTGGTCGCTGGCGCAGGCGCAGAGCCTGCCCAAGCCCAAGGAGTTCTATTTCGACGAAGACCGCAGCACCACCAAGGCGGTGGTCGCTGTGCCGGGGCAGGGCGATGCCGTGGTCGACCGTCTGGCCGCGATGGTGCAGCGTGACGCACGCGCTGCCGAACCGCGCGCCCAGCTGGCATCGCTTGCGTATGCCGGCGGACGCACGCAACTGGGCGATGAGCTGTACCAGGGCGCATTGGCACTGGTCTCCAATGGCAGCCAGCAATATCGGGCCATCAGCTGGAACTACGGCTGGGACCTGCTGCGCGCCGACAAGCCCGACAAGGCGTTGCAGCAGTGGGCCAACCTGGCCAATGGTCGCCCGGCCACGCCGGAATGGTTGCCCACCACCGCCGCCTTGACGTTGTGGCGGGCAGGTCGCAAGCAGGAGGCTACCGAGTGGTATGCCGCCGCGGTGCGCACCTGGCCCGATCGTTGGGGCAGCACTGCCAATTACGCCAGCCTGCTGCCGGATTGGCGCGAGGCTGAGCGCACCAGCCTGGCCGAGGTCTTTGCGGCATGGCAGGCCAACCCGCCAGCGTTTCCGTAAGCGGTACGCCGCGCTGCAGGGATTGCCTGCAGCGCATGCCGTGCAGTGGTCTGCAGGTTTGCTGCAGGGTCCTGCCCGCCGACCATCGCGGGACACGCTGCAAGGACGTCCATACCAGCTCTTGCACGGCATTCACGGCGCGTCAGGTCCCGCGAAGGTGAGCGAGCAAGGACAGTCGCGATGGTCGTTGCGCACAGGGTTCAATCACGCAGCCGGCAACCTGTCTGCTGCGGTGTCCTCGCCGATTGCAGGACCGTTGGCGGCATGGATACCGCCATCGAGCCCCCAGGGACGGGGTCACGGCGTGTCCTGCGAGCGGCGAGGGCACCGCGCCCTCCACAGACTGGCTTCGGAATAGGCAAACGAGGGAAGTCTCGCTGCGCACCGATGGCGCGCCCTCTTCGTGCAGGGATCCAATGGAGCGCGCGACCGCTTGTTCCGGCTCGATCTGTTGCGCCGTAAAGTGCTTGGCCATCGGGCCGACGCGTTCTTCGCGCGAGCGCGACGCCAAGCCAGCCTTCCTCCAATGCCTGGGCCCGGCGCTGTGCGATCCTGTGCATCGCTCTCCAACAGACACGATCAGCCATGGCGGTGGATGCATTTGCGTTGATCCTGGCGATGCTGGGGCTTGGCCTGGTATTCGCGCGGCTCAAGGTGCTGCCCGACAACAGCGCCGATGTGCTCAATCGCATCGTGTTGTACATCTGCCTGCCTGCCTCGGTGCTGACCTACGTGCCGCGCCTGCATCTGGACGCCTCGCTGGGCGGGGTGATCGCCACGCCATGGCTGCTGACCGCCATCATCGTGCCGCTGCTGTGGGGCTGCAGCCACGTGTTGCGCTTCGGCCGTGCCGAGTACGCCGCGCTGCTGATGTGCGTGGTGTTCACCAACTCCAGCTTCATCGGGTTTCCGATGGTGCGCGCGCTGCTGGGCGACCAGGCCCTGCCGTACGCGGTGGTGTACGACCAGTTCGGCACCTTCGTGCTGTTGTCCACCTTCGGCCTGTACGTGCTGGCGCGCTACAGCGGCGATACGCCGCCCACCGCAAAAATCATACTGACCCGTGTCCTCAAGTTCCCGCCGCTGTGGGCGCTGCTGTTTGCGCTGACGTTGATGCCCGCGCAGCCGCCGGCCTGGATCGGCGCAGGCCTCAAGAGCCTGGCCGATGCGATGTTGCCGCTGGTGATGCTGGCGGTGGGCTTTTCGCTGCAGTTGCGTCTGCCCGCCGACGAACTCAAGCCGCTGGCGGTGGGGCTGATCTTCAAGCTGGCGGTGATGCCGATCCTGGCGCTGCCGCTGTCCTGGGCGCTCGGCCTGCGCGGGCTGATGCTGCAGACCACCGTGCTCGAATCGGCCATGCCCACCATGATCACCGCCGCCGCGCTGGCGATCTCGCATCGGCTGGCCCCCAGGCTGGCGGCCGCCATGGTCGGCTACAGCATCCTGCTCTCGCTGCTGACCTTGCCCGCCTGGTCCTGGTTGCTGGCGCGCCTGGTGGCTTGATACGCCCGCAGCGGCATGAAATGCTGGCCTGCGGCATGGTGCCGCGCTCACACGGAAGACAAGCACATGCAGGGATATCGTCAGATCGCAGTTGCGCTGCTGTGCCTTGGCACCAGCCTGTCGGCCTCTGCGGCAACAGCGCCTGCCACACCCGATCCCGCCAATGCACCCGAGGTGCAGCAGTGGGCACAGCAAGTTGGCCAGGCCATGCAGGCGCGGCTGCAGACCCTGGCCGCCAGCGAACAGCCGCGTCAGCGTTATGTTGCAGGCCTGCTGCGGCTCAGCGATGACGCGCAGACTGATACGCAGGCCGCCGCCACCGGCGATGCGCCAGCCCAGCGGGCAGTGCTGCAAGGCGCGCTGGATGCACGGCCCCGCGATCTGCTGGTCGCGCGTGTAGAGGCCAACGACTGCCCGGCGGAGCTGCGTTGCGACCCGGCCGGCGCAGTGGTTTTTCTGGAACAGGCCGATGCCGGCAACGCCGATGCGCCGTTGCGGGCCTTCAGCGCCGCGCAGCGACGCGGCGATCGGCTCGCCGCCGAATCCGCCTGGCAGGCCGCCGCACGCGCGGACCATTTCGACAGCGGCGCGGTTGCGCTGGGGCAGGCCTTGCACGCGGCCTATGCCGGGATGCAATGGCCACACCTGCAATCGTCGCAGCTGCGCGCGCAATTGCAGGCACAAGGTCTGCCGTCCACTGGTGCGGAGATGGCGATGGGCTACGTGATGGGCGCCTGGGCGGCGCACGCACTTCCGTCGCTGGTTGAGGTCACGCGCCGATGCACCCCGCCCATCGCCGCACCTGCATTGCGCGATGAGTGCATGGTCATCCTCGGCAACCTGGGCAACGACGACGCAATGCTGGTAACGGCGTTGATCGGCTCCGAGCGCATGGCAGCGCTGAGCACCGGCCGCGATGCTGCGTATTGGCACGCGCGGGTACGCGAGTTGCGGTGGTTGCAGCAGCATCAACATCGCCGCACGCCCAGTGTTGCCACTGCCACTGCCACTGCTGAGGTTGAGATCACTTTGACGCAAGGTGAAATCCCCGCATTGCGCGCGTCCTTGCAACGCAGCGGCGTTACCGCCTTGCCACCGGCGGGCTGGCATCCCGTCGCCGCAATTCGCTGAGACACAAGGTGCGCAGCAAATGTGCGCGGCTGAACCGTGCGCGTTTGCTGCACTGCGATGACGAACGCACGCATCGCGTTTAACGCGTTTCGACTACTCCCTCACCTTGCCGCGGTGTACGCTGCCGGCTTGCTCCCGGAAGCGAGGCGTGCATGAAGACAGTCCTGGTGGCCGCTTCCAAAGGCGGCGTCGGCAAGACCACGATCGCCACCAATCTGGCCGCATACGCGGCCTTGCAAGGCCAGCGCACCGTGCTGGCAGATGCCGATCCGCAGGGCTCGTCCACACGCTGGGCGCAGCGACGCGCCAGCCTCGACAGTGCGGTACTGCCGATCGACGCCACCAAGCGCCGCAACTGGCAGGCGGCAGTCCCCGATGGCACCGACCAGCTGATCATCGACGCGCCGGCCGGTGCGATGGCCGACGACCTGAGCGGCTTTCTGGACCACGTCGACGCCATCGTGGTGCCGGTGCTGTCCTCGGCCCTGGACATCGAAGCGGTGGTGGGCTTTCTCAACACGCTGGCCAAGGTGCCGCGCGTGCATCAGCGCAAGCTCCCGGTCGGCCTGGTGCTCAACCGCGCCCGCCCCTGGACCCAGACCGCCCAGCAGGCCGCCGAGATGATCGGGACCTGGCCTTATCCGCTGGTGACCCAATTGCGCGACACCCAGGCCTACGTGGTCATGGCCGGGCTGGGGCGCAGCTTGTTCGATTACCGCTCGGCGCAGGTGCGCGACCATCAACAGGACTGGGAGCCGCTGTTGAAGTGGCTCAAGAAGTCCTAGAACCGGAAAGTTCTTATGCGCGAATTGATCTTGTTGCGACACGCCCATGCCGAGCCGGCCGATACCGGCCAGGCCGACTTCGACCGCCCGCTGTCCCCGCACGGCATCGCCGAGGCGGAATCTGCCGGGCGTTGGTTGCGCGAACAGCGGCTGGTCCCCGACCGGGTGCTGTGCTCGCCGGCGCGGCGTTCCCGCGAGACCCTGGAGGCAGTGCTCGAGCTCACTGGCTATATCGAACAACGCCTGGACGAACGCATCTACGAAGCGACCCCGGGCACCCTGGCCAGCCTGGTGGACGAACATCGCGAGGCCGAGCGCCTGCTGCTGGTCGGTCACAACCCGGGCCTGGAGCGGTTGGCTGCGCTGATGCATAGCGGGCAGACCGGCGACTACCGCGGTATGCCTACCGCCTCGATCGCCCTGCTGGCGCTGCCGCTGGACGCTAGCATCGAGCCAGGGATCGCCCGCCTGACCGCCTTCTGGTGGCCTTGATCCGTGTCATCGTCGCTGCGCTGGTTCGCCTGGCTCGCGCTCTGGGTCGCGCTCCCCTGCCTTGCGCAGCAGAAAGTGCACGTCATCGATCCGGTGCAGTCGCGCTTCGGGTTCGAGATCAAGACCCGCTTCGGCATGAAGATCGAGGGGTTCTTCCCGCGTTTTCGCGGTGAACTGGTGGAATTGCCGGACCGGCGCATGCAGGTGCGCTTCCGGCTGGACGCCTCCCAGGTGGAGATTCCGGGCAAGGACCGCTACACCAGCTGGATGCGCGGCGAGGATTTTTTCGACGTGGCGCGCTACCCGGTGGTGGAATTCGAGTCGCTGCCTTACGCCGAAGAAGTGGTCAAAGGCGGCGGCGACATCACCGGCAACCTGACCATCCGCGGAATCACCCACATCGAGACCCTGCATGTCGCACCGGCTGAATGCGCGCGGCCGGGCTATGATTGCGACGTGATCAGTCGAGGTACGGTCCTGCGTGGACGTTACGGAATGAATGCGTGGCAGATGGCCCTGGGCGACAGGGTGACATTCATTCTGCGTGGGCGGTTGCTGGAGGCGCGGCGCCCGTGAGGTTCCTGCTGAGGCTGCTTGTGCTGGCAACCCTGTTGCTCGGCACCGGATGCGCCGGCCTGTCGCAAACCGAACGTCATCGTGCTGTCGGCGTTGCCGCTGCGGCGCGCAGCACCGTGGTCAGCTGCACCCAGGCCAATCACTGCGCCCAGCCCTCGCCGCTGCGCACGCTGGGCGGCGAGGCCATCACTGCCTCAACACCGGCCGCGCCGCGGCATTACGCCACCATTGTCGACCACGGCGAAGAATCGCTGGTGGCGCGGCTCAACCTGATCCGCAGCGCCACCCGCAGCATCGACCTGCAAACCTATATCTTCGACAAGGACGACAGCGCGCGCATGATTCTGGACGCGCTGACCGACGCAGCCCAGCGCGGGGTCAAGGTGCGGATCCTGATCGATCAGCTGTCGGCAATCGCCGATCTGCAGATTCTCGGCGCGCTGGCCAGCACCCACGAAAACCTGCAGCTGCGCGTCTACAACCCCACCTTCGGCAAGGTCAAACTCAATTACTTCGATTACGCCGGCAGCGTGGTGTGCTGTTTCCGGCGCTTCAACCAGCGCATGCACAACAAGTTGCTGGTGGTGGACGATGTGCTGGGCGTGGTCGGCGGGCGCAATTACCAGGACGACTATTACGACTGGGACAGCGAATACAACTTCCGCGACCGCGACGTGATTGTGGCCGGCCCGGAAGTGCGCGCGATGGCGGCCAACTTCGATGCGTTCTGGCGCGCGCGGCGCAGCGTGCCGGCCGAGCGCCTGAACGATGTGGGCCGGCTGCTGCTGGAGCAGGGCGCGCCGCAGATGCCGCCCGCACAGTTCCGGCGCCCGGATCGGGTGGCGCGGGTGGACCAGGAAGCGCGCGATCCGCAGTTCGTGCGCGATGCCTTCGTCACCCCGGCGATGCCGGTGCAGCGCGTGCTCTATGTGGCCGACCTGCCACAGAAGCATCGCAGGGAACACGCCGCCAAGGCGGTATCGACGGCGCCGGAACTGGACGGCCTGATCGCCGGCGCGCAGCAGGAAGTGCTGCTGCAAACGCCTTATCTGGTGTTGTCCGACGAGGCCCAGGCGATCTTCCGCGCGCTGCGCAAACGCCCGCAGCCGCCGCGCATCGTGGTGTCGACCAACAGCCTGGCAGCCACCGACAACCCCATCGTGTATGCGCTGTCGTACAAGTTCAAACGCCGCAACATGCGCGAGCTGGGCTTCAATCTGTACGAGTTCAAGCCGTTTCCGCTGGACGCGCCGGTGGATTACGCCAATCTGGTGCCGGACCCGCTCAATCCCGTCTCCGACATCAACGAAGACAGCCGCGACACTCGTTTGATCGGCGGCAGTGCGGCCGGCAATGCGATGCGTGGCAGCCGCGGTGCAGACACCCGCGGTACTGGCGGCAGCGTGATTCGCGGCAGCAGTGGCGCCGGCCGTGCGCCCGGCGGCAGCGAGGTCGATCGCCGCGTGTTGCGTACCGAAACCCGGCCGTCGTTTCTGGGCACCCGCGCGGTCAATAAACCGCTGCCGGTGACCCGCGCCGGTGCGCGCATGGGGTTGCACGCCAAATCGCTGGTGGTGGATCGCCGCATCGGCGTGATCGGCACGCACAACTTCGATCCGCGCAGCGAGAACTACAACACCGAAGCGGCGGTGGTGATCGACGATGCGCGCTTTGCGCAGGCGCTGGCGGCCAGCATCGAGCGCGACATGAACCCGGAAAATGCCTGGACGGTGGCCCCGCGCGAAAAACCGCCGGTGTTGAGCGGATTGAACTACAGCGTGGGCAAGGTGTCCGAAGCGTTGCCGGTGCTGGACTTCTGGCCGTGGCGCTACGCGACCAATTACGAGTTCCAGCCCGGCCCCGACTGCCCGTTCCCGCTCAAGCGGCAGGACCCGCAGTTCCGGAAGTGCTATGTGGCGGTGGGTGACTTCCCCGAGGTCAACGTCGGCCCGAAATGGTTGCTGGTGCGCATGCTGACCGCATTCGGCGCCGGCCTGGTGCCGATTCTGTAATCGACAGCTAAGCGCAGCTGACAAAACCTACTGTGCTCGCCGCCAGCCAGGCGCGGCCTGCGCTCGGTGCGGCATCTACCACCCGTACACTCCGGCTCTGAGCGCGCGGTCCACACCCACGTGACAACTGCTCGCTGCGGTTTTTAGCCGCTCTAGGGCTGCAATCGTTCGACAGCAACAAGCGGCGTGCGCTGCCGGGAGCTGGTAAAACCACCCTGGCACCCGCCGGCGCGACCACTCCCGCCAATCCGGGGCAAGCAGCGACACCGACGATTGCAGTAGCCTTGAATCCACCAGACAGCGGCAGGCGTTGCACCAGCCGCAATCTCGCAGATGCTGTTGCGATTCCCGATTCCCGATTCCCGATTCCCGATCCCCAATCCCCAATCCCCAATCCCCAATCCCCAATCCCCAGCCCATGACCTTCCGCGCTCCCGTCGATCTCGCCGCCCTCAACGCCTCCAGCCGCAACACCCTGATCGAACAGCTGGGCATCGTGTTCACCGACGCTGGCGACGACTGGCTGCGCGCCACCATGCCGGTGGATGCGCGCACCAAGCAGCCGTATGGCCTGCTGCATGGCGGCGCCTCGGTGGTGCTGGCCGAAACCCTGGGCAGCAGCGCCGGCAATCTGTGCGTGGAGATGAGCACCCAGATGTGCGTGGGGCTGGAGATCAACGCCAACCATCTGCGCGCGGCCACCGAGGGCCTGGTCACCGGCACCGCGCGCGCGGTGCATGTGGGGCGCAGCACGCATGTCTGGGACATCGTCATCGAAAATCCGGCCGGCAAGCGCGTCTGCGTCTCGCGTCTTACGTTGGCGGTGGTGGCGCGCACCAATGGCTGAACACGCCTGGCAGCTGCATGGGTGGAACAGCGCCATCCGCTGCCGGCACTGCGCCGCGGCCGAGCTGCTGTCACAATAGCCGTGCCTCCTTCCCCCGTTACCGGTCCCGTTCGTCGAATGAGCGAGTCATCCCTGGACGCCACGCGCGACGCTGGCGGCCCGCTGCGTTGGTTCCGGTACCTGTATCGGGTGCCGCTGCTGCTGCTGCATCTGTGTGTGTTTCTGCCGATCACCATGCTGTGCGTGGTGACGCCGCCGCTGGCGCGCATCCGCACCGGCCCCCAGGACACCCTGGACGAGCTGATGATCCGCTGCTGGCAGGGCAACCTGATGCGTATCTTCGGGTTTCGTCTGCGCCGCTTCGGCACGCCGCTGTCGGGCGCCACCTTGTTCGTGGCCAACCACGTCAGCTGGGTCGATATCTCCATGCTGCACAGCCAGCGGGTGATGGGCTTTGTGGCCAAGCGCGAAATCGCCGGCTGGCCGCTGGTGGGCTGGCTGGCGGCCAAGGGCCAGACCATCTTCCATCAACGCGGCAACACCGAATCGCTGGGCGGGGTGCTGCTGGAAATGCTGCAGCGTTTGCGCAGTGGCAAGCCGGTCGGCGTGTTTCCGGAAGGGCGCACCCGCGGCGGTACCGAAGTGGGTCCGTTCCATGCGCGCATCTTCCAGGCGGCGGTGGAAGCCGGTGTGCCGGTGCAGCCGGTGGCGCTGCGCTACGGCGTGCGCGGCAATGCACAGGCGGTGGTGGCCTTTGGCGAGCGCGAGAGTTTCTTCGCCAACATCGTGCGCCTGCTCGGCGAGCCGTCGCGCCTGGCCGAAATTCATTTCCTGGAGCCGATCGGCGCGTTCGATATCGAAGGACGTCGCCGCCTGGCCGACACCTCGCGTCAACGCATCATCGCCGCGATGGAGTCCTGAGCCGGCGATGCACGCGCTCATCCACCCAGCGGCTGGCGTCCTCGTACCTGGCCCGATGCGCGCATGAACGCCTCCGACTTTCAGCCACCGCGCTGGCTGCGCAATCCGCATGTGCAATCGGTGCTGGGCAGCAGCGCCTTGCGCCGGCTGCGTAGCCGCCAGTTGCTGAGCGCCAGCGGTGCGGTGACCAGCGAACATATTCTCGACGGCGGCGACGGCGTGCGCCTGCAGGGCTGGATGAGCGTGCCGCCCGGCGATGCGCCGGTGCGCGGTACCGTGCTGCTGCTGCACGGTTGGGAAGGCAGCGCCGATTCCAATTACATGCGGCTGACCGCCGCGCGCCTGCTCGGACTCGGCTACCAGGTGTTCCGGCTGAACTTCCGCGATCACGGCGACACCCACCATCTCAATGTGGACCTGTTCCACTCCGATCGCATCGACGAGGTGGTCAACGCGGCCGGCGATCTGTGGCGGCGCTTTCCTGCGCCGCAGCTGCTGGCGGCCGGGTATTCGCTGGGCGGCAACTTCGCGCTGCGGCTGGCCTTGCGGGCACCGGCAGCTGGCCTGCCGCTGGCGCGGGTGGCAGCGGTGTGTCCGTTGCTGGACCCGGCCGCCACCATGACCCAGCTGGAAAAAGGCCCGCAGTTCTACGACTGGTATTTCCGCCGCAAATGGCGCGAATCGCTGCTGCGCAAGCGCAAGCTGTTCCCGGACCAGCACGGCTACGACGACGCCACCCTGGCGCTGGACATGCGCGAGCTGATGGCCTGGCTGGCGGTGCAGCACACCGGCCACGGCTCGCTGGAAGCGTATTTCGACAGCTATTCGATCGCCGGCGAACGCCTGGCCGGACTGCAGGTGCCCTCGGACATCCTGATGGCCGAAGACGACCCGGTGATTCCGTTCGAGGACTTCGCCGGCTGGAAACTGCCGGCGCACGCGCACCTGGAAATCGCGCGTTGGGGCGGGCATTGCGGCTTTCTGGAAAACGCCCGCGGCGACGGCTTTGCCGAACGCTGGGTGGCCGAGCGGCTGGCGGCCGCTCTTTAGGGGGCTAACAAACCGTAGCGAGCAGTCGTCAGGTGGCTGCGAGCGGCGCGCTCAGAACCGGTGTGCACGCGTTGTCCATGCCACACCGAGCGCCGGCCGCGCCCGCCTTGCGGCTGCACAGGAGTTTTTTAGCTACTCTTACAGTTATGTTGAAAAGACATCAGTCTCTCGATGCCCTGGTCGCTGTTCTATCAGCGGTTACAGGCGGGCTGATGGTCTACTTCAGCTCGATCAGGCTCTACGCGTATCTGCAGACCGGCGAGATCCTGTTCCGACCACGACTAGGACCGGCCTTCGTTGGTCCCCACGCTGCGATCTGGTACGCGGGGCATCTGGTCCTCGGGATGCTGTGCGTGGCCTACGGTGCAAGCGTGCTGCGTCGCATGTCGGCACGCGTCCCAACCGCCGACCCGCGCGATCAATCGAGCTGAGATCGGCAATGGCGATGGATGCGGGACCTTGCGTAGAACGCCGGGCAGTCGCAGCGCGGGCTTGGCGATAGATCGCAGCGTCCGTCCCACACCAGGCCGCCGCAGCGCGCATCGTTACAATAGCGGTTTGTCCGGGACACGCCGCCGCCATGCAAGACGCCATTCTTCAAGCCCTGCGCCGCAATGCGGCCGACGATGCGGTGGAGCTGGCCCGCGAGTGGGCGACCACCGCGCCGGATAACGCGGCCGCGCACCGCTGGCTCGGGCTGTCCTTGCAGCAGCAAGGTCAACCGGCGCTGGCGCTGGCCAGTATCGAAACCGCGCTGACGCTGACCCCGGAAGACGCCGACCTGCACCTGCTGCACGCCGGGCTGCTGCTGGCCACGCGCAATTTGTCGGCGGCCGATGCCGCGTTGTCGCGCAGTACCGCGTTGGACCCGAACCAGTTCAACGCCTATGTGATGCAGGCGCATCTGGCGGTGGGGCGCGGCGATCTGGACGACGCCGAGCGGCTGAGCCGTACCGCCGCACGCCTGGCGCCGGACCACCCGCAGCTGCTGGCGGTCGATGGCGTGGTGGAGATGCGTCGCGGCCAGAGCGACCGCGCGCTGTCGCTGCTGACGCGCGCCGCCGAGCAGCTGCCGGACGACCCACGGGTGATGTTCGCGCTGGGCTTTGCGTATTTGCAGAAGGAACATTTTGCGTTTGCCGAGCGCGCGTTCGAGCGCGTGGTCGAGCTCAATCCGCCGGGCACCGCGCTGCGCGCCTTCATCGCCCAGCTGGCCCAGCGCCAGGGCCGCCTGGACGATGCGCTGACCGCGATGCAGGGCGTGCTGGCCCAGCCCGATGGCGACATCCCGGCGATGCGCCGGCTGGCCGGCGAGATGGAATTGCAGGCCGGTCGCCCCGATCAGGCGGCCGCGCATCTGCGCCTGGCGCTGGCCCACTGGCCGGCCGACCGCCGCACCTTGCATTCCTTGCTCACCGCCTGGGAGCGTCTGGGCGCGGTGGACGATGCGCGCGACACCCTGGATGCGGCGCTGGCCACCTCCAGCAATGCGCACGATCTATGGCTGGCGCGGCTGGCGGTGGAGCCGGTCGGCGGGCCGCAGGCGCAGGCGCAGGCGGTGATCGAGCGCTGGCTGCTGGGCATGCCCGAGCACCTGCCGGCGCTGGAAGCGCTGATGCGCGTGCACGACATGCAGGGCCACGCCGAGGACGCGGAAATGGTGGCGCGGCAGATCGTGGCGGTGGAGCCGGGCCGCATCAGCGGCGAACAGCGCATCGTCGAAGCGCTGCTGGAGCGCGACCCGCCGGCGGCGATCGCCTGTGTCGAATCCTTGATCGAGTCGTTGCCCGCACCGCAGCTGACCGTGCTGCGGCCGTGGCTAGGCAATGTGCAGGACCGCGCCGGCCAGCCCGACGCCGCGCTTGCCACCTGGATGCAGTTCCATCGCGAACAGGCCCAGCACCGACTGCCGTTGCCGCCGCAGGCTGCCAAACAACCGATGCAGTGGCCGGCGCTGGGCAGCATTCCTGACACCGTTACCGCGCGTCCGCTGTTTGTCTGGGGCACCCCGGGCTCGCATGTCGAACGCCTGATCGCGGTGATGGACGCCGCCACCCCGCTGGTGCGCGGCGACCGTTACGGCGCCACGCCGCCGTCCGATGCGTTGCAGAGCTACCGCAGCGTCGAGCAATTGGCATCCGGGCAACTGGCGCCGATGGCCTTGGTGGAAGGCTGGAAAGCACAGCTGCTGCGCCGCGGTATCGACGATGGCAATGTCATCGACTGGCTGCTGTGGTGGGACAACACCTTGCTCACCGCGCTACGCCCGCATCTGCCCGAGGGGCGCCTGGCGATTGCGCTGCGCGACCCGCGCGACATGCTGCTGGACTGGCTCTCGGCCGGCGCATCCGCGCCGCTGGCGGTGCAGTCGCCGCAGCAGGCCACCGACTGGTTGTTGGCGGCGCTGGAACAGCTGGCCGTGCTGCACGAACGCGATCTGTACCCGCACCGGATCATCCGCCTGGATGGCATCGAAAGCGATCCGCAGGGCATTTCCACCGCACTGGAGCAGGCGTTCGGGCTGAATTTCCCGCTGGTCGAACCGCGCGGCCCGGCCCGCCTGGCGTCCGGTCGCTGGCGCAGTTATCGCGGCGTACTCGGCGCCCAGTTCGACCTGCTCACGTTGATCGCAGTGCGCTTCGGGTATCCGCAGGACTGACGCACCGCCTGCCGCTTACATCTCGCAGGCGAAGTGCTGTCGTAGGAGCGGACCCGGCCGCGATAAGGCGTTACCGATACCGGTGAAGCCTATCGCGGCCAGGTCCGCTCCTACGATGTCCGGATATCCAGGTATCCGGATGGCGCGGCACGCACGAATGCCGGTGGCGGATAACGATGCCAGCGATCCGTGCCCGGCGAAGTGACATGCCAACGGTTGTCCCATTGCTCGCTCACGCGGCACTGGCCGCTGTGCACAACTAAGCGCGCCTGACGACACGTGCACGCAACCGCGCCAGCCGCGCCACACAAGGTTCCACTGCAGCGGCTTCCGTTGCCGCGCCAATCCAGGCAGGCTGGGCGCTTGGATCCACGGAGACTTTGCATGCGTCTGACCAGCACCAGCATCGAAAACGGTAAGCCCATCGCGGTGGAATTTGCCGCCGGCACGCCGGATGGCTTCGCGCCCAACCGCAACCCGCATCTGGCCTGGAGTGATGTTCCGCAAGGCACGCGCTCGTTCGCGCTGCTGTGCCTGGACCCGGATGTGCCGACGGTGCCGGAAACGGTGGGGCGCCAGGATGTGCAGATTCCGGTCGAGCAGCCACGCGCCGATTTCGTGCATTGGGCGATGGCCGACATCCCCGCCGACGTGCACGAGATTGCCGCAGGCAGCTGCAGCGACGGCTTTGTGGCCAAGGGTAAGCAGCAGCCGGCCGGCCCGGCCGGCGCACGCCAGGGCCTGAACTCCTATACCCAATGGTTTGCCGGCAACCCCGACATGGCCGGCGACTATCTGGGCTACGACGGCCCGTACCCGCCGTTCAACGACCTGCGGCTGCACCGCTATTTCTTCCGCGTGTTCGCGCTGGATGTGGCCACGCTCAGCCTGCCCGCCAGCTTCACTGCAGCCGATGTGCTGTCGGCCATCCAGGGTCACGTTCTGGCCGAAGCGGCGCTGTACGGCACCTACACGCTGAATCCATCGCTGCGCTGAGGCAGGTCGACACGACCGCATGGCCGCCAGGCTGCGCGGTCAGGGCGGCAACGAGTATCCAAGGAAGCTGCAAGCGCCGCATCCGCACCTGTGTCCGGGCGATCCGGCCGCCGTGCGGTTGCGCAAGGCCAGCATAGACGCGCGCAATGATCGACTTCCGTCTAGCGGAGCGCTCCCGGAAAAGGTGCGTAGATGCCCGTCAAGCGCAACAACAGCGCGTATCGATCTGATGCATGCGTTGACTGGCCACTGCGCATCATCCTGGACGCAAGCCGATCCCCCGCACACGCGTGGTATGCGCGGATGTGCTCAGCCGGTAAGTTCTTTGCGGCGGGCCGGGGTGCCGGCGACCTGGTCTTGATGCCGTGCGACGCGCAAGCCAAAGAGCGCATCCGGCATGGCGTCTGCACCAGGCCACGATGACCGGGCCGCTGCTGTGACGGCACCCAGCTGGCCGACCGTCACGCGCATTGCAGCGCCGAGCGCGTCAACGCTGTCGATGCGCCAATCGCATCACCAATCGCGCAACGCTCGACGATTTCCGATTTCCGATTTCCGATTTCCGATTTCCGATTTCCGATTCCCAACTCCCAACTCCCAACTCCCAACTCCCAACTCCCAACTCCCAACTCCCAACTCCCAACTCCCAACTCCCAACTCCCAACTCCCAACTCTAGCCGCTCGCCTCGATCATCTGCTCCAGCACATACACCGGTGCACCCTCCTGACCGGCGGCTGGCCGATAGCGGGTGACGCGCAGCAGGGTGCGGATGCCGGCTTCGTGGTTGAAGCCTTCGATCCTGCCGTCGAAGGGTTGCCAGGATGCGGTCGCCGGCTGTGCATCGGTGCGCTCGCGCAGTTGCAGGCAGGCGCGCGACCGGTCGTTGTCGCAGGGCACGGTGTCGGCGGCCACTTCGATCAGCAGCGTTTGCCCCGGCCCGCCGTAGCGGGTGGCCGCCGTGGGCACGCCGTTGAACAGCAGGCGGGTGCCATCGCTGCGGGTCAAGGTCAGCCGCGGCGCGGCTTGTGCGGTGTCCAGCGTCACCGCAAAGCGGCCGGACAACAGGTCGCTGGCGGCGCGTTCCTGGGACATTTTTCGCGGCTGCGCACACAGCCGCTTGCTCGATACCACACGGCCGATCTGCAGTTGCGTCTCGGCCACGCTGTAGTTGGCACCGAGCGCGTTGCAGGTCTGGCTGACCTGGATGCGTTGATCGGCAAAGTCCAGTTGCAGCGGCGCGCTGCCGGCCACGAACAGGCTACGCAGAGCGGTGCCGTGCGCATCGCTGGCCTGCTGCAGCTGCCAGTGCTGCGCTTGCAAGGCGGCGCGTAACGGGACGTTGTCGCGCGCCGGCGCGGCCGCTGCGGTCGAGGCGGCAGTTGTGCCTGGCGCGGCGCCGTCGGCACCGGATGTCGCGCCCGAGCCGCAGGCCGTCACGCCCGCCGCCAGCAGGGCTGGGGCAAAGAACACGGCACGCATCGGCGGCTCCAGGCGATCAAGGCCTCAGTGATACCGCCAGCGTGCGGCGGCGGCAATGACCGGCGTCACTGCCCGCGCAATTGCCCTGCCGATCGCATCTACGGCGACGGGCAGGGCAGGTGCGTGTTGCGGTTCAGGCCGCGACCGGCAACCACAACAGCAGGGCGGCGCCGAGCACGATGCGATACACCGCAAACACCGTGAAGCGGTGCTTCTTGATGTAGCCCAGCAGCCACTTCACCACCACAAAACCGGTGATGGTCGCTGCCACGAAGGCCACCGCCACATCGGTCCAGTTCTCGCTGCCGAACCCGCCTTCCTTGTACATCTCCAGCAGCGCGTAACCGCTGGCCGCGAACATGGTGGGGATGCCGACCATGAACACGAAGTCCGCTGCTGCCGAGCGCTTGCTCAGGCCCAGCAGCATGGCCAGGAAAATCGCCGAGGCCGAGCGCGAGGTGCCGGGGAACACGCCGGCCACCACCTGCGCCAGGCCCACCGCAATGGCGACCTTCCAGGTGACCACGTCGCGCTCGGGCAGCTTGCCGGCAAAGTGCTCGGCCACCAGCATCCACAGACCGCCGATCAGCAGCGCCCAGGCTACCGGATGCACGGTTTCCGGTAGTTGCCAGCCGGCCTTGCGCACGATCAGCCCGACCACGGCAGTGACCATGAAGGCCACACCGATCTTGAGTACGTAGTCGCGGTTGGCGCGCTCGCCCAGGCCGGTGGCCAGGGTCCACAGCTTTTGCCGCAGCGCCAGGCAGATGGCCAGGATGGCGCCGGCCTGGATGACGATATTGAAGAAGTCAGAACGGCGTCCGAGCCATTGTTCGGCGATCAACAGGTGGCCGGTGCTGGAGATCGGCAGAAATTCGGTCAAGCCTTCGAGAATGCCCAGTAGCAGGGCGGAAATCAGATCGGACATCGGACGGGAGGGGAGGGTTGGGGGGAGGCGTCAGGATAGTGCATTGCGGCATGCACCACATCGGTGCATGCTCAACACAGGTAGCACCAATTTAGTGCTATCAAACCGTGAGCGGTCTCAAGCGATGCAAGCAAAATCAACGACTTGTGAACGTTGGTGATTTGGCATGGTCCCTGCTGTAGTCCCGCCCACGAGCCACTTCACTCCAATCCGAGGTTTCTTCCGATGTCCGTGGAAAACGTTGAAAAGCTGATCAAGGACAACAAGGTCGAGTTTGTCGACCTGCGCTTCGTCGATATGCGTGGTGTACAGCAGCACATCACCTTTCCGGCCAACATCATCGAGCCGGCGTTGTTCGAAGAAGGCAAGATGTTCGATGGCAGCTCGATCGCGGGTTGGAAGGGCATCAACGAGTCGGACATGGTGTTGCTGCCCGACGCCGGCACCGCGTACCTGGATCCGTTCTTCGCCGATCCGACCATCGTGCTGACCTGCGACATCCTCGACCCGGCCACCATGCAGAGCTATGAGCGCGACCCGCGCGGCATCGCCAAGCGCGCCGAGGCCTACCTGAAGTCGTCCGGCATCGCCGACCAGGCGTTCTTCGGCCCGGAGCCGGAATTCTTCATCTTCGATTCGGTGCGCTTTGCCAACGACATGGGCCACACCTTCTTCCAGGTGGGCTCGGAAGAAGCGGCCTGGAACACCGGTGAAAAGTACGACGGCGGCAACAGCGGCTACCGTCCGGGCGTGAAGGGCGGCTACTTCCCGGTTCCGCCGACCGACACCCTGCACGACCTGCGTGCGGAAATGATCAAGACGCTGGAACAGGTCGGCATCGAAACCGAAGTGCACCACCACGAAGTGGCCACCGCCGGCCAGTGCGAGATCGGCACCAAGTTCAGCTCGCTGGTGCAGAAGGCCGACGAACTGCTGACGATGAAGTACATCATCAAGAACGTCGCCTACCGTAACGGCAAGACCGCCACCTTCATGCCCAAGCCGATCGTCGGCGACAACGGCAGCGGCATGCATGTGCACCAGTCGCTGGCCAAGGGCGGCAGCAACCTGTTCTCCGGCGACGGCTACGGCGGCCTGTCGCAGCTGGCGCTGTGGTACATCGGCGGCATCTTCAAGCACGCCCGCGCGATCAATGCCTTCGCCAACTCCGGCACCAACAGCTACAAGCGCCTGGTCCCGGGCTTCGAAGCGCCGGTGATGCTGGCCTATTCGGCGCGTAACCGCTCGGCCTCGTGCCGCATTCCGTGGGTCACCAACCCCAAGGCGCGCCGCATCGAAATGCGCTTCCCCGATCCGTTGCAGTCCGGCTACCTGACCTTCACCGCGCTGATGATGGCCGGCCTGGACGGCATCAAGAACCAGATCGACCCGGGCGCTCCGAGCGACAAGGATCTGTACGACCTGCCGCCGGAAGAAGAGAAGTTGATCCCCCAGGTCTGCTCCAGCCTGGACCAGGCACTGGAAGCGCTGGACAAGGATCGCGAGTTCCTCAAGGCCGGCGGCGTGATGAGCGACGACTTCATCGACGGCTACATCGCACTGAAGATGCAGGAAGTCACCAAGTTCCGCGCTGCGACCCATCCGTTGGAGTACCAGCTGTACTACGGCAACTGAGTTCCACCGCGGTGATGGCGGAGGCCCCCCCTCCCACCTCCGCCATCGCCGCACATGTTCGATGGCTCCCTGGCACCGCCAGGGAGCCCAGGGGTACGAGAGAGCACACCGTTCGCAACGCGCGGGCCTGACCTCTCCCACGAGGCGGATGCATGGCATCCGTCGGGGTCTGCGCGATCCGCGAACGATTGGATGCCGGGGTTGGCATCCAGGTGACTGACACCGCCGGGCGGCGCAATGCCGGCCGGTTCCTTCCACCTTTCGGGGTATGCGCATGAAATTGATCACCGCCATCATCCGGCCGTTCAAGCTCGACGAGGTCCGCGAGGCCCTGTCCGCCGCTGGCGTGTCGGGTATCACCGTTACCGAGGTCAAGGGCTTCGGGCGGCAGAAAGGCCACACCGAGCTGTATCGCGGCGCCGAGTACGTCGTGGACTTCCTGCCCAAGATCAAGATCGAAACGGTGGTGACCGACGACCGGTTGGACGCCGTGGTCGAAGCGATCCAGAACGCGGCCGGCACCGGGAAGATCGGCGACGGCAAGATCTTTGTGACTGCGATCGAGCAAGTGGTGCGGATCCGCACCGGCGAAATCGGCGCCGATGCGCTCTGAGTCCCCCACCTCTGGAGGTCGTATGAAGACAGCTCTGTTTGCCGGGTGGAAAGCCCGGTTCTATAGCGTGTGCATGCTGATGCTGTTCAGCGCGCTGGTGGTGGGCGGCATGGGCAGCGCGCAAGCGCAGTCCACCCCGCAGGTCACCCCGTTGCCGACCGAGCCGGTCACCACCGAACCGCTGCCGTCCGCGCAGCCGGCCGCCGCGCCGGTTGCTGCCGCCGAAGCCGCGCCGGTGGTCGACAAGGGCGACGTCGCCTGGATGCTGACGTCCACGCTGCTGGTGCTGATGATGGTGGTGCCGGGCCTGGCGTTGTTCTACGGCGGCATGGTGCGCGCCAAGAACGTGTTGTCGGTGCTGATCCAGGTCGCAACGGTGTTCTCGCTGCTCACCATCCTGTGGGTGCTGTACGGCTACAGCCTGGCGTTTTCCGGCGAAGGCCCGTGGATCGGCAATCTGGATAAAGCACTGCTCAAGGGTGTGACCATCGAGAGCCTGTCGGCCACCTTCACCAAGGGCGTGAGCCTGCCGGAATACGTGTTCGTCGCGTTCCAGGCGACCTTTGCCGGCATCACCGGCGCGCTGATCGTCGGTGCCTTCGCCGAACGCGCCAAGTTCGCCGCGGTGCTGCTGTTCTCGGTGATCTGGTTCACCTTCGGCTATCTGCCGCTGGCGCATATGGTCTGGGCAACCGGCGGCTATCTGTTTGCGCTGGGCGCGCTGGATTTTGCAGGCGGCACCGTGGTGCACATCAATGCCGGTATCGCCGGTCTGGTGGGTGCCTACTTCGTCGGCAAGCGGGCCGGGTTGGGGCGTGAGGCGATCAAGCCGCACAACGTGACCCTGACCTTCGTCGGCGCCTCGCTGCTGTGGGTGGGCTGGTTCGGCTTCAATGCCGGCTCCAACCTGGAAGCCAATGCCGGTGCGGCGCTGGCCTTCCTCAACACCTTGCTGGCCACCGCGGCCGCCATCCTGGGCTGGTCGCTCACCGAGAAGATCATCAAGGGCAAGTCGTCCGCTCTGGGTGTGGCGTCGGGCATGGTTGCCGGTCTGGTCGGCATCACCCCGGCCTGCGGCACCGTGGGTCCGTTCGGTGCCATCGTGATCGGCCTGGCGGCCGGCGTGCTGTGCGTGTGGGGCGTCACCGGTCTGAAGCGCCTGCTGGGTGCCGACGACAGCCTGGACGTGTTCGGCGTGCATGGCCTGGGCGGCATCATCGGCGCGATCCTGACCGGCGTGTTCTCGGCGGCTTCGCTGGGCGGCCAGAAGGGCGGCGATTACGACATGCTGCATCAGGTCGGTATCCAGGCCCTGGGCGTGGGCATCACCGTGGGCTGGATCGGTGTGGTGTCGGTGGTGGGCTTCCTGGTCGCCAAGCTGGTGTTCGGCCTGCGCGTCACCGAAGAAGCCGAGCGCGAGGGGTTGGACATCACCTCGCACGGCGAAGCCGCATACGAGTCCTGAGCATGCACACCCGCGGCGAGATCTCCGCGGGTGGCGCAACGACCCGGCCGGCGCTGCCCGCGCCGGGTTGGTTTCTGCCGCGGCCGATGCCGGCGCGGCCTTATTGCCGAGGTGCCTGCATGACCAGCCCCACGCCCGTCGTTGTCGGCGCGGATGCGAGCCAGGTCTGGCCACGCCATTGCGACCCGGCCCGAAACACTTCGATGCACGCTGCGTTTGGCGCGCCATCCGCGCACGCCGATGCTGCTTGCACTAAATTGGTGCAATGCGGATGACGACCTCCACCCCGTCGCTCGACAGCCTGGGCACCCCGGTGGCCTGGGCCGACCGCGACGGTCGCGTGCTGGGGGTCAACCCGGCATTCGCGCGCTGGCTCGGCGTCAGCGCACGGCGGCTGGTCGACCAACCGCTGGCCGCGCTGGAAGTACAGGGCGACGCGCTGGCGCGCTTCCTGCTCAACGACGAGCGCGATGTGCTACGCCTGCATCGGCTGGCGCTGGGCCTGCCCAACGACGCACCGCGCTTTGCCGAAGGTTGGCTGTCGCGGCTGGACGATGGCGGCTGGTTGCTGGAAACCCACCCGGTCGACGAATTCCCCGCGCTGGATCCCACCCACGCGCTGCCCAATGCCTTGAGCGCCGCGCTCAAGGGCCTGGCGCACGAACTGCGCAACCCATTGGCCGGTT
Organism: Xanthomonas dyei; assembly: GCF_002939865.1. Classification (GTDB taxonomy): domain Bacteria; phylum Pseudomonadota; class Gammaproteobacteria; order Xanthomonadales; family Xanthomonadaceae; genus Xanthomonas; species Xanthomonas dyei. The sequence goes on from NZ_MDEE01000021.1 coordinate 62,987, forward strand.
TGAAGGGCGCCGCGCAGTTGCTGGCGCGCCGCTCGGCCGGCCGCGATGAAGACGAGCGTGAGCTGATCGAGTTGATCGGCACCGAGATCGAGCGCCTCAACACCTTGCTCGAGCGCCTGCTCTCGCCATCGCCGCTGCGTCCGCACGATCGCCTCAACATCCACGTGGTGCTCGAGCGCGTGCTGCGCCTGGCCGAAGCCGAGGGCGGCTGGTCGGTGCAGGTGCAACGCGATTACGACCCCAGCATTCCCGACATCCTGGGCGATGTGGACCGGCTCACCCAGGCGGTGTGGAACCTGGTGCGCAACGCCTTCCAGGCCGGCGCCACCCGCGTGACCTTGCGCACCCGCGTCGAGCACGGCCAGCGCATCCGCGACCGTGTGCATGCGATGTCGCTGCGGCTGGAAATCATCGACGACGGCGGCGGCGTGCCGGAAGAACTGGCCGAGCACCTGTTCCTGCCGCTGGTCAGCGGCCGCGCCGAAGGCAGTGGGCTGGGCCTGGCGCTGGCCCAGCAGGTCTCGCGCGAACACCACGGCACCCTGACCTACCGCTCGCGTCCGGGCCATACCGTTTTCACCCTGCTGCTGCCCGAGCTGGCCGGCGATCACGACAAGGAGCATCTGCATGGCTGAGGCCGCCGCCGCATCCCACCACATCTGGGTGGTCGACGACGACCGTTCGGTGCGCTTCGTGCTGTCTACCGCCTTGCGCGACGCCGGCTACGCCGTCGATGGCTTCGACAGCGCCGCCGCCGCGCTGCAGGCGCTGTCGATGCGGCCGATGCCGGACCTGTTGTTCACCGACGTGCGCATGCCCGGCGAAGACGGCCTCAGCCTGCTCGACAAGCTCAAATCCAAGCACCCACAGCTGCCGGTGATCGTGATGTCGGCCTATACCGATGTCGCCAGCACCGCCGGCGCCTTTCGCGGTGGTGCGCACGAGTTCCTGTCCAAGCCGTTCGATCTCGACGATGCGGTGGCGCTGGCCGCACGCGCGCTGCCCGACGCCGATGCCGGTGTCGACAAGATCATCGGCACCCCGCTGGCCGAAGGCTCGGCCGCGCTGATCGGCGACACCCCGGCGATGCAGGCCTTGTTCCGCGCCATCGGCCGGCTGGCGCAGGCGCCGCTGTCGGTGCTGATCAACGGCGAAACCGGCACCGGCAAGGAGTTGGTCGCGCGCGCGCTGCACAACGAATCGCCGCGCGCGCGCAAACCCTTCGTCGCGCTCAACACCGCCGCCATTCCTGCCGAGTTGCTGGAAAGCGAGTTGTTCGGCCACGAAACCGGCGCGTTTACCGGCGCCACCAAACGGCATATCGGCCGCTTCGAACAAGCCGATGGCGGCACGTTGTTCCTGGACGAAATCGGCGACATGCCGCTGCCATTGCAGACGCGCCTGCTGCGCGTGCTGGCAGAGAACGAATTCTTTCGCGTCGGTGGGCGCGAGTTGATCCGGGTCGATGTGCGGGTGATCGCCGCCACCCACCAGGACCTGGAAGCGCTGGTCGAACAAGGCCGCTTCCGTGCCGACCTGCTGCATCGCCTGGATGTGGTGCGCCTGCAGTTGCCGCCGCTGCGCGAGCGCCGCGGCGACATCGCGCAACTGGCGGAAAATTTCCTGGCCATGGCCGGGCGCAAGCTCGACATGCTGCCCAAGCGGCTGTCGTCGGCCGCACTGGAAGACCTGCGCCAATACGACTGGCCCGGCAACGTGCGCGAACTGGAAAACGTCTGCTGGCGCCTGGCCGCCCTGGCCACCGCCGACATCATCGATGTGGTCGACGTGGACGCAGCGCTGGCGCGCGGCCGCCAGCGCACCGGCCGTAGCAGCGTCGGGCAATGGGACGACATGCTGTCCAGTTGGGCTGCGCAACGCCTGAGCGAAGGCGCCCAGGGCCTGCATGCCGAAGCCCGCGAACGCCTGGACAGGACCCTGCTCGAAGCCGCCCTGCAACTCACCCAGGGCCGCCGTGCCGAAGCCGCCGCCCGCCTGGGCCTGGGCCGCAATACCGTCACCCGCAAACTCGGCCCGGGCCGCAAGCGTCGCTGAGCGGTCCGGTGGCTACCCGGGCGGGATCGGCATCATGCCTGGGTGCATGCGTGGGCGTTTTTGCGCTTGCGTGAGCGCAACGGTCCTGGTTGCCCGGCGGCGAAAGAGGTCCCCCATCCGCCCTTCGGGCACCTTCCCCCGCAGGCGGGAGAAGGCAGTCAGGTGATCGCTGCGGCAAACCCCGCCTGTCGCTGCGATGAAGCCCGCCGATCACTGCGGTGAAGCCCCTCTCCCGCCTGCGGGGCGAGAAGGCACGGCTTGCGCGCCTCGGGCGCGCGTGCCTTGGAGCGCCCGCGCCGCAAGCGCGGGCCGGGGCGCGGAGCGGGGGTTGGGGTGAGGGCACCCACGCCGATAACAGCGCAGCCGCCTGCGTCGCCGGTTGAATCAGCTCGCGCACGAAACGCGTGAAGCACGGAATGCATGCAACGCGATGGACGAGCATCAGTACACATCGAGCACCATCACGGCACGTGCTTGACCATCCACACGACACCGCATGCACCCACCGGCCATCGACGAACCCGTGATAGCCCCTGATCGGCCGACGCCATCGTCGAAGCCGCGCAAGGCTCCCCGCACCGCATGCCGCACAGCGGGCACGCAAACAACCCGGCCATCCACACCAACCCCGTAAACTCCTGGGCTGCCCCAGACGCATTTCATGACACGTGAACATGCGCCCGCATAGGTTTCAGCCTGATCAGGAGAACAGCTCGATGCGTTATCGGTCGTCCACGATCGTTGCCCTCACCGCTCTGGCGCTTGCCGCTTGCAGCAGTACGCCGCCACCACCACCCCCCCCCCCGCCAGCGGCACGTGTGGTGCCCACGCGTCCGGTGCAGCAGGCCGAGGCAGCATTAGCTTCGGCGTCGGGCAGCCTGGTCAGCGGCCGGGTCGTGCTGGTGCCGGCGTTGCAGGGCATCCGCATCACCGGCACGGTCGGTGGCTTGCGCCCAGGCGGTGTGGCGGGCTTCCATGTGCACGAACGCGGCGATTGCAGCGCGGCCGATGCCAGCAGCGCGGGCGCGCATTTCAACCCGACCGGCGCGTCGCACGGCCGCGCAGGCAGCGGCAGCCATCATCTAGGCGATATGGACAACCTGCGTGCCGACGCCGAGGGCGTCGCGCATCTGGACATGATCCTGTCTGGCATCAGCCTGGGCGACGGCGCGCCCAGCGATGTGATCGGCAAGGCGCTGATCGTGCATGCCGACGCCGACGACTATCGCAGCCAGCCCAGCGGCAATGCAGGCGCCCGTCTGGCCTGCGGCGTCATCCGCGTCACCCAGCGGCGTACACCCCCTTCGCAGCCCTGAATTTGGGCATCAATGGCCGCAGCTGCGGTCTCTACAGGAGTTTTCCCATGCGTATTCTTCCCACAACCCTGTTCCTGGCAACCGCTCTGGTGCTGACCGCGTGCAAGCGCGATGAGCCCGCACCGGCCGAGCCCACACCCGCACCGACGGCCAGCACGCCAGCCGATGCGGCGCACAGTGGCGAGCATGCCGCCGCCATGGTGACCGGGGCGGCCGCCACCACCACGGCGACCGCCGAGCTCAAGCCGACCAAGGACAGTGAGGTCAAGGGCACGGTGACCTTCAAGACCGTCGACGGCGCGCTGCGCGTGACCGGTCAGCTCAGTGGGCTCAAGCCCAACACCGAACACGGCTTCCATATCCACGAAAAGGGCGATTGCAGCGCCCCGGACGGCAGCAGCGCCGGCGGCCACTTCAACCCGGCCCAGTCCGACCACGGCAACGTCGGTGCCGACCCGCATCACGGCGGCGACATGCCCAACATCAAGTCCGACGCGCAGGGCAATGCCAGCATCGACGGCCCGGTCTCCAGCAACGTCAACCTGGGCAAGGCCGATCAGTTCGACATCGCAGGCCACGCGGTGATCGTGCACGCCGATGCCGACGATTACAAAACCCAGCCCACCGGCAACGCCGGCGGCCGTCTGGCGTGTGGCGTGATCACCACCGATAACGCGCAGGCGGCAACCAAGTAAGCGCATGCCTTGCGCCGCGGCCCACACCGCGGCGCAAGGCTGCAGTCGCATCCATCGCGAGTGCGCAATGTTTACCCGGCGCCGTGTTGTCTCCGGCGCGTATGAGGTGGGCAAGGGGCGATTAAAAAACCGCCCTAGTCGCTGTTGATCATGGACCTCCCTGCATAGAACGCCTGTGCAGCGTCCTGGCAGATCTCCTCATAGAAGGCATCGGCGTCCTCGGTGAAGTAGCCGGCTCCCACGAAGCATCCGCGTGCGATTTCATGCAGCGAATGCCGGATGCTGCTGGCATCGTCGTAGACGGCATTGAGGCATGCCACCACCACCGCGACATCCTGTTTCGAAAGGCGCGGCTCACCGCTCATCAAACGTGCGTGGTTGATGCATGCAACGGCATTTGCACTGGTGAACGAGTCGCCCAGGCCAGAGCAATCTTCAAAGCCTGTGCCTTCTGCGTTGAGTTTGAAGTGCGCGATTGGCAGGCCTTCCATATTCTTCTGCTTTGCCATCTCCATGAAATCGGCGAGCGCTTCCGGTTGATCCTGCAGGCGCCTGGATTGCATCTTCGTTTCCAGTTTTTGCAATAACGGCTCGGCGATACTGGTGTTTCTCTTCAAGACGCTGATGGATGGATCCTCGAACATCAAGGTTGCATCGATCTTGTCGGTTTGCTCCTGCGACAGCAGTCCGTTGGCGATCAGGGTCTTCATGATGACTTTTTCTGGGTGACCCCAATGCTCGTCTGCAGCATAGACCTGCCGGAAATTCAGGATTGCCTGGCCGGCGGCGTGCTGTGCTTGCATGCTGAGCGTGTCATTGCCGGACAATGCGCGTTCAAGCGATTCCATGCATTGTTTGAGAGACAGTGCCTTGTCGCTCTGGGAAGCCTCTTTGAAATGTTGCATGCCGCGGTTGATGAAAGGTTGGGTGATGGAGCGCGAGGTATATCCGCTTGCTCCGGTGTGGGTATTGGGTACGCCAGTCAACGAGTACTTGTTTTTCTTGTCGTAGATCTGGCTCTTGCTCAGGTCCGGATCGGCCGGGACCTTCGCAGGCGAATACTTGGCGATGCATTCCTGCTTGATCCGCTCGCCCTTGAGACAGGCGAGGTTGGTGAGCAGCGATTCCCGTGCGGTTCTGGTATCGAAGAGATGACCGAGATGGACCTTGGTGGCCGCGCGGTAGTCGCTCATGGTGGCGAACTGGTTGGACCCGCATGTCTTGATCGGTACGAAAGGGCGGCTATGGGATGCGCGTTCGTCTTCGGTGGCGCTGCGGTAGCGAGCGTGATATTTCTCCGCTTTCGCACATGCTTTTTCCAACCGATCATTGCTGGTAAATCCGGCTTTGCCATCCACCAGCGAGGTCGTGGACAAGAAAAAATTGTCTGCGACATAACCGGCACCGGCAACTCCCAGCGCGTATTTGGCGGCTCGAGAGGCCCAGTGTGCGCCGCGGCCGACGTTTTCCTGGTGTGTGCCTTCTTGCGCTGCTTGCCTGGCTTTTCGCGCGGGCAACGCCCCCAGCAAGCCGCTCGTCTCGGTGGTGCCAGACGCTGTGGACGGCGACGCACACAGGGAATGCGCCTGCGAGCGGTTGGAGGCAAGAAGCCGCTGCATGGTGGCCAAGGGTTGTGTGGGCTTTGTGCGCATGGATGTGTTCTCTCAAGTGCAGGATGGAGATCAGCTGTACCAGTTGAGTCGAAGCTCGGCGAAGCGTTGGAGCGGAAGGCAGTTGGTCGAGTCGCTGCGTGCTGCGCTGAGTGGTTACGTGTTCCCGATGACGTTTTTATTCGCGCTGGGTAATCAGCGGGAGAGTGGGCGCAAATCGGCCTGCGGTTACGCCATGTATTTGGCTGCGCGCGCCACTGCGGACGGCTGCAACCGATGCGCACTGGGTTGTCGGCCGGCAAGGTCGATACTGCGCGCGGTCGTAATGGCAGTAGCCGGAGTTTGAGCGTGAGAGCATGCGTGCTGCTTCCGTCCAATCGCGCGACACTGTGCCTGATGCCTAAGCGCGCATCCATTTCGACCGCGAAGACGTTATGTCATAAACGAGCAAGTGCGCGGAAGCGCATGTGTTGCATCCGGTCGAGCGATGGCGCCGCAGTTGGTCATAAACACTTCCGGCGTGATATTGACCAACGCTGCAGGTAGCGTGATCGACGATCAGGGTGGGCATTGCCCGATCAGGAAGTCGTTCGACGTCCAGGAGCGGCTAGCAAAACGACTGCGCTCATCGCCAGGCGAGCGTGGCAGTTGCCCGGAATCGGCATGTATTACTACGCGTGCACTCCGTTGCTGAGCGTTCCGTCTATAGCCACCTGGCGGTTGCTCGCTGCGGTTTGTGAGCCGCTCTAACGTCGGCCCGCGTCGACGTGCGCTGCGGGTGGTCGTGGACACGCGCGCGGCATCCCAATTGGAATGCAGTTGCAGAGCACTGGTTGCACCGCTGTCAGCATTCGAAGGGCCACCCGCCGCGGTCGCGGTGGCGCCTCCTGTCGGCGGGCAATGTCCTGGCCATGCTTCCATGGCATCACGGACAGATGCAGGATGGTGAGCAGCCAGCGCTGCAACGCGCGATGTAACCGTCAACCGATGACGTGCACGCTCAGTCGTTCGGCCAGAGCCCAGACATCGCCAGTGCGACTCAGGTGCCGATCGGGGTCATTGAACGCACAGATACGTTCGAGACCGGCCCATACAGCCGCGTCTCCAGGATCCCCGCAACTGCGGGAGCCGTGGAGCCGGTCGGCGGCTTATGCAGCCAGCGCCTGTCGCGGATCCTGGCCCGGCTCCACATGCACGTACAGCACCGGCAATCCGTGCGCTTCCAGTACGGCAGCCATCTGCCGCTGACGCGAGAGGAATTGTTCGTAGACACCGCGCAGGCGCTCGCAATTCTCGCGGTCGTGCGTGTAGTAATCGCACCAGCCGGCCGGGTCGAACAATGCGATGCGCACTTCGCCATCGACATAGCGCAGCACCGGCTCGGGCGCTTGCTGCAGCCATTCTTCGCTGTCGGGAGCGAGCAGGGCGGCTTCGATCAGCGGCCACAGTGGTGCCAGGCCCTGGTTGTCGTACTGCATCGAAATCATCGCCGCCAGATCGTGCGCGGTGAGATAGCGGGCGTGCTCGATGCGCGCGCCGAAGCTCTCCTGCGCCAGCAGCGCGGTATCGGCCTGGGCCATGCCCTGGGCCAGCAGCACTTCTTCCATCGCATCGGCGACGTTCGCCACGATCTGCGGGTCGCCCGACAGCAGGAACGGCAGCACGCGCAGTCCGCCGCCGGTCAACTGGGCATCGGCCTGGAACGGTAGCGGAATCTCGCCGTGCGCATCGGCACCGAAGGCCAGCACTCGCGGGCCCTGGTCGCGGCCCGGCGCGCGGGCATGCAGTTCTTCCAGCCGGCGATGCAGCGGCCAGCCCGGCCGCAGCACTTCGGCCGGGTCGAAATGCGCCATCGCCACGCTCAGCTCCAGGGCGCGGATCTCCGGGATCCACTGCGCCAGGTCGCGGCCGATGCGTTCGGCCAGCATGCCGGCCTGCTCCGGCGCCAGAGCGCCGCGCTCGGGGGCGGTGCCGCCCGTCAACTCCAGCGCCATTACACCCATGGCGGTCACGCCGTGTTCGGTCTTGCTCATGATTCGCGGTTGGCCCATCACGGGGTCGAAGCTACACTGCGGCCATTATGCCTGCCGGCCCTGTGCAGGCCATGTCCCCGAGTCCTTCATGCCAGGTCAACCGATGCCCGCAGCCCGTCCCGTCGCCATTCTGGGCGGCGTTCGTATCCCGTTCTGTCGTCAGAACACCGCATACGCGGACGTGGGCAACCTGGGCATGTCGGTGCGCACGCTAGGTGCTCTGGTCGAACGCTTCGGCCTGCACGGCCAGCAATTGGGCGAAGTGGCGATGGGGGCGGTGATCAAGCACTCCTCGGACTGGAACCTGGCCCGCGAGGCCGCGCTGTCGTCGGGCCTGTCGCCGCTGACGCCGGGCATCACCTTGCAGCGCGCCTGCGGCACCAGCCTGGATTCGGTGATCACCATCGCCAACAAGATCGCGCTGGGGCAGATCGATTCGGGCATCGGCGGCGGCTCGGATACCACCTCCGAAGTGCCGATCGTCTACGGCAAGAAGTTGCGCGCGCGCCTGATGGCCGCCAACCGCGCCAAGGCCACTGGCGACAAACTCAAGGCATTGCTGCGCGGCTTCAAGCTGAGCGAGCTCAAGCCCGAGTTTCCCGGCGTGGCCGAGCCGCGCACCGGCAAGAGCATGGGCGACCATTGCGAGGACATGGCCAAGGAATGGAATATCTCGCGCGATTCGCAGGACGAATGGGCGGTGGCCTCGCACCACAAGCTGGCCGCTGCGTATGAGCGCGGCTTCTTCGATTCGCTGATCGCCCCGTTCCGTGGGGTGTCGCGCGACAACATCCTGCGCGCCGACACCTCGCTGGAAAAGTTGGCCACCCTGCGCCCGGCGTTCGACAAGACCTCCGGCCGTGGCACGTTGACTGCCGCCAATTCCACCCCGCTGACCGATGGCGCCGCCGCGGTGCTGCTGTCCAGCGAGGCCTGGGCGCTGGCGCATGGCCACACGCCGATGGCGTACCTGCGCGATGCGCAGGTGGCGGCGGTGGATTTCGTGCATGGCGAAGGCCTGCTGATGGCGCCGACCATCGCGGTACCGCAGATGTTGGCGCGCCAGGGTCTGACCCTGCAGGACTTCGACATCTACGAAATCCACGAAGCCTTTGCCGCGCAGGTGCTGTGTACGCTGCGCGCGTGGGAGAGCGAGGATTACTGCCGCAATCGCCTGGGCCTGGACGCGCCGCTGGGCCGCATCGACCCGGACAAGATCAACCCATTGGGTTCGTCGCTGGCCACCGGCCACCCGTTCGCCGCCACCGGCGCGCGCGTGGTAGCCACCGCCGCCAAGCAACTGGAAGAACGCGGCGGCGGCCGCGCGCTGATTTCGATCTGCACCGCCGGCGGCATGGGCGTGGTGGCGATCGTCGAGCGCTAGGCTGCTGCGCACCGGGATTGGAGATTCGCTAGAGAAATCCGGCTTCTACTAATCCCGAATCTCTACTCCCCAATCCCCACTCCCAAACCAGCAAGGACGCATGGATGTCGAATGACGCGTTTCGCGTGCCGCCCAGCCTGTATCTACCGCCGGCGAACGGCGATGTGTGGCGCGAGGGTGATGTGCTGGTGTGTACTGCGGGCGCCAACCTGCCGCCGCGGTGCGTCAAGTGCAATGCGCCGGCCGACATGCCGCCACGTCGCTACATCTTTCATTGGCACCACCCGGTGATTTACGCCGCGCTATTGCTGGGCGTGTTGCCGTACGTGATCCTGGCCATTGCGCTACGCAAACGCAGCGCGCATGTGCTCAGCTTGTGCGCGCAACACGAGCGCCGCCGCGTGCGTTACGTCGCGGTGGCGATGGCATCGGTGTTGGCATTGCTGGTGTGCGGGCTGTCGATCGACAGCCCGTTCCGCTGGGTGATCGGTGCCGGCGTGATGGCAGCGATGCTGTTGATCGGCCGCCTGGGCTCGCGCGTGTTGTCGCCGACGCAGGTCGACCATGCGCAGTCAAGGTATCTGGGTGCCTGCGATGCATTCCTGAGCGATTTGCCGCCACCGCCACAGGCATCGCGCCAGCGTTGATGCAACGCGGCGCACCTGTGGTGTGCGCCGCTGCAAGATCGAACAACCGCAGCGATTACAGGGTGCGATCGTCCGGGGCGAGTGGCTCGGCCGCAGGCGTCGGACCCGTCGACACGATCGGCCCGCGCAGCGACTGCTGTGGCATGGGCTCATGCACCGGCTCGCCGCGTGCGGCGCGCAATGCATTGGCGTAGCAATGCTGCGCAGAAAGCAGGTCGCCAGCGGCGGCAAATCCATGGCCCAACTCTTCCCAGGCTTCGCTACCGGCGCCATTGGCAAGCGCGCGGTGCAGGAACTCTTCGGCCTGCGACCACTGCTGCTGATGGCGTGCCAGCCGCGCCAGCGTCAACAGCAGGCCGGGGCTGTCCGGAGACTGGGTCAGCCAGCGCTGCGCACTGGCCCGGCGCGAATCGTATTTTTCCAGCGGCAACACGCCGTACAGGCGCACCAGCGATTCGTCCCACTGCGTATCCAGCGCCTGTTCCAGGCTGTGCACGGCGGCATCGTCCCAATGCAGCACCGCGGCCCGTTGCGCGTAGGCACCGACCACGGCCGGGTAGGTGCGCAGCGGCTTGGGCAACGCTTCCCAGCGCTCGGCCAGCGCATTGGCATCGCCGGCCTGCAACAGGGTCTGTTCGGCCAGCGTTGCCTCCAGCGCGCTGTAGGCCTCCGGTGCCAGCACCGCCTGTTGACGCAAGGCGCCGAGCTGGCCGTAGGCTTCATCGGCACGGCCGATCTGCGTCAACGCATGCGTGCGCAGCAACAGGCCGCGTGCCGGCAGCGGTTGGGCATTGGCAGCATCGAGCGCGTTGATCGCCTCGACCGGCCGTTGCCGCGCCAGATGCCGCTCACCCTGCAACAGCGCGTACGCGGTGGGGTCGCGCTCGGCCAACTGCTGTGCGAGCGCAGTGGCCGATGCCTCGTCGCCGCGTGCATCGGCCACGCGCACAGCGCTGGCGAGCGCAATGCCGCTGACGTCGTCGTCTTCGCTGGCAGTGACCAGCAGGCGCTCGGCGCGTTGCCACTGGCCGTGGTCGGCCGCGCGCAGGCCTTCGATCAGGCGCGCGCGGCCCTTCTTGCGGCGGTACTTGCCCCACACGCGGAACGGCAGGCTGATCAGCGTCCACAGCAGCCAGATCACCAGCAGCGCGATGATCAGGATCAGCGCCGCCTGCGGCATTGCGGCGCGGTAGTCGTTGCCGCCCACGCTCACCACCACGTTGCCCAGGTCGTAGCTGTTCTGATGCGACAGCCACTGCGCACCGAGCACGCCCAGCGCCACGGCCACCAACAGGATCAAGACGGTACGCAACACTTTCATTGGGTGGATCTCCCTTCACGCATGGCCTGCAGTTGCAGCAGGGTGGTGCCCAGTTCCGGCAATTGCGGACGCAGTGGCGCTTGTTGCAGCGTGCGCAGGCGCGTACGCACCTGACGACGTTGCGGCGAGTCCGGCCACAACCGCGTGGTCCAGGTCTCCACCCGGCGCAGCGATTGTGCAAAGCCCTGCGGATCGCCGCGTTCTGCGGCGGCGCGCGCAAGGCTGATTTCGATCTGCAAGGCATCGCTGGCGGCGTGGCGGTCGCCAGCGGTCAGCAAAGCGTCGCCACGGCTGGGGCGAATGTCCACCAACGGTGCCAGCACTTTCTGCCACCACGGCCGCACCGCTTCGGTGGTTTGTGCGGATTGTTCCGGCAGGCGCTGCAGATCGATGGCCAACTGGTCGAGCGCCTGCGCCGCCTGTGCCTGCGGGCCGGCGCCGAGGCGGTCCAGCGCATCGCGCTCCTGCACCAGTGCCTGGCGCAGATTGAGATAGCCAGGATCATCGATGCCGTTGAGTGCGCCGTTGGCCAGTGCGTAGGCGCGTCGGGCGCCATCGGCGTCGCCGGCGATGCTCAGCCGCTGCTGGCCAAGCCGCAGCAGCAGTTCCACTTCGTCCAGACGCAGCGCCTGCGCGCCATGCCGGTTCGGGTCGGCAAGCTTCTGCACGGTGTCTTCGAGCAAGGCGCTGCGCTGGCTCAGGCCCAGCATTTCATCGCGCAGCACGCGATTGGTCGCCGCTGCGTCTTGCAGCCGCTCATTGGCCAGGCGTTGATCGCGTCGCAGTGTTTCCAGCAATTGCTGGGTGCCGTCCCAGCGTTGCTGCTGCGCCTGCGCTGCCTGCAATTGCGCGTCGTGATAGCTCTGCCACGCACGCCAGCCGAAAAACAGCGCCACGCCCACGGCGGCAATGGCCAGCACAAGCAGCAGCCAGGCCCAGGGAAACCGTCGCGTGGTGGCGGGCATTTCGGTCATTCGGACATCCTCGGGCGGTCACGACCGGCGCAGGCGCCGCAGTCATCTGGCACAGCATGGCGTGCGCCGGCAGAGCGCCGCAAGCTGTGCTTGAGTTCGCAGTTCAGCAAGGTCGCGATGGTGTCACGATCGCTGCAGCGGCAGCGACCAATTGCTCCGGCAACGGCCCTGCCGCGCGAACGACGTGGCAGAAGCCCGTCGCTTGCGCGGCGTCGCATAGGCGTTCGCTGGAGGCCACCAACGGGCGTTGCCGCACTGCCTCGCTCAGCGCGGCGGGCAACTGCTGCAGCACCAGCGTCAGCGCCTCGGCACTGCTCATGGCCAGCACGCTGCGCGGCAGTGCATCGGTCAAGGCGTGCAGCGCCGACGGGCGCAAGCGCAGCGGCACGCGTTGATACACATCCGCGCGCAGGATGCGCGCACCGCGTTGTTCCAGGGCAGGGGCCAGCATGCCGCGTCCACCCGGCGCGGTGATCAGGCCGACACGCTGCAACGGCGCTGCGAACAGCGGCAAGGCGAGCAGGCCTTCGCTGTCCATGCGCGCAGGGCGCACGACCGCGTCGATGCCACAGGCCTGCAGCGCGCACGCGGTGCCCTCGCCCACGCTCACCCACTGCGCCTGGGGTGGCCGCTGCAAGGGCCGCAGTTGATGCGCGGCGCGCACGGCTGCCGGGCTGGTGAACACCGCGATGGGCGCTTCCAGCGCGCGCTGTAAAGCGGCGCGCGCCTGCGCGGTGTCGTTGGTCTGCAGGCGCCACGGCGACAATGCAAGCAGCCGGCCGCCATGCCGTGCCACCGCCCGCCGCAACGGCGCGTGCTCACCGCTGGGACGCAGCGAGAGCAGGGTCCAGGGATCGGCGAGCGGGCGAGGGCGGGTCATCTGGCGATTATGCGAGAGCGCTGTCGTCTCGGGGTGGGTATTGCGTGCGGTATCGGTGCGGACGAGGACTTAGAGTCGCCCCAAAACCGTAGCGAGCCGCTGCCAGGCGGTTGCCGACGGCTTACTGGAACTGAAACGTACGCTTGGTAAACGCCGATTCCCGGCACAGGCCACGCCAGTTTGGTGGTGGCGCAGTCGTTTTGGTGCGCCCCGTCGTGCGTTGTGTGCCGCGCAGCGTGATGCCTGCGTTTCTGCGGCCAGAACCTCGTGTTGGGGTCTGTGCCGATTGCCGCCTCCGCCCACGATCCGCCACGACAATCGAGCCGGAGTGGCAGCGTGATCAAGTCCTACCTCATCAACATGCAGCGCAGCGGCGATCGCCTGCAGGCGATGGCGGCGCGGTTCCAGGCATTGGGGATCCCGTTCGAGCGCCTTCCCGCCGTCGATGGTGCCACGCTCACGCCTGCGCAGATCGCCGATTTCGTGCGTGAGCGCCCGTTGGAAAACTCCGGCGATGCCTTCAGCACCGGCCCGCGCAAATGGACAGCGTCCAACATCGGCTGCTTCCTCAGCCATCAGGCGGCCTGGCGCATCGCGGCCGAGTCCGACGCTGCGTACACCGCCATCTTCGAAGACGACATGCACCTGTCCGATGCGCTGCCGGCGCTGTTGCGCAGCACCGACTGGCTCCCGCCGGGCAGCAGCGTCGTGCGCCTGGAGCCGTCCTACAACCGGATCAAGCTCGATGCCAAGGTGGCCGACATCGCCGGGCGCCAGCTGCGCCTGGTGCGCCCATCGACCTATCAACATTGCTGGCCGGTGTGCGCCGGTGCGCTGATCATCAGCCGCGAGGCGGCGCGACTGCTGCTGGCCGCCGACGCGCGCTGGCACACCATGGCCGATATCTTTTTGTTCGGCTGGAACGAATCGCCGGTGGCGCAGCAGCTGTCCACCTATCAGCTCTCGCCGGCCGCCTGCATCCAGGACAAGTTCTTCCACGCAGCGCCGGAGCAGATCGTGTTCACCAGCACCATCGATGCGCCGCTGACGCGCGCGCAAAAGCAACGCAGCGCGCACTGGAAAGCCAAGGCAACCACGCTGTTACGGGTGGCGCAGGGCTATCGCAAGGTTGTGTTCGCACCGTAAAAAGTGATCGACACGGTGGCGCCGCTGATCGCAGGCCTTGCAGGTGCGCATTCGCACGCCGCCGTTGCGCGCGCAGCCCGCAGCAGTTGATGCCGAGGGATCCACCGGTTTGACGACGTAATACCAGCGCGTGCGATCGCCCGATCCTGCACGCGTTCACCATGCGGTACCGCATGTCATCCATATGCACAAGACGCTCGCCGGACATTGCGGCATGATGCCGCCCTTCGCCGTCTGCCAGCCTTCCGATGACTCCTTCGTGCACGCTCGTCTCCGCCCTGCAGTCGCTGCAGTCGCAGTTCATCGCCATGCCGCCGGTGCTGTCGATGGGCATTGCCGTGGATGGCTTGCACGATGGCGCGCTGCGCCTGCGCGCGCCGTTGCAGGCCAACGTCAACGACAAGGCCAATGCGTTCGGCGGCAGCCTGGCCTCGTTGATGACGCTGGCCAGCTGGGGGTGGCTGACGCTGCAACTGCAATTGGCCGGCCACGAAGCCGACGTGTATGTCGCCGACAGCCAGCTGCGCTATGTCGCGCCGGTGTACGAAGACCTGGTGGCCGATGCCGGGCCTGCCGAGTCGGGCGGCTGGGACGCCTTTCTGGCGACCTTCCGTCAGCGCGGCAAGGCGCGCATCGGCATGCGCGCGCAAATCGCGCTCGGCTCGGGCGCAGCGGCGGCCACACTGAGCGGGCGTTTCGTAGCGTTTCCAAAACGGTAGGATGCGGGCTGGATCAAGGGGGGAATGCGCATGCGTGCACTGATGGGAGCGGTGGTCCTGCTGGGGCTGGCGATGCTGAGCGGGGTGGCCACTGCCGGCAGTCGTGCCCAGGCGCGCGCGCTGGAAGCCACCCAGGCCGCCTATACGGCGGCGGTGCGCTGGAGCGATTTCGATGCCGCGCAGGGGTTTGTCGAACCGACCTACGCCCAGGCCCATCCGCTCAGCGACCTGGAACGCTCGCGCTATGAGCAGGTGCAGATCTCCGGCTACCGCGAGTTGCGCGTGGGCGAAGAGCCCAATGGCGACCTGCGCCGGGAAGTCGAGCTGCGCGTGATCAACCGCAATACCCAGGCCGAACGGCTGGTGCGCAGCAGCGAGATCTGGCACTGGAATCCGGAACAGAAGCGCTGGTGGCTGGTCAGCGGCCTGCCCGATCTGTGGAAGGGCCAGTAGCCCGGCCTCTGCCTGCTGGCCGTCGCGCGCGCCAGCTGTGCGACAATTCCCGCCCGCTCGACTGACCCTGACCCCGTGAATTTCGAAGAGCTGCAGGCCTTTGTCGGCCGCAACCCCATGTTGTCGCTGGCCCTGGTGGGCCTGACCATTGCCCTGATCGTCACCGAGGTTGCGCGCCTGTTCCGCGGGTATCGCGCACTCAAGCCGTCCGAGCTGACCCGTTTGATCAACAGCGAAGACGCGCTGGTGATCGATCTGTCGCCCACCGCCGATTTCGAAAAAGGCCATATCGCCGGCAGCCGCAGCGTGGCCCTGGCCAAGTTCGACCCGGCCAGCAAGCTGCTGGCCAACGCCAAGGCATCGCCGGTGGTGGTGGTCTGCCGTAGCGGCAACACCTCCGCAGGTGCGGCCAAGACGCTGAAGAAAGCCGGCTTCGAAAAGGTGTACTGGCTCGAAGGTGGCATCGCCGCCTGGCAAATGGCCGAGTTGCCACTGATCAAGGGCCGCTGATCCGCCTTGTGCGGCAGCTCGCAAGCCCCCATTGCTTGCGTGAGATACTCGCATTTTCACGTCTGCATCACTCAACGCTGCACCCACCGAACCGCTTTTGGAGTTAGGAATGTCCGACGAAATCCTCAACGGCGCCGCCGCGCCGGCCGACGCCGCTGCTGGCCCCGCTTTCACCATCGAAAAGATCTACGTCAAGGACGTTTCTTTCGAATCGCCGAATGCGCCGGCCGTCTTCAATGACGCCAACCAGCCCGAGCTGCAGCTGAACCTCAATCAGAAGGTCCAGCGCCTCAACGACAACGCCTTCGAAGTCGTGCTGGCCGTGACCCTGACCTGCACCGCCGGTGGCAAGACCGCTTACGTGGCCGAAGTGCAGCAGGCTGGCGTGTTTGGCCTGGTCGGCCTGGACCCGCAGGCGATCGACGTGCTGCTGGGCACCCAGTGCCCGAACATCCTGTTCCCGTACGTGCGCACCCTGGTCAGCGACCTGATCCAGGCCGGCGGCTTCCCGCCGTTCTACCTGCAGCCGATCAACTTCGAAGCGCTGTACGCCGAAACCCTGCGTCAGCGCTCGCAGGGCGAAGGCACCTCGCTGGCCGATTCCGAGCCGGCTGGCAACGCCTAAGCACCGTCTGCGCCGATGAGCGATTCGACCCACAAGATCGCCGTTCTTGGCGCCGGCTCCTGGGGTACGGCCCTGGCAGCGCTGCTCGCCAGACACGGTCACTCGACCGTGCTCTGGGGACGCGATGCGGCGATGGTGGATGCCATCGACCGCACCCACGAGAACGTGCGTTACCTGCCCGGCATTCCGCTGCCGGAGACCTTGCGTGCCACCACCGACCTGCAGGCGGCCATGGCCGATGCAAGCTGGATTCTGGTCGTGGTGCCCTCGCATGCATTCACCGAAACGATCCGCCTGATCGCTCCGTTGCGTCCGGCCAACGCCGGCGTGGCATGGGCGACCAAGGGATTCGAACCCGGTTCCGGGCGCTTTCTGCATGAAGTGGCGCGCGATCTGCTCGGCCCCAGCGTTGCGTTGGCCGTGGTGACCGGGCCGTCGTTCGCCAAGGAAGTCACGCTCGGCTTGCCCACGGCCATCACCGTGCACGGCGACGATGCGGCGTTTGCGCAAGTCGTGGCCGATGCGATGCATGGCCCCACCTTCCGCGCCTACACCGGCGATGACATGGTGGGTGCCGAACTCGGTGGCGCAATGAAGAACGTGCTGGCGGTGGCCACCGGTGTGGCCGACGGTATGCAGCTTGGCCTCAATGCCCGCGCCGGTTTGATCACGCGCGGTTTGAACGAGATGTTGCGCCTGGCTGCAGTGATCGGTGCGCGCCCGGAAACGTTGATGGGCTTGGCCGGGTTGGGCGATCTGGTGCTTACCTGTACCGGTGATCTGTCGCGCAACCGCCGGCTGGGGTTGGCGTTGGGTCGCGGGCAGAGCTTGAACGATGCGATCCGCGAAATCGGTCAGGTGGTCGAGTCGGTACAAACCGCCGACGAAGTCATGCGCCAGGCCGAACAGCACGGCATCGAGTTGCCGATCTCCAACGCCGTGCGTGCGGTCCTGCATGGCGAGATCACCCCGGAAGCCGGGTTGAAGGGGCTGTTGGCCCGCGAGCGCAAGCCCGAGTACCCGCAGACCTTGTTTACCTGATCGCAGCGTCGCGTGCTTGCGCGCCGCATGGCATCAACAGAGCCCGGCAATGCCGGGCTTTTTGTTAGCTGACGATCGCACCCCTCAGGGGCGTACTGCAGCCGATCAAGCGCATTGCCTCTTTGAAGGCCACATGCGTCGCATCGCCTTGCTGCCGTTTCTGCACGCGTTGTGTATCCATCGCACAAAAGAAAGAAGCCCGGTCGGGGGGACCGGGCTTCCAATGCAACGCGGGAGAGAGTCGCGTTGCAGTCAAACGTGCGGCTTACCAGCTGAAACGCGGGCCGACCGACCATTCCTTGTTGCCGTCGCCATCCATACGGATGTCGCCGTTGATGCCCCAGTTCTGGTTCAACTTCACCTGGGCGCCAAGGCGGCCGTAGAAGTTGTCGCCGATGTCGATGCCGCGCTTCTTGGAGAAGTCTTCGTAGCCAGCCAGGGCATAGACTTCGAAGTGCTCGCCGAAGGCGTTACGCAGGCCGGCTTCCACGCTGTAGCCGTCGAAGCTGATGTTCGGGCTGTCCAGGTCCAGCTTGCGGTAAGCAACGCGGGCAACGAAGTCGGTGCTGGTGGCGATCTCGTGGTTGTAGCCCACACCGACGCCCCACTGCTGGAAGTCGGAGTTGGAGCTTTCGAACACGCTGTCGTTGTCGTCAGCGTTCTGCTTGCTGTAATCACCGAACACGTGGAAGTTCGGAGCAACGGCGTAAGAAGCCTTCAGGCCCCAACCATCTGCATCGCGACCTTCGGTCGGGGTGCGCACGTAGTCGCCTTCGACGAAATTGTAGGAGAGGTTTTCAGCAGCGGAGGCCGCAAACGGCAGGGCTGCGAGGAGGCCGAGGGCCAGCAGTGAAGTCTTCATGATCAATACCTGTACTTATGGTTTGGGCCGGCGCTGAGGCGGATGCCGTTCGCTGCCGAGATGTAAATTCTCCGTTATTCGATGGAACGCGACATGAATTTTGAACTGAGCAGTGAATGAATCATCGCGCCAGATTCAGCTGCGCTTTCTTGTGGTCAACGCGTGTGCGTACTAGTCGCAATTGAACTGTGACGAAGGTTTGTCTCTCAAACGGCACTCCGCCAGAGCTAAACTCTTTACGCCTTGATGGGATAGGCATACCCAAGACCCATACTTCGACCGCGGGAACATCATGACAAAGCAGGACACAGGCGAACTTCTTGCGCGGGCGGCTCAGTCGATGCTTGACGCCGATGACGCGAAATCTGTCGCGTTGCTCAACATGCTGCTTGATCAAGCCCCCAACTGCGCTGAGGCGTATTACCTGTTGGGCGCGCAGCACGCGCAGTCAGGGGAGATGACTCTCGCTGAACATGCATTCAAGCATGCGTTGCAATTGTCTCCAGAGTTGATCATGGCGCGTTTTCAGTTGGGTCAGCTGCTGCTTGTCACTTCACGCAACAGCGAGGCAATTCAAACGCTGCTACCGCTATCGGAGTTCACCGCTAACGCGATCGGCAGTTACGCCGGTGGTCTGATCTCCATCGCAAATCAACAGGTCGCTCTTGCGATCTCACAGTTGCGGGCGGGACTGGAAAAGGAACAGCCGCTTGCTGCTCTGCAAGCGGATATGCAAGCTCTGGTGATCAAGCTGTCAGATGATGGACAGGTACATCAGCTATTGCAGTCGGACATCGGTGATTCGCCAGCCGGTGCATCCATGCTGCTGTCCAACTACAGCCGCTACAACTGATAGATGGAGCTGGGTTCTCTCTCGCCCACTGCCGCACTGATCGCTGCGATCCGTGGCGATACGGTGCGTGGGCGTGGGAGGGTCGCTTCTGTTGGTTCCGCCACTCGCAAGGCAGAAGTGGCCGGTGCCAGTCATGCCAAGACGACCGCGCAGCTGGAACGACAGCTCGTGGAAATCGTGCATGAGGTTCCCAGTGATGACTTGGCGGCGGTGCGTCGCGTGCGGCCCATTCTGATACGACAGGTCTTGCTATGGGAATTTGGGCAAACCTTCCGAGAGCATCCGGAATGGAGCGCTATCCTGCAGCGGATCGAAGCGACGCTGCATGCGGCTGATCCGGATGCCCAGCAGTTTGCCGGCTTGGTTCGCTCGTTGCAGCGGAAAGGGGTGAGGTGACATGAATGACCTCGCTGTCGCCGTATCGCCCCTGGCGCGAGGGGCGTCGGCTGGCATTGTCTTCCCGATGGAAGGTGCGCACACCGGTGACTTATTGATGGCACTCCCGGCAATTGGTGCTGCGCTCCAGCAATCACCCGTCGCGGTCGTCGGGCTGCGCCCGACCTACTACCGCGCGCTGCGACGGCTGCCGATTCAATTTCGGTTTCACGTTGATGGTGGCCGCGTACTCAAGCCACATTGGCGAGCGAACGTTCACCCCACTGACGTCTGGCTTCAAAGCCTGTCCGAGGATGCAAAGCCCGTCAGGATGGACATTCCTACCGACGATGGGCCGTGGATCTCGCATCTGATGCCGGGAGGGCCGTGGGTCATGTTGAGCCCTTGGGCGGACTTTGCACCCAAGCGCTGGGCCCCCGAACGCTGGCGTGCCCTTGCGGGCTATATCGCAGATAGGGGGTTTTCCGTTGCGGTATCCGGTCCGCCTCAGTCGCAGGCATTGGCTGATTACATTGCAGGCGATTCGCACGCCAATCTGGTGGGGATGGACACGCCGGAGAATTGGCCGGCGTTGCTTCGACGTCCTGGACTCGTGGTGACCGTAGACAGTGGTCAGCTGTATTTCTGCGACGCAATGCGGGTCCCTGTCATCGGATTGCATGGTCGAACCCGACTGAGCGAGGCCGGTCCTTACTGGGACAATAGCTTGTGCATAGAGACCAATGGAATGGACGCCGTGTCGCTCGATGCAGTCGTCGTGTCCTTCCAGCGCTGGGCGGCGGGCATGAGTGGGTATTCGCCGTTGTCTCAGCGATTGCAAGGATAAATCGCTACCAGCCCTAAACTTATTTCTGTGCCCCGGGATTGTATGGGAGTAACGGCGGAAGAACGCCGACCGACAATCCATTAGGAGCTAAGGAAGGTCTGAATAACGATGCCTGAGAGTGCGGAATGTCCGCATCGTTCCGGAGAGTCTCGTTTGGATCTTCGGAGTTTCGCCATTT
>NZ_MDEE01000022.1 GCF_002939865.1 Xanthomonas dyei
CAGCGCTTGATCTGTTCTTCGTCCATCACTGCACTCATCGATGTCTCCTCTGAAAACTAACACCTGAGCAGAGTTTCAGTGGGTCATTACAACTTGGTGTCCAGGCCCTTGGGGTCGGTGACCTTGGTGAGGTTGTCCAGCGCGTCGTAGTCGAAGGTGGTGTCGGCCTTGATGCCGGCCACATCCTGCAGGGTGCGCGAGAGGCGGTTGAGCGGGTCGTACTCGCTCTGCGTAGCGGTTGCCAACGCATCGGTGACCTTGGTGGGGTTACCGTTGGCGTCGTACTCGAAGTCGGTCGGATCGCTGGCCGCGGTAGCCTGGGTCTTGAGCTGGCCAAGCTGGTTGTAGACGCGCGAGAGCGTGCGCTTCAACGTGCCTGCCGCATCTTTGGTGTCTTCCTTGATGCGATTGCCGGCATTGTCCAGCGTGTAATGCAGGGTATTGCCCGCATTGTCGGTCATGTCGGTCAGCCGGTGCGCCGCATCGTAGGTAAAGGCAGTGAACGCACCATCGGGCTGGGTGACCTGCTTGACCAGGCCGGTGGGCCAATAGTCGATGCGGGTGATGCGGTCATCGGCTTCGCCGGACGCGTCGCTTCCGCGCACCTTGGTGGCAGTCAGCCAACCGCGCGGGTGGTAGCTGTAGTCGGTGACGATGCCATTGGCGTCCTTGATGGACAGCGGGCGGCCTGCGCCATCGTAGGCGAGGTGCTCGGTAGTTTGGCCGAGGGCGTTGATGGTCTTTTGCAGGTCGCCTTTGCGGTGAAGGCATGTGCCACCGAGCGAACCGCAGCCGACATCATCAGCATCGAAGTAGGCGTACCGAACGGCCTGTCCACGCGCGGTGGTCTGCTGGAGTAGTCCCTCCTGCGGACATCCCGTTTGCCCGGATGCATCGCAGTATTGATAGGTTGTCTGCCTCACTCCCGCAGGCGCCGACGATTGACTGCCGCATTCGTATACCGATGGTTGCGCAATCGCAGGGTCATAGCGGCACGATGACAGGATCAACCCTAGCGAGTTGTATGTCGATGTTTCGGCGCTGACTGTGCTGGATGGTGAAATAACGTTGCGACTGACGATACGGTTATTAGTATTACGCGTCACCTCAGTTGTTC
Source organism: Xanthomonas dyei (assembly GCF_002939865.1). Classification (GTDB taxonomy): domain Bacteria; phylum Pseudomonadota; class Gammaproteobacteria; order Xanthomonadales; family Xanthomonadaceae; genus Xanthomonas; species Xanthomonas dyei. Next base: position 1,118 of record NZ_MDEE01000022.1, read on the forward strand.
TCAGTTGTCCGGCCTGCGAAGACAAGGTCTCACGGACTAATAGTCCGGTATCTGCGGTGTCTACGAAGTCTCGATACGTTGAAACGCCGTTACGATCCGTACCTCCTCTAGGCCTTCCTCGTTCATCGAAGATCGAACTAAGCGAGCCGCGAGAGTTGGTAATCCCTGTCACTTGCGGAAAGGGTCCAGGAGATAGTGTGTAGACCGACACCTCGCCAAGAGGGCCTGTCACGGTTGCTTGCCCTGCAGCGGAGTACGCGATGACTGTCTTGTCCACCAAGTTCGAGCCAGCATGCAGCATGCTGCCGCTCACGTTTCCTAGGGCGTCGTAACTGAACGTCGCATAGCGAACATCGTTATCAAAAATGCCGGTGAGCAGATGTTCAATGTCGGTTGGCGCAAGGTCTTGCTCATCATATCGATAGGATCTGGACGATCCATCCTGATAGGTGACTTTTGTAAGGTTCCTGCTTTGATCGTATTCATACAATGCACCCGAGCCATCATCCAGCGACACGCGCCGCAGCAGCCCATTTTCATATTGGAAATGCAGTGCTCTGCCAGTTCCATCCACTGCGGCTTCTAGTTGTCCAGATTTGTACGATAGCGCTACATCGTAAGCAGGTCCTCTCGAAGATAAAATTTCCTGCAAGTAGCCAGTTGAGGAGTACGTGCGTCGCTCACCATCCACACGGATCAACAGCCATGAGTCATCAGGCAGGTGCTGCAGACGATCCATTGCATTTTGATCGCCTCTATAAAAGCCGTTGCCGAGTGAAGTGAATCGCTGCAGATATCCTTGCTCTGTGTACAGATAAGGTGTGTCAAACGAACTGCTATGGCTGAGACGTTCTAGAAACGTGTGGCTCCAGCCATGCGCCACTGCGGCTGTAACTTGCAGTTCTTTAAGAGAATGATAATAACGCGAGAACTCGCGGCCTGCGAACGACAGGTCGGGTTCAATCCGCATCTTGTCGCCAGTGGCAGGGAAGCACGGATTTTCATTGGCCGGGCAGGACGGGGTCTGACTTGGTCCTCGCCTCCTCTTTTTGGTAACGCGCTCTATTGGCTTTCCTGCCGTACAAAGGTCTGGCCAATCTGCGATGTGGTCTGATCCGGGAGAAGCATATGCTGGATTGAATCCCCATTTTCCATTGTATCCAGCAGGGCAGTCATAAGTTTGAATCTTTGTAATATCGAACCAAGCTGTTCTGTTGTCTCCCTCCCCGCAGCTGATTTCGTGCTCCATTCGCCTGAAATCAGGTGCGTTAAATGTGAGAACGCCGTAGCCTGGTCCGCCTGCGCTGCTATAGTAGAATGGCTCTGCATAAAAGCCTCGTAGTCGTGTTCCCGTAAAGCTGCATTCAGGTGAGCGTTTTCGATGATAATCACTCATATTGAGTGCGATCTCGTCTTCGTCGGCGCATAGGTTTGTAATATGCGGGTTTGAGGATCTTGTGCAAAATCCTGGTATGAATTCGTAGCCCCATCCGCCCATGCGATATCCGGCGGGCTGGAACTTGGTCGGAGGTTTATCTGGTGCGATATATAGGTAATTTATTTCTGAGTTTGCTTGGGGTGCCTCAGGCGCTTCTGTTCCAAACCGTTCCAGGCTTGACCCGTAGGCGACTCTCCGGCGCATCTCTGTCTCTGCCTGCTGTAGCAATGGAAAGCATGAGCTTCCATAGCAGTATTCCGTTGTCTCGTTCGCAGCTAGGCCGGGTTCCGAAAAAAACAAGAGAGGGAGGATTGAAGTGATGGTCTTTAGAGTAAGTAGGATGTGACCTTTGACGGTGGCTTTCATGCTAATTCCATTTGGCAGTTCGGGATAATGTGAGCGTCGTGGGTCTTTAGAAGCTTCGCCAATTGTGTCGGCGAGCGTCTCGATTTGAAGGAGTCACTCGGGCGACGGTATGGCGAAGCGTGATCTTGAATGGCTTGAGTTGGGGTGCCTTAGTCGGCTCTTTCAGCAAGGCCCGTAAAGATTAATCAGCATCGCGACGATAACGGATGTCGAGGTCATAGGCCGCTTGAGTGAGGTGCGCGAGCTGACTTTTGTTTACAACGACATCATCGGCAATGGCCAGGCGTTGCTCGCGCGTAGCTTGTGTGGCAATCATCTGGTCTGCCAACTTTGGCGTGGCACCGTCCCTCTGCATCAAACGCGCATGTTGCAGAGCAACCGGCATATCGATAACAAGAATGCGATTTAACCAGGGATATGCGTTTCTTCCGCCTGCTTCGGTCAGCAGGGGAATTTCGACGATCGTATAGAGGCCCAAGGCTTCTTTGGCGGCGCGCTGCAGCTCCGCACGGATGGCAGGATGTGTTATCGCTTCTAACACTTTCCGTTGGGCTGGATCGGCGAAGACGATCTGGCGCAGCGCTAGGCGGTCCAGTGTCCCATCCGGTAACAGGAGCCCGTGGCCGAAGTGCTCGGTAATGGCATCGAGGATAGGACCATGCGCCACCACCTGCCGTGCAACAACATCCGCATCGATCACCGCCACGCCCAGCTTCTCGAACTCGGCGGCCAGCGCGCTTTTGCCAGAGGCAATGCCACCGGTGAGGCCGACGATGAAGTCGCTCATCGTCGTGCTCCGGTCAACGCAGGCCTGCGAAGTGCAGGTAGCCGTCCACTAGATCATTGCCCCAGAAGAACACCACCCAGCCGGCGATGGCCAGGTAGGGGCCGAACGGGATCGGCGTAGCGCGGTCGCGACCCTTGGCCGCCAGCCAGATCGAGCCGAGGATGGCGCCGACCAGCGAAGAGATCAGGATGATCGGCAGGATGCCTTTCAGCCCGCACCAGGCACCGAGCGCAGCTAGCAGCTTGAAATCCCCGTGGCCCATGCCTTCCTTGCCGGTGAGCTGCTTGAACAGCCACCACACGGTCCACAGCGACACATAACCGACCGCCGCACCCAGCAGGGCGGGCTTGGCGGGCATATAGAGGTTATCCATCGAGCCGACCAACCCCAGCCACATCAACGGCAGGGTCAGCTGGTCCGGCAGCAGCTTGTGGCGCAGGTCGATGCCGGACATCGCCACCAAAAAGCAGCTCAGCACGATCGCACCGAAGCCCTGCCAGCCGAAGCCGAAGCGCCATACGCTGGCCACGCAAAGGATAGAGGTGAGCAACTCGACCAGCGGGTACTGAATGGAAATCGGCTTGCCGCTGTAACGCGACTTGCCGCGCAGCATCAACCAGCTGACGAGCGGAACGTTCTCCCACCACTTGAGCTTGTCGCCGGTGACCGGATCATGGGACGGCTCCACCACGATCCCCGGCGGTGGCGGCTCGTATAGCTCCGGTAGCTCGAGGATTTCGCGCGCATCGCGCCGCCACTGCCACTCCATGCGCTTGGGCAAGCGCAGGATCACCACGTTCAGGAAGCTGCCGATCAGCAGTCCCAGTCCGGCCGCGGCAGGAAAGCCGAGACCGGGATGCTGGTCGAGAAATGCCATTACGTCTTATCCAACCACTGCGCCGAGTTTGAAGATCGGAAGATACATGCCGATGACCATGCCGCCTACCACGGTGCCCAAAAAAACCATGATCAATGGCTCCATCAAGCTGCTAAGCGCGTCGACGGCATTGTTGACCTCCTGCTCGAAATACTCGGCGACCTTGAACAACATGGTGTCTAGAGCGCCGGCCTCCTCACCGATCGCCGTCATCTGCACCACCATGTGCGGGAACAGATTGACTTGCTTCATTGCCATGTTGACCGGGTAGCCTACGGAGACGTCGTCGCGCATTCTTAGCACGGCTTCTTCGTAGACCTTGTTGCCCGTTGCGCCAGCCACAATGCCAAGTGCTTCAACCAGCGGGACGCCAGCTTTGAAGGTGACCGCTGTAGTGCGGGCAAATCGGGCGATCGAGCTGTTGTGCATGATCTGACCAATAATTGGAAATTTCAGGATCAGCCTGTCCATCGCATGCTGCATACGCAGTGAGCGTTTGTAAGCAAACATGAATCCAAAAAAAGACCCCGCCGCGATCAATAGCAGTAGCCACCAGTAGGCCACCATGAAGCGTGAGGCGTTGACGATGATTTGTGTAAATGCAGGCAGTTCTGCGCCGAAACTTTGGAAAACTTCTTCGAACTGCGGGACCACAAAGATCAAGAGGATTGCACTCACGACAATGGCAACTGCCACTACCATTGCTGGATAAAAAAGAGCCTTCTTGATTTTTCCTTTCAGAGCTTCGATGTTTTCCTTATAGGTCGCCACCGTGTCTAACACTGTTTCCAGTACGCCCGCTCCTTCGCCCGCGCGGACCAGGTTGCGGTAGAGCTCGTCAAATTGAACGGGATGTTTGGAGATGGATTCATGCAGCGATGAGCCGCCCTCGATATCGGCTCTCACCTGGCCCACCATCTGTTTCATCCGCGGGTTCTTATGGCCCTCGCCGATAATCTCCAGTGAACTCACAATGGGGATGCCAGACTTCATCATGGTGGCCATCTGGCGGCTGAAAAAAGCGATATCTTTGGTGCCTATCTTTTTCCCGGCAGCGCCGAACAGTGGCTTCGGCTTGGCCTTGACTACACTAGGCGTAATTCCTTGACGCCGGAGTTCTGCGCGTAACATGTTCGCGTTGCGAGCAGTCTGCTCGCCTTTCATCTTGACGCCACGTTTGTCCGTGCCCTCCCACACGAACGGCTGCTGGAGCGATGTGTTCCTGCTTACAGGCTGATTTTTGACGGCGTTACGGGCAACTGACATGTGACATCCCCAGGTCCGGCCTTCCCCAGGCCTTCTTGCTCGTAATGGTATCTGGTTTTGAGGAAGGTGCGTGCGGTCCGCCGTAAAGCTCAGGTTGCCTCAGGGGGGCTGCCTTCTTGCGCAAAAGGTGACCCATAGCGTCACTTCGGGTAAGGCGTCTCATGCTGTGGCTTTGAGCTTCAAAGCTATGCCGCAGAAGGTCTTGCTGCTTGCGGACGCCCTTGGAGAGGCTGGACAAGAAAGTTGGCACGCTATCTGCATATGCCTTTGTGCAGAACTTGCGGGGTGCTAGCGCAAGTTCAAGGCGCAATCTTACAAATCACCACTCTCTAGGGGACATACGCATGAAGAAGCAACAGGGCTTTACCTTGATCGAATTGATGATCGTCGTCGCGATCATTGCCATCCTGGCCGCGATCGCGCTGCCGGTGTACCGTGACTACACCTCCAAGGCCAAGATCGCCAATGCGGTTGCCAGCTTGGCTGGGGAGAAGATTAAGGTCGGCGAGAACTTTGGAGCGGGTAAAGCCACCACGGCTTTGTGTGATGGCACGCTTACTGGCGTTTGTGTCGGGTCGGGTACCGGCGTGGTATTGACCGGGAGCAACAAGACGACGGGTACTGCCGATACCACCGTCACCATCACTGCGACACTTCCTACCGACTCGACTGGCCAGATCACCTGGGTCTGCGCGGTAACCGCTTCGCCGACCGCGCGCTATAAAGATAAGAACTGCGACAACCTCGGTTAATCGCTGGTGTAGAAAAGCCCGGGTTGTATGACCCGGGCTTTTTTTATTATTCAAACTGTTAGGGGTAACCAAAGCGCTCGCCCTTAGTAGCATTTGTTTTGCTTCTGTGTCATATGCTTGGTTTCATTGCACTTCCATAAAAACCGTGATGTGGTTGTTTCGGCATCTGCTCCGATGTGAAAAATCCCTCGGCGGTCGTTTGAGGGGGCGTGACTTTGCGAGGCACTTGAAAGCTGGTGGCTCTTGTTAACTGGATATCCTCCGAGATGAGTGTTTTACTTCTACAGCCTTCTTGGCAGATATCGGGATCCTAGATGAATCAGAATTTGGTTGGCATCACCGGTATCGCGCGGCGTCTAGTTCAAGATGGCGTGATAGACGAGTCTGTTGCCCGCTCAGCAATGGAGCAGGCGTCAACGGCAAAGATTCCTCTGCCGCAGTGGTTTTCCGATAAGAAACTAGTTTCAGCGCCTCAACTTGCCGCTGCCAACGCAGTCGAGTTCGGCATGCCCTTGATGGACGTGTCTGTTTTCGATGCCAACCAGAACGCGGTCAAGCTGGTCAGCGAGGAGTTGCTCCAGAAGTACCAGGTGCTGCCGCTGTTCAAGCGCGGCAACCGGTTATTCGTGGGGGTGAGCAACCCAACCCAGACCCGGGCGCTGGACGACATCAAGTTTCACACCAATCTGGTGGTGGAGCCGATCCTGGTCGATGAGGATCAGATCCGCCGGACGCTTGAGCAGTGGCAGGCAAGCAATGCGTCGCTAGGTTCATCGCTCGGCAATGACGATGACGACATCGGTGACCTGGACGTGTCGTCCGGGGATGAGGACATGGGCGCCGGCGGGGATTCCGGGGTCGATGCCAAGGGTGACGACACGCCGGTGGTGAAGTTCGTCAACAAGGTGCTGGTGGATGCGATCAGGCGGGGAGCCTCCGACATCCATTTCGAGCCGTATGAAGACGACTATCGGGTGCGCTTGCGCATCGATGGGTTGCTGAAGAACGTGGCCAAGGCGCCGGTGAAGTTGAGTCAGCGCATTGCGGCGCGCCTGAAGGTGATGTCGCAGCTGGATATCGCGGAAAAGCGGGTGCCGCAGGACGGGCGCATCAAGCTCAACCTGTCCAAGACCAAGCAGATCGACTTCCGTGTGAGTACCTTGCCGACGCTGTTCGGCGAGAAGGTGGTGCTGCGTATTTTGGACGCCAGTGCAGCCAAGCTGGGTATCGAGAAGCTGGGCTACGAGGCGGACCAGCAGAAGCTGTTCCTGGATGCGATCCACAAGCCATACGGCATGGTGCTGGTGACCGGGCCGACCGGTTCGGGCAAGACGGTGTCGTTGTATACGGCGCTAGGCATCCTCAACGACGAGACACGCAATATTTCCACGGCCGAGGATCCGGTCGAAATCCGCTTGCCCGGCGTGAATCAGGTACAGCAGAACGTCAAGCGCGGCATGACGTTTGCGGCGGCGCTGCGCTCGTTCCTGCGCCAGGATCCGGACATCATCATGGTCGGCGAAATCCGCGACCTTGAGACAGCCGAGATCGCGATCAAGGCGGCGCAGACCGGCCATATGGTGCTGTCGACGCTGCATACCAACGATGCGCCGCAGACCATCGCGCGTCTGATGAATATGGGCATTGCGCCTTACAACATCACCTCGTCGGTCACGCTGGTGATCGCGCAGCGTCTGGCGCGGCGGCTGTGCAACAACTGCAAGCGCAAGTCGACGCTGCCGGAGCATGCGCTGCTGGCGGAAGGCTTCACGCCCGAGCAGATCGCGAACATCGAGCTGTATGAGGCGGTGGGCTGCGATGAGTGTACCGAGGGGTACAAGGGTCGTACCGGTATCTATCAGGTCATGCCGATGACCGACGAGATCGGCGCGATCGTGCTGGAAGGCGGCAATGCGATGCAGATTGCCGAGGCCGCACAGAGGGTAGGTATCCGCGATCTGCGCCAGTCGGCGTTGATGAAGGCTTCGCATGGGGTAACCAGCCTGGCGGAGATCAATCGGGTGACCAAGGACTGAGCGCCCTCATCCGCCCTTCGGGCACCTTCTCCCGCAGGCGGGAGAAGGGTCTTAAGCGTGCTTCGTGTTGCGGGTTGGTGCTGCCTTGGGCCGTCCTCGGGCAGTTTGGTGCGTGGATGTAAAGGGCCGAGCGGCGGGGAGTCGGATTGGGAATTAGGGAATCGAAGGCGAGCCATGCGCGTGCTGATATCGACTCAGCTTCGGCTCCGCGAGAGTAATCGAAGCTGCTACGTTTTCCCGATCCCGATCCCGATCCCGATCCCGATCCCCCCAATCACCAATCCCCAATCCCGGCCTCTCTACTCCATCCCCAACTTCTTGAGCTTGTAACGCAGCGCCCGAAAGGTAATGCCCAGCTGCGCGGCAGTCTTGGTCTTGTTCCAGCGGTTTTCTTCCAAAGCTTTCTGGATCGCGGCGCGCTCGAGTTGCTCGATGTAAGAGGGTAGTGCAGACGACGCGGGGTCGATATCCACCACGGCTTCGCGCGGTTCGACCGCTGCGCTGCCGGGCGTCGCGGCTAGGCGGTGGCCGCCGTGAGCGGGTAGGCGCAGGTCGGTGGCGCTGATCTGGTCGTCTTCGGCCAGGGCCAGGGCGCGTTCGAGGATGTTTTCCAGCTCGCGGACGTTGCCCGGAAAGCCGTAAGTATTCAGCGCGTCCAGGGCTGATTGGGTCAGCAGTGGAATCGGCCGGCCGTGGCTGCGCGCCAGGCGCGCGATGATGGCGGCGGCCAGTTGCGGCAGGTCGCCACTGCGCTCGCGCAGCGGCGGCACGCGCAGTTCGATCACGTTGATGCGGTAGTAAAGGTCATGCCGGAAGCGGCCGTCGGAGACCAGGTCGCCCAGGTCCTTGTGCGTGGCCGAGAGGATGCGCACGTCCACCAGCGTTTCGCCGGAGGCGCCGACCGGGCGCACCGATTTTTCCTGGATCGCGCGCAGCAATTTGACCTGCATCTGCAGCGGCAGCTCGGCCACTTCGTCCAGAAACAGCGTGCCGCCGTGCGCGGCCTGGAACAGGCCGGGTTTGTCGGCATGCGCGCCGGTGAAGCTGCCCTTTTTGTGGCCGAAGAACTCGCTTTCCATCAGTTCGGCGGGGATGGCGCCGCAGTTCACCGGCACGAACGGGCCGGCGGCGCGGGCGCCTTGCTCGTGGATGGTGCGTGCCACCAGCTCCTTGCCCACGCCGGATTCGCCGACGATATACACCGGCGCCTGGCTACGCGCGACCTTGCCGATGGTGGCGCGCAGGCTCTCCATCGCGGTCGAATCGCCAAGCAGACGGCTGGCCTGTTCGGGCGGCGGCGGGGGCGGTGCAGGGCGGTCGCGGTTGTTCAATTCCAGCGCGTGCTTGACCAGGCCGCGCAGCACACTGATGTCCACCGGCTTGCTGACGAAGTCGAAGGCGCCGGCCTTCAAGGCCTCCACTGCCAGATCCATGCTGCCGAACGCGGTGATCATGGCGACCGGCGTTTGCGGATAGTGCTTTGCGATTTCGGTAACCAGTTCGATGCCGTTGCCGTCGGGCAGCCGCATGTCGGTCAGGCACAGGTCGTAGGGGTTGCTGGCCAGCAGCTCGCGCGCTTCGGCCAGGTTGGCGGCGGTGCTGATGCGCAGGCCCATGCGGCCCAGGGTGAGAACAAGCAACTCGCGGATATCACGCTCGTCATCGACAACCAGGGCACTTTTGGGTTCGCTCATGGTGCGCACGATAGCCCAGCGTGATGACAATCGACAATTGCCTGCACCGACGGCGCGGCAAGCCTGTTCGAAGGAGCTGTCGGAACGCGGGCCCGCGTTGTTGGACGGCAATCAAGGCCTCGGCGCGCTTCCTTGGCACATGCGATCTTATTTGCACGCGGCCTTTTCTGAGAGTGAAACCTGCTTTTTCAGCCGTTTTCAAGCGTTTGAGCATCGGCATACTGTTCTCGAAAGCATCGGCCGTAGACCAAACTACAGCGTGGACGTCGCCGCATCTCGGACGCATGCCCACGCGCACTACAGCAGCGGCGAACCAACCCTGCCCACACACGCAATCGCGAAACGCCCGAATCGGCAAACTCACTTGGAGCGGCTCAAAAAACATAGCGAGCACGTCAGGTGGGCGCGGAAGGCGCGGAGGAAAACGGGGCGTACTGGAGGTGCATGCCGACGTCGAGCATCGGCCGCGCCCGCCCGGCGGGTACCCAGTCCTTCTGTTAGCTGCTCTTACCCTGCAAGGTATTGGGACCCTGCAATGCAATCCGGAAACACGCTCCACCACCGGGAACCGGTACATAGTCCAGTTGCGCCTGGTTGGCGCGACACAGCTCCTGGGCGATGTACAGGCCGAGCCCGGTGCCGTGTTCGGAGGTGGTGTAGAACGGGCGGAACAGTTGCGCGGCCACCGTCTCCGGGATGCCGGGGCCACGATCGACGACATCGATCACCGCCATGCGCTCCTGCCGCTCCACGCGCAGTTTTACCCGAGCCGGTTCGTCCATGACGCGGCCGTACTTGAGCGCGTTATGGACCAGGGCGGTGAGAATTTGATACAGGTGCTTGGGGTCGACCAGGGCATGTACCGAGCTGCCCTGGATGCTGGCCTCAAGGATGTCGGTTTCCATCGACAGGGTCTGCCGATATTCGACCACGAAGCGACGCACGAACGCGGCCAGATCCAGGTTTTCCGGGCTGGCGCGTTCGCGGCGGGCCAGGCCGAGGACGCTTTCGACGATGCCGTTGGTGCGCTGGCATTGCTGATGGATGATCTGCAGCAGGCGGCGGTCGGCATCGCCGATGTCGGGGGATTCTTCCAGCAATTGCGAGGCGTAGCTGATCGCGGCCAGCGGGTTGCGGATCTCGTGGGCCAGGCTGGCCGAAAACCGCCCCATGGCCGACAAGGTCAGCGATTCGGCGCGGCGCGAGACCACCGTGGCATCGTCCAGAAACACCAGCACCATGTCGCTGTCGGCGAGCAGGCGCACGAAGCGCGGCTGCACTTCCGGACGGTCGGCACCGAGTTGCAGCGGCGCTTCTTCCTGTCGCCAGCCGCTGCGCCAGCGCTGCAGCCTGCGTGCCAGTTCCGGGGTGAGCGCGGCCAGCGACAGATCCGCCGGCGCATTGCGTTGGTCGCCATCGCCAAGCAGTGCCAGTGCCGCCTCGTTGGCCAGGGTGATACGGTTATGCGTGTCGACCACCAGTACGCCGGTGCGCATGCGCCGGATGATCAGCTCGTTGATCTCGTACAGATTGGCGACCTGCGCGCCGCGTTCTTCGGCCAGCACCTGGTTGCTGCGCGCGCGCGCGGCGATCTGCTGGCAGATGTAGGCCACCGCCACGTAGCTGGTGGCAAACATCGCCAGCTCGGCCAGCGGGCGGGTGGCGCCGCCTTCGAGCAGCGTCCATAGATATTCGAGCACGATGGCGATGCTGGCGAGCACCGCCACGCTCATGCCGTAGCGCAGTCGCAGCAGAATCGAGGCGGCGGCGACGTTGAATAGCAGCATCATCGCGATGCCGGCGCTGGCGCCGGGCAGGGCGTGGGTGGCCAGGGTGGCGGCGAGGATGTCGGCCACCACCGCGCACAACACGGTGGCGGTCAGCCGGCGTTCGCTGCGGCCCCAGAACAACAGCGGGATGGCCATGCACAGGTAGCCGATCGCCACTCCGGCAGCCAGGCGCGGGTAGCGCGGCTCGGGAATGGCGTCGGACAAGGGACTGAACACCAATGCGGCGATCAGCCCGGCCACCAGCACCCGGTACAACGAAAAGAAGTACAGCTCGCGCTGCGGCGCGGACTGCACCCGGGCGATGAGCGATGCAATGGAGGTCAAGCCGATTCCCCGCCGTAACAAGCCGCGAGTATAGGCAGGTGCGGTCCTGGGCACAGCGCGTGCGCACATTGTCGGGCGGCGCGCAAGCGCGGCGATCGGACAGGCAATGCCGGCGAATTTTGCGCCGCACGGCGTGGTCGGCCACAATAGGCGGCCCGTTCGCGTCTTTCGACGTGCCGCCCCGGCGGTCTGCGTTGCACGCAGCGGTCGTTTCCTTTTCCCACGGTGACGCATGAATTTCCACGAATACCAGTCAAAACAGCTGCTTGCCGAGTACGGCATCCCCGTTCCGGCCGGCAAGGTCGCAGCGACCCCGGACGAAGCGGTTGAAGTCGCCAATTCCCTGGGCAAGGGCCCCTGGATGGTGAAAGCGCAGATCCACGCGGGCGGCCGCGGCAAGGCTGGCGGCGTCAAGTTCTGCAAGACCACCGACGATGTGAAGGCCGCAGCGGCCAAGATGCTCGGCACCAAGATGTCGACCTACCAGACCGCCGGCGTCGAGCTGCCGATCAACCTGGTGCTGGTGACCACCGCCGGCGAGATCGTCAAGGAGCTGTATCTGTCGATCCTAGTCGACCGCGGCACCAAGACCATCACCTACATCGCCTCGTCCGAAGGCGGCGTGGAGATCGAGCAGGTCGCTGCCGAAACGCCGGAGCTGATCCACGCGCTCAACGTCGATTTCGTCGAAGGCGTGCAGGGCTACCACGGTCGCGATTTCGGCTTCAAGCTCGGCCTGAACGCCAAGCAGGCCGGCCAGTTCGCCAGCATCATGGTCAACCTGTACAAGCTGTTCAACGAAAAGGACCTGGCGCTGGTTGAGATCAACCCGCTGGCGATCCTGGACGACGGCAACCTGTACGCGCTGGACGGCAAGTTCGACAGCGACGACAACGCCGCATTCCGTCAGAAGCAGCTGATCGCCATGCGCGACAAGACGCAGGAAGACGAGACCGAAGTGACCGCTTCGGAGCTGGACATCAACTACGTCACCATGGACGGCAACATCGGTTGCATGGTCAACGGCGCAGGCCTGGCCATGGCCACCATGGACGTCATCAAGCTCAATGGCGGCGAGCCGGCGAACTTCCTGGACGTGGGCGGCGGTGCGAACAAGCAGCGCGTCATCGAGGCGTTCAAGCTGATCCTGTCCTCGGCCAAGGTCGAAGGCATCTTCGTCAACATCTTCGGCGGCATCGTCCGCTGCGACATGATTGCCGAAGGCATCATCGCTGCGGTCAAGGAAGTGGGCGTCAAGGTTCCGGTCGTGGTGCGCCTGGAAGGTACCAACGTGGAAGAAGGCAAGCAGCTGCTGCGCGACAGCGGCATGGCCATCATCCCGGCCGACAACATCAACGACGGTGCCAAGAAGGTCGTTGAAGCTGTCAAGAACGCCGCCTGATTCACGACACCGAAGGAACTATCCATGTCCGTTTTGATTAACAAGAACACCAAGGTGATCGTGCAGGGCTTCACCGGCCAGCAGGGCACCTTCCACGCCACTCAGATGATCGAGTACGGCACCCAGGTCGTCGGCGGCGTGACCCCCGGCAAGGGCGGCACCACGCATATCGACCTGCCGGTGTTCAACACCGTGGCCGACGCCGTGCAGAGCACCGGCGCCGATGCGTCGGTGATCTACGTGCCGCCGCCGTATGCGGCCGACGCGATCCTGGAAGCGGCTGCGGCCGGCATCAAGGTCATCGTCTGCATCACCGAAGGCATCCCGGTGCTGGACATGCTGCGCGTCAAGAACGTGCTGACTCGCTCGCATCCGGACACCGTGCTGATCGGGCCGAACTGCCCCGGCGTGATTACCCCGGGCGAGTGCAAGATCGGCATCATGCCGGGCCACATCCACAAGCCGGGCAAGATCGGCATCGTGTCGCGTTCGGGCACCCTGACCTATGAAGCGGTCAAGCAGACCACTGAAGTGGGCCTGGGCCAGAGCACCTGCATCGGCATCGGCGGCGACCCGATCAACGGCCTGAACTTTGTCGACTGCCTCAAGCTGTTCAACGAAGACCCGCAGACCGAAGGCATCATCATGGTCGGCGAGATCGGCGGCGACGCCGAAGAAGCCGGTGCCGAGTACATCAAGCAGTTCGTGAAGAAGCCGGTGGTCGGCTTCATCGCCGGTGCGTCGGCTCCGGCCGGCAAGCGCATGGGCCACGCCGGTGCGATCGCATCGGGAGGCAAGGGCACCGCCGAAGGCAAGTTCGCGGCGATGGAAGCCGCTGGTGTCAAGACCGTCCGTTCGCCGGGCGATCTGGGTGCGGCGATTGCTGCGCTGGTGAAATAAGTACTCGCTGCGCGTAAGCCTGCGAGTTGAGAGAGGCCACCTTCGGGTGGCCTTTTTTTATGGCTCGGTAGTGCTTCCCTCATCCGCCCTTCGGGCACCTTCTCCCGCATGCGGGAGAAGGGAGTGACGCACACAGTTGCGTGGCTGATAGATGGCCGGAGCGGGAGCAGCAGCAGGAGCAGCAGCAGGAGCAGCAGCAGGAGCAGGAGCAGGAGCAGGAGCAGCAGCAGCAGCAGCAGCAGCAGCAGCAGCAGCAGCAGCAGGAGCAGGAGCAGGGCCGGACTACTTTAGCTTGGTGCCTTGGATTTCCCCTCTCCCGCTTGCGGGGGAGGGGTAGGGGTGAGGGCGGCTTTCCCCTACACCCCAAATCGATCGCAACCGATCGCTGGCACGGGCAGTTCCATAACACGCTGTGATCTGACAAAAACCCGATGCATCCAATGCGCGCTGGCGAAAAAATCCGATTCGCGAAAACCTTGCGGCGCCAGATGACTGCCGCCGAGCGTTTGCTGTGGTACCGCCTGCGTGATCGGCGCTTGCTGGGCTTCAAGTTTCGCAGGCAGTGTCCGGTCGGGCCGTACATCGCCGATTTCGCCTGCCTGGACTGCGCATTGATCGTCGAACTTGATGGCAGCCAGCATCTGAACGCTTGTTTCGATGCAATACGCGACGTCTTCCTGCAGCGCGAGGGCTTCCAGCTGCTGCGCTTCTGGAATAATGCGGTACTGGCGCGCACCGACGCTGTGTGCGACGCGATTGCGCAACGTCTGTGCGTCGCTCGTTCTTCACTTCCTCCTTCCGGCGTTCGGTAGGAACCGCAAAAGGCTGCCGATATGTCCCAGACCCTCCGCATCGCCATGGCACAGTTCGACTTCCCGGTTGGGGCGGTGGCAAAAAATACCGATCGCATCATCGAGTTCATATCCACGGCACGCGATGAGTTCGAGGCGGATATCGTGCTGTTTCCCGAACTGGTGATCAGCGGCTACCCGCCGGAAGATCTGCTGCTGCGTCCCGGATTTCTGGCGCACTGCGAGCAGGCACTCACGCGCATCGCGGCGAGTGCGCGCGGCATCGTCGCGGTGGTCGGCTGGCCGCAGAGTGCCGGCAGCGTGGTCTACAACGCGGCCAGCGTGTTGCGCGATGGCCGCATCGAAGCGACCTACCGCAAGCGCGAACTGCCCAACTACGCGGTGTTCGACGAGCGTCGTTATTTCGATGTGGATCCGGATGGCGACAATTGCGTGGTCACGGTCAAAGGCGTGCAGGTGGGCGTGGTGATCTGCGAAGACCTGTGGTTCGCCGAGCCGCTGGCCAAGACGGTGCATGCCGGCGCCGAGCTGGTGCTGGTCCCCAATGCCTCGCCGTACGAGCGCGGCAAGCACGCGCAGCGCGATGCGCTATTGGCCGAGCGCACGCGCGAGAGCGGGGCGGCGATTGCGTATCTCAACGTGGTCGGCGGCCAGGACGCGCTGGTGTTCGATGGCGCCTCGGTGGTGGCCGATGGCGACGGCACCGTGCATCCGGCCGCTGCCGCCTTTGTCGATCAATGGCTGGTGGTGGACTATGCCGCCGGCGAACGCCGCTTCACCCCGGTGGTCTGGGTGGACGATGGCGACGAGAGCATGGACGCGCTCGCCTGGCGCGCGGTGGTGCGTGGCCTGCAGGATTATTGCCGCAAGAACGGCTTCAGCAAGGTGTGGCTGGGCCTGTCCGGCGGCATCGATTCGGCGCTGGTGCTGGCGATGGCGGTCGATGCGCTGGGTGGCGATAACGTCACCGCGGTTCGGCTGCCGTCGCGCTACACCGCCGGTCTGTCCAACGATCTGGCCGAGGAGCAATGCCGTGCGATGGGCGTGAAGCTGGAAACCATCGCGATCGAGCCGGCCTTCGAAGGCTTGCTCGCCGCGCTGGGGCCGATGTTCGAAGGTACCCAGCCGGATGTCACCGAAGAGAATCTGCAGTCGCGCAGCCGTGGCGTGATCCTGATGGCGCTGTCCAATAAATTCGGCGGGCTGCTGCTGACCACCGGCAACAAGAGCGAATACGCAGTGGGCTACGCCACCATTTATGGCGACATGTGCGGTGGCTACGCGCCGCTGAAGGATCTCTACAAGACCGAAGTATTCGGCCTGGCGAAATGGCGCAATACCGTCGGCGGTGCGCCGGTCATTCCACCGGCGGTGATCTCGCGCCCGCCGTCGGCCGAGCTGCGCGACAACCAGACCGACCAGGATTCGCTGCCGCCCTACGATGTGCTGGACGGCATCCTATACCGCTATGTCGACCAGGAGCAGTCGCGCGATGAGATCGTCTCCGCCGGTTATGCCGCCGACACTGTCGAACACGTGCTGCGCCTGGTGCGGATCAACGAATGGAAGCGCCATCAGGCCGCGCCCGGGCCGAAGGTCTCGCGGCGCGCGTTTGGTCGCGAGCGGCGTTACCCGATCACCAACGGGTATTCCGGTCAGTAATCCGGCGCGTCGGCCATCGCTGCGGTGGCCGGCGGTTGCGCAAAGCGGGTGAGCAAATCAAGAGTTGGTTTGGGCCGCGTCAGGTCGTACATCAGGCCGAAATGGCCTTCTGCGCCCTGGATGGTGGTCTGGTCCAGCAACTCGTAGACATTGATCTCGGCAACCACGTCGGCATAGTTGGCGCGTACGTTGCGCAGCAGCTGCGCCAGGCTGTCGTAGCAGCCGCGGTCGCCTTCCGCGCCTCCGGTGGTGTTGCCGGTGTAGACCTCGGCGCAGTTCAGCTCGTTGAAGAACACCGGCGTGTTGTAGGTTTGCGCAGCCGTGCGCAGCTGGCCCAGGTATAAGTCCGTCCAGTAGCCGGCATCGTGGTGGAAGGCGTAATAGTGGAAGCTGATGTGGTCGAAGTCGAAGCCGGCGGCCTTGGCCTTGGCAAGAAACCAGAGCGAGCCATTACGGTCGCCCGGGCAGCGCGCGTTGGCGCTGCGGTCGTCGCTGTTGCAGGCGGTGATGTTGATGGTGAAGCGCAGGCCCGCGCCTAGTTCATTGGAGGCCTGGCGCATGCCCAGATACATGGTGGTCATCGCGGCGATGCGGGCATCGGCTTCGGCGCGCACCAGGTCCTGTTCGTTGCCGATCTCCCAGACCTTGATGTCGGCCGCATAGCGACGTGCCAGTTGGTAACCGATCTCGCGCGACATCGGGTAGACCATCGGGCGTAGCGTGATGCCGTACTGACGCGCCAGTGGGACCAGCGCATCCAGCGTTGCGTAATCGCGCGGATCCACATCGAAGCGGTAGCTGCGCAGATTGCGCGCGGCCAGCAATTTGAAGCGTGCCTCGGCCTGGTTCATGGGGTAGCCGGGGCGATTGTCGTGGGCGTTGACGCCGTAGACGATCGGGGCCGCGACTGAGACCGCGCTCAGTGTTGCCAGCGACACCGCGAGCAAAAATAGGGCGATGAGACGAGACATGCGGCCTCCTTGGCTGGCGCCGGCGGGGAGTCGGATCTTCTGGAGAGTTGAGTATAGGCAGGCCAGCCGGGCGGTTCGGTGATCTGGCGCCGGTTACGGGACGCGCGATGCGTGAGCGGGGGATCGGTCGGGTGCGCGCCTAGGCTAGAGCGGCATAGCGCTTTTCAAGGTGGCGACTGCTTGTTGCACCAATCTCGCTGCCACGAAAAAGGGGCCTTTCGGCCCCTCGTGAATTCGGCAGTGATTGCAAGTGTTAGTCGCGGCTCATCTGTGCATTGCGCTGACCGGTGGCGGCGGACTTCTCGCCGGCAAACGGGTTGAGCTTGCGGATCGCCCAGGGGTACTTCGGCCAATTGCCGGTCAGCCACGGGTGCTGCGGGCTGTTGAGTTCGAGCACGCGGCGTGCGTCTGCGGCCAGGGTCTTGTTGCCCAGGTGTGTGTAGGCCTCGGCCAGCACCGCAACGGCGTCGTATTGATAGGCGCTTTGCGGGTAGGTTTCCAGCAGGTAGTTGGCGCGGCCGGCTGCGGACACCCAGGCGTTGCGGCGCAGGTAGTACAGCGCGTTATCCAGCTCGTGCTGGGCGAACACGTCGCGCAGTTCGATCATCCGCTTGCGCGCGTCGGGCGCGTAGCGGCTGTTGGGATAGCGGTCGGTGACCGTGTTGAAGTCGTTGTAGGCCTGCTGCGGCGACGACAGATCGCGGCGGCTCGGGTCCAGCGACCACACCCGGCGCAGGAACACCGTGTCGCGGTTGCTGTTGGCCAGCCCGCGCAGGTAGTACAGGTACGAGATGTTGCGGTGCGTGGGATAGGTGCGGATAAAGCGGTCGACGCTGGACACCGTGTCGTCGTGCTTGCCGGCCTTGTACTGGGCGTAGGCGCTTTCGATCATCGCCTGCTCGGTGTACGGACCATACGGGTACTGGGCGATCAGGCGCTTGTAGCTGGCTTCGGCGCCAGCCCAGTTGCCTTTCTCCATCAGGCCGTGGCCTTTGCCATAGAGCTGCTCGACCGGCATGCCCTCATCGGGATTCTTGTCCTTGGCACCGCGGTGGCAGCCGGTGACGACGAACGCCATGACCAGCATGAGGGCAATCAGGCGCGCAGGCGCGGAAAACGTGGACCGTCGGATCATGGGTCTGGGCAGGACGCGTCAGGAAAACGAAAGCGCGATGATAGCCTAGTGGCCTGTCCGGCGACTGACTCCTGCCGCCCGGACCCCCAAATTCCCGTTTTTGCCTGAGTGCCCGTGTCCATGTCCGACCCATCTGCCGACCCCACCGACCCGTCCATCCGTCAGGCCATCGTGCCCGATAACGCCGCAGGTCGCCGTTTCGACGCGGTGTTGGCCGAGCTGTTCCCCGAATTCTCGCGTTCGCGGCTGTCGGAGTGGATCAAGTCCGGCGATGCGCTGCTGGATGGCGAAATGGCGCGTCCGCGCGACACCTTGCGCGGCGGCGAGAGCGTGCAGCTGCAGGTGGTGCTGGAAACCCAGACCCATGCCGCCCCGCAGGACATCCCGCTGAACGTGTTGTACGAAGACGACCAGGTGCTGGTAATCGACAAGCCTGCCGGCCTGGTCGTCCACCCGGGCGCGGGCAATCCGGACGGCACCCTGGTCAATGCGCTGCTGTTCCGCGACCCTGCGCTGTCGGCGGTGCCGCGCGCCGGCGTGGTGCATCGCCTGGACAAGGAGACCAGCGGCGTCATGGTGGTCGCGCGCACCGTGCAGGCGCAGACCGCGCTGGTGGAACAGCTGTCCGCGCGCGATGTGCATCGCCAGTATCTGGCGGTGGTGGTCGGTGCGCTGGTGTCCGGCGGCACCGCCAATGCGCCGATCGACCGCCACCCGCGCGATCGCCTGAAGATGGCCGTGCGCGACGACGGCCGCGACGCGGTCACCCATTACCGGCTGCGCGAACGCTTCCGTGCGCATACCGCGCTGGAATGCCGCCTGGAAACGGGGCGCACCCATCAGATTCGCGTGCATATGGCGCATCTGAAGTCGCCGATCGTCGGCGACCCGCTGTACGGCGGCGCGCTCAAGCTGCCCAAGGGAGCCACCGACGAACTGGTGCACGAACTGCGCACCTTCAAGCGCCAGGCGCTGCATGCCGAAACGCTGGAATTCCTGCATCCGGTCAGCGGCCAGCCGGTGCGCGCCACCGCGCCAGTGCCGGCCGACCTGCAGCGGCTGATGACCGCCCTGCGCGAAGACAGCGAACGTGCCGCCGAGCTGGCGCGCCGCTGACATGGCCGTGGCCGCACCGTTTGTGCTGGCGGCCGATTGGCCGGCGCCGCCACGCATCCAGGCGCTGACCACCTTGCGTTACGGGCTGGGCGGCTCGCTGCCGCCGTTCGACACGCTCAATCTGGGCAACCGCAACAGCCCAGAGGGCGATACGCCCGAGCAGGTGGAGCGCAACCGGGCACTGCTGGTCGAGGCGCTGGCGTTGCCGAGCGCGCCGCACTGGTTGCGGCAGGTGCACGGCGTGGAGGTCGTGCGCGTCGAAGCGCCGCTATTTGCATCCGATGCGCGGTCCAATGGCGCGGGCGATCACGCGCCAGCTGCGTCCGAGCCGACGGCCGATGCAGCCGTCACCGCCGTGCCTGGCGTGGTACTGGCGATCCTCACTGCCGATTGCCTGCCCGTGGTGCTGGCGGCGGCCGATGGCAGCGAAGTGGCGGCCGCGCATGCCGGTTGGCGCGGGCTGGCCGACGGCATGCTGGAGCGCAGCGTGGCCGCCATGCGCACGCCTGCATCGCAGTTGATCGCATGGCTGGGGCCGGCCGCAGGACCGCAGGCGTATGAAATCGGGCAGGACGTCTTCGACGCCTTCGTCGCCGACGATGCGCAGGCGCAGGACGCCTTCATCGCCACGCGGCCGGGGCATTGGCGTGTGGATCTCTATGCACTGGCGCGCCAGCGCTTGCAGCGTGCCGGCGTGCCGGCCAGCGCGATCCATGGCGGCGGGCTGTGCACCATTTCCGATCCGCAACGCTTCTTCTCGCACCGCCGCGACTGTCGCAGCGGACGCATGTCCACGCTGGCCTGGATCGCGCCCTGAACACGCCGTTGTTTGCGCAGGTACTGGGCCAGGATGCCTTTGCACAGCTGCCTGCGCCGGTGCGCGCGCTGCATTCGGTACAGCAGCGGCAGACCTTTGGCGGACGGGCGCAGATCCAGCGCGGTCGTCATGCCTTGGTGCCGTTGCTGGCGTTGCTGAGCCGGTTGCCGCGCAGTGGCGAGGTGGATGTCGAAGTGGAGTTTCTGGTCGATGCGCACGGCGAGCGTTGGCATCGGCGGTTTGCGGGGTTGCCGATGTATTCGCGGTTGTGGCGGGAGGGCGGCGCACTGCGCGAGCACCTGGGCGCGGTGCGCTTCGAATTTGCGCTGCGCGCCGATGCCGACGCGTTGTACTGGCAGGCCACGCGCGTGTGGGCGTTCGGCGTGATTCCGCTACCTGCGCGCTGGTTCGATCGGGTGCGTTGCCGCGAGCATGCCGACGCCGGCCGCTATGGATTTTTCGTCGACGTACACTTGCCGTTGGTCGGGCCGTTCATTCGCTACGAGGGTTGGCTTGCGCCACGTTGAATCCCCGCAGGTCGCTACGCGCAGTGCGCCGGCCACCATCGTGTTCGATGGGGTGTGCCTGCTGTGCAATGGCTGGGTCAAATTCCTGCTGCGCCGAGATCGGCGCGGGCGTTATCGCTTTGCTGCGATGCAGGGGCAAGCCGGGCGTGCGTTGTTGCAGCAGCACGGGCTGGATCCCGATGATCCGTTGTCGTTTCTGCTGGTGGACGGCACCGGCGCATGGACCGACAGCGATGCGATCGTGCGCGTGCTGGCCGGTTTGGGTGGCGTTTGGCGCTTGTTTGCCGTGTTGCGCGTGGTGCCGCGCGGCCTGCGCGACATCGGGTATCGCCTGATCGCACGCAATCGCTATCGCTGGTTCGGGCGCACCGAGCACTGCATGCTGCCAACACCCGAGCAGCGTGCGCGGTTCCTGGATTAGCCCTCTCCGCTGCGAAGCCATCCCCGCGTAGGAGCGCACCCGGGCGCGATGGGGCGTTATCGATAAAGCTTCGTCGCGCCCGGGTGCGCTCCTACGATAATCCGGCTATCTGCGAGATGGCTTTGCGGTGCGGCGTGTTGTTGGGCTGTGTGCGCTGCATCAAGCATGGCGGACACGCACGCTTGCCTTGCGTAGGAGCGCACCTGGGCGCGACGGGGCGTTACCGATAAAGCTACGTCGCGCCCGGGTGCGCTCCTACGGGGACTGCGATTCGCTGCGCTGGCGGTTTAGGCCGCCGCGCTGTTGAAGCTTGCGCGCACAACACTCGCGTTGCCGCTGTGCGCAGGCTGCAGGCGGAAGATCGAAACCGCATCGGCCAGTTCCACCGCCTGTTCTTCCAGGCTGCGTGCGGCCGCGGTGGCTTCTTCCACCAACGCGGCGTTGCGTTGGGTGACCTCGTCGAGCTGCGCGACGGTGCGGTTGACCTGTTCGATGCCGCTGGACTGCTCGGCGCTGGCCGAGGTGATCTCGCTCATGATGTCGGTGACGTGTTTGACCGAGCCGACGATCTCGCGCATGGTCGCGCCGGCGCGATGCACCAGCCCCGAGCCCAGCTCCACCTTGTCGGTGGAATCGGCGATCAGCGTCTTGATCTCTTTTGCCGCATCGGCCGAGCGCCGCGCCAGTGCGCGCACTTCGGAGGCGACCACCGCAAACCCGCGGCCCTGTTCGCCGGCACGCGCCGCTTCCACCGCGGCGTTCAACGCCAGGATATTGGTCTGGAACGCGATGCCGTCGATGACACCGATGATCTCACCGATCTTGCGCGAGGCGGTGCTGATCTGGCTCATGGTGGAGACCACATCGTCCATCACCTGGCCGCCGCTCTGCGCCACTTCACCGGTGCCTACCACCAGGCGGTTGGCCTGCAGCGCGCTCTCGGCGTTTTGCTTCACGGTGGAGGTGAGTTCTTCCATCGAGCTTGCGGTTTCTTCCAGGTTCGCCGCCTGCTGTTCGGTACGTTCGGACAGATCGGTATTGCCGGCAGCGATTTCCACCGCCGCCTGGCGGATGGTGTCCGATGCCGTCTGGATGCCGCCGATGATTTCGGTCAGACGGGCGACGGTCTGGTTGGTGTCGTCGCGCAGACGCGCAAAGATGCCGTGCGCATCGCCGTCCACGCGCTGGGTGAGGTCGCCTTCGGCCAGCGCGCCGATCACGCGCGCCAACGCGGCCAGGTGGGTTTCCACCGAGTCGTAGATGCGGTTGATGCCTTGCGCCAGCGACAGCAACACGCCGTCCATGCCGTCGACCTGCATGCGGCGGCTGAAATCGCCAGCCGATGCCGCGTCGATGATCTGCATCAGCGCCTGCTCGGCGTTCACCTGCGCGGTGACGTCCATCCACTGCGCGATGGTGCCCAGTTTGGTGCCGTCGGCGGCAATGATCGGGCTGTAGACGAAATCGATCTGGCGGCCGAAGAACGGGGCGCGCACGGCCTTGGATGCAGTCAAGGCGCGCATGCGATCGATGGCGGCCTGGCTGTCGGGATAGATGTCGCCGATGCTGCCGCCGACGAACCCTTCGGCATGGAAGCTGGGGCGGAAGCTCTGCACATCCGGCTCGATCAGCTTGAGCATCGCGAGCAGCTTGCGGTTGGCGAACAGCACCTGGCCGTCGTCGTCGGCGATGCGGATCATGGTGTCCAGATCGTCGAGTGCCTTGATCACGAATTGCCCATGGCGCAGGCCTTGTTCCATCACGTCGATGCGGATGGCCAGCTTGTCCTGGGCTGCCTGCAACGTCTGCAGCAGCGGTGCGAGCTCACCGGATGCGGTGCGCAGGTCCAGGCGCTGGAAGCGGCCTTCGCCCAGCGCAGCGACCGCATTCACTGCCTGCTGCAGCTGCGCGCTGTTGCGACGACGCGTCCACCACCATAGGCCAACGCTGGCCGCGCCGAGCACCAGCAGGGCCGGGAACAGCTTCGCGAACGCGCTACCGATGCCGCCGGGCACCAGCGTGGCGGCGTAGAACGTCAGCAAAGCCAGCAGCCCGAGGTGTGCGGCAGCGGGCATCCATGCAGTCCAGGTGGTACGCGCAACGTTTGCGCCCGCCGGTGGGCGGGAAACGGGTGCGGCATCGTGTGAAGGCAACATAGGCTGAGTCCAACTAGTGTTCTGGGATAGGGGGAACGGTGTGCTGCAGGAGTGGCTGCAATGGGGGTATCGGCGGCCGAGCCCGAATCATGATGGTGTGAAAGGACCGTTTATCGGAATGCGTGCTGCGGACCACGTAAAAAGCTGATGTGGTTGATTTGGAAGGGTTTTCAGTTGCGGTGCGTATGTTTTGAGCAACTCGCGGGCGCCCGGAATCGGTGTTGGTAGTTGTAAATTTCGCGTGAATTTAGATCGTCGTGAGGTCGGGCAATTCCGTGCTCCGATGGAGTGCACATGGGCTGTTTGCTTCCATCTAATCTGGTCGCGGCGACTAGCGCGCGTTGCACCATTGCCGCTAGTCCGACATCGCGCTGAAATCGGAGCGGGCACGAACCACCGCCATGGCAGTGCAACGGGCGTCGGGAAATCGCAGCAGGAGAACGTGAAAGGCAGCGATCCGAAAAACTTCGCCAAAGACCTCAATCGGACAAGGCTCGGTGCGATGCAGATGGTTCGCCCGTCAAACCGCAGTTCCGGCACACCTGTCATCGGCGGACGCAACACCGTGCAGTCAGGCGTACCGCCAGAACCACGGATTCCGACCGCACACCGCATGCTCCGCCCCACCTGGGCAACGACGATCCGGCCGATCGGCAGGCCGCACCCATAAAAAAAACCGGCCGTCTCGCGACGGCCGGTCTGTGGTGTCACTGCACGACGGGTCTGGCGATTACTTCGCTGGCGCCGCCTTTGCATCGTCCGGCAATGCCCAGGCGATGACGCTGTCGCCGGACTTGGTTTCCATGCGGTCGTGTCCACCCACGGCGGCCACGATGTACTGCTTGCCATCGATGGTGTAGCTCATCGGGGCAGCCTGCGGGCCGGCCGGCACGCGGGTTTCCCAGACCTGCTTGCCGGTGCGGGTGTCGAAGCCGCGCATGAAGTCGTCCAGGGCTGCGCCGATGAAGGTCACGCCGCCGGCGGTGGCCAGCGAGCCGCTGTTGTTGGGCGTGCCGATCTCGAACTTGGTCTTGGACGGGATGCCCATCGGGCCCTGGTCGTAGCCGGTGCCCAGCGGACGGCGCCACAGCACTTGCTGGGTGCGCAGATCCACACCGGAGATGTAGCCCCACGGCGGCGCCACGCACGGGGTGTTGAGCGGCGACATCCACGGCTCCTTGCGGGCGCCGTAGGCCAGGCCCTTCTGCGCCATGTAGCCGGGGGTCTTGCTCTTGCCGTCGAACACCGACACGACGCCGAGTTCGTTCATTTTCTCGCGGGTATAGACCTGCAAGGTGTAGGGCAGGCGATTGCTGTTCATCACCATGATGCCGCGCTGCAGATCGACCGAGACGCCGCCCCAGTTGATGCCGCCGTGGTTGCCGGTGAACGCCAGCGAGCCTTGCAGCGTCGGCGGGGTGAACATGCCTTCGTAGCGCAGCTGCTTGAACTGGATACGGCAGGCCAGCTGATCGAACGGGGTCATGCCCCAGGCATCGGATTCGATGATGGTTTCGACCTCGCGGCTGGGCGCGCCCACGGTGTTGGGCATGCCCGGCGAGATCGGCTGGGTGGCAGCGGTCCAATCGCCATGATCGGTGCCCTGCGGCACGGCCATCTGCTTGACCGGCATCAACGGCGCGCCGGTGGCACGATCCAGCACGAACACCTGGCCGGACTTGGTGGCCTGGATCACTGCAGGACGGGTGCCGCCGCCGGCGACCGGCCAATCGACCAGGTTCGGCTGCGGGCCGATGTCGTAATCCCACAGGTCGTGGTTGACGGTACGGAAATGCCAACGCTCCTTGCCGGTAGCCGCGTCCACGGCGACCAACGAGGCAGTGTATTCCTCATCCTGCGGGGTACGGCCCTTGCCGAAGAAATCGCCGGACGCATTGCCGGTGGGCAGATACACCAGGCCCAGCTCGTCGTCGGCCGCCATCAGCGACCACACGTTCGGGGTCGAACGCGTGTAGGTCTGGCCAGCGGGCGGTTCGGCGGTGATCGCCGGGTTGCCCAGATCCCAGGCCCAGCGCAGCTGGCCGGTGAGGGCATCGAAGCCACGCACCACGCCGGACGGCGCATCGCCTTCCTGACCATCACGCACCTGGCCGGTCGGCTGGATCACCACGCCGCGCATCACCACCGGCGGCGAGGTCGGGCCGACGAAGCCCGGCTTGGTATTGCCGGTGCCTGCATTGAGGTCCACATAGCCGTTGTTGCCGAAGCTGGCGCAAAGCTTGCCGGTCTGCGCGTCCAGCGCGCCGAGGCGGCCATCGACCATCGGCCAGAAGATCCGCGTCGGGCACTCGGCAGTGCCTTCCGGCGCCTGGTAGTACGACACGCCACGGCAGGTGGTGGCGGCCACACCGGCCATCGCCTTGGGGTTGGTCTGTGGGTCGAAGCGCCAGCGCTCCTTGCCGTTGGCCGCTTCCACCGCGATCACCTTCTGGGTGGGTGTGCAGATGTACAGCAGGTCGCCGATCTTGAGCGGGGTGTTCTGAAAGGCATAACCCAGCTTGGAATCCTTCGGCTTCAGATCGCCGGTATGGAATTCCCAGGCCACCTTGAGGTTCTTCACGTTGTCCGGGGTGATCTGCGCGCCGGGGGTGTAGTGATTGGACAGGTTGGAACCGGCATACGCGGTCCAGTTGCTGGCGTCGTGATTGGCAGCGACATTGCCGTCCGGGCTGGGTACGTTGCCGCGGCTGAAGGCGGTGGCAGTGTCGGCCGGTTGCTTCGATGCATCCGCCAGTTCCACATTACGCGGCACAAACAGCGGCCACAGGATCAGGGCGGCGCCAAGGATCGGCAGCACGCCGGTCACCACGACATAGCCCGCACCGGACAACGGCTGCATGCGCCGACGCGCCACGCCCCAGAACGGCAGCAGCACCAGGCCCAACACCGACATCCAGGCCAGACGCGGGACCAGGCCCCAACCGTCCAGGCCTACTTCCCACAGCGCCCACGCGATGGTGGCCGCCAGCGTGGCGCCAAACAGCCACAGGCCGGCACGCTTGCCCAGCGCCAGCAACACGCCGGCCAGCAGCAGTGCGATACCTGCGAGCAGGTAGTACCAGGAACCACCAACGGCCACCAGGCGGCCGCCTTCGTAGGCGAGCACCGCACCGAGCACGGCGATCACCACGGCATAGGCCACCAGCAACCAGGTGCCTAGCCCACGTTTTGAGGATTGATCAGTCATTTTGAGATGTCAGGAAGGACTCGGGGCCGCAACGGGCGACAAGTCGTGGAGGGAGAGAGGTCGCCCGTTGGCAAAGGCTGCCGACGACCTTGGATATGAACGCGCAGCCCCTCCCAGGGTCCTCAGCGCTACTCATCTGAATATTTTAGACCCCTGAGCGCCGCCTGTCCGTGACGGAATAGGAACCACCGTTCCAACCTGCAGTTCGGATGCACTGAATTTGCGTGGAGTTGAGCAGTGCATCGAAGGACGCTGACATTTCGGCGGATGCGCGGTGACACCTGACGAGCGATCCACGCAAGACTCGCTGTCGCTGTGCCTTTCTGCTTTGCTATTGCTTTGGCTTCGCTTGTCTTTTTGCGTTGGCCTCACCCAGTCGCCTTAAAGCAAGCCGAGCACCGCAGTCACGCGTGGCCGAAGAGGTGCCCTTGTCTGAGCGAATCGAGTTTGAGCGCCGTGCCGCGCATGGGGAGGAGTACAGCGCACCGGTGCGGCCGTATCGCAGCGGAGTGCGTCGGGCGACAGCGGTTGAGGCCGGGCTTTGGGAATCGATAATCGGGATTTGCAAAGCACTGCGGTCACTCCAGCACCACGGTGAATCCAGAGCACAGAGCCGAATCAAGAGCACAGTGCCGAATCCAGAGTACGTCGCTCGCTCCAAAGCACAGCGCTCAAGCCGGGGCTGCGACAGTCCATCGAGCACAATGTCGGATTGCTCGCGTGACTGCCGTACCCTCATCCGCCCTTCGGGCACCTTCTCCCGGAGGGAGAAGGGAATGTATCCAGCCTCTCGCAAGAAGAATGTCTCCAGCCTCTGGCGGGAAGAAGGCAATGCACGCAGCGAGTCTGCGTACATTGCCCCGCACCGAGGAAAGCTTAGGCGTCTGCGAGCGCCTGCAGATACCGTTGGCGCCAGTGGTTGATGTTGTTCTTGCGCAGATGATCCATCATCGCTCGCCACCGCTCGATACGTGTTGCCAACGGCATGCTTGCTGCCGTCGCAATGGCATCTGCCACACCGTCCAGATCGTGCGGATTGACCAGCAGCGCTTCCTTCATTTCGTCTGCCGCGCCGGCCAGCAACGACAGCACCAGGACACCGGGATTCTCAGGGTCCTGCGCGGCCACAAATTCTTTGGCGACCAGATTCATGCCATCGCGCAATGGCGTTACCAGGCCCACCGATGCGGCCCGATAGAAACCAGTCAACGTCGCATGGCTGAAGTTCTGGTTGACGTAGCGCAGCGGCGTCCAGTCCGGCCCTGCATGTCTACCATTGATGTGGCCGGCGATCTGTTCCAGCTGCCCGCGCAATTGACGGTATTCGGTGACATCGCCGCGCGATACCGGTGCGATCTGCAGATAGGTCAGGCTGCCGGATTGATCCGGATAGCGTTCCAGATAGCGCTCGAAGCCCTGGAAGCGTTCCGGCAGGCCTTTGGAATAATCCAGCCGGTCCACGCCGATCGCCAACTGCCGCCCGCGCAGACTCTCGCGCAGATCGCGCACGGCTTGCTTGCTGACGGACGCCTTTGCCTGATTGGCAATCAGATCGGTGTCGATGCCGATGGGGAACGACGAGGCCGTGAAACGTCGCCCACCCGGGCCTTCGACCAGATCGCCGTCAAGAACGCGGCCGCCGCCGAACAGGCGCACATACGCCTTGAAACGTTCGGCATCGCGCTGGGTCTGGAAGCCCACCAGATCGTAGGCATAAAAGGTGCTGAACAAGCGTGCGTGATCGGGCATCGCCTGCATCAAATCGGCCGATGGCATCGGCACATGCAGGAAGAAGCCCATCTTGCAGCCCACCCCCAGCTCGCGCAGCATCGCGCCCAGTGGGATCATGTGGTAATCGTGAATCCACAAGGTGTCGCTGTCTTTCAGTAGCGGCGCGAGTTTTTCCGCGAACAGGCGATTGACGCGCAGATAGCCTTCGCGCTTGGCGCGGTCGTAATCGACCAGGTCCAGCCGGAAGTGCAGCAACGGCCACAACGTGCGATTGGCAAAGCCGTTGTAGTACGAATCGATGTCGCGCTTGTTGAGGTCCATGGTGACGAAGGTGATGTCGCCTTCGGTCTGCTCGTGCATGCCGCCGCTATCGCCACGCACGGTCTTGCCGCTCCAGCCGAACCACATGCCGCCGCGCTCCTTGAGCGCGGCCAACAACCCGACTGCAAGGCCGCCCGCGCGGTTTTCGCCGGGCACTGCAACACGATTGGATACCACCACCAAACGACTCATGACGCCTCCTGCCAGCTCCGCGACAAGCGCATCGCTGCGATGATCAAACCGACATGCGAATAGGTCTGAGGGAAGTTGCCCCAGGCTTCTCCGCCTTCGAACGATAGGTCTTCCGAGAGCAAGCCCAGGTGATTGCGGCGCGCGAGAATGCGCTCGAACAATTCACGTGCCTCGTCCTTGCGGCCGATGGCGGCCAGCGCATCGATGTACCAGAACGTGCAGATGGTGAAGCTGGTTTCCGGCTCGCCGAAGTCGTCGGGCGCGATGTAGCGATACAGCGCATCGCCATGCTTGAGCACGCGGCCGACCGCTTCGACCGTGCGCACGAAGCGGCTGTCGTCGGCATCCACGATGCCGATGTCGGCCAGCAGCAACAGCGACGCATCCAGGCGGTGGCCGCCGAGCGTGTCGGTGAAATGGCCGCTTTCTTCGCTCCAGGCTTCGTCCAGCACGCGCGTACGGATGATGTCGGCGCGCTCGTTCCAATAGGCGCTGCGCTCGGGCAGTGCCAGCCGCTCGGCGATCTTGGCCAGCCGGTCGCAGGCGGCCCAGCACATCGCGGCGGTGTAGGTGTGCACTTCGGTGCGGCCGCGGAATTCCCACAGGCCGGCGTCGGGCACGTTGTGCAGCGCATAGGCGCGCTCGCCAAGCGGTTCGAGCCGGCGGAAGGTGTCGGCGTCGCCCTGATCCTTCAGCCGCAGGTCGAAGAACAATTGCGTCGAGGCCAGCACCACGCTGCCATAGACATCGTGCTGTTGCTGGATCCACGCCAGGTTGCCGCGCCGCACCGGGCCCATGCCGCGGTAGCCGTCCATCGTGTCGACTTCGTGTTCTTCCAGCTGCGATTCGAAGCCGATGCCGTACAGCGGCTGTAGCGTCCCGTCGCTGGTGGCGATGTTGAAGATGTAGCCGATGAACTGCTCCATCGTGCGCGTGGCGCCGAGCCGGTTGAGCGCGCGCACCACGAACGCGGCGTCGCGCAGCCAGCAGTACCGGTAATCCCAGTTGCGCGGCGTATTCGGCGCTTCCGGAATCGAGGTGGTCATCGCGGCGATGATGGCGCCGCTGTCTTCGTACTGGCACAGCTTGAGCGTGATCGCGCTGCGGATCACCGCCTCCTGCCAGTCCAGCGGAATGGAAAGATAGCGCACCCATTCGCGCCAATATTCTTCGGTGCGTTCCTGCGCTTCCTGCACGTAACCGCTGAGCGAGCGGGTCAGCGATTCGTCCACGCCCAGCACCAGACTCACCGGGTGGCTGAGCACGAACGGCAAGCCGTCGCGCACGAAGCGTACCGGCACGTCGGTGGTCAGGCGTAGGGTGAATTCCGGCAACACCCAGCGGATATGATTGCTGCCCCAGGTGGTATCGGGCGTGCGGCCACCCCAGTCGGCGAGCGGACGTGCGCGCACGACGATGCGCGGGTTGCCAGCGAGCGGGCGAATCTGCCGGATGATGCTCACCGGCCGATAAAAACGGCCGTTATTGCGCCAGCGCGGTGCGAAGTCGATGACTTCCACTTCGCCGCCGTGGCTGTCGCGCAAGACGGTGCGCAGCACGGCTGTGTTGGGCAGGTAATGCTGCTCGCTGCTGACGAAGTCTTCCAGCTCCACCGCAAAGTCGCCGCCTTCGGTCTTGGGCGAGAGCAGGCTGCAAAAGGCCGGGTCGCCATCGAAGGCGGGCAGGCAGCTCCACACCACGCGTGCCTGTCGATCGACCAATGCGCCAAAACTGCAATTGCCGATGACGCCCAGATCCAGGTTTGGCTCGGTCATGAGGTGCAAACGATCCTGTAAGTAACGAGAGGAGGTGCGCCTACGGTGACGCGTTGCGCGCGTTGTGTTGTAGCCACGCATGCACAGCGGCAGTGCCGTCGACGCGAAAACGCGCACTGGTCTGCGCGCGATCGCCGACCAGAATGCTCCAGCCGCCTAAGCGATTGGCCGCATCGAAGCCGAATTCGTCGGTGAGGTCGTCGCCGACAAACACCGGCGTGCGGCCTGCAAATGCGGCGGTCTGCATCAGTTGTTCGACGGCCAGGCCCTTGTTGCTGCCTTCGGGGACGAATTCGACCACGTGGTCGCCCGGTTGCAGGCGATAACCGGAGAGCTGGGCGATTTCGTCCTGTGCGAAGGCCAACACATCCGGGCCGGCGTCCGGTTGTGCGCGCCAATGCAGCGCAACGCTGACGCCTTTGTCTTCGACCAGCACGCCTGCGTGTTTGTGCGTCAGCGCCGCAGCGCGTTGATGCAGGCCATGCAGGAATTCGGATGTGTCCTGCGGCATGGCGGCACGTGCGGCAACATCGCTACGCAGCTCATGCCCATGCAGGCCGGCGGCCGGCAGCAGCAATGGTGCGAACAAGGCATCGAGCTGTGCGAGCGGACGCCCGCTGACCAGGGCGATGGCACCGTTGAGGCGCTCGCTCAGCTGGACGATCACTTCGCGTACCTCGGGCAATAGCCGCACGGACTCGGGGCTATCGGCAAAGTCGATCAGGGTGCCGTCCACGTCCAGAAACAATGCGCAGGCATCGTCCAGCAATGGCGGCGACGGAAGGGGGGAATGCGCGTCTGCCATTGCGCTAGTGTGCGCAAACCGGTGTGAGATTCAGGTTATGGAACGGCAGTGGGTGTTGGTAGACACGTGCAACTGCCTATCCTTCTCTCCTCGGGAGAAGGTGGCGCGTAGCGCCGGCTGAGGGTACGTGCGAAGCCTCGTGCAGTTGGAAGGACACGGGAGCTTCGCCCGTACCCTCACCCCAACCCCTCTCCCGCAGGAGAGGGGCTAGAGCACGCCCCTAGGGGAAAGAGGGTTTGCAGCCTGCGCTGTTGCTCAGAAGGTATATCGCACCCGCCCATACCAGTACGCGCCATTGCTGCCGATCGGCGAAAGCACGTCGTAGGGCAGGTTGCCGAAGTAGGCGATATCGTCGATGGAGCGGTCCGAGTAGTTGTCCAGGATGTTCTGCCCGCCGATGGCCAGCGTCCACTGCGTGCCCAGGTGGTATTCGGCTTCCAGATCCAGCTGCCATTCGGCGCCATAGGTCTGACGTGGCACGAAGCCGCCGCCGAAGTCGAACACGCGGGTGGCGCTGCCATAGCGGTTCACGCGCGTCTGCAGGTTCCAGTGTTGGTTGCTCCAGTTGGCGGCCAGCGCGGCACGCGTGCGTGGTGCCGCATCGGTGAGCGTGTTGCTCTCTTCCACGCCGAACAGCACATAGTCCGGGTTCAAGGCCAGCAATTGCCAGGGTGTTGCGATGATGTTTTCCAGCTCGGTCTTGGCATAGCTGTAGGTGCCGGTCAGCAACAGATCGCCGCCGAACGCGTACTGGCGCCAGTTGGCGACCAGCTCGGCGCCGCGGGTACGGGTGTCGGCGGCGTTGAGGAAATAGCTGGCGCTCTGCACGCCGGTGACATCGAAGTTCTGCTGCACGAAGCTGGTCAAGGCGTCGCCGGTGATGTCTTCGGACAAGGCGATGCGGTCGTCGATATCGATCTGGAAAAAATCCAGCGACAGGTCGAAGTGGTCGCCCAACTTGCTGGTGAAGCCCAGGCTGTAGTTGACCGACTTTTCCGGCTTCAGATCGGTGGCGCCGAGCGCGCGGGCGATCGGGTTGTTGACCGACAGCAGGCGGCCCTGGGTCAGCCGGCCGGCGGCGTCGTAACCGGTGGAGGTAGCTTCGTAACCGATCTGGCTGAGCGATGGCGCGCGCACGTTGTTGGAGATGGCGCCACGCAGCGCGAATGCAGGGGCGAACGCATAGCGCGCGGCTAATTTACCCGTCCACTGGCTGCCGAAATCCTGGTAATGCTCATAGCGACCGGCCAGGTCGGTGGAGAATTTTTCACCGAACTGGCTGGAGACGTTGGCATAGGCGCTGGCGACATTGCGCGACAGATCGGCTTCGTCCTGCGGGGTGAGCCCGCCGCCGGCCTGCGAGCCGGTGGGGCGATCGGTGAACGGGCCCGCGGCGTAGCTGGCCGGGTCGCCGGCATGGGTGCGGTATTGCTCGCGGCGGAATTCGGCGCCGGTGCCGAAGGTATGGGTGGCGCCGGCAATGTCGAACACGCGGGTCAGATCGAAATTTCCCACGGTCTGCGCAAACGCAAAATCGCCGGTCTTGAACGCGGTGGTGCTGCCCGGGCCGAGCGAGGCGTTGAGCGAGTTGCGCAGGCGGTAGGTGAAGTCGTTGCGGCCGTAGTTGACGCTGGCGTCGTAATCCCAGTTGCCCCACTGCCCACGTGCACCGGCAACAAGTTGTAGATCGCGATTTTCGCCTTCGGAAATCGGCCGGTAGCCGTTGGGGTAGATCTCGCGCCAGTTGGCGCTGCTGTCGGGGTAACGGAAGTAATTGGCGCCTTCGGTGTCGCGCTGGTTGTAGGTGCCGAAGGCATAGAACTCGCCGCTGACGCTGAAGGGAATCTTGGTGTTGAGCCAGGCGTTCAGGCCCTTGGTGGCGCCGTCGCCGAGCACGTAATTGCGCCGGCCGGCCAGGGCCAGGTTGGCCGGGGTCTGCTCTTCGAACGGCGGGATCTGATCGAAGCCGGCGCGGTTGGTCGCTTCGCGATTCTTCAGTTCCAGGCCGACCTTGAAAAAGCCGCCGTCATCGCCCAGCAGGCTGCCGACCTTGGCGCTGGCGTAGCTGGTCTGGCCGTCGGTGACGCGGCGATCGATCGGCGCCACATCGGTGTTGTAGGCGCCGAAGCTGGCTTCCAGCTCGCCGCGCTCGGGGTTGTCGTCCAGGATCACGTTGATGACACCGGCAATGGCATCGGAGCCGTATTGCGCGCCGGCACCGTCGCGCAGCACTTCGATGCGCTTGATGGCGTTGATCGGGATGGAGTTGAAATCCACCGGCGTGGTGCCCTTGCCGATCTTGCTGTCGGTATTGACCAGTGCCGAGGTGTGGCGGCGCTTGCCGTTGACCAGCACCAGCACCTGGTCGGGCGAGAGCCCGCGCAGCTGCGCGGCGCGGATGTGGTCGGCGCCGCCGGAGTTGGACTGGCGCGGGAAGTTGAAAGACGGCAGCAGCGCCTGCAGCGCGCTGCCCAACTCGCCATTGACCACGCCGGCCTTGCGGATGTCTTCGGCGGTGAGCACGTCCACCGGCACCGTCGATTCCAGCACGGTGCGATCGCTGGCGCGGGTGCCGGTGACGATCACGGTGTCCAGGGTGGTGGCCCCAGCATCGGCCTGCTGGGCCTGCGCGTTGGCGCTCAGTGCCGCGGCCACAGCCAGGCCGATCATCGAAAGGGTGGGGCGGGTCATGCTCTCTCCTGCAACTGCAAACGCGCAGCGGCGCCGGCGTCCGGCCGGGCTGGTGCACAAGGGGGCGGACTGTTCCACATTCATCCGGATAGAGAGATTATCGTGTTGTTCACGCCTGCGCGAGATGGCGCGGTACGCGCCCCTGCATGAGCTGATACCGCAGCCGCATCAGCGGTGGCGCTACTGACTCGACGTTCGCAACAGTGACGCTCGTACACTTGCAGCATTCGCCTGCCGTTTGCAAGAGTCGACTGCGGTGCGCCACGTGCCCATCGCTGTGCTTAGAGCAGCTAACAAAACTACTGTGCAGCCGCCAGGCGGGTGCGGCCGGTGCTCGGAATCCTCATGTACCACCCGTACACTCCGGTTCCTCCGCGCCGTCCACACCCACCTGACGACTGCTCGCTACGTTTTGTTAGCCGCTCTTAGTCACCCCGATACCTAGTCCCCCCCCTGAAACCGTTGGAGAGATCGATGAAGTTGCTGCCGTCCGTGTTGATCGCCGCCGTGCTGGCGTTGTCTGGTTGTGTCACGACGCCGGGCAGGACGCCTGCCGCGGCGACTACCACCGCCAGCATGCAGGGCGATGCGCAACGCCCCGGCGATGCGCATGGGTGGATGCGCAGCGAGCTCTATTTTGGCGTGGGCGAGGAGACCGGCCCGGCCGATCGCCCGCAGACCCGCATCATCGATGAGACGCAGTGGCGCGCGTTTCTGGACAAGGAAGTGACCCCACGCTTCCCGGATGGGCTGACGGTGTTGGATGCCTATGGCCAGTGGCTGTTCCGCGGCGCCAAGGAGCCGAACAGGCTCGGCACCAAGGTGCTGGTGATCCTGCATGAAGACACCCCGCAGCGACGCCGCGACATCGAAGCGATCCGGCTGGCCTGGAAGCAGGCCACCGGGCATCAGTCGGTGTTGTGGTCGCGACAGGCGGTGGATGTGTCGTTCTGAGCGCGCCTGGCCGTTGTTACGTGTGGACATCGTGCAGTGCTCTGTCTGGCACTGCGTGAGTCCTCGGATACCATGGATCGACCCGCGACGCCTCGCTTCAGGGCTCATGCGCCAGCGGAGTCTGCCGGACCTTGGGCGGCTGGCGAGCCTGCAGCGTCCTGACCTCCTGCAGCGCCGTTTCTACCGCCTCCGGCGTGGCAAGCAGACGATACTGAAGGACGAAGTCGCGCGTTGCACCCGCTTCGATGGTAGGGACCAAGCCCAGGCCACGTTGCAGGCTGCGGTTGTAGGAAAAACTGGTGCCCGGCTCCAGGCCCGTGACGTAGCCCGTGGCGAGGCTGTCGGTGTTCTTCCATAGCGAGAACACTGGCAACTGGGTGATGTTGAAGTCCAGCTCGATGCCGCGCCGAGCGCCGGCGTCATGAAGCACCGCTAGGCTCTGCCCCTTGCCATCGTCGAGGGGGTAGATGTTGTAGACCGTTTCGCCATATCCGGCGGTCGGGCCGCGGAAGATCTGCCAATCGTTCAGTTCTTGCTGGGCACGCGCGTTGAAAGGTGAGATCTCGCGTACGGGTATCGCAACGCGCGCACCTTGTTCCAGCAGCGGCGTACCGATATTGCTGTGGTAGAGCGCCTGATACTCCATGGGCTGGTCGCCCTGATTGGTCAGCCGATCGTGCAGCGTGAACGCGGTGGCGCCGGGTTCGGTGATCAGCGCCGTGTCGATACGAAAGTTGACCTTCTTGAAGGCGGCCTCGCTGAGCGTGCCTGTCAGCGTGATCCGATGCGGTGAGTGATCGTCAATGCTGAGCACCACCGTGCGGGCGGGCAGGGAGGAGGCTCGCCCATGCAGGGTGAGTAGCTCGCCACGGTCGTTGCCAGGGTGGCCGACCCACTCGAAGCCGCAGCGCGCCACGAGCTCATTGAATCCTTCCAACCAGCCCAAGCCGCTGCGGCTTTCCAGATTGAGGAAGGCAGGATTCACGACCTCGGTCACCGGAGAATCCCAACCCAGACGGACACTG
This sequence comes from Xanthomonas dyei, assembly GCF_002939865.1. Classification (GTDB taxonomy): domain Bacteria; phylum Pseudomonadota; class Gammaproteobacteria; order Xanthomonadales; family Xanthomonadaceae; genus Xanthomonas; species Xanthomonas dyei. The sequence goes on from NZ_MDEE01000022.1 coordinate 37,069, forward strand.
CCTGCCTGGGCGCGCAGCACGTTCATGCCGCGGGTAGGCACGACGGTCAGCTGCATGCTGCCGGTATCGATCTCGATGAGGGCGCTGCCCTCCTGGCGGCCCCCCCTAAGTCGATGCAGCCGCACCTTGAAGGCCGGGCCGTCGCGCATGTTCAGCTGTGTACTATCGATGCTCCAGTCGCCATCCGGTGTGTCCGGAGAGATGAGGGTGAACTCCACGGCATTGGCGGGAAGCGCGAGGGCGGCAACAACGCAGGCGCCAAGCAGGCGGACAATCAGCATGTACATTCTCGATGCAGGGCGGAAAAAATGAAGCGAGCACGCGATATTTGCAAGTTATCGCCGTAGCGACCGCGCCTACTGCGCAGAAAGTGCATTTCTACGCTGATGGATCAATTCCTTCGGGTGTGGCGGCATGCGCATCACTGTTTGCGGCGCCGCCACTGCCAGCTTGCGGGGCCGATGCAGTCGACACGTCGAGGCACTTCGCTTCGGCGTAATCCATCGCGACGCTGTCGCGGGTACGGAGCAGCGGCTACCATCGCCTGTCCCCACGTCTGCAGATCGCTATGTCCGCTCCCTCTTCGCGTCCTGCGGCCTCGCCGCGCTGGTTCGTCGCCGGCGACCTCAATGGCTTCTTCGGCCTGGTGGTCGACAATCTGTCCATCCTCGGCTTCATCGCGATGGCGCTGGTGGGCATCTTCCAGTTTCCCGCCGAGGTGGTGTTCGGACGCATGTTCCCGGGCACCGCGTTCGGCGTGCTGGTGGGCAACCTGCTCTACACCTTGATGGCGCGACGGCTGGCCGCACGCACCGGGCGCGACGACGTCACCGCGATGCCGCTGGGCCTGGACGCGCCGACCAGCATCGGCATGGCCTTGCTGGTGCTGGGCCCGGCGTTTGCCGGCTTCAAGGCGCAAGGGCTTGATCCGCAGGCGGCTGCACTCGCCACCTGGAAACTGGGCATGGCCGCGCTGGTGGTGATGGGGTTGCTCAAGCTGGTGCTGTCGTTCGTTGGCGAGGCGGTGACGCGTGCGCTGCCGCGCGCAGCCTTGCTCGGGTCGATCGCCGGTATCGCGCTGGTGCTGATGGGCCTGTTGCCCTTGCTGGAAACGTTGCGTTCGCCGGTGGCCGGCTTCGTCACCCTGGGACTGCTGCTGTACGTACTGCTGGCCAAGGGCCGCCTGCCGACCAAATTGCCGGGCGTGCTGGTGGCGTTCGTGATCGGCACGGCGCTGTATTACGGGCTTGGCCTGGCCGGATTGGGCGCGCCGGGCTTCACCGTGCCGGCGTGGACACCGCCGCAGATCGTGCTGCCGTTGCCGAATCTGGGCTTTATCGAAGGACTGCCGGCCACGGTGGCGTATCTGCCGTTGCTGTTGCCGTTTGGCCTGTTGATGGTGGTGGGCGGCATCAATGTCAGCGAGAGCGCGCGCGCTGCCGGCGATGACTACCGTACCCGCGACATCCTGCTGGTGGAGGCACTGGCCACGCTGGTGGCCGGGGTGTGTGGCGGCGTGGCGCAGACCACGCCGTATATCGGGCAGCCTGCGTATAAACACATGGGCGCGCGTACCGGCTATACGTTGCTGACGGGATTGTTCGTCGGCATCGGCGGCATGTTGGGCGTGATCAGCGGGCTGGTGCAATGGCTGCCGCTGGCGGTGTTGGCACCGATCATCGTGTACGTGTCCATCGACATCACCACGCAGGCGTTTCAGGCCACGCCCAGACACCACGCCGGCGCGATGGTGCTGGGGTTTCTGCCGTCGGTGGCGTACCTGCTGACCATCAAGGCGCCGGGCTGGATCGCGCCGGAGCAACTGGTTGCGTTGACCACCAAGGTGGATGGCCATGGCCTGCCGGAACTGGCGGTGATCTTCGCGCTGGGTAATGGGTTCATCATCACCGCGATGCTGTGGATCGCCGCAGTGGCGGCCATGATCGATGGCCGGCTGCGCCGCGGTGCGGTGTTCTTGCTGGTCGCTGCGGGCTTGACGCTGTTCGGCCTCATCCATTCGGTGGACCCGCGCGGCGGCATCTATTTGCCGTGGTCGCTGCAAGGCCTGGCACGGGTGATCAGCTGGCAATTCGTCGGCGCCTATGTCGCGCTGGCGGTGACCTTGCTGTTGTTGTCGCTGCTGCCGGCACGCAAGGAGGCAGTGCAATGAACCATCGCGCGTGCGTGGTGCGACTGCTGCTTGGCGGCGCTCTGGTGCTGAGCGCCGGCGGTGCATGGGCGGCGTCGTTCGACTGCAAACAGGCCAGTACGCCGGTAGAAAATCGCATCTGCGCAGTGCCCGCACTCGGTCTGCTGGACGATCAACTGGACGAAAGCTACCAGGCGCTGGTGCAAACGACGCCGCGCGCTGCGGTGGCCGGCGTGCGCGAGCAACAACGCGCCTGGCTGCGGCAGCGCAACGCCTGCGCGCAGGACGCCAAGCCGGACGACTGTTTGCAGCGCAGCCTCGGCGCCAGGGCCGATGTGCTGGCCAACGCGCTCACCACGCAGCAACAGGCGCTGGACCGCATCATCGCCAGCATCCCCGGCAAGCCTGCCGAGGCCGCGCGGCAGTTGCAGGCCTACGACGCACCGCTGGCATCGGCGTGGCTGGCCTATCTGCATCAGTTCGTGCCCGCCGCCGGTGTGGATGCCGCCTTGGCGAACGCGCGGTTCGAGAGTGCGCGCAAGGCACTGCGCAAGATCGATGACTTTGCGGCGTCTCTGCTCGACGATGTGGCTGCCGGCCCGGTCTCGCAGGACCCGAAGAAGGTGTTGTTGCTGCTGCGCATGTGGATCGAGCAAGACGGCAGCGGTAATCGGCCCTACGTGCATTGCTTCATTTTCGCGGCGGTGGGTGAGCCGGCGTACGAGGCATTCGGCCCGCTGTATGGCTCTACGCGCGACTCGTTCGCCCCGGTGTGCGAGCCACCGGGTGGCCTGTTTGCGCTGGCCAGCTGGAAGCAGCTGGACGATGGGTTCGATTCCTTGATCGAAGCCTTGAGCAAGGACGCCGGCACCATCCGCTATGCCAGCTACGCCGAGTGGCAGGTGATTGCGCTGCGCGCCTCGGTGTCGCCGCTGTTGTACCTGCAGCCGGCCTTGCGCAAGCGCTATGGCGATGATCCGGACCAGGCCATCGCGGCCTGGGACGGCGATGACAGCGAGTGGCCGGCCGCAGACCGCAAGGCGGCGCGCGCCTTGTTGCCCAAGGTCCGCGCGGACACCGCGGCGTGGCTGGTGCGCGAAAAGCAGCTGCCCGCAAAGCAGGCCGATCAGGCTGCCGCCGCGATCGTGGCGGCCTGGGTGAATGCGCGCTTGGACTTCGCCAATTGAACGCGGTGTGCCGTGTAAAGCGCTTCGTTTTTGGCGTCAGCGTTTCGTAGTTGGTAGTTCGCGCCGGACCCCGCGTCGAGGGCTGCTGCGTGGCGCGCAGACTGAGGGTGTGTGGCGCGCGCCTGACAACGCATCGCCTGGCAATGCACGCGCGCGATTGATGAATGCGCGGCGGCCTGACATCGATGGAACCACCGCACCATCTCATGGTCACACCCTGGTGTTGTCGATGTCAGGAGTTCCATGATGCAAACCAAGTCCTCGCGCTGGCCGTGGCTGTTGGCGGTACCGTTCATTGCTGGCGCGGCCTGGTGGCTGTTCCGCGGGCCATCCGACCCATCCAGCGCGTTGCCCGCGCCAATCAGCCAGACCGCGAGCGCGGTGGCTGCCGCTGTCGCGCCGTCGCCGCCGGCACCCGCCGAGCCGCGTCATCCGGTGCAGACGCCATCGGCCGACGCGGCGGATGCGGCGATTCCTGCATTGGCGCAGAGCGACGCTGCTGCATGGCAGGCGCTGTTGGACCTGGTGCAGCAGGACGACGCGCTGTCGATCGTGCTGCGCGCGCACCTGATCGAACGCGTGGTGGTGATGGTCGACAACCTCACCCAGCCCAGCATCAGCCGTCGCGTCTCGGTGCTGCAGCCGGTGCCGGGCGAACTGCAGGTGTCCAGCGCAGCCGATCGCAGCGTGATCGACCAGGCCAACGCCGCGCGCTATGCGCCGTATGTCGCCGCGTTGACCAGCGTGGATGCGCAGGCGCTGGTGCGGAGTTATGTGCGCTTCTACCCATTGTTTCAGCAGGCCTACGCGAACCTGGGCGCGCCGGACCGTTACTTCAACGACCGCGTGATCGATGTGATCGATCATCTGCTGCGCACGCCGGAGCCACGCCAACCGATTGCCGTGGTGCGCGATGCGCATGGCCGCTATCTCTTTGCGGATCCGGCGCTGGAATCTGCATCGGTCGGGCAGAAGGCACTGTTGCGGCTGGGGCCGACCCAGGCTGCCGCGGTGAAGGCGCAGTTGCAGGCCATTCGCGCGGCGTTGTTGCAGGGACGTTGAGGTTGGCGGTTCGGCTGCGTCCAAATCAAAGGTCGCATTTGTGCGGCCTTGCATGTGCGATCTCTGGGGACGCGTAACCGTGCCCAATAACACGGGCGAGCTACCACAGCACCGAACGCGCAGCAAAAGCGACTTGCGCGCGTCAGCCGTGCATTGACCGACATTGAAGCTGACCGGCACACACGCGCTGCGTGATGCCGGTGGCATCGCCTATGCCGCATCCAGCTCCGGATAGTGGCGGAAGATGCCGTTGGTGTTGAACGCCACGCGGCGTTCGGATGCGAGATACGCGGCAATGCGCGGGCGCTCGGCCACGCGTTGCTGCAGGGCCTTCAGCCCCGGCAACGTCTTCGACAGCGTTGCCATGCGCCTGGGGAACATGTACTCCAAGCCGCTGATCAGCTGAAACAGCGATAGATCCACGTACGAATGGGTGCCAAGCACATGCGTGCCGCCTGCCTGTTGCAGCACTTGCTCGAAGTAGCCAAGGAACTTTGGTAGCCGGTTTTCGCGCAGATCCTTGGCGCGTTTGGCCGCTTCGGTTTGTTGATCTTCGTAGTACAGCCCGACGCCGATCGGGTGATGGGTGTCGTGCACTTCGGCCACCAGGTCGGCGATGGTCATCTGTAACTGCAATGCCTGCAGGCGCTGCGCCTCTGACTCGGGCACCAACTGCAATTGCGGGCCAATGGCATGCAGGATGGCTGCCACCTGCGACACCACCACCTCGCCCGCACGCAGAAACGGCGGTGCGAATGGGTATGCACCAGCGTGCTTGCCTTCCAGAAACGCGGTCATGACCTCGTCGCCGTCGATGCGCGCGACGTCGGTGTAGCTGGCGCCGGCATCTTCCAATGCCAGGCGGACGAACTCACCGCGGCCTTGCAGGCCGGTCCAGTAATAGAGCTGATAGTGCATGCGCTGCTCCGGTGTCGGATGGCGCTACAGCGTAGGGAGCGGGCGGCTAGGCGGGCGTGATCGGGGTGTCGGTAGCGTGTGACCCGGCGCTGCATGGCGGCTGCGCCAGCAGCCAGGCCAGCTTGCGCGCTCGGGGTTGGCGTTTGAGTGCGCACTCCGCACGCGAAGCGCTGGCGCGGTCGGGATACGGGTGGCTGGCGAGGATCTGCAGTGGCGGATTGGCCCGCGTGTAGCGCGCACCTGTGCCCCGCACATGCGCCTGGAAGCGCCGTTCCAGATCGTTGGTGATCCCGGCGTAATAGCTGCCGTTGCGACATTGCAGCAAGTAGAGATACCAGGGTTTGGGCGCATCCATCTGCGCATTATCGCCATGGATGCCGCGCTTGTGCAGCGCGCTGTCGCAAGGTCGCATCGCCGGCCCGTGCAGGCGAGACGGCGCGTGAGTGAATAACCACCTAAACATTGGTTATTTGACGCTCATGGCGCTGGCAAACAGCATGCCGTATCGCCATTCGCGGTCGAGGCGGCTTCGCGCTCAACGCGTCATCGCACAGCGTGCAACGCGGCCGAGTCGCCGCAATGCGACTTGCCCCATAGCGCTCTCCAGCCCATACGAAGGACCTGCATGCTTGTGCAACACCGAACCCCTGCGAGGATCGTACCTGCGTCGAGGGTGTGGGGAACACCTCAGTTGCTGGCGTGGAGTCTTGCAGTGGCGTGCACACCGGCGCTGGCCAACGCGTCGAGCGAAGCAGCAGGGCCGGAGAGCGCGGCACAGACGCTGGGCGCGGTGACGGTGACCGCCACGCGCCGCGAAACGACCTTGCAGCAGGTGCCGGTGGCGGTGTCGGTGGTGCAGGGCCAGACCCTGGAGCGCGAGAACCGCAACAGCGTGGCCGACCTGCCGGCGCTGGTACCCAGCCTGACCTTTCGCAGCGGCGCATCCAACAAGGACACCTAGTTGTTCCTGCGTGGCGTTGGCACCATTTCTACCTCGCCGGGCGTGGAGCCCAGCGTGGCCACGGTGATCGATGGCGTGGTGCTGGGCCGCCCGGGGCAGGCCACCCTGGACCTGCTCGATGTCGAACGTATCGAAGTACTGCGTGGGCCGCAGGGCACCTTGTTCGGCAAGAACGCCTCGGCCGGCGTGCTCAATATCGTCAGCAAGCCGGCGCCGGAGGTGTTTGGCGGCTATGTGGATTATTCCCACTTCGGCGGCGGCGACGAAGACCGCGTGCATGCCAGCATCGGCGGTGCGCTGGTGCCGGAGGTGCTCAAGGCCAGCGTGTCGGCGGTGTGGGCCGAATACGGCGGCAACGTGCGCAATGTGGCCGACGGGCAGACCGTCAATGGCTACCGGCGCGCCGGCGCACGCGTGCGGCTGGACCTCACGCCAAGCCCGGACTTCAGCGCGACCTTGCTCGCCGATTACCTGAAATCGCATAGCGATGCGCCCAGCGGCGTCGTCGTTGCCAGCACACGCACCGACTTTGCCGCTGCGCTTGCGCCGGTACGTGGCAGTGCCGACAACCGCAAGATCAACAGCGATTACCCCACCTTTCTGGACGACATCAACAAGGGCGCGTCGCTGCAACTGGACCGGCATATCGGCGAGGTGGTGCTGACCTCGATCAGCGCATGGCGGCAATGGGATAACACGCAGTTCCAGGACGGCGACCGCACTGCCCAGCGCAGTGCGGCATTTCCGGCATCGCACGATCGTGGCGAGCTGGGCTACACGCAGTATTCGCAGGAACTGCGCGTGCAGACCCCGCGCGACCGTGCAGTGGAAGCGGTGGCCGGGCTGTATTACCTGCACGCTCGTAGCGACGAAACCTATCGCCGCAGCGTGACCACACCCACCGCCAGCAATGTGGGTGTGGCCGATTACGACACCCGCGCGCAGACCTATGCGCTGTTCGGCGAGGCCACCTGGCATTGGCGCCCGGACCTGCGCGCCTTGTTGGGCGCGCGCGTCACCCGCGACACGCTCGAGTATCAGCATCAGCGCGTGTCCAGTGCGGCAACAGCGGTCACCGGGATTCAGCCCTCCACGGCCAGCGCCGGCAGCACCTCCGAACATGGCGTGTCCGGGCGCGCCGGCCTGCAGTACGACATTAACGAGCAGACCACCGGTTACCTCACCTATTCGCGTGGCTACAAGGGCCCGGCCTACAACGTGTTCTTCAACATGCAGCCGCGCGACACGCCGGCGCTGAGGCCGGAGACGTCAACCGCCTGGGAGTTGGGGTTGAAGACGCGCGCGCTGGACGACCGGCTCAGTGCGAATGTGGCGTTGTTTCACACCGACTATGCCGATTACCAGGCCAACTTCTTCGACACCGTGGCCGGGCAGGTGGTGACGCGGTTGATCAATGCCGGGCAGGTGCGCACGCAAGGCCTGGAGCTGGATCTGGACTACCGGCCTACCGAGCGGCTCAGCCTGGCCGCATCGCTGGCGTATACGCAGGCGCGCATCCAGCGCTTCGCGTGCCCGGCGGCAGCGGCGGCCAACTGCAATGTCGACGGCAAGCCGCTGCCGTTTTCGCAGGACTGGAAGGGCAATCTGCGTGCCGGCTACCGCGTGCCGCTGCGTGGCAGCCTGGCCGTGGAGTTCAACGGCGATGTGAGCTGGCAGGACAGCGTGCAGTACGACCTCAGCCAGACCGCGCAAACCCTGCAGGGCCCGTATGCGATCTGGAACGCCAGCATCGCGCTGGCCGACGACGCGCATGGCTGGCGGGTGGCGGTGCTGGGCCGCAACCTGGGTGATCGCGCGTATGCGCCGCTGTTGGCCAATGCCACCGGCAATGTCTACCGGCTGGTCCCGCGCGACGACCGGCGCTACGTCGGCGTGCAAGTGCACAAGGATTTTTGAGGATGCAATCGATGGGTTTACACAGTGAGATCAAGCACACGCAGTGCGTCCTGCTGGGTGGTCGGCGATGAGCGCGCCACGGCAGCTGTCGCTGGGTGCCTTCCTGATGGCGACCGGCCACCACGTCGCGGCCTGGCGGCACCCGCAGGCGAGCGCAGACACGCTGGATTTTGCGCAGTACCGCGAGATGGTGCGCATCGCCGAGGCCGCCAAGTTCGATGCCGTGTTCGTGGCCGATAGCCTGGCCGCAGCCGGCGGGCCGATCGCACCGCGGATGGCGCGTTCCAGCCTGTTCGAGCCGCTCACGCTGCTCAGCGCGCTGGCCACGGTGAGCGAGCGCATCGGCCTGATCGCCACCATGACCACCAGTTACAACGAGCCGTATCACGTGGCGCGCAAGTTCGCCTCGCTGGACCATCTGTCTGGCGGACGGGCCGGGTGGAATCTGGTCACCTCCGACGCCGCCGATGAGGCGCTCAACTTCAATCGCGATGCGCATTACGTGCATGCGGAGCGCTATGCGCGGGCGCGCGAATTTCAGCAGGTAGTCGCTGGCCTGTGGGACAGCTGGGACGATGACGCGTTCATTGCCGACAAGGCGGCCGGCCTGCATCACGACCCGGCGCGTGCGCATGTGCTCGATCATCGCGGCACGCACTTTCAGGTGCGCGGGCCGCTCAATATCGCGCGCGCGCCGCAAGGGCATCCGGTGCTGGTGCAGGCCGGTTCGTCCGAGCCCGGGCGCGCGCTGGCGGCAGAAACCGCCGAGGTGGTGTTCACCGCGCAATCGTCGCTGGCCAAGGCACAGGCGTTCTATGCGGATATCAAAGAGCGGCTGGAGCAGTTTGGCCGCACGCGCGATGCATTGAAGGTGCTGCCGGGCGTGTTCATCGTGGTGGGACAAAGCCAGGCCGAAGCGCAGGAAAAATTCGAGCAGTTCCAGGAGCTGGTGGAGCCTGAGGTCGGCATCGCGCTGCTGTCGCGCATGCTGGGCAACTTCGATCTGTCCGGCTATCCGCCGGACGGACCGTTGCCGGAATTGCCGCTCACCGAAACTGGCCAGCGCAGCCGCCAGCAGTTGTTCACCGAACTGGCCGAGCAGGACCAGTTGAGCATTGCCCAGCTCGGCCGGCGCATTGCCGGTGGGCGCGGGCATTACAGCCTGATCGGCACGCCCGCGCAGATTGCCGACGAGTTGCAGGCGTGGTTCGAGCAAGGCGCCGCCGATGGCTTCAATGTGCTGGTGCCGCACCTGCCTGGTGGCCTGGCCGATGTGGCCACGCACGTGGTACCGGAGCTGCAACGGCGTGGTCTGTTTCGGCGTGACTATGCAGGGCGCACCTTGCGCGATCATCTGGGGCTGGCACGCCCCGTCAATCGCTTCAGCGCACGCTGATCTACCGGACATTCTGATGACCTATCTCGCACATCCCGATCGTTACGACCGCATCGCCTACCGCCGTGTCGGCCGTAGCGGCCTTGTCTTGCCCGCATTGTCGCTGGGGCTGTGGCACAACTTTGGCGACAGCACGCCGATCGACACCCAGCGCGCCTTGCTGCGCACCGCCTTCGATCTGGGCATCACCCATTTCGATCTAGCCAACAACTATGGCCCGCCGTATGGCAGCGCGGAGCGCAACTTCGGCCGTTTGCTGCGCGAGGATTTCAAGCCGTATCGCGATGAATTGATCATTTCCACCAAGGCCGGCTGGGACATGTGGCCCGGCCCCTACGGGCAGGGCGGCAGTTCGCGCAAGTATCTGTTGTCCAGCCTGGACCAGAGCCTGCAAAGGCTGGGCGTGGACTATGTGGACATCTTCTATTCGCACCGTTTCGATGCGGACACGCCGTTGGAAGAAACCGCCGGCGCATTGGCCAGCGCCGTGCAACAAGGCAAGGCGCTGTACGTGGGCGTGTCGTCGTATTCGGCGGCGCGCACGCGTGAGATCGCCGCATTGCTGCGCGAGTGGAAGGTGCCGTTGCTGATCCATCAACCGGCCTACAACCTGTTCAACCGGTGGCTTGAGCACGAGCTGCTGGATGCCACCGCAGACATCGGGGCCGGGGTGATCGCATTCACGCCGCTGGCACAGGGCCTGCTCACCGGCAAGTATCTCGATGGCGTGCCGGCCGATGCGCGCGTCAATCGCCCAGGTGGGCAATCGCTGCGGCCGGAGCATCTGTCCGACGACAACCTGCAACGCGCGCGTGGATTGAATGCGATTGCGCAGCGTCGCGGACAAAGCCTTGCGCAGCTGGCACTGGCCTGGGTGCTGCGCGATGCGCGGGTGAGTTCGGGGTTGTTGGGTGCCAGCCGGCCAGAGCAGTTGGTCGAAAATGTCGCGGCATTGCGCAACCTGAGTTTCAGCGCAGACGAGTTGGCCGAGATCGATCGCTTCGCGGTCGAGGGCGGCATCAACCTGTGGGAAAAACCGTCAACCGATTGGCAATGAGGAGATCGTCGATGCGCATGCGTGTGGCTTGGGCGGTGATGCTGTTGGTAAGTGTCGCGTGGTTGCCGCGCGCGTCTGCGGCCGACCCTGCACAGCTGCGTATCGGCTATCAAAAAGCGGTGTCGAGCCTGGTGCTGGCCAAACAGCACCGTCTGCTGGAGCATCGCTTCCCGCGCACCAACATTACCTGGGTGGAATTTCCAGCGGGGCCGCAATTGCTGGAAGCCTTGAACGTGGGTAGCGTCGATCTGGGCGGGGCCGGCGATATTCCGCCGTTGTTCGCGCAGGCGGCCGGTGCCGATCTGTTGTACGTGGGCTGGGTGCCGCCGACGCCGAAGGCCGAAACCATTCTGGTGCCGGCCAAGAGCGCGCTGCGCCGCGTGGCCGATCTCAAGGGCAAGCGGGTGGCGTTTCAAAAAGGATCCAGCGCGCATAATTTGCTGCTGCGGTTGTTGGCCAAGTCCGGCCTGAGCCTGCGCGACATCACCCCGCTGTATCTGTCGCCGGCCAATGCGCGTGCCGCGTTTGCGGCCGGGCAGGTGGATGCCTGGGCGATCTGGGACCCGTGGTATTCGGCGTTGACGCTGGATGGCAGTGCGCGCCTGCTCGCCAATGGCGAAGGGTTGGGGTTGACCGGCGGGTTCTTTCTGTCGTCGCGCCGCTATGCCACGGCATGGGGCCCGTTCGTGCAGCAGGTGATGGGCACGCTCAATCAGGCCGATGGCCTGCTGGAACGCGACCGCGCCGGCAGTATCAAGGTGCTGGCGCAGGTGAGTGGGCTGTCGCCTGCGGTGGTGGAGCGCACCTTGGCGCACCGCCCGCCGGCCAGCGTGCAACCGCTCAGCGCCGAGGTCATAAAGGCGCAGCAGGCCACCGCCGACCTGTTCTATGCGCAGCGGTTATTGCCCAAGCGCGTGCTGGTGGCACCCGCGGTGTGGCGCGCACCGGCCACGGTTGCCGCGCAAGCGGCAGGCAAGTGATGCGCACGGCTGCGTCGTCGCTGCGCACCGGCAACACGAGAGCGATGCCATGAGCGCGCGTGCGTTGCGCTGGGGCAACCGGCTGCTGCCGTGGGTATTGCCATTGACGGTGCTGGCGGCATGGCAGGGCGCCGCATCGGTTGGCTGGCTGCCGCAGCGCATCCTGCCGGCGCCGGATGCGGTGCTGCGTGCGGCGGCCACGCTCGTGCAAAGCGGCGAGCTATGGCAACACCTGGCAATCAGCAGTTGGCGCGCCGCCGTGGGCCTGGCCATCGGCGGCAGCCTTGGCCTGGCGCTGGGCCTGTTGACCGGTGTGTCGCGCGTGGCCGAGCGCCTGCTCGACAGCAGCCTGCAGATGCTGCGCAACGTGCCGCATCTGGCGCTGATTCCGCTGGTGATCCTGTGGTTTGGCATCGATGAGGGCGCCAAGTTGTTTCTGGTGGCGCTGGGCACCTTCTTCCCGATCTATCTCAATACCTATCACGGCATCCGCAGCGTGGACCCGGCGTTGATCGAGATGGCACGCAACTACGGCTTGCGTGGGCCGCAATTGTTTATCGATGTGTTGCTGCCAGGCGCGCTGCCGTCGATTCTGGTGGGGCTGCGCTTTGCATTGGGGCTGATGTGGCTGACCTTGATCGTGGCCGAAACCATCTCCGCCAGTTCCGGCATTGGCTACCTGGCAACCAATGCGCGCGAGTTCCTGCAGACCGACATCGTGGTGGTGGCGATCGTGCTGTATGCGGTGCTTGGCAAGCTGGCCGATCTTGCCGCGCGCGGGCTCGAAGCCTGGTGGCTGGGCTGGCACCCGGCGCAACAACGGCGCGCGCAGGTGCGGCGATGACGGCGGCAGGCAACGGGTTGCCGCTGACCCTGCGCGGCATCGGCAAGCGCTATGGCGGCAGCGATGTGTTGCGCGGCATCGATCTGGAGATTGCAGCGGGTAGTTGTGTGGCGGTGGTCGGCCGTAGTGGTTGCGGCAAGAGCACGCTGCTGCGCGTGATCGCCGGTCTGGAGAGCGCCGATGCCGGTCGCGTGGACAGTGGCGATGCACCTTTGGCGCGTCGGCGCGATGCGGTGCGGCTGATGTTTCAGGATGCGCGGCTGCTGCCCTGGAAGCGGGTGATCGACAACGTGGCGCTCGGCCTGGGTCGCGCGGGGCGCGCACAGGCACAGGCGGCACTGGATGCGGTGGGGCTGGGCACGCGCGGCGGCGACTGGCCGGCGGCGTTGTCCGGTGGGCAGCGGCAACGCGTGGCGCTGGCGCGCGCATTGGTGCATCGGCCGCGGCTGTTGCTGCTGGACGAGCCGCTGGGCGCGCTGGATGCGTTGACGCGGATCGAGATGCAGCAGCTGATCGTGCAGCTGTGGCGGCAGTACGGCTTCACCCTGGTGCTGGTGACCCATGATGTGGCCGAAGCCAGCGCACTAGCCGACCGCATCGTGGTGATCGAGCAGGGCCGGGTCGGCCTGGATGTCGCCGTGCCGGTGGCGCACCCGCGCGCACCCGGCACCCCCGCGCTGGCAACGATCCAAACGCAGGTGCTGTCGCGTCTGCTGGGCGCTGCGCAGGCAGGTGCGGCGGCAACTCCCGCGCAGGGCGATGCGGGGCAGGGCATCGCGGGTGGCGGCAGCGCTTTGCATGCGGCAGTGCCGTTGCGACGGATCGTGTAGCAATCGTCCGTTGGTCGGCCCCGTGGCCGATGCCAGACCGCGCTGCCCGCAGCTCGCAACGACACTCGGGGCCGGAGAAGGCGGTCTCGGTGGCCGTGGTCTCGGTTCGTTCCGTGCCGATCAAACCTTGAAACCCCGCTCGGCAGCCGCATCTGCACGGTATCGCCGGCGTTGCCGGCCACCCGTTCAGAGGATTTCCCATGCGGATGGACAAGCTCACCTCGCGGTTCCAGCAGGCACTGGCCGACGCACAGTCGCTGGCCGTGGGCCGCGACCACAACATCATCGAGCCGGTGCACGTGCTGGCCGCGCTGCTCGATCAGAGCGGTGGCAGTACGCGCCCGCTGCTGTCGCAGGCCGGGGTCAACGTGCCGTCGCTGCGCGAGCGTCTTGGCGAGGCGCTGGATACCTTGCCCAAGGTGTCCGGACAGGAAGGCAACCTGTCGATCGGCAACGATCTCAATCGCCTGCTCAACCAGACCGACAAGCTCGCTCAGCAACATGCCGATGCGTTCATCGCCAGCGAGTGGTTTGTGCTGGCCGCCGCCGACGATGCCAGCCCGCTGGGCGTGGCACTGCGCGCGGCCGGCGGCGACAAGAAGAAGATCGAAGCGGCCATCGACAAGCTGCGCGGCGGCGAAACCGTGCAATCGGAAAATGCCGAAGAGCAGCGCCAGGCGCTGGAGAAATACACCATCGATCTCACCGCGCGTGCGGAGAGCGGCAAGCTGGATCCGGTGATCGGCCGCGACGAAGAAATCCGCCGCACCATCCAGGTGTTGCAGCGCCGGACCAAGAACAACCCGGTGCTGATCGGCGAACCCGGCGTGGGCAAGACTGCGATTGTCGAAGGCCTGGCCCAGCGCATCATCAATGGCGAAGTGCCTGAAGGCCTGCGCGGCAAGCGCGTGCTGTCGCTGGACATGGGCGCGCTGATTGCCGGTGCCAAATTCCGCGGCGAATTCGAAGAGCGCTTGAAGGCGGTGCTCAGCGACCTGTCCAAGAACGAAGGCCAGATCATCCTGTTTATCGATGAGCTGCACACCATGGTGGGTGCAGGCAAGGCCGATGGCGCAATGGACGCCGGCAACATGCTCAAGCCGGCGCTGGCGCGCGGCGAGCTGCATTGCATCGGCGCCACCACGCTGGACGAGTACCGCAAGTACATCGAAAAAGATGCGGCATTGGAGCGTCGCTTCCAAAAAGTCTTCGTGGGCGAGCCGACGGTGGAAGACACCATCGCCATTCTGCGTGGCTTGAAGGAACGCTACGCCGTGCACCACGGTGTAGAGATCACCGACCCGGCCATCGTGGCGGCGGCCACCTTGTCCAACCGCTACATCACCGACCGCCAGTTGCCGGATAAAGCCATCGACCTGATGGACGAGGCCGCATCGCGCATCCGCATGGAAATCGACTCCAAGCCGGAAGAACTCGACCGCCTGGAGCGCCGGCTGATCCAGCTCAAGATCCAGCGCGAGATGTTGAAGAAGGAAAAAGACGACGCCTCGCGTCAGCGCCTGGCCGATCTGGAAACCGATATCGACAAGCTCGAACGCGAGTTCTACGACCTCAACGAGCTGTGGAAGTCGGAAAAAGCCGCGCTGCAGGGCACCACCAAGGTCAAGGAGCAGATCGAGCACGCCAAGCTGGAGCTGGAAGCGGCGCAGCGTCGCCAGGACTACGCCAAGATGAGCGAGATCCAGTACGGCGTGTTGCCGCAGCTGGAAAAGCAGATGCTGCTGGCCAACGAAGTGGAGCATCACGACTTCAAGCTGGTGCAGGACCGCGTGACCGCCGAAGAAATTGCCGAAGTGGTGTCGCGTTGGACCGGCATTCCGGTCAACAAGATGCTCGAAGGCGAGCGCGACAAATTGCTGCGCATGGAAGACGAACTGCATCACCGCGTGGTTGGTCAGAACGAGGCGATCAAGGTGGTGTCCGATGCGGTGCGTCGCTCGCGTGCCGGCCTGTCCGACCCCAATCGTCCGAGCGGCTCGTTCCTGTTCCTGGGGCCGACCGGCGTGGGCAAGACCGAGTTGTGCAAGGCGTT
Source organism: Xanthomonas dyei (assembly GCF_002939865.1). Lineage (GTDB taxonomy): Bacteria > Pseudomonadota > Gammaproteobacteria > Xanthomonadales > Xanthomonadaceae > Xanthomonas > Xanthomonas dyei. The sequence continues at coordinate 52,423 of NZ_MDEE01000022.1, forward strand.
GGCGGACTTCCTGTTCGACAGCACCGAAGCGATGATCCGCATCGACATGAGCGAGTTCATGGAGAAACATTCGGTGTCGCGCCTGATCGGTGCGCCTCCGGGCTACGTGGGCTATGAAGAAGGCGGTTATCTCACCGAAGCGGTGCGTCGCCGCCCGTATTCGCTGATCCTGCTCGACGAGGTCGAAAAAGCGCATGCCGATGTCTTCAATATCCTGTTGCAGGTGCTCGACGATGGCCGTCTGACCGATGGTCAGGGCCGCACCGTGGACTTCCGCAACACGGTGATCGTGATGACCTCCAACCTGGGGTCGCATCAGATCCAGGAGCTCTCCAGCGACGGCAGTGCCGAGGCCTATACGCAGATGAAGGCCGCGGTGATGGGCGTGGTGCAGGCGCATTTCCGCCCGGAGTTCATTAACCGGCTGGACGACATCGTGGTGTTCCATCCGCTGGACAAGGCGCAGATCAAGTCGATCGCGCGCATCCAGTTGCAGGGCCTGGAAAAGCGCCTGGCCGAACGCGGACTCAAGCTGGATCTGGACGATGCCGCGCTGGATCTGCTCGGCAACGTCGGCTTCGACCCGGTGTATGGCGCGCGACCGCTCAAGCGCGCGATCCAGTCGCAGGTGGAAAATCCGCTGGCCCAGCAGATCCTCTCCGGGCATTACATCAGCGGCGACACCGTGCGCGTGCGTGTCGAGGGCGGGCGTCTGGCGTTTGGAAAGGCTTGATTGAAGGGCGGGTCGTCCCGCAGGATACGAGGCGTCGTCTGCATCATTCAGGTCGTTTGGGAGCGTGGCGAACCGTCGCGCTCTTCTCCAATCGAACGTCTCATCTGGCAAGGAACTTCAGATGCGTATTGCGTATGTCCCGATCTACCTCGGCGTCGCCTTGGGATTGGCAGGTGCCCTGCACGCAGGGGAAGTGCCGGATGTTTTCGCCGCGCTCAATGCCTACGAGGCAAAAGACTATGCGCGCTGTGCCGAGGTAATGGACGCATTGCAGCGCTCATCCGGCGAACTGCCACAGAATGGCGAACTCCTGCGCGCAGAATGCCTGGCGGCAGCAGAACGGACCGATGAGGCGATGCGCTATCTCGATGATGAAATTCCACGAGGGCGCATTTCCATCGATGATTTGCGCAGCAAGGATCGACCTGGCCTGAATCGTCTAAGAAAGATGCGCGGGTGGCCTGCACTTTTGGCGAAGGCCGAACGCATCAATGTGCAGCAGCAGGCGGCACAGAATCCGCAGTTGCGGCAGCAATTGCTTGCGCGCGTGGAGAAGGATCAGCAAGCGCAAAATGCAGCAATCGCTGCTGGGGGCAAGCCAGCCGACTGGGCATCTATCGTGCCGGTGACGCGCGAAAATACCGAATGGCTCAAGCAAGTCGTCGCAACGCAGGGGTGGCCGGGACGGCGCCTGGTGGGCGAAGACGGTGCCAATGCAGCATGGACACTGATACAGCACTCCGACGCCGACCCAGCGTTTCAGGCGCAGGTGTTGGCACTGATGGAGGCGGCGCTTGCCAGGCAGGATGTGGCACCTGACGACGTTGCGCTGCTCACCGATCGCGTCTTGCGCGCGCAAGGCAAGCCTCAGCGCTACGGCACCCAGTTTCAGACCGATGCGGATGGCCGCATGTCGTTGCAGCCCACTGAGGACGAAGCTGGCCTGGATGCACGTCGCCAGCGCATGGGACTACCTCCCATGGAGCAGTACAGAAAAATGTTGCACGACGTCTACCATAAGCCGGTCCACTGATCGACAGTTGCAGGGGCGCAGAGTTGCCGGTAGCCATCGCGGGTGCGCCGTTGCAGGAGCTGACAGTTGGCGATGTCGTCATAGCGTTCTGTCATGAGGGGCATGGCAGCAGCCGCGTATCGTCCTTGTTTTCTCCCGACCGAGCCGCACCATGACCGACCCGCAGTGGAAGCCCGAAACCATCGCCGTGCATGGTGGGTATCGCCCCGATCCGACCACGCGGGCGGTGGCGGTGCCGATCTACCAGACCGTTGCCTACGCCTTCGACAACACCCAGCACGGCGCGGATCTGTTCGATCTGAAAGTGCCGGGCAGCCTCTACAGTCGCATCACGAACCCAACCAACGATGTGCTGGAACAGCGCGTCGCGGCGCTGGAAGGCGGCATCGGTGCACTGGCGCTGGCGTCCGGGCAGGCGGCGGTGACCTACGCCATCCAGACCATCGCCGAGGTGGGCGACAACATCGTGTCGTCCAGTGCGTTGTATGGCGGTACCTATAATCTGTTCGCGCATACGCTGCCGCAGTTCGGCATCAGCACGCGGTTTGCCGACTATCGCGATCCGCAGGCGTTTGCCGGCCTGATCGACGACCGTACCAAGGCGGTGTTCGTCGAGTCGATCGGCAATCCGCGCGGCAACATCACCGATATCGAAGCGGTGGCGGCCGTGGCGCATGCGCATGGCGTACCGCTGATCGTGGACAACACCGTGGCCACCCCGTCGTTGCTGCGGCCGATCGACTTCGGCGCGGACATCGTGGTGCATTCGCTGACCAAATATCTGGGCGGGCATGGCAACAGCATCGGTGGTGCGATCGTGGACAGCGGGCGCTTTCCGTGGGCGGAGCACAAGGCGCGATTTGCGCGTCTCAACGAGCCGGACGTGAGCTACCACGGCGTGGTGTATACCGAGGCGCTGGGCGAGGCCGCCTACATCAGCCGCGCACGGGTGGTGCCGCTGCGCAATACTGGGGCGGCGTTGTCGCCGTTCAATGCGTTTTTGATCCTGCAAGGCATCGAAACCCTGCCGCTGCGCATGGAGCGCATCAATGCCAATACATTGGCGATTGCAAGGTATCTGCAGCAACACGCGCGGGTGGCCTGGGTCAATTACGCCGCGTTGCCGGATCACCCCGAGCATGCGCTGGCGCAGAAGTATCTGGGCGGGCACGGCTCGGGCGTGCTGACCTTCGGCCTGCCCGGTGGACGTGCCGCGGGCGCGCGGTTTCTGGATGCGCTGCAGCTGTTCACGCGGCTGGTCAACATCGGCGATGCCAAATCGCTGGCGACGCATCCGGCATCCACCACGCACCGCCAGCTCGGTCCGGCCGAACTGGAACATGCCGGCGTCAGCGAAGACACCGTGCGCCTGTCGATCGGCATCGAACATATCGACGACCTGCTGGCGGATCTGGAGCAGGCGCTACAGGGAGCGTGAGGTTTTAGCGCAGCCAACACGCCGACTGTGCTCACCGCCAGGCGAGCGCGGCCGGTACTCGGTGCGGCATGGACCACGCGTCCACTCCGGTTCTTCCGCGCCGTCCACACCCACCTGACGACTGCTCGCTACGTTTTGTTGGCCACTCTTGGAACAACGCTCCCGTCGGATACCAAGGCACGGCGGGAGCGCCACCGGTGCGCGTGTCTTGGTGCGCGCGTACTGCTAGCGCGGAGCGGGGTGGGGTTGGGTATGGCAAAGCACGATGCCCGCCGGTACTGGCTTCGGTGAGCGCGGCAGCGCGGCTGGGGATCGGCTCTTCGGCTCGGTCAGACATCCTGTCTGACTCGCCGCCGCGGCACATCCTTGTGCCGCTCTCCGCCAAATCCCCAGCCGCGCTGCCGCCTCGTGACCTCGCTTCCATGACCCGGACATCTTGAACACGCCAATGACGCTTGGCTTGAAGCCTTTCTCCCGCCCGGAACGGCTCGCCCCTCTCCCGTCGGGGCGAGGAGGCACAGCTTGCGCGCGATGGGCGCGGGTGGCCTTGGAGCGCACGCGCCGCAAGCGCAAGCGTGGGCTGGGGCGCGGAGCGGGTGTGGGGGGGGCGATCTCAATGACGGGGGCGAAGCCCACGCATATGTGCGAGATCAAGCTCGATGGCGGACATGCAAGCAACCCAGCATGCTGCTTCTATCCATGGCATGAGGCTGCGCTCTGTCCCCTCATCCAGCGCTGCGCGCCACCTTCTTCCGATGAGAGAAGCAATCAGTAGTCACCACCCCGGCGCGTGGCGACGCGCTGCGCTTGGTCGGTCGCACCAGAGCGCTGAGGCGCCAGCCAATCCTGCTACCATGCGCGCCCCTGAGGTGACTGCCGGCTGGCCGGTGGTTTAAACGGGAATCCGGTGCGCGCATCGCCTTGGGCGAGTCGTAATTCCGGAGCTGCCCCCGCAACGGTGGGCGAGACAAGGGTCTGCACGTCACGCCACTGTGCTTTGCATGGGAAGGCGCAGACCCGGGAAGCATCCGCTTCCGCTCGCAAGCCCGGAGACCGGCCTGAGGGATTGACCCGGCACGCGGTGGGCGTGGCCTTGCGCGTCCGATGCTGCTGCGTCGGACGGCTGGCCCGTTGCTGCGTGTCGCCCCATTGCCCCCGCGCGGGTCGGCGCGGTTTCAGGAGCAGCAGTAGATGTCCCTTTCTTCCGTTTTGCCATCTCGCGCCGTGTTGGCCGCGGGATTGTCGCTGTGCGTGATCAATCTGGCCCAGGCCGAAGCCGCCATCGATCTCGACGAAGTGGTGGTCACCGCCTCGCGGACCGCGCAGACCCAGGACCAGACGCTGGCGCCGGTCACGGTGATCGACCGCGCGCAGATCGAGCGCCGCCAGATCAATTCGCTGCAGGACCTGCTGCGTGGCGAAGCCGGGGTGTCGCTGGCCAATAACGGTGGTCCGGGTAAGGCGACCTCGTTGTTCCTGCGCGGCACCGAATCGGATCATCTGGTGGTGCTGATCGACGGCGTGCGCATCGGCTCGGCCACTGCGGGCGGTGCGGCATTGCAGGATCTGCCGATCGAGCAGATCGAACGCATCGAGATCGTGCGCGGGCCGTTTTCCAGCCTGTATGGCTCCGAAGCGCTGGGCGGCGTGATCCAGATCTTTACCCGTCGCCCGCAAGGCCGCTTCGTGCCGACGCTGAGCGTGGCGGCCGGCAGCGACAATGCGCGCCGTTATGGCGCCGGTGTCGCCGGGCGCAGCCAGGGCGATCTGAGCGAAGCCGGCGGCTGGTATTCGCTCAACGCCGTGCATGACCAAACCGATGGCATCAATGCGTATCTGGACACCAGCTCGAGTGCCTACGATCCGGACCGCGACGGCTACCGCAACGATTCGCTGAGCGCGCAGGGCGGCTGGCGCTTCAACCGGCAGTGGGATGCGGACGTGCACGCCTTGCGGGCGCAAAGCCGCAACGAATACGACGGCTCGGCCTTCGGCGGCAATCTGTCCAAGGGCGTGCAGCAGGCCGTGGGCGGGCGCGTGCGCTATGCGCCCAGCGATGCGCTGACCTTCACCGCCAGCCTGGGTAGCAGCGCCGATTTCAGCGACGCGTATTACGACGGTGCGTACCTGTCGACCTACGACACGCGCCGCAAGCAGGGCTCGTTGCAGGCCGACGTCAACACCGGGCCGGGCCTGCTCACGGTCGGTTTCGACTGGCAGCGCGACGCCATCGCCAGCAGCGACACCTACGATGCCGACAGCCGCATCGACCGCGCCGCGTTTGCGCAGTGGCAGCAGAGCTTCGGCAGCCAGTCGCTGCAGGCCAGCCTGCGTCGCAACGACAACAGCCAGTTCGGTGGCAAGACCACAGGCAGCCTGTTGTGGGGCCGGGACTTCGCTGAGCATTTGCGCGTGACCGCCAGCTACGGCACCGCGTTCAAGGCGCCCACCTTCAACGAGTTGTATTACCCGGATTACGGCAATCCGTTGCTGGGGCCGGAAACCTCCAAGAGCGCCGAGATTGGGCTGCGCGGCAGCTACGCCTGGGGCACCTGGACGCTCAATGCCTTCCAGACCCGCATCGACGATCTGATTGCCTACGACGCGGCGCTGGTGGATGCCACTCACCCGTTCGGGCAGCCGAACAACATCGACCAGGCGCGCATTCGCGGCGTGGAAGCGGGCTACGACACCGAGCTGGCCGGCTGGACCCTGCGCAGCGCGCTGACCTGGCTGCAGCCGCAGGCCGATGGCGAGGTCGATCACGGCAACTGGTTGCCGCGGCGTGCGCGGCAGAGCGGGCGCATCGATGCCGACCGCAGCTTCGGTGCCTTCAGCGTCGGCACCAGCCTGTTCGGTTCAGGTAAGCGTTACGACGATCTGGCCAACACCGAGCGGCTGGCCGGTTACGGCCTGCTGGATCTGCGCGTGAGCTATGCGATCGATGCGGACTGGAAGGTGCAGTTCACCGCAAACAACGTGTTCGACCGCCAGTACGAGACCGCACGCTGGTATGCCCAGCCGGGACGCAATTATCTGCTCACCTTCCGCTACCAGGCGGCGCAGTAGCGCGCGGGCAGCCGGTGCATGTGCGATGGCGGGATGCATGCGGCCGGTGGCGATTGGACGCATGCATCGCGCAGTTGCTCGTACCGGCGACAGTGCCTCGCGCCGAGGCCCCAATGGGGAAACGGCTGCAGATATGCCGGCGCCAGTGACACAGCAGCATCAGCGGTCATGCGCCACCCGTACGCTGCAGCATCCACCGGTTGCCTGTTCCCACCGCTAGCGCAGCTGCGTCTGTCTTCAAAGGAACACCGATGACTCCGCTTTCCCGTGCCGCCGAACGCGCTGTCTTCATCGCCTTGATGCTGGTGATGACCGCTACGCGCTTCCATCACGTCAGCGACTGGCTGCATCTGCCGGATGCATCGATGGCGGTGTTCTTTCTGGGCGGTCTGGCGGTGCGACGGCACGCGTTTTTTGTCGCCCTGCTGCTGTTGTCGGTGGCGATCGATTGGGCCGCAGTCACGTTGGCCGGTGTCAGCGACTTCTGCATCACCGCCGCCTACGCGGCGCTGCCGCTGGCGTACGGGGTGCTGTGGTACGCCGGCCGGGCCTATCACGCGCGCCTTCGCCCGGATGCGAGGTCGATGTGTATTGCGTGGGCGCTGGGCACCTTGGCCGCAGTGGTGTCGTTCCTGATTTCCAACGGCGCGTTCTACTGGTGGGGCGGGCGCTATGCCGAGCCGCATTGGGCGCAGTATCTGCAGCGCGCAGCGCAGTGGGGCCCGTTGTTCGTGCGCACCACCGCGCTGTATCTGGCGGTTGCGCTTGCCGGTGCGTGGTGTGTGTTGCGCTGGCGTGCCGCGCGCACTGCGTCGCCGTTATCGGCCCCGCTGGAGCGGTCATGACGGTTGCGCGGCAAACGCGCACGCCGGCACGCGCGCCACTGCAAGGCACCGCCGCATGGATGTGCGGTAGCGCGCTGGTGCTGTTGATGGTGGGCACGCGCGGCGAGCATTTCGCCAGCGTGGATGCATTGCCCAACGCATCGTGGGCGGTGTTCTTTCTGGCCGGTGCCTTGCAGCGCCCGCGGTGGATGCTGCCGCTGCTGTTCGGGGTGGCGTCTGCGCTGGATCTGATCGGCCTGGTCTCCGGCAGCATCAGTGACTGGTGCCTGTCGCCGGCCTATTGGGCGCTAGCGTTGGCGTATGCGGCATTGTGGTTGGGTGGGCGCGTGTATGCCTTGCAGCTGCACCGCGACGTGTGGCGCGATGCGGCCCGCCTGCTGTGCGCAGTGCTGCTCAGCGGCAGCCTGGCGTATTTACTCTCCAAGGGCGGCTTCTACTTCTTGTCCGGCCGCTATCCGCAGGCCACGTTGGGCGGTTTTGTCGCGCGCGTGCCTGACTATTACCCGCACGCACTCGGCACGCTGGCAGGCTATGTCGGCGTCGCTTTCGCGCTGCTGGCTGTACTGCGTGGCATCGCCACACGTCACCCGATTGGAGCACGCGCATGAGCACACCCGAACACGACGACGCACATTACCGCGAACGCGCGCAGCGCAAGAAGGAGCTGGTGGACAGACGCATCGCACGCGCGGTCATCGACCGTGGCGTGCTGCTGGTCAATACCGGCAACGGCAAGGGCAAGAGTTCGTCCGGCTTCGGCATGCTGGCGCGCTCGCTCGGGCATGGCCTGTACTGCGGCGTGGTGCAGTTCATCAAGGGCACGTTTTCCACCGGCGAAGAAGCGTTTTTCCGCCGCTTTCCGGATCTGCTCGACTACCACGTGATGGGCGAAGGCTTTACCTGGGAAACCCAGGACCGTACACTCGATATCGCCGCTGCGCAGGCCGCCTGGCAACTGGCGCGCGGCATGCTGGCCGACCCGCGCTACGACTTCGTGCTGCTGGACGAACTCAATATCGCCCTGGTCAAGGACTACATCGCGCTGGACGAGGTGATTGCAGCCGTGGCCGCGCGTCCGCCCGGACAGCATGTGGTGATCACCGGGCGCGGTGCGCCGGCCGGGTTGATCGAGGTCGCCGACACCGTCACCGAGATGCGCCTGATCAAGCATGCCTTCAACGCCGGCATCAAGGCGCAGCTCGGCATCGAGTTGTAGACATGACCACGCGCGTGCAATTTTGCCTGCAGCTGCATCGGCGTGTGTCCTGTCATGACGCAGGGCGGCCCACCATGGCGCTGGTGATTGCCACGGCGGCCGTGCTGCTGGACCTGCTGCTGGGCGAACCGCGGCGCGCGCATCCGCTGGTGCTGTTCGGCCAATGGGCACAGCGCGTGGAAGCACGCCTGTACCGCGATCGTCGCGGTGCAGGCGTGCTGGCCTGGTGCGCGACGGTGGTGCCATGGACGCTCCTGGCAGCCGCGTTGCAAGCGCTGCTGTGGTGGTGGTCGGCGTGGGCGGCAACTGTCTTTGCCGCCGTCATGCTGTATCTGGCGCTGGGATTGCGCAGCCTGGGCGAACATGCGCAGCCGGTGATCGACGCATTGCAGGCCGACGACCTGGCAGCGGCGCGTCTGGCCGTGGGCCGTATCGTCAGCCGCGACACCGCCGCGCTCGATGCCACGCAGGTTGCCGCCGCAGCGACCGAGTCGGTGTTGGAAAACGGCAGCGATGCGGTGTTTGCCGCGCTGTTCTGGGGTGTGCTGCTCGGCGCGCCGGGCGCGGTGCTGTATCGGCTGTCCAATACGCTGGATGCGATGTGGGGCTATCGCACGCCGCGCTACGCCAACTTCGGCTGCGCTGCGGCGCGCATCGACGATGTGCTCAATTGGCTGCCGGCGCGGCTCACCGCCGTGACTTACGCGTTGCTCGGCCGCAGCCGTACCGGCATGCGCTGCGCCTGGCAGCAGGGGCGCGGCTGGAAGAGCCCCAACGCCGGCCCGGTGATGGCGGCAGGTGCCGGCGCGCTGCAGGTGCAATTGGGTGGGCCAGCGCCGTACCACGGCCACTGGCAGACACGGCCGCGTCTGGGCAAGGGCCTGCCGGCCAGCGCCGGTAGTGTGCGCCGCGCGCTGCTGCTGGTGCGTGCCGGGGTGCTGCTGTGGTTGTTGCTCGGTGCACTGGCGTTGGCGTTGGTGACGCCATGACCGGCCGCCAACCCCTTGCGCGCAGGCGCTGCGTCGACCATCGGCAATCTCTGTGCAGTCACGCACCATCTCGTGGAGTCGCTCATGCTTGAACACGGAGGCCGGTTGCGCCGCGCCGCGCAGACCTACGGGATTGCGTTGTCGCACTGGCTGGATCTGTCCACCGGGGTGAGCCCGTTCGTCTGGTCCGTGCCTGCCATCCCGGAGCAGGTGTGGCACCGTTTGCCGGAAGACGACGATGGCCTGGTCGGCAGCGCCGTGGCCTATTACGACGCGCCGCACGTGTTGCCGGTTGCGGGTTCGCAGGCGGCGATTCAGGCCTTGCCGCTGTTGCGCAGCCGCAGCCGGGTGGGCGTGCTGGCACCGGGGTATGCCGAACATACACACGCGTGGCGACGCGCCGGCCACACCGTCGTGCCGCTGCCGGCGGGACCGTTGCTGCAGACGGCGGAGACCTTCGATGTGGTGGTGCTGATCCATCCCAATAACCCAGGCGCAGAGACCTTCGATCGCGAAGTGCTGTTGCAGCTGCATGCACGTCTGGCGGCACGCGGCGGTTGGTTGGTGATCGACGAAGCTTTCATGGATGCCACACCGCACGACAGCGTGTGCGCGCAGACGCCGCAGCCGGGCTTGATCGTGCTGCGCTCGGTCGGCAAGTTCTTCGGCATGGCCGGTGCGCGGGCCGGGTTCGTGTGTGCGCAGCCGCAGCTGCTGGATGCACTGCGCGAGCAGTTGGGGCCATGGACGGTGAGCGGCCCCACCCGCTGGGCGCTGCAGCAGGCGTTGGCAGATACCCACTGGCACGCGCAGGCCCGCGAACGCCTGCACGCGGCATCGCAGCGGCTTGCGCAGCTGTTGCGCAGCCACGCGATCGCACCCACCGCAGGCACTGCGTTTTTCCAATGGTGTCGGCGCGACGATGCGGCGGTGTTGCATGCGGCGCTGGCGCAACGCGGCATCCTGACCCGCCTGTTCGATACCCCGGCCAGTCTGCGCTTCGGCCTGCCGCCCGATGCGGCCGCCGAAGCACGCCTGGATGCGGCACTGCGCGAGGTATTGGCGTGAGCGCCCGCGTGTTGATGGTACAGGGCTGCACCTCCGATGCCGGCAAGAGCACGCTGGTGGCCGCGCTATGCCGCTGGTTGCATCGCCAGAGTATTGCGGTGGCACCGTTCAAGCCGCAGAACATGGCGCTGAACTCGGCAGTCACCGTCGATGGTGGCGAGATCGGCCGCGCGCAAGCGGTGCAGGCGCAAGCCTGCGGACTGGAGCTGCACACCGACTTCAACCCGGTGTTGCTCAAACCCAACAGCGACACCGGCGCGCAGGTAATCGTGCATGGGCACCTGGTCGCCACGCTGGATGCGGTGGGCTACCACGCTTACAAGGCCACCGCGCTTGCCGCGGTGTTGGCCTCGCACGCACGACTGGTCGAGCGTTTCGACGTAGTGCTGGTGGAAGGCGCCGGCAGCCCGGCGGAGATCAATCTGCGCGCCAACGATATCGCCAACATGGGCTATGCCGAGGCGGTGGATTGCGCAGTGATCCTGATTGCCGACATCGACCGTGGCGGCGTGTTCGCGCATCTGGTCGGTACCTTGGCCTTGCTGTCGCAGAGCGAACGCGCACGCGTTGCCGGGTTTGTCATCAACCGCTTTCGTGGCGATCTGGCGCTGTTGCAACCGGGCCTGGACTGGCTGGAACGCGAAACCGGCAAGCCGGTGCTCGGCGTGTTGCCGTATCTGCACGGTCTGCAGCTGGAGGCCGAAGATGCGCTGCCGCGGCAGGCGCTGCACAAGCCGCACGCGCAGCTGCGCGTGGTGGTGCCGGTGCTGCCGCGGATCAGCAACCACACCGATCTGGATGCATTGCGGGCGCATCCGCAGGTGGAGGTGCAGCTGGTCGGCCCGGGCCAGATGCCACCGCCCTGCGACCTGATCGTGCTGCCCGGCAGCAAGGCGACGCGCCAGGATCTGCAGTGGCTGCGCGCACACGGCTGGGACACCGCCATCGCACGCCACCTGCGGTATGGCGGCAAGCTGCTCGGGATCTGCGGTGGTCTGCAGATGCTGGGCGAGCAGATCCACGACCCCGATGGCATCGAAGGCCCGGCCGGCAGCAGTACCGGGTTGGGCTGGCTGGCACTGGACACGCAGCTGCACCCGCACAAGCAACTGCACCGCGTGCATGGGCGCCTGGCGCTGGGCGATGCGGCTGCCAGCGGCTATGAAATCCACTGTGGTCTCAGCACCGGCGCTGCGTTGGCACGGCCGTTGGTGCAGCTGGACGATGGCCGCAGCGATGGCGCCATTTCCGACGACGGCCAGGTGCTGGGCACCTATCTGCACGGCATCTTCGATCACCCGCAGGCACTGGCCGCGTTACTCGCATGGGCCGGCCTGGCGCAGGCAACGCCGCTGGATCTGGCCGCGCTGCGCGAGGCCACGCTCGACCGTCTTGCCGATGCGGTGCACACGCATCTGGATACCGCCGCGCTGACGCGGCTCACCAGCAAGGAGCCGGCATGCGGCAATTGATTCTGGGTGGCGCGCGCTCGGGCAAGAGCGCACTGGCCGAACGTCTCGCCGCCAGCGCGGCCGAGCAGGTGTGCTATGTAGCCACCGCGCAGGCGTTCGATGACGAAATGCAGCAACGCATCGCCCATCACCGCAGCCAGCGCCCGTCGCATTGGCAGTGCGTGGAAGAACCCATCGCATTGGCCGCCACGCTGCAGGCGCTGGCCGCGCCCGATCGCTGCGTATTGGTCGATTGCCTGACGCTGTGGCTGAGCAACCTGCTGGGCCACCCGGAGGCGGGCGCGTTTGCGCGCGAACGCGACGCACTGCTCGCAACGTTGCCGCAGTTGCCCGGGCAGATCGTGCTGGTCAGCAACGAGGTAGGGCAGGGCATCGTGCCGCTGGGCGAACTCACGCGTCGTTTCGTCGACGAGGCCGGCCGGCTGCATCAGGCATTGGCGCTACAGTGCGAGCGTGTGGTGTTTGTCGTGGCGGGTTTGCCGATGGTGTTGAAAGGAGAACAGCTGTGAGTAGCGACTGGATCTTTGCCGCATGCGCGGTGCCGGATGCGCGCGTGCGCGCGGCTGCGCTGGCACGGCAGGAACAACTGACCAAACCGCCCGGCGCGTTGGGCCGGCTGGAGCAACTGGCCGTGCAGTTGGCGGCCTGGCAACGCAACGCGCAGCCGACCTTGCAGCGCGTGTGGATTGCGGTGTACGCCGCCGACCATGGCGTTGCCGCCGAGGGCGTGTCGGCGTTTCCGCAGGCGGTCACCGGCGAGATGGTGCGCAATTTCGCACGCGGCGGTGCGGCCATTGCGGTGTTGGCGCGCGAACTCGGTGCGCGGCTGGAAGTGGTGAATCTGGGTGTGGTCAACGACCCCGGCGAGTTGCCGCGCGTGCGTCGCGCCTGGATCGCCCCCTCCAGCGCCAACATCTGCGAGCAACCGGCGATGACCCCCGGCCAGTTGCGCGACGCGCTGGCCGCCGGTGCGGAGAGCATCGCGCAGGCCAAAAGTTGCGACACGCAGTTGTTCGTCGGCGGCGAAATGGGCATCGGCAACACCACCGCCGCTGCCGCCCTGGGCTGCGCGCTGTTGTCGCAGTTTCCGCAGGCGATGGCCGGCGCCGGCACCGGCCTGGACGCCGAAGGCATCGCGCACAAGGCAACGGTGATCAGCCGCGCACTGGCCTTGCATGCCGACGCCGCCACGCCGCTGGAACGGTTGCGCCGGCTCGGCGGATTCGAGATCGCCGCCCTGGTCGGCGCGTATATCGCCGCCGCGCAGGCCGGCATTCCGGTGCTGGTGGATGGCTTCATCACCACCGCTGCGGCGCTGGTGGCCACCCGTCTGAATCCCGGCGTGCGCGAATGGCTGTTGTTCGGACACCGCTCGCAGGAGCGCGGCCACGCCGCGTTGTTGCACGCGCTGGATGCCGAGCCGTTGCTGCAACTGGACCTGCGTTTGGGCGAAGCCAGTGGCGCGGCGGTGGCGATTCCACTGCTGCGCAGCGCCTGCGCCTTGCACAACGGCATGGCTACCTTTGCCGAAGCCGGAGTGTCCGACGCATGAGCACGCAGATCACCTTGCTGCGGCACGGCGACACCGGGCAGCGCAGCTATCGCGGCCAGCTCGACGACCCGCTCACCGAGCTGGGTTGGCAGCAATTGCGCGCAGCCACCGCCGAGGGCGAATGGGAGGTGGTGGTGTCGTCCAGCTTGCAGCGCTGCGCGGCCTTCGCCACCGAACTGGCCGGCGCGCGCGGCTTGCCGCTGCAGCTGGACGCACGGCTGCGCGAATATCACTTCGGCCGCTGGCAAGGCGTACCGGTGGCCGAGATCGATCGCGACGAAGGCGAGGCGCTTGGCCGCTTCTGGGCCGACCCGCTGCGCTACCCGCCGCCGCAGGCCGAGCCCTTCGAGGCGTTCTGCGCGCGGCTCGCCGCGGCGCTGGATGCGGTGGTCGCCACCTACCCGGCGCGCCGCGTGCTGGTGGTCACCCATGGCGGTGCCATCCGTGCAGTGCAGTGCATGGTGGCTGGCAATGGATTCGGCCGCATGACCGAGCTGGCGGTGCCGCATGCCTCGCTGCATCCGCTGGCCTGGACACCGGCCAACGGCGTTGCCGCAGCGCTGCCATCTGTGCCGGCAGCAGCACCGCAGTCTGCACACGACGCCGGATGATCGATGGGCTGCTCGCGGCGATCGGCTTCCTGACCCGCATTCCGGTGCCCGGCGCGGTGTTCGCCCGGCCGGGCGTGCAGGCACGGTCGTTGCCGTGGTATCCGGCGGTCGGCCTGCTGCTCGGTGCGCTGCTGTGTGGCCTGGCGTGGTGCCTGCGCGATATCGCGCCATTGCTGGGCGCGGCATTGCTGTTGAGCGCATTGACCTGGCTGACCGGCGCCCTGCACCTGGACGGGCTGGCCGACATGACCGACGCCTGGGTCGGCGGTATGGGCGACCGCGCACGCACCCTGGCGATCATGAAAGATCCCACCAGCGGACCGATGGCAGTGACCGCCGTGGTGCTGGTGTTGCTGCTCAAATGCGCCGCACTGGCCACCCTGCTGCCGCATGCACCGGGTGCGCTATGGCTGGCACCGTTGCTGGCACGCGCCGCGGTGGTAGCTGCATTTTTGACTACACCGTACGTGCGCGCTGGCGGCATCGGCAGCGCGCTGGTCGCCGCACCACGCGCAGGCGTGTGGCTGGCGTTGATAGTGGCGGTCGTGGTCTGCATCACCGCCGGCCCAGCGATCGCGGCTGCCTGCCTCGGCACTGCCGCCGTGGTCTTCGTTCTATGGCGCCGCGCCTGCATGCAGCGCCTGGACGGCATGACGGGCGATACCTGCGGCGCGCTGGTGGAACTGACCGAAACCGCGGTGCTGGTGACGTTGGCGGTGTGGCTGGGTTGAGCCCCCACGCTGTGCAACGGGGTGAAACATTCCGCAAGATCGGGACCGCGCCGGCACGCGATGCAGGCGATGCTGATGCCGTCGCCAGGGAGCCAACGCCATGCATGCAGCAGACTCAGCAGTTACCAATTGGCAACGTGGCGTGAAGTGCGTCATCGCGCATCTGCAGGCCAGCATTCGCAGCGGCGCCGCATTGCCGGATTTGGCCGAATTGGCAGGCATCGCGCACCAGTCGCCGTATCACGTCCATCGGGTCTATCGCGCCCTGACCGATGAGACCGTCGGCCACACGGTGGCACGCTTGCGGTTGAGTCAAGCCCTGCATTTATTGGGCAGCGATGATGCGTCAGTGACCGAGGTCGCGCTCGCGGTCGGTTACCAGACACCGCAGGCGCTGGCGCGTGCCTGTCGCAGCGCACCGCAGGCCAGTCCCACCATCTTGCGCTCGGCGCCCGCATTGCGGGCCAGCAAGCTGCAGCAGTTATCGACGCCGGCAACGTTGGCAAACAGCTCGTCAGCACCGCTGCGGGTTAGCGTGCAGACGCTGGAGCCATTCGAATTGGTTGTGCTACGCAAGCGCGGCTCGTTCGACGACCTGGATCGCGGCTTCGGCCGCATTGCCGGCTGGGCCGAGCGGGTGGGGGTAATCGAGCAGCTGCACGCATTGATCGGCATCCCGTTGAGCGACCACCGCGACGTATCCCCGGCGCAGCACGTGTTCGAGTGCGGAATCGCCTTCGCCACCCATATTGCACCGCTGCAGCTGCGCGTGCTGGGCGAAGGTGCGCATGCCGTGCTGCGGCATACCGGTAGCTATGCCGGAATGGAACAGGCACTCGACGGCCTGCTCGCGGATTGGCTACCCGGTAGCGGCTACGCGCTGCGCGATGCCCCGCTGCACTACCTCTATCTAGACGATCCCGAGACAGTGGCAGAGACGGAGCTACGCGCGGATGTGCGTGTGCCAGTTGTCGAGGTCTCTCGGACGAGCTGAAAAGCTGGTAGAGCAGACAGACACCGTAAAGTTAGTGCTGCGTTGAGCTTGCCGATTCATTCCAATGTCAGTAACGACATATCGATTTGGAGCCACCCACAAAACTGCCGCGGCGCTACCAAGCAATTACAGCAAGTATTCGGAATCGGCGCTTATCACTCGGCCCAGAGCTCAGCAGTCCATGCCTATCTGGCGATTGCGCGCGACGATTCGTTAGCCGCTTTCCGTTGGCTTATCCCTGTTTGCCTGCCGAAGGAGAAATCTGATCCGCTCTACGTCCCGCTCCAAGAATTTCTGTTGCCCGGGTGGAACGAAGTGGTACTTGATCAGGCTTTCGTAGCCGGATGCATTGCTGCACATGCCGCTGCTGCAGGCAGCATCGATGCGGTACGACCCATAACCACACGCAGCCCCGGCACGGCAGGCAGCCAGTTCCCACGCATGCTCTGCATAGTCTCCACCCACCTGCGATGCATAAGATCCCAGGTCAACGGATGTCTTTGCCAGACTCAGCATGTCGCCAATGGCAAAGATGGCCTCGGGATCCCGGCTCTCAAAGGCTTTGGCGACAAGTGCGCGGTAGGTTTCTTCGTTCGGCTGGTGTTCGACGGTAGTTGCGACTTTTATCTGGGCAATCACATCCCCCCGCCGCGCAGCCTCGGCATACCAAAGTTGGTACGCCTCACTCGGGATAGGCTTGCCCCCATCGATCGAGTCGCAATAGTGAGAAACGCGTTCTGCCACCTCGGCATAGCGCTTTGCGTGTTGCATGTCCTGCTTGGCAAAGAGCGCCATCAATCCTCTGAAATTCTGCGGTGATTGGCTGTACATCATGCACCGCTCATACATTTCTGCGAGCTTTCGTTGCGCCACAGGGTCGCCCGACTCTGCTTTGCGCTTTGTCTCATGGAAGTCAAGATCGATCTGGGTGCTGGTGGCCGATGCCCACATGGACGGAGCGGCAGCCTTGCGTGCACTATCTGTCGCGGCATGCTGTGGATCGGCTGTCCTGTTGCCAGCAGTATGTGCAGCACCTGCAGGCTGTCGCTTCGCCGCTTCGGATTGCACGCGTAGATAGAAGAACAAGACAGCGATCAAGGCCAGCAGTACCAACGAAATCGATGCGATTCTTTTCACAGGTGGACCGAAGGTAGTGGGCTGATACGGTTCAAGACCGGCAAGCGCATACGTCCGTGAACGACACTTGCATCTGCTCGGCGTTGCGCGAAGTCATACACATCCACATCTGTGTCAATGGCGCGATCACAGTAGCCATCATAGCCGACGAATGTGTGCCGCAAATGGATAGGTAGGGCTCTCACGCTCTACAGAAAAGCCGTGAGACTTGTGGAGCGAAGGACGATTAGTGTTCAACGTGGAATCGGCAAAAACACCTTCTGCGGCGGCGGATGCATCAAAAATTGCTGGTGCGAAATATTCCACGCATAAGCGCCTGCCAGCGGAAACGCGAGGCAGTCGCCCGGCGCCAGTGCGTCGACGGGTTGGTTGCGTGCCAGGACGTCCTTGGGCGTGCAAAGCTGGCCGACCAAGGTCACCGGTGTGTCGCTGATGACCGGCGCGTGCGTCCCGCGCAGCACGCGGAATGGGTGGTCGTGCGCTTGCGCGGCCGGTGTGCGGAAGTGATGGGTGCCGCCGCGGGCGATCGCGAACCACTGGCCGTGGCTGCGCTTGAGGTCCAGCACCTCCATCAGGTACCAGCCGCAGTTGGCGCTGACGTAGCGTCCGGGTTCCAGGCGCAGACGCAGCGCGCTGCCGTGTTCGTGCAGCAACGCGGGCAGCCCGGCACAGAAACCGGCCCAGTCGAACGAGGACTCCGGCGCCAGATAATCCACGCCGAAGCCACCGCCCGCATTGACCCGTAACGGCCCGAGCGCATAGGTCTGACGCCATTGCTGGACGGTGCGCAAGTACGCAGCAACCAGATGCAGTTGCGCGCCGGCATCGCGTTGATGCGACATCAGATGGAAATGAAAGCCCTCCAGTCGCAGCGACGGGCTGGCGCGCAGCAGTTGCATGGCAGCGTCCAGATCCTGCGGGTCCAGGCCGAATGGCGAGGGCTGCCCGCCCATCATCAACCGCGTGCTCTGTGCGCCGGGCACGGCGATGTTCATGCGCAGAAACACCGGGACGCAGCGGCCAGCGTGTGCCGCAATCGCTGCCAGCCGTTGCAGCTCGCCGATACTTTCCACGTGCACGGTGCAGTCGGGCAGGGCAGCGGCCTGGGCCAGCTCGCTGTCGAGTTTCCCCGGCCCGCCAAACAGCAGCGCTGCCTGCGGTTGCTGCGCATGCAGCCAGGCCAGTTCGCCACCGGATGCGGCTTCAAAGCCATCCACATGCGGCGCCAGCGTCTGCAGAATCTGCGGTTCTGCATTGGCTTTTGCCGCATAGAACAGCTCGCACTGCGCCGGCAGCTGCGCGCGCATCCAGGCCGCATGCGCGTGCAGCGCGGCCAGATCGTACAGGTACGCGCACAGCGGGCCATCGCTGCTCGCCCGTAGCTGCGGCAGCGCATGGATCACTGCGGCGGTATCGATGCGCAGGCTCATGCGGCCACCTGCCGTGCGGTGGCGATGTGTGCAATCGGGTTGGGCAATGGGGTGTAGTCAGACTGACGATCGGCCCGTTGCAGCAGGCGCGTGCCGAGATTGTTTTTGCCAGGCAACGGAGCGCCGTCGATCAGGCCCTGCAGCGCGGGTTGCGCGCCATAGCGTTGTTGCCAGCGTGCGGCGAGCTCGCCCACGCATTGCCACAGCCGTGCTTCCAGCACGCCGTCGCCTTCGGTCAGATGGAAGATGGCTTCCGCCAGATTGTTCACCAGCGCGCAATAGGCAACGCGGTTCCAGCCTTGTTCCGGCGTGTAATACAGCGATTGCCGCGCACGTTCGCCCACACCCTGCAGGCGGCTTTCCGGCCAATGGTGGGCCAGCAGCTTGGTGCCTTCCAGGTCGCGAATCCACACGCGCGTCGGCCAGCCGTCGGCAAAGCCGATCACGGTGTTCTGCAGATGCGGTTCCAGCGCGATGCCATGCTGGAACAGCGCGCTCCACACGCCATCCAGCAACAGGGCCGCATAGGCGCGGAACCACAGCAGCGTGGCGGTGTGGCGGTCCATCTGTGCGCTGCTCAGCGCCTGCAAGCGCTGGGCACACACGCTGTTGCCCTGCGCATCACAAGTAAACAGGGCGGCCGCCACCTGCGGCTGCCAACGTGCGCGTTGCGCAGCAGGAATGGTCTTGCGATACAGGATGCCGAAACTTTCGGACAACGCACGTGCGGCTTGCGGGTCGGCATCGTGCAGGCCGCGGTCGATCTGCGCGACATCCAGCGACGTGGCCGCAGGCTCCAGCATCACGTCGAAGCCCGGTACCTGCGCTGCCAGTGCCTGCCAGCTGGGCGCCAGCAGGTCGGTCAGCGCCACCGCACTTTCCAGCTCGTACCAGGCGTTCTTGCGGACGCAATTGGTCAGCCGCACATGCACCGAGCACTTGAGAAAATAATCCAGCTGCGGGTGATACAGCGTCCGTACCGACGAGGTGGGCCGTAGTGCGTCGCCGCGCAGGCCGACCGGCGTGATCCATCCGCGCGCTTGCAAGGTGCGCAGCAGCGGGTCGTCGAGCAGGCGTTGCGCCTCCCACGGATGGCAGGGGTAGAGATCGTCGCTGCCGGACAGCTGCCTCAAGCTGGCGCGCACGTCCTTGCCTTGCACGCGTAGCAGGCGTGGGTCGATGCGGAACCAGAACAACTGAAATGCCGCACGCGCTTCCGGTGCACAGGCCAGTACGTGGTCAAGCGCCACGCCTTCGCGGCTTTTCGGTGTGGGATGCAGCGCGTGGCCCCACAGCATCGATTGCTCGGCATCGATCATCGCATCGCCGGTGGGGGCGGTGCGGTGCGCCTGGCGCAACATCGCCGCGGTGATCGCCACGCTGTTGGCGCTTTGCGCAAGCAGCTCCGGATTGACCGCCTGCGTGCTGCCCAGCGATTGCAGCAGGCAGCGTGCCAACGCATGCGCGTCGAGCGCGTGCCACGGTTGGCCGGCACTTTTGAGGAACGGCGTGGACGCAAAGCGGCAGCGGCCTAAACGGTCTGCGTAGGCAATGCGCACGCACACCGCGCCGGTATCGCCCAGGTCGATGCGCAGCCAACGTTGCTCGGCCATGCGCGGCCCGGGGCGATCCAGCCCGCGGTAATCGAAATCGGCTGCGCGCTGCGGGATGGCGAACTCGCGCAGGTAGCAGTTCAACCAGCAACTGCAGGCCTGTGCATCGGCCATGCTGTCGTAC
Organism: Xanthomonas dyei; assembly: GCF_002939865.1. Taxonomy (GTDB): domain Bacteria; phylum Pseudomonadota; class Gammaproteobacteria; order Xanthomonadales; family Xanthomonadaceae; genus Xanthomonas; species Xanthomonas dyei. The sequence goes on from NZ_MDEE01000022.1 coordinate 72,478, forward strand.
CAGGGGTCATGCATCGTGTGCAGCGACATCGGCAGTTCTCCTCGAAGGAAAGCGCACCGCAACGGTGAGCGCAGCGCCAGCCGCAGCCACTGCAGCGGCCAGGAAAGCAAGTGCGGGGCCGGCGGCCTGGGCCAGCGCACCGGCCGCGGCGCCAGCAGCCACGCCGGCCCACTTGCCGCAGGCATCGAAACGGCCGAACAGGCGGCCAGCGCCCTGGCCGCTGGCGACCAGCGCCAGGCTGCGATTGAGCCCGCGCAGTCCGAACAACATGCCAACGCCGAACAGCAGCCGCGCCACCGCCAGCGCGACGGCGTCGTGCAACAGCGCCTGCCACAGGCAGGCCAGCGCAAACAGCAGCAGCCCCGGGATCAGCCATGCCTCGCCATCGCCGCGCCGCCACCACGGCAACACCACCAGATAGACCAGATGCGGCAGGCTGTAGAGCAGGCCGGCAAGCGCGTCGTGACCAGCACCGCGTGCAAGCGCGTATGGAATGAAATACGGAAACGTCACCACCATCGCGAAGCAGAACAGAAACTGCGCGAGCAACAAGGCCGGCCACGACGATGCTGTGGCGGCCGACGGGCGTGTTGCAGGTTCGGTAGCTGATGACTTCGTCGCAGATGCACGTGGACGCGCGGTGGGCTGATCCGCCGGCAACCGCCAGGTCAATGCGAACGCCAGTAATGGCAGTAACGCGAGCGCGCGGTAGAGCGATTGCGCCGGGCCCAAGGCAAGCGCCAGCCCCAGCAACGCCGGTGCGCTGACCATCGCCAGCCGCGCCGAATACTGCGTCCAGTCCAGTGCGCGCGCCAAGGGGCCGGCCTGCGGTTGGCTGGCCAGATACGCATTGGCCGCCGCCAGCGAGCCGCCGCAGGTGCCTTGCACGATCAGGCCGATCACCAGCCAGGTCAGCGACGGTGCGAAGCCGGCAATCGCAAAGCCCAATGCCAGCCCCAGTTGCGCGCGCAGCAACGAGCGTTTGCGTCCGTAGCGGTCCGCCAGTCGCCCCCAGGTGCTCGCCGTCAACGCAGTGCACAAGGTGGGCAACACATACAGCACGCCGCTCCAGCCCACCGCCGCGGTGGGCGCCAGTTCGGCCAGAACCTGCGGCAGAAACAGCGGCATGCCCAGGGCGGTGAAGGCCGCCAGATAGTGGGCGGCCAGCACCGGGGCGAGGATGCGTTTCATCGCTGACCACCGGCATGGCGACGCGGCTGCGGCTGTGTGTGCGCAAACGCGTTGCCGAACGGATTGGGCGCGCTGTCGCCGTAGAACTTGTTGATGTCGGTCGCACCGGTGAGCTGCTTGCTGAGCAGGCTGCCGGCGCTGAGCAGGTACTTTACCGGCAACCGTGGTGCAGCCAGCAGGCGCCGCGCGGGCGCGGTGTCGATGCCATCGGCATCCAGCGTTGCCAGCGTCTGCGCAACCTGGTCCTGCAGTTGCGCAGCCAGCGGCGCGCGCAAGGCCGGCTGCCAGTCGGCCAGGCCTTCGAGGACCGCCTGCAGATCCAGTTGCAGCACGATGGTGCAGAACATCTGCGCCAGCGCGTGTGTCTCGTCCACCGCGATCCGTGCGTCCTGCAGCGCGCCCAGGGTCTCGATGTCCTGCAGCTGCGCACGCAATTGCGGCATGGCGATCCGCGCGGCGTCGTTGTCCTTCATCAACAGGCGCGTGGGCTGACCGGGCGCGTAGACCAGCACGCTGTTCTGCTGATTGGCTTCCAGCGCAATGCCGTAGCGCAGCCACAGCCGCAGATGCACTGCCAGCAACAGTTCGGTGTATTCGCGCCACCAGGCCTGCACGTCGCCGTGCGCAAACCGGTCGGCCAGATGCAGCGCCAGCGGCCGGCCATCGGGCATCGGCGCGCACAGCGCGGCCACCGGGACCAGCGTGGTGGCGTCCAGCGGCGGATAGCGCCGCACCAGATAGGCCAGATGCCGGGTGTCGCCGACATGCCCGCCATGCGACTCGTCGACGAACACGCAACGTCCCCGCAATGCGGGGTCGTGCGCATCGATGCGGCGTAGCGCGCGCTCCAGCCAGTGCCCGTCGTACAGCGTGGAAGGTTTGATCAGGCGCACATTCAATGCGCCCAGCGTGCGCATCGGGATCGGCAGCTTGAGATGCAGATGCGGATGCTGCAGCGGCACCAGCGTGCGCACCGACAGGGTGGGGCGCACTTCCAGCCAGGCCTGCGGTGCGCGCAACGTACCGGGTGGAAGCGCGAAGCCCGGCTGCTCCAGACGCGCCCAGACCAGCGGATGCACCGGCCAGGCGATGTGCGTCGCGGCGAGCGCGGGCGGCAGGCCCAGGGTAGCGAAGTCCGGCCATAACGCCTCTGGCGGTGCGCTGGTGCAACTGGCCAGTGCGCGCGGAATCGCCAGCCAACGCAGCGCGAAGGTCGGCGCAAATTCCGGTGCGTAGTGGCGCAGTTCGTCTGCGTCCAGGCCCGCCTTGGCGCGTGCGGTGGGGTAGAACGGATGATCGCGGTAGCTGGCCAGCTGGTCGCAGCGGTACGCGCGTTCGGCGGCATCGTCATGCTGCAGCGCCTGGGCCAATGCAGGCGCCTGCGCGGCATACGCCTGTTGCGCAAGACCACGGTGCGCGGCAGCGCACTCGGCTTCGTCGGCATAGGCACGATGCAGCTCCTGAGTCTGCACATCCAGCTCGGCGCTCATGCGTTGCAGCCATGCGCGTGCGCCCTGTTCGACATACGCAGCGTCGGAGCCCTGCACGATCCAGCGATCGCCGCAGGCGCTGATGTCCTGCAGCACGCCGTGGCGATGGATCGGCAACCATAGCGTGCCGTTGGGCAGATGCGCGATGCGCCACCAGCCGTCCACCGGGCTGGGGTCGGCCCACGCGGCCAATACGCGCGCGTCGGGCATGGCTGGCGTGCCACGGCTGACGATCGCGCGCAGGTCCTCGCGCAGGCAGGCATCGATGATGCGGGTGGCGATGTAGCGCTGGTCGGCGGTGCTGCTCATGCGCGCACCTGCGCGTTGTCGATGCGCCAATGCAGGCACGCTTCGGCATGCACCACGGCCTGTTGCAGCGCCTGTGCATCGCTGGCCACTGCGCTCAACACGCCCAGGTAATCCTTGTTGGAATGGCTCAGCTGGATGCGCTCGCCCGGTGTACGCATGCGCCGGTACCGCACGTCGCTGTGCGCATCGTGATGACGGTGGTCTTCGCTGGCGGTGACCAGCTCGCCGTCGCGCTCGGCGACGTAATAGCGCAGCAAGGCATGCGCGCGGTCGCTATGCAGCTGCGGCAATGGCTGGCCCAGGTGCGGCGCCAGCGCGGCGGAAAACCATTGCCCGCCGAACATGCCGTCGAGCAGGAATTCGCGGCGGTCGCCGATGCTGCGGTAGTTGATCTCCACCAGCACCGGACCATCGTCGGTGAGGATGAATTCGCTATGGCATAGCCCAAATCCGACGCCGAAGGCGCGCAGCTGCTGCAGTGCCTGCGCAATCACCGGGGTCTGTACATGCGCATCCCACTCCGCCTCGCATTCGACGAAATGCGGCGGTGGCGACAGCCGCACCTTGAAACCGCCGATGGCGTGCAGCGTGTGCCCATCGCCCAGCGTTTCCAGGGTGAACAGCGGTCCGTGCAACATGCCTTCCAGCAATACGGTGCGCTGCGGGTGGCGCTGCCACAGATCGTCCAGATAGCTTTGCAATTGCGCAGCATCGGCGCAGTGGCGTACATCCAGGCTGGCCACGCCTTCGCGCGGCTTGGCCACCACCGGCCAGGGGATATCCGTTGGCACTGCGGCGCCCGACGTCAGCGTGCAGAACCACGGGCAGGGCAGGCCGCGTGCACGCAGGCGTTGCCGCATCGCCGCCTTGTTCTTGGCGGCGTGACACACCTGCCAGTCTTTGCCCGGCAGCCCAAAGCCGGCGGCCACCAGCGCGGTGCTGGTCTGCAGATGATCGCTGTTGCTGAAGACCGCGCGCGGCGCAATGCCGGCATCATGCAGGACGTCCAGCACGCCCAGCGGATTGAAGACATCGCATTCGATCACCCGCTGCGGCGCCTGCGCAGGGTGGTCGCGGAAATAGGCCAGGTGGTCGAGGCGGTGGTCGGTCAGCAACCACACCGGAACGCCTTGCGCGTGCGCGGCCGGCAAAAAGCCGTCGGTGATGGCCGGGTGGCAGACATGGGTGAGGATCACCAACGGTGCAGCAGATGTTGCAGTCATGGCAGTTCTCGTTCGACAGGGCGGTGGGAAAACCGGTACTGAAACGGGCTGCCTGGCGCCATGATCGGCGTTGGGTGGCCTGCGATACATCGATCGCAATGCCGCGTGCTGCGGCGCTGATGCGTGCTTCGTGCACGCCGTGTTTCTGGCGGCGGCCACAGCGGGACCGCCGTTGCCGTCATAGGCGACCGATGCCCCTGTAACATCGGTCGTGTGGTGCCGCTGCTGGTCCGTGCAGCGTTGACGCTGATAAAACAGTGCAGCCCTTGATCGGGTGAACGCGGCGGTAGCGGGCAATCGCAGTGCGCGAGCGGCACCTGCCGGTTGCTGCCGCTAACCGTGCACACTGCGTGCGCACCGCGGTTAGAACGTGTACTCCAGGCCTGCAGTGAAGGTCCGCCCGGGTGCGGCCTGACGGCCCCATGGGCTGGTGTCCACGCCGCGGAACCAGTACTGCCGGTCGAACAGATTGTTGATCGCCAGCGACGCGCTGAATTTTTGTCCATCGCGTTCGAACAACGTATGGCTCACCTGCGCGTTCCAGACCATGTAGGCGGGCAACTGGCCCACCGAGGCGATGGCGTTCTCCTGCACCGTATTGGCCGCATCGCTGAAGGCCTTGCTGAAGTAGTAGCCGGAGAGCGCGACAGTGGTATGACCGAGCGCGTAGTTACCGCCCAGGGTGATCTGGTTGCGCGAGGTGTAGGGCACGCGGAAACCGCGGAACGCCCCCGATTCCTGGCTGGCATCCAGATACGCGTAGCCTGCGTTGAGGGTGAGCGCACGCAGCTGTTCTGGGCTCCATTGCAGCTCCACCTCGCCACCTTGATGGCGGGTCTTGCCCAGATTGCGGAACACGCGGGTGGTGTTGTCCAGCTGGATCTGTTGATCGAAGTCGATCAGGTAGCCACCGACCTGGATGCGGGTACGCTCGTTGGGTTGATAGCGTGTGCCGGCTTCGTAATTCCACGCCAGCTCGGCATCGAGATTGTTGCCGAAGATGATCTGGGTGACCTGCGGCGCGCGCATCGAGCGCTGCCCGTCCGCATAGAAGAACCACTGCGCGTTGGCCTGGAAACCGACCGTCAGGCCGGGCAGTACGTCGCGGGTCTGGTTGAGCGTGCTCACCCCGGTAGCGCGGTTGAAATAGCGCGAATCCAGGCGCTCGTAGCGCAATCCGGGCGTGATGGTGATGCGCTCGTCCGGCAGCGTGATCGCATTGCTGACGTAGGCGGCCAACGCACGGTCTTCGAACTGCCAATCGCGCACACTGGTGAACAGGCCATCGCGCAAGCGTAGGTTGCCAACCAGAAAATCGATGTCCTCGCGCACCGCACGCACGCCGGCGGTCCACTGCTGACGCACGCCGCCGGCCTCGCCCATGCTCCAGTTCAGCCGTGGCTCGCTGCCCACCACGCGGAAGTCGCGCGGTGCGGTCTGGCGCAGTTGCGGCGGCAGGTCCGAGCGCCAGGTTTCGGTGGCGGCCTGACGCATGCCGACGATGAAGTTACGGCTGCTGCGCGCGCTGAAATTGGTCCAAGACAACCGAACATCCTGCAGCGGCCCCCAATCGCCCAAGAGTTGCTCATAGCTCAACGATGCACGCGTGGTGCGCCCGTTGAAGCTATCCAGCGGGCGCGTGGACTGGCGCGGGTCGCGCCGATAATCGTCCGGGCTGAGCGCACCGGCCAGATCCATGTCCACCAGATACCGCTGCACGCTGGCCTTGATCAACTTGGTGTCGTCCAGCCACCACTCCGCACGCACGCGCAGATTGCTGATGTCGGTATCGCTATGCGCACGCCAGTATTCGCCCCAGGTGCGATTGGCATCGATCTGCATGCCGAAGTTGTCGGTGAGATAGCCGCCGCTGCTCAGCGCGCTGTCCTGCAGAAACTGGCCCTGGCCGCCGGCAGTGACCTTGTGCGCCAGGGTGGTGCTCCACTCGCTGGGAATCTCCTTGCTGACCAGATTGATCACCCCGCCCACGTTATTGGGCCCGTATTGCACGGCCGCGCCGCTGCGCACGATGTCGATGCGATCGATCTGATTCAGACCCACCGGAAACAACGACAAGCTGGTCTGCCCGTACGGCGCCAGCGCCAGCGGGATGCCGTCTTCGAGCACCTGCACGCGGCCGCTGCGGCTTTCGTACAGGCCGCGCAACATGATCTGCGGCAGTGCGCCGGTGCCGGTTTCGTCGAAGATCTTGATGCCCGGCACACGTTGCAGTGCATCGTCGAGCGAACGATTGCCGCCAGTGCGCAGCTGCTCGCGGTCGATCACCTGGCGGCTGCCCGCGTAACGTTGCACGTCGTCCGGTCTGGAACGGCCCAGCAGGCTGCCCTGCACCTGGATCGCATCCAGTGCGCGGATCGGTGTCTGGCCATCGACGACAGTGGCTTCATTGGCAGCCGACGCATCATTGGCAAGCGCCACCTGCGGCAGACCGCAGCAGGCCGCAGCGATGGCGAGGCTCAGGGTGTGCAAACGGATCGGCGACATCTACGGCGTGCTCCTGCAGGCGGGTAGGGAGGCGGGCGCGTCGAACGTGGCCAGATGGCCGCGCAGCGCGCGTTGAATCAGGGCGCGATCTTCGCCGGCGAGCAGCCAGCGCAGATCCGGTTGTTGCAGCCAGTGCGCGCGTTGCGCATCGGTGCGTGGATTGGGGCAGAACGGCACATCGGCGGCGCGGCAGTGCGCATGCAGCTGCAGCAGCAACTCCCAGACCTGCGGATGCGTGGGCTGCGGGCCCAGGCCCAGGTCCAGTGCAAGATCGAGCGCGCCTTCCATCACCAGGGCCACGCCGGGCACAGCGAGCATCTCCGGAAGCGCGGCAACGCCGGCAGCGCTCTCGATCATCGGCACGATGCGGATATCGCGGTTGGCCTTGGCGATATACGTGGGCAGATCGACGTTGCCGAAGCCGGTGACGCGGCCGCCGGTGATCCCGCGCCGGCCCAGCGGCGGGAACCGCGCCGCGGCGACGGCGCGCGCCATCTGCTGCGCCGATTCGGCACGCGGCACCACGATGCCGCGCGCGCCGGCATCGAGCACCAGGCCGATCAGTTTGTCGTCCACCTCCGGCACCCGCACCCACGCCTCGCAGCCAGACAGCTCACAGGCGCGGATCGCGTGTTCTAGCTCGTCCGGCGCGCGCAGCACGTGCTCCAGGTCCAGCACCACAAACCCATAGCCAATGCGGCCCAGCAGCTCGCACAGCTGCACGCTGGGCAATGCATTCAGAACGCCAACCGCATACGCCATGGAAGAGGCTGCCAAGGAAACGGGCGCTCATCCTGCTCTTGATGGGAATGATTATCAAGTGTGTTGGGTGGTTACTTTTCGTGACTAGGACACTTGCGCCCGTTGCCATTGTCCCTAGCCCCACGATGCAGAGAGGCTGAAGATCAGCGCTTCTGGCGCCGGTTGAACCCAGGCAGATGCGCTCTATTCGTTGGGTAGTGTGGCATCGCCATACACGAGTGGCAGCATGATTTAACTGTAGCAATCGGTTTGAGTGTTGCGAGTTCTGAGCCTATCGCCATGGTTTGCGTTTTCCAGCCAAACGTCACGTGGATGAATGCATTCCGTGTGTTGGAGGTATAACGCATGTGTAATTGATGCCGAAAAGACCTCAGGAAAGACGTAATAGTTAGTGAATCTTGCGTGCTCCATGGAAGCGGCGTAGGCTCCCGTGAAAGGATGCTGATTGGCGAAAAACACCATGTGTCGCAACTTCGGCTTATTGCTTTGCGTATCCCTCGCCATGACATTGGGCGCTTGCGGTTTAAAGGAGACGAGCATGCAGTCACAGGATAAGCAGGTGAGTGACGCCGAAGGGGATCCTGTCTACCGTAAGAATCCGCATCCCAAGCAGGCCTATCGGATTACGATGACTATCAATGATGCGCCGGGGTCGTTTGAGCAGGTGTTAGGTAAAGCGTTCTACGATATGACGAACCGCGATCAGTGCGCGCCTTTCGATGAGTCGTTAGGTATGTCTACAAAGCCAAAAGAGCATGCAATACCCATTGTTTTTCAGAAGATCAATAGCACGGCCTACGCTGCGATAGTTTATGCGGATGGCATGGTTGATGCTGACTACTACGGCAAGGGTGTCTGCCATTGGGAGTTTGGAGGTCTCGGCGTTTCCCTAAAAGCAACAGGCAGTAAGGTGGAAACGGCCTTCTCGCCTAGTCTGGAAAAAGAGTATTTTTATAAAGATAAGTCCAAAAAGATATTTTTTTGGTCAGGCGGATATCCCAGGAGTAAGCTGGAAGGTTACGTCGACTTTGGTGAAGGGGTTGCTGAAAAATATGCAGAGCCAAATAGAAGTGACTTGTTTCTCATAACTCTCAACGCAGAGAGGGTTGCCCCGTGAGTCTCACTAGTCAGCAGTATGCCGCGCTGACGCGCGATGCATATGACAAGCCTGAAGATACCGGAGAGCGAAGCGCTGTTGTAGATATTGGCGGTTTGCCTGTCCGACGTCTGCAATAAGTGGACAAGCCGTCAGGCTACCAAGGCTTGATCTACGAGAGAGTCGATACCGGTGAAATGGTAGTTGTCCACCGAGGAAGCGAATTCGATCGCCAGCCCATCCTGGACGGCGCACTCGCCGACGGTGGAATGGTCGCGACTCGTCACAATGCGCAGATAGCAGATGCCATCGCTTTTACTCAGGGCGCCTTGAACCGTGCAGAACAAAAGCATCTCAGTACCGGCCAGCCAGCGCCCGATGTGACGGTTGCTGGTCACTCGCTCGGCGGCAATTTGGCGCAGGTCACCGCGCATCACTTCGGCCTCAAGGGCCAGACCTTCGACGCCTACGGTGCGGTCAGTCTGGATAGGCGGATTCCGGAAGGTGGCAATGACCTCATCAATCACGTGATGGCCGGCGATGCGGTCAGTGCTGCCAGCCGGCACTACGGGCGGGTCGAGATCTATGCCACGCCGAATGAAATCGCTACGCTGAAAAAGTCCGATTACGCCAACGACAACAGTGTGCTGGACGCGCGCGATCCCTTGTCTGCTGCAGTCAGGTTGGGCGAGTCGCACCGCATGCACAACTTTCTTCCGGTCGATGGCGCAGGCAAGCCAGATCGCTCCGTGCTGGAAGACCCGACAACACAGCAGCTGGCACGGCAATACGCGCCGATGATCGCAAAGTATCGCGATGACGTAGAAGCGCTGCGCTCAGGGTTGACGTTGTATTCGCGAGGCGTGCCGGGGCTTGCCCGCGATGGAGTTGATCACCTGCGCGGTCCGGTGGAGCCGGGTGTTGGGCGCCGGGAAATGGAGGCGCCGAGCTGGCAGCAGCAGATGCAGGAGTTTCAGCGCGACCGCGAGCGCAGCCATGCACCGCAGGCATGGCAGGTTCCGCTGAGGGAAGACGTGCAAGTTGATCGAGCGGTAGCACCGCAGGGTAGCGGTGCTCCATCGGTGCGGGAAGATCCAGGCGCGTTCTTGGACCGCATGTTGGCCGCTGCGCAAAGCGGTGATCGCGACCAGTTCCGGCAGATGACCCAGGTATTGGCCAGCGAGCCGCCCGGCCGTGCGCTACGCGCCGAAGCCGTCGAGGCGGTGAATCAGCAGGAACAGCAGGCCGCGCAGCAAGCGATGCAGGCGCAGCGGCAGCAGGCAGAGGCACAACAGCAGCAAACAATGCGCGTCGGCGCGCGCAGCCTGTAGTCGTCATCAGGAGAGAGGCAGGACGCACGATGAACGCACAAGATCCGCTGGCGCTGGTTAGCAAGGCAGCCTCGCTCATGGAGCAGTTCGAGCGCCGATGCATCGAACTGGAACAGCAGCAGAACCGCCTCGCGCAACAGCTGGAGCACGTTGCGCAGTCGCTGCCTGGCGTGATGACCCGGTCGGCGGAACAGACGCTGCAGCGCGTGCCCGACACCTTGATTCGCAGCATGCAGCAAGGAATGGAGCAACCCGTCGCCGGTTTCGAGAAGCGGCTGCAGCAGGCTGGCAGCTTGATCGGTGAAGGCGCGCAGTCCTTGTCCGATCAACTCAGACGCATCGAGCGCGGGCAGCGCGTGTTGTTGTTGAAGGGTGCGGCCGTCGTTATCGGGAGCCTGCTGCTAGTACTGGCTGGTGGCGGATGGTTGCTGACCCAGTATCGCGATGAGATTCGTGACAATCAGTTGCGTGCCGAATTACTGCGCGCCTACAACGCAGCCGATGTCACCCTATGCGACGGCAGGCTCTGCGCCAATGTCGAGACCAAGGGCGCAGCCTATGGTGACCGACGGCAATATCGGCCAGTAAGGCCGCGCTGAGATCCTGCGTGACTCACCAGTTCGCCGGCACCACCACTCATCCTGCAAATTCGTCGGACGCAGCGAGTGCCAGCCTGTCCGACATCCACTCCTGCAGTAGGCCGGTGCAGCGGCTGGAGTTTCGCCCCGGGGTAGCTGCCGCCTGTATCTAGGGAACCTCTGAACAAAGCACGGCAGATGCGCGACACTACCCGCCTCGTGTTGAGGAATCATCCATGCAACTGACGTTCGGCGACGC
>NZ_MDEE01000023.1 GCF_002939865.1 Xanthomonas dyei
AAATGGCGAAACTCCGAAGATCCAAACGCGATTCTCCGGAACGATGCGGACATTCTGCCCTCTCAGGCATCGTTATTCAGACCTTCCTTAGATCGACAACGGCCGTCGTCCACTCCGGGCTCTCAGCTCAATACGTCCAACAAGCTACCCAACATCTCGTCGGAGCGCCGTAGCGCAGCGGCGTTGGCCTGGAAATCGTTGCGTGCCGATAGCCCTTCGACCAGATCAGTGGCTGGCGCAGAAGGATCGGAGCTGGCATCGACCACGCTGGCCGCCACTCCACCATTGGCTTGCGTGCTGGCCGCAACGGCCTGACGCGGACTGCCGTCCACCGGCTGGCGGGCCACATTGCTGGCGGCCACCTGCTGACGCAGCGCGGCGACCTGCATTCCGGAACTGGCGATGCTGCTGATGCTCATGGTGGCTCCGGTGTGGCGGTTAGTGGATGCAAACAAGTACCCACGCGTTGCAGACAGCATGCGAAGGGCGGCAACGACACGATCAGCAAGGCTCAGTAAGAACCGACGCGCACCCGCAGCACGACAGGTTCCTGGCTGGCCGGACCCCCGCGGCCGAAGTTGAGCCCGTAGTCGGTCTGGTCGCCGTTGAGCTGCTTTTCCACCTGCCAGCGCCCGTCGACATACCGCCCCTGCTCCACCCGCAACAGCTGTCCATGACGGGTATCGGCCGCCTCGCGGAAAAATTCAATGCGCGCGGCCATGCCGGTGACCAGAAACTCCTCCGGCCCCAGCTGCGCCACCAGCAGCCGCCCGCCGTGATCGTCGTTGCCCGGCAGGATCGCCGGCGCATCGCCCCACAACGGCGCGCCGAACGACACCTTGGCCTGCCAATCGCCAAAGCGCAGGGTGCGTTGCGGCATGCCGGGCTGCTCGGCAATGGCTTGCAGCCGTCCGTCGAAGGCGGCCTGCGCCAGCACGCGTTGCAGCGGCGCCAACAACTTGAAATTGGCCGCATGCGCAGCGACGGCAGCGCGATTGGCGTCGCTATCCGGGTTGCCGTCCATGCCGAACACCGAAAACCCGATCCCGCCCTGCCCCAGCACATGAAACAGATACGGCGCGGTGGCCGCTTCGAAGCCGGTCTCCGACACCCAGGCCGGATTATCCGGCCGCGCGTACTGGCCGATGACCTTGGTGTATTCGTTGTAATCGCTGGTGTAGATGTCGGTGCCGATGAAGTCGATGGACGGCGTGGCCGCGCGCCACAGTGCGAACACATTCACCGTTGCGCCGCCGGACGGGTAATCCATGCCCGGGTAGCGCTTGCCCTTGTAGCGCAGCCAGGTATTGACGTAGAGCGGCAGCGGATACGCACGCTTGCCGGCCGCGGCCACCTGTTCGATATACGCGGCGGTGGCATGCGCATTGAAGGCTTCCGCTGCCTCGGCACCGAACAGCTGCTGCCAGCTGCCCTGCGGCTTGCCCAACGCCTTTGCGATTGCTGCAGGCACCGGCTGCGCAAACGCCGCCTCGCCGGCCGGTCCGTGGTCGCGCACCGTGCCGATGGCACCGGGTTCGTTTTCCACCTGCACCAGAATCACTGTGTGGCGGTCGCCATCGACCTTGCGCAGATGCTGCATCAACGCGGTGAACGCACGCGCATCGGCCTGCACATTGGCGGCTACATGCGGGGATAGCACATCCACCGGCGTGCCATCGGCATCGCGCATGCGCGGATACGTGGCATCGTCGCGCTTGATCCACTCCGGCACGTAATGCATCTGGCCGTTCTTCCAGCTGCCGAACCACAGCAGTGCAACGCGCAGGCCGCGCTTGCGTGCGCCGGCGATCAACGCATCCACATTGGTGGTGTCGAAACGGCCCGGTGCCGGCTCGAACTGCTCCCAATATACCGGCGCTTCCACGGTGTTTGCATGCAGCGCGACCACCTCGTCCAGTGCCTGCGGCAACACTGCCGGCCATGCGCTGGAGTTATGCAATTGCGCGGCCAACATCGTATACGGCGCACCATCGACGAAGACCGCATGGCGGCCGTTCTGGCTGACGAAGCGTGGCATTTCTTCCGCGCATGCTGCCGGTGTCATCGCGACTGCCAGCAACGACAGCACACACCGGCAGACAACCGCGCGGCCACGCCGGCGCATGGCGGATAAACGGGCAAACAGCATCAACGAGCCTCCGGGGTGGATGAATTCCAATGCGGCGTGGGCTGCCCGAGCAGGTGGCGCACGAAGAAGTCGTACTGGCGGCGTTGCACGTAGTCGATCGGCCCGCTGGAGCGGCCCACCGAATGCTCGCCGCCCGGCACGTTGAGCAGGTCGAAGTCCTTGCCGGCCTTGATCAAGGCATCGGCCACCTGTGCGGTGGAGGCAGGATCCACGTTGCTGTCCTGCTCGCCGACGATCAGCAGCAGGTCGCCCTGCAGCTTGGCCGCATTGACCACCCCCGAGGCAGCGGCATAGCTGGCATCCACCGGCCACCCCATCCACTGCTCGTTCCAGCTGATCTTGTCCATGCGGTTGTCGTAGCAACCGGCGAACGCCACGCCCACCTTGTAGAAATCCGGATGGCGCTCGAGCGCGCCCAAGGTGCTCTGCCCACCGGCAGAAGCGCCGTAAATACCAACTCGACTGATGTCGTAGGAAGGATCTTTGGCCGCCAGTGCACGATGCCAGGCGATGCGATCGGGGAATCCGGAATCGCCCAGGTTCTTCCACGCCGCATCATGAAAGGCCTTGGAGCGGTTGGCGGTGCCCATGCCGTCGATCATCACCACGATGAAGCCCAGATCCGCCTGCGCCTGCATGCCGATCTGTTTGTCGCCGCCGGAGTGATAGCCGAACGGCCAGAACGTTTTGGGCACGAACGAGTCGTGCGGGCCGGCGTAGATGTTTTCGATCACCGGGTATTTTTTGTGCGGGTCGTAATCGCGCGGCCGCACCACCATGCCCCAGATGTCGGTGCGGCCGTCGCGGCCCTTGGCGACGAAAGTTTCCGGCGCACGCCAGCCTGCGGCAAGCAACCGATCGATGTTGCCGCGTTCCACTTGCTGCAACAGCCGGCCGTCGATGGCATGCAGCTCCATCACCGGCGGCAGATCCGGGCGCGAGTAGACATCGACGTAATGCCGGCCATCGTCTGCAATCGCCACCTCGTGATCGGCATCGGCGGTGGTCAGTCGCGTCAAGTTGCGCCCATCGAAATCCACGCTGTAGAGCTGGTGATAGTACGGGTCCTTGCCGGCATCCATGCCGCTGGCGGTGAACCAGATGCGGCGCTGCGCATCGTCGACCTTCAGCACATCGCGCACCACCCAGGGCCCCTGGGTGACCTGCTCGATGATGGTGCTGTTATGGCCGTCGTACAGATACAGATGTCGCCAACCGTCGCGCTCGGAGATCCACAGAATCTGGTCGCCATGCGCATCCACCTCATGGCGAAAGCTGCGGTCGGCATAGACGAACGTGCGTGCGTCCTCGCCCACTGCCACATGCGCCTGCCCTGTGGCGGCATCGATCGCAATCACGCGCATGCGCTGAAACCCGCGTTGCACGTACTCAAAGCTCACACTGCGCCCATCCGCCCGCCACTGCAGCGGCGACAACGAGTACGGTGTGGCGAACAACGCGTTGTCCACCACGCGGCGTGTGCCATCCACCGCCATCAGCACCGGCCGTTCCACATCCACCGCATCGCCCGGCTTGGGATACAGCTGGGTGTGCACCACCGGCTCAAGACGTCCGACAGGCGCGGCTTCCACACGGGTGACCCGGCGCGCAGTACCAGGCCGCACCCGATACACCGCCAGCTGCTGCGAATCAGGCGACCAGGCAATGCTGTCCGGATCGAAATAATCCTCGGCACGGCCATCGTCGGTGCGCTGCACGAGGTGGCCATCGGCCACCCGGCGCACGACCAGGTTCCAGCCATCGGCCAGCGCCTCCCACTGCCCGTCGGGCGAGCGGCGCGGGGTGGTGTCGGCCGCCACGTCCGGGTCGCGCACCACGCCAAAGCCGCGCGGCCGCTGCTGCAACTGCGGCTGCCGGCCGGGGGCGTCGGGCGCGCACTGATACGTGGTCAAGGTGCAGCGCCACGCAGCGTCCTCAATGGCGAACACGATCGCGCCATCCGCACGCGTGCCTTCCTGCGAGTACACAAACTGCTCGAACGGCAACCCCAACGCCGTATAGGCGACGCCAGTGGCAGCTTGCAGCGCCTGCGCCACGCGCGCCTGGTCGAAGGCCGGCTGCTTGTGCAATGTGGCAACGTCCACGCGGATGAAAGCGAACCCGCCAGGCACGGTCTTACGGTAATAGAACGTGCCGTCGTCCTGCCACTGCGCTGGCCAGGCGACGTTTTCGGTCAACGTGCTCCAGCGCGCGCGCAGGCCGAGCGAGCGTTGGTAATCGGCCACACTGGGCGCCGCCTGCGCAGTGGCCGCGAGCAACAGCATGCAGGCGGCGATGACGCGCGCCGCCTGCGTTATCCATGCGTGACGCCAGGCGTCATTCGCCATCGTCTTCTTCCAATGCCAGTTCGTCATTGCGCAAGCCGCTGCGCGCGCCCCAGTGATAGATGAAGAACGCAATCACCGCCACGCTCAGGGTATCGAACGGATGCGCGATCCAGCCGTGGCCGCCAAACGTACCGGCCCACGACACCGCCATCACCAGCACGAAGAACACGATCAACCACAGCGACGCACGCACCTGACGCAGCAAGCGCGCTCTGCCCTCGCGCGATGGCAACCGGTACAGCACGTACAGGACAAAGGCGAACACTTGCAGGCCAAGCAACCACGACAAGGTGGGCCAGGTGGACCAGTACACGATCAACGCCGCCACCATGAACGACAGCGGCCCCAACACCGTCAAACCGCGCACATAGAACGGCCGCGGCAAGTCCGGCGCGCTGCGGCGCAAGGCAGCCACCGTTACCGGCGCCACCGCATAGCTCAGCACCAAGGCGGCCGATACCACCCCGATCAGCGTCTCCCATGACGGGAACGGCAGCGTCCAGAAGATCGACAGCCCCAGGCTCAACCACAACGCCGGACGCGGAATCCCCGACGCCGGGTCTACTCGCGTCAGCACCGGCAGAAATCCACCGCTGCGTGCCCAGCCATACACCACGCGCGGCGTGGCATTCATGTAGATATTGCCGGTGCCGCTGGGCGAGACCATCGCATCGCAGATCACCAGCGCCGCCAGCCATGCCATGCCCAAGGCCAGCGCGATGTCGTGATACGGCAACGAAAATGCCTTGTCGATGCCGCTCCAGCCCTGCGCAAGTTGCGCGGCCGGAATACTGCCCAGAAAGGCAAGTTGCAGCAGCACATAGATCACCGTGGACAGCGCCACGGACAGGATCAAGGCAATGGGAATATTGCGCTGCGGGTCGCGCACTTCGCTGGCCACCGACACGATGGGGGTGAGCCCCAGATACGCAAAGATGATGCCACCGGCGGAGATCGCCGCTTCCACCCCGGCCATGCCCGACGGGGCGAACCCATGCACGCTCAGGTTGTCTGCGTTGAAGTGCTTCATCAGCAGCACGATCACCAGGATCGGCACCAGAAACTTGAAGATGCTGACGATGTTGTTGGCCAGCGCAAAGGTCTTGACGCTGAAGTAGTTGAGCACGAAGAACAGCAGCAGCAAAGCCAGCTGCACCAACCAGCCCCACACGCTGGGATGGCTGCTGCCTGGCTGACTCAGCCAAGGAAACCACGCTGCCGCATATTGCCGCGCGGCTTCCACCTCGATCGCAATCAGGCTGGAAAATGCGATCAAGGTGATGAAGCCGGTCAACGAGCCCAGCAAGGCACCGTGCGAATACTCCGGGTAACGCACTACCCCGCCCGCCCGCGGCAGTGCGGCACCGAGTTCGCAATACACCAGCCCCAGCAGCAACACCGCAATGCCGCCGAGAATCCATGACAGGATGCCGGCCGGCCCGGCGATCGAAGACACATGGCTTGCGGAAAACAACCACCCCGAGCCGAAAATGGAACCCAGGCCGATAAAGGTCAGGTCGGTCAGGCTCAGTCGCTTGTGGAACTTGCCTTGCGTGGTCGCACCGTGTGTTGTCATACGTCGCCCCGAAGAGTGGAAAGCGCGGTGACGGCAGTAACGCCGCACCCGTGGTGGTGGTGCATCAATCGTCGGTGGTGTCGTCCGGATACGGCGACACGCCACCGTCGGCAATGAAGCGCGCGATGCGCGCCTCCAGCACCGGCAACGGCACCGAGCCGGTCTGCAGCACCGCATCGTGGAAATGGCGCAAGTCGAATTTTTCGCCAAGCGCCGTTTCGGCCTTGTGGCGCAGCTCTAGAATCTTCACCTCGCCCAGGTAATACGACAGCGCCTGCCCGGGCCATGCAATGTAGCGATCCACCTCGGTGGTGACTTCGTGCTCGCTCAGCGCGGTGTTATCGCGCAGGTAGGCTTGCGCCTGTTGCCGCGTCCAGCCCTTGTGGTGGATTCCGGTGTCGATCACCAGCCGGCAGGCGCGCCACATCTGATAGGTGAGATAGCCGAAGCGATCATAGGGCGTGTCGTACATGCCCATTTCCTGGCCCAGATACTCCGAATACAGTGCCCAGCCTTCGCCATACGCCGAGATATAGCTATAGCGGCGAAACGCCGGCAGCCCCTGCGCTTCTGCGGCCAGCGGCATCTGCAAGGCATGGCCGGGCGAGGACTCGTGCAGCGTCAGTGCGGTCAGGTTGTACAACGGCCGCGATGGCAGGTTGTAGGTATTGACCAGATAAACGCCGGGGCCGCCGCGGCCACCGGTGTAGAACGGCGCCAGCTCCGGCGGTACCGGTTCGATCGCGAAACGGCGACGCGGCAGCCGGCCGACGTAATCGCCCACCTTGGCATCCACCCGCTTGGCGATCCATGCCGCCTGCTTGAGCAGTTCTTCCGGCGTCTTGGCATAAAACTGCGGGTCGGTGCGCAGAAAGTGCAGAAACGCCGGGAACACCGCCTGCCCGGCCGGTGGCTTGAAGCCGCTCTCGGCAATGGTGGCGTCCATCTGCTTGCGCAGCTTGGCGACTTCCTGCAAACCGATCTGATGGATCTGGTCCGGACTCAGCTCCAGCGTGGTGAACTCGCGAATCTGCGCGCGATAATAGGCCTGGCCATCAGGCAAGGCTTCCCCGGCCAGCGTCGTGCGCGCACGCGGCTGATACTCTGTGCGGATGAAATCCAGCAACGTTGCATATGCGGGCACCACCTGTGCGTCGATGGTTGCCACTGCCTGCGCACGCAGCTGTGCTTGCACGTCCGCCGGCAGCGTGGCCGGCATCGTTTTGAACGGTGCGTAGAACGGATTGGCCTCGCCCCTGGCCTGCACCACATCGGCGATGGACTGGTCGCGCCCGGTCAACGTGACCTTCGGTTGGCTGAAGCCGCGCGCCAGGCCGGCGCGCATATTGTCGGTGTGCTCGGCGAAATAGCGCGGGATATCGGCCAGCATCTTCAGATAGCGCTGATAGTCATCGCGCGTGCGTAGCGTGGCCTGCGCGCTGAAGCCCAGGTCGCTCCAGAACGCCGAGTCGCTGTTGAACGGCATTTCCCAGGCGCGAAACCGTTGCTGGTCCAGCAGCACCTGCAGCTGCTGCCGATACACCTGGTAGCTCACCTGATCGTCGGCCGACAGCTGCGCCTGCGGAATTGCATCCAGCTCTTTCAAGGCCTGTTGCCAGTACGCAGTGCGCAGGTTTTGCGTGGCCGCATCGACCTTGGGCAGATGGTCGGACTGCTTGTCTTGCGTGGCCTGGTTGTCTTCATCCACCGCGCCGGACAGCTGCGCCTGGCGCCAGCGCCATTCGCGCGTGTACAGCGCCTTGAAGCGCGCTGCTGCACTGTCTTGCGTGGCTGATGCGGGTGCTGCGGCCTGCGCCTGCAATGCGGTGCCACCCACACTGGCTGCAATCAAGACACTCAATGCGCTGGCACGCCACACGGTGCTGGTCGTCATTGGCGTGCCTCCGGCGCTGCCTTGGCCTGCGCAATCCACTGCCGCATGCGTTGCTGCAACATCGCCAACGGCATTGCGCCGCCACCGAGCACCGCATCGTGGAAGGCGCGCACATCGAAACGTTCGCCGAGTGTTTTTTCCGCTTCGGCACGCAGCGCCAGGATCTGCAACTGCCCCAGTTTGTAGCCCAGCGCCTGCCCCGGCCACACGATGTAGCGATCGGTTTCGGACTGGATGCTGGGCTCGTCATCGGACGGATGGGCGTGGAAAAAATCCACCATCTGCTGGCGATTCCAGCGCTTGTAATGCACTCCGGTATCCAGCACCAGGCGGTTGGCGCGCAGCAACTCACCGGACAGGCGGCCGTAGTCGTTATACGGGTCCTTGAAGAAACCGATCTCCTTGCCCAGGCGCTCGGCATACAGCGCCCAGCCTTCGATATAGGCGTTGTAGCCGGCCTGCTGGCGGAACGGCGGCAACGGCAGCGTCTGCGCAAGCGAGATCTGCAGGTGATGGCCGGGCACGCCTTCGTGATAGGCGGTGGTTTCGATGTTGATCAAGGTGCGGCTGGCGAAGTCGCTGGTGTTGACCTTCACGATGGCCGGCTTGGTGCCTTCCGGATTGCTTTGCCAATATTCGGCGCCCGGCGCAGCGCGGCGGAAGGCTGGCATCGCCTGCACCTCCAGCGCGGTCTTGGGCAGGTGCCCGAACAACTTGGGCAGCTCCGGCTCCATCGCGGCGATGTACTGGCGGTACTGCCGCAGGATCTGCTCGCCGGAGGTGGCGAAGTGCCGCTTGTCGGTCTCCACCGCCTTGCGGAAGCTGGCCAGATCGGCAAAGCCCTGCGCCTTGGCGATCACCGCCATCTCGCCTTCGATGCGCGCCACTTCCTTCAACCCGATCTGATGGATCTCCTCCGGCGCCATGTCGGTGGTGGTCTGGGTATGGATGGCGTAGCGATAACGGCGCTCGCCATCGGGCAGCGACCAGATGCCTTCGGAGCTGCGGCCTTGTGCGGCGTATTCGTCGCGCACGAATGCCGCCAGCTTGCCGTAGGCCGGACGCACCTGTTGATCGATCGCCGCAAGCAGTTGCGTGCGTAGTGCAGCGCGTTGATCGGCCGGCACCGCGGCGTCGAGCTTTTTCAGCGGCGAGGCGAACGGGCTCTGCTCGCCGGTCAGTGCCGCGATCTTGTCGATCTGCTCGGGCAGGCGCTCCAGCAGATATTTCGGCTGCACCAGGCCCTCTTTGGCGCCCTGCCGCGACACCGCAATGACCTGATCGATCACCGTCGGGATCGCCTGCAGCCGGGTGATGTAATCCTGGTAATCCTTGGCGTTTTCGAACGGAAACGCATCGCCATAGCCGGCCAGCGCCAGCTGGATGCCGCCGATCGGCTCCAGCGGCATCGCATAGGTCTTCAGGTCGATGCCTTCGAGCTTGTCGCGCAACTGGCCGAGCATCATCTGCAGGCTGAGCTGACGTTGCTCATCCAGCGCCTTGGCATCCACTGCTTCGAATTGCGTGAGCAGCGCGGCGGTGGCGCTGCGGTCGGCCTGTACGGCCTCCAGCGAGTAGTCGCTCCAGCGGTCGTTATAGCGTTTGTCGCCGATGATGCTGGCGAACTCGGGGCTGTGCTGCAGCTGGTATTGCCACTGTTTGTCCAGCAGCGCATCGAAGGCCTTGGCTGCCTGTTCGCCAGGTACGGCTGCCGCAGTGGCGGCCGGACGATCCGGCGTGGACGGCGCCGGTTTGCAGGCGGTGAACAATGCGGCTGCAAGCAGGCCGATGGCGACAGGACGCAGGTGCTTCATGCAGTGACTCCAGAATGCAGGGACGGCGGTAGGAGCGCGCCCGGGCGCGACTGGCTTTCTCGGGAATGCCCGTCGCCTCGTCGCGCCCGGGTGCGCTCCTACGGTTGGTTTGCCTGTGCGGACTCAGGCAAACGGTTGATCGATGGCGATAGAAGGCGGCGTAAACCACTGCGCGCCGGCATCGGTGACGTAGAAATGGTCTTCCAGCCGCACGCCGAACTGCCCCGGCACCACAATCATCGGTTCGTTGCTGGCGCACATGCCCGGCTGTAGCGGCAGCGCGTTGCCGCGCACCAGATACGGCGCCTCGTGAATGGCCAGACCGCAGCCATGGCCGGTGCGATGCGGCAACCCCGGCAACCGGTAATCCGGGCCCAGCCCGGCCGCTTCCAACACGGTGCGCGCGGCCTGGTCCACCGCCTCGCAGGCCGCGCCCGGGCGGATCGCCGCAAATGCCGCCGCCTGCGCGGCCTGCTCCAGGTCCCAGATGCGCCCTTGCGCATCGCTGGGCGTGCCGTAACTCCAGGTGCGAGTGATATCGGAGTGGTAGCCCTGCACGGTGCAACCGGTATCGATCAGCACCAGCTCGCCTTCGCGTAAGTGCTGCACGCCGGGAATGCCGTGCGGAAACGCCGTGGCATGCCCGAACTGCACGATGCAGAAGGTCGAGCCGTTGTCCGCGCCCAGCGCGCGATGCGCCTCGTCGATGAAGCGCACCAGCTGATCGGTACCGATGCCTTCGTGCGCGATGCCCGCGGCCAGCCGTTGCACCAGCAGCGTCATGTCGCAGGCCTGCTGCATCAGCGCCAGCTCGGCCGGCGACTTGCACATGCGGCAGCCGTCGATGATGACGCCCGCATCACGGATGGCCGTGCCCAAATGCGCGCGCAAGCCGGTGTGCACGGCGAAGGCGATGCCCGGATCCAACGCCAGTGCGTGCGCATGGCGGTCGTCCATCGCCTGCACCGCCAGCGCGTAAGGGTCTTCGTGTTCTTCCCACAGGTACTTCGCCACCGGAACCTGCAGCACCGCGTCCAACGAGCCCTCCTCGAACGCCGGGCAGAGCAGCACCGGGTCGCCGTCCAGGGTCAGCAACGCGGCGACCAGCCGCTCGCTGGCGCCCCACGGCACGCCGGTGAAATAGCGCAAGGACGTGCCGGCACCGATCAACAACGCGTCCACACCATGTGCGCGCATCAGCCCGCGTGCGCGTTCGATGCGCTTTGCGTACTCGTCGGCGGCGATCGGCGCGGCGCGCGGCGCCCAGGGCGCCAGTTGTGCGCGCGCCTGTTCCAACGACAGACCGCCGATCTGCGTGCTCATGTGCCCGCTCCCAGATCGGCGGTGCTCCACTGCCCATCGACCAGCCGCGCGACACCGCCGGGATTGTGCTGGCGCAGTTCCGGCGGCAGCAAGGCATCCGGGACGGCGTCGTAACTGTACAAGGCGGCAAAGCGGCGGATCGCGCCTGGCATGCCCACCGCGGTGAAGCCCGGATGTCCGGTACTCGGGAACGGGCCGCCATGGTTTTGCGCGGCGCTGACCGCCACGCCGGTCGGCATCTTGCTGTTGATCAACCGGCCCACCCGCGCACGCAGCACCGGTGCGATGGCCTGCCATGCCGCATCGTCGCTGCCATCGACAGCACGATACAACGTGCCGGTCAGGTTGCCTTCGAATGCGGCGGCCAGCTGCGCCATCTGCGCGCTGTCCTGCGCACGCACCAGCAGACTCACCGGGCCGAATGCCTCGGTCTGCAGCGCATGCGGCTTGGCGAGAAATGCCGATGCCTCCACGCTCAGCAAGGTCGGCGCATAGCGATAGCCGTCCTCACCGGTGTGGCCGCCCGCCAGCACTGCGGCGCCGGCAGCGCGCAAGCTCGCGACCCCACGTTGCACGCCATCCACTCCTGCAGCCGAGAACAGCACCATCGGCATGGCCGCATCGAAATGCGCCTTGGTGGCCGCAACGAATGCATCGCCCGCCGCGCCGTGCGGTACCACCACCACACCGGGATTGGTGCAGAACTGGCCGCTGCCCAAGGTGCATGAGGCAAAAAACTCTTGCGCCAGCGCGTCGCAGCGCTCGGCCAGCGCGCCCGGCAACAGAAACACCGGGTTGACGCTGGACAGCTCGGCATAGAACGGCACGCCGGCCGCATCCGCCGCCGCCTTCAACGCCAGCCCGCCCGCGCGGCTACCGGTAAACCCGATGGCGCCCAGGCGCGCATCGCCGGCCAGGCGCACGCCGACGGTATTGTCGAAGTGATACAGCAACTGCACCGCCGCCGCCGGCAGACCCGCGCCCACCAGTGCCTGATGCGCGAGTTGCGCCATGCGCTGGCTGGTGGCCGGATGCAGCGGGTGCGCCTTGGCGATCACCGGGTTGCGCGCAGCAATGGCAGAGGCGAAATCGCTGCCGGCAATCGCGTTGAACGCGAACGGGAAATTGTTGGGGCCAAACACCAGCACCGGCTTGCCCAGGGGCGCCAGATGCGAGCGCAGATCGGCGGCGGTGTCGATGATGGGGTTGGTCCAGCTGTAGCTGCGCACCGCGTTTGCGGCCTGACGCAACTGGCCGCTGGTGCGCGGCAGCTCATTGCCACGTAAACGCGTGGGCGCCGGCAATGCGGTTTCTGCATGCGCGAGTGCGACCAGGGTGTCGGCGTCGGCATCCAGCGCACCGGCGTATGCGTCCAGAAATGCGGCAATCCGCTCGGCCGGCGCGGCGGCCAACTCGGCGGCGACTGCTTGCGCGGCGCTCAGCGCGGTTTCGATATCGTCGGCACCGCTGACCGGAAACAGCGGCCCGATCGCCTCGCCCGTGGCGGGGTTGGCGGCGCGGAAACTGCCCGTCGCCGCGTGACTGGTCTGCCATTGGCCGGCCAGCAGAATGGGTTGGATCGTCTCGTTCATTGCGGCACCTTCAATTGCATGGAATCGACCTGTGCGCCGCGTGCGGCAGCGGCCGACCAAGGGGCCGATGCCGATGCCGTATCAAACGCGACATCCGCATCGATCAGCACACGTCGCTGCGCACACGGCGACGTGATTGCGCAACACGCTGACAGATCGGCGTGTTGCGCAGCGTCATGGTGCCTGCGTCATCAGGACAGCTTAGGCGCGGTGGCAATCGCATGATCGATCACCTTCAGCGCCGCTTCGCGCTCGGCGCCGGCCACGACCAGCCGTGGCGCACGCACATGCTCGCTGCCCAGGCCGACCTTTGCCTGCACCAGTTTGATCAGCTGTACGAAGGTGGGCACGGTATCCAGGCGCAGCAGCGGCAGGAACCAGTTGTACAGCTCCTTGGCGGCCGGATAACCGCCATCGCGCGCCAGCTCGAATAGCCGCACCGATTCCTTCGGATAGGCATTGACCAAACCGGCGATCCAGCCCTTGGCGCCCATGCTCAAGCCTTCGACGATGGCATCGTCCATACCCACCAGCAGCGCCAGGCGATCGCCCAGCAATTCCTGCAGCGCGGCGAAGCGGCGCACATCGCCGGAAGATTCCTTCACTGCCTGCAGGTTGGGGAATTCGGCGGCCAGTTCGGCGATCTGCGCCGGGCCGAAATCGGTCTTGTAGGCCACCGGATTGTTGTACAGGATCACCGGCAGATCGGTCGCGCCGATCACCGCGCGCACATGCGCGCCCATCTCGCGCCAGTCGGTGGAATAGACATACGGCGGCAACACCATCAAGCCGCCGCAACCGATCTCCTTGGCCGCCTTGGCCAGCGCTACCGCTTCGCCGGTGGCCAGGCTGGCGCTGCCCGGCACCACCGGCACGCGGCCGTTCAAGGCAGCGACCAGGGTCCGCAGAACCGCCAGTTTGTCGTCCACGCTCAAGGTGGCCGCTTCGCCCAACGAGCCCAGCGGCACGATCGCGGTGCAGCCGGCATCCACCAGCTGGTTGGCGTGCTTGCCGAGGAAGTCGTGGTCGATCTCACCGGAGGCGGTGAACGGGGTGGTGATGGCCGGCAACACGCCGTGCCAGAACGTAGCGATGCTCATGGATGATTCCCTTGCGAGTCGGAAGTGAACGAGTCGGCCAGCGCCGCGAGGCGGACCGGGAACAACGGCGGCCGGCGGCCGGCGTCGGTGGAAAGATCGGGCGGGCAACGGCCCAGTTCGGCCAGTGCGCTGCCGCAGATGCGGCCCTGGCAGGCGCCCATGCCGCAGCGCGAGGCCAGCTTGGCGTCGCGTGCATCGTCGAAGTTGTCCAGCGCGCCCAGTGGCACGTCTTCGCAGCGGCAGACCAGCGTGTCTGGTTGCGCCAGCGTGCGGATGCGCGGATGTAGTGCGAATTGCTGTTGCAACAGCTGCGCAAACCCGCGTGCGGCCCGCCGACGCGGCTGCAGCTGCAGTGCGTGATCGGGTGCGCCGGCGGCCATATGCCCGGCCATCGCACCTTCGACCAACGCGCAATCGCGTCCGCCGATGCCGCAGGCTTCGCCAGCGGCGAAGATCTGCACGACGCTGGTGCGCAGCAAGGTATCGACCTGGATCTGTCGATGCGCGCCGCAGGGTTCCAGGTGGCAACCCAGCAGCTGCGCCAGCTCGGTATTGGGTACCAGGCCGTAGCCCACGGCGAGTTGGTCGCACGCCACGCGGGTGCGGCCACGCGGGCCATCGAGCTCCACCTCGCGCAACTGCGTATCGCCATACGCAGCCACGACGACGCTGCCGGCGCGATAGGCGACGCGATGCAATTGCAGCCGCAGCGCCACCGCCTGCGCGGCCTTGCCTGGCCAGCGCCACAACTGCGCAGCAAAGGCGCGCAATGCTGCAGCGCTGGTCTGTTCGTGGATGCCGAGCACCTGCGCGCCATGACGCTGCAAGGTGGCCGCGCTGGCCAGCAGCAACGGCCCGCTACCGGCCACCAGCACGCGCTTGCCGCGCACCGGCCAGCCTTGTTTGGCCAGCGCCTGCGCCGCGCCTGCACCGGTAACGCCGGGCAAGGTCCAGCCCGGAAACGGCAACAGCAATTCGCGCGCGCCGGTGGCCAGTACCAGCGCGGCGTAATGCAGTTGCAGGGTGCCGTCCGCGCCATCGGCCAGCAGCCAGCCCGGCTGGGCCAGCAAGATCTGCGTGCGCGTCAGCAGGCTGATCGCGGCATTGCCCTGCGCCTGCCGCAGCAGCGCGCGCGCATCGGCCGGCGCACCGTACTGCACGTCGCTACGCCACACCTGCCCGCCCGCACGCGGCTGCATGTCCACCACGCCCACGCGTGCGCCATGGCCAGCGGCCGCCTGCGCGGCAGCCAGTCCGGCCGGGCCGGCACCGATCACCAGCACATCGAAATGCAGCACGCGCTCAGCCATCGGTGCGCACCTGCATGCCGTCACGCGCATCCACCAGGCATGCGCGTTGCTGCGCAATGCCGTCGATGCGCACGCGGCATTCGAAACACACGCCCATGCCGCATAACGGTGCCCGCGGCTGGCCGCTGCTGGACTGGCGAAATTGCAGCGTGGCCTGCGCCACCGCTGCCGCCACACTGGCGCCGGCCGGCACGTCCACCGGTTGCGCATCCACGTACAGGCGAACCGTGGCGCTCATGCCGCGGCGCCCTGCACCGCGCGCGCCGGTGCGTACGGCGCCGGGTCGATGGCCGGCGTGCGCCCGAGCAGGCTGTCCACGATCACCCGTGCGCTCCCCAGCGCCGTGGTGACCCCCAGCCCTTCATGCCCCGCTGCCACCCACACATCGGCCCGGCCGGGCACCGCCCCAAGATACGGGCGCCCGTCCGGGGTGGCCGGACGCAGGCCGGTCCATACCCGGATCGCCTGCAGCTCGCGCAACACCGGCAGATACGCAAATGCCCGCTGCAACATCCGCTGCAGCACCGGCATCGACAGCGCGCGGTCGTGTTCGCCGAACTGCCGCGACGAGCCGATCAGAATCTGCCCGGTCGGCCGTGGCTGCACATTGAAGGCCACGCTGGTGTCGTCGGCGCCATGCGCCGAATCGGCATAGCCCAACTCCAGCAATTGATGCCGGATCAGGCCGGGATGCCGGTCGGTGATGACCAGATGGCCCTTGCGCGGGCGTAGCGCCAGCTCGGGCAGCAACTGCGGCAGGGCCACACCGCTGGCGACCAGCACCGGCCCGGACAGCAGCTGGCCATCGTCCAGACGCACGCCCTGCGTTTGCAGTTGGGTTACCCGACGGCCGGCAAACAGCTGCGCACCGGCCTTGCAGGCCAGGCTTACCAGATGCCGCGCCACCCGCGGCGGATACACCACCGCTTCGTTGGGCACCCGCATGCCACCGGCCAGCCCGGGCACCAGCTGCGGTTCCAGGGCATACAACTGTTGCGCATCGATGGCTTCTGCGTGCAGATCGGCCGCTGCCAGCCGCGCGATCTTGGCCGGCACCGCCGCCAGTTCGCGCGCATCGCGTGCCACCCACAGCGTGCCGCAGCGACTGAACTCGGCCTCGCTCAATTGCGCGAAGCGCTCCCACAAGCGCAGCGAATACGCCGATAACGCCAGCTCGGCCGGGTCGTCGTCCATCGCCACCAGGTGTCCCATCGCCGCTGCGGTCGAACCACCGCCAATCGGCCCCGGCTCGACGATCGCCACACGCAAACCCTCGGCTGCCGCAGCTTCCGCACAGGCGGCACCGACGATGCCGGCGCCGATCACGATCAGGTCGTAACTGCGCCGCGTGGAGGCGGCAGCGGAGTTGGACTCCGCATTGGCATCGCCATGCAGCAACGCCGCAGCCGAACCGCTCGACGGCGCAGCCAACGCAGCATCCGGCGCGGGCGGCGACACTTGCATCAGGCCACGATGCCCCAGGCGAATGGGTCGGCCGGGTCGATGATCAACTGCGACCGCGCGGTGATGAACGCCTGCCCGCTGATGCGCGGCGCAATGCCGCGCCCGCTCAGGCGGTAGCTGCCCTCGAACGCGCTGCCCAGAATGCCTTGCTGCACCCAGCGCTCGCCTTCGCCCAGCTTGCCGTCTGCGGCCAGGCAGGCCAGCTTGGCGCTGGTGCCGGTGCCGCAAGGCGAGCGGTCATAGGCCAGCCCGGGGCACAGCACGAAATTGCGCGCCACGCCGCTGCCATCGGGGGCGGCGCCATTGACTTCGATATGGTCGATGTCACCACCCGCCTCACCAGTAATCCCGGCCGCTTCCAGCGCCAACCGGATCGCCTCGGTGTAGGCGGTGAGCTCGCGCTGGTGCGCCAGATCGAGCGCGCACGGCGACTGCTCGGTGATGAAAAACCAGTTGCCGCCCCAGGCCACATCGCCACGCACCCGGCCATGGCCCGGCACGTCCACTTCCACACCGGCGGCCGCGCGATAGCTCTCGACGTTGTCCACCGACACCGTGCCGTCTTCGGCAAGTTCCACGCCCACGGTGCCGACCGGGGTTTCGATGCGGTGCTGGCCGGGCGCAATACGCCCCAGCTCGGCCAGCGTGCGTACCACCCCGATGGTGCCGTGGCCGCACATACCCAGATAGCCAACGTTGTTGAAGAAGATCACTCCGGTGCAGGCGGAAGGGTCGCGCGCCGGCAGCAGCAACGCGCCCACCATGGTGTCCGAACCGCGCGGCTCGCAGGCGATCGCGCTGCGCCAGTGGTCGAAGTCCTGGCGGAAGCGCTCGCGGCACTGCGCCAGGTCGCCATCGCCCAGATCGGGGAAGCCGGCCAGGACCACGCGGGTGGGTTCGCCGGCTGTATGGGAGTCGATGACGTCGATGGTGTGCATGGCTTATGCTCCCATTGCCGACCCTTCGACGACTAGCGTTCAATGCGAAGTGAAAATGCGGAAATCTGCACAATCGCCAACCTGATTCACAGCCATGCGTTTACGCTAGGATCAAGCCTGGGTTGCACCACCGTGCAGCCGTCAAATCGTGACCGCTATCATGACCCTGATGGACCTCAACCTTCCCGCGCTGGAAATGCAGACGCTGTTCGATGCACTGCCGGACGTGGTGTTCTTCATCAAGGACAGCGAGGGCCGCTACACCCACTGCAACCTCACCCTGGTGCGCCGGCTCGGGCGCAAGCTGCGCAGCGAGATCATCGGCCGTTCGCCGCTGGAAGTGTTTCCGTTGCCGCTGGGCGGCAGTTACATGATGCAGGACCGTCGCGTGCTGCTGGGCGAGTTGATCGACAACCAGCTCGAAGTGCATCTGTATCCCAACCGCTTGCCCGGCTGGTGCCTGACCTTCAAACGCCCGCTGTGCGAGGCCAACGAAGTCATTGGCGTGGTGGGAATTTCGCGCGATCTGGGCCAGCCCGATAGCCGGCATTCGGCCTACGAGCGCCTGAGCCAGGTGATGGAACACATGCAGGCCAACTTCGGCGACAACCTGCGCGTGCAGGCGCTGGCCGACCTGGCCGGGCTCTCGGTGGCGCAGCTGGAGCGGCACTTCCGTCGCGTGTTCCAGGTCACCCCGCAGCAGCTGCTGACCAAGCTACGCATCGAATCGGCCATGCGCCTGCTGTACGGCGACGACAGCATCGCCAGCATCGGCCAACGCTGCGGATTTGCCGACCAGAGCGCATTCGCCCGCCAGTTCAAGGCCACCGTCGGCATGACACCGCGCGATTACCGCGCGCTCAAGGGCCAGTTGTAAGAGCGCCGGTTGCAGGCTGTAATCGGGTGCTGACACACAGCTGGCACAAATGCAGAATTCGGCAGGATTGAGCACCCCGCCGCGGTGCATTTTGGTCCCCTTGAAACAGGGCGGCGCTGAAGGGCGCGTCAAGGTGAGCCGGGACCCGGATGATAGAATTCCGGGTTTCCCCTACTGCGTTGCCAATGGCCAGCTTTTTCCGCCGCAACAAGCCCACCACGCCCGACAGCTCGCGGACCTCGCGCTATAGCCTGGAAGAACTGGCAGCCGCATTCCCCACTGCGCCATCGGCCGCCACGCCCGCATCGCCGATCGAGGCCATCCCGCCTGCGCAGTCCGGCACAGTGCCTGCCGCCGCGCCGGCGGTCGCGCCTGCACCGATAGCCGAAACCACCGCGCCAGCAACACCGGCTGAGGCGCTTGCACGCGATATCGCCACCCGCACCGGCCAGGCGCAGAGCATTGCCGCTGTGCCGAGCGCGCCCGCCGCGCCCACACCTCCTGCGCCGTCTGCCCTGCAGGCGTTGCCGGACCCGGCACCGGCCACCGCGCCCGCCGCGCCGACCCCGGTGGTAGTGGTGCCTGTCGTTGTGCAGCCGCAGTCTGCACCAACGCCGCCTGTCGCTGCCCCGGCGCAACCTGCAGCGCTGGCGCCGAGCACCGCACCCTTGGTCTCAGCACCGGTTGTTGCGGCTCCTGTTGTTGCGGCACCCGCTGCCGCCCCGCCGGTCGCGGCTCCGCCTGTGGTCGTGCCGCCCGCCGCAACACCCATCGCGTCCACGCCGCCTGCCGCAGCCCCTGACTCAAGCGCCACACCGCTGGTGACCGCACCGGCCATCGTCAGCAGCCCGGCGCCAGCGACGCAGGACACCGACAGCATCGTCGGCCAGCACGACGCGCTGCCTGCCGCACCGGCCGGCAAGCCGGGTTGGCGCGAGCGGCTGCGCAACAGCACCTTTGCACGCAGCTTCGGCGGCCTGTTTTCGCGCAACCCCAAGCTCGATGACGATCTGCTCGACGAGATCGAAACCGCGCTGATCACCGCCGATGTCGGCATCGGCGCCACCACCGCCTTGATCGAAGGCCTGCGCAAGCGCATGAAGTCGCGCGAATTCGCCGATGCCCAGGCCATGTTCAAGGCCCTGCGCGCCGATCTCATCGCGTTGCTGCAGCCGGTGTCCAAACCGCTGGTGATCGACCGCTCGGTCAAACCGTTCGTGGTGCTCACCGTCGGCGTCAACGGCGTTGGCAAGACCACCACAATCGGCAAGCTGGCCAAGCGCTTCAAGGACGAAGGCAACAGCCTGATGCTGGCCGCCGGCGACACCTTCCGCGCCGCTGCCGTGGCGCAGTTGCAGGCCTGGGGCGATCGCAATGGCGTGGCGGTGATCGCGCAGGGGCAAAACGCCGATGCCGCCTCGGTGGCATTCGACGCCCTGCAGGCGGCCAAGGCACGCGGCACCGATGTCTTGATCGCCGACACCGCCGGCCGCCTGCACACCCAGACCGGCCTGATGAACGAGCTGGGCAAGATCCGCCGCGTCCTCGGCAAGATCGACGCCGCCGCGCCGCACGAAGTGCTGATGGTGATCGACGGCACCACCGGCCAGAACGCCATTTCGCAGCTGCGTCAGTTCCATGCGGCAGTCGGCGTCACCGGCCTGGTGGTGACCAAGCTCGATGGCACCGCCAAGGGCGGCGTGGTGTTCGCGCTGGCGCGCGAGTTCAATATTCCGATCCGTTTTGCCGGCATCGGCGAACGCCCGGAAGATCTGCGCGTGTTCGACCCGGTCGCCTTCGTCGATGCCCTGCTCCCGGAAGCGCTGGGCAGCTGAGTTGGAAGACCCCTGCCCGCATCTGCAAGCACTGTGCGCACAGGCACTGCAGGCAGGTTGCACGGTGCAGCAGGTGTCGCACGGCTGGTCGCGCGCCAAACAGGTGCTGGAATTCGCCCAGCCCTTGCCTGCGACGTTACGCGCACAAGCCCGCGTCGATGCACCGGTGGTTGCTTACCATGCACCCGCAGAACCGCACTGGCCTGGCGATGAAGGCTTCTTCTGCGAACAATGCCTGGTCGGACTTGCGTTTCCGCTGCAGTGATCGGGCCCCACCACAGCGTACGGTCGTCCCGGTGTCCGTCCTGACCCCATTGCCGTTCATCGCCTCCCTTTGCCAGCAGACCTCATGCCCGCAGATCTCGCCGCTTCATCCGCTGACGCTTTCGTCGCCCCGTTGCTGCACTGGTTCGACGGCCACGGGCGCCACGATCTGCCCTGGCAACATCCACGCGCGCCGTATCGCGTCTGGTTGTCGGAAATCATGTTGCAGCAGACCCAGGTTGCGGTGGTCATTCCGTACTTCCAGAAGTTCGTTGCGCGTTTTCCGACCCTTGCCGATCTGGCAGCAGCCGACAACGACACGGTCATGGCGCACTGGGCCGGGCTGGGCTACTACGCACGGGCGCGCAATCTGCATGCCGCCGCCAAACAGTGCGTCGCCTTGCACGCTGGCGAGTTGCCGCGCGACTTCGATGCATTGCTCGCGCTGCCCGGTATCGGCCGCAGCACCGCCGGTGCGATCCTGAGTCAGGCGTGGAACGACCGCTTTCCCATCATGGATGGCAACGTCAAACGCGTCATGACACGCTTCCACGGCATTGCCGGCTACCCCGGCCTGCCGGCGGTCGAAAAGCAGCTGTGGCAGCTGGCGACCACGCATGTTGCGCAGGTCCCCGACGGCCGCCTGGCCGACTACA
This sequence comes from Xanthomonas dyei, assembly GCF_002939865.1. Taxonomy (GTDB): domain Bacteria; phylum Pseudomonadota; class Gammaproteobacteria; order Xanthomonadales; family Xanthomonadaceae; genus Xanthomonas; species Xanthomonas dyei. The sequence continues at coordinate 21,141 of NZ_MDEE01000023.1, forward strand.
CGCAAGCGCAGATGGACTTCGGCGCCACGCTGTGCACGCGTGCCAAGCCGGCCTGTGTGTTGTGCCCGTTGCAGGATGCCTGCGTTGCCCGCCGCGAGGGTCTGGTGGAGGCGCTGCCTACGCCCAAACCGGGCAAGGTGCTGCCCGAGCGCGAAGCGACCGCCCTGCTGCTGGAAAACGCGCACGGCGAGATCTTGCTGCAGCGCCGCCCGCCCACCGGCATCTGGGCCTCGCTATGGACGCTGCCGCAGGCCGACACCGACAGCGGCATGCGCGCCTGGTTCGCCACGCACCTGGATGGCGACTACGAACGCGCCGACGAGATGGCGCCAATCGTGCACACCTTCAGCCATTACCGCCTGCATCTGCAGCCGTTGCGCTTGCGCAAGGTCGCACTGCGCGCGGCGGTGCGCGACAATGACGAGCTGCGCTGGGTCGCCCGCGCCGATCTCGGCTCGCTGGGCCTGCCGGCGCCGATCCGCAAGTTGCTCGACACGCTTTAGAGTGGCTAACAAAACGTAGCGAGCGCTCGTCAGGTGGGTGTGGGCGGCGCGGAGGAGCCGGAGTGTACGAGATGGTACATGCCGCACCGAGCACCGGCCGCGCCCGCCTGGCCGCTTCACAGCAGTTTTGTTAGCTACTCTTAAGCACGCCTCAAAGGAATTCGCATGTCCCGCACCGTGTTCTGCCAGTACCAGCAATGCGACACCGACGGCCTGGATTTTGTGCCGTATCCCGGCGAACTCGGCCAGCGCATCTTCGCGCAGATCGGCAAGACCGCGTGGCAGGCATGGCTGGCGCACCAGACCATGCTGATCAACGAAAACCGGCTCTCGCCGCGCGACCCAAAGCATCGCGCCTTTCTCGAAACCGAGCTGCAGAAGTTCCTGTTCGAGCGCAATGCCGACAAACCCGAAGGCTATGTGGCGCCGCTTGGCGAGGAGTAGCTGGTTCCGAGATTGGGAATTGGGAATTGGAGATTGGCAGTGATGTCGGGAGTCGATCGCCGCAATGCGGGATCACGCATCCTGCGGCGATGCTCCGGACATCTGCAGCGGTGATTCGCGATGACACGCACTGGCCCATCCAGCATTGAACTGCACGCGATCGATGCGTTCATCACCGACGCTGTCGACGCGCAGTGGCACAAGGTCGCGATGATCATTGCCAGAGCGCTCACTGACCCGCAGTTGAAATTGGCCGACGTCGAGGACGCGGCCGACCACGTTGCGCAACGCATTGCCCGCCTTGTTCGCAGCGGTCGGCTTGAGGCAGCGGGCGATGTCACCGACTGGCGACATCGCGAGGTGCGCCTTGCGGCGCATTCGTCGCACGCACGCTGAGGCGTCCGCGTTAGGCATTGCGTCGTGCAGCGCGCTGCTTCAGGTATCCAAGAGTAGCTAGCAACACGCCTGCGCTCACCGCCAAGCGGGCGCACCCAGTGCGCAGTGCGGCATGTCCCACGCGTCCATCGCAGCTCCTGCGCGTCGTCCACACCGGCCTGACGACTGCCCGCGACGTTGTGCGAGCCGCTCCAAGCCCCCGGGACCGAGGTGCCAAAGGTCGTTCGCCCGTTGCGCCGCGCGCGTGCCAACCGGCGGTTCAGGCGCTTCCTGCATGCATTGCCGACCTCTGGTGGTCCGATACCTCGGGGTTTCGGGACTCTGAAACGCAGCCTGCGACCCCGTCAGACCCTAACACTCTATTGCAAGACATTATATTTTTAAGTAGATTGAATGGCATGCCGACCCACGCCACGCCCGCACTACCACGCTTCCACGCCGATCCCGACAGCATGCAGCGCCTGCGTGCGTCGGCCGGGCGCGCCTGTGCCCTGCTCAAGACCATGGCCAACGAAGATCGCCTGCTGCTGCTCTGCCAGCTGGCCCAAGGCGAGCGCAATGTCGGCGAGCTGCAGGCAGCCACGGCCATCGTGCAACCCACGCTGTCGCAACAACTGGGCGTGCTGCGCGACGAAGGCCTGGTCAGTACCCGCCGCGCCGGCAAATACATCTACTACCAACTCGCCAGCGCCGACGTGCTGGCGGTGATGCAGGCCCTGTATGCCAGCGTCTGCGGCGCCGCGGAGCCAAACTGACATGGCCGTGGACTGGAGCAACTTCACCCCGCTCAGTGCGTTGGCCGGCGGCAGCTTGATCGGCCTTGCTGCCGCGTGGCTCCTGGTATTCGAAGGACGTATCGCCGGTGTCAGCGGCATCGTCGGCGGCCTGATGCAACGCCAGGGCCGCGATGAACGCAACTGGCGGGGTGCGTTTGTGCTCGGGTTGCTCAGTGCCGTGCCGCTGTGGGCCATCGTGCGGCCGCTGCCTTCCATGCAGCCGCAGGCGACATGGGGGCTGTTGCTCGGCGCAGGCTTGCTGGTGGGATTTGGCGCGCGCCTGGGCGGCGGCTGTACCAGCGGCCATGGGGTGTGCGGCATCGCGCGGGGCGCACGCCGCTCGCTGGTCGCCACCGCCGTGTTCATGGGCGTGGCGATCGCCACGCATGCCTTGCTCACTAAGTTACGGGGCGTTTCGTGAATCGGGTTTTCAGCAGCGCGATCGCCGGGCTGATCTTCGGTGCCGGTCTATTGCTCTCAGGGATGGCCAATCCGGCCAAGGTGCTGGGCTTTCTCGATGTCGCCGGCCGCTGGGACCCATCGCTTGCGTTGGTCATGCTCGGCGCCATCGGTGTGGCAGCGCCCGCTTTCTGGTGGGCGCGTCGGCGTGGCCGAACACTGCGCGGGGCATCGCTGCAGCTCCCCACCCAACGGCAGATCGACGGCCCACTGCTGTGGGGCAGCGCATTGTTTGGCATCGGCTGGGGGCTGGTCGGGCTCTGCCCGGCGCCCGCACTGCTGGGCGCGGCTGCGTTACAACCGTCCAGTCTGGTGTTCGTGTTGGCGATGCTGCTTGGCATGCGTCTACACCTGCTGTATCGACGGCGCGCTGAATCTGATCAGCATCGCTGATCGCACCGCTCGCCGCTGCGGCTGCATCGCCGGTTATCCGCAGTACAAACCACGCCCACGCTTGGGTGCATCCGCGCCCGCGACCCAAGGCACGGTTATTGACGCCGCCGGTGTTTCCACGGTGGCGCTACAAGATCATCGCAGTCTTCAAGCAGCAGCCAATCGCCACTCCCAACCGCGCATGGGCGACGCCACCGCAGAGCGGTAGCGTGTCACCGGGCACGACAACCTGCTTAGCCCACGCCGGTCGGCCCATCCAGCAACATGCGGATGCGCTTGAGCAATTCCTTTTGCGTGTACGGCTTGTTGACCACGTCGAATTCCGCGCCGCCGACATCGGTGCGCTGGATGCTGGCATCGGCATAGCCGGTGGTGAGCAGCACCTTGATCTTGGGCAGCATGCGGCGCGCTTCGCGTGCCAGCATCACTCCGTTCATGCCACCGGGCATGATCAAGTCGGTAAACAGCGCATCCACCTCCGGGTGCTGTTCCAGCAACTCGATCGCCTCGCGCCCGCTCGCTGCCGACAAGATGCGATAACCGGCGTTTTCCAGGAACATCTTGGCGACCACCGCCACGTCCTGCTTGTCTTCCACCACCAGGATGGTCTCGTTGCCGCCCTTGTCGATGGCACGGCTCTTGACGGCCTGCAGATCGTTCTCGAACTCGCTGGATGCGGGGAAATACAACCGCACCGTGGTGCCTTCGCCCACTTCGCTGTAGATGCGCACGGTGCCGCCGGACTGTTTGACGAAGCCGTACACCATCGACAACCCCAGCCCCGTGCCCTGCCCCTCGTCCTTGGTGGTGAAGAACGGCTCCATGACGCGGCTAGCCACCTCCGGCGGCATGCCCGAGCCGGTGTCGCTGACGGCAATGCTCAAATAGCGGCCCGGTACCAGCTGGTGGTGCATGGCCAGATCGTGGCTGGTGATCTCCACATTCCGGGTCTGCACGGTGACCTCTTTGCGGTCGGACTGCGCCATCGCATCGCGCGCATTGATCAGCACGTTCAACAGCGCCACTTCGGCCTGGGTGGTGTCGATCTGGCAGTTCCACAGCCCGTCTTCCAGCGACTGCCGCAGGCTGATGCCGCCACCGAGCGCGCGCTCGGCCATGTTGTTCATGCCCGACACCAGACCGTTGAGATTGACCACCCGGCCACGCAATTTCTGCTTGCGCGAAAACGCCAGCAGTTGCTGGGTCAAGGTGGCCGCCTTGGCCGCGGCGGTTGCGGCATGTTCGGCGCTGAAGGCGATGCGCTCGGCGTTGCCGCCGGCCTTGGACGCAATCATCTGGATCACTTCCAGATGTCCGGACATCACCTGCAGCAAATTATTGAAATCGTGCGCGATACCGCCGGTCAACTGCCCCAGCGCTTCCATCTTCTGCGCCTGGCGCAAGGCATCCTCGGCATCGCGACGACGGCTCACGTCCAGCTGCGAGCCAAAGAAATACACCAGGTTGCCCTGGTCGTCGAAGACCGGCGAGACGAACAACGCATTCCAGAACGACGAGCCGTCCTTGCGGTAATTCAGCATCTCGGTGGCGAATTCGCGGCGTTGCTCGATGGACGCGCGCACGTCCTGCACGCTGGCCGGATCGGTCTCCGGGCCCTGCAGAAAACGGCAGTTGTTGCCGATGATCTCCTCGGCCGAATACCCGGTCATTTCCAGGAACGCACGGTTGGCGAATACGATCGGGTTGTCGGGCAGGTGCGGGTCGGTGACCGTCATCGGCATCCGCGTGGTTTCCACGGCGGCAAAAAAGATATCCGAGCGATGCTTCTCCACAGGCAGGCTGCGAGATTCGCCGATATGAGGCGCCCGTAGCTCTCCGTGACGGGTATCGTTCAAGTGATGTTCTCCGCGGGCCATTTCCGTGGGCACAGTCTATTTGGGCGAAGTGAGTTAATTCCTCACATCGATGAGCCATTCCGGTACGACTGCGTGCGTCGATGCAACCAAATACAGTGGCTCTGCGTAGCCGCGCATCGCGCGCAGCGGCAGCGGCTTGATGCAGCGCGCTGGTGCCGGCCGAGACGGCCACGCGCCCGCGCTGTTTTGCCGTAGCATGCCCGGGCAGTTTGCAGCTCTTGCGCCGTCGTCCCGCCGTGTCGGTTGCGTCGCGCGCACCTTTTCCCACGCCGGCGTACGCGCCTGGCGACCATGCGACGCCACCATGACGGGCTATCAGACCCAGATTCACGAATTGACCTTCGGGCAGCAGACCTACGTCATCCGCGCGTTGGCGGACAAGCAGCAATTCGCCGACCCCGACGATGCGGCGGCCGACGCCGGCATTTCTTCGGCGCAGTGGAGTCTGTTCGGCCAGGTGTGGCCGGCAGGCCAGTTGCTGGCCGAAGCGATGGCCACACGTCCGGTGGAAGGCAAGCGCATTCTCGAGCTCGGCTGCGGCCTGGGCCTGGCGAGTCTGGTGTTACGCAAACGCGGCGCAGACGTGGTGGCCAGCGATCACCATCCACTGGCAGAGGTATTTCTGGCGTACAACGCCGCGCTCAACGCACTGGACTCGGTGCCGTATCGCCGGCTCGACTGGGACGCGGGCGCACCGAACATGGGCCAGTTCGACATGATCATCGCCAGCGACGTGCTCTACGAAACCCGCCACGCCACCATGCTGGCCAAGTTGATCCCGGGGCTGGCCAAGCCCTCGTGCGAGATCGTGATCAGCGACCCTGGCCGCGGCAACGCCAACGCGCTTTCGCGCATGCTGGCCGATATCGGGTTTTCGCTGATCGCCGGCGAGCGCCAGGCCTCGGCGCAGGTGGCCAAGGCGCCGCGGCTGTTCGTCTATCGCCGCAATATGGACAACTGGTGGCCGGCAGACGCGTGAGGGCACCACGCCCTTACGGCGCAGGCGTGTAGTCGGACAACAGCACCGGCTTGCGCGGATCGGCGTTGATCTCCTTGTGCTCGCTCAGGCGCAGCGCATCGGCGTCGGGCGTGTCGTCGGTATTCAGTTCCCAGGCTTCGATCACGCGCTTGTGGAACAGGAATGCGCAGCGTGTGCGGTCGTAGCGGAAGGTGATGTAGTCGGTCCAGTGCTGGCCGCAGGCCACGCCATTTTGCACAGTGAAGTAGGCGCCCTTGGTCACCAGGCCTTGTTCGCCATCCAGAAACGGATCGCACTGCCCGCCCTCGTCGGCCTTGAAGATCACCCGCGTGTTGCGCGCGGCCTCGACAACGCTCCCGTCCGCATTCGTCACCAGAACCAACAAGGTGCGCGCTGGCGCTGCGTGGCCATTCGCATGCAGCGTCTCTTCTGCGGATGCACGCAACGCAACGACATAATCCTGCCGGCCATCGCCAGTCAAATCCGTACTGGCGACAGCAATGACCGACTGCCCGGCAGGTACCAATTTGGCAGCGCCCGCGGGCAACGTGGCGGCGCCAGCCGGCAGCGCGATTGTCATTACCACCGTCAACCACCAGCATCGCATTGTCATGGCCGTTCCCTCATCTGGTCTGCATCGAGCGCGCAAGCATAGCCGGCAATCCTTTGCGCGCGATGGCATGCGGTTCGAGCACACGCTCGACGATGCCGATCTCGATACCGCGCAGGACCGGACCGTCACGCCGACCTACCACGCCACCGACGGCCACAACTCCCGCACGACAGCGCTCAGCCGCATGCTTGCAAGACGTTGCTGCGTGGATGCCTCCGACATCGCGCGCCAGAGGTCACAGTGCCGGATAGTACCCCTCCAGCATGCAACAGCGTCTTATCATCGACGCGAGCGAAGCCGGGCGGCAGGCGCGCCAAGCGGGTTTCACCTCACCCGGCAACAGCCGTGCACCGTACGTCAGGAACTTCATGAAACGACTCATCGCCTGTCTCGCACTCTCGACATGCTTGCTTTGCGTCGCAGCGTCGGCCGAAGAACTCGATGCGTATCTGCGTGCCCACTACCCGTCGTTGAAGTACGTCGAGCGCTACCGCGCCACGCATCCAGAAGATGTGCAAGGCAGCGATGAGGCGTGGGCGACAAGCGCCAGCCTTGCGCCCGAAACCACAGCCAGCGATGTTTCGCGACGGCTTGTCGGCCTCGCGGATCAGCACGTCGCGCTCGCCGGGGCGAAGGCCGGCAAGACAGAAACCTTGGGCGTTCTGTTCAGAACCTCAAGCGATGGTCAGATGATCGTATGGCGCATCCTCGATGCGCGCATCACCGGCCTCGCGCAAGGCGACAAGGTGCTGCAAATCGACGGCACACCCACCTCGGCATGGCTGAAAAACGCAGCAGAGCTGACGTTCGGCGGCAACACGCGCGCGCGACAAGCGGAAGCTGCCTTGTCGCTCGCACTCGGCACGCCGGCGGCGCATCAGGTGGCCGGTGCCGGCAAGACAGTTGCCCTGCGCGTGCAGAGGTCCGCGCAGGCACCGCGCCAGGTCGCGCTGCCCTATCAGCCCATGACCCAGGAGCTTGCGCGCACGCTCGCATCCGCAGTCGACGCGCCTGATCTGCCCGAGGTTGTGCAGGTCGGAAGCACACGGGTGGGAAGCATTCGCCTGGGCGCGTTTGCGCCGCAGTACAACGCCGCCTTCACGACGGCGGCGGAAGCCAGCGAGGCCGCAACGCCACAGGCAAATAACCCGGACGCGCCCACGTTGGCGGGGTTCTGTGCGGTGACCCGGGAGTTGATCGGTCGCTACGATGCCATTGCAGCGCGCTCGGATGTCATGCTCATCGACTTGCGCGGCAACATGGGTGGATTCGCACGCGAAGTGCGCGGATTCGCCTGGGCACTGATCGGACGCAAGCCGGTGAAAACCTACGAGATGAGCGCGTCGGGAACGCCGGGAATCGTGCGTCTTGAAGCGCTGCAGGACGATGCCAGCTGCGGCAGCGTCGCGTCGCACAAGCCGCTCCTTGTGTTGGTGGATGCAGGCACCCGATCGGCAGGCGAATTGCTGGCCACCTACCTGTGGGCCAGCGGCGCCACGATCATGGGCGAGCGCACCATCGGTGCAGGCGGCGGCCGGGATTCGCAAAGCCAGGGTGTTGCGTTGGGCGATTCCGGATATCGCGCGCTTGTCAGCGAAAACTTCTACATCTTCGATCCGACCGAAGAGCTGCGCGCTGGCGAGATGGACGAAGCGACGCTCGTCGATCGCGTCGCGGCAGACGGTTTTCACCCAAGCCGAACGCATCCGTTCGCAACCCAGTCCATCGGCGTCGTGCCTGATGTGCCGCTTGCGATCGATGCGGCGGACCTGAGCGATGGCGGCCGTGGTCTGGTGCTGCGCGGACTGGTCGCCGCCGGGTTGACCAAGTGATTGCCCGCTTCTCAATTCCACGCTTTTCAGTACATAACCGCTAATAGCGGTCATCACGCCTTGAATCAATTGCAGGATGCAGCCAGTGGCGTGGCTGCAGTAGCGCAACCGCAGATGCTCCCCGGCGGCTACGCTGCCCAACAACTGGCAAGGCTGTGCTGCCGCCACAGCTTCCGCATCCTGCGTAAAGGGCAGGAGACCCACCTGCATTGCAGGGTGCTGCTCTAGCGGCTTGTGACGCCACGGGCGACGCAATCAGCCGGCAGGCAGGCATCAATACGTCTGTTGCCGGCGCGCTACTGACCATCCCGTTCTCAGACGCGATATTCCTTCGGGTCGAGAAAATCCGCCAGACAGGACCCCACCCGCAATGCCTGCTCGCGCGCGTCGCCGCGATAGTCGCCCTCGCCCGCTCCTTCGATGGTGGCGATCGGTGCCGCACGGTCGCGGTGATAGACGAATGCGGTCGACAGCCAGCGCGTCTGGCCGGGCGCCTGACTTTCCATCGTCTCCACGCGGAACTCGCCGCAATAGCCGTGGATCAATGTGCGTCGAAGTGTCTTGTGCGTCATGCGCGCAGTATCGCCACGCAGAGTTGAAGATCACGTGGAAACGCAGTGCGGGCCGCACTGCGCATCCACAGCGCCTGTTCTATACGATGAGGAAAAGAGGCTAGAAATCCATGCCGGCATTTCGCATCGCAAAGCGTCAAAACAGCAAGCGACCGACGCAGCAAAACGTCAGGCAGTCGGCAGCTGCAGAGCAAATCAGATCGAAGGGAGGTGTTGCGGTGATCGGCAGCGCGAAGGTACAACCCACTTGCGCTGCGAGACTGAAGAAATGGTGGCCGAGGACGGAATCGAACCGCCGACACGGGGATTTTCAATCCCCTGCTCTACCAACTGAGCTACTCGGCCACTAACCCAACACTGTTGCCAGCGTTGCGAGGACGCGCATCATAGCGAGCAGGCGCAGTTTGGGCAAGCGTTGTGACGAACTTTGTTGCAGCGCTGCGTCGGAGCCTGCGTTTCTTGCGCAGGTTCACGCCGCGCGGCAGGGGCGATGGCCTAGCCTGCCCGCGTCAACCGGAGATCGTCATGCGCCTGCCCCGCCTGCTGCTGTCGCTTGTCCTGCTGCCACTGACGGCGGTTGCGCAGCAACCGGTGCGTGCAGTGACGCAACTGGACATCTCGCGCTATGCCGGGCAATGGCATGAAATCGCGCACCTGCCGGTCTCGTTCCAGAAGAAGTGCCGCAGCGACATCACCGCCAGCTACACCTTGCGCGACGACGGCCTGATCGGCGTGCGCAATGGCTGCCGTACCGCCGATGGCAGCCTGACCCAGGCCGAGGGCGTGGCGAAACCGGTGGATGGCCACGCCGGACAGTTGCAGGTGCGCTTTGCGCCCGAATGGTTGAGCTGGTTGCCGCTGGTATGGGCCGACTATTGGGTGATCGCGCTCGACCCGGATTATCAATGGGCGGTGGTCGGCGAGCCGGATCGTAACTACCTGTGGATCCTGTCGCGCTCGCCACAGATGCCGCGCGCGCAGTTCGAGCAGCTCAAGGCGCAGGCCGCGCAGATGGGCTACGACCTGTCGCCACTGATCGTTGCAGCGCCTTTGCTGTGAGCTGGCTTGCTGTGAGCTGGCTTGCTATGAGCTAGGGCGCCGGCTGACCGGCAGCGCAGCGTCCACGCCGGCGGCAAGGCGGCATCCGTACTGCGTAGTATTCTTGGCGCCGCCTCACATCCGCCAAGGACTCACTTCCATGCGTGCCTATCGCCTTCTGATCGTGTCGCTAGCCTGCGGCCTGCTGCTGAGCGCCTGCGGTGGCGCGGTCCGCCGCGTGTCCGAGCCGGCGGCCAGCATCCAGCAGCTCACCGTGCGTGCCGACGGCTCCTGGTCGGTGGACCTGCGCCTGCAGAACTACAGCAGCATCCCGATGCAGTTCGAGCGTGTGGCGCTGGAAATTTCTGCCGGCGAACAGGTCGCCGGCAAGCTCGACCGGGCGGTGGGGATCTCGATCGGCCCGGAAACCGCCGACGTGGTGACCGTCACCCTGCAACCCACCTCCCTGGGCCGCATCACCGTGGCCGATGTGCTCGCCAGCGGCCGCTCGCTGCCGTACTCGCTCAAGGGCACGGTCTGGGCCACCCCGCAGGACAAGAAACAACGCGAGTTCGCGGTCGAATCGCGCAACACGCTCAGCCCGGCCCCCGGCCTCAACGGCGTGCTGCGCTGACGCGCACGCCTCCCGCACCGTCTTTCGTAAGGATTCCGCATGAGCAGCTACAGCGCCCCACTGACCGACTTCCGCTTCGCCCTGCACGACGTGCTCGGTGCCGAAGCCTTGTTCGCCCGGCTCGGCTATGGCGACGCCAGCGCCGACATCATCGACGCGGTGCTCGAAGAAGCCGGCCGCTTCACCACCCAGGTGCTGGCGCCGCTCAACAGCGTCGGCGATGAAATCGGCTGCGCGTTCGACAAGAGCACCCACGCGGTCACCACCCCGCCCGGCTTCCGCGCGGCGTACGACCAGTTCGTGGCAGGCGGCTGGAACGGGCTGACTTCCGAGCCGGAGTTCGGTGGCCAGGGCATGCCGCACACCCTGGGCGTGCCGCTGAGCGAAATGATCAACTCGGCCAACCTGGCCTGGGGCAACTTCCCGCTGCTCTCGCACGGCGCCAGCGAAGCGCTGCGTCAGCACGGCGAGGCTTGGCAGCAGGAGGCGTTTCTCAAGCCGCTGACCGACGGCCGCTGGACAGGCACCATGTGCCTGACCGAGCCGCATTGCGGCACCGACCTGGGCCTGCTCAAGACCCGCGCCGAACCCAATGCCGATGGCAGCTACGCCATCACCGGCACCAAGATCTTCATCACCGCCGGCGAGCACGACCTCACCGATAACATCGTGCATCTGGTGCTGGCCAAACTGCCCGACGCCCCGGCCGGTGCCAAGGGCATCTCGCTGTTCGTCACCCCCAAGTTCAAGGTGGACCGCGACGGCACCGTGGGCGAACGTAATGCGCTGCATTGCGGCTCGATCGAGCACAAGATGGGCATCAAGGGCTCGGTGACCTGCGTGATGAACTTCGAAGGCGCGCAGGGCTATCTCGTCGGCCAGCCGCACAAGGGCCTGCAGGCGATGTTTACGATGATGAACACCGCGCGCCTGAGCGTGGGCCTGCAAGGCAACGGTCTGTCCGAGCGCGCCTATCAGAACGCCCTGCGCTACACCCGCGAGCGCCTGCAGTCGCGCGCGCTCAGCGGCGCCAAATTCCCCGATAAACCGGCCGACCCGATCATCGTGCACCCGGACGTGCGCCGCATGCTGCTGACCATCAAGTCGCTGACCGAAGGCAGCCGTCTGCTGGCGCTGCATGCGGCCAGCCTGGTCGATGTGTCGCACCGCGGCGGCAGCGAACAGGAACGCACCGATGCCGAGACCCTGGTGAGCTTCCTCACCCCGATCTCCAAGGCCTGCCAGACCGAATGGTCGATCGAAAATACTTACCATGCGCTGCAGTGCTTCGGCGGCCACGGCTATATCCGCGAATACGGCATGGAGCAGCTGGCCCGCGATGCCCGCATCACCACCATCTACGAAGGCACCACCGGCATCCAGGCGCTGGATCTGATCGGCCGCAAGACCGCCGCCAGCCAGGCCGCCGGGCTCAAGCTGTTCCTTGCCGATGTGGAAACCTTCGCCAATGCGCAGGAAGGCAACGCCGCACTGGCCGAGTTCATCAAGCCCTTGCGCGACAAGTGCAGCGAATGGGCCATGCTGACCCGCGATGTGCTGGACCGCGCCGCACGTGATCCTGACGAACTGGGCGCCGCCAGCTACGACTATCTGTTCTATTCCGGCTACGTGGTGCTGGCGTATTGGTGGGCCCGCAGCGTTGCCGCAGCGGATGCATCCGCACACAGCGACGACTTCAAGCGGGCCAAACGCGAAACCGCACGCTTCTACTTCGCCCGCATCCTGCCGCGCACATTGACCCATGCCGCCACCATCCGCAGCGGTGCCACCCCGCTGATGACGCTGGAAGCGGAGCTGTTCGGCGAAGCCTGAGCCACGCCGCATCGCGGGCTGCCGCCGTCGTAGGAGCGGACCTGGCCGCGATGAGGCGGTACCGATCGACAAGACGTCGCGCCCAGGTGCGCTCCTACAGGCAAACATCGCGGGATTCCGTTGCTGTCGTAGGAGCGGACCTGGCCGCGATGAGGTAGTACCGATCGACAAGACGTCGCGCCCAGGTGCGCTCCTAGGGGTAACCAAAGCCTTCGACGCGTCCGAAGATTGATCCCGCAGCACGTCGGCATCGCGGCCTAGCGAGTAATCACTGAGCCATTCGTTGCAAGACACGCGCCAACGGCGTTCGCTGCGATACACAAACTGTCAACGATCGGGTATAAGCTGTTTTCCCGATGGAGACAGACACGCACGCTCGTGATGTGATCGTCCCCGGAGGCATCTCTGCCCCGGTCGCGGGCAGCGCTGTCGCTGCGATCCAGCAACTTCCCACTTTGCGCCTGCTTTCCCTCGATGCGCATGGCCGCGTGCTGGACTGGATCAACTGGCAGGATGCGGCCTGCCTGTATGCCCGCGGTGCGGTGTCCTGGACGCTGGGCGAGCCGTGCATGCAGATCCACGGCGGCATTTCGCGGCTGACCGGCGAGCGCAGCACGCTGGAGCTGCACCCGATCATCGCTGCACGCGGCCACGCCCGCTCGCGTGCGCTGGACCCGACCCCGACCCTGAGCAACACCGCGTTGTTCGCACGCGATTCGCAGCTGTGCATGTATTGCGGCCAGCACTTCAGCCGCCCGCATCTGACCCGCGATCACGTCATGCCGGTCTCCAAGGGCGGGCGCGACAGCTGGGAGAACGTGGTCACCGCCTGCTTCCAGTGCAACTCGCGCAAGGCCAACCGCACGCCACAGCAGGCGCACATGCCGCTGCTGGCGGTGCCGTATCGGCCGAGCTGGATCGAGCATCTGATCCTGTCCAACCGCAACATCCTGTCCGATCAGATGGCCTTCCTGCGCGCGCAGCTGCCGAAGCGTTCGAAGCTGTCGCTGTAAGCCTGGTTGACTGCGCTGGCACACGCAACGACGAACTGAACGACGCCAACAACGCTAGCGACGCCAGCCGCTGGAACTGATGCTGCGCCATCGTGCAAGCGATTGATGCACCCGTGACGAGGGTGGTCATCCATCAAAGCCTCGCCTGACTTGGCTTGCGTTGCATGCGACGCTGCGGTGCCCTCGCGGATGACGCCACAGAGCAGCGGTCACCGCTTCGGCCGAGAGCACGTTCCGCGCCTGCCCACCCATCGAGTGCGCGACCCACCAACAGCGGCACCAACACTGGCCGCGACGCGCCACTTGCGTATTGCTGAGTGCGGGCTGCGGTAAACGCAACGTACCGCCTCCAGGGTGCGGCAGATTGCCGCAGGCAGCAGCAACGCCCGCGCAGGCCAGCAGCGACGGTGCGCCCGACCATCACCACCCGCTGACAGCTGAACCGGTTTGCTTGCCGGGCCTTCGCATGGGGAGGACAATATAGCTTCAGAACATTGACACGATGATGATCGACTCCACCCGCTACCCGCGTCTGTCCCGCATCCAGACCCCCGACGATCTTCGCAGCTTCGACGAAGCCGAGCTTGCGGCGATCGCCGAGGAGCTGCGTGCCTATCTCATCGAATCGGTCGGCAAAAGCGGCGGGCATTTCGCGGCGGGCCTGGGCGTGATCGAACTCACCGTCGCCCTGCACTACCTGTATCAGACCCCGGTCGATCAGCTGGTGTGGGACGTCGGGCATCAGACCTACCCGCACAAGATCCTCACCGGCCGTCGCGACCAGATTCATACGGTCAAGCAGAAGGACGGCGTGGCGCCGTTTCCCAAGCGCGAAGAAAGCATCTACGACACCTTCGGCGTGGGCCATTCGTCCACCTCGATTTCGGCCGCGCTCGGCATGGCCATCGCCGCGCAGCGCAATGGCGACGACCGTAAGGTCGTTGCGGTGATCGGCGATGGCGCGATGACCGCCGGCATGGTCTACGAGGCGCTCAACCACGCTGGCGGCATGGACCCGGAACCCAACCTGCTGGTGATCCTCAACGACAACCGTATGTCGATCTCCGAAGCGGTGGGCGGGTTGACCAAGATGCTGGGCCGTGCCAGCGGCAGCCGCACGCTCAACGCCATCCGCGAAGGCGGCAAGAAGATCCTCGGCGACAAGAAGAACAACCCCACTGCGCGCTTCGTGCGGCGCTGGGAAGAACACTGGAAAGGCATGTTCGTGCCCTCCACGCTGTTCGAGGAAATGGGCTTCCATTACACCGGCCCCATCGATGGCCACGACCTGCCCGGCCTGGTCGGCGCGCTCAAGACGCTGAAGACCCTCAAGGGTCCGCAGCTGCTGCACGTGATCACCACCAAGGGCAAGGGCTACGAGCTGGCCGAAGGCGACCAGATCGGCTATCACGCGGTCGGCCCGTTCGATCCAAGCAAGGGACTGGTGGCCAAGACCGGCGCCAAGAAGCCGACCTACACCGATGTCTTCAGCGACTGGGTCTGCGACATGGCCGCCGCCGAGCCCAAGCTGCTGGTGATCACCCCGGCGATGCGCGAAGGCTCGGGCCTGGTGCGTTTCAGCAAGGAATACCCGCAGCGCTACTTCGATGTGGCCATTGCCGAGCAGCACGCGGTCACGCTGGCCGCCGGCATGGCGACCCAGGGCGCCAAGCCCGTGGTGGCGATCTATTCCACCTTCCTGCAACGCGGTTACGACCAGCTGGTGCACGACGTGGCGGTGCAGAAACTGGATGTCTTGTTCGCGATCGATCGCGGCGGCGTGGTCGGCCCCGATGGCGCCACCCATGCCGGAAATCTCGATCTGAGCTTCCTGCGCTGCGTGCCGCACATGGTGGTGATGGCACCGGCCGACGAAGCCGAGTGCCGCCAGATGCTGAGTACCGGTGTGCGTTACGAAGGCCCGGCGGCAGTGCGCTACCCGCGCGGCACCGGCCCCGGCGTAGCGCTCGACGCAGCGCTGACCACCCTGCCGATCGGCAAGGCGCAATTGCGCCACAGCGGCACGCGCATCGCGCTGCTGGGCTTCGGCGTGACCGTGGAAGCAGCAGAAGCGGTCGGCCGCGAACTGGGACTGAGCGTGGTCAACATGCGCTTCGTCAAACCGCTGGACAAGGCGCTGCTGCTGGAGCTGGCCAAGACCCACGATGGCTTCGTCACCATCGAAGACAACGTCGTCGCCGGTGGCGCCGGCTCGGGCGTGGCCGAACTGCTCAATGCCGAAGCCATCACCATGCCCATGCTGCACCTGGGCCTGCCTGACAGCTTCCAGCATCACGCCAGCCGCGAAGACCTGCTGGCCGAAGCCGGCATCGACCAGGCCGGCATCCGCGCCGCCGTGCTCAAGCGTTGGCCGCAACTGATGGCCGGCACCACCGCACCGCGTAACGCTGCTGCAGGTTAAGCGCGGCGCCACCCACACGACCGGGTTCGCCGGTCGTGTGGGTACGCTTGGTAAGCGCGATTTTCAGATGATCGGTGCGCGCGACCTGCTCGCGCAGATGTTGGTCCAACGACGATTGCTCGCATCAGTGTGTTAGCCACGCCAAGGCGCGCGATGCGTTCTGCGTGTGCTGTGTCCAGCGTGCGATGGATGATCTCGATGCGACGCCTGCGCGGCGACGGATACATCGCACCGGTTCGCTATCCGCCTGCAGACCCTGCGCGACTCGGTCACCGGCATCCGCAGCGACGAAGCTAACGCATTGAAAGAAGCATCGCTTTCATAAGCAGCTGCACCAATGCGCATTGCATCCTCACAATCAACGCAGGCGATGCATCACACCTGGGCTGCAATGCCGTCGATGCCGTCGTCGCTCGGCACAGTTCCCGTCTGCGCGAAGGCCTCCACCAGCCGCACGATGCGCGCCTGCACGGCGACCTGCTGCAACTCCGCCTGCAGGCGCAGCACGCCCGAGGGCGGCCCCGCCGCCGTCAGCGCCTCGCTCAGCACTTGCGGCAATGCACTCAGCTCGCGCAGCCATGTTGCGGCGCCTGCGACGTGCAGACGCGCCGCATGATCGAACTGGTCGTAGTCCAGCGGATACACGATCGACGGCAATCCCGCGGCCAGGCAGGCATACAGAATGCCGGCACCACCGTGGTGCACGACCAGATCGTAGCGATGCAGATGCTGCGCATAATCCACATACGGCAGTCTCAGATAATTGCCCTGCCCTGGCTGGTAAGGCGCACTCGTATCGCCATCGCTGAAGTGAAAGATCACCTCGGGAAACTGCGGCGCCAGCGCGCGCAGCACGCCATCCATGCGCTGCTTGACCCATTGCAGATGCGTGCCCAGCGTGATCAGCACATGCCGATGACCAGGGACGAATTGGGGTGCTGCCACCGTGGAAGGCGGCGTGCACAACTGCGGCCCCACGAAGCGCAGCGCCGCCGGCCAGCGCTGCGCGAATTCGAATGACGGCAGCCCCAACGCCAGAATGCACTGCGGCGAATACACCGCCTCGCTGCGATCGCTTCGGTAGAGCGCCGGCAAGCCGCAGGCGCGCATCTGGCGCCGATAGCAGGCATGCAGGCTGCGCTTGAATCCGCGGGTGAGCCGCCGCGCCAGCGCATGCCAGGCACGCTGACGCAGGTTGGTTGCAGGCAGCAACCCACCGAAATAGGCGGGGGGGCCGTCGGAGGTTTCGATCACGCAAGGCGACGGCATGCTGGTCCACCACGCAATCCCCATGGCCTGCGCTGTCAGCCCGGCGCTGGGCAGGGTGAAATCGACGATGACCAGATCCGGCCGTCGCTCGCTCCAGCGCTGCTGCAGTGCAGTGCCCACACGTGCCATCAGGCCGAGCGCATCGTGCAGCTGTCGGCGTAGACGCAACGGGTGATGGCCCACGGCGTGTGGTGGGTTGGCGATCTGCAGCAAGACGCGATCGGCCTGCGCGTCCAGCACACTTGCCGCGCGCACCCCGCAGGCAGCGATACGCGCCTTCGCCGCCGGGGTGCTGATGACCTGGACGTCATGCCGGGCCGCGAGTTGACGCGCAATGGCCAGAATCGGATGCAGATGACCGCTGTACGGCGGCGCGATCAGATCAATCCGCATCCGCGCTGCTCCGCAGGGTGTGCTCGACCTCGGCAACAAAGGCCTGGCAGCTGGCAAGCACCGCTGCATCGCGCAAATAATCCATATGACCGCAGGCCGGCGTCAGCTCAACCGTAGCATCGAACAACGCGCGTGAGATCCAGTCGCCCTGCCCTTGCACCACCCGCAAGTCACCGAATGTCGCAGGCGTGCGACAAACCGGGCCGTATGCAAACACGGCCAGCCGCGCGCGTAGCGCCTGCGGCAACTGCAGTGCTGTCAGCAACTGCAGCCCGCAACTGCCGGCCAGCAGTACCGTCATCGGCGCCTGCTGCAACAGTGCACCGACCCGCACGCGCTCGGCCTCTGCAACGCGACCGGCACGCGCCTGCAGATAGTGGCGCGCGTTGGACAGACTCGCACGCCATAGCGGCGTGCGCCGGTGCGGGGCACTGTCCGGCCAGTACGGGTAATTGCACGCGATCAATCGTCGGCGCGCGCCTTGCAGCGCGTGCAGAAATTCGTGTTGTTCTGCACTCAAGGCGCAACGTGTCGGGTCGCTTTGCCCGGTCAGGAAGGCGATCTGCAGCAGCGCGGCGTCACTGCGCACGAAAGCACCCGTTCGACAACACGCGGTACCGGCGGGTGCGCCAGCGAATGGTGCGCACCAACGCGGCATGCAGCAGATGCAGCGGTTGCAGACACTCGGCGCACAGCGACAACAGCGGGCGATGCCGCAGTGCACCGGTCGCGCGCCATTGCACGGCGCACAACAGCAACGCACGTAGCACCACCGTGGCAACAACACCTGCCAGCACCCACCACGAAGGCCAGAGGCAGGCGCCGATCGATATTGCAACCAGCAAGAGCGGCGGCAAGCCCTGCAAGAGACCGATGGCACTGCGCGTGCGCACACGTTGTTGCCCAAGCAGGATCAAGGCGAACAACATCCAGCGATGCATCTGCCGCGCGTAGCTGTGCAGATCCGGCATTGCAGTGCGCATCGCCACTGGCGCCGTGGATTGCCACAGGCGCCCGCCGCGTTCGCGCACCAGCGTGGCAACCGCCAGATCGTCGGTCAGTTGCTCCAGCAATGTGGCAAAGCCGCCCCAGGCACGCAGTTGCGCCGTGCGCGCGGCGTAGCACATGCCGTTGATGGTCAGCGGCGCGGCGAACGGCAGCCAGCCAAGATAGGTGAGCGCGGCATTGTTGTTGACGAACTGCGACAGCAGGCGGCCGGCCAAGGTGTCGCTGTCGCAGTAGTACGGCAATGCGGTCACCACGTCGGCATGGCTCAGATCCTGCAACAGCTGCACCAGGGCGGCTTCGCTCAGCTGCGCATCGTCGTCCAGGATCAGGCAGATCGGCGCCTGCACCTGGGCAAGCACGTATTCGAGTTTCCACGCCTTGGGATTGATGCTGGCCGGCTCTGCGGGCACCAGCATCCGTGTGATACGCACCTGCGGATATTCCACGACCAATGCATCTGCGACCGAATTCCCCGCCGCATCGTCCGCGTCCAGCAGCCACCAGAAATGCGCATGCGGCAGCGCCTGCAGATTGGCCGCCAGTACGCTGTGCAAATGCGCATCACCGCCAAGGATCGGCTGCAGGATTGCCACCTCGGCCTGGGTAGCGGCAAGCCCGCGTGCTGGCCGTGCGTGCGCGTCACGCATGACCCACAGCGCCGCGCCCGCCTTCACCACCAGCAGGCTCAGATACAGCGCGGCCAAGGCGAGCACGGCTACACCCATTGCGCCGCCTGCCAGCGCACGAAGGCCTCGATGCCGTCTTCCACGCCCACGCTGGGCGCCCCAAGATCGGCAAGCGTGCGTTGCGGATTGAAGGTCTTGGAGTAGGCAAACGCACCGACGCCAAACCGCGTGATCGGCGGCTCGCTGCGTAACCGCAGCACGCGATAAAGACCTTCCACCACGCTGGCCATGCGCAGCGCGGTGCCGATGCGCACTTCGCGTTGCGGCAACGGCAGTTGCAGGCGCGTCAGCACATCCAGCACCGTTTGCTGCAGATCCACCGGCTGCGCGTTGGTGAGGTTGTAAGCGCGCTGCAGTTGCGGTGCAGTGGCCGCGCGGTAGAGGTAGTCGCAGAGCGTGTCGATATAGATCAGATCGCCGATCACCGGCTGGGTCTGGCCGACAAAGCGCGGCAACGCGCCCTTGCGCGCAGCGGCGATCACACGCGGGAACAACACCGTGTCGCCCGGCCCGAATACCGCGCGCGGGCGCAACACCGATGTCTGACCCGGATAGCGCTCCAGCAAGGTTTCGCCGAGGTATTTGGTGTGGGCGTAGGTGTTGACGAAGTGCGGGCCGATGGGGCTGTCTTCATCCAGATCGTATTGATGCGCCTCGCGGTAAAACACCGAGCTGGAGGAAACGTACAGCAACCGTGGGCAGCCGTTGCGCATGCAGAAATCGATGACATTGGCGGTGGCCTGCACGTTGTGCAGTTGGAACTGCGCGCGACTCCCCCACGGGGATGCCAGTGCCGCCGCGTGGATCACCACATCCGGCCGCCAGTCCAGCGAAAACGGTTGGCTCAGATCGATGCGGTGATAGTTGGGTAATTCGCTGGCACGACGCCCGATGCCGTGAATCTCCACACCGGCTTGCCCCTGGAAACGGCGCAGGAACGCGCCGCCGACAAAACCGGATGCGCCGGTCACGAGAATGCGCAGGCTCATCGCCACTCCGGTTGGTAACGGTCAAGACTGGGTTGGCAATGCGAGGGCAGGATCGCCAGCTCCGGATGCGCCTGCGACAACCCATGCAACTGCTGCACGGTGCGCCGGAACGCGCTCCAGTCGTGCATCAGCAAACGGGTGGGCCACGCCGGCCACTGCAACGTTGCCCAGGTGGCCGACGACCACACCGCATCTGCGCAGAGCAGCACCTCGCGGTCATGCTGGTCGCGTAGCCACAGGCCCATTTGTCCGGGTACGTGGCCGGGCAACGGCACGGCAAGCACGCTGCCGTCTTCGAACAGATCGTATGCGGTGCCCAGGCCCTTCCAGACGCCACTCAGCTCGCGCTGCGGCGCCTGCTCGGCAAACTGCAGGCGTTGATCGAAATCTTCCGGCAGTAGCTGCGGCAGCAAGGCACGGCGCAATCCCCCCAGGCGCGAACAACTGCGCAGTTGCTGGTAGTCCGCACGCAGACAGAGGAAGCGTGCGTTTGGCAGATCGCGTAAACCGCCCACGTGGTCGGCGTGGAAATGCGAAATCAGGCACCAGGCAATATCGTCCAACTGCACGTCGCGACGTGCCAGCTGCGCGCGCAGGGTTTCGTGCGTGGGCAGGGTCACCGGGGTGGTCCAGCGGTACAGGCGCTCCGGCCAGGGATCGGTGGCCTGGAAAAAATGCGTGGCGTAGCCGGTGTCGTAGAGCATCGCCCCGCGCTGCGGGTGCCGGATCAACACGCTCAATGCGGGAAATTCCACCGCATGCCAATGGCCGTCTGCACGCACCATGCGCTCGCAATGCCGGCAGTGGCCGACGCGCAACAGCTCGAGAGAAACGCGCACGCGCATCAGTAGCGCAACACCATGCCGCCGATCGCCAGACCGGCGCCGGTGCCGAGTAGCGCAAACACTTCGCCGCGCTGCAGTTGCCCATCGACGCAGGCGTGATGCAAGGCATGCGGGAGCGAAGCGGCTACCTGGTTGCCGGTGGCGTGCAGGATGCGCACGACCTGATCGCTGCGTAGCCCCAGCGCGCGCACCACGTGATCCAGGCCGCCACCGGAGGCCTGATGCGGTACCAGATAGCGCAGTTGCGCCGCGGTGATGCCGGCATCGTGCAGCAACTGTTCCCAGAACGCCGGCAGCTGCCGCGCGGCAAAGCGGTAGGCGCTGCGCCCATCCATCCAGAATGCGCGCGATGCGTCGACTGCACTGTCCTGCTCATGCGCTGCGCGGGTTCCGCCGCCGCGAATGCGGCAGACATCTGCGCCGCTGCCATAACTGGACAGGCGACTGGACAGTAAGGCCGAGCCATCATCGGCGCTGCTGCGCCCGACCACCACGGCCGCGGCGCCATCGCCGAACAGACCGGCGGTGGCGGGTACTGCCTCGTCCAGGCCGGCCGATGCGACTTCGCTGGAAACGATCAGCACGCGTCGGTAGCGGCCCAGCGCCAGCGCATTGGCGGCCATGTCCAGCGCAACCACAAAGCTCAGGCAGGTTGCATTGACGTCGAAGGCAGGGATGCCGGAATCGCCCAGCCCCAGTGCGCGCTGGATCAGCACCGCCTGGCACGGAATGGGCTGCTCCATCACGCTGCAGGCAGAGATCAGGCAATCGATCTGGCTGCTGTCGATGCCCGCGTTGGCCAGTGCCTGCTGTGCGGCGGCGGCCCCCATCGACGATGCAGTCTCGCCCTCGCCCACGTAATGGCGCGTGGCGACACCCAGGCGCGCAAAGGTGGTGCCGGCCGGCAACTGCCAGCGCGCGTCCAGCGCGTGCGAAGTGACTTCCCTGGCCGGGAGGTGGCGCCCGGTACCGAGGATGCGCAGCGGCAGTGCGTTCAACGCGGAGCTCTCAGTGAACAAGGCGCGCAGCATACCGTGGCTGGCTGGGCTGGCCTAACCCGAGGTGACAGCGATGAAGCAGCGGTGCGCACGAACGAACGATGACCGAAGCAGCGGTCGCGTAACTGCCGCCCGGCGGCGACTGACGAGCCGGTGCACTGCGACCAGCGCCACACGTCGCAATCCCTGCGCCCCCTCGCCCCGCCGGCAGCTCTACGACGAGCTCATGCGCGATGGCGGTCGCTCAAGGCGCTTCTACCTCGTACCCCAGCGCCTGCAATCGCGCCAGATAGCCGTCCGGCGCGGTCATGCGGCTGATCGGCAGCACCGCGAAGGTGCTGCGGTTGCGTTGCAGCGCGGTAGTGGCGATGCCGAGCCAATGTTCGCGCATGCGCCGCTCCAGATCGTCGATGCCGCGTTTTCTGGCGGCGCCGGAGCTGGCCATCGCGCTCATGCACGCCGCTTGCGGATCTTCGCGCGGCAATTGACGCAAGGCCTCGATATCGCCCACCGACCAGGCGTTGGCACGCTCGACCATGGTCGGCAGATCGCGCTCCACCGTCACCAGGATGCTGCGAAAGCAGGCGGTGTCGTCCATGCCGCCGGCACGGAACTCCTTGAGCGCCTGACGCGGGTCCTTGATCTTGTAGTCCAGCGCGGTTGGGGTGGGCTTGATGCCTGCGCGCTTGGCCGCGCGCTCGACCACCGACCAGATCACCGGCGAACGGGCCAGGCCGGAGCGCTTAATCGCCGCCTGATACAACTCGCCGGCCGCCAGCATCGGGCGTTTGCGCTCCACGCCACGATCGCTGCCGATGTAGCGCGCCTTGGCCACACTCCACCGCGCATACAACTCGGCAGGCAACACATCGCGCAGTTCGCGGTCGTCTTCGTTCTTCATCGCCTTCATCGCCGATGGCAGCAAGGTCAGCTTGCCGAAGAAGCCCATGTCCGCATCGACCTGCACGGTTGGCGCCATCAGTACCTGCTGGGACTGGCCGATGATGGTTTCCACCTCGGCCGACTGCCATTGCAGGCGTTTCGGCAATGGCGACAAGGTGCCGAGGATCCACAACACGTGGTCGCCCTTGCTGACCTTCCACAAGCCAGGGCCGGGCTGCACGCCACGCACCACCATCGCCTCCAGGTCGACCACCGGCGGTGGCGCGGCCGCTGTTTGCGGCGCGGTCTCGCTGGCCGTCGCCAGCATCGATGCCAGCATCACGCCGGCGCCCCATAACGTTGGCCTGTATCGCATCACATGTCGCCCCTGTTTGAGGCGGACAGTACGCCAAGCCCGCTCGCGCCGCGTTAGGGAAGCGTTCGGCCGCACGCGGCGCCGCGATCGATCAGCGTGGGGTGAGTGTTGCCAGGTGGGTGGCCAATGGCGAGGTGGCGTCGAGCAGCGCAAATCCCTCCCACACGAATCCCGGCGACACGGTGCAAGCGACCAGGGTGAACTCGCCCAGCGAACGTGCCGCCTGCCACTGCCCTGCGGGAACCACCTGCATCGGTTCGCCACGGTCGGCGGCGTCCAGCATCAAGCGTTGCAGCTGCCCGCTGGCCTCGTCGTAAATCAGCAATTCCAGCGCATCGCCTTGTTGCCAGTGCCAGCTTTCCTCGGCATCGACACGATGCCAGGCGCTGCATTCGCCGGCAGCGAGCAAAAAACGGATCGCGGTCAGCGCAGGGCGGGACCGGCCGTTGTCGCTGATCTGACGCTCGGAGGCATACACGCGGCGGAAGTGCCCGCCTTCCGGATGCGGCGACAGGTCGAGCGAGCGGATCAGGGCGGCGGCGGTCGGATGCATGCGTGCATGCTAAGCCCAGACGCCGCCGCCATGCATCAGGGCAGGTGCTTGCCCGCGCGCAGACAGGTACGGAAGAACACCAGCAGGTCCCAGCTGTAGCGCTTGAGCAGACGGCGCGGCTCGTTGAGCAGGCGATACATCCATTCCAGATGCAGCCGGCGCACCCAGTCCGGCGCGCGCTTGGCGGTGCCGGACAAAAAGTCGAGCAGCGCACCGACGCCGAACACCAGCGGCACGCGCAGCGCCTGGCTGTGATCAAGAATCCAGCGTTCCTGCAACGGGTTGCCGAACGCCACCAGCAGTACATCGGCGCCGGAGCGGTTGATGCGCTCGGCAAGGCCTTCGCCCGCGGCGGCAAATTCGCCGTAGCCGTCGCACATACCGACTACCTGCTGCCCCAACGTGCCGGTCAAGGTGGCGGCAGCGGTCTTGCCCACACCGGGCCGCCCGCCAAGCAGGAAGAACTTGAGCGGCTGCGCTGCCTGGCGGCACAGATACGGAATCAGATCGGTGCCATTGAGGTTGCCGGCGAAGCGGCGGCCATGAATCAGTCGCGCCGCCAGGTCCATCCCGATGCCATCGTTGACGATCCGCACGCTGGGTTCGCGCATGCGCATCCGTAGCGCCTGGCACTGCACCACAAAATTGGTGTTGGCGAAGAACACCCGGCGTGGCTGTTGGGCGGCCAATGCGTGGAACAGATCCAGCGCGAATGCTTCCTGGGTGGTGGACAACACCGGAAACCCACCCAGCGGAATCACCACACCTGGCGGTGTGTCGACGGCGGCGACGGTCGTTGTTTCGCTGTCCACACGCTGGCCCTGCATCATCGAATCACCAAAGGTCGTAGGGGAATGCAGCCAGCAAGCCGGCCTGCAGTGTTTCCAGATCGAACGCGCCGTTGCCGCCCAGCGTCAGACACTCTTCGATGTTGTTGCCCGAGTGCCACTGCGTGCGTCCGGTGCCGTAGTAGTAATCGTCGTATTTGAAGCGGTCTTCGCCGTTGCCCCAGTCCAGATACACCGCCGGAATGCCATAGGCTTCGGCAAGAATCAGGCCGTGCAGCGAGCTGCTCACCACCAGCTCGGCACCCAGCAGCTGGCTCATGAAGGTTGCCGGCTTGACGTTGGGAAACACCAGGTAATCTGTGTACGCGCTGTACTTTTCCACCGGTTCGTTAAAGTGCGGCACGATGGCGAACGGACGCTTTTCGACCGTGCCCAGTGCCTCGGCAGGGAAAAACATCGGCGTCAGCAGACCTGGGTCGCCATAGACTTCCGGCACTGCGATGCCACGGTCCAGCAGAAATTGACGGGTCTTGGGCCCACGCACCGCCCGCACATCGAGCGTGCCAAAGGTGTTGCGCTCGGCTGGAATCTTGCCATTGATGCCGCTGCCCCAGACGGTGTCGCCATCTTTGGCGAAGTGCAGCACCGAGCCGATCGCGATCAGCTTCTTGCTGAGATCGCGTTTCTCGATCAGGGTCTTGTCCTGCAGCGAAAGCACACAGGACACGATCACCTTGGACAGATGATCCCCCATGTTGACGCCAGCGTTCTTCGGCTGCCACCAGAACAATGCGCGACGTTCTGCGTGTTCTATCCACTTCTGCAGCAAAGCGTTGGCCATAAAGAGGGGTCTCCTGTCTCAAACGTATGAGGTGCGCTGCATCAATGCGAGAGCGCGGCCTCCGAGGAAGCACGCGCGGCTGCGCCGATGTGCTGCGGATACAAACGGGTTTCCGGATACGCGGCCGGATCCAGCACACGGTCGGTAGTGTCGGACCAGTTCAAACATTGGCGGTAACGTACATGCGGCGCGTCCAGCGCCTGCCCGATTGCAGCGACGATCGAATCGGCGTTGCCGGGCGTGTAACCAAAGCGCGACTGCCGATACGGCCCGACAACTGCATTCGGACACACCGCAGGCAAGCCGAAAAAGTCGTATTGCAACAGCTTCATCGAGCTATCGGCCAGATACACCGGCACCTGCTCCGACGCATACGGCGCGATGCCGAACCGCGCGTGCTTGATGTAGCCGATCGTCTCGACGTGCTTCATTTCACCATAGACGACGACGTTATCGCCATAGCCAGGGTGGCGGCCCATGCCCGACCCGATCACATGAAACGTGACCTGCGGAAACGCCTTGCTGGCAACGACGAAGAATTCCGGATCGAACAACATCGACCCTACCGCCACCGCATGGATTCCTTCGCCGTACGGCGATGGGTCGCCCAGCTGATCCAGGTTGTGATCCACGCCATGCCCGACGTGATAGACGTTATCGCGGCTTGCGATCTCTTCGGCCATGGCCGGCGACACCAGCGCGATGACGTCCAGGGTGGGCGCAACCCGGTCGAACTCGCGTTCGATATAGGAGGCGACGTTGATGGTGCTCAATCCATCAGAAGCGCGATACACCAGCTTTGCACTGGGATTGGTGCGCTTGGCCAGTTCGATAAAAGCCACGGCAATGCCACTTTCGAACACGATGACATCCGCTTCGCGCATCCAGTCCAGCAGTTGCTTCGGCGGATGTGCGGCATACCAGCGGAACATCGCATCTTCGACAGACTGCAGCCACGCCCGGCGCGTATTGAACGGATGCACCGTGGTGCGCCAGAGATAGCACTCCACGCCCTTGTGCGACACCACGGTATTGGCGGTGTCATCCAGCGGCAGCCGCATATCGCCCTTCATCCGCGACAGGCGGCTGTAACGCAGCGAAAAAAATCGCGTCGTCCCGCGCAGCGCAAGCTGATCGGTGATGAAGTGGATGTTGGCGCGGCGCGGCGTGCGGTAATCGTGTGCGGACAAGACCAGATAGCAAGGCCGGCGAATGCCGGAAGCAGCGGCGGCGGGTGTTTCGCTCATGGGCCGTGTCCTATGAATGAGTGGAAGAAAGAATGCCCGAATGCAGGCGAAGACGATGTCGATCTCATCGACGTGCCTTGGCCTGACTCAGCAACTTGCGGATGTTGACGATGGAGATCACGTCGCGACGGAACGACGGCCAGATACCCAGCATCAGCAGGCACACTGCAGCCATCGCCGCTGCGCCTGCGGCCAATTGCTGCCATAGCGGACCGCCGGCGGTAATCGAGGCGTAATACGCACAGACGCCGGCAACGCCGTACGCCACCATCGCGCGTACCGCATTGGTGAACAGCACACCCACCGGCGTATCGGAAATCTTGCCGACCCAGATCAGCGACATCGGCCAGGTCACCAGCAACCCGAACGAATAGCCGATGGCGACCCCCATCGCACCCCAGCGCGAACCGACGAAGATGCAGGCGATCAGCACGATGCGGCTGACCAGCGAGAACAACAATTGCTCGCGCATCAGCCCGCGCGCCAGGAACACCCAATACGTGGCGTAGGACGCAGTCTGGAAAATACCGCCCAGCGCGAGCACCTGGAACAAAGGCACTGCCTCGCGCCATTGTTCGCCCAGCACCAGCACGATCAACGGCATCGCCACCGCACACGCGAACGAGAACAGCGCCACGATCAGGTGCACCATCACCGTCTGCCCGCGCAGCAGGAACGCGCTGAAGCGCTCGCGGTCGTCCTGCAACTGCGACAGCACCGGCAACGCCACGCTGGTCGCCGGTGCATTGATCTGGTTCAACGGCATCATCAACAGCTGGAACGCGCGGTTGTACAGACCCAACGCATCGGGCCCGGTGCGCCAGCCGATGATCACCTGCCCCACATTGCGGCTGGCGTAGCCCAGCAACTGCGCGGCCATCAGGTTCCAGCCGAAGCTCATGAAATCGCGCATCGGTGCCTCGCGCCGATAGCCTCCGGGCAGCCAACGTGCGCAGCTGCCCGCGATCACCAGGTTGACCACCGCCTGCACCACCTGCTGTACCACTAATGCCCAATAGCCCCAGCCCAGCAGCGCAGCGGCGACGGCCGCGCCCAACCCCAGCACTTGCGAGCCCACATCGCTCAGCGCCACCTGCCCGAAGCGCAGCCCACGGCTCAGATGCGCGCGGTACTGCGTGGTCATGCCGTTGATCAGGAACGTCACCGCAAGCGCCTGCGAGATCGTGACCAGTGCCGGCTCTTTGTAGAAATTGGCGATCACATGCGCCGAGGCGAACACCACCACCGACAGCACCAGACCGATACCGCTATTGATCCAGAACAGGTTGTCGCGCTGTTCGCGACTGACGTGTTTGGCCTGCACCGCGGCCGCCGACAAGCCGAAATCGCGCAGGATTTCGGCTGCACCGACAATCGCGGTGACCATCGCCATCAACCCGTAGTCGTAGGGCGTCAGCAACCGCGCCAGCAGGATGATGCCGCCGAACTGCACGACCATCTTGGCCGACTGGCCCAGCATGGTCACCGCTGCTCCGCCGGCAGCGCGCGCGCCGAGGCTGCGTTGCGGCGGCGGTGTGGGAGAGGACGTCGTGGGGGTTTCTGCGGTCACAGCGCGGCGTCTCCATCCTTGCCCAGCGCTTCGAGGTAGGTGCGGTAGTGCAGCTGCCCGATGCGTGGCCAATCGCGTTGCGACAGATCCGGCGCCGGCCCGCGCGGCGCAGCGCGCACCGTGTCGAGCATGCCGGTCAACAGCGCCGCGTCGAATTCGCCTTCGTACAGAAACACCCAGCCCGGCCCCACTTCTTCGGCAATCGCCGCATTGGATTCGCTCCACGGCGCCAGCACCGGGCGCGCCAACGACAATGCGAGCAGTAACGTGCCGGAGTTATGCATCTGCCGGTACGGCAACACCACCAGCTCGGCCTCGCTGACTTCGCGTGCCAGCACCGGCTCCTCGACATAGGCGAGCAATGCGCTGATGCGCGGATCCTGCGCACTGGCCTCTTCCACCAGCGTGCGCATCTGCGGCGTGGCCGGGTTACCGACGATGCGTAAATTCACGCGTGGGTCGCTGACCTCGTGCATGACCTCCAGCAGCGTTTCCACGCCCTTGTACGGACGAATCAGCCCGAAGTGCAGCAGCCGCCCTGGCACCGTGGTGCCTTGCGGCATCGTCGCGAACCAGTCGCGGTAGTGACCATGCAGGATGGTGTCGGTAAACGGCGGGCGCACCGGCGTGGTGGCGTTGATGCGGATCCAGCGGCGCGTCAGGCGATCGGTCCAGCGCAGCAGGCTGCGCTCGCGCCAACCGCGATCTTCGTGCGGGGCCAGGTTATGCAAGGTGCGCACCACCGGCGTGCCGGTGACCTGCAACTTCAGCAGCAACAATGCCGCGCAAACCTGCTTGGCCAACGTGCCCACCGCGCTGGGATGGCGCAGCAGGTATTCGGGCCAGTGCAGATGCAGCACGTCGTAGCGCGACAGCAAGGCATCGCGCATCGAGAAGAAACGTGGCTGCACCGCGTCAGGCAACGCGTCGTAAAGCTGGGTCAGATACGGGTTGGTGCTGGCGTTGGGTTTTTCGGTGGAGAACAACACCGTGACCTGCGGCTTGGCCGCCGCACGTGCCATCGACGCCGATGCAAGCGCGCTCATCGCAGCGTCTCCTGCGGGCGCGGGGTGCCCAGGGCACTGTGGTACTCGTCGATATAGCGCCCCACCACATGCTTCCAGTCGTAGCGGCTCACGTAGGCCATCGACGCCGCACGACGCGCTACAAAGTCGCCATCGGCTGTCAGCGCGAGCGCCTGCACCTGGTCGGCCGCCGCTTCGATCCTGTCGCGGTTGACGATCACACCCTGCCCCGACTCGCTGGCCAGCCGCACGAACGGCGGAATATCGCTGAGGATGGGAATCAGGCCCGCGCTCATCGCCTCCACCGCGGCAATGCCAAAGCCTTCATGGCGCGACAGGCAGACGAAAAACTGCGCCTGCTGCATCAAGGCGCGCAGCTGCTCCTGCGACGGCGACATGCTCAGCTGCACTTTGTCCTGCAACCCGCGCTCGGCAATCGCCTTGCGCAGGTCGGCTTCGTTCAAATCGTATTGGCGGCCGGCGATGATCAGCTGCCAGTGCGGATCGCGCGTGAGCATCGCCTTCAGCAGCTCCAGCGTCTCGATCAGCCCCTTGTTGACCGACCAGCGCCCGAAGTACAGCAGTGTCCGACCCGCAGTGGCCGCACCCTGCCCCGCGTACTTCTCCACGTCCACGCCGTTTTCGATCACCCGCAAGCGTGCCGGCGACACCACCTTGGCAAATAGATCGCCATCGTTTTCGCTGGTTGCGATCACCCGCGAATACGCCAACGCCGAGGTGCGCGTGAGTGTCTGGAACCACAGCTGCTTCATGCGCGACGCATACGCAGTGTGGAAGAACCCGCCATGCGTGGACACCACCATCGGCTTGCCGTGCAGCGGTTTGGTCAAGGCCAGATAGTCGTAGAAAAAATCGATCCCGTGCAGATGCACCACATCGGCCGAACCAATCGCGCCCAGCACCGACGGCGCAAGCGGATAGCGCGACGAACCGCGATAGCCGATCCGCCGGATCGGCAGACCTTGATGGGTCTCCTGCGGCGCAAGCTGCGCACCCGGATCGGTGAACACCCGATCCAGCGTCACCACTTCCACCGTGTCGGCGCTGTTGGCCTGATGCTGGCGGGCAACATTGAGAACGACTTCTTCCATGCCCCCGATCGAGGGGTGGAATTGGCGGACGACATGCACCACTTTCATTACGCCAATCTCCTGTGCCAGTGACGCGCACGCATGTGCCGCGACAGCTGATGATTCTTGAACTGCGTCATTGACTCTTCAACCCCAACATCCAAGGCGCGCTACGCACCAGCACTGCACGCATCGGCACCGCGCAGGCGATCGCAAATGCGCTGAGCCCCATCGCCCACATTGGGGTGCCGATGAGGCCGCGATCGACGACCCCGGTGCGCGCAACCACGCTGGTGACCACCAGGAACACCAGCGTATGCGTGCACAGAATCAGCAAGGTGTTGGTGCCGATCCACTGCACCCACTGCCAGTGCCGGACGAAATACGCGAGGCATAGCGTCATCGCGGTCCCCAACAGACTCACCACCAGGAACAGCGCAGCCGATTGGCCGAACAGCAGGTTGTTCACGTCCACCTGCCCGTTCGCACCGGCCAGCAGCCACCATACCGCTGCGACGACAGGCAGCGCCAACGCCCACACCCATGCCGAAAGCGCGCGCAGCGCATCGGCAAAGCGCGACAGCCAGCCACCCACCGCGATGAAGAACAAGGCAATCGGCAACACGTCCAGCGCAAGCGGCAAGCGCAGCTGCAACGAGGGAAACAATGCCGCCCATGCCAGGGCGATCGGCACGCTAAGCGCCGCTACCACCGTCGTGCTCAAACGTGCACGCAATGCGATGTAGGTCAGCGTTGTGACAAACAACGCCGGTAGAAACCACAACGCCGGCAGCACGTAGAGGCGCGTGCCGTTGGCCCAGACCACACCGAGGAGCGGGTCCCACCACGCCCGCGCACCGGGCTGCTGGAACGCATGATTGAGCACGGCCGTCAGCAGCCATAGCCCGTACGCCACCAGGAAAAACGCCAGGTACGGCACCAGCAACGTCCGCGCCAGCTTTTTCACCGTCGACACATTCAACCCGCGACGTCCGAAGCGCTCGCCGACCCAGCCGGAAAGCACGAAAAACAACGGCACATGGAAGCTGTAGGCGAACAGTTTGTAGGCTGGCGGCATGCCGCTCGCGTGCCCCAGCACCACCAGCACGATAGCCAGCGCCTTTGCCGCATCGATCTGCCAATCGCGGGCCATTGCCGGCGCGCGACCAGCGGTTACCACGGTCTTGTCGTGCCCTGCTTGCTGCGGATAAGGCGCAGTCGTCATGTCGCGACACCGGTCATGCCGCCACCGTGCGCGCACCCAGGGTCCAGGGGGCAAAACGCATCAACACCCAGCGCATCGGCACGCAGGCAGCCAGCGCGAAGACGGTCACGAAGACCGCCCAACCCAGACCCGGCCGCCCTGCACCGAATCCACCCGCCACCGCGGCAACGCCGGACAGCACGAAGAACACCAGCATATGCGTGCACAGGATCAGCAAGGTATTGCGGCCGATCCACTGTACCCAGCCCCAGCTCTGCACCAGCCGCGCCGCACAGATCACCATCAACGACCCCAGCACCGCACTGAGCAGGAACACGGCATGGTCTCGGCCGAAGCCGAGCATGTTGACGTCGATACGTCCGTTACGTTGCGCCAGCCACGCCACCGCAAGTGCCAATGCAACGCTCACCAACGCACTGACCGGCAACGAGGTCGGCAGACGCGGCGACACGTGAATCAACAGCGCGCCCAGCGCGTAGAAGCACAACGACACCGGTAGCACATCGAGCCCGAAAAAAAGCCTCACTCCCTGCGTCGGGAACCAGTTCATCCAGACCCACGCCAGCACCAATCCCGCCGCCGCAATCGCCAACGGCGGCAGCAAGCGGCGCAGCAATACGTAGCTCACCACAGTGACCAGCATCACCGGCAAAAACCACAGCGGCGGCTGCACATACAGGTCCGGACCGATCCCGGTAAACAGCGACACGATCGGCTCCCACCACGGGTGACTTCCCCAGCGCGCGGCCTTCTCGCCGATATTGCGGGTCAGCAGCCAGTACGCGTAGCCCAGCAGATAGAACGTGACATACGGCAGCAGCAGACTGCGCGCCTGCTTGGTGATCGTCTGCGCCATGCTGGTAGTACGCGACGCATAGCCAGCGGCCAACCAGCCAGACACCAAAAAGAACAGCGGGACGTGAAAGCTGTATGCAAACAAGGTCATGTCATGCGGCACGCCCTTGGCATGGCAGAACACCACCAGCAAGATCGCGATTGCCTTGGCCGCATCGATCCGCGGATCGCGCGCTTTCCCGCCGGCTGCGATCCGCACGCCCGCGTCAGGGACGACCGACGACGGCTCTGCCGCCGCCGCGCTCATCGCCCCGCTCCCGCAGGCAATGGCAACTGCGCGCCATCCACCGTTGGATCGTCCTTGATCGAAGCAATGGAAACGGCCGACGCAGACCAGGTCGGGCGCATATGCCACAGGCAGCCGCACACGAACCACCACAGCGCCGAGGTCTTGATCGAAAAGTAGCCGTTGGACACCAACAGGCTCAGCGCAAACGCGAAGATGGCCAGGTTCTTGAACAACTGGCCTTCCTTGCTCGGCATCAGCAACAGGAACGAATACGACAACAGGAATGCCAGCACCCCGACGATCGACTGCGACGCGATGAAGTACGAAATGCCGCTATCGAAGTAACGGTAGGCCTGCGCAAAATCCAGCCCCAGCCATGACTCGAAAGACAGGTTGTTCATCGAGTAAACGGTGAAGAATATTCGGCCCATGGTGGTGTCCTGGTAGGCCGTGATTCCGGTCATCCACACCAGTAGCCACGCACTCATGATTACCAGCAAGAAGACCAAAAACGCCAAGCGCTGATCCATGCGTTTCAAAAGTGGCGTCAGCAACACCATCAGCACGCAGGTGCCCGCCGCCAAGCGTCCATCCGAGGCGACGATCATGAAACCGATCAAGCCCACCGACAGGACCAGCGCCGCCGGCCGCATCCAGCGCCAGAACACCAGCACGATGGCGGTAAAGAAGCAGATGTAGTTACCCATCGTCACCGGCTCGATGAACATCGAGGAGGCACGCGGGAGATTGGACCCTGGCAGGAAGTTACGTTCGCCCGGCCGCGTGGCGCTGACGAACAAATTGCTGTCTTCGTTCCAGAACCCTTCGGCGCTCATGCCGCGCGCGTTGACGAAGAAGCTCTTCGGATTGACCAGGTCGCCATAGGCGCTTGGCATTGCCAGCTCGAAGGCGGCAACCAGCGAGACGATGATGGTCATGCGGATGAACAACTTGGGCACCGACCCGGTATAGGCAGAGCCCAGCACCACAAAGGCGAACACCACCAGGGCATCGCGGAAGAATTTAGGATCGATCTGCCAGTTCACCAGGAACCGCACGAACATCAGCAGGACGATCAATCCAAGCCCACTGACGATCAATGCAATGCGCTGACGGCTCAGCGAGCCCAGGCCCAGCACGAAGCAGGCCGCGTAGACGATGAATTCGACGGCGTAGGTGATCACCGGGCGCACGGCGAACACGTTCGCATTGATCAGTGCCAGCACCAGGTTGTAGCCCACGCCGACCAGCAACGTCAGTTCGATCAGCAGGTTATGCCAGCGAACGCGGGTTTCCTCGCTCATTCGGATCAGCATAGACATGCCTGCCTGAGAGGGGCGGCTGCACTGCAGCCGCCCGCGACGCCTGACGCGCCAGGTCGCACGCTCCCCGCCATCATCAGTACGCGGTCTTCTGTCCGAACACGCGTACTGCCGTCAGCACGATGATGCGGATATCCAGCCACAGCGACCAACGACGGATGTAGTCCAGGTCGTACTGGATACGCTTCTTCATTGTCCGCAGCTCCGGGGTTTCGCCACGGAAACCATTGACCTGCGCCCAACCGGTGATGCCCGGCTTGACGTAGTGGCGCTGCATGTAATGGTTGATCAGCTTTTCGTAGTGCGTGTTGTGCTGCGCGGCGTGCGGGCGCGGGCCCACGATCGACATGCTGCCCGCCAGCACATTGAAGATCTGCGGCAACTCATCCAGGCTGCTGCGACGCAGGAACGCACCGAATCGGGTGATGCGGGTATCGTTCTTGGTGGCCTGCTGGATGGTGCTGCCATGGTCGTCATGCACGCGCATCGAGCGGAACTTGAACATGTAGAACTCGCGACCGCCCAGGCCGTGACGACGCTGGCGGAAGAACACCGGGCCCGGCGAGCTCATCTTGACACCCACGGCAATCGCAGCCATCAGCGGCCACAGACCCATCAGCGCGATCACAGCCAGGATCTTGTCCTGCAGCGCCTTGGCAACCACGAAGTAATTGTCGCGATCCACACCGCCCTGACGCAGGTTGATCACCGGCGTATTGCCGATCTGCTCACCGGACTGGTTCAACAGACCGAAGTCGAACAGGTCGGGCACCAGCTTCACGTTGATCGGGTAACGGTCCAGACGCTGCAGCAGCTGCTTGATATGGTCGCGCTCGCCCAGCGGCAGCGAAATCCACACCTGTTCGACCTGATTTTCCTTCAGGTAATCGATCAACGCATCCGGCTCGCCCAGGCACGGCAGCGACTGGCGCTGTTCGGTCACGGCGATGTCGTACGGCGTGCGGAAATAGCCGACCAGATTCATGCCGACCCACGGATTGCGGCTCAGGTAGTGATTGATCTTCATCACCGGATGGCGCAGGCCGACCACCACCACGCGCTGGACGTCCACGCCCTGCGCACGCAGGTGGTTCAGGAAGCCGCGCAGCAAGGTGCGTGCCGCCACCAGCGAAGCCAGGCCGCCGACGAACCACAGGCCGATCCAGCCGCGCGAGACCTGCTCTCCGACCTGCACGATCAGCGCATGCACCGCAAACAACGCAAACACGCCGCCGAAGGCACCACCCAGCACCATCAACTCGCTCAACAGCCCGCGACCGCGCCAGCTGCGATACAGCGGGAACAGCGCAAAACAGATCACCGAATACAACAGCGTCGTGGCGATTGCGACACGATACGGCGCCGCGGGCACCCAGGAACCGAACACGATGCGGTATGCGATCAGGCCCGAGACGACCACCATGGTCAGGTCGAACACGCGCAGTACCAAGTCGGCTGCCGCCGAGTACTTGGATAACAATCGCGGCGAGGATGTCGTGTACGTCGCGCTACTCAAGTCTGCCAAAAGCATGGGGATGTCCTCCAAACTCGATACGGCGCATGCGGGGGAACATACGAATCGCACGCGAGCTTTTAATCATCTCCGTCGAGCGATCACCGCGGTAATACCTACCGACCCCAGATCGCTCGACAGCCCTTTGTTTCAACAGAGACAAACTTTCAAAACGAGGGAGCCCGAAACATACGGGATCCCACTTTTTCTACGCTGAATCGGTTGTCACTTTAATTAACCACTGTTTTGCAACATCACGATGTCAGTGCAATCGTGTTTCCGGCCCAGTGCCCCGCAGGAAGTAACGCACAAGCGCCACAGCCAACCCAAGGAATACGCCAAAGATGAAGCCTAAAGCGAGGTTCAATTTCAGTTTCGGCGAAGTCTTCGACGTAGGCACATCTGCAGTGTCGACGATGGTCACGTTGTTGGCGCCGACATTGCTCGCCACACCGATTTCCTTGTAGCGCTGCAAGAGCGCATCGTAGAGCTGACGGTTGGTGTCGACGTCGCGCTTGAGCATGTTGTAGCGGATGCTGCGGCTCTGCAGGTCCAGTTCGTTGGTGCGCAGACCGGCGATGCGTTCGTTGAGCAATTGCTCCTGATGCACCGACGCGTCGTAGGTCGCCTTGAGCGATTGACGGACGTTGACGACCTCACCATTGATCTGCCGGCGCGACTCTTCGATCTGCGCCTTCAGGCGCTGCATTTCCGGGTAATCCGGCTTGAAGGTCGACAGCTTCTGCTGATATTCGCTGGTCAGACGCACCTGCTCGCCGCGCAAGGTCTGAATCAGCGGGCTGCTCAACACCTGCGGCAACGACATGGGATCGCCGGTAGCGGCCTGACGCCAGGCGGCCTCGGCCTTGATGCGCGCATCCTGCGCCGACGCCAGCAACGCGTTGAGGTCGGTCAGGTTCTGCGCAGGCAACGACGGCTTGTCGTCGCCCACCGAGACGATCTGCTCGTCGGTCGAGTACGCAACCAGCGTCTTTTCCGAGTCCTCCACCTTGTCGCGCAACTGCTCCAGACGCTCGGCCAGGAACTTGGTCGCGAACGAAGACGCCTTCATGCGGCGCTCTTGCGTGCTCACGATGAACACCTTCGGATAGGTGTTGGCGATCTTGGCCGCAAGCACCGGGTCCGGCGAATCGTAATTGACGTAGACCAGGCGGGAATTGAGGATCGGCTCGACCACCAGACCTGCCAGCAAGGTGTCGGTCAGGCTGCGCTCGATGATGGCCTGACGCGAATCCACCGACTTGCCTGCTTCGGGATTCTTGGCAGAAGCTTTTTCCAGCGCTTCTTCGACCTGCTGCTTGAACGCCGGCTCCTGATCGAGCTTGGCCTCGCGAATCACCGCGCGTGCCAGCGAACGGCTCTGCAGCAGCTGGTACTGGGTCTGGTAGAAGTCGCGATCCTGCGGCGACTCGACCGGCATCAGGTTGTCGACATTCACCACGTTGAGCGAATCGCGCTCGATCTGCAGCGTACTGGTGGCGCGATACTTTTCCGGCATCAGGAAGGTGATCACCAGCGCCAACAGCACGGCGGCGATCGTGATCATGATGATCAGCCAGCGCTGCGACACCAGGGCACGCCAGTAGTCGAGCAAGCTGACGTCGGCCAGTTCGAGGTGCCCATGACGCTGCGACGGCGAGGAACGATTGTCGGAATTCATACTCATCGGTAAGCGCGCCACACCATCACTAAGGGGGTCAGTTCCAGCATGGTGCGCAACCAGACGCGCGCATCCGAGCGATACACCACGACGATGTCGCCGCCGTAGATCTCAGGATCCGGGTTGGCACCCTTTTCGATCTCGGTCAGGTCGAAGCGCGCGATCATCTTCTGCCCGTTGACCATGCGGAACACGATGACATTGCCGCGGCTTGCCACAGTGCTGACGCCCTTGGCCTGCGCCACGGCCTGTTGCAAGGTCAAATTGGCACCGATCACCGGGTAGATGCCGGGCTCGGTGACAGCGCCGGTCACGGTCACGCGACGGCCATTGGATTCCTGCACAAACACCGACACCTGCGGATCCTGCAGGTAGCCGCCGCGGTAGCGATCGGCAACCATCTTTTCCAGCTCACCGACACCCATGCCGGCGGCGTTGACGTCGCCGATCAGCGGCAGCGAAATGTGGCCGTTCTGATCGATGCGGACCTGCCGTTCCAGATCGTCGACCTGAAACACCTTGACCAGCAACAGGTCGCCTGGGGAGAGTCGATATTCGGGCTGTACCGCGGACATTGCCAGCGGATCGGGAAGCGGCAATGACGACGCCATCTCCTTCCCGGTGCTGCAAGCACCCAGGGCCATCGAGCAGATCAACGCCAGGCTGAGGCCTTGGCAAAATCGTCCGATCAGTTTCTTCATGCGTGTGGCTGGCTGCCTCGGTTGGGTGGGACAGGAGCTCGCGCAGCATTCAACCGGCCAACACGCCAGCACGAACGTACGACAGAGAAATTCATCCCAGGAACATCGGGATCACGACAGGTATGACGTGTTGCACTGCACTATGGCACAGAACGATCGCATCGCAAGACGCGGCACGCCATTTTTTTGACGGCGTTGGCCTATTGATTCAAGTTCGTCGTTGTCGCGTTAAAAAAACGTGATCCACGTTCTAATCTGAAACTAATGATTTAGAGCGTTTCCCGACACTTAGCACCGTTCCGTGACCCAAGTCCAGAGCGAACGGGAGCGCAAAAACCGGGCGATAGCATTCGGTTCATGCTGCACTGCGATATGCCGATCTACATATCGAGCGAACGCTGCCAGGACACAAAAATGCAATGTTGCGCCGCAACAAAAAAGCCCATGTCGGACTGACATGGGCTTGATGTTTGGTCGGGGTAGCCGGATTTGAACCGACGACCACTAGTCCCCCAGACTAGTGCGCTACCAGGCTGCGCTATACCCCGAAGATGCTGCATCCCGTCGCGAGGACGGCCTGCGATTATAGCGGCTTTGCGAACCGTTTTCCTAGCGGCGAAGCAGCTGCAGGACTTCTTCCAGCTCCATACGCACCTGCTTGATGATCTGGTTGCTCAGCGCCGACTCGCTTTTGGCGCCATCGCCCTCCAGCCGCAGACGCGCCCCACCGATGGTGTAGCCCTGCTCGTACAGCAGGCCGCGGATCTGCCGGACCATCAGCACATCGTGGCGCTGGTAGTAACGGCGGTTGCCGCGTCGCTTGACCGGCTCCAGGCTCGGAAATTCCGTTTCCCAATACCGCAACACATGCGGCTTGACGTCGCACAGCTCGCTGACCTCACCGATGGTGAAATAGCGCTTGGCCGGAATCGGCGGTAGCTCGCGATTACTGCCCGGATCCAGCATAAGCCTCCACCCGTTCCTTGAGCTTTTGGCCAGGGCGGAAGGTCACCACCGTCCGGGCCGAGATCGGAATTTCCTCACCGGTCTTGGGATTGCGACCGGGCCGTTGGTTCTTGCGCCGCAAATCGAAGTTGCCGAAACCCGACAACTTCACCTGACGACCCTGCTCCAGCGCATCGCGCAGCACATCGAAAAACGCGTCGACAAATTCCTTTGCCTCGCGCTTGTTCAGACCGACCTCGTCGAATAGACGTTCGGCCATCTCCGCTTTCGTCAATGCCATGCCAATCCCCTGGTTACCGCCTCAACTCCGGATCCGGGCGCGGTGCTCGCGCTCAATCACGGCCACCACATCGGTAACGACCGCATCCACGTCCCGGTCGGTGAGAGTGCGCGAGTTATCCTGCAAAATCAAGCCCATAGCCAGACTCTTGAAACCTGGCTCGACCCCCTGCCCGACGTACCGGTCGAACAGCTGCACTTCGCGCAGCAACGGGCCGACCGTGGTCTGCACGCTGGCCGACAACGCCGCCCAACTCACCGTCTCCGGCACCAGGAAGGCCAGATCGCGACGCACCGACGGGAACCGCGACAGCTCGCCAGCACGCGGCAGCGCCCGCTGCACCAGTGGCGCCAGCTGCAGTTCGAACGCGATGACATCGACGTCGATCTCCAGCGCCTTGGTCAGGCGCGGATGCACCTGGCCGATCCAGCCGATGCACACGCCATCGCGATAGATATCGGCCGACCGACCAGGATGCCCGAACGGCTGGGCGGAGGGCTGAAACTCCAGCGCCGCGCCGCTGGCCGCTGCCAGCGCCATCAGGTCGCCCTTCACATCATGAAAATCCACCTTGCGTGCGGGCTCGCCCCACTGCAGCGCCAGCGCATCGCCACACACTGCGGCGGCGACATGCTGGGATTCCTGCGGCGCAGCGCCCGCCTGCGATGCAGCCGCAAACACCTTGCCCAGCTCAAACAGACGCACCCGCCCAGCCTGACGGGCGGCGTTGCGGCCCAGCGTCGCGACCAGGCCCGGCAACAAGCGCGGACGCATGATGGCCAGCTCGGCACTGAGCGGATTGGCCAGCGACACCAGGCCGTCGGTCAACTGCCAGCGCTCCAGCAAGGCGGCATCGACGAAGGCGTAATTGATGGTTTCCTGCAACTCACGCGCCACCAGCTGACGGCGCACCGTCAGCTCGTCCAGCTGGGTTTCGCTGGGCATCGCGATCCGGCTGGCACCGCCCGGCAGCGTGGTCGGCACCCGGTCGTAACCGTGGATGCGCGCCAACTCTTCGATCAGGTCTTCTTCGATGGCGATATCGAACCGACGGCTCGGCGCAACGACCTGCCAGCCTTCGGAAACCGCATCGAGCTGCATGCCGAGCGCACTGAGAATGCGCACGACATCGGCGTCGTCGATGTGGATGCCGAGCACTCGCGCGATGCGTGCGCGACGCAGCAGAATGCGCGCGGGCTGCGGCAGATGCTCCGGCAGTTGCGCGTGCACCACCGGGCCCGGCGTACCGCCAGCCAGTTCCAGCACCAGGCGCGTGGCTACCTCGATCGCCTGCGGCGGCAGCGCCGGATCCACGCCTCGCTCGAAGCGATGGCCCGCATCGGTATGCAGGCCGAACTTGCGACCACGCCCCATGATCGCCGCCGGATCGAAATACGCCGACTCCAGGAATACGTTGTGCGTTTTGTCGGTGACGCGCGTGTCCAGCCCGCCCATCAATCCGGCCAGCGCCACGGGGCGGCCGGCATCGGTGATGGTCAGGAAGCTGTCGTCCAGCGTGACCTGACGCCCATCCAGCAGCGCCAGCTGCTCGCCACTGTGCGAACGACGCACACCGATCGGCCCCTGCAAGGTATCCAGATCGAAAGCATGCATCGGCTGGCCCAGCTCCAGCATCACGTACTGGGTGATATCCACCAGCAGCGACACCGGGCGCACGCCGCTGCGACGCAGACGCTCGGCCAGCCACACCGGCGTCTTCGCCAGCGGGTCGATGCCTTCGATCACCCGCCCGCAATAGCGCGGCGCTTCCTTGCCTGCCTGCAGCTCGACCGCCAGAGTCCGCGTGGACACCGGCGCCACGGCACCGGCATCGAACGCCACCACTTCGCTGGCGCACGCTGCAGCCACGTCGAAGGCGATGCCGCGCACGCTGAAACAGTCGGCGCGATTGGGGGTGAGCTTGATTTCGATGCTGGCATCCGGCAGGCCCAGATACTCCGCAAGGGCTTGACCCACCGGCGCATCGTCCGGCAACTCGAACAGGCCGGACGCATCGCTATCCAGGCCCAGCTCCTTGGCCGAGCACAACATACCGTTGGACGGTACGCCGCGCAGCTTCGCAGCCTTGATGGTCAACTCGCCGATCTGCGCGCCAACCAGCGCCAGCGGCGCCACCAGACCCACACGCGCGTTGGGCGCACCACACACGATCTGCAGCAATTCGCCCTGCCCCGCATCGACACTGCACACCTGCAGGCGATCGGCTTCCGGATGCCGCACGGCCTCGACGATACGCGCCACCACCACTTGGCCAAGCGCCTCACCCAACGGCGTGACGTCTTCGACTTCCAGACCGATCGCCGTCAGCGTGGCGGCCAGTTCCTCGCGCGAGGCCTGGATCGGAACGTGGCTACGCAGCCAATTTTCAGAGAATTTCATGAGGGGCCGAGAATCGTGAATGGAGAATTGGGAATCGCAAAAGCGGGGAAGTCGGGACTTCGGAACGGGACTCGCGGAGCTTGCGGCTTGTGCGATTCCCCATTCCCAACTCCCGATTCCCGGCCGTCAAGCAAACTGTCTGAGAAACCGCACGTCGTTTTCGAAGAACGCGCGCAGGTCGTTGACGCCGTAGCGCAGCATCGCAAAACGCTCCACGCCCAGACCGAAGGCAAAGCCGGTGTAGCGCTCCGGGTCGATGCCGACGCTGCGCAACACATTCGGGTGCACCATGCCGCAACCCAGTACTTCCAGCCAACGCGTGCTGCCGTCGGGCTGCTGCCAGGCAATGTCCACTTCCGCACCCGGCTCCACGAACGGGAAATAGCTGGGGCGAAAACGCATTTCGAAATCGCGCTCGAAGAACGCACGCACGAACTCGGACAAGGTGCCCTTGAGATCGGCAAAATTCGAATGTTCGTCTACAAGCAGACCCTCGACCTGATGGAACATCGGCGAGTGGGTCTGGTCCGAATCGGAGCGATACACCTTGCCGGCGGCAATCATGCGCAGCGGTGGTTTGTGCGCATCCATGTAGCGCACCTGCACGCCGGAGGTATGCGTGCGCAGCAGACGACCGTCGCCGAAATAGAACGTGTCGTGCATCGCACGCGCCGGGTGGTGCGGCGGAAAATTCAGCGCTTCGAAGTTGTGCCAGTCGTCCTCGATTTCCGGACCATCGGACAACTCGTACCCCAGCCGCGCAAAAATCTCGACGATGCGCTCGAGCGTGCGCGTGACCGGATGCAGGCCACCGCGCTCGCTGCGGCGACCTGGCAGGGTGACGTCGATGCGTTCGCCGGCAAGACGTGCATCCAGCGCTGAGGCTTCGAGGGTCGTCTTGCGCTCCGACAACGCTGCGCTCAGCGTATCTCGGGTCTGGTTGATCGCCTCGCCTGCGGCCTTGCGCTGCTCGGGCGGCAGCGTGCCGAGCTGCTTGAGCTGGGCGGTGACGCTGCCGCTCTTGCCCAGCAGGGCGACCCGCAACGCTTCCAGTTGGTCCGGCGTCTGCGCGGCGGCGACATCGGCCAGCGCGCGCTCGGTCAGGGATTGAATCTCACTCATTGCACTCGCGCCTCAACTGCTCAGCCGAACGGTGTTTCCGGATGCACCGGAATGCATGACCACTCATATGCTGCCAGCCCTTGCATCACTCCAAGCCGGCAGCCCAAAACGCAAAAGGGGAAGGACTCGCGCCCTTCCCCTGCATATCTGCGTTCCCTCACCGGCATCTGCACACGCATGTGCCGATGTCGCGATGGCCTAACCCTTCAAAAGTCCGCACATGGATGTGCGGGCTCTCGCGAGGGACTCGCACTTATGCCGCCAGCGCGCCCTTTGCCTTCTCGGCCAGCGCGGCAAAGCCGGCGGCGTCGTGCACGGCGATATCAGCCAGCACCTTACGGTCCAGGGTGATGCCAGCCTTGAGCAGGCCATTCATGAAACGGCTGTAGCTCAAGCCGTTGATGCGGGCAGCCGCATTGATGCGGGTGATCCACAACGAGCGGAATACACGCTTCTTCTGCTTACGGCCAATATAGGCGTACTGCTGTGCCTTGATGACCGCCTGCTTGGCAACGCGGAACACCTTGCGGCGAGCGTTGTAGTAACCCTTTGCGAGGGTCAGAATTTTCTTGTGGCGGCGGCGCGCCTGCACACCACGCTTTACTCGTGCCATGGTTCAGTCCTCAGAGGTAGGGAAGCATACGGTCAAGACGGCCAGCATCTTCTGCACGGACGTGATTCGTCTGCCGCAGGTTGCGCTTCCGCTTGGTCGCTTTCTTCGTGAGGATGTGGCTACGATTTGCGTGGCCGCACTTGTACTTGCCGGAGGCGGTCTTGCGGAAACGCTTGGCCGCCGCCCGGTTGGTCTTGATCTTGGGCATTGCAATGTCCTTGATGGTGTTTTGTCACTGACACGGGCGGCAGTCTTGCGACCACGCTTTCCATCCTTGCCCTTGCCTGCTTGTAAGTCCTTGATCGAACACGATCCGGACAGGTCCTGTGCCGCTTGCGCGGCTCCCGGCAAAACCGGGCCGCGCAGTCTACCCGTTGCCGGGAATTCTTGCAAATCGACGGATTCGCCGCCCTGACGAACCCCGTCGGGGCCCGTCGCGGCGCGGAATCAGAT
This sequence comes from Xanthomonas dyei, assembly GCF_002939865.1. Classification (GTDB taxonomy): domain Bacteria; phylum Pseudomonadota; class Gammaproteobacteria; order Xanthomonadales; family Xanthomonadaceae; genus Xanthomonas; species Xanthomonas dyei. Next base: position 64,846 of record NZ_MDEE01000023.1, read on the forward strand.
CTTCTTCTTCGGCGCGATCATCATGACCATCTGACGCCCTTCCAGGCGCGGACGGGACTCGATGACGATGTCTTCGCCCAGGTCGGCCTCGATGCGTGCCGCCATCTCGCGACCCAGTTCCTGGTGGCTCATTTCGCGGCCACGGAAACGGATGTTGACCTTGACCTTGTCACCCTCTTCCAGGAAGCGACGCATGTTGCGTAGCTTGATCTGGTAGTCGCCCTCGTCCGTGACCGGACGGAACTTGAGTTCCTTGATCTCGACCTGCTTGGTCTTCTTCTTGGCCTCGTTGGCCTTTTTCTGCTGCTCGAACTTGAACTTGCCGAAATCCATGATCTTGCAGACCGGCGGATCGGCCTGCGGCTGGATTTCGACCAGATCCAGGCCTTCTTCCTCGGCCTTGGCGAGCGCTTCGTCGCGCGACAACACGCCGACCATCTCACCGTCACTGCCGATCACGCGGACGCGCGGCACACGGATTTCTTGGTTCTTGCGGTTCTGTTTGTTGTCAGGGGTACTGATATTGCAATCTCCCAGGGGAATCGAACCGGCGCATCCGGATCATCCAGACCGGCCGGGGTTGGCTCACGCTGCCTGCTCTGCCTGCAGGCGTTCGATGAAGGCAGAGACCGTCATGGTCCCGAGGTCCTCCCCCGAACGCGTCCGCACGGCGACTGCGCCATTTTCCTTCTCGCGGTCACCGACGACGAGCAGGTACGGCACGCGTTGCAGCGTATGCTCGCGAATCTTATAACCGATCTTCTCATTACGCAAATCGGAGTTGACACGGAAGCCTTGATTTGCAAGGGTTTTCCGAACCAAGTCCACATATTCGGCCTGAGCGTCGGTGATATTGGCGACAACGACCTGGACCGGGGCGAGCCAGGACGGGAAGGCGCCGGCGTGATGCTCGATCAAAATACCGATGAAACGCTCCATCGAACCGACGATGGCCCGGTGCAGCATCACCGGGTGCTTCTTCTGGCTGTGCTCGTCCACGTACTCGGCGCCGAGGCGGCCCGGCATCATGAAATCGACCTGCATCGTGCCCAGCTGCCAGGTACGGCCGATGGCGTCCTTGAGGTGGTATTCGATCTTGGGGCCGTAGAAGGCGCCCTCGCCCGGCAGCTCCTGCCACTCCACTCCGCACACGCCCAGCGCGCTGCGTAGCGCGGCTTCGGCCTTGTCCCAGGTGATGTCGTCGCCCAGGCGCTTTTCCGGGCGCAGCGCGATCTTGATCTCGATGTCGTCGAAGCCGAACGCGGTGTAGACCGCCAGTGCCTGCTGATGGAAGGCGGTGACTTCGGCTTCGATCTGCGATTCCAGGCAGAACACATGCCCGTCGTCCTGGGTGAAGCCGCGCACGCGCAGGATGCCGTGCAGCGCGCCGGAGGGCTCGTTGCGGTGGCAGGCGCCGAATTCGCCGTAGCGGATCGGCAGGTCGCGGTAGCTGTGCAGGCCCTGGTTGAATACCTGCACGTGGCCGGGGCAGTTCATCGGCTTGACCGCGTAGGTGCGCTTCTCCGACTCGGTGAAGAACATCGCGTCCTGGTAGTTGTCCCAGTGGCCGGACTTCTGCCACAGCGACACGTCCAGGATCTGCGGGCAACGCACTTCGCCGTAGCCGCTGTCGCGGTAGACCTTGCGCATGTACTGCTCGACCACCTGCCACAGCGACCAGCCCTTGGGGTGCCAGAACACCAGGCCGGGGGCTTCTTCCTGCAGATGGAACAGGTCCTGCGCCTTGCCGATGCGGCGATGGTCGCGCTTATCGGCTTCTTCCATGCGCAGGATGTAGGCGTCGAGCTGCTTCTTGTCGGCCCAGGCGGTGCCGTAGATGCGCTGCAACTGCTCGTTCTTGGCATCGCCGCGCCAGTAGGCGCCGGAAATGCGGGTCAGCTTGAAGGCCTTGAGGAAGCGCGTATTGGGCACATGCGGGCCGCGGCACATGTCCACGTATTCCTGGTGGTAGTACAGACCCATCGCGGTGATGTCGTCGGACATGTCCTCGATCAGGCGCAGCTTGTACTCCTCGCCGCGCTGGGCGAACACCTCGATCACTTCCGCGCGCGGGGTGACCTTCTTGATCACCTCGTAATCCTGCGCGATCAGCTCCTGCATGCGCTGCTCGATCGCCGCCATGTCGTCTGGCGTGAACGGGCGCTCGCTGTAGATGTCGTAGTAGAAGCCTTCGGCGATGACCGGGCCGATCACCATCTTGACGTCCGGGTACAGCTGCTTGACCGCATGCCCCACCAGATGCGCGCACGAGTGGCGGATGATCTCCACGCCTTCGGCGTCCTTGGCGGTGATGATGCGCAGGCTGGCGTCATGGTCGATGACGTCGCTGGCATCGACCAGCTGGCCGTCCACCTGGCCGGCGATGGTGGCCTTGGCCAGCCCGGCGCCGATCGACTGGGCGACCTGCATCACCGAGACGGGGGATTCAAATTCGCGGCGACTGCCGTCGGGGAGCGTGATATTGATCATGGGCAAGAATGAGGTCTGGGCTGGCTGCAGCAGTGAGCTGCCATGAGAGATCTGCCCACTGCTGGACAGGCTCGGAAAGAACGTACGAGACATGCTGCGCGGGACAACGGCACGCGGGCGCTGGCTGCGCTGGGGCCGGTCCGGGTCAACGGTGGGCGGTGATAGTGCTCATGTCGCACGCTGGGCCGGCGCGGAGCGCGGGCCACCTTCTCGCAAGGGGTCTTGGACGTGAATGGTAAACCAATCAGGCGGCCACTGGGCAGTGCGGCACGCCGCCGCCGGGCGCGTGGCATGATGCCGGCCACTTGTCCTGTCCGTTGCCGACCATGACCATCAAGGGTAAAGCCACCTCGCTGGATATCGCCTACCTGGCCGGTGTGTCGCAGCCGACCGTCTCGCGCGCGTTGCGCGGCAGCCCGATGGTCAACGAGGAAACGCGCAAGCGGATTCTGCGTATCGCGCATGAGCTGAACTACAAGGTCGACAAGAACGCTTCCTCGCTACGGCTGCGCAACGCCGGCACGCTGGCGCTGCTGTTCTTCGAAGACCCCACCGCCGACGATTCGCTGATCAACCCGTTCTTCCACTCGATGCTGGGCTCGATCACGCGCGCCTGTGCGCTGCAGGGCTACGACCTGCTGGTGTCCTTCCAGCAGCTTTCAAAGGACTGGCAGGCCGATTACGAAGACAGCAACAAGGCCGACGGCATTATTTTGCTGGGCTATGGCGATTATCAGGAATCGCGCCAGCGGCTGCAGTTGCTGGTGGAGCAAGGCACGCACTTCGTGCGCTGGGGCGCGGCATTGCCGGGCCAGCCTGGCATTTCCATCGGCAGCGACAATTATCAGGGCGGGCTGGACATCACCGAGCACCTGTTGGCGCAGGGGTGCCGACGCATTGCGTTTCTTGGCCACGCGTCCAATCACTACCCCGAATTCGAAGAGCGCTACCGGGGCCACGTCGCGGCGCTGGCGCAGCAGGATCTGGTCGCCGATGCCGCGCTGCAGTTCGATGCGATCACCACCGAATCGTCGGGCCATGCGGCATGCCTGGCGCTACTAGAGAGCGGCAAGGCGTTCGATGCGGTGTGTGCGGCCAGCGACCTGATTGCGATCGGTGCGATGCGCGCGTTGCGCGAACGCGGCCTGCGCGTGCCGCAGGACGTGGCGATCAGCGGCTTCGACGATATCGCGTTGGCCGCATCGGTTGCGCCGGCCCTGTCTACCGTGCAACAGGACACCAAGCAGGCCGGCGCGTTGTTGGTGGAAAGCCTGGTCGCGCTGATCCGTGGCGAAGCGGCGCAGAGCCGCACGATCCCGGTGCGGCTGGCATTACGCGATTCCTCGCGCAGCAGCGGGTTGCAGCCGCCGCTAGGCTGGTCGCCGGCCGCGGCGGCGGAGATCGAGGATGGCGGGCGTGAGCGGGCCGTTGATGTGCCTGGGACGCGATGAGGATTTGGGATTTGGGATTTGGGATTTGGGATTTGGGAATCGGGAATCGGGAATCGGGAATCGGGAATCGGGAATCGTTAGAGCATGCACGACGGGCTGCGATAGTGGCCGCAGACCATTGATGCCTCGTAGGAGCGCACCCGGGCGCGACGAAGCGTTACCGACAAAGCCCCATCGCGCCCCGGTGCGCTCCTACCGATTGCGGGCATCGCGGATGGCTTGATCGGCCATCTGGGCATCGAGTTGCTTGCGCAATCCTGGGTCGGTGACCGGTGCATCCGAGAGCAGGACGCGCACACCGTGCGCCGGCACCTGCATCGCCAGCTGACCTTGCACCTCTAGCGTTTCGCCACTCATCGCATCACGCCACGTGCCCGGCTGCAGGAAGCGGCTGACCGCGATGTTTGCAGCCGCATCGCCCTTGTTGAGCAACACCAGGGCGGTCTGGCTGGTTCCGGCATGCTGATAGACACGAAAGAAGGCCGCCTGATTGCCGCGCAGCAACACGTCGACCTGCACGCCGCGCTGCAGCGCTGGGGTCTCACGGCGCACGCGGGCGATCTGTTTCAGCGGGCCGAAGATCGGGCTTTGCGGTGCGGCCTGGATGCGCTCGACGCCGAAGTAATTGCGATTGCCCGCATGCTCCGCCCGCCCACGCATGAAGCCGATTTCCGAGCCGTAATAGATCACCGGGATGCCGCGCGCGGTGAACAGCCAGTTGTGCGCATCGATAAAGCCGGTGTCGCTGGCATCCAGCCGCGCCATGTCGTGGTTGTCGTAGAAGCTCATCAGCTCGTACGGGTTCGCATACGGCCCCTGACGCAGAAACAACGGTTTGGCGAGCTGTTCGAAACCCTCTTGCGCGTGGCCGAAGACTGCCGACAGCTGCTGCTTCAACGGGAAATCCAGCACGCTCACGCCGGCGTTGCGTGCCCAGGTGTGGCCGGCAATCTTGTCGGCGTTGTAATCGAACGCCTCGCCAAACATGAAAAATCCCGGCCGTTTTTTGCGGATGCGCGCAACGAAGGCATGCCAGAAGCGGTCCGGCATCCAGCCGATGGTGTCGATACGGAACGCATCGGCACCCTGCTCCATCCATTGCAGATACGCGCCGGCCAGGTAATCGAGCACCGCCGGGTTGTTCTCGTTGAGGTCGGACAATTCCGCCAGACCGCCACCGGTGTTGTAGAAGGCGTGCAATGGGTTGTGCTGCGGATCCAGCTGCGCCGGCGGCAGATTCTGGTGATCGGCAACCAAGCGACCACTCGCATCGTAGAGCTTGCCGAAACCCGGCTGCGCCACCGGCATGGTGTAGGCCGGCGAGCCGTGATTGCCCACGATATCCAGCACCACCTTCAGCTTGTTGGCGTGCATGGCGCGGGTGAAGCCGGCAAAGTCCAGTCCCGGGCTGGGGAGATGCTCGTCCAGCGTGTAGAAGTTGACACCCCAGTAACCGTGATAGCCGGTCTTGCCGTGGTCGCTGAGCGTGCTGCCGCAGGTGATCGGCTTGCCGCCGGTAAATGCCTGGTCCGGGTTGTCGACGATCGGCGTGATCCATACCGCGCCGAAACCCAGGTCGCGAATGTAGTCGGCCTGTTCGACGATGCCTTTGAAATCGCCGCCCAGGTAGCCGATGTTGTCGTCGCTACCATCGGCGCACGGTGTGGGCACATCGAAGGTGCGCTGCGCACCGCCCTGCTCGCGCTGATCGTTGCCGGTATCGCCGTTGACGAAGCGATCGGTGACCACGAAATACACCGCATCGGCGGCGAACGGCTCCAGGGTGCCGTAATACTCCCTGGAAGCAGGCGCGGCGAGCGCCACGCCCGCATACATCGTCAACGCCAGATAGATCGCACTACGCATCACTGCCCTCCCGAGGCGATGGGGACCCGCACCACGCATACGCCCGCAATCAACAGGCTGAGCCCGCCAATGGCCAACGCATAGATTGGCTGGCCGCCCAACCAGACGCGGAGCACAAAGCCCAGCGCGCTGGCAGCGACCAACTGCGGAATCACGATAAAGAAATTGAAGATGCCCATGTACACGCCCATCTTGGCGGCGGGCACGCTGTCGGACAGCAAGGCGTACGGCAGCGACAGAATCGATGCCCAGGCAAAACCGACGCCCAGCATGGACAGCAGCAACCACTGCGGGTCACGAATCACCAACATCGACAGCAAGCCCGCAGCACCCAGCCACAGGTTGCACAGGTGGCTCCAGCGCAGGCCAATCGCACGCACCAGCAAAGGAATGATCAACGCTGCCAGCGCTGCAAATCCGTTGTAGGCGCCGAACAGCACACCCACCCAGTTCGCACCATCGTTATAGGCTGCCGAACCCGTATCAGTCGCGCCGAAGTGCACCTGCGTCACCGCTGCGGTGGTATAGATCCACATCGCAAACAGCGCAAACCACGAGAAAAACTGCACCCAGGCCAGGCGTCGCATGGTCATCGGCATGCTGCGCAAGTCCTGCACGATGACGACCAGCATGCTGGTGCCCGGCAGTACACGCGTCAACGCAAGCAGCGCGCCGTAGGCGATGCACAGGCCGGCCAGCACATACAGCATGCGATCGCCGTGCTGCCAGGCGATGGCCGCAGCTAGCAAAACACCAGCAATGCACCACGCCGCGCTTGATGCCTGCGACGGCAGCGCACCGCTACCCGCTTGCGTTGCGACAGGCGGATGCGCATCGTCGAAGCTCGCCAGCTGCGCGGGGCTGTATTCGCGGGTACGCAGCACGGTCCAGGCGATCGACAGGAACAACACCGCCGCACCCAGGTAGAACGCGTAGCGCACGCTGTCGGGCAGTTGCCCTGGCGGTGCGGTATTGGCAACGCCCCAGCGCGTGAGTAGCCACGGCAGAAAGCTCGCCACGATCGCACCAACACCGATAAAGAAGCTTTGCATCGCATAGCCGGTGGGCCGCTGCGCGGGTGGCAGCTGGTCGCCCACCAGTGCGCGGAACGGCTCCATCGAGATATTGATCGATGCATCCAGCACCCACAGCGTGCCGGCAGCAATCCACAGCACTGGCGCATTGGGCATCACCAACAGCGCCAGCGTGGTGAACACTGCGCCCACCATGAAATACGGGCGCCGACGGCCCCAGGGCGTCCAGGTGCGATCGGACAGATAGCCGATGATCGGCTGCACGATCAGCCCGGTGAGCGGTGCAGCGATCCACAATCCCGGTACATCGTCGACCTGCGCGCCCAGGGTCTGGAAGATGCGGCTGGCATTGGCGTTCTGCAGCGCGAACCCGAACTGGATGCCGAGAAAGCCGAAGCACATGTTCCAGATCTGCCAGAAGCTCAGGCGTGGTTTGGCGGTCATTGCGCTGTCTCCATGATGGCTGCCGGCCCGACGATCAACGCGCTGATCTGCGCCGTGTTGACCACCCCATCGCGACCACCACGGCCGCCGTTGTACTGCGCAAAGTGCGCCAGGGCGCTCATGTTGAAACCATCGTCCAGCCGAAACGCACAGGCCTGCCCCGCTACCACATCGAAGCTCGCCTGCGTGGAGACCTGCTCGCCCACGCTATGCGGCATCACGATGACATGCGATTGCGCAGCTTTCCCCGCGCATTCCAGCACCAGCTGCTTCACTGCGGCAGTGACGCCGGTATTGATCGGGCCATTGTCGTTGCGATAGCGCAGCGACACGCGATGCGGGCCGCTACGCGACGGCAGCCATGCCCAGGCGTGGCTGCCGCGCAGTTCCTGCGCCGGACCAAGCGTCAACGAAGGACTGTGCAGCGATTCGAGACCCTCCACACGACGGGTCAGGCTGAGCACATGCAACACCCCGTCATCGGCAAGATCCCAATGTTCACTGGCGTCCAACGCACGGCCATTCATGTACAGCGTGGTGCCTGCGGGAATGGCGATGCGGTGACCGTTGCTCCGCCGTTGCGCAACCGGCATCGCTGGCGTTTGCGGAGCAAACACCTCCACCGGCTGCGGCGGCGCAGCCAGATCGGCCTTGCGACCGACCAACTGCACCTGCGTGGTCTGGCCTTGCCGAGTGACACGGCCGGCCACCAGCAAGTCGCCGTCTCCGTTTGTCGGGCGCAGCAACTCGTACCGACGTGTGCCCTGCTCCAGCACGATCTGCTGGCGGTCGCCGAACAGGAGCGGCAGCAGGCTGCGCGGCAATTTTGGGGTAACGCTGCCATCGGCAGACACGCCGAAGACGCCGTCCAGCACCGCAGAAAGATAGCCGGCTACCGACCACAGCTGACGCGGCGAATTCACCACCGGGCCACTGCGCACGCCATCTTCCACATGCACGGCCAGGCTCTGCATCTCGTAGTTTTCCATGTTGGAGCCGGCCAGCGCGCTACCGCGCATCAGCGATTGCAGCTCCAATGCAATGCGCGGCGCATCGTCCAGCGCACGCGCCGCGCGCAAGGCATAGGCGCTGACGAATGGCCAGATGGCGCGATTGTGATAGATCGGCTGCGCCGCTTCCTGCGGCCACACCACCGGGCTGCCACCGGCAACCAGCGGATAATTGCGCAGCGCGGCGCGCGCGCGCGCTGCGGGAAACACATCGGCCAGCACGCCCAACGACACGCCCAGCAGATCGACCTTGGCATAGCGCACCGGATGCGCCGCCGTGCCGAGATAACTCACATACTGGCTGCTGCCTGCATCCCAGAAGCGTGCATCGATGGTCTGGCGCAATGCATCGGCCCACTGTGCGTAGTTGGCAGCGCGTGCGTCGCCATGCTGGCGTGCCAGCTGCTCGGCCAAGCGCAATGCCTGGTAATGCAATACGTTGGTCGATAGCGCGAACGACTCGGCGATGAAGACCACGTTCTCCCGCGTCCAGTTCGGATAGGTTTGCTCGCGCCAATCCAGAAACAAGGTTTCGCCACGGTAGAGGCCGATCTGCGCATCGAATACCGCGTCGCGATCCTGCGCGATCGTCGCCTGCAGCGCCTGCCAGACCTCTTCAGCAAACTGTGCATCGTCCAGCAATCCACGTGCGGCCAGAAACCACACCACCCGGTCGCTACTGATCGGCCAGCTGCCACCGGAGCCGGTGTCCTGCGCAACGAACACACCAGGGGTCTTCCCGTCGCGTGCGGCCGATAGCTTGAAGCGCAACGCATTGCGGGTGCGCTCCGGTTCCAGCTGCGCCAATGCCAGATCGGCGGCAAAACTGACATCGCGCGTCCACACATATGGCCAGCGTTCGCCGGTCTCGAAGCAGTTGCACGGCACCGGCTTGCGGCCGTTGAAGGCCGGATCGCGGATCGCATCGACACGGTCGTCGGCCATCTCCTGCTGCGCCAACGCAAACAAGGCGTCGAACATCGGGCTGGCGGTGTGTGCGCGCATCGGCTGTGCGGCAATGCGGCGCTCGCCCTGCGGCCAGCGCAACACAAAGCTACCATCGTCCAGCGCCTGCGCATGTGCGCGGCGCCCCTGAAATTCCAACTCGTCGGCCAATACCGGCGAGCTTGCCGCAACGCCGAGCGTTGCAGCCATGCAGATCATCTTCAGCATCGAAGCGGCGAGACGGCTGGTGCCGTCGGCCTTCCTCCCTCGTTGCACGCGTTGTGGTGCGCGGCACAGGCGTGCCACGGTCGCGGACCCTCCCAGGTGCCGTACGCCATGGTAGACGCGCACCCTGCCCTGACGCATCACTGCATACGTATTCATGGCGGCAACGAGCGCACAGCACGGCGCTTGTACGGTGTGCCGCTGCATAGTCGCCGCTTCTGCAACGGTCGCCTTGGGAGGGGATATGCCGCTGTTTTCACGTCGAGCACGCTCGACACTGGGCGCTGCCTGGATCGCGCGGCTGCTGGTTCTGACCTGCCTCGGCAGTCTTACCGCAATGGCGCACGCCGAGGTCACCACCATCGATGTGGCGTCGCCCGGCAAGGTCTTGCAAGTGAGTCTGGACCTGGATGGCGGCACGCCGTACTACCGTGTGCAGCGGCTGGGACAGCCGGTCATACAGCGCTCACGGCTGGGCTTTACCTTGCGCGACGGCCGCCTGGACCGCGAGTTAGTGGTGCGTTCGCAATCACGCCAGAGCCATGACGACACCTGGGAGCAACCCTGGGGCGAAACACGCCTGGTGCGCAATCATTACAACGAACTACGCGTCAGCCTGAGCGAACGCAATGGTGCGCAACGCAGCTTCGAAGTGATCTTTCGCGTCTACGACGACGGCGTGGGATTTCGCTACCACTTCCCGCAGCAAGCCGGATTGCGTGAAGCGATCATCGACGAGGAAGTCACTGAGTTCGCCATCGCACAACCGGCTGAAGCATGGTGGATTCCCGCAGGCGAGCCGATCCACTACGAGTATCTGTATCGGCGCACGCCGTTGAATCAGGTCGCACTGGCGCATACGCCACTGACGCTGCGTACCGACAGCGGGCTGCACATTGCGCTGCACGAAGCGGCGTTGGTGGACTACGCCGGCATGTGGCTACGCCGCACCGACGACCAGCGCCTGCGCGCGCAGTTGTCGCCGGCCGCCGAAGGCTGGAAGGTGCGCCGCAGCCTGCCGTTCGATACGCCTTGGCGCACGCTGCAGATCGCCGATCAGGCCACCGGCCTGGTGGAATCCAACCTGATCCTCAACCTCAACGAACCCAATGCGCTGGGCGCGGTGGACTGGGTCAAGCCGTCCAAATATGTCGGTGTGTGGTGGTCGATGCATCTCAACCAACAGACCTGGGCCACCGGGCCCAAACATGCGGCCACCACTGCCACGACCAAGCGCTATATCGACTTCGCCGCCGCGCATGGATTTCGCGGCGTGCTGGTCGAAGGCTGGAACCCGGGCTGGGACGGCGAATGGTTCGGCAACGGCGGTCGCTTCGATTTCACAACATCCACGCCGGATTTCGACCTGCCCGCACTGAGCACGTACGCCGCAGCCAAAGGCGTGCATTTGATCGGCCATCATGAAACGGGATGCGCAGTGGACCATTACGAAGACCAGATCGCCGAGGCGATGGACCTGTACGCACGCTTCGGCGTGGACTCGGTGAAGACCGGCTATGTCTGCGACGACGGCCAGGTGGAGCGACGCAACCCTGCGGGCGGTGCACCGTTGCGCGAGTGGCACGATGGCCAATGGATGGCGCGCCATCATCTGCGCGTGGTGCGCGAGGCGGCCGAGCGGCATATCGCAGTCAATGCGCACGAACCGATCAAGGACACCGGGCTGCGCCGCACCTATCCCAACTGGATCTCGCGCGAAGGCGCGCGCGGCATGGAATACAACGCCTGGGGCCAGCCACCCAATCCGCCGGAACACGAGGTCAACCTGGTGTTTACGCGCCTGCTCGCCGGGCCGATGGATTACACGCCAGGCATCGTCAGCCTGAAGGGTCGCGACGGCCAGGCCATCCCGAGCACGTTGGCGCGGCAACTGGCGCTGTATGTGACGCTGTATAGCCCGATCCAGATGGCCGCCGATCTGCCCGAGCATTATCTGCAACATCGCGACGCGTTCCGCTTCATCGAAGACGTGGCGGTGGACTGGGACCAGACCCGCGCATTGAATGGCGAAGTGGGCGACTACGTGACCATCGCGCGCAAGGATCGGCACAGCCGCGAATGGTTCCTGGGCAGCATCACCGACGAGCACGGCCGCCTGCTGCAGGTGCCGCTGGGTTTTCTCGAACCCGGCGTGCGCTACACCGCGCAGATCTATCGCGATGGCGACGGCGCCGATTACCTGAGCAACCCGTTCGCCTTCGTGCGCGAGGAGCGCCAGGTGGGCAGCAGCGACACCCTCGAACTGCGCCTGGCACCCGGTGGCGGACAGGCGATCCGCTTCGTCCCGATGGATGGCAAGCCTTGAGTGATGCATCGCAGCACGCTGCGGTGCCGCCGACGCCAGCGAGTGCATCTCACCACCGCGCCTCATCGCCGCAGGTCGTGCATCGCGCCCATGCGTGATCTGCAGCAGCAGCTTTGTGCTGGATGCCTTGCGTGGAATCGATTTCATTGCAGTTGTGCGGGTTGAATACGTATGCAGCACCCGTTTGCATGCGGGTGCGGTGTCTACCATACGTTGCAGTCGTGACGTCCGTCCGGGCGTGCGACGCATGACATCCAGGCGTCTGCCGGATCAAAAAATCAAAGAACAACATGTACCTGGGAGGGGAAAATGTTGAAGCACAAGCGCTCTGCGCTGAGTATCGCCCTGGCCGTTGCCATGGCACCGACGCTGGCTGCCGCGCAGTCGGCAACGCCTGCACAAGCCACCGCCACCGAACAAACCGCATCCAATCAACAGAACGGCGCAGTCACCGAGTTGGACAAGGTCCAGGTCACCGGCCTGCGGCGCGCGATCGAAGGCGCGATCTCGGTCAAGCGCGACTCCACCTCGATCGTGGAAGCCATTTCGGCCGAAGACATCGGCCGCCTGCCCGACGTCAGCATCGCCGAATCGCTCGCGCGCCTGCCTGGCCTGGCAGCGCAGCGGGTGGCCGGTCGCGCGCAAGTCATCAGCGTGCGCGGCCTGTCGCCGGACTTCTCCACCACCCTGCTCAATGGCCGCGAAGTGGTCAGCACCGGCGATAACCGCAGCGTGGAATTCGACCAATATCCGTCCGAGCTGGTCAGCGGCGTCACCGTGTACAAGACCCCGGACGCCGGTTTGGTGGGCCAGGGCCTGTCGGGTACCGTCGACATGCAGACCGCGCGCCCGCTGAGCTACAACGAGCGGGTGATCGCCATCGGTGGCCGCTATCAGCGCAATTCGCTGGGCAAGGCTGCCAACGTCGACCCTTACGGCAACCGCTTCAACGTCAGCTATATCGATCAGTTCGCTGATCGCACCATCGGCCTGACCATCGGCTACGCCCACACCGACATGCCGATCCAGGAAAACCAGGTGGGCCTGTACGAACCGTGGCAGCAGGTCAATGCACAGCGTCAACGCCCCGGCGTAGCCGACGGCGTGTATTTTTCCGACGGTATCAAGGCGCTGCGCCGCACCGGCAACCAAAAGCGCGATGGCGTCATGGCCACGCTGCAATATCGCCCGTCCAACGCCTGGACCAGCACGCTCGACGCCTTCCACACCAAGGCCGAGCAGATCGACACCGCCAACCAGTTCGAGCTCAACCTGAGCAACTACAACGGCGGCTACACGCCGGGCCTGAACATCACCGACGTGCGCGTCAACGACAACAACAGCTTCATCGGCGGCACCGCCAGCGGCGTCTACCCGCTGGTCCGCGGCATGTACAACAAGCGCGAAGACAAGATCGACGCCTTCGGCTGGAACAACGAAATCACCGCAGGCGCGGTCAAGATCATCGCCGACCTGAATTACTCCAAGGCCACCCGCGATGAATTGAACCTGGAGAACAATCTCCAGCGTGCCCCCATGCCACAGTTGGACACCGTTGGCGTGTCGGTGGCCGGCAATGGCTTCTCGCAGCTGGCGCCGGGCATGAATTACTCCAATCCGGGTGAGCTGTTCCTTACCAACACCATTTACGGCTCCGGTTACGGCAAGGTGCCGCGTGTGGAAGACGTGCTCAAGGGCGCACGCCTGCAGGCCAGCTTCCCGATGCCAGAAGCGCTGAGCTGGTTCTCGGATCTGGATGTCGGCGTCAACTACGCCAACCGCGAAAAGCAGAAGACCCAGCCGGAAGGCAACATCACGCTGGGCGCGCAGGGCGAGGCCACGGTGGCAGCGGATCTCCAGTACGCACCGGTCAATCTCGGCTTCGCCGGTCTCGGCTCCCTGCCCGCGTGGAATGTACCGGCGGCGGTCTCGCGCTACATGCTGTTCAACCCCAGCGACGACGCCTCGTTCCTGGTCTCCAAGGCCTGGACGGTCGAAGAGAAGATCACCACCGCCTGGCTGCGCGCCAACATCGATACCGAATGGGGCGAGGTCGGCGTGCGCGGCAATATCGGCGTGCAGTTGCAGAGCGCCGATCAATCCTCGCAGGCCAATTACTGGGATGCCTCGCAGCCGCCTGGCAGCGAAGTGCGGCCCATCGACGATGGCAAGAAGTATCGCGACTGGCTGCCCAGCCTGAACCTGGCCTTCCAGTTCCCGTACGAGCAGACACTGCGCTTTGCGATGGCCAAGCAGGTCGCGCGCCCACGCGTGGACCAACTGCGTGCCTCGCTGGAGTTTGGCGTAGACACCTCGACCGGCCGGCCCGGCGCCAGCGGCGGCAACCCGATGCTCGACCCATGGCGCGCGAACGCCATCGACCTCTCGTACGAAAAATATTTCGCCGAGCGCGCATATGTCGCAGCCGCCTTCTTCTACAAGGACCTGAAGAGCTACATCTACACCCAGAGCCGCGACAACTACGATTTCTCCGCACTGGTCGCCGGCTACGTGCCGCCACCGGGCTCGGCACCGGTGCTCACCACCGGCACCTTCAGTGCACCGTTCAACGGCAAGGGCGGCACGCTGCGCGGCGTCGAGCTCACTGCATCGCTGCCGCTGGATCTGCTGTTCGCCCCGCTGGAAGGCTTCGGCATCCAGGCCAGCGCCACCTTCAACGACAGCGACGTCAAGATCCGCGACCCGGAAAGCGCCTCCAGCGTCGGTGATGGTGAAATCAGCCTGCCCGGCTTGTCAGAGCGTGTTTACAACCTCACCGCGTATTACGAGCACAAGGGTTTCGAAGCACGCGTCAGCCAGCGTCGCCGCTCCGACTTCATCGGCGAGATCGGCAACTTCAACGGCAACCGCACCCTGCGCTACGTCGTCGGCGAAAACATTACCGACGCGCAGATCAGCTACAACTTCGCCGAAGGCAGCACCCTCGCTGGCCTCACACTGCTGCTGCAAGCCAGCAACCTCAGCAACTCGCCGTATCGCACTTACGCAGAAACCAAGGACCGCCCGCTCGAATACATCGAATGGGGCCGCACCTTTGTGCTGGGCGTGAACTACAAGTTCTGAGTGGCTGGTATCACCACGTTCTGGAGACAAGACGCCTGAGTCGCTTCCGAAACGTCGGGGGAGCGTCATACCCCAAGTTCGCCTTCCACATCGGAAGGCGAACGACACGCTCGAAGCCGCAGCGATCAAGAGCAGCAAGATAGGCCCCTCTCCCACCGGGAGAGGGGTTGGGGTGAGGGTACGGCTCCCTCCCTTCCCTAAAGCCCAGGCATCAATGCTACAAAATCGATATTACTTTCGACGAAGTAAGCTCCGATCAAAGCAAGAAACGCATAGCGCCAAACGACATTTCCATTGCGCCCCTGCATAAAAGAAGACCCGCCGATATCAAGCCGGCAGGTCTTCTTTTGATATCTTCACCACGAAGTCCAACCTAACGAGATCGCGCAAGACAACTTGCAGCACATCCTTTCCTGCCACAGGCCACAGGTCCTAAGTTACGCGGCATAAGACCGACCTTCGAGCTGCACGCCGCGCATATGCGCTTAGCGACCCACTCGCAAAGGCAGCAGGCGGTTTAAAGAAGCCTTGCAGCGAGTCGCCGCTAGCCATAACGCCGCATGCTAGCCAAGCCAGCTAACAGATCGGAAGACGCATCAAAATTTATGCGCTCCTGATGACACCCTGCCACTCACTAGTGAGAAGGCCTGCAATGCTAGGGCTTATCAACGCTCTAGTACGCGAGACGATCAGCCGGCTAAAAAGAACGGAGCGACATCGCAAAAAATGCCGCAGCGTTTTTCAAAGCCATCTCAAGCTCACGCATGGAAGTTGCAGCTAGTCGTACTCAGCCACGACCTACCGCAGCAACAACCGCATGCCCGGCCAACCTGATCTGACCGCCCTCGATCGCCCCACGCTCAACACCAGGCACATCGATCTGCTCCCACTCGCCGGCAGGTAATGCCATGTCAGCAGGATCGGCGGACAGATTGAATGCCAACAGCATGACCTGACCCGCATGCTCGCGCCGGAACATCAGCACAGGCTCGGCCGTGTCGTAGAAAGCGATAGATCCCTCGCGCAACGCCGGCATTTCCTTGCGCCAGGCAAGAAACGCACGTACTGCACTCAACACAGAATGCGCATTGTCCTGCTGCACACTCACCGCAGCGGCACGATGTGGCTCCGCCAGCGGCAACCACGGCTTGCCACTGGTGAATCCAGCAGATGGCGCGTCGGTCCATGGCATCGGCGTACGGCAGCCATCGCGGCCCTTGAAGGTCGGCCAGAATGTAATGCCATACGGGTCCTGCAGGTCCTCGAATGCCACGTCCGCTTCGCCCAAGCCTAGCTCCTCGCCCTGATACAGGCAGATCGACCCACGCAGCGAACACAGCAGCGCCACCACCATCCGCGCAAATGCTGGCGACGCATGTTCGCCACCCCAACGCGTTACCGCGCGCACCACATCGTGGTTGGAAATCGCCCAGCACGGCCACCCCTCCAACATGGTGGCCTCGAGCCGGCTCACCGTTTCGCGGATATAGGCCGCGCTGTAGTCCTGCACCAACAGCTCGAAGCTGTAGCCCATGTGCAGGCGGCCCTGGGCGGTATACTCCGCGGTGGTCGCCAGCGAATCCTCCGACGAAATCTCGCCTAGGCTCACCGCGTTCGGGTAGCGGTCCAGCAGTGCACGCAAGCGCTCCAGGAACGCAAGGTTCTCCGGCTGCGTATTGTTGAAGTAGTGGTACTGATACGCGTACGGATTGTCCGCACTGAAGCCGCGCCCTACTCGCTTGTCCGCTGGCTTGGCCGGGTTGTCGCGCAGCTGCGCATCATGGAAACAGAAGTTGATCGCATCCAGCCGGAAGCCATCCACGCCCCGATCCAGCCAGAAACGCACGTTGTCCAAAGTCGCCTGCTGCACCTCCGCACTGTGGAAATTCAGGTCGGGCTGGTCCACCAGGAAGTTGTGCAGGTAGTACTGCTCGCGCCGCGGCTCCCACTGCCACGCCACGCCACCGAATAACGACAACCAGTTATTCGGAGGCATCCCATCCTCGCGCGGATCGGCCCACACATACCAATCTGCCTTCGGATTGGTCCTGTCCTGCCGGCTCTCCTGGAACCACGCATGCGCGATCGACGTATGGCTCAGCACCTGGTCGATCATCACTTTCAAGCCAAGCTCATGCGCCTTGTCCAGCAAGCGATCGAAATCGTCCAGCGTCCCGAACAAGGGATCCACCGCGCGATAGTCCGCGATGTCGTAACCAAAATCGGCCATCGGCGACTTGAAGAACGGCGAGATCCAGATCGCATCCACCCCCAACCCGGCGATGTAGTCCAGCTTGGCGATGATGCCGGGCAAATCACCGACCCCGTCGCCATTGGAATCGAGAAAACTGCGCGGATAGATCTGATAGATGACGGCCCCGCGCCACCATGGTGTCTGCGACATGTACGCCCCTCCCGGGCCAATGCGAGCGCGAGAACATGCGCTCAGTCAAGACCGCTAGCGTAGCCGCGCAGCAAACTTCAATCGCATTCGTGCATACGTATTCATCGCAAGTCTGGAGTACGCTGCCTATCCAATCACCTCGGATAGGGAATCGGACTCCAAACCACTGCGCTACTCTAGAATGGAGAATCTCGGTTGGACACCACTGTAATGACCCATCGGTTTCTGCACAGGTCAGGTGGTTAATGTAGCGGCATAGGCTTGGTCAGGCGTCATCATCTTCAGTGCCTGATGCG
>NZ_MDEE01000024.1 GCF_002939865.1 Xanthomonas dyei
TGGAATCAGTTCCTTGAGGTGTTGCAGAAAACGCTTCTCCGCACCAGGCGAGCCTTGCTGTTTTCCAGCAACCACCATGTCCAGCAACGTGAACGTGCGCCCACCGATCGGCACGGCTGCGCGCAGCAGACACCATGACTTGTCCGGCTTCAGATCGCTCCAGTCGATGACGATCACCAGCTGCGCGCCGCGCAGCAGCCAATGCGCCATGTCCCGCTCGATCACGGATCGTTCGCCCTGCAACGTGCGATTGCGCAGCAGGCGGTCGCATGCCTTGAGGGGCGCACGTACCCGCCTCGTGCCTGGCCATGCGCGCGCAATGTCGATCAAGGTCAGCCGGCCTCCGTGCAACAGTGCCTCAACTGCGCCAAGCAAGACGCGTCGACGTAATGCGTGCATGCCAGAGAGTGAGTGAGACAGGCACTTCTGCAATACTTCGCTGGCGCGCATGGTCGGCACTCTTCTCTGGCTTAGTCACCTNAGTAAGAAATGTGGGGAAACCTCAGGGTCGGAATGGTTTGGCAGACCTTATTCGGATGAACTACTCGGTCGCCCGCGCGGCCGAGTGGTCACTCTGCGCCGCAGTATCGCTTCGATCTGCGCCTGGAATCGTGGAGCAGCAGCGCGAGCAATCGGCCGCTCCCCAGCACCGGATGGTGTGAGGTGATAGTGGGATAACAGCGTCAGGTTCTGAGGTGTTCCCACCTTAAAATAACGGGCTCAGATTCTTTTCACCTACTGCATTGCCGTGGGGGCACCAACGAGAATCGCCCCGGCAACGATCTCGAACAGGCGGCCGGACCGATCGGCATGCGAAGGCTGTTCGCGAAGCCAGGCCAAGGCGGCGATGAGGTCGAACAGTTCGTCTCCGTCGATGTCGGCACGCGCTTTGCCATCTGCCTGGGCGCGCGCCAGCAGTGCCGCACCAGCGGAGCGCAGCCTGACGCAGGAGTCGTGCAGTGCGGAGGATTCGTCTTCGATGGCCGACATCATCGGCGCAAGGACACCGCGCTGGCGATGCGTGAAATCGATGACGTCCTGCAGCCACAGCACCAATGCCCGGTCCGATGCGTCCGCGTGCTGCAAGCCATCGGCCTTGGTCGCCAGGTCTTCGAAGCTGCTGCGCAATAGCGCTTCCAGCAAGGCCTCGCGCGTGGGGAAGTGCCGGTACAAGGTGCCCAGCCCGACCCCGGCACGGCGGGCGATGTCACGCAGCGATGCCTCCGCGCCCGCTTCTGCGAGGGCTTGCCGTGCCACGTCCAACAAGCGCGCGTAGTTCTTCTGTGCGTCGGCTCTCATGCCCCATCCTTTACATTCGGAGCAGTGCTCCGTATATTCGGATCACTGTTCCGCTCAGGATATCGCATGCAAGCCGTTACAGAAACGATGAAGACGATGAAGGCCGTCCGTCAGACCGCATTCGGTGGGCCCGACGTACTCCGCTACGAAGACGCGCCGATGCCTGCACTACAACCGGGGGAAGTGCTGATCCGGGTGCGCGCCGTCGGCTTGAATCCACCGGACTGGTACCTGCGTGAGGGCTACAAGGCGCTGCCCGCGCAGTGGCGCCCGGCGGTGGATTTTCCGTTGATATTGGGCACGGACGTGTCAGGCGTGATCGAAGCGGTTGCCGACGACGTCGAAGGGCTGTCGGTGGGCGAAGAGGTCTATGCGATGGTGCGCTTTCCGAGCGGATTGGCCGGAGGCAGCCGTGCGTACGCGCAGTATGTGACCGCGCCAGCAGACGAGGTCGCCGTCAAACCCACCGGGATCGACCATGCACACGCTGCGGGTGCGCCCATGTCGCTGTTGACGGCCTGGCAGTTCATGGTCGAACAAGGGCACAACGCACCCAATCCGCTGCAACCGATGCCGCATGTGCCGGTGGAGCTGCATGGCAGGACCGTGGTGGTCAACGGTGCCGCCGGCGGCGTCGGTCACTTTGCAGTGCAGTTGGCGAAATGGAAGGGTGCGCATGTGGTGGCGATCGCCTCAGGCAGACACGAAGCATTCGTGCGTGAGTTGGGCGCGGATGTGTTCATCGATTACACCCGGGTCGCCGCAGAAGAAGCCGTGAGCGACGCAGATCTGGTCGTGGATGCCGTGGGCGGCCCGGCGACGGGGCGATTCGTGCGCACGCTCAAACGTGGTGGAGCGCGGTTTCCGATCTTTCCGCTCGGATTCGACGGCGGGCAAGCCGCCAACGCCTTGGGTGTGAGCGTCTCCACCACCCAGGTCAGATCCAGCGGCGCACAGCTCGCTGCATTGGCGACGCTCTTGCAAGACGGCATCGTGCGCGTGGGCATCGACAGCAGCTTCGATCTGTCGCAGGTGCGGCAAGCACACGAACGCGCAGCGCAAGGCCACATCCAGGGCAAGATCGTGATGACCGTCGAGTGATGGACGATCACCAGACCATCCTGCGTGCGAACGTTCTCAAGGCCGCGGTGGAGGACTTGCTCAACAATCGCCAGCTGAGCGTGGAAGGGGCCATGGACCGGCACTTCAGCCCCGACTTTCGGCAATGCAGCAACGGTCTCCGGGAAGACCGCACTGCCGTGAGCGAACGCATCGTGCAGCTACGCGAGGATTTGCAGCACGCCACGTTCGTTGTGCGCGACGAGTTTTGCTGCGGCAATCGCTATGCGCAGCGGCACACGATTGCCCTTGCGATGCGCCATGGCCCAGCGCTCGCACTGGATGTCTACGTGTTCGCCGAACGCGATGCCGATGGACGGTTTCTCTGGATCGATGAGGCGGTTCATCCGGTCGCAGTGGCATAAGCCAATCTGTCATGACCCCCGACGAGCCACCAACAAAACTGCCGCGCTCACCGCCATGCATGTGTAGCCGGTGCGCAGTGCGGCATGTACCACGCGTACACTCCGGTTCCTCCGCGCCGTCCACACCTACCGGTCGGATGACTGTCCTTTGCGTGTTGTAAGCCGCTCGCATAGATCAGAAGTGAAAGCGCTCGGGATTCGCAAGCCCCGCCAGCGCTGTCGTTGTCACAGCGCCGGATGCAGGTTGCGCACGGCGCTGACGCTTTCCAGTAGCGCTGCGACGTGCAGGATGGTGGATTCTGCCTGCCACTTGCCGACGATCTGCACGTTGATCGGCAAGCCGTCCTTGCTTGTGCCAAACCGCATCGCAACACCAGGCAGGCCGGCGACATTGAGCGGCACTGTTGCGCCTTGAAGGTGGGTGGCGTCCACGGTCTGACCGTCGATAGTGAATTCCTCGACGCCGTGCTTATGCGCGGGAATCGGCAACACGTGGGTGATCAGTGCATCGTAGCGGCTGAAGTAGTTGGCATAGCCATCACGGATGCGCTCGCCGGCCTGCTCTGCCTCGATGTAATCCAAACAAGTCAGATGAAACGCAGCCTGTTAGAAGCGCGGTCCATTCTCAACGTTAGCCAGCACGTCCGGTCGAATTTTCATCCAACAAAGCGTCGCATGTCACATGTCTGCATCCCGGCAGATGATTGAGACGTTGTGTCGGGTGTGTGTTCTGCCGCTCGCTAAGGTTGGCTTGAGCCCTACCGGTGCTTGAGGACGACATGAGCCCTGTCGCTGCATCAAGTTCCTGTCGATGCTCTCCGGTCACGTTTTATGGTGACTCTGGAAGCATCAATCAATGTCCCTGACGCTGTAGGCATGGATAAGACGGTGGCGTTGAGTTTCCGGCATCAGCGCTTGGGCATGGCGCTGGCCAACTGCTTCGGAAGGATATTGGAAATCAGATACATCAGGAAATGTTGCGCTGAATAACCAGGTGTCACGCACGCTGCGTCCAACGTTGTGCCAGGGTGCCGGTTGATCGGTCATCCATGGCGAGAGGCGACTCGAGGCGGCCTTTCCAGCCCCCAAGAGGGTAATTATCATGGCTATCACGATCCTTTCCGCTGTGTACGGCACCAGCAACGCAGGAATCGATGTCACCCAGGTGTGCCAGAACATCGTCGACACAGGCAACGACGATATCACCGCAAGCAATGCCTTCTTCGGAACGGACCCCGACCCGGGTACGGTCAAGAGCTTTGCGCTTCTGTACAAGAATCCCGCGTTGAACAACGGCAATCCCATCGCGCTCGGTTGCGCGGAAAATGGCCAGATCGATCTGGTTCCCAATCCGCCTACCGCCACGACGCCCGTTCCAGTGCCGGGTAAACCCAGTTTTACAGTCGTGCGTGCACTGTACGGCACCGGCAACAACGGGTACGACGTCACCGCAACATGCCAATGGCTGATCAACAATGGTGGTACAGCGATCACGGTGAGCAACGCAACGTTCGGTGGAGATCCCGATCCCAATGTCAAAAAGAACTTTGCCATCGTTTATACGGCTGTGGGCGGCGGCGCGCAGCAGTTTCGTGCCTGTGCAGAAGGCTCGACATTGAACCTGAGTTAGCCGGTTGCTGAGCAGAGTGCGTTGCGCTGATGTGACTCAAGATTGGCCCTGATCGGTAGTTCTCCAGTCCTTCTCCCGTCAGTGGGGAGGGACTGGAGATTATGTAGCGCAGAAGACGATGAGGATGAAGATGGTGCCTTGTCGACCAAGTCGTGGCTAACCATGTCCCAAGATTGCGCCAATAAGATCGGATTAGCCGGCTCTGATTCTTTCATGAATCAATCGCCGGTCATCGGCCACTGCGGCAAGCCGCTGTGGTTTTCCTGTCTTTTTGAAGGTTGAACGAATCATGCACCCGCCGATCTCTGCCGCACGCTGTCTCGTCCTCGCATTGGTTGCATTGAGCGCAACCGCATTCGCCGCCCAACCGATCACCGGGAAGTGGTTCACCGATAACCAACAGGCACTGGTGGACATCCAGCCGTGCGGCGCAGCGCTGTGCGGCACCATCGTCAAGGTGCTGCGTGTGAAGCCGGGTAGCGCAAAGACCGATGTGTTCAATCCGGATCCGTCAAAGCGCCACAACCCGATGGAAGGAACAGTGATCCTCAGCGAGCTGGTGGATGCGGGGGATCTGTGGAAAGGCAAGATCTACAACCCGGAATCCGGCAAGCGCTACAACGCCAAGGTCAAACGCGATGCCGATGGCTCGTTGAAGGTGGAGGGATGTGTGGCCTTCATCTGCCAGGGCCCAACCTGGCAGCCTGCCAACTGATCGCCGCGCAGACGCACGGTCGGGGAAGCTAGCCAGCTCGATACAGCCAGCTCGTTACAACCTGGGCCGAGCCTCCAAGCGCGACTAACGAAACGACTGGGGAGCCGCCCGGCAGGCATAGCCGATGTTCGACCTCGGCCGGTCCAACTCGGACACTACGGTTCCTGCGCGCTGTCCACGCTCGCCTGATACCTGTCCGCATGGCGTTGTTAGCCGTTTAAATCGTTACGTATTCAGCCGCCCACCCAGCCGCCAATGCGGGATACTGCGCCTCCACGCAGGCGAGATGGGCCCCGATGTCCGAGCTGCCGATCACCGAGTTGTTGCAGGCCTGGCAGCACGACGCGCCCGGGGCGGGCGACGCCTTGGCGCGGCAGGTCTACGAGGTGTTGCGCAGCACCGCGATGCGCGAGTTGCGCCGCGATGCACGCGCCGGGCTGCAGGCAACCGAGCTGGTGCACGAGGCGTGGATGCGGCTGGAGCAGGGCCAGCAAGGGTTCCGTTCGCGCACGCATTTCTATGCGGTGGCGGCGCTGCAGATGCGCCATCTGTTGGTGGATCTGGCGCGGCAGCAGGCCAGCGCCAAGCGGCTTGGGCAGGCGGTGACGCTGACGATCAGCTTGTCCGACGGCGCAGCGCGGCCGGAAGCGCTGATGGTGGTGGCCGATGCCTTCGACAAGCTGGCGCGGGTGGATGAGCGCAAGGCCAAGGCGTTTGCGTTGACCGAGCTGGTGGGCTTGAGCGTGGCCGAAGCGGCCGAGCAGCTGGAGGTGTCGGTGCCCACGCTGGAGCGCGATCTGCGGTTTGCGCGGGTGTGGTTGGCGGCGCAGCTGTGAGCGTGGCGGCCACTGCTTGGCAGCGGCTGGAGGCGCTGTTCCATCAGGCCTGTCAGTTGCCGGTGCGCGAGCGCGAGGCCTTTGCGCATGCGCAGGCCGGCGACGATGCGGTGTTGCGCGATGAATTGCTGGCGATGCTGGCGGTGGAATCGCAGGCCACGCTGCGCGTGCGTGGGCCACTGAAACAGGCCGCCGCCGCATTGCGCGCGCCGTTGCCGGAGCTGCCGGCCGGCACGCGCTTTGGTGCGTGGGCGATCGACCGCCTGATCGGTGCCGGCGGCATGGGCCAGGTGTATCTGGGCCATCGTGCCGACGGTGCCTACGAGCGCGAGGTGGCGATCAAGCTGGTGGCCGCCGACGCGCTGGATGTGCAGGGCCGTGCATTGTTCGAGTTCGAATGCCGGCTGCTCGCGCAGATGGTGCATCCGGCGATCGCGCAGATTCACGATGTGGGCACCGATGCGCACGACCGCCCCTACCTGGTGATGGAGTACCTGCGCGGCGAGCCGATCACCTGGTGGTGCGATGCGCATCGGTTGTCGTTGCATGCGCGCGTGTTGCTGATGTTGCGGGTGAGCGAGGCGGTGCAGCACGCGCATCAGAAAGGCGTGATCCATCGCGACCTCAAGCCCAGCAACGTGCTGGTCAGCGAGATCGATGGCCGGCCGATGCTGGGCGTAATCGACTTCGGCATCGCCATCGATGCCGCCAACCCGGGCATGACCTCGGCGCATGGACGCGGCACACCCGGCTACATGAGCCCGGAGCAGGCGCGCGGCGCGCAGGAGGTGGACGCGCGCAGCGACATCTACGCCTTGGGGGCGATGTTCTACGAACTCAGCTGCGGGCTGGTGCCAGTGGCCGGGCGCGACGGGTTGCCGCAGCCGCCATCGCAGCGCGTGGCAGCGGTACCGCCCGATGCGCGTGCGCGCATCTGCACGGCGCGTGCGACCACCCATACGCGTCTGCAGCAGCAACTGCGCGATGGCCTGGATGCGATCGTGCTGCGCGCGTTGTCGCCGGAGCCGGTGGCGCGCTACGCCTCGGTGTCGGCGCTGCTGGACGATCTGCATCGTTGGCTCGATGGCTACCCGCCGCGCGCGCTACGCGCTGGCCGGTTATTGCGGTTGCGCAAGTTCACCCAGCGCCATCGCAGTGGCGTGCTGGCCGGTGGATTAGTGGCGATGGCCGTGATCACTGGCCTGGGTGCCACGCTGTGGTCGCTGCAGCAGGCCGCGCGCGACGCGCAACGTGCGCGCGTCACTGGCGATTTCATGGCCTCGGTGTTGTCCAGCGTGGACCCGGCGATTGCCAAGGATCTGGACAAGACGCTGATGCTGCGTGTGCTGGAGCAGGCCTCGCAACGCGCCGCGCGCGAACTGGCCAGCCAGCCCGATGCGCGCACCGATGTGGAGAAGACGCTGGGCGGCACCTTGATTGCGCTGGCCGATTTTCCGCAGGCGGTGCTGCATCTGCGCACCGCCCACGCACTGGCGCAACAGAGCATGGGCGCGGGCAGCAGGCCGGCGTTGAAGACGGCCTCCATGCTGGGCCAGGCGCTGCGCGGTGCAGGCAAGCGCAACGAAGCGGTGCAGGTGCTGCGTCAAGGCATTGCGCAGGCCGAGCGCGGCGATCTGCAACAGCAAGCCATTGGCAATGAAATGCGCGCCTGGCTGGGCTGGACGCTGCGCGATCAGGGCCGCATGGCCGAGGCCATGACCGAGAGCCGGCGTGCCTATGTGGCGGCGCTGGCCAATCCCGCGACCAGCGCAGATCAACGCATCGATGCCGGCAATGTCTATGCCGCGCTGCTGGCCGATAGCGGGCAACTACTCCCGGCGATCGCCTTGCAACGCAGTCTCCTGCGCGAGCGCAGCGCCCTGCATGGGGCCGAGCATCCGCTGGTGCTGGCGATGCGCAACAGCCTGTCGGTGTATCTGTTGATGCAACGCGATTTTGCCGGCGCCGAGGCCGAACTTGCGCCGCTGCTGCAGATCAATCGCAGGCTCTACGGGAGTAACGCCATGGATACCTTGATGGTGGAAGCCAATCTGGCCGGCGCGCTGCGTCAGCAGGGCAAGGTGGCCGAAGCTGGCCCGTATTATCGGGAGGCGCTGGAGCGCACGCGCGCCGTGTTTGGAGACGATGCGCCCGCCACCATCAGCATGCGCAGCAATCATGCGTTCTGGCTGCTGGACGCCGGGCAGGCGGCAGCCTCGCTGGCCGAGCAGCGGGCCGCACTGGCCACCAGCCTGCGCGTGCTGGGCCGCGCGCATCCGCAGACGGCCGAGATCCTGCGCGGTATGTCCGAAGCCGAGCGCACGCTCGGCCAGGCCGCCGCCGCGCGCGCGCATGCGCAGCAGGCGGTGCAAGTGCTCACCGGCATCTTTGGCGATGCCGAAGCGCCGCTGCGTGCGGCACGGCAGACCCTGGCGTTGGCGGAGCCGGCCGCCTCCAGCGTGGAGACGACAACGTCGGTGGCGCGGCGCTGAGACGAATCGTCGGGTAAGCCGCGCCATGCGGCGCGATAGTGCCCGCACTGCCAGCGCCGGAGCGCACCCGTGCAACCTGCCGCACGCCTGACCGATCTGCATGTCTGCCCGATGGTCACCGGTGTGGTGCCGCATGTGGGTGGGCCGATCATCGGGCCTGGCGCATCGACGGTGTTGATCGGTGGCCTGCCGGCCGCGCGCATCGGCGATTCGGCGGTGTGCGTCGGCCCGCCGGACAGCATCGTGATGGGCGCGCCCACCGTGCTCATCAGCGGGCAACCGGCGGCCCGCCTGGGCGATAGCACTGCGCATGGCGGGGTGATCGCCTTGGGCTGTTTTACGGTGTTGATCGGCTGATGACGTGGCCGGGGGCTGCGCGCGGCGATGGCTTGCATGGGTGTCGGGCGACGTCATTGCATGCCGACACATTAGCGATCTTAGATGCGCACTCAGCACTGTCATTGCACTGCCCGGTTGCGTGCGCATGCAGCTGAGTGGCTGCACTGCAGCGGCCAATGCACAGCGTGAGCGTGTTTCAAAACGCCGCTAGAAGCAGCCAGGCGCGGCGAGTGCAGATACCGATACGCAGATGCGTCGCCAGAGATTGCGCGCCACCGTTCCGTTCCGCCGTCATTCGACGCAGCCCCTGCGTCCAATCCTCCTAGGAGATGTCACATGCAGCCTGCCCGTCACGCGATCGCCGAGATGCACGCAGATCTGGATGCCGTGCTGCAGACCGCGATGCAGGCGCATCGCAGCGGCAAGCTCGACCAAGCCGCGCGGGCGTATGTCCAGCTGCTGGAGGCCCAGCCCGGCCATGCGCAGGCACTGCATTACCAGGGCGTATTGCTGCATCAGCAAGGCAATAGCGCAGCAGCGGTGGAGGCCATCAGCCAGGCACTGCAACTGGCGCCTGCGCAACCGGATGCCTGCAACAACCTGGGCAATGTGCATCGCGAATGCGGCCGGCTGAGCGAGGCCGAGCAGTGCTATCGACGTGCGCTTGCACTGGAACCTGCGCATGCCGATGCGCTGGCCAATCTGGCCGCCGTGCTCGAAGCGCAGCGCCGCCTCGAGGAAGCCTTCCTGACCTACGCCGCGTTGCTGCACCTCTATCCCGAATCGGCGCACGCGCACTACCTGCTCGGCGTGTTTCTCCGCAACAACGCGCAAGCCGCCGAGCACCTGCAGCAATCGGTGGAGTGCCTGCAACAGGCCTGCAGCCTGGCACCGGAGCATTTACACGCACGCGAAGCGCTGGGCACCGGGCTGTACCTGCTCGGCGAACACACCCAGGCGCAGGCGGTCTACCGTGCATGGCTGGCGCGCGACCCGGGCAATGCCGTGGCCGCGCACATGCTGGCAGCCTGCGGTGGCGCCGCACCGCCGCCACGTGCGGGCGACACCTATGTGCGTGCGCTGTTCGACGGTTTTGCCGATAGTTTCGACGAGCAACTGCTGCACAATCTGGACTATCGCGCGCCGCAGCGGCTGACCGAGGCGCTGGCCGCCTGTCTGCCTGCGCCGCAGGCTGCGCTCACCATGTTGGATGCCGGCTGCGGCACCGGGCTGTGCGCACCGCTGCTACGTCCCTATGCGCAGCAACTGGTCGGGGTGGATCTGTCGCCGGGCATGGTCGCCAAGGCGCGGCAGCGTGGCGGTTACGACGTACTGGAGGTTGCCGAACTCACCGCCTACCTGCAGAGCCGGCATGCGCACTGGGATGTCATCGCATCGGCAGACACGCTGGTGTATTTCGGTGCGCTGCAACCGGTGCTCGGCGCTGCAGCCGCTGCGCTGCGGCCGGGCGGGGTGCTGGGCTTTACCGTCGAGGCCTTGGAGAGCGACGCCGATGCGGTGGAACTCGATGCCAGCGGCCGCTATCGGCATAGCCATGCGCATGTGCTGGCTGCGCTACATAGCGCCGGCCTGCAGCCGATTGCCATCGCGTTGGATGTGCTGCGCAGCGAGCGTGGCCAGCCGGTGCATGGCTGGGTCGTGACCGCACGCACAGCTGCACAGCGCTGAGACGAAATGTCGGCTTTGCCGGCTGTACGCGTGTGAGCATGACTCTGGCAGCAGCGGTCCGTTGCCGGCCCGCGGTGGTCTTTGCCGGCCGGTACGTCGGTGCTGCCGGTCAGCGCGTTGTGCGTTGCCCACTCACCTGTGGATGCTTCGATGCCGCGCACCATCACGCTGCACTCCGATCTTGGCGAGCGCCTGCTGCTGCACCGCATGCAGGCCAGCGAAGCGTTGGGGCAGCTGTTCGAGTTCCGCATCGAAGCCTTGTGCACGGATGTGCAGCCCAACCTGCGCGCGCTGCTGGCCACACCGGTCGCCGTCCAGCTGGCCGACGACAACGGCGAGCAACGCTGGTACCACGGCATGGTGGCCACGTGCACGCAGGCCGGCTCCACCGTGATCGATGCGCTCCCCTACACCGTGCTCGAGCTGCACGTGGTTCCGCGGCCGTGGTTGCTCACCCAACGCCGCGATTGCCGCATCTATCAGGACATGAGCGTGCCGGAGATCGTCGCCAGCGTGCTGAGCGAGAGCGGCTACAGCGACATCCAGCAGCGGCTCAGCGCGCACTACCCCAAGCGGGTGTATTGCGTGCAATACCGCGAAGACGACTTCAGCTTCATCAGCCGGCTGCTGGAGCAGGAAGGCATCTATTACTACTTCACGCATACGCGCAACGCGCACACGCTGGTGCTGTGCGACGCGCTGGGCGCGCATGCGGTGCGCAACGGGGTGAACACCCTGCCGTACGTACCACCGGACATGCAGCACCGGCGTCTCTTGCGCTCGGTGGTGAGCCAGTGGCGCAGCGCCCGTGCGCTGCATTCCACACGCCACGCACTCGCCGACTACGACCCGCAGCAACCACGCGCCTCCCTGGTGGCAGAAGTCGCCGCCAGTGGCGACGAGCTGCACCGGGTCGACGGGTTGGACGTCTTCGATTATCCAGGCCCGCATGCGTTGCAAGCCGATGCCAGCCGCTACGCGCAAGTGCGTAACGAGGCGGTCAACGTGCAACGCGCCAGCCACCACGCCACCACCAATGCCTGCGGGCTGATGGTCGGTGCGCTGTTCACTTTGCGCGAGCATCCGTGCGCTCCGCTCAACCAGGAATATCTGGTGCTGTCGGCACAGACCACGCTGGCCGCGCCGGAGCATGGCGACGAGGCGCCGTTTTCCAGCACCGTGCAGGTGATGGAAAGCCGGCTGCCCTTCCGTAGCCTGCGGCGCACGCCCACGCCCAGCATCGCCGGTCTGCAGACGGCCGTGGTGACCGGTGAGACCGACGAAGACATCGTGGTGGATGCACATGGCCGTGTGCAGGTGACCTTCCACTGGGCCAACGCTGCACGCCCGCACGCGGCGCCATCCTGCTGGGTGCGCGTGGCCTCGATGTGGGCGGGCAAGGGTTGGGGCGCGATGAGCCTGCCGCGGGTGGGGCAGGAAGTGGTGGTGAGCTTTCTGGAAGGCGACCCGGACCGCCCGCTGATCGTAGGAAGCGTCTACAACGCCGATCACGCCGTGCCGTTCGCCTTGCCGGAAAACAAGACCCAGAGCGGCATGCGTAGCCGCAGCCTGCTCGGCGGTAGCGCGGATTTCAACGAGCTGCGCTTCGACGACAAGGCCGGCAAAGAAGAAGTCTATCTGCGCGCGCAACGCGACCTGCGCGAAGAAGTGAAGAACGACCACACCGCCATGGTGACCAACGACCAGGTGCTCACGGTCAACCACGATCGCAGCGCACGCATCGACAACAACGACAGCGTGGACGTAGGCAAGAAACTGTTGCTCAAGGCCGGCGAAGAGATCGAACTGGTCACCGGCAGTTCGCGCCTAGTGATGAAGCGCAACGGCGACATCGTGCTCAGCGGCATCAAGATCCTGATCGATGCGACGTCCGAAGCCAAGACCACCTCGATGGCGATCAAGTTGATTGCCGATGCGCAGCTGCAGGCCACCTCGCCGGCCACCGAGGTGGTGGGCGATGGCACGCTCAAACTGTCGTCCGGCGGCATGCTCAGCGCCGAAGCCGGCGCATCGGCCACCGTCAAAGGCCCGCTGGTCAACATCAAGGCCGACGCGCTGGTGCAGGTTGCCGGCGGCCTGATCATGATCGGATGAGCGCGCCCGAGCTCTCGCTGGCGCAGGCGTGTGCGGACATGCAGCTGTCCGCGCCTGCACGTGCGCAGCTGGGTGCGCCGATGGCGCCGCAGGCCGCGGTGCGTGCGTTGCTGGCGCAGGGGTATGGCGAGGATGCGATCAAGCTGCTCGCGCGCCTCTTGCCCAAGCGCTACGCGGTGGCCTGGCTGTGCCAATGCGCACGCGGCGAAACGCTGGACGAGGAAGACCGTGTCGGCGCCGCGCTGGCCGAGAAATGGGTACGCGACCCCAGCGAAGCGCATCGCCGCGCCGCGCAGGCGTTTGCGCATGCAGGCGGTTACGTCTCGTTGGGCGCCTGGCTGGCGGCAGCGGTGGCTTGGTCCGGCGGCAGCCTGGCGCCACCGCAACAGGCCACGCCGGTGCCACCCGCCGAACATCTCACCGCGCGCGCGGTCGCTGCGGCCATTACCTTGCTTGCGGCGCGTGAGCCGGCGCAGCTACAGGTGCGCCGCAACGGATATGCCGCACATGCGCTGGAGTTGTTGGCCAGTGCGCGCGCGCCATGACATCGCCCGTTGGTCATTGCGGCGTGTGCCAGGCAGACATGCCGTCCTTGAAGACGCCGGCCACCTCTACCCATTCAATGTTCGCAAGGTTTTCCAGCCACTTGAACATCTTGAGATGTCGATTGTGTTTAAAGCGATGACTGCGCCGGTGGCAGAGCGGATGATCTGCGACGCCGCTGCAGAGCCCTTGCCCGCCCACCATCGCAGGACATGCCGCACGTATGTCCTCGCAGGCTCTTACGCGGTATCCGTGCCGCATAAGGTTCCGCGACGGTGGGCGGGCAATGAGCAGTCGAGACGGTCGGTGTGCGTAGATCTTCTCAAAGCAGCCGATTTACTCCCTGGCGCGGTGTTCTCACCGCTTGCGGGAGCGTGTGGCGGCATGGATGCCGCTGCCGAGCCTGCATGGATGGATCCACGGCGTGTCCTGCGAGCGGTGAGGGCGCCCGCGCCCTCGACCAAACCCGCTCAGGACCACCTGGGTGACGCTGAGGATGGCTAAACAATCACTGCGCGGCCGCTCGCGACGTTCCATCAACCGCACCACGTTTTTCCCTGATATCGATCATCATTTGCAGGAGCCTGTGTCGTGTCCAGTTCGCAGTTGATTCTCACCGTGAGCGGCGTGCAGGCCGCGCAGTTCGGGGCCAGCGCGCAGAAGCGCTTTGCCGGCACCGGCGGCAGCATTGGCCGCTCCGATGAAAGCGATTGGGTGCTGGCGGCGCCGGGCATCTCGCGCACGCATGCGGTGGTGCGCTTCCTCAACGGCATGTACTTCATCGAAGACCGCAGCACCAATGGCATGTCGCTCAACGGCGTCGCACTCACGCGCGCCGACCCGTGTGCGCTGAGCGATGGCGACCGCCTGCAACTGGACAATTTTGAGATCCAGGTGCAGGTGCACTCATTGACCGCCGCGCCCGATCCGACGCCTGCGTTCGATCCGTTGCTGGACGCCATGGACGACCGCACCCAGGTCGCGCCGCCGCCATCGCCGATACGCAACGCCACGCCTGCCAACGCGCACGCGTTCGACCTGCTGGACTTCGGTGCCCCGCTTGCGGCGCATCCTGTCACCGACGATCCGCTGGACGGCCTGCTGCTCGGCAGCACGCCACGCGAGCTCGATCCATTGCGGCTGCTCGACCCATTGCCGGCCCCGCCACCGAGCGTGGCGCCCAGCGCATGGAATCACAGCAACGCCAGCCACGATCACTTCCGCCCGCCGGGCAATGGCGACACGCGCGCCACGTTGCCGGAAAACTGGGACCTGACGATGGGCGACTTTGCACCGCCATCGTCGGCGGTGCCCGCGCCCACGCCTGCGTCACCGGTTGCAGCGCCCGCGCCGCAGGCATCAGCCAGCGCGGCTGCATCGACGCTGGCAGTGCCACCGGAGCTGGACCGCATCTTCACCATCGTCGTCGATGGGGTCATGGACGTGCTGCGCGCACGCGCCGAAATCAAGAACACCTTCCGCTTGCCGGTGACGGTGATCCAGCGCTCGGAGAACAACCCGCTCAAGTTCGCCGCCACGGCTGAAGACGCGCTGCAAAAATTGCTGGCGCCGCCAAGCGCTTCGTTCCTGTCCGGTGTGCCTGCCTTCGAGGACGCTTTCGACGACATCCGCTGTCACCAGATGGCGATGCTGGCCGGCATGCGCGCCGCCTTCGACGCGATGCTGTTCCACTTCAGCCCCGACCGACTGGAACAGGAAGTCGACGCCGGCGGCAAGCGCCTGAGCTTCGGCGGCAAGGGCCGCTATTGGGAGCGCTATCGCGACAACTTCGAGCAACTGCGCGGCGACCCGGACGACTGCTTCCGCCGTCTGTTCGGCGACGAATTCGCACGGGCGTACGAAGCGCAGTTGGCGCGGTTGAAATCGGCGCGGCGGCAGCCGGCGCGCGAGCGGTAACCCGATCCAGCAGCGGTAGGAGCGTGCCTGAGCGCGACCGAGCCATCCCGGTAACGCCCCGTCGCGCTCAGGCGCGCTCCTACGAAACGCCGCCCGTTCGGCGACGAGTTCGCCCGCGCCTCGCGCACGCTTAGTCCGGCAGCTGCTTGACGAATTCGATGAAGGCCCGCAGCGCCGGTGGCGTGAGGTTATGGTTGGGGTAGTACAGGTACGGCCCCTGAAACGGCTGCCACCAGGGACGCAGCACCGGTTCGAGCGCGCCGGACTCCAGATGCGGCTGCAGCCATTGCTCGAACAGATAGATGATCCCGCTGCCTGCGATTGCCGATTGAATGGCAAGCTCGATCCCTCCGCCGATTTCCACCAGCAATTGCCCACGCGGAACAATGGTGATCACTTCACCGTTGCGCTCGAACTCCCAATCGGCGATCGCACCGCTTGGAAAGCGGGCACGGATGCAGTCGTGGTCGACCAGCGCGCGGGGATGCGTCGGCCGGCCGCGTCTATCCAGGTAACTCGGCGCCGCGGCCGTGGCGCTGCGCTGCACCCGTGGGCCGATCGGGATGGCCACCATGTCCTGCTGCAGCCGCTCGCCGTAGCGAATGCCCGCATCGCATCCGGCGGCAACGACGTCGACAAAACTTTCTTCGGTCAGGATCTCCACGCTGATGTCCGGATGCGCCGCCATGAACGGTGGAATGATCCGCGGCATCACCAGGTTGGCGGCACTGATCGGCACGTTGAGCCGAAGCGTTCCCGTTGGCGTGTTGCGGAACGCGCTCATCACGTCCTTGGCGCCATCCAGTTCGATCAAGGCAGGCTCGACGCGGGCCAGCAATGCCTTGCCCGCGTCGGTCAGCACGACGCTGCGCGTGGTGCGGTTGAACAGCCGCACGCCGAGCCAGGATTCCAGGCGCTTGATCGCATCGCTGAAGTTGGAGGCGCTGCCGCCGGCGCTCTTGGCCGCCTGGCGAAAACCGCCGGCGCGCGCAACGCGCACAAAGGCCTCCATCTCTGCCAAGCGGCTGCTCATTGTTCGAATTTCCGTACAGGATGTCCAGTTTGTACCTGATTGTCGCACAGGGGTAGCGCCCGTACATTGGCCATGCACCTCGCAGTCGAGGTCTTTCATCGCCGCAGTCAGCGCGCCGCAGTGGCTCGGTCTCGCAGCGCGTTGCAGCCCTGTTACCGGAAAGATCCGGCACAGCTACTGCGCTCACTCAACTCAAGGACACTCCCATGCACAGCACGACGCGTCTTGGTGGCAGCTTTACCCTGCCCGGCACGACCCTTAGCCTCAAGCGGATGGGCTACGGCACCATGCAGCTACCCGGCCCGCACGTATGGGGCCCGCCGCGCGACAAGGCAGCAGCTCTGGCAGTGCTGCGCGAAGCGATTGCGCTAGGTGCCAATCACATCGATACGGCCGCGTTCTACGGGCCGCATATCGCCAACGCACTGATCCGCGAAGCGCTGCATCCTTACAGCGACGAATTGGTGATCGTCACCAAGATCGGCATCCGCCGGGGAAGCGATGCCTCCTGGAACATCGATCTCTCGCCCGAAAGCCTGACGCGGCAGGTGCATGACAACCTCGCCAGTCTCGGTCTGGAGGCACTGGATGTCGTCAATTTGCGGCTGGGCGCACCGATGGAGACCGACGAGCGCTCCATCGCCGAGCCGGTTGCGTGCCTGGCCGAGCTGCAACGCCAGGGCCTGGTGCGCCATATCGGTCTGAGCAACGTCACCGCGGGGCAGGTCGCGCAGGCGCAGTCGCTGGCCAAGATCGTGTGTGTGCAGAACCACTACAACCTGGTCAAACGCGACGATGACGCCCTGATCGATTCGCTTGCGCAACAAGGCATCGCCTACGTTCCGTTTTTTCCGCTGGGCGGCTTTTCACCGCTGCAATCGGACCGACTGTCGGCCGTTGCCAAGCAGATCGGTGCAACCGCGAAACAGGTGGCGCTTGCCTGGTTACTGCAGCGTTCGCCGAACATCCTGGTGATCGCCGGCACCTCCTCCGTGCCGCATCTGTGGGAGAACTTCGCGGCTTCTGCGCTGACCCTGTCCGCAGAGCAGGTGGCGACGTTGGACGGTATTGCGACCGAGGTCGGTACCTCGCACTGAAGTGCACCGCGTGCGCAGTTACCGCAGTTCGCAGTTCGCAGTTCGCTGCCGAGACTGCAGGACGCACTTGCCATGCGTGCCGTGTCGGCGCGCTTGGCAGATCCCTGGACCGCGGCCGCTCACAGCCCTTCAATGCATGACGGGCTGACGGCCGTCTGTCCAAACCACATGCCGTGCAATGCCACGCGCAAGGCAACGCATCGCTATGATAGGCCAAGTGCAGCTGCGCGTCTGCCCAGCCGGATTTATTGCAATCAGCGCCGGCAACAACGCATCTCAGGCCGGCCGCCGCCAGCGCGCATCCTCGTCGGCCGACGGCGTCTGAATCTGTGCAGGCCATCTGGCGGGTGCAGGCAGCCGGGCAATCGTATCCAGCCAGGCAGGCGTGAGGCGACGCCAATGACGCAGCGGGCCGCTGCGATGGTGTGCCAGCGCCAGCGTCAGTTCTTCGCGACTTGGGGAAAGCCCGGCAACGGCAAGTGCGAACGCCGGAAGAATCTCGCGTTCAAAAAACTGTTTGCGTGCCCGTCGAGATACCCACAGCACCAGCCCCACATAGGCAGTGAACGCGGCAAACGCGATCCACGGGCCAGTCTGTGCAATGGGGACGCCGACGCGTTCGAGCAGGAACTCGATGGGCAGCAGAAGTAGGAGCGCGCACGGCAGGCCAAACACCAGTGCCGCCAGTTGCCGCCCATCGAGTTGGGTGGTCGCAAAGCGCTGATCAAGCTGCGGGGACAGCAGTACGAAGGGGGCATGCAACAGGTCGGCCCGTACCGCTGGATCCAGCGACGCGGCCGAGTCGCGCATCTGCTCTTCGATCTTCAGCCGGCGCGCATGGCGTGCGGCGAGTGCCGGCTGCGTGATGTGGATCAATCTGTCCACGGTTTCTTGCGATGACACGCGTTGCGTGAACCACGCTGGATCGTGCGGGAGCGCTTGCCGGCAGCGTTGGCACACCTGGTGTTCATGCGTGTAGGTCGCCGCGCCAAGACGCAGACCAAACATCGACCATGCCAGGCCGACGCGTTGGACCTCGAACACCCGGGCGGTACGGCAGATCAAGCAGAAGTCCGCGATAAAGCCGCAGCCTTGCGCGACGGGACGCTTTTCGACAACAAACACCACGATCAATGCGCTCTCCCCAGCGACGAATCCGCAGCGCATGGCACCTCTGGTGGTGTCTGCCGTGCGGGTGCGGCAGAGCGTACCGATGTCTCCGATGACAGTCGATCGCCTGAGACATTTTGACGGGTGCGCCTGGCAGGTGCGCCGCAGAATCGCTCCATCGACGCGATCCATCGGGGCCTGGCGACTGCAGCCATCGCGATCGCCAGCGGCATGCAACCGACCAACAACATGACGATCGCGCATGCCACGCCGTGCGGTGGCGCGCGGCGTTTCCCTAGCGAGTGGATCATGCACAACAACAAGGTCGTGTGGAGCGAGGGGCTGTTTCTGCGCCCTCAGCATCTGCAGCAGCAGGAGCGGTACCTGGAGCGCTACGTCGATCTGCGTGCGGCACGGTTGCGGCCGTATGCCTGGGGATTGAGCGAGCTGGAATGGGAAACCGATCTGTTGGCGGTGGGCAAGCTGGGCTTGCGGCGTGCGCGCGGGGTGTTTGCCGACGGCACGCCGTTTGCGATGCCCGGCGACGACCCGCTGCCGATGGCGTTGGAGGTAGACCCCAACTGCCGCGATCAGATCGTGTATCTCACGCTGCCGTTGCGGGTGCCTGCGCAGCCGGAACTGGGGCGCCCGGAATCGCCGGCCGATCAGTTGTTCCGTTACCGCGTACGTGAAACCGAAAGCGGCGACGCGTCGGGCAGCACCAGCGAGGCGGTGCTGATGGAAGTCGGCGGGTTGAGTACGCGCCTGCTGCCGCAATCGCAGCCACTGGACGGGTTGGACCGCATCGCAGTGGCACGCATTATCGAATCGCGCTCGGACCGTCAGGTGATTCTCGACCCGCACTTCATTCCCAGCGCGATGGTGTGCCAGGCCGCCTCAAGGCTGACCACGTTCCTAACCGAACTGCTGGGCTTGTTGCATCAGCGCGGCGAGGCGTTGGCGGCGCGGGTCACGCTCACCGATCGCGGCGGCGCTGCCGACATCGCCGATTTCCTGCTGCTGCAAGTGGTCAACCGCTGGCAGCCGCAGATTGCGCATTGGGCTGCCGCACCGCTGGCGCATCCGGAAGACCTGTTCCGTGCGCTGGTGGCGCTGGCCGGCGAACTCAGCACGTTTACCGCACCGGGCAAACGCCCGCCGGCATGGCCGGCCTATCGGCACGAGGCGCAGCAAGACAGCTTCGAGCCGGTGATCGGCGCACTGCGCTCCAGCCTGAGCGCGGTACTCGAACAGACCGCCACCCCGTTGCCGATGCAGGCACGCAAATTCGGGGTGTGGGTGGCGATGGTGCCCGACCCGACCTTGCTGGACAGCGCCGCGTTCGTGCTTGCCGCAAAAGCCGACATGCCCAGCGAAGAGTTGCGCCGGCAGCTGCCTGCGCACGCCAAGATCGGGCCGGTGGAGCAGATCCGCGATCTGGTCAATCTGCAGTTGCCCGGCATCGTCGCAACGCCGATGGCGGTGGCCCCGCGGCAGATTCCGTATCACGCCGGCTATCTGTATTTCGAGTTCGACAAGAGCGCTGCGTTGTGGCGAACGCTGAAGACCTCTGGCGGCATC
This sequence comes from Xanthomonas dyei, assembly GCF_002939865.1. Lineage (GTDB taxonomy): Bacteria > Pseudomonadota > Gammaproteobacteria > Xanthomonadales > Xanthomonadaceae > Xanthomonas > Xanthomonas dyei. The sequence goes on from NZ_MDEE01000024.1 coordinate 19,881, forward strand.
GCATTCCACTTCGGCAGCGAATTTGCCGGGCTGGACCTGCAACTGTGGGCGATCCGGAGTTGAACGCATGAGCCGTCCCGTTACCGATTTCGATGCCGCGTTGGTCGCGCCGCCACCGGCCAACCCGGTCGCTGCCGAAGACACCGACATCAGCGAGCTGCTGGGCCGCAGCGTCAACCCGTTGGTGCAGGCGGCCACGCCGCTGTTGCTGCTGGCCGTGCAATTGCGCCACAGCGCGCAACTGCCCGATGTGGCCCGCCTGCGCGAGCAGGTGATGGCGCAGATTCGCCGCTTCGAGCAACGCGCCCGCGATGGCGGCGCGCCGGTCGAAGCGGTCACCGCCGCGCGTTATGTGTTGTGCGCCTTGCTCGACGAGGCGGTGCTCAATGCACCGTGGGGCGAGCGCAGCGGCTGGTCGCAGAAGACCTTGCTGGTGGTCTTTCATAGCGAATCGTACGGCGGCGCCAAGTTCTTCCAGATCCTGGAGCGGCTGTGCGCCGATGTGCCGCGGCATCTGGACCTGATCGAACTGATGTATCTGTGCCTGGCGCTGGGCTTCGTTGGCCGCTATCAGATCGAAGCCGGCGGGCTGGCCAAGCTCGGCGAGATTCAGGACGACCTGTTCCGCCGTATCCGCGCCGCGCGCGGTGCCGCGCCGGACAGTCTGGCGCCGCATTGGCGCGGGGTGGAAGACCGTCGCCGGCGGGATCGCTTCTTGCCGCTGTGGGCCGCTGCGCTGCTGGGGCTGAGCGTGCTGGTGGTGGCCTTCGTGTGGATGCAGACGCGCTTGAACGCGTTATCGGCGCCGAATCAGTGCGCAGGTCGCGCAATGGGGGCTGGCACCGGCCACACCACCGGATGCAACCCCGTTGCCGCCGCCGCAGGTGCGCCTCAAACAATTGCTGTCGACCCAGGAGCGCGCCGGTCTGCTGAGCGTGGATGAGCAGGCCGATGCGCAGACGCGCGTGCGCTTGAGCAGCGCGGCGATGTTCGCCTCCGGCGGCGTCGAGGTGGAGCCGGAGCAACGTGGCCTGATCGCGCAGATCGCGGCGGCAATCGATCAATTGCCGGGCCGGGTGATCGTGGTCGGGCATACCGACGATGTGCCGGTGCGCTCGCTGCGCTTTGCCGACAACTACGCCTTGTCGGGGGCGCGTGCCGACGCGGTGGCGCAGCTGTTGCGCACGCATCTGCGCACGCCGGGGCGGGTGGAAGCGCTGGGCGCCGGCGACTCGCAACCGGTGGCGCAGCCAGTGCAATTGCCGGCCAATCGCGCGCGCAATCGCCGCGTCGAGATTCTGTTTCAGCCTGGGGAATGACGATGAAAACGCTGTTGTCCAAGCTGAGTGCCACGTTGTTGGTGAGTGTATTGGCGCTGTGCCTGCTGTCGTTGCTGCTGTGGGTGGGCGGGCCGTATGTCGCCATCGATGGCTGGAACCCGCTGACCGGTGTGGCGGCGCGGCTGTTGGCAATCGTGACGTTGATCGGTGTGTGGCTGGGGGTGCTGGCATGGCGGCGTTGGCGCGCGCAGCGTCGCGCCGGCAGTTTGTCCAGCGCATTGGCCGCTCCGGGGCGCGATGACGACCGCGAACTGCGCAGCGGGCAGGAGCGCGCGCAGTTGCAGGCGCGCTTTCAGCACGCCATTCAACTGTTGCGCAAGCGACCCGGCGGCAGCGATCTGTACACGCTGCCGTGGTATGCGCTGATCGGCCCGCCCGGCTCGGGCAAAAGCACCTTGCTGCAGCATTCCGGCCTGCAGTTTCCGCTGGCCGCGCGCATGGGCGATGCCGCGCTGCGCGGAGTGGGCGGCACCCGCGATTGCGAATGGTGGTTCACCGACGAAGCGGTGTTTCTGGACACCGCCGGGCGCTATACCACGCAGGATTCCGATCAAGCCGTCGATGCCGGCGCCTGGCGCGACTTCCTGCGGTTGCTGCGGCGCCATCGCCCACGACGGCCGCTCAATGGCGTGCTGGTGACCATGAGCATGTCCGACCTGTTGCTGCTGGACGATGGCGAACGCGACACGCACATGCAGGCGATCCGTCGCCGCCTGGACGAGCTGGCCGAGCAGTTGCAGGCCAGCGTGCCGGTGTACCTGATCTTTACCAAGTGCGATCTGGTCGGTGGCTTTGGCGAGTTCTTCGACGATCTCACGCCTGCGCAGCGTAGCCAGGTCTGGGGCATGTCGTTTCCGCTGGCGCACACGCTCGATGGCCGCGCCGCGCGCGGGTTTGCCGACGAATTCAATCTGCTGCAGCAGCAGTTGAGCGCACGCCTGTTCGAGCGGCTGAATCTGGATCGCGACCGTTTGCGGCGTGCGGCGATCCTGTCGTTTCCGCAGCAGCTGGCTGCGCTTGGCGAGCGTGCACGGCAGTTTGTCGAAGGGACCTTCGCCGGCAACGCCTACGGGCCGGCACCGCTGCTGCGCGGGGTGTACTTCACCTCCGGCACGCAGGAAGGCACGCCGATCGATCGCATGATGGGTGCGGTGGCACGCACCTTCGGTGTGGACGATGCGCGGGTGCATGCTCCCGGCGCGCAACGCCGCACATTCTTTGTCGAGCGATTGCTGCGCGAGGTGGTGCTGCGCGAATCCGGGCTGGCCAATACCCCGCCCACGCAGCAACGCCGCAGGGCGTGGTTGCAGGCGGCCGCCTATGTGGGCGTTGCATTGCTGAGCGGTGCGCTGCTGGCCGGGTTGAGCGTCAGTTATCTGGGCAATCGCGCCTATCTCCAGCAGGTGCGTCAGGCGCTGGATGCACGCCCGGCAGTGGCCGACCCCAATGCCGCCACCGCCATGCCCGAGTACGTGACGCGCACGCTGCAGCAGGCCGCGGCCACGCAGGCGGTGGTGCAGGTGGCACGGCAGTACCACGCGCGCGCGCCGTGGTCGCTGCGGATGGGATTGTTCCAGGGCGCCGCGCTTGGCGATGAAGTGCAGGCCGGCTATCTGCGCCAGCTCAATGCCACCTTGTTGCCGGCGCTGGCGGTGCGCTTTCGCAACGGTCTGGTCGACAACGCGCAGGCGCCGCAGGCGTTGTACTACACGCTCAAGGGGTACCTGATGCTCGGCCAGCCGCAGCATCTGGACGCGGCACAACTCGGCGCGCTGGCGGCCATCGAGGCCGGCAAACTGTTTCCGCGCGACGTGGCGCAGCAACAAGCGCTGAGCACGCAGTTGCAGGCCTTGCTCGATGCGCCCGAGCGCGTACGTGCGCTGTCGCTGGACGGCGAGCGCATCGCACAGGCGCGCGCCAGCCTGCGTGCGGCCGATCTGTCGACGTTGATCTACGGCAACCTGCTGCTCACGCCGCCGGCCGGCACCCCGCTGCGGTTGGACAAGGCGTTGGGCTTGCTTGCCGATACCTTCGTGCGGCGCAGCGGCACCGCGCTGTCCACCGCGGTGCCGGCGCTGTACACCCAGCCGGTGTTTGCCGGCCTGCAGCGCGATGGCATCGGCCAGGCGGTGGAGCGCTTCGGGCGCGACGATTGGGTGTTCGGCGGCGCGCCGCTGGATGCAGCCGCCAAGGCCGCGTTGGTGCGCGAGGTGGGCCAGCGCTACGAAGCCGACTACATCCGCTATTGGGATGCGCTGCTGGCCGATCTGCAACTGCGCCCGGCCGCCGATCTGGCCGCTGCCAGCGCAACCGCCGCCAAACTGGCCGGCCCCAGCTCGCCGCTGCGCCTGTTGCTCGGTGTGGTCGGCGACCACACCCAGGCGATGGACCGCGCACCGCCGGCAGACCCGGCGCAGCGCGCCGTGGCTGCGGCGGCCGGCAAGGCGGCGGCCAAGGCCAACGCGGCAGTGGCCAAGCTGCCGGGCGGCGCGGCGATGAGCGCGGCATTGGCCACCCCGGCCGACCCTGCCGCCGCCAACGCACCGGTACCGGGCGCGGCGATCAGCGAGCACTTTCTGGCGCTCAACGCGCTGACTGCCGGCGCACCTGGCGCCACGCCGCTGGATCACCTGCTGAGCGTGCTCGATCAACTGGGCAAGCAGTTGCTGGTGGTGTCGCAAGGCGGCGGCGATGCGGCGGCCGCCAACGCGCAGCTGGCAGTGGCCCGGCAGGAAATGGCGCAGCTGCCGCCGCCGGTGACCGACTGGCTGCAAACCCTGGCCGGCAGTAGCGCCACCTTGATGACGCAGGGCGCACGCGCCGCGCTGGATGCGCAGGTGCGCCAATCGGTGGGCGAGGTGTGCAGCGATTTCGTGCGCGGCCGCTACCCCTTCGACCCAACGGCGCAGGTCGATCTCCCGCTGCAGAATTTTGGCGAACTGTTCGGTACTGGCGGGCGCCTGGATGCGCTCTACACCGGCACCGTGCAACCGCTGCTGGACACACAGGCGCCGCAATGGCGCTGGAAACAAGGCCCGGATGCGGTCGTCGGCGCGCCCGGCCTGCCCGTACAGCTGCAGCTGGCACAGCGCATCCGGCAAAAATATTTTCGCGGCGGGGCCACCCCGCAGATCGGCTTCACCTTGCTGGCGCCCACGCTGGGCGAGGGCGTCACCCGGCTGACGTTGGACATCGAAGGCCAGCGCTACGACTACCAACCCGGTGCGGCGCAGAGCATGCCGATGATCTGGCCCGGACCGGTGCCGGGGCATGTCTCGATTGCCGCCTTCGGCGCCGATGGCGTGGCGCTGGGCACGCTCGACTATCAAGGCGACTGGGCGCTGTTTCGCGCGCTGCAGGCCGGGCATCTGGAAAATCCGTCCGATCTGCGCTTCGTCGCCAGCTTCGCGCTCGGTGGCCACGACGTACAGGTGCCGCTGCGCGCGGGCAACCTGCGCCATCCATTTCTGGACAGCGACGTCCAGCAGTTTGCGTGCGGCGGATGACCATGCCGGCGACCGATCAGATTGGCTTCCATGGCAAGTTGCCCGGCGTGGGCGAATTCGTGCAGCGGCGCTTGCCGGCCAGCTTTGTGCAGCCGTGGGACGCGCATTTTGCCAATTGCCTGGACACGGTGCGCCAGCAGCTCGGCGAGCGCTGGCCCGGCGCATATCGCAGCAGCGGCTTGCGCGCGTTCGCCCTGGGGCCGGGCGTGTGCGGCCCGCAGGCCTGGGCCGGTGTGCTTGGCCCGGGCGAAGATCGCGTGGGGCGTTGCTTCCCGCTGGTCGTGGCGATGCTGTTGCCGCATGCCTGCCTGCCCACACACGCCTGGTTTGGCGCGTTGGCGGCATGCCTGGGCCGTGCACTGCGCGCACGCGCCGATGCGGTGAGCTTCGACGCCGCCGTGCGCGCGCTCGCGGTGCCTGCCACGTCATCCACCACGCATGCACCGGCGCACGGCCAGTCGCTGTGGTGGCCACTGGGCGGCGCTGTGCAGGCGCTGGACGGCCTGCCCGCAGCCGAACGCTATCTGGACTGGCTGCTCGCCGATGCGGACATCACCGAGGTGACCCGATGAGCGCGTTCTATCAATCGGCCGGGCATACCGAAACCGGCAAGGTGCGCCGGCTCAACGAAGACGCGCTGCTGCTGCGCGACGACGCCGGGTTGTGGGTGGTGGCCGACGGCCTGGGCGGCCACAGTGCCGGCGATTACGCCAGCCAGTTGCTGGTGCAGCGGCTGGGCGCGTTGGTGCGCCCACCGGACCTGTGCGACTTTCTCGACGCCATCGACGACACCCTGGCGCAGATCAACGCCGAGCTGCTGCAGGTTGCGCGGCAACGCCGCGTGGACATGATCGCCACCACCGTGGTGGTGCTGGTGCACGACCCGGATTTCATGTTGTGCGGCTGGGTCGGCGACAGCCGCATCTATGCGCAACACGGCGGCCCGCTGCGCCAGCTCACCCGCGATCACGTGCATGGCGTGCGCGAGGACGTCACCCAGTTCGGCACTGCGCAGGCGGCCGCCGCCGCAGCTGGCGTGCTCACGCGTGCGGTCGGCGCGCAGGAGCCGTTATTCGTCGATTGGGTGCTGCTGCCGAGTCTGCCGGGCACGCAATTTTTGCTGTGCAGCGACGGCATCAACAAGGAAATACCCGACCCGGAGCTGGATGCCGAATGCCATCGCTTCGGCGATCCACGCGCGCTGCTGGCGCGGTTGTTCGAACTGGCGATGGGCAGGGCGGCGCGCGACAACGTCACCGCCGTCGTCGTCCGCCTGCAGGAGTGAGCGCATGCACCAAGACACTGCCACCGTGACCGAACTGGTCACCGCCATGCGCACCGGCGCATTGAATCTGGAGGCCGTGCTGGCCGCGCTGGGCAAGCGCGCGGCCGTGCCGGATGCCGAATACCGCGACGGCGTGGAAACGCTGTCGCACCTGCAGCGCCAGCAACTACTGGACGATGTCACCGTCACCACGTTGATGCATCGGTTGGATGCATTGCACGCTGGCGCATCGGCAGCGCCGCCAGCAATTGCGCCCACCGCTGCAACCGCCGCGCCGCCGGCCGACGACGACGCCACCGTGGTGATGCCGCGCCGCGCTGCGGCGCCGGTCGAAGACGACATCACCCGCGTGCAACCGGCGCAGCCGCTGCCCGGCGATGTGCCCAGTCTCACCAGCCTGGGCCTGGGCACCCAGACCGGTGTGGGCACGCAAACCGGCACCGGCACCGGCACCGCAGGCACCGCAGGCACCGCCAGCCTGTCCAGTTGGCAACACCTGGCCGAGGCGGCCGGCGGCGACCACGCCAGCGTCGGCAGCTTGCTCAAGGGACGCTTCTTGCTGGAACGCGAACTCGGGCGCGGCGGCATGGGCGTGGTGTATCTGGCACGCGACGAGCGCAAGGTGGAAGCGCGCGACCGCGACCCGTGGCTGGCCATCAAGGTGCTCAGCGACGAATTCCGCCGTCATCCCGATTCGTTGGTCGCGTTGCAACGCGAAGCGCGCCGCTCGCAGAAGCTCGCGCACGACAACATCGTGCGGGTGTACGACTTCGACAAGGACCGCACCCTGGTCTTCATGACCATGGAGTACATCGACGGCAGCGACCTGAAAACGTTGATCCGCGAGCAGGCCTACAACGGCATGCCGCTCACGCAGGCGTGGCCGCTGATCGATGGCATGGGCCGCGCGCTGATCCGCGCGCATGCCGCCGGCGTGGTGCATTCGGACTTCAAACCCGGCAACGTCATGGTCACTCGCGAAGGCGTGGCCAAGGTGTTCGACTTCGGCATCGCACGCGCCGGCAAGCACGCCGCCGATGTGTCCGGCGAACAGACCGTGTTCGATGCCGCCACGCTCGGTGCATTGACGCCGGCCTATGCCAGTCTGGAAATGATTCGTGGGCAGGCGCCCACCCCGGCCGACGATCTGTATGCGCTGGGTTGCGTGTGTTTCGAACTGCTCACCGGCAAGCACCCGTTCGACAAACTCAGCGCCGAAGTGGCGCTGCGCGATGGCCACCGCCCGCCGCCGGTGCCCGGTCTGACCCGGCGCCAATACGCCACGCTGTGCGCCGCCGTCGCGTTCCCCGCCGGCCAGCGTCTCAAGCGCGTGGATCAGTTGCTCGATGGCCTGCGCCAGGTGCCGCTGCGCGAACGCGCACTGCCCTTGCTCGGTTACGGCGCCGCCGCGCTGGCGGTGCTGGGCACGGGCGGGTGGGGCGTGCAGCGCTACCTGCATCAGCAGCATCTGGCCGAGGTGGTCGCCCGCTTCGGTGCGCAGGACCCGCAGCGCTATCGCGACGAAACCCAGGCCATGCAGGCGCTGTCCAGCCTGGAGCCGGACGACCGCCGCCGCCTGCTCACCGACCGTAGCGATCTGATCGAAGATTTCCTGCTGCGTCGCCTGGATGCAGTGTGGAGTCCGGCCAACGGCCGCGACGATTATCGCGGCGCGTTGCAGGTGTTTGCGCTGCGCGACCGGCTGCGGCTGTATTCGCCGTCGCTGGATGCGCGCCGGCAGACCATCGAGCGCGAAAAAAACGAGCGCCTCAACGCGCTCGACACCACGCTCAATCGCCAACTCGACGCCGGTCTGCTGTTCCGCAATCAGGCCGACAACGCGCTGGCCACGCTCGACCAGGTGCGCCGCATCGACCCGGCCAGCAGTCTGTTGCATCACGCCGCGCTGGAAGTGCGGCTGGATGCCGCCATTGCACAGGCGGTTGCGGCAGGCCAGCTCAGTACCGCGCGGACCGAGAGCGATCAGGCACGCGCGGCCTTTCCCGACTCGTTGCGGCTGCAGTTGCGCAGCGCCGAGGTCGCAGTGGCCGAACAGCAAGCCCGACGCACGCCGGTGGCTGCGGCGCCGCGCGATGCGGCTGGCGCACGTCAAACGCTGGCCGCCGCGCTGGCACAGCCCGGCACCGATGCGGCGTGGCGCGACCGCGTGACTGCGGCATTGGCCGCCCTGCCGGCGGCCGAGCGCAGCACGCAACAGGGCGCAGTGGCCGAGGCCATCGCGGGCATAGTCGCCGCCCAGTCCGACCCGGCGCAACTGGCGGGCGCGCAGGCACTGGTCAGCTTCGGTCTGCAGCTGGCACCGCAGTCCAGCGCGCTGCTGGCGCAACGCACGCGCCTGCACACCCTGGAGCAACAGCTGCAGCAGGCGCTCGCCCGCGAAAGTGCCGAGGCCGAACTGGCCGGTCGGGTGGAGTCGCTGCGGCGTGCCGCCGCCGCTAACGATCTGGGCAAGACCGGCGATGCGTTGGCGCGTATCCGCGTGCTGCAGCCCAACCATCCGTTGCTGCGCAGCGAGGGCCCGCAACTGCTGTCGCAGGTGTATCGCAACAACGCCGGCGACGCCTTTGCGCAAGGCCGCTACACGCAGGCCGCCGACCTGCTCGCCCAGGGCTTGCAGACCCTGGGCCAACGCGCCGAGCTACGCAGTGCGCAGGCGCGCTATGCCGTCGCCGCCGCAGTGATGGCTGCAGGCACCTTGCCTGCCGCCGAGCGCCAGCAACTGGGTCAGCGCCTGCAGGCGCTGTATCGCAGCGATGCCACCGCGATGGCGCAACTGGAAGCGCAGATGAAAGCCGCCGGGCAACTGCCCGAAGGCACGCTGTCCGCACGCCTGAAACGTGCACCTGGCGTCGATGCGCCCGCATCCGACAGCGTGCCCGCTGGCAGCGCCACCGACGCACCGGCTACCGCGTCGCCAGCAAAATCGGCGCGCGGCAGATCCACCGCCAAGCCCACCACGGCCACCACCGGTGCGGCCCGCAGCGCCACGGCCGCTGCCGCACTGCCCACCAGCGTGGATGACGACGCCCTTCCGCCGGTGCCGACCGGCCCGGACCCGTGCGGCGGTGCCGGCCTGCCCGGCCGTGGCGCGGCCTGTTTCGACACGCTGGGCGACACCCGCGGCCCGATGCTGGTGGTGGTGCCCGGCATCGACGGCGGCAATCCGTATGCGTTGTCGCGCGGCGAAGTGGCGGTGGCCGATTTCAACCTGTTCTGCCAGGCCACCGGGCGCTGCACCGCGCAGGCCGCCAGCACGCCCGAGCTGGCGCGCGCGCCGGTGCGCAACATCAGCCTGACCCAGGCCCGCGCCTATCTGCGCTGGCTGACCATCGGCAGCGGTGGCTGGCGCTACCGCCTGCCCAGCGATGCCGAATGGCTGCATGCCGCGCAGGCCGCCAGCAATTGGCGGCAAGCCGAAGACAGCAACTGCGTGCCGCCCACCGCCAGCGCCACCGATGCGGTGCGCGCACCGGTGTCGGCGCGCGGCCGCGATGCCAACCCGTGGGGGCTGATCAACCTCACCGGCAATGTGTGGGAATGGGTCTCCAGCGGCGCCGGCGTACAAGCCCGCGGCGGCAGCTTTGCCAGTTACTGGTCCGATTGCACCGTGCAGGCCAGTCGCGCCGACAACGGCTCGGCGCAGCCGGACGTGGGCTTTCGCGTGCTGCGGGAGCTGCCATGAGCGGCAGCACGCAGCACCCGGCCAACGCCCAGTTGCATGCGCTGGCCCAGGCGCACCAGCTTGGCCAGATCGATCGCGCGCAGTACCGCGCCCGTCGGCGCGACGTGCTGGACGCCGCCCGCCAGGCGCAGGGCGCGACCTTGCGCAACCCGCAGCCGCGGTCGCTCGACGACCGCTCCAACCCGCCGTTGCCGCGTGATCGCGCCAGTCGATTGCGCAGGCGTGCCACGGCAATTGTCTTAACGGTGACGGCCGTCGCATTAATGTTGCTGACATTCCATAACTGTACGTCCGGGTTCGACCGGCGTTCAGTCAGGGGCGAGCGCAACCAGGCCGATCGCCATGCGGGCGTGCACACGTCCGCATGCGCAGCACGGCACGTCGGGCATGCGCAATAACGGATGTTTTCAGGGGTAAGTGACGTATGCGTATGACGTGTCTGGCCGCGGCGGTGTCTGCGTGCCTGTTGCTGGCCGCACCTGCGTGGGCGCAGGACCACAGCGCCTCCGATGGTGCGCCCGCAGGCGGCGCCGCGCTGCCGGCGATGAAGGACCGCGGCGATGCCGTCGTCGCCTTGCCGGTGCGCGGATTCCGCGTGCGCGATGTCGGCACCTATCCGGAGGCCGGCATCGACCCGGCGCGCGTGCAGGCGGTGGCCGATGCCGCGTTCGCCGCGTTGGCGCAAGGCCAGCCGGTGGTGGCGCTGCGCTTCGACCAGCTGCAGGCGGTGGCCGACACCGTCACCCGCGCCTATCGCGAAGCCGGCTTCATCGTCAGCACCGCCTACCTGCCGGCGCAGACGCCCGGCCCGGACCAGCTGATCGAGATCCGCGTGCTCGAAGGCCGCATCGGCCAGGTCACCGTGCAAGCTTGTCGGCGCCGCTGCGCCAGTTGCAGGGCCGCCCGCTGCGCAAGCAGGACGTGGACACCGCGCTGTTGTACGCGCGTGATCTGCCGGGCGTGTCGCTGTCGTCGGTGCTGCAGCCGGGCCAGAACGCCGGCGAAACCGATGTGGTGCTGGTCGCCAGCGAAGCCGTACGCCCGTATGTGATCAGCCTGGGCGGCAACAATTACGGCACCGAACTCACCGGCTGCTATCGCGCCCAGGCCGGCATCACCTGGAACAGCCCGTTGGGCCTGGGCGATGTGTTCGCCGCCAACTACGCCTACTCGCTGTCGCCGCGGCAGAGCCAGATCGGTGCGCTGTCGTATGCGTTGCCGGTGGGGCAGGTGTCCGGCCTGAGCGCGGTGGTCGGCGCCAGCCGCAGCGAGCTGGAGGTGCGCAACGGCGTGTTCGCCCGGCTCGGCCTCAAGGGCCCCACCTCGGTGGTGTATGCCGGCGCCGACTGGAAATTCATCAATCACGATCTGCTGCAGCTGCAAGGCTCGGCGCGGTATCTGCGCGAAAAATCGCGGCTGGATGCCGCCGGCATCACGCTGTCGGACCAATCCTTCGACGTGGCCGAACTCGGCGTCTCGCTGCGCCGCACCGATCTGCGCTGGCGCGGAGTGGACCTGCTGCAGCTCAGCGTGCGCCAGGCCCTGCGCGATGGCTCGGCCGACCCGGATCTGGTCAGCCCCGACCGCGACAGCCACTTCACCCTGACGCGCTTGTCGTACACGCGCCTGCAATACCTCACCCGCACCCAACGCCTGTATTTCAAGTTCAGCGGCCAGTACAGCAGCGACACGCTGGCGCCGCTGGAGCAATTTGCGATGGGCGGGCCGGACAGCGTGCGCGCCTATCCGGTGTCCGATGCACTGGGCGATCTCGGCTATTACACCGCGCTGGAATATCACGTCGATGCGCCCGGTTTTGCCGATGCTGCCTCGCCGTTCAATGGCCGGCCGTGGCGCGAACTGCTGGAGCTGGACGTGTTCGCCGATCACGCCCGCGTGTTTGCGGCCAATGGCGTCGCGGCGCCGACCAGCTTCGACGCCGCCGGTGTCGGCTTCACCTTCCGCTTGCCGCAGTACGCCAATTTCGAATGGCGCCTCACGGCCGCCCTGCCGACCGGACGCCGCAATGCGTCCGATGGACGCGACGACGCCCGCATCTACACGCGTTTCGGCTTCACTTTCTGAGGGATCTGCGCATGCACGCCAACCACACCGCTTCCACCGTTGCAGCCCGCCCCTGCGAACGCCTGCTGCGTCGATCGCCGCTTGCGCTGGCGCTGGCCGCCGCACTCATGCTCAGCGCGCCGGCGATGGCGCAGGTTGCCAGCACCCAGCTGCCCACCGGCGGCAGCATCGTGGGCGGCACCGGCACGATCAATGCGCCCACCGGCACAACGCAGGTGATCGACCAGACCGGCTCGCGCATGGCGTTGAACTGGACGAGCTTCGATATCGGTTCGGCCGCCACGGTGCGCTTCAACCAGCCATCTGCGAGCTCGGTGGTGCTCAATCGCGTCATCGGCGGCAATCCCACGCAGATCTTCGGCAACATCACCGCCAATGGTCAGGTGTTCCTGCTCAATTCCAACGGCATCCTCTTCGGCAATACCGCGCAGGTAAATGTCGGCGGCCTGGTCGCCACCACCCTGGGGGCCCAGGACATCAACTTCATCAACGGCAACGACGTCTTTGATGCAAACGGTGGGGTCGCCCGGGTGTCCAATGCCGGCACCATTACCGCCGCCGCCGGCGCGGTCAATCTGATCGGCGCCGAAGTGCTCAACAACGGCACCATCACCGCCAACGCCGGCAACATCACCCTGGCCGGCGCCGACAAGGTCACCCTCAGTTTCGAGAGCGGTGGGTTTGGCGTGGTCATCGACAAATCGCTGGAATTCGCGCAGGGCACGTTCGCGGTGAATAACTCCGGCAGCCTGATCGCACCCGGCGGCACCATCTCCCTGAGCGCACGCGCAGCACAGGGCGTGTTCGACGCGCTGGTCAACAACAGTGGCGTCGTCCGCGCTGCAGGACTTGCCGGCGGCAGCGATGGCAGTGTCTCGCTGGTGGCCAATGGCGCCGGCAGCAACGGCATCGTCGGCAATGGCAGTATCGATGTCGGCAGCGGTGCCATCAGCTATGTCTCTGACGTTGCCGTACAGCAGGGCGGCGTGCTCACCGCCGGCAACGTGTCCGGCAGCATCGGCGGCAATGCCAGCTTCAGCGGCGCCAACAAGATCGCCAACCTCGGCTTCCTGCAGGTGGCCGGCAACCTGGGCCTGACCAACACCATCGGCCTGGCGCAACAGGGCGCGCTGACGGTCGGCGGCACCAGCACCTTTTCGCTGGGCAACCAGGCGCTGACGCTGAGCGATGGCGGCAATCATTTTGGCGGCAGTGTCGGCCTCACCAGTGGCGCCACCCAGATCACCGACAGCGGTGCATTGACGCTGAGCACGCTGACCACCGGCAACCTCACCGCCACCAGCACCGGCACGCTGAATCTTGGCAGCGGCACGGTGACCGGCGCGCTCAGTGCCACCAGCAACAATGGCGCGATCCAGCAGGCTGGCAACGCCGGCCTCACCGTCACCGGCACCAGCGATCTGCAGGCCGGCACGGGAGCCATCTCGCTGACCACTGCAGGTAACGATTTCCAGCAGGCGGTCAGCCTGCGCGGGGGCACCACCCAGATCAGCGACAGCGGCGCACTGACCCTGGGCACGCTGGCCACCGGCAACCTCACCGCCACCAGCAGCGGTGCGTTGAATCTCGGCAGTGGTGCGGTGACCGGGGCGCTCAGCGCCACCAGCAATGGTGGGCAGATCAGCCAGACAGGCGCGTTGACGGTGAACGGCACCAGCACGCTCGATTCCGGCAACGGGGGCACTGCGCTGAGCGATAGCGGCAACGACTTCGTTGGCGCGCTCACGCTGACCGGTATCGGTATCGGTATCGCCGTACGCGATGCCAACGATCTCACCATCGTCGGGCTCACCAACGGCAGCAACGGCGCCATTACGCTCACCGCAGGCGGCGCGCTCAACTTGCCCGCGCAGGCCATTGCCACCGGCACCGGCGCGCTGTCGCTGAGCGCGCTCGGTGGCGGGCTCAGCACCGGGGGCGCACTGTCCGGCAACCAGGTGAGCCTGCGCGCGCGCGATGCGTTGAACCTTGGCCACAGCGTCCAGGCCGGCGGCAACCTGCAGCTGACCAGCGACACCGGGGCCATCACCCAGACCGCCGGTCTGCTCGCTGTCACCGGTACCACCAACGCCACGGCGGCAGCGGGCACCGGCGCCATCAGCCTGGGCGGTGCCGGCAACGATTTCGGCGGCGCGGTCTCGCTCACCGGCAGCACGGCGGTGGTCAACGACAGCAACGCGCTCACCCTGGGCGCCATCGCCACCAACACGCTCACCGCCACCAGCCACGGCAGCTTGAACCTGGGCCAGGGCAGCATCGGCGGCATCGTCACTGCCAGCAGCAACGGTGGCGCGATCACCCAGAACGGCGCACTGACCCTGACCGGCCCGGCAACGCTCAATGCAGGCAGCGGCGCGATTTCGCTGGGCAACGGCGGCAACGACTTTCAGGGCGCGCTGACTCTGGTCGGCACCGGCATCGCGGTCAGCGATCTCGACACGCTCAGCGTGACCTCGCTCACCGCCGGTAGCGGCGGGGATGTCACCCTCACCGCTGGCGCCGACCTGGTGTTGCCAGCGCAGGCCATCGACCTCGGCGCGGGCAATCTGCGGCTAAGCGCGCAGGGCGGCACGCTGGCGACCAAGGGCGCGCTCAGTGCCAATCAGATCAGCCTGTCTGCTCGCGACGGGCTGACCCTGGACCACGACATCGATGCCACCAGCACGCTGGCGTTGACCACCACCAACGCCGCCATCACTCAGGGCGGTGGGGCGATCAGCGCTGGCGCACTGGGCACCGTCAACGCCGGAACCGGAGCGATCTCTTTGCTCGGTCCGGGCAACGATTTCACCGCCGGACTGGACGTGACCGGCGGCGCCATCGGCATCTACGATCGCAACGACCTGTCCATCGTCTCGCTGGTCAGCGCCGCCAACAGCGCGGTCGCGCTCACCGCAGGCGGCATGCTGAGCCTGCCGGCGCAATCGATCGACACCGGCAGCGCCACGCTGCAACTGCGTTCGGACAACGGCAGCTTGGCCACCAATGGCGCATTGCGCGGCGGCAATGTCAGCCTCAACGCGCGCACGGGCATCACGCTGTCGCATGACATCACCAGCAGCGGCAACCTGCAGCTGCGCACCACCAACGCTGCGCTCACCCAGCTCGCCGGCAGGCTCGCCATCGATGGCACCACCACGGTCGATACCGGCAGCGGCGCCGTGGCGTTGAACGGCCCGTCCAACGCCTTCATCGGCGCGCTGTCGGTGACCGGTGGCGCGGTGCAGATCAACGCGCTCAGCGCGTTGACCCTGGGCAGCTTCAGCGCCAACGCGCTCACGGTCAGCAGCGGTAGCGCATTGGATCTGGGGCAGGGCAGCGTGGTCACCACGCTGACCGCCACCAGCGCCAGCGGCGGCATCACCCAGACCGGCGGGCTTGAGGTGGGTGGCGCGGCGCAATTCACGGCCGGCACCGACAACATCACCCTGGATGCGAGCGACAACGACTTTCGCGGTGTCGTGGGCCTGAGCGGCAACGCCGTGCAGGTGGTCGATCGCGATCGGCTCACCCTGGGCAACAGCAGCGTCGGCAGCCTGCTGGTCGACAGCAACAACACTGCCATCGACCAGCAAGGCGCGCTGACCGTCAGCGGCAGCAGCCGCTTCGATGCCGGCAGCGGCAGCATCACATTGGCCGACAGCGCCAACAATTTCGCCGGCGCGGTGAATCTGGCCGGCGGCGCCGTGCAGGTGGTCGATGCCAACACGCTCACCCTGGGCACGCTCAACACCGGCGCACTCACCGTCAGCAGCACCGGTGCGTTGAATCTTGGTACCGGCAGCACCGGTGCCTTGACCGCCACCAGCAACAACGGCGCCATCAGCCAGACCGGTGCGCTCACCGTTAATGGGGGTGGCAGCATCAACGCCGGCAGCGGCACGATTGCACTGACCGACATCGGCAATCATTTCAGCAACACGGTGAATCTCACCGGCGGCGCGGCGCAGATCGTCGATGCCAACACCCTCACCCTGGGCAGCCTCAACACCGGCGCGCTCACCGTCACCAGCAACGGTGCGTTGAATCTTGGTCAGGGCAGCGTCAATGCCGCGCTGACCGCCACCAGCAACAACGGCGCCATCACCCAGGCCGGTGCACTCACCGTCACCGGCGCAAGCACCCTCAACGCCGGCAGCGGCGCGATCGCACTGACCGATGCCAACAACGATTTCCAGGGCGCCGTCAGCCTGACCGGCAACGGCATCGCCGTGACCGATCGCAGCGTGCTGAACGTCTCCTCGATCAATGGCAATAGCAACGGCGACATCGCGCTCACTGCGCAGACGCTCAACCTCCCTGTATCGGCGCTCTCCGCCGGCACCGGCAGCTTGACGCTCACCTCCACCGGCAGCGCCTTCAGTACTCGCGGCGCTATGAGCGGTGCCAACATCGTGCTCACTGCACGCGATGGACTGACACTTGCGCACACCATCAGCGCCGGCAACGCGCTCACGCTGCGCACCAGCAATGCCGCAATCAACCAGACCGGCGGTCAATTGCTGGTTGGCGGTATTACCACCGTCAACGCCGGCTCCGGCGCGATCGTACTGACCAATGCCAACGACTTCACCGACGCGGTCGCCCTCACCGGCGGCGCGGCGCAGATCGTCGATGCCAACACACTCACCCTGGGCAGCCTCAACACCGGCGCGCTCACCGTCACCAGCAACGGTGCGTTGAACCTGGGTACCGGCACCACCGGCAGCTTGACCGCCACCAGCAACAACGGCGCCATCACCCAGGCCGGTGCGCTCACCGTCACCGGCGCAAGCACCCTCAACGCCGGCAGCGGCGCGATCGCACTGATCGATGCCAACAACGACTTCCAGGGCGCCGTCAGCCTGACCGGCAACGGCATCGCCGTGACCGATCGCAGCGTGCTGAACGTCTCCTCGATCAATGGCAATAGCAACGGCGACATCGCGCTCATTGCGCAAACGCTCAACCTGCCTGCATCGGCGATCTCCGCCGGCACCGGTAACTTGACGCTCACCTCCACCGGCGGCGCGCTGAGCGGCGGCAACGTCGTGCTCACTGCACGTGATGGCTTGACCCTGGCGCACACCATCAGCGCCGGCAACGCGCTGACGCTGCGCACCACCAATGCCGGAATCAACCAGAGCGGCGGCCAATTGCTGGTCGGCGGCCTCACCACCGTCAACGCCGGCACTGCCGCCATTACCTTGAACGGCGTAAATAATTTCCAAGGGGCAGTGAACCTCGCTGGTGGCGCCGTGCAACTCAACGATAGCGACGCACTGACGCTGGGCACGCTCAACACCGGCGCGTTTACCGTCACCAGCAACGGCACGTTGAATCTGGGCCAGGGCAGCGTCAACGGCGCACTGACCGCCATCAGCAACGGCGGTGTCATCGCCCAAACCAACGCGCTCAGCATTACCGGCGCCAGCACGCTCGATGCCGGCAACGGAGCGATTGCGTTGACCAACGCCAACAACGATTTCGTCGGTGCAGTCGCCGCCACCGGCGATGGCATTGGCTTGGTCGACCGCAACGACCTGCAGCTCGCCAGCGTGCAAAGCACCGGCACTGGCGCGGTAACGTTGGATGCCGGCGGTGCGCTGCTGCTCGCCTCCGCAATCGATACCGGCAGCGGTGCGCTCGATGTGATCGCACGCGGCGGTACGCTCAGTACGGTCGGTGCGCTGCGCGGTGGCGACGTGCAGCTGACCGGTGCCAACGGCATCGTGCTGGGCAATACCATCGCTGCGTCGGGCAATCTGAGCTTGCGCAGCGACAATGCGGCGATCACCCAGAGCGCAGGCACGCTGCAGGTGGCAGGCAATAGCGTGGTCGATGCCGGCAGCGGCGCGAT
This sequence comes from Xanthomonas dyei, assembly GCF_002939865.1. GTDB lineage: Bacteria > Pseudomonadota > Gammaproteobacteria > Xanthomonadales > Xanthomonadaceae > Xanthomonas > Xanthomonas dyei. Next base: position 37,660 of record NZ_MDEE01000024.1, read on the forward strand.
TGTGCTGGATGCGGCCGGCAACGACTTCCAGGGCCTGCTCGCGCTCAGCGGCGGTGCCACACGTGTGCGCGATGCCAATGCGCTGACGCTGGATGCGCTGAACACCGGTTCGCTCGATGTCGCCAGCAACGGGGCGCTGAACCTGGGCTTCGGCCTGGTCAATGGCGATCTGGACGCCGCCAGCAACGGCGGTGCGGTGTCGCAGAGCGCCGCGCTGACCGTCACCGGCATCACCCGTATCGACAGTGCCGGCGCTTCCATCGCGCTGGCCGATGCCGGCAACGACTTCCAGTCGGCAGTGAACCTTCGCGGTGGCGACACCCGCGTACGCGACCGCAATGCGCTGACGCTGGGCAATGTAGATGTCGCTGCGCTGGAGGTGAGCAGTGGCCAAGCCTTGAATCTGGGCCAGGGTCGCATTGGCGGCACGCTGGTCGCGCGCAGCGGCGTTGTACCGGCTGCACGCATTCGCGCGCAGGCCCTGCCCACGCCGGCGGCAACCGATGCCGGCATCACTCAACAGGGCGCGTTGACCGTCTTGGGCAACAGCGTGCTCGATGCGGGCAGCGGTGCCATCGTGCTCACCGATGCCGGCAACGATTTCCAGGGCAGCGTGCAGGCCACCGGCGGCAGCATCGCCCTGGTCGATCGCAACGACCTGGCCGTGGCAGCGCAGGCGAGCGGTGCGGTTGCGCTGCAGGCGGGCGGCCAGCTCTCCACCAGCGGCGCGATTGCCGGCAACGCGGTGGCGTTGGGCAGCGGTGGCGCCATGCAGCTGGGGCACGACATCAGCAGCGCCGGCAACCTCAGCGTGCGCAGCGGCGGTCCCATGACCCAGAGCGGCGGCAGCCTGCGCGCAGCGCACCTTGCCGGCAGCGCCGCGGGTGCGGCCACGCTGACCAGCGCCGCCAATGCCATCGGTACGCTCGGCGACTTCCGTGCGCAGGGCCTGGATCTGTTCAGTGCCGGCGCATTGCAGGTGAGCGGGCGCGTGGATGGCGGCAACCTGTTGCGGGTGCGTAGCGGTGATGCATTGCTGCTGGATGGTCAGCTCAGCGCCGCGACCACCTGGCTGCAGGCGGTTGCCGGCATTCGCCAGCGCGCCGGCAGCGCCATCAGCACCAACCTGCTCAGCGGCAGCGCCGGTGGCCCGGTGGTGCTGGGCGATGCCACCACCTTCATCGACAACCGCGTGGTGCAGCTGGGCGATTTCACCGCCAGCACTGGCTTCAGCCTCACCAATGCCGGCGACCTCACCCTGGTGCTGGCCAACGGCAGCAGCTACAGCGTGGATGCCGGCAACAGCGCGTTGGTGCTGTCGGTGCGCGGCGATCTGCTGCAGGAAGGCCGCGCCACCTTGCGCGATGGCACCGGGAACTTCTCCGCCACCGGCCGCATCGGCACCCAGCAGGACCCGATCTATCTGGTCGGCACTGGCGCCCAGGTGATCGGCGCGGTGGGCGCGCCACCGGCGTACTTCAACGCGACCACCGCCGAGGGCGGGCTGCTCGAGTTGAGCGGCGGTTCCAGCTTCAACGTGCCGGCTTCGGCGTTTGCCGGCCGCGCGCAGAGCTCGGCCAGCCGCACCATCGCCTTCGTCGATCTCTCTGCCAGCGGGACGCCGTATCGCGCCTTCGGCCTGGTCCGTCCCGGCCTGCGTCTACCCGACGACCAGCAACCGGCGTGCGACGCCGGCGACCCGGACGCGGTCTGCACCCCGCAATAAACCTGATGCCGCCGCCCACCGCGGCGGCTCTCCCCATGGAGCCTGCCATGCACGACGACACTTCCCTGCAGACCCTGCTGGCACCGGTCAGCGACGACGCCCCGGCCGGCCCGGACCTGGAATACGACCCGGACTTCCTGCGCCTGGAACGCGACTCGGCCGTCCGCGCCGAGCGCACCCTGGGCGAGAGCGTCATCGCCGCCGAAGAACCCGACTGGGACAAGGTGCAGGCGCTGGCGCTAGAACTGAGCCGACGCAGTCGCGACCTGCGCATCGCCGGCAAGCTGGGCGCGGCCTGGCTGCGCCTGCGCGGCCTGCCGGGCTGGGCGGACACCCTGGCGCTGATCCGCGGCCTGCTGGAACAGCACTGGGACAGCGTGCACCCGCAGCTGGATGCCGACGACGACAACGACCCGACCTCGCGCATCAACGCCCTGGTCGGCCTGAGCGACCCGATGGGCCTGCTCGGTGCGCTGCGCACCACACCGTTCGTGCAATCGCCGCGGTTGGGCCGCTTCAGCCTGCGCGACCTGCGCGTGGCCAACGGCACCCTCAAGCTGGCCGAGGGCCAGACCGGCCCCAGCCTGGCCGAGATCGAAGCCTGCTGCCTGGACTGCACGCTGGAAACGCTGGCCGCCTCCGCCCAGGCGATCAGCGCTGCATCGGAACATGCGCGCGCCATCGATACCTTGCTCACCGAACACCTCGGCACCGCCGCGCCGGACCTGCGCCCGCTGCTGACCGACCTGCGCGAGCTGGAACGTTTCGTGCTGCCGCACTGGCAGGCGCGCGACAACAGCGCCAACCCCGCCGCGCCAGACGCCGACGCGGCGCCGGCGGGCGAGGGCAACGACGGGGCGGCCACCAGCGCCCGCCCGGCCGGCGCCATTGCCGGCCCGGACGATGTGCTGCGTCGTCTGGATGAAATCTGCGCCTATTACGCGCGCTGCGAACCTTCCAGCCCGGTCCCGATGTTGCTGCGGCGTGCGCAGCGCCTGGTGGGCTGCGATTTCCTGGCGTTGATGAAGGAGCTGGCCCCGGCCGGCATCGACGACCTGCAACGCGTCACCGGCCCGCTGGAAAACGGCTGAGCGCGGCGAACGCCACCGAGCAAGCCATCGTCAGTCGAGTGCGGATGGACCCGCGCGGAACCGCAGCGTACGCGTGATGCATGCCGACTCAGAGCAGCGGCCGCTCTGGCTTAGGGCGAGCGCAGTCGCTCCACCAGCGGTTCCATCCACAACAGCCAGCCGCACAAGGCGCGCCCGCACCACCATCGACGTCCCTTGCCCCACGGCGGCAGCCCAACCAGCCCGCCGCCCACCTCCAGCCAAAACACAGTCACACCGCGCTGTTGCCAATCCCGAATCCCAACCCCCCAATCACCAACGATATAACTGCCAATACACTTTGTTGACCTTGTCCTTCTCGGCATCGGTATGCCCGTCGTGGTCGCGGTCGTACAGGAAGTAGGGCGCACCGCGGGCCGGCGTCACGCGCACCATTTCCAGCTGGCCGTTGACGCGGTATTCGTCGACCTTGTCGCCATTGCCCATGGTCTTGCTGGTGACATCCGCACCGGCCGGGACATCGCCACCGGCGCGGCCACCGCCGCTGGTGGCACAGCCGCCAAGCAGCAGCAACGGCAGCAGCAAAAGACGTGCTCTCTTCATCGTTGTCATCCGTTTTAGGTCGTCGGTGAGTATGCGCTGGCGCGGTGCGGCGTGGGTGTGCAGCGTAGAATTGAGGCATGAGCAGATTAGTCCTGATCGACGGGTCCAGTTACCTGTACCGCGCGTTCCACGCGCTTCCGCCGCTGACCAATGCCCAGGGCGAGCCCACCGGTGCGTTGTTCGGCGTGGTCAACATGCTGCGTGCCACCTTGAAGGAACGCCCCGCCTACGTCGCGTTCGTGGTGGACGCGCCGGGCAAGACATTTCGTGATGACTTGTATGCCGACTACAAGGCCAACCGCCCCTCGATGCCCGACGAGTTGCGCGCACAGGTGCAGCCGATGTGCGACATCGTGCATGCGCTGGGCATCGATATCCTGCGCATCGACGGCGTGGAAGCGGACGATGTGATCGGCACGCTGGCGCTGCAGGCCGCCGCAGACGGATTGAGCGTCACCATCTCTACCGGCGACAAGGACTTCGCGCAGCTGGTGCGTCCGGGCATCGAACTGGTCAACACCATGAGCGGCAGCCGCATGGATTCGGACGAGGCGGTGATCGCCAAGTTCGGTGTGCGGGCCGACCAGATCGTCGACCTGCTGGCGCTGATGGGCGATGCCATCGACAACGTGCCCGGCGTGGACAAGTGCGGCCCCAAGACCGCCGCCAAATGGCTGGCCGAATACGACTCGCTCGACGGCGTCATCGCCAACGCCGACAAGATCAAGGGCAAGATCGGCGAGAACCTGCGCGCCGCACTGCCGCGGCTGCCGCTCAACCGCGCGTTGGTCACCATCAAGACCGACGTGGCGTTGGCCAGCGGCCCGCGCGCGCTGGAGCTGCGCGAGCCCAATGCCGAGACCCTGGCTGCGCTCTATGCCCGCTACGGCTTCAGCCAGGCCCTGCGCGAGCTGGGCGGCACAGCGGCCGCCGGCGTGCAGACCGACGCCATGGCCGTGGCGCGTACCGAACCCGGCCGCGCCCGCGGCACCGGCTTCGTCTCCGGCCCGGCCAGCGCGCCGGTGGATCTGGACCCGGCCCTAGCCGCGCCCGGTCAGTACGAGACGATTCTCACCCAGCAACAGCTCGACAGCTGGATCACCCGCCTGCGCGCGGCCGGCCAGTTCGCTTTCGATACCGAAACCGACAGCCTGGACCCGCTGCAGGCCAACCTGATCGGCCTCAGCGTCGCTGCCGAGCCCGGCCAGGCGGCGTACCTGCCGTTCGGCCACGACTTCCCCGGCGCGCCGGTCCAGCTCGACCGCGCCCAGGCGCTGGCCCAGCTGGCGCCGCTGCTCACCGACCCTGCGCTGCGCAAGCTCGGCCAGCACGGCAAGTACGACCTGCACGTGATGCGCCGGCATGGCGTGGAGCTGGCCGGCTACAGCGACGACACCTTGCTGGAGAGCTTCGTGCTCAATTCCGGCAGCGCCCGCCACGACATGGACAGCCTGGCCAAGCGCTACCTGGGCTACGACACGGTCAAGTACGAAGACGTGTGCGGCAAGGGCGCCAAGCAGATCAAGTTCGCCCAGGTCAGCCTGGAAGATGCCACCCGCTACGCCGCCGAAGACGCCGATATCACCCTGCGCCTGCACCAGGTGCTCGGCCCCAAGCTGGCCGCCGAGCCGGGGCTGGAGCGCGTCTACCGCGAGATCGAGATGCCGCTGGTGGAAGTGCTCGCCCGCATCGAGGCCAACGGCGTGTGCGTGGACGCGGCCGAACTGCGCCGCCAGAGTGCGGACCTGTCCAAGCGCATGCTCGCCGCCCAGCAAAAGGCCACCGAGCTGGCCGGGCGCACCTTCAACCTGGATTCGCCCAAGCAGCTGCAGGCGCTGCTGTTCGACGAGCTCAAGCTGCCCGCCGTGGTCAAGACGCCCAAGGGCCAGCCCTCGACCAACGAAGAAGCGCTGGAAGCCATCGCCGACCAGCACGAGTTGCCGCGGGTGATCCTGGAATACCGCGGCCTGGCCAAGCTGCGCAGCACCTACACCGACAAGCTGCCGGAGATGATCCACCCGCAGTCCGGGCGCGTGCACACCAGCTACCACCAGGCCGGCGCCGCCACCGGGCGGCTGTCCTCGTCCGACCCCAACCTGCAGAACATCCCGATCCGCACCGAAGACGGCCGCCGCATCCGCCGCGCCTTCGTCGCCCCGCCCGGGCGCAAGCTGATCGCCTGCGACTACTCGCAGATCGAGCTGCGCATCATGGCCCACCTGTCCGGCGACCCCGGCCTGGTGGGCGCGTTCGAGTCCGGCGCCGACGTGCACCGCGCCACCGCCGCCGAAGTGTTCGGCCGCACCATCGACACCGTCAGCAACGACGAACGCCGCGCCGCCAAGGCGATCAACTTCGGGCTGATGTACGGCATGAGCGCGTTCGGCCTGGCCCGCCAGCTCGGCATCGGCCGTGGCGAGGCGCAGGACTACATCGCGCTGTACTTCAGCCGCTACCCGGGCGTGCGCGACTTCATGGACACCACTCGCCAGCAGGCCCGCGACAAGGGCTACGTGGAGACGGTGTTCGGCCGCCGGCTGTATCTGGACTTCATCAATGCCGGCAGCCAGGGCCAGCGCGCCGGTGCCGAGCGTGCCGCGATCAACGCGCCCATGCAGGGCACCGCCGCCGACATTATCAAGCGCGCCATGGTCAGCGTGGATGGCTGGATCGCCGACCACGCGCAGCGCGCCCTGATGATCTTGCAGGTGCACGACGAACTGGTGTTCGAAGCCGACACCGATTTCGTCGACACGCTGCTGAGTGAAGTGACCGCGCGCATGTCGGCCGCTGCTGAATTACGCGTGCCGCTGGTGGTGGATTCGGGCGTGGGCGATAACTGGGATCAGGCGCACTGACGCAGCACATCACGCTGATATGCTGAATGCGCAGACCAGACATAGGCTGGTCAAAACATAATGCGGATGCAGCAGGATTGGAGGAATGAATAACCGTTAAATTCTACATTTTTTTAACAGTTATCTTCACGATCCATCAAGGTGGGAAATGGTGTTATATCCCTCGACGGGCGCAACGCCTGTCGGCAGATCTCTCCCATCCCCTGGAGCAGATCTCGGAGCGGAAACTCCTCCCCAAGTTTCCGTTCCCTGGCCCCGCCGACCTCCCCCTGGTCTGCGGGGCTTTTTTATGTTCGGCATTCAGAATAGGTGCAATCGCGGTGCGTTGCAGCACAGCACTTCGCAGATTGGGCAACTGCCCGATGCGCAATCACAAATTTAAATAGGAGCGATTAACTCGCTCAATCAACACAGCGTTTCATTTCCGCAATTCAGGTTTAACTATGAGTGAATCTGAACGCGTGAATATGCGCGGATGACCCAACGGATAAAGGCGTTGAAACCAATCCCCGCACGGGGAAGATTTCAGCGCCTTCGGATGCATCGGGCATGGCGCAGTGCCTCGCAGGGCAGCAACGCTGGCGGCCCCTGCAATCCGGCCCGCTCCGATCACGGCAACCTCACTGTCAGCCCAGCCAGTCGCGCGGCACCAGGTAGTCCAGCAACCGCGCCTCGGCGCTGCCGGGCTCGGCGGTGTAGCCGTATTCCCAACGCACCCGCGGCGGCAGGCTCATCAGGATGCTCTCGGCGCGCCCGCCGCTCTGCAGCCCGAACAGGGTGCCGCGGTCGTAGACCAGGTTGAACTCCACGTAGCGCCCGCGGCGATACAGCTGGAACTCGCGCTCGCGCTCGCCAAACGGCGTGTCCTTGCGGCGCTGCACGAGCGGCATGTAGGCATCCAGGAAGCCATTGCCCACGGCCTGCTGGTAGGCAAAGTCGCGCTCGAAGTCCTGGCCCAGGTCGTCGAAAAACAGCCCGCCGACGCCACGGGTTTCGTTGCGGTGGCGCAGGAAGAAGTATTCGTCGCACCAACGCTTGTGCGCGGCATAGCGCTCCTCGCCGAACGGCGCGCACAGCGTCTGCGCGGTGCGGTGCCAGTGCTGCACGTCTTCATCCACCGGGTAGAACGGCGTCAGATCGAAGCCGCCGCCGAACCACGCGGCAACCGCCTCGCCATCGCGCTCGGCGCGGAAGTAACGCACGTTCATATGCGTGGTCGGCACGTGCGGGTTGTTCGGATGAAACACCAGCGAGACGCCGCAGGCGCGCCAGGTGGCGCCCGCCAGCTCAGGCCGGTGGGCACTGGCCGAGGGCGGCAGGCGCGTGCCGGACACATCCGAAAAGCCGATGCCGGCCTGCTCGAAGACGGCGCCGTCGCGCAGGATGCGGGTGCGCCCCCCACCGCCTTCCTCACGCTGCCACAGATCCTCGGAGAACCGCGCTCGCCCATCGGCGGCTTCCACAGCGGCGCAGATGCGGTCCTGCAGGTCGGTCAGATAATCGCGTACACGGTCGAATTCGTTCATGGCCCAATTCTAAGCCGTGCATCGCAGCCGGTGCGCCCATCCGAACGTGCCCGTTTGTCGCAGGGCGATGCGGAAGGTGGAGAAGGTCACGCAGCGGTTAGCGTGTAAGGATCAGTCGAGTTGGCTCTGTGTGTGAAGTTTCAGCACAGCAACCAGCAAACCGCACGAACCGGTAGTTACGTTCTTCAGCAAAACCACCAACAAACTGTCTGGTGCGGTGTCCTCGCCGCTTGCGGGACCGTGTGGCGGCATGGATGCCGCCACCGAGCCTCCACGGACGGATTCACGGCGTGTCCCGCGAGCGGTGAGGGCACCGCGCACTCGAGGTCTTTCGCGTTTGCTGCAGGGCCCTTGCCCGCCCACCCTCGCAGGACACGCTGCAAGTACGTCCCTGTAAGCTCCGTGGCGGCATCCATGCCGCCAAGGGTCCCGCGACGGTGAGCGGGCAAGGACCAGTCGCGTTGATCGGTGCCCAGGGTTTCGGCACAGCAACCAGCAACTCCCGAAATCGCGCGACGCGAAGGTTTGGTTCTTCAGCAAAACCACCAGCAAACTGTCTGGTGCGGTGTCCTCACAGCGCCCTCGACTCCACAGGTTCGCAGATCGCCAGGCAGCCGATCTGCGCGCGGACTGCATGGCTCTCGCCTGCGCCAAAGTCACTGGACCTATGCAAACTCCGCGCGAACAGCTGGCGTGCACAGTCGCCAGGCGAGGGCTGCGTGCACGCAGCCGATGGCCAGTGCGCCCAGGCCGGTAAGTACCAACGCCATCTGCTGCGTGGCCTGCAGGCGTGCCTGCAGTTGCGGCCACTCCGGGCTGTGCAGTACATCGGCCGGCAGCATTGCCTGCACGCCGTCGAACAACGGCCCGATCAACGCCAGCCCGGCAAAATTGAGCAGCCCGGTCGCGATCAGCACCACCACAAAGCCGATGCGCGCCCACTCGCGTCGCTGCAGCAGCGCCCAGCTCAGCCATGCGAACACCACCGACAGCACCACGCCAATCACCGACAACGCCATGCCGTGGTCGATCACCCACTGCCACGACGGCGGCAAGGTCATCCCCGGTGGCAAGGCGAGCGTGGTGGCGTCGGGCACCGCCAGCAGCACCACGACCTGCAACAGGTTGGCCAGTGCGCTGACCACGCCCAGCAACAACGAGACCCATGCCAGCGGCGAGACGAAGCCGCCGCGCGGCTGGGGCGATGTGCGCAGCGCCGCGTTCATTGCAGCGACGCGATATGCGCGGCGACTGCGGCCTGCCCCGGCGGATCCAGCGCGGGTTGCAGCTGTGCGTACCAGCCGGGCAGGGCATCGGCCGGCAGGCACTCGCGCAGCAACGGCGTGCTGCGCTCCAGAAATGCGTCGAAGAACGGCAGGCCGCGGACGTACAAAAAATGACTGTCGGTGATCGACATGCCGGCATAGGCTTCGCGCAGCCACTCCAGATGCGGCAGGGCATGCGCACCGTGACCGGCGCGGGTCAGCGCGGTCAGGAAGCTGGTGCGCGCCGTGGCCGGCGAGGTGGAGCGCTCCTGCGCGTTGAGATCGTCGAAGGTCAGCAGCCATTGCTCGCCGCGCTCGATGTCGTTGCACATCACCGAGGTGGTGGCCAGCTGCAGCGCGTTGTGTGCGGTCGGCTCCAGCTCGTAGAGCGCCAGCCAATACGGATACGCCTCGTGGTAGCGGTCCAGCGCGCTCAATGCCAGCGCGCACAGGCGCTGCGCATCCGCACCGGCCTGCAGCTGCGCTTGCGCCGCGTTGTAGGCGCCCACGTGATCGCCGCGCTGAAACGCGCTCAGCGCCGGCTGCAGTGCGGGGTCGATCTCGGCAGCTGCCTCGCCGGCATCGTCGACAGGCGCCGTCGCGACGGTGGGTTCTGCACGCGGCGGCTTCGCCACGGCGATCTTGCGTCCAAACAAACGGTCCCACAGGCCCATCGCGTCTACCTTGTGTGCGCCAGCAATGAGTGGAAGGTCGCCGCCAGGCCGGCGGCGCACCGGTCCTGCGTCAGACCGATGCAGAGGGCGCACGCACATACCCTCTGCCGATCCTGCGTCAAGCTTAGAGCCACTTGCGTAGGGAGAGGTGAGTGCAACGCAACCAACCTGCGTGCCGGCTGCGCGACGCGTTGCGTTCGGTTTGATTGCCGCAGGCGGTTGCACGCTGCGGCGATCGCTTGCGGACAAGGCGGCGGAAGCGAGCGCCCACAACAAGCTTCAAACGCGCATCTGCGACGTCGCCAGCGATGTGGCGCCTGGAAACGCTGCGCCCGGCACTGCAACCCTCTGTGTGTCGGTGCCTGCAACGCCCGCCTTGCAACGGGCGCAGCGCGTCGGTCAGCGCTGCGGCTTCACCTGCTCATTGAACAGTTTGAGGATGCGCTTGTACTCGTCCAGCCAAGCGTCGGCCCGGGTAAAGCCGTGGCGTTCCAGCGGATACGGCGCCACCTGCCAGTTGTCCTTGTGCAACTCGATCAGCTTCTGCGTCATGTCCACCGAGTCCTTGAAGAACACGTTGTCGTCGATCATGCCGTGGGCGATCAGCAGGTGGTCCTGCAGCCCGTCGGCGTAGTGGATCGGCGAGGAGGTCTTGTAGGCCTGCGGGTCGAGCTCGGGCGTATTGAGGATGTTGGAGGTGTACTCGTGGTTGTACTGCATCCAGTCGCCCACCGGCCGCAGCGCAGCGCCGGCCTTGAAGGTGCCGGGGCTACGGAACAGCGCCATGTAGGTCATGAAGCCGCCGTACGACCCGCCGTAGATGCCGGCGCGTGCACGGTCGCCCTGCTTGGTGGCGACCAGCCAATCCAGGCCGTCCAGGTAATCCTCCAGCTCCGGATGTCCCATGTTGCGGTAGATCGCGGTGCGCCAGTCGCGCCCGTAGCCTTCGGAGGCGCGGTAGTCCAGGTCCAGCACGATGTAGCCCTGCTGCACCAGCAGGTTGTGGAACATCTGCTCGCGGAAATACGGCGTGTAGCGTTGCGATACGTTTTGCAGATAGCCGGCGCCATGCACGAACATCACGATCGGATACTGCTTGCCCGGTTCGGGAGTCTGCGGCCCGTAGTACTTGCCCCAGACCGTGCCGGCGCCGTGTTTGGACGGCACCTGCACGTACTGCGGTGCGATCCACGTCTGCGCCTTGAAGGCCGGCGTGCGCGTGTCGGTGAGCAGCGTGGCCTGGCCGCCCGCCGCCGGCACCACCGCCAGCTGCGGCGGCAGATAGGCGCCGGAGTAGCGCACCAGCAACTGCTCCCCGTTCGGCGACAGGTCGAAGCCTTCCACACCGTTCAAGGCCGTCACTTCGGTGAGCTGGTCGGTGCGCAGATCCAGCTTGCACACCTCGTAATCGCCCGGCCATTGCTGATTGCACAGGAAATACATGCCGCTGCCATCGGCGCTGGACACCGGCATCGACACTTCCCACTTGCCACGGGTGCGTTGTCGCGGCTTGCCGTTACCTTCCACCGTGTACAGCTGCGAATAGCCGGATTCTTCCGAGAGCAGCCACAGCGTGCGATTGTCGGGCAACCAGCCGAAATCGTTGAAGTCCCAGTTGATCCACGCGCTGTCGCTCAGCCGATGACGCGGCTGTAGCTTGGCGCTGTCCAGATCCACGCTGGCGATCCAGCGGTCCTTGTTGTCCACTGCGCGGATTTCCACCGCCACGTTGCGGCCATCGTCGCTCCAATGCACCGCCGGGCCGCTGCCGTCGCCATCGCTTTCCACGCGCACCGCCCGGTTGCCCTTGAGCGCGTCGCGCTTGGCGGCCTTGCGCAGTGCGGCCAGCGGGTCGGTGGCGATGCCGGGCAGCGCATCGAAGGACAGCTGGCGCGCGCTGCCTGCGACCACATCGACCAGCCACAGCGCATGCGCCACCGGTGCATTGCGACCGACGCGGGAGCGGGTTTCCTGGAATTCTTCGTAGCCGGATTCGGTCACGTACTTGGGCATCTTGCCGGCCTGGCCTTCGTCGGCGTTCTTGGCCTGGGTCACCACCAGCAGGTGGCGGCCGTCCGGCGACAATGCGCTGTCGACGATCTCCACCTCATCGCCCAGATACACCGGCGCTGCTGCGCGCGTGGCGTCTGCGCGGCGCCAGGCATCTTCCTGCGTGCGCAGCGCATCGCGCTGTTCGCGATCGCGACGCAGCGTAGCCAGCGTGGCCAGTTGCTGCTCGCGCAAGACATCGGCCTTGGGCGCGGCATTGGGGTCGCGCTCGGCCTTGACCACGGCCACCTGCGCGGTGCCGCCATCGGCCCGCCAGTGGTACCAGTTGTTGCCCGCGCGCCAGATCGCACCGCCATCGCTGGCGAATTGCGGACGCGATTCGACCTCGTTGCTGCGGGTCAGCTGGGTCAGCGCGCCCGAGCGCAGATCACGCAGGAAAATGTCGCCATTGCGCGCGAACAGCATGCGCTGGCGCGTGGCGTCGTAGCTGGGGTTGGCCGCATCCAGGCCGGCGCGCGCCGTGTCGGCCACGCGGTCCGCCGCCGCGCCGTCGATGCCCTGGCGATAGGTATCGCGTACCGGGCTGCCATCGCGCTTGAGCAGGTACTGCACCTGTTTGCCATCCCACTGCCACCACGCCTGATCGACCGACGGCCCGATCCAGTCCGGATCGGCCATCACCTGTTCGATGGTGAGCGGTGCGCTGGACTGCGCGTGCGCGGCGGCAGCCAGCAACAGAAGGGTCAACGGCAGCAATCTGGGCATCGGAAACAACTGGACGCAAAGGAGAACGCGCAAGCCTAGCAGTTCGCCTTTGCGACGGGCTTGGCCCACAGGTCATGTGTGGGCGGCGTAACGCAGGGTAACCGCATGGCGGGGGTGCCAGGCGGGCGCCACTGTTATTGGGTGCTGCACCTTATTGGAGCCGCCGCACATGGCAATCAGTGCGTTGCGCTCGTATGCAATACGTCGCCGCACATGCATGGTCGCCAATATCCGCTGGAGAGTCTCTGCGCCTTACCGCCACGCAGGTTGAAGTGCTCGGCGCGCGATTGCGCTAACACAAGCATGCAGGTGACGTTCTACCGACCAATGTCCACGCCTGCGAACCTCGGCGCTAGCGCGCGCACGTCGGCCCGCACTGATCCAGAGCGGATTCACCCGCTCAGCCAGCTCCAGATGGTTGCCGGTCTGCACTTTGCGCCAGCAACGCGTCGCGGCCACGGACGGCCGCCGGGAACCTCCCGACTTGCCAGCGGCCCGGGTGGCGGCCAAGCTAACGCGCTTTTGCGATTGTCGATCCACATGTCCAGCCTGCCTGCTTCCGTTGTATCCCACCCCATGGCTGTCGGCGCGCCTGGTCGGCCGTTGGCGTGGCGCGCGGGGCAGTCGGTGGATCTGGCGACCTTCGTCGCGCATGTGCATGGCCTGGCGCAGCAGCTGCCGGAGGGCCGCCATGCGGTCAATCTGTGCGAAGACCGCTACCGCTTCATGGTGGCGTTCTATGCCTGCGCGCTGCGCGGGCAGGTGTCGCTGCTGCCGTCGTCGCGCGCGCCGGCGGTGGTGGGCGAAGTGCAGGCCGGTCACGCCGATGCCTATTGCCTGGGCGATCTGGCGTTGGAGCTGGCGCCGCCGCGCTACTGGCAACTGCCGGAGGCGCTGCCGCAGGCGGACGGCCCGATTCTGCAGCTGGCCGACGATGCACTGGTGGCGATCGGCTTCACCTCCGGCAGTACCGGTCGCCCGCAACCCAATCCCAAGACCTGGGGCAGTTTTCTGACCAGTACCCGGCAGGATCTGGTCGCGCTGCAAAGCCTGTGGGCGCACACCGACGCGGTGCCGCACGTGGTAGCCACCGTGCCGCCGCAGCACATGTACGGCATGGAATTGTCGGTGTTGCTACCGATGGTGACCGAGCTGGCAGTGCACGCGGGCCGCCCGTTCTTTCCGGACGATGTGGCGCGCGCGCTGGCCGACATTCCCGCTCCGCGCGTGCTGGTGACCACGCCCGTGCACCTGCGTGCCCTGGTCGAATCCGGGGTGGTGTTGCCGCCGTTGGCCGGCATCGTCTCGGCCACTGCACCGCTGGCGCAGGAGGTTGCCGCCGCAGCCGAAGCGCGGTTTGGCGGCGAAGTGCGCGAGATGTTCGGCTCCACCGAAACCTGCGTATTCGCTGTGCGCCGCACCGCGCTGGAAGCCGCATGGACCCCGCTGCCCGGCGTGCGACTTGAAACCCAGGCCGCAGGCACCTTGGTGCATGCGCCGCATCTGGCCACGCCGGTGCTGCTGGCCGACATGATGGACGTGGCCGACGACGGGACCTTTCAGGTACGCGGACGCCAGGCCGATTCGCTGGAAATCGCCGGCAAACGCGCATCGCTGGCCGACCTCACCCGCCGTCTGCTCGCCATCCCCGGCGTGATCGACGGCATCATCGTGCAGCTGGCGCCGGACGCAGGTCAGTCGGTGGGCCGCATCGCCGCATTGGTGGTCGCCCCGACCCTGGACGAAGCGCAGATCCTGGCCGCATTACGCGTCAGCGTCGACCCGGTATTCCTGCCGCGCCGCCTGCGCAAGCTTGCCGTGCTGCCACGCAACGAAACCGGCAAACTGCCGCGCGATGCGGTGCTGGGATTGCTCAACGGCTGAGCAGGTTTGGGCAATGCCCTCTGCAGGCCGATGCCAACGGCTGCGTGAGTAGATTGCTTACTGGCCGGGTGCTGGATGAGCGCAGAGGTAGGCCGAGAAACGCGTCAGCAGCTGAGTTTTCTGCATCGCCTCCAGGGTCGCATGCACTTGGCAGGCCAATCCGTTCTGATCCGCACAGCGCGCATCGGCTGTGTTGGCCGCACTCAAGCGCGTGCGATCACGCTGCGTCAGCTGCGCCTGAAACTCGTCCTGCGCAAAATCCAGATCACCTGGCGTGATCGATCTGATCCGTTGGGCTGGGCAGCGCCGATCTGCCTGATCTGCCAGCGCTTCGAACGCCGCTTGCCCTGCGTATTTCTGCGCTCCGGCAGGGCTTGCGGCCGCCAGGAGGATTGCGAGAACAAGCATGCTGTCTCCGTGAGAGCGTCGTCTGCTCGACTGAGCGCACGATCTCACCGATGTCGACGCTCTGCCAGCGCCTGCGCCATGCATGGTCAGTGGCCAGATGGGTAACAGCCTGGCCGCGATGACGGCGGTATCTCGCGATGCGTGCCGCACGCGGTTTTCAGCGGGTAGCGGGTGGCCACGGTCTGCGGCACACCGGCACACACGGCATCACTCAGCCGTGCACACCATCGATCTCCACCGCCAGCTCATCGCGGCAGATCACCGCGTGCAGCAGCAGGCGCGGCACCGCGTTGCCGAAGCGGGCGTCCAGGGCCTGCGCGACCTTGGCCAGGTCGTCCTGCTCGCGGACATACACCTTCAGGCGGGTGCCGGCGCCGAACTGCGCGGGTAGCGCCGGTGCATGGGTACGTGCGGCACCGAGCAGGGCATCGAAATTGGCGAAGGTTTCTTCCAACTGCGCCAGCAACTGGCCGGTATGCATCGAGGCATGGCCCACCACCGCGGCGGTGCCTGACAGCAGCAGCGGCATGTCGCTGCCGGCGGGCGGCAGCATGGCGCGCGCAAAACTCGGCGGCTGCGGGCCGTATTGGCGCGGGTAGTTGTAGGCGCTGACCTGGCGCGGGTTTTCCAGCGGCGTGCCGGCATCGGCGGCGGCCAGCCAATAGATCTGGATGATGCGCTCGGCATCGCAGCGGCCCACCGCAGTGGCGGCCGGCAAC
Organism: Xanthomonas dyei; assembly: GCF_002939865.1. Taxonomy (GTDB): domain Bacteria; phylum Pseudomonadota; class Gammaproteobacteria; order Xanthomonadales; family Xanthomonadaceae; genus Xanthomonas; species Xanthomonas dyei. The sequence continues at coordinate 53,168 of NZ_MDEE01000024.1, forward strand.
TGCGCGACGTCGAAAGCGCCCAGTCCACGCGCACGGCCCACGCAAAACTGGCGATAGCGCTCACGGTCGCCGCTGCCCAGGGTGATGGCATCCAGGTAGTTCCAGATGCGCAGCAGGCGCGGGGTCTGGCTGCTGGACACGAATGCGGTGATTTCCGCATAGGCCTTGGCCGCGGCGTCTTCGATGTCGACATCCTGCTCGTCGATCTCGATCACGCCGAACTGCAGATGCCCATCGCTGGACCAGGCAATGTTGCCGTCGCGGCCGCTGCGCACCTGCGCATCGGTCCGCCACACCTCCAGCACATCGGCCTGATACGGCTGCAGCGGCACGCGCAGATAGCGCGGGTCGTGCAGACGCGGCGCGGCATTGCCGAACCCGAACACGGCCAGCACCTGCGGATCGGTCAGCAGTGCGGCGGGGTCGGTCCGGTCGACATAATCGACCTGTAGGCGGGGATGGCGCAGCGGCTGCGCGGTCTGGGCCGGGGAAACGGTCATCGAATCTCTCGTTGCAAGGTGGTGCCGTCGAAACCGGGCATGGACGGGCGCCGATGCGGGCGCCACGACTGCCACGCGCACGGCGTCGTCGATGGGAATGTGCGTGCAGCAATGGCACCAGTTGCGCGCTGGGAATCGCCGACACAGCGGCGCGGCGGCGGAGCCTGACCGGGCTGCTGCGCCCAAGCGAGGCCGGTAGGCGCCATGGCCGCTGCGCGACCGGCGGGGCGGCGGTCACCGATCAGCGCATCCGGACACTCCGGTCCGGGAGCCGACCCGGCTGCCGGCTTGGCGGTCGGGGTGGGGCGCAACACAGTGGAAGTCATCCTGAAACGAACCTGCAGCGGGCGAGCGTCATGCAGTCATGATAGCCTGACCGACGGCCTGGACATCTGTGCGCCCGCCGAGATCCACCCACGCGGACCAACGCCGGGGCAGGGCGATCGACGGAAGCGACGCGGGCCTGGCGCTCGGAATCGACAGGTACCCCACGTACACTGCCGGCTCGACGTGCCGCCCGCCACCGGCCGCGCGCTATCGATTGCCTGCTCCGACTTTGACCGACCCTTACCCTGGAAATTCTGGATGTCCTCGCAAACCGCTGCCGAACGTGAACTGGCCGAACTCCTGGTCGAAAGTCTGAACCTGGAAGACGTCCAACCCGCCGACATCGATCCGGAAGCGCCGCTGTTCAACACCGGGCTGGGCCTGGACTCGATCGACGCGCTGGAACTGGCGCTGGCGATCAGCAAGCGCTACGGCTTCCAGCTGCGCTCGGACAACGACGAGAACCGTCGCATCTTCGCGTCGCTGCGCGCATTGTCGGCGCATGTCGAAGCCAACAAGACCGTCTGAGGCTGCGACCGCCGCGCCCAGCGATGCCCCGCCGTGGGTGCTGGGGCTGGGTGTGCTGCTGGCGGTGGCGTATTCGCCGCTTGCCCACTGGGCCAACGCCAGCCACCGCTCCGACCTGGCCGTGATCGCCGGCGTCATGCTGGTGCTGATGGTGTTGATCGAGCCGATGGTCGCGCGGCGCGCGTGGGCCTGGGCGCTGGCGCTGCTGAGCCTGGCCGGCCTGGGCGCGTTGTGGCATTCCCCGCATGCCATGCTGGTGCTTGCCGCGCCACCGGTGGTGTTCACCGGATGGGTCGCCTGGTTCTTCGGGCGCAGCCTGCGGCACGGCCGCACCCCGTTGATCACCCGCATCGTGCAAGGCCTGTATGGCCGCGCCGGCATGGCGGTGACGCCGGCGCAATTGCGCTACACACGCGGCCTGACGCTGGCCTGGGCGCTGCTGCTGTGCGGGCTGACCCTGCTCAACCTGGTGCTGGCCCTGTGCGCCGAACCCAGTGGCGTGCTGGCGCAACTGGGTTATGCCTCGCCGCTGCCGATCAGCGACGAACGCGCCTCATTGTTCGCCAATTTGCTGGTGTACGGCGTGGTTGGCGGATTCTTTGTTGGGGAATATCTATTGCGCGGGCGCTGGTTTCCGCAGCGTCCCTATCGTAACCTGCCAGATTTCTTGCGCCAGATGGCGCGGCTCGGGCCGGACTTCTGGCGCGATCTGCTGCGTTGAGTGCGTGGCCAGGGGCAGCGACGTACGTGCACAGTTTCGGGGACAAGACAAAAATGCCGTTGGCAAGGATGCCGTCGCGCCTGGCGTGGGGTGTGTTCAATCTGCTGCAATTGGCGTTCACGCTGACGTTTACCGCCGGCGGGATTGTGTATGCGTTGGTGTTGCTGGCGATCACCCGCGACGCCGACCGCATGTTGCGCATGGGCAGCTGGATGTGGGCCCCGGTGCTGTTCCGCGGCGCGGGCGCCAAGGTGATCGTGGAAGGGCGCGAGCGGGTCGACTGGTCCAAGAACTATCTGTTCGTCAGCAACCACCAGTCCATCATCGATATCTGCGCCTTGTTCCACGCCTTGCCGGTGCCGCTGCGCTTCCTGCTCAAGGAAGAAATGCTCAAGGTGCCGTTCGTGAACTGGTATGCGCGCGCCACCGGCATGCTGTTCCTGGACCGCGACAGCCGCCGCGCCGGCGCGCTGGTCCGCCGGCAGGCGGCCGCGCTGTTGCGCGAGGGCAAACAGTTGTGTCTGTTTCCCGAAGGCACCCGTAGCCGCAGCGGCGCATTATTGCCATTCAAGGCCGGGCTACTGCAGGCCGCTATCGACGCTGGTGTGCAGGTTGTCCCGGTGGCGCTGGATGGGTGCGGCAAGGTGTTGCCGGTGGATGGTGTGTTCAGGGTGCGTCCCGGCATCATCCGCGTGCGCATCGGCGAGCCGATCGCGGTCACCGGGCCGGATGCACCGGATCGCCAACAATTGACCGAGCAGGCACACAAGGCCGTGGCTGCAATGCTTCAACCCAGGATCTGAGTTCCGCGCTTATGGATTTCGTCGTGCCGCATGATCATCCCTGCCTGCCCGGGCACTTTCCGGGTCGCCCCGTGGTGCCTGGCGTGGTCGTGCTCGACCATGTGCTGCAGGCCGTGGAAGCGCTGCATGGCCCGCGCGCCGCGGCACGGCTGCCGCAGGTGAAGTTTGTGCAGCCGTTGCTGCCCGGCCAGACCGCGTCGGTCATGCTGGAAGGCGAGGGGCCGCGCTGGCGCTTCCGCGTGCAGCGTGCCGGCGAGGTGCTGGTCAGCGGCGAACTGGTGGCGGAGGCCGCGGCATGAACAAGCATTGGAAACAACGCCCGGAAGGCGGTGGACGTTTTGCGTTGTGGCTGATCCGCGGCATTGCCCGGTACGCCGGGCGTTCGGTGGCGCGCGCGCTGCTGTACCCGATCACGTTGTACTTCCTGCTGGTGCGTGCTCCCGAGCGCGCTGCCTCGCGTGCCTATCTGGCGCGTGTGCTTGATCGCCCGGCCAGGCTGCGCGATGTGGCGCGGCATATCCATACGTTTGCGTCGACCATTCTGGACCGCGTGTACATGTTGTGCGGGCAGATGCAGCGCTTCCGCGTCGACATCACCGGGCTGGATCAATTGCACACGCAGATGGACCGCGGCCGCGGCGTGCTGATCTTCGGCTCGCATCTGGGCAGCTTCGATGCGCTGCGCGTGCTGGCCACCGAGCGCCCCGACGTGCAGGTCAAGGTGGTGCTGGACAAGGCCCACAACCGCGCGATGACCGACCTGCTGGGCGCGTTGAACCCGCAGCTGGCCGCCAACATCATCGATGCCGGCATGGATGCGACCTCGATCGTCATGGCGATCAAGGACGCCACCGACGCCGGCGCGCTGGTGGCGCTGCTGATCGATCGCCCGCGCGAAGGCGACCCGGCGTTGCCGGCGATGTTCCTTGGCCGCAATGCGATGTTCCCGACTTCGCCGTGGTTGATCGCCGCGGCGCTCAAGGTGCCGGTAGTGCTGGCGTTCGGCCTGTATCGCGGCGGCAATCATTACGAGCTGGCGTTCGAGACCTTCAGTGAAGGCCTGGATGTGCCGCGCCGGCAACGTGCGCCGGTGCTGGCGGTGCTCATGCGCGATTACGCTGCCAGGCTGGAACATTACACGCGCTACGCGCCGTACAACTGGTTCAACTTCTACGATTTCTGGAACACCCACCATGCCGATGCGCCGCACCCTGCCGTGGATGCTGATACTGCTGTTCAGCGCCGCACCGCTATGCGCCGCACCGCCTGAGGCCCTGGATGTCGGCCAGGTGCTGCAACGCCTGGCACGCCCGGTGCCTGCCAGCACCGAATTCGTCGAACTGCGCGGCTCCGCGCTGCTGAAAACGCCGTTGCGTGTGCAGGGCCATTACCGCCGTCCGGATGCGCAGACGCTGGTGCGCGAGGTCAGCGCGCCGTATCGCGAAACCACCACCTTGCGCGGCGACGAAGGCGTGCTCGAACGCGAGGGCAAACCGCCGCGCAAGTTCGCCTTGAGCCGCGTGCCCGAACTGGCCGGGTTGAAGTCCGGCTTCGGCGCGCTGCTGTCGGGCGATCGCGCGCTGCTGGAGCAGCAGTATCGCCTCAGCGGGCAAGGCACAGCGCAGGTCTGGCAACTGACCTTGCAGCCCAAGGACGCCGCAGTAGCCAAGCAGGTACGCGAGCTGCGTCTGTACGGCAGCAACGATGAGCTGCGCTGCATCGAAAGCATTCCGGCCAAGGGCGATGCACAACGCACGCTGCTGGCCGGTGCGGCACGTGCAGCGGCCAGCGTCAACGACGCCGCAGCGCTGACCACGCTCTGCCACGGCCCGGGCGCGTGACCACGCGCGGGCAGGTCTGGCTGCTAGCCGTCGTCAAAAACGCCAGATCGTGCGCTTGCAACCAAGTTGCTGTCGCCCTGCTGGCCGATGTCGTACGCGGCTTCAGCGTCGCCCGTTGCAGTGAGGCAGTTGCATGCCGTTTGAATTGAACGCAAACCGCCGCATTGGGCTGGCCTTGCTGTGGCTTGCCTTGCTGGTGGTGGCCGGGTTCTGGTTGAGCGAGACGCTCAAGGTCACTGGCGATCTGCGCAAGTTCATGCCCGCCCCGCGCACGCCTGCGCAAAAACTGCTGATCGAAGAACTCGGCGAAGGCCCGGGCTCGCGGCTGTTGCTGATGGCCTTGTCCAACAGCGACCCGGCCACGTTGGCCGAGCAATCGCAGCAACTGCACCAGGCATTGGCCGCGCAGCCGGCGCTGTTCGAGCTGGTCGGCAACGGCGGCACTGCGGGGTTGGAGGCGATTCCGGAGCGCTTGCTGCCGTATCGCTATCTGCTTAGCGATAGCTTCGATACCGCACCGCTGGACGCGGCGACGCTTGAAGCGGCGCTGCAGTCACGCGTGCAGGATCTGGGTTCGCCGGCAGCGGCGATGGTGGAGCCGCTGCTGCCGCGCGACCCGACGCTGGAAGTACTGCATCTGGCCGAGACCCTGCAGCCAGCGGCCGCACCGCAAACGCGCAACGGCGTGTGGTTCGATCGCGCCGGCACTTCGGCGCTGTTGATCGTGCAGACGCATGCGGCCGGCTTCGATCCCACCGGCCAGCAGCTGGCCTACGACGCCGTGCAGGCGGCGTTCGCCACAGTCAGCAAGGGCACCACGACGCAGCTGACCTTGACCGGCCCGGGCGCATTCGCGGTGGAGATCACCGCACGCACCCAGGGCGAGTCGCAGTGGATCGGCACACTGGATACGGTGGGTCTGGTGCTGTTGCTGATGATCGCCTACCGCAGCTGGAAGATTCCGGTGCTGGGCGTGTTGCCGCTGGCCAGCGCCGGCCTGGCCGGCCTGGGCGCGGTGGCGCTGGTGTTCGACGGCGTGCATGGCATCACCGTGGCATTCGGCTTCACGTTGATCGGCGTGGTGCAGGATTACCCGATCCACTTGTTCAGTCATCAACGCCCCGGCCTGGATCCGCGCGACAACGCGCGGCATTTGTGGCCGACGCTGGCGACCGGCGTGGTGTCCACCTGCATCGCCTATGTGACTTTTCTGTTTTCCGGCGTGGATGGCCTGCGCCAGCTGGCCGTGTTCACCATTGCCGGTCTGGCCACTGCGGCGGTGACCACGCGTTGGCTGTTGCCGTGGCTGATCGACCCTGCGCCGCGCGACTATGCCGACTCGCGTCTGTTGGCAACGCTGTGGCGCGGCATCGCGCGGCTGCCGCGGCCACGCATCAGCCTGGCGGTGATCGCGGTGATCGGCATGGCGGTGATCGCGTTCGCGCCCGGCCAGTTCTGGCAGAACGATCTATCCAAACTCACCCCGGTGCCGCCCAAGGCGTTGGCGCAGGACACCCACTTGCGTCAGGAGCTGGGCGCGCCCGATGTGCGGTATGTGCTCGCGCTGCCTGCCGCCAATGATGAAGCGGCGCTGCAGGCCAGCGAATCCCTGCGGCCGCGGCTGGATGCGCTGGTACGCGACGGCGCCCTGGCCGGCTACGACATGGCCGCGCGCTATCTGCCCAGTGCCAAGACCCAGCAGGCGCGTCAGGCGGGGTTGCCGGATGCAGCGCAGGCGCGCGCGCTGACCGAGCGCGCGGTGGCGGCCACGCCATTCCGCAGCGATGCGTTCGCGCCATTCCTGCAGGATCTGGAGGCCGCCAAGCGCGCGCCGCCGCTGCTGCCGAAGGATCTGACCGGCTCGCCGCTGGCCACCTCGGTGGGCGGCTTGCTGCTGGGCCGCGGCGATCGTACGACTGCCCTGGTGTCGCTGACCGGCTTGCATGACCCGGAGGTGTTGGCTGCGGCGGTGCAGGGCAGTGGCGCGCAGTTGCTGGATCTCAAAGACGCGTCCGAATCGCTGGTGGCCGCCTACCGCGGCCGCGTGCTGGGCGCCCTGGGTGTGGCGGCGTTGCTGCTTGCGGTGACGGTGGCGATCGCGTTGCGCAGCCCGCGCCGTATCGTGCGTGTGCTGTTGCCGATGGCGCTGACCACCGTGTTGATCCTGGCGATCCTGCGCGGCATCGGGGTGGAGCTCAATCTGTTCCACTTGATCGCGCTGATTCTTGCCGCAGGCTTGGGCCTGGATTACGCCTTGTTTTTCGATCACGCCGGCGACGATCGTGCCGATCAGCTGCGCACGCTGCATGCATTGATCGTCTGCAGCCTGATGACATTGCTGGTGTTCGCCCTGTTGGCCGCCTCCAGCATTCCGGTGCTGCGCGCGATCGGCAGCACGGTGGCACTGGGCGTGTTGTTCAATTTCATCCTGGCGTTGCTGGTGTCGCGCGAACCGGCACTGGAGCGCACACGCAATGGAGAATCGCATGCAGGGACGTGACGCAATCGCCGCCTTGATCCCGCATCAGGGCAGCATGTGCCTGTGGGACGATGTGGTGACCTGGGATGCGCAGCGGATTGTGGTGCGCAGTCATGCGCATTGCAGTGACACGCATCCGCTGCGTGCCGATGGACGCCTGCGCGCGCTGCATCTGTGCGAATACGGCGCGCAGGCCATGGCCGTGCATGGCGGCCTGCTGGGCCGAGCATCCGGCAAGCCGGTGCGCCCGGGCATGCTGGTTGCGCTGCGTGGCGTGGAACTGCATGTAACGCATCTGGAGGCCTTGCCCGATGCCATCGAGTGCGAAGCGCAGGTGCTGATGCAGGGCGAGGACAGCCAGCAATACAGTTTCCGTCTGACCCATCAGGCGCAGCTGCTCGCCGAAGGCCGTGCCACGGTGATGCTGGGCGCGGCCTGAGATCTGCATCAGGGTGCGGCTTGTGTCTTCGTTGCAACCAGTGCGCTCAGCTTGACGACGCTAGGCAGGCGGTGCGCATACAGCCGCGCAATGTCGTCGCCGCTGTGTAGATGCTCGAAATGCTCCAAGCCGATAGAGAGGAATTCGGGATTATCATCGCGCGCGGGCTTGATCTCGCCGACTTCAAGTGCCTTCAATGCGCTGATCCAATGGAAGGACTGACCAGCATCCTGGCGATTGAAGTAGGCGTACCAAACCGGAATGCGGAACAGTCGTTCGAACGCTACCGCACGTTTGAGCTCGCTCTCGTAGGGAAGGCTGTAATACGCCTGATTGGCGTGCTTGAACTGGACGTAGTTTTTTACGTCGATGGCGATCAAGCCAATTGATTCCAAAAGCATCAGGAAATCCGGACGTTTAACCGCAGTGCCAAATAATGGCGCGAAGGTATCCGGCGCTTGGCAAATGGCTACATAGCTGAAGCCATGCAATTGCAGCCAGGAATTCATCGCGTCCTCGCCTTGTTTGCCAAGGCCCGCCAAGTTCACTGCACTCATTTCGTTTCGTTCATCGCCGCGCATACCTGGAAGCTACCAGCCAGATTCGAAGGTACTCAAGCGGCAGTGGTCGGATTTGCGGCATGGTCAGGCAAATACGGGATGGGTGCCAAGAGTCCGTCTTTCAGCAGCCAGCTTGCTCTACGATAACGCTCCTTCTCTGCTCATATGGTTCGTGGCTTATGAACTCAGCTGCACGACGCGCACTCGTTACCGGCGGCAGCGGCGATCTTGGCGGTGCGATCTGTCGCCATCTGGCGGCGCAGGGGCGGCACGTGATCGTGCATGCCAATCGCAATCTGGTGCGTGCGCAAGAGGTGGTTGCCGCCATCTTGGCCGACGGCGGTAGCGCCGAAGCGGTGGCCTTCGATGTGGCCGATGCGCAGGCCAGCGGCGCGGCGCTGGAGAACCTATTGGCGTCCGGCCCGATCCAGATCGTGGTCAACAACGCCGGCATCCACGACGACGCGCCGATGGCGGGCATGAATGCCGAGCAGTGGCATCGGGTGATCGATGTGTCGCTGCACGGCTTCTTCAACGTCACCCAACCGTTGTTGTTGCCGATGGCGCGCACGCGCTGGGGACGCATTGTCAGCGTGTCGTCGGTGTCGGCAGTGCTGGGCAATCGCGGGCAGACCAATTACGCCGCAGCCAAGGCGGCCTTGCATGGCGCGACCAAATCCTTGTCGCGCGAGATGGCCAGCCGCGGCATCGCCGTGAATGTGGTGGCGCCAGGGGTGATCGAAAGCGACATGGTCGGCGAAAGCTTCGCGCCGGAGGTGATCAAGCAACTGGTGCCTGCTGGGCGCGTCGGCAAACCAGACGAGGTCGCCGCGCTGGTGGCCTTCCTGTGCTCGGAATCTGCCGGTTACATCAATGGCCAGATCATCGGCATCAATGGTGGCATGGGCTGATTGGCCGACGTCTAGGCTGCAACGTTGCGCGGCTTAGCTGCGACGACGGCGCTGATCGATAAACGCATTGCGCTGCAGCCGATGGCGGCGGCGATGCTTAGCCGCCGGTTTCGTCTATCTTCATGAGCAAATCGCGCTCGCGTGAACCGCGCGTTGCGCTGCAGTGCACCGACACCGTATTGCCATTTGCGCGTAAGCGACCATCCACATACAGGCCGTCGCCACGGTCATGGTAGGACGCTGTCCAGTTGTAAACACTTGCGCCTTGCGCAAGGTAGTGGGTCTCGGCGGCTCGCCGGCATACAGGTACCAGGTCGCTACCGTTCATCAGTAGCGGCTCGGGTACGTATTGCACGACGTTCTGTGCAACAGCTTGGGTTGCAGTGATACCGATTAGCGCAAGAAACGGGTAAGCAAATCTGCGATGCACGGGTCACCTCCTGTGAGAGATATGAGTGGGTAGATGTAGCGAGTATCTGCGCCTGGCTAACTTAAGAGCGGCTAACAAAACCTAGCGAGCAGTCGTCAGGTGGGTGCGGACAGTGCGTAGGAACCGGAGTGTACGCGTGGTACATGCCGCACCGAGCACCGGCCGCGCCCGCCTGGCGGTGAGCACAGTAGATTTGTTTGCTGCTCTAAGCCGCGTCCGCGTACCACGTCGCCGTCAGGATCGGGTCGCCGCTGGCGTTGGCGGTCAGCGCGTCCAGACCGTGGTCGGGTAGGTCGGGGTGACGGTGGCGCGCCTGCTGCAGGATCTCGCGCGCCAGCACCGCCATCTGCGCCACGTTGGTGTGGATGCGTGCGGCAAATGCGTCGTCGTCCAGGGTGTCGTGCAAGGCGCCATTGAGCTCGTTGAACCAGCCGATCAGATACTGGTCCAGTAGACGGCCATCGCCGGTGGCGATGCCCTGTGCGGTGTTGTGCACGCCCCAGTCGTGCAGCACGCGCTGCATGGCCAGGTTCATGTCGCGCGCATAAAAGAAGTCGGCTTTCATGCGCGACAACAGGCTCAGGTCGGCGATGCGGCCGGAACAGAACAGCGGCGCCAGCAACGACCAGTAGTAGGTGTAATCCCAGATCACCTTGACCGGCATGACCTGCTCGTCGCCGAACAGCGCGTACTGATCCTGGTACAGGGTCAGGGTGTTTTCGTAGAACGAGAAATACAGCTGCTCATACAGCTCTGTGTATGGGCTGAGCGACCTGCCGGCGCGATCGCGGCCGATCAGTTCGCAGATATAGGTGTTGGAGATGGCGATGAAGTCGCTGCCCGGCGAATAGAACGGGTCCAGGAACACCCCCGCCTCGCCGGTGAGCGCCCAGCGCTGCGACGAGAACACCTGTTTGCAGCCATACGAAAAATTGCGCAGGAACAGAAAGTCCTGCAAGCGGTAGTCGGCCTTGTCCAATGAGGCGGCGACCTGCGGTTGATGCAGGCGCAGCCAGTCCATGGCCTTTTCGTGCATGTTCATGGTCTCCAGCGGGTGCATCTGCGCATCGCACACGATGCCCAACGAGTGCGCGCCGGACGACAGCGGGATCAGCCAGAACCAGTAACCCGGCCCGCACATGTGATTGGTGGAACGCCAGCGGTCCGGCGGCGTGCAGCGCTGCAGCCAGCTGCTGTCCTGCGACCAGCCGTTCGGGTCGATCAGGCCTTCCACGCGCCACCACACCGCATTGGCGTTGTGCGCGTTGTCCTGTGCCAGGCCCAGCTTGCGCTTGAGCAGGCCGGCGCGGCCACTGGCATCGACCACCCAGCGCGCGCTCAGCGTGCCCTGCTCGCCGGCATGCTCGTAGCGCACCGCGTGGTCGGCGGCGTCCTCGGACAGATCCACGCCCTTGACGCTGCAGTTGTCCAGGAACGCGATGCCCTGCGCGCGGGCGCGCTCACCGAGGAAATTTTCGAAGCGGCCACGGTCGATCTGCCACGACGGTGTCGGCAGGATCTCGCTGACGCCCAGCTCGGTGCAGCGGTCGATGTCGACGCGCTTGTCGGAGAAGAAAAAGCGGAAACCGAACTTGCGGATCTGCTCGGTCTCCAGATGCTCGCGTAGGCCCAGCACGTCGGCAAAATAATGCGCGCCGATCTCCACCGTGGATTCGCCCACCTTGAATGCCGCCTCGCGCACCGGGTGCGCACGGCGCTCCAGCACGGTGATCGCAAGCTCCGGATCGCGTTGCTTCAATTGCAGGGCCAGACTCAGACCGGCCAGACCACCACCGGTGATGACGACATCGCGACGCTGTGCATTCATGGGGATGGGTTGCTCTTGGTAGCCGCGGGCACAGTAGCAAATTCGCCGTCGGCATCGTCAATGATCACCGGGTTGGCGCGCACGTTGCGGTATTCGCGCCAGACGTGCCCGTAGGCCCACACCTGCTTGACCACGTGCGAGGTGATGTTCCACAGGTCGCGCACCAGCCGGAAATGGCTCTTGCGGAAGGTGCCCGGCGCGCTGCCCGCGTAGCGGGTTTCGATCGGCACCGCGACCACCCGTGCGCCGGCCTGGCGTGCGGCGGAAATCAGCAGCTGCGCTTCGAACACGAAGCCTTCGCCGGGCACGTTGGGCAGGGTAAACACCGAGGCCGGATACAGCCGTTGGCCGCTCTGGCTGTCCACCAGTCGAAAGCCGCAGCCCCAGGCGATACCCCAGTCGCCGAAGTCGTTGCCGATCCGGCGGATGGTGGGCTGGGTGGCGCGCTTGCGCATGCGCGCGCCGACGATCACACAGCCGGGGTGGCGGTTGGCCGCAGCCAGCAGGCGCGGGAAATCGGCGGCCTTGTGCTGGCCATCGCCGTCCATGCTCATCACCGCGCGCATGCCCATCTGCTGCGCCTGCGCAAAGCCGCTGCGCAATGCGGCGCCCTTGCCCATGCGCTGCGGATGGCGGATCAGGCGCACCGGCAGGTCGGCGATGCAATCGGCGGTGCCATCGTCGGACCCGTCGTCGATCACGATCACATGCGAGCAGTAGGTCAACGCATCGGTGACCACTTCGCGGATACGCAATGCCTCGTTCAAGGCCGGTACCAGAATCGCGGTGTCCTCGCGGGTCAGCGGCACCCGGCTCATCGCTGCAGCTCCACACGCAGCACTCGGCCAGGGCCGGCATACAGGGCGGCGCTGTCGCCGTGGCCGGCCAACAGCGCGAACAGCGGCAGCATCGGCGCCATCGCATTGGCGGCGCCATGGCGCGCCAACGCGCCGTCACCGGCAGACGGCGCGCCATCGTCCAGCCATGCTTGCAGCTGCGGCTTGCCGGCCTGGCCGGCGCTGCCCAGCACCAGCGCGCCACCGAGCAGGCCCTGGCTGGGCGCGATGCGGCCAAGCGGCCCCACCGAGCGTGCGTCGTACCCGGCCAGCAGCACCGCATCGACGCCGGCGGTGAGTTGCACCAGCGCTTCCAACAGACCCTGCGCAAAACTGGCGTCGCGGGCGCTGATCGCCGTGGCCGGCGTCATCGCACCGGCGCCGATGGTCCAGTAGCCGGCCGCGGCGTTGTGCACCGAGTTGTGGAATTTGGTCGGCGAGATCGCCAGCGGGTCGCTGGCTAGCGTGGTGCACATGTAATCGGTAATGGCCAGATCGCCGTGCGTGGAGGTGAACACCGACGGCAAGCTGGCCGGGTCGCGGCCGGCGGCGGCGCAGGCGGCCAGTGCGGCTTCCAGCGACACCGCCACCGTATCGGGCGCGCGGCGGCGTTCGTTGGCGGCTAGCAGCTGCGGCGCCGGACGTGCGGGCGTCTCCTGCAGCGGGCCGCCGTGCACGAACGCATGCGCAGCCTCCCAATTCGGCAGGCCCTGGGTCCAGAAGCCGATCCCTTCGATGGTGGCGGTCAGCATCAGCGTGCCCGCCCGAACAGCAGCGAACAGTTGTTGCCGCCAAAACCGAAGGAGTTGTTCATTGCGTAATCGATCCGGGAATGGGCGTTGTCGAAGCGGATCTGCGGGCCGCAGGCGGGGTCTGGCACGTCGCTGTTGAGCGTGCCCGGCAGCACGCCGTCGCGCAGCGCCAGCAAGGCGATCACCGATTCGACGATGCCGGCCGCGCCCAGGGTGTGGCCGGTCCAGGCCTTGGTCGAGCTGGCGTGCAAGGTGTCGGGAAAAATCGCCGCCACCGCTGCCGCTTCCACGCTGTCGTTGGCCGGCGTGGCGGTGCCATGCAGGTTCAGATAGCCCACCGCTGCCGCGTCCAGGCCGGCGCGTTCGAGCGCGCCGCGCATCGCCAGCTGCGCGCCCAGGCCCTGCGGATGCGGGGCGGACATGTGGTGCGCGTCGCTGGATTCGCCATAGCCGTACAGCCACAACGTCGCATCCGGGGCGGCGGCGGTGCGTTCGACCAGCGCAAAGCCACCGGCTTCGCCCAGGCTCAGGCCGACCCGGCGCGCGTCGAACGGCTGGCACGGTTCGGGCGCGACCACCTGCAGCGAGTTGAAGCCGAACAGCACGCTGCCGCACAAGGTGTCCACGCCGCCGACCAGGGCCGCGTCGATCACCCCGGCCTCGATCAGCCGCGCCGCCTGGGCAAACACCTTGGCGCTGGACGAACAGGCGGTGGCCACGGTCACGCTGGGGCCGCGCAGGCCGGTGGCGTGCTGGACGAAGTCGCCCAGCGAATGCGGGGTGTGCACGATGGGGCGGTCCAGATCGTCCGGAAACCGCGCGCCATCGGCGTCTTCAGCCAACCGCGTATAGGCCTCTTCGCTGGCACCGATGCTGGAGGTGGAGGTACCGATGATTACCGCCACGCGCTCGGCGCCGTAGCGCTGTGCGGCGGCCTGCACGGCGTCGGCCATGCCGTCCTGCTGCAGGGCCAGCCAGGCCAGCCGGTTGTTGCGGCAGTCCCAGCCTTGCAGCGCAGCGGGCAGGACCACCTCTTCCACGCCGTCGACGCGGCCGATCCAGCATGGCAGCGGTTGCGGTCCGAAATCGTTGTAACGCAGGCCGCTGCGGCGCGATTGCAGCGCGGCGGCCTGGGCCGCGAGCCCGGCGCCGAGCGCAGTGGTGGAGGTGTAGGCGGTGACGGCGACCGGGGCCATCTGGGACGAATGCTGCGCTTGGCTCACGATGGTCTGGCTGGCAAAAAGTGCTCGCAGTATATCGGTGGCGTGCGCCAGCCCCGTCGATGGCGCAACTGAACGCGCCGGTCATGTCGCTGACGTGGCTGGGATTTTTCGCAGCGGCCGCGCTTTCGCCGTCGCCGCAATTGGGACACAATCCTGCGACCCACCGCTCTACGAGCGCGATCACGCGCGCATGCACGCCTACGTCTATAAAAGCCAACGCAAGCAGGACACCTTCGTCTACCTCGCCACGCGTGACGACTTCTCCGGTCTTCCCGCTGCCGTGCACGCGCCGTTGGCGCCATTCGCATTCGTGCTGGAGGTGGCGTTGACGCCTGAGCGCCGCCTGGCGCAGGCCGATGTGGTGACCGTGCGCGAAGCGCTCGCCAAGCACGGCTTCTACCTGCAGCTGCCCAAGACGGTGGTGCTGGCGGGCGAGTGCGACTATGACTGAGCCGCAGCGTGCCGCGCGATTGCGCGCCGCAGCGCTGGCAGGTGCAGCCGGCGTGGTGTTGTCCCTGCTCGGCGGCCTTGGCGGCGCCGTTGCCGCAGTGAGCCTGTGGCTGGCGCAGCCGGCCTTTGCAGTTGCGGTGTCGTGGGCGCGTGGTACCCGCGCGCTGGCCACGCAGCCGCGTGCCATCGCACAGGCGCTGCCGCCGTTGCTGGCGATCTGGGGCGTGGGCCTGCTCGCCTTGGCAGCCTTGATCAGCTGGCCGCTGACCGCGCTGCGCGATAGCGGCAGTCTGGCCGCCGCCTTGGCCTTGAGCGTAGCCGTCAGCGCCGCTTTGTTGGGACTGTGGCGCACCTGGCCGTTATGGGGCGAAGTGGAACGCGACGGTGGCGCGCTGGCGCCACGCTGGCATGCGCTGGCCACGCAGGAGCTGCATGCCTGGCGCGGTCTGCTGGCCGCCGCGCTGGTGCTGGCGATATGCACCCTGGTGGTGGCGCTGGCCTGGCCGGGCTGGTTGTCCGGCGGTCTGCGCTGGGGCCTGGCGATTGCCGCTGCCGCGCTGCTGCCCGCCGCTCATCTGCTGTTGCAACGCACTGCCGCACCGGCGCGCAGCGATGCGCCGGTGGCCCGGCAGGCTGCCGATTTCTTCTCCGAAGCAGCCGCCGAACCGCGCCCGCTGGAGCCGGTCGCCCAGCATCAGCTGGTGCCCGAATTGTTCGAGGCCGCGCGTAGCGGCCGGGTGGATCGCGCGCTGCAATTGCTGGAGGCCGGCGCCGACCCGCAGGCGATGCCGCTGCCGGAATGGCGCGACCAACGCAGCCTGCCGGCGCTGGCGGCGGTGCTGCCGGATCTGCGCCTGTTGCGCGAACTGATCGTGCGCCGCGTGGACGTCAACCAACCGCATCGCGGCATGACACCGCTGCTGGCCGCCACCCGCGACAGCTGGCATGGCCGCCCGGATGCGGTGATGACCCTGCTGGCCAACGGTGCCGACCCGCGCTCCACCGACAACGACGGCAATACGCCGCTGCATCACGCAGTGCGCAGTTCCGACCCCGGCGTTGCCGCGTTGCTGCGCGATGCCGCCGCCGACCTGGACGCGCTCAACAACGAAGGTCATTCGCCGCTGGCGATGGCGTGCCAGGTCGGCAATTGGCGGCTGGCGAAATTTCTGCTGGAACGTGGCGCCCATTCCGAACCGGACGGCGGCGCGCCGGTGTTGCTGGCTGCCGCCGGTACCGAAGAAGACGACCCGGCCGGCGTGCAGCTGCTGCTCAAGCACAAGGCGCGCGTGGATGCGCGCGACCGCCAGCGGCGCAGTGCGCTGCACGAAGCCGCACTGGCCGGTCATGGCGACATCGTCGAGGCGCTGTTGTCGGCCGGCGCCAATCTGGAAGCGCGCGATCTGCTCGGCCGCACGCCGTGGCTGGACGCCGCGCGTCAGGCGCGCAGCGCGGTGCTCGAACGCCTGGTCGCGCGCAAGGCCGATGTGCTGGCCATCGACGGCGACGGCCGTAACGCGGTGATGCTGGCCTGCGCTGCCGACAGCGTGTCGCCGGCGCTGATCCGCCGCCTGCTCGATCTGCAGGTGCCGGCCGATAGCGTCGATGTGCATGGCCGTCGCGCCGTGGACGTGGCCGCCGAAGCCGGGCGTTGGGCGATCGTGCAATTGCTCGACCCCAACTATCCCTTGCCGGCCGCCGTCAGCGATGCGCAGGGCGACACCCCCGGCGTGGCGGTGCTGCCCGATCGCCCGCCGCTGGTGTTGCTGCGCGAAGGCCTGCAGTTCGGCCAACGCGATGGCCTGGACGCGCTGGCGCGGCTATGCGCCCCGGACGAACTCGGTGGCCTGCTGCACGACGCGCATCTGGCGCTCAACGCCGATGCGGTGGACTGGCTGCTGCGCCACGGCGCCGATGCCGAAGTGCGCGATGCCTGCGGCGACGTGCCGATGTTTGCGCTGCTCTCGCGTGGTGTGGAGGCGGTGCCGGCGCTGCAGGTGCTGCTGCGTCACGGCGTGTCGCCGGCCGGTGCAGGTGGCCTGACCCGGCTGCTCAGCGCCTGCGTGCAGCACGATGCGGCATCGCGCGGGCTGGAACAGTTCGCAGTGGAGTTGCTCGATCGCGGCGCCGACCCGTTTGCGCCGTCGGCTGCCGGCGACCCGCCGTTGTCGCTGGCCGTGCGGCTGGGCTGGCTGCGCCTGCAGCAGTGGTTGCTGGAACACGGCGTGGACCGCGAAGCGCGCGACAGCCACGGCATGACTGCGCTGCATCTGGCCACCGCGCTGGGCCGCGATGCGTCGCTGAAATTGCTGGTCAAGCAGGGCGCTTCGCCGGAAGCGCGCGCTGCAGACGGGCAGACCCCGCTGGGCGTGGCGTTGTCGATCGGCCGGCGCGATCTGGCCGACTGGCTGGACTGGCGGATCTGGTCGCTGCCACGCCGTACGCTGCGCGAAGCGGACGTGCCTGCGGCTGCGATGACTGGCGATACCGATGCGGTGCGACGCCTGATCGACCTCGGTCTGCCGGTGGATGCCGTCGATGCGCAAGGCTGCACCGCGCTGCTGCGTGCGGCCGGTGGCGGCCACCTGGGCGTGGTCGCGCATCTGCTCGGCCGCGGTGCCGACCCGCAGCGCGCAGCCAATAGCGGCGCCACGCCGTTGTCGGCGGCGGTGAGCATGCGCCAGACCGACATCGCCGCCGCGCTGTTGCAGGCCGGCGCGCAGATCGAACATCGCCTGCCCGGTGGCGTGACCGTGCTGATGCTGGCCTGCGCACTCGGCTTGCCGGATATCGTGGCGCGCTTGCTCGCCGCCGCAGCCGACGTGCACGCCACCGACGATCAGGGGTTGGCGCCGCTGCATTGCGCGGCGCTGTACGGTTTCACCGCGCGCGACATCACCCGCCTGCTGGCGTTGCTGGACACCTTGTTGCTGGCCGGCGCCGACCCGGACATGCTGGCCGGTGGGCGGGTCAGCCCGTTGCTGCTATTGCTGGGCGCGCGCGCCGAACCGGGCACCGCCTGCGACGAGAAGGTGGTGCTGGCCGGGGTCGAACGCCTACTCGACGAAGACGTCTCGCTGGACGTGGCCGATCAACGCGGCTTCGGCCCGCTGCATCTGGCCGCACTGCATGGCTTGCCGCTGCTGGTGCAGCGCCTGCTGCGCGCCGGTGCCGATGCCGACCGTCGCGATGCGCTCAACCGTACCCCGCGCGAGATCGCCATCATGCGCGGCTTCATCGATGTGGCCGGCCAGTTCGAACCGGCGCTGCCGGGCGTCTCTTCGATGGCGCGCTTCCTGCGCGAAGGCCGCTGAGCCAGCGCGGCGGCACACCGCTGCGGGTGCTGTTCGTGTGCAGCCGCAACCGGCTGCGCAGCCCCACCGCCGAGCGCGTGTTCGCCGACTGGCCGGGCGTGCAGACCCAATCGGCCGGGCTGGCCGCAGATGCCGAAGTGCAGGTCACGCCCGAGTTGCTGCACGCGTCCGACCTGGTACTGGTGATGGAGCGCCGCCACCTGCAGTTGCTGCGCAAACGCTTCGCCGCGCATCTGCGCCATTGCCGCGTGGTGTCGTTGCAGATTCCCGACGACTACGCGTACATGGATCCGGCACTGATCCATCGGCTGGAACACACGGTGCCACCGTTGCTGCGTCTTCCCACGTATTCGTAACCCGATCCCGACACCGCGCATGTAAGACTGCGGATTCTTTCGCTGGAAGGAAACGCCCCTACGATGAGCGTGCGTATCGAGGACCACGCCATGCTGGGCAATTGCCACAGCGCGGCCCTGGTCGACCACCGCGGCACCATCGACTGGCTGTGTCTGCCACGCTTCGATTCCGATGCGGTCTTCGCATCGCTGCTGGGCGACGAACAACACGGGCAATGGGCGCTGGCGCCAGCCGCCGATTTCCGCAGCGAACGCGCGTACGAAGACGACAGCCTGGTGTTGCGGACGCGGCTGACCACCGACAGCGGCACGGTGGAGCTGGTCGACTTCATGGTGGACAGCGAAGACGGCGAGGTGCATCAGCATCTGGTGCGCATCGTGCGCTGCGTGCAGGGCGAAGTTCCCATGCACATGCGCCTGACCTTCCGTTTCAACTACGGCCGCACCGTGCCGTGGGTGACGCGTATCGACGGTGGCATCCGCGCCATCGCCGGCCCCGACCAACTCGCGTTGCGCTCGCCGCAGGAACTGCATGGCGAAGACCTGGGCACCGAAGCCGACTTCACGTTGCGCGAAGGCCAAAGCACCTGGTTTCTGCTCAGCCATGGCGTCTCCCATCAGCCCACGCCGCCGGCGATCGACCCGGAACAGGCGCTGCAACGTACCGCCGCGTTCTGGCATGGCTGGGCACGTCGCTGCACCGATGTCGGCCCGTGGACTGCGCAGGTGCGTCGCTCGCTGGTGGTGTTGAAAGGGCTCAGCTATCTACCTACCGGCGGCATCGTGGCCGCGCCCACCGCCTCGTTGCCCGAGCATCTGGGCGGCACGCGCAACTGGGATTACCGCTACTGCTGGTTGCGCGATTCGGTGTTCACGCTGATCGCGTTGCTGCAAGCCGGCTATCGCGATGAAGCCGCGGCGTTTCGCGACTGGGTCCAGCGCACCATCGCCGGGTCGCCGGATCAGTTGCAGGCGCTGTACGGTATCGGCGGCGAGCGCCGTCTGCAGGAATGGGAAGCGCACTGGCTGCCCGGCTACGAAAATTCCGCCCCGGTGCGCATCGGCAACGGCGCGGTCGATCAATTTCAGCTCGATGTGTATGGCGAGTTGATTGGCGCCTTCCACTACGCACGCGAAAAAGGCGTGGCATCGCCTGCCGATGACGATGGGTCCTCGGCGTCCTTGCTGGAAAAGATTCTCGACACGCTGGAAACCCTGTGGCGCCAACCGGACGAAGGCATCTGGGAAATCCGCGACGAGCGCCGGCATTTTGTGCATTCCAAGGTGATGGCGTGGCTGGCATTCGATTGCGGCAGCCGCGATGGCATCACCAATGCCGATGCCGACAAGCGCGCGCACTGGGGCCGGCTCGCCGAAGAGATCCGCGCTGAAGTACTGGAAAAAGGCGTGCATCCGGATGGCCACTTCGTGCAGAGCTACGGCTCCGATCGCCTGGACGCATCGCTGTTGCTGATTCCCATCGTCGGCTTTCTGCCGCCGGACGATCCGCGCATTGCCGCCACCGCCGATGCGATCGCACGCGATCTGACCATCGATGGCCTGGTCGAACGCTACCGCGCCGACGACAGCGCCGATGGTCTGCCGGCCGGCGAGGGCACCTTCCTGGCCTGCAGTTTCTGGCTGGTGGAAAACTATGCATTGATCGGCCGCACCGAACAGGCGCGCGTGTTGCTGGAGCGTCTGCTCGGGCTGTGCAACGACGTGGGCCTGCTCGCAGAAGAATACGACCCGCGCAGCAAACGTATGCTTGGCAACTTCCCGCAAGGGTATTCCCACGTGGCCCTGGTCAATGCGGCATTGCGCCTGCATGGACGCATGGGCGAAAAGGAACAACATCCATGAACGAGCAACAGACCACACCGCCGTGCATCATCGTTGTGTTCGGCGCACGCGGCGACCTGACCAAGCGCCTGGTGATGCCGGCGCTGTACAACCTGCGCCGCGCCGGTGCGCTGGGCGAGGAATTCGCCATCGTCGGCATGGACCATGGCGACATCAGCGAACGCGCGTGGCGCGGCAACATGGGGCAGTCGATGACGCAGCTGCTGAGCAGCCGCGACGCTGAATTCCAGACCGACGAATTCGACACCGACACCTGGGACTGGCTGCGCGAGCGCATGCATTACCTGCGCGGCGACTTTACCGACCTGGGCGCGTATCAAGCGCTGGGCGGCGTGCTGGAGAAACTGCACAAGCGCTACGGCACGCAGGGCAATGTGCTGTTCTACCTCGCCACCGCCGCGCGCTTTTTCGAGCCGGTGTTGTTGAATCTTGGCGAAGCCGGCCTGGTCAAGCAGCACGAAAATCAGGGCTGGCGTCGCGTCATCGTGGAAAAACCGTTCGGCCACGATCTGCCCAGCGCCAAGCATCTCAATGCCACCGTGGCCAAGGTGCTGCATGAGGATCAGGTGTTCCGCATCGATCATTTCCTGGGCAAGGAGACCGTGCAGAACATTCTTGCCTTCCGTTTTGCCAACGGGTTGTTCGAGCCGGTGTGGAACCGCGACCGCATCGATCATGTGCAGATCACTGCTGCCGAAACCATCGGCGTGGAAGGGCGCGGGCGCTTCTACGACCCCACCGGCTGCTTGCGCGACATGGTGCCCAATCACCTGTTCCAGTTGCTGGCGATGATTGCGATGGAACCGCCGGCCGCATTCACCACCGAGGCGATGCATCGCCGCCGCGCCGAAGTGATCGAAGCCGTGCGTCCGATCAAGCCGGAAGACGTGGTGCGTGGCCAATACGCGTCCGGCGCGGTCAATCGCAGCGCCGTGCCCGGCTATCGCGAAGAAGACACCGTGCCGGACGACTCGGAAACCGAAACCTATGTGGCGATGAAGCTGCAGGTCGACACCTGGCGCTGGGCCGGTGTGCCGTTTTATTTGCGCACCGGCAAACGCTTGCGCGAGCGCACCACCGAAATCGCCATCCGCTTCAAACCCGCGCCGCTGGCGCCGTTTCGCAGCACCGAAGTGGGCGGCTACGGCCCCGACTGGCTGGTGCTGCATATTCAACCTGATGAAGGCATTTCGCTGCAGTTCGATGTCAAGCGCCCGGGCGCGCAAGTGGCGCTGGCGCCGGTGCGCATGGACTTCCGCTACCGCGACTGGTTCCCCAAGGAATACACCGTGGGCTATGAGCGCCTGCTGCAGGACTGCATGAACGGCGAAGCCGGTTTGTTCCAGGACGCGGCGATGGTGGAAGGCGCCTGGCGCATCGTGCAGCCGATCCTCGATGCCTGGAAACAACCGGCCAGCGACTTCCCGAACTACGCCGCCGGCAGCGCCGGCCCCTCGGCCGCCGACGCGCTACTGGCCATGAACGGCGGACACGCCTGGCGCGCACTCACCCCAGGCCGCAAACCGCCGCCGCGCCGTCCGCCGGAAGTGCGTGCGGGTGCTGCGGCACCGGTGAAGAAAGCCGCCAAGAAAGTTGCAAAGAAGGTAGGCAAGGCGCCAGCCAGGCGTACGCCGGCGGTGGCTGCTGCATCTACTGAAGGTGCAGCAGCCGCGAGCCGGAAGGTCGCCAAAAAGGCAGTCGTCAAACGCGCGAGCAAACAAGTTGCAAAAGTTGCCGCAAAGACCTTGAGCAAATCAGCAGTCGGCAAGGTGGCAGCGAAGAAGTCAGCTAGCAAAATGGCAAATGCACGCAAGCCGCGCAGCTAATCCGCACGCGTCAGCCATTGTCATAATGGTTGACGCATTTTCCTGGCTTCCGATGAAGTGCGCTGTTTGCCGCTTCACGATACTCGTCTTCTACCTATCTCACGCCATGTCATTGCAACGCCTGATTAGTCCTAACTTTCAGCCATAAAACCTGCTCGGCATGCGCATAACCGGCCCGGACAGGCCTTGCAATGCGTCACCGGCGTGGCGAATCGCGGCAGCATTTCGCGCAGGCGGAACCGGTGGTTGAAACGGCAGGCGGCCTCGGCCAGACGGCGTCTGGCATATTGGCCTTGCGCGACGTGACAGGCGCCCCTCCTGGCATGCTTGATATTGCGAAGCACCATATGGATCCACAGAGCGCCTGACCCGCCTGAAGTCGCTAGGAATTGACAAAATCGGTTGTCACCCTGGGGGCCTTCGTCTATTATCGCCGCTTGTGCTGACAAGGATTGTCGTATGCGATACGTGTGTATCCCGTTTTTCGCACTGCCTCTCTCAGGGATAATGCAGAGCATTGCCCATGCGGCCAGCATGCGCCGCGAGGAAATTGATCGCACCAGATCAGCCCGATGGACGGCCGTATGAATGTTGCCGTCTGCAGCATTTGACTCGATTGGATTGATTGACTTTTTGCAAGGACGCGCAATGACCATGCCGCACCGTAACCAGAAAGAGACTGGCTCCACGCACTTCGTGCTTCTCATGGCGATACTCTGCCTTTTCTTGTTTTCCCCGCTCGTCTCTGCTCAAGAAAAGAAGCAGCAATTCCTGGTGCGCGATGCGGATGGAGCATCCCACGGCGTCTATGACACCCAAGCGGAGGCAGAGGCCGCGATCAAGGCGATCCCTGGGCCGCAGTACGCGAAGGATGCTTATCAGTACGTCGACACTATCAAGAACCAGATAGTCAGGGAAGACGGAAAGATGCTGATCACCTACTGGATGGGACGCCAGAAGGCGAAGGACGAAAATTGGACCTACGTTACCGCCTTGAGTACGGCGAAGATTCCTTCTGAAGAAGAAGCCGTTGCGGTGTTAGTCCAGAAGTTGACGGAACAGGTGCCCCAGTGTGGAAGCTCGTCCGTTACCCCACAAGGCGGATGGGGTTCGGGCGCAGGCCCATATCCAGAGTACGACCTTGGTATGGAGACTCAGTCCAGGTATTACACCGCGCATACATTTCTTGCTGATTGTAGCGATACCTATAACTTCGATATGTACATGACCCGAACAAAGCGGTCAGACTGTCCCAAGCCCTATACCAACTGGTTTATCAGCGAACAAGCCTGCGCAAACAAGGCGATCTTAGCGACCATCGAAGTTACCGCGCCGCAGTGCGAGGGTCAGCCAGGCGGCAGCAACTCCGGCATGGTCGGCAATCCCTGCGACGTCAAGACCGGCGAAAAATTCCAGACCGAGCGCGATTTCGATCTGGGCTGGCTCGCCCTGACGCGTTACTACCATTCGGGCATTGCACTGAACGCTGGAGGGTTTGGGCCAGGCTGGACCTTCTCGCACAGCCTGCATCTGACGGTCCAGGGCGATACGTTGGGCCTGGTGGAGGGCAGCGGTTACGCCGTGCCTTTCCGCAAAGTGGGCTTGGATTATCGCGCGGTCAATGCCTCCGGCGAGCGCATCATCGCCAATGGCGATCAATGGGTACTGCATCGCCAGGATGCCATCTACACCTTCGACGCCCAGGGAAAGCTGATCTCGCGCATGGCAGAGGACGGCAGCGTGCTGGTGTATGCCTACAGCGCACGTGGACGGCTGCAGAGCATTGCCTCGCTGCAGGGCCGCTCCATCGAACTGGTGTACGCCGACGACAGCCACGACGCGCTGATCACTGGCGTCGTCTCCGGCGGCGTACAGCTCGCCAGCTACGGCTACGATCAACAACGCTTGGTCACCGTGACCTATGCCGGTGGCAATGGGCGGACCTATCACTACGAGGACACGCGCTTTCCTCGGCACCTGACCGGCGTCACCACGGAAGACGGCCAGCGCTTCAGTACTTTCGCCTATGACGATGCCGGCCGCGCAATCTCCAGTCAGCATGCCGGCGGCATCGATGGCGTCATGCTCGCATATTCGTCCACCGGCACCGCCGTCACCGATGCCCTGGACAACACGGTCGATTACACGATGACCACCGCGGGCGGCGAATCTCCAAAGGTCGCATCCGTGGCAGGGAGCGACGGCACGATGAGCTACGCCTATTACGATCAGGCGACCGACTATCGCAGGAGGCTCAGCGCTGTGACCGACAAGCGTGGGGTGCAGACCAAGCATAGCTATTCCGAGCTGACCGAGAATGGCGTGGATATCAATGTCCACACAGTCCAGGAAGCGTTTGGACTTCCACAAGAACGTGCGACCACGACCCGGACGACCGCCGGCTCCAACCGGGTGCTCTCGATCCAAAGCGCTGGACGCACCATTTCCTATACCCGCAACGAGCGACTTCAGCCGATTCAAGTGTCGATCACTGGCGCAACGTCCAGTGAGAGGCGCGATGTGGCTTACAGCTACTGCGAGGCATCCGATGTCGCCGCAGTAGATAGCACCTGCCCGGTCCCGGGCTATCTGAAGTCCATCGATGGCCCGCGCACCGATATCGACGACCTTACGACCTACAACTACTACCCCATCGATGCCGCCGGGTGCGATACGGGCACTGGACCGTGCCTGTATCGCAAGGGCGACCTCAAGCAGACCATCAATGCCCGCGGCCAGATCCGCGAGAACCTGAGCTATGACGCAGCGGGGCGCGTTCTTTCTGCCGTTGACGAGAACGGGGTACTGACCGATTACAGCTACCACCCGCGCGGCTGGTTGGCATCGACCACGGTGCATGGCGATACTTCCGTGCAGAATCGCGTCACCACGTTCGAGTATTGGCCTACCGGCTTGGTCAAGCGCATCACCCAGCCCGATGGCAGCTACGCCACGTTTGTCTACGACCAGGCCCAACGCCTCACCGATGTCACCGATACGCTGGGCAATACCCTCCATTACATGCTTGATAAGGCTGGCAATCGTCTAGAGGAGCAGACCAAAGATGCACAAGGCGTGCTCAAGCGCAGCTTGAGCCGTATCTACAATCAATTGGGCCAACTGGAAACGCAGGCGGACGCGGCCGCAAATCCTACCGACTACGCCTACGATGCAAACGGCAACCTGCGCTTGATCACCGACGCATTTGGCCGTAGCACCCTGCAAGAGCATGATCCGCTCGGCCGGCTTGCGCGCACGTTGCAGGATGTCGATGGCATCAAGGCCGAAACCAATGTGGGTTACGACACGCAGGATCGCCCGCTGCAGGTCAAGGACCCCAAACGTCTGGACACGCGCTACACGTACAACGGGTTAGGCGACATCCTGAAACTGACCAGCCCGGATACCGGCGTCACTAGCTATACCTACGACAGCGCGGGCAACCTCGCCACGCAGACCGATGCGCGTGGCGTCACCTCCACCTACGCCTACGATGCACTCAACCGCGTCTTGAGCATCCGCTACCCAACCGCCGCCTTCAATGTTAGCTACACCTATGACGTCACGCAGAGCGTGTGCGCCAGCGGTGAGACTTTTACAGTGGGGCGTTTGGCCAAGCTCCAGGATGGCAGCGGTACCACCCAATACTGCTACAACCGCTTCGGCGAGGTGGTGCGCAAGGTGCAAACGGTCAACGGCAAGGTGTTGGTGTTGCGTTACGACTACACGCCTGGCGGCCGCCTGCAGTCGATGGTCTACCCGGACGGCACTACGGTCGATTATGTCAGCAACGCGCAAGGCCAGACGACCGAGGTTGGGGTGACGGCACAAGGCGGCAGCCGCCAACGTCTGTTGAGCGGAGCGACCTACTACCCGTTCGGCCCATCTTCCGGCTGGACCTATGGCAATGGCCGCAAGTTGGCACGCATGTACGATCAGGACTACCGGCCGCAGAGCATCCAGGACACCCGCACCGGAGGGCTGGAAATCGGCTTCGACTTTGACGCCGTTGGCGACCTTACTGCCTTGACCCCCGCAGGCAACCCGACGCCAGAGCTACGACTGGACTACGACGCCCTCGGTCGGCTCACAGCGCTGAAGGACGGCGCCGCCAATACCGTGATCGATGGCTACAGCTACGATGCCACCGGCAATCGCCTGAGTGCGAAGGTCGGCGGCGCCATGCAGACCTACACATATCCAACCACTAACCATCGTTTGAGTGAGGTTGCCGGCGTGGCGCGTACCTACGACAAGTTGGGCAACACCCTCACCATCGGCGGTAAGGCACGCGAGTACTTGTACGACACCACCGGCCGAATGACTCTGGTCAAACGCGCAGGCGCTGCGGTCATGAATTACCGCTACAACGGCCGCGGCGAGCAGGTACGCCGTTACCTAGGCACCAACAACACCTATACGCTTTACGACGAGGCCGGCCACTGGCTCGGTGACTACGACACCAACGGCGTACCCAAGCAGCAAGCGATCTGGCTGGACGATCTGCCGGTTGGTCTGCTGGCCAACGGTGGTCAACTGCACTACATCGAACCCGACCACCTCGGCAGCCCCCGTGTGGTCGTCGATGCTGTCCGCGACGTTGCTGTGTGGAACTGGAGCCTGAAGGGCGAAGCGTTCGGCAACACCGCACCCAACCAGGATCCGGATGGAGATGGCACCGCGATGGTGGTCGACATACGCTTCCCAGGGCAGCGATTTGATGCGGCCAGCGGGTTCAATCAGAACTACTTCCGTGACTACGATGCGGCTACTGGGCGGTATGGGCAGAGTGATCCGATTGGATTAAAAGGAGGTGTGAATAGCTACTCATATGCAAATGGTCGCCCGTTCCTTTCGCTTGACCCATTCGGTCTGCGTCCTCCACTCGATCAAGAATCGTCTTTTGTAAGTAGCCTTTTCGGTGGTGGATTCGATACGGTTTCACTAGATATTCAACAAACATCGGGAAGTCGCGCTTCATCCCTCCGCGGTAGCAATGTTAAGTTGCCCCGCAGCTTGTTCATTGATGGTGATATAAATAAAGGTATTGATCTCAATAAAAGCGAGGCGCGTTCAACTCTTGCCCATGAAGTCTTTCATGTGTGGCAGCGTCGTCGGGGTGCAAAAGTGACCTCGCGCCTAATACTTCCTCAGGTAGGTTATACACTTGGTTTAGGGAGCCCCTATGACTATGCCAGTCCTTCTAATGCTGAACAGGCTTCTCAGTACTTCAACGCTCTCTTTGGAGCTGGCAAGTACGAGGCTCAGGCACAATTATGGGAAGATTCATACATTGCTAGCGACTCAACCAGCTTGGCTGGGGAAATTTGGAATGCTTTGCAAAGTGAGGTTCAAAATGGCTGCCTGGAACAATGATTACTAAAAACTCAAATTTATCAATTATTTTATTGATGAGCCTAGCCGCTTGTGCGGCTCCTGGTCATGGCGTAAAAGCTAAAAAAATAAAGGAAGTTGGTGATGATCTGGTCCGCTCAATCGAATCCTATCGAACTGAGAAAGATGCTTATCCAAGATCAATTGATGATCTAGAGGGCTATCCCCAGATTTTATCTGCTGCTAATTCTGCTAATGTCAAATTATTTTTCGTTTCGAATAGTCCTGAGTACTACGAGTTAATAATTAAATATTTTGGGCCAGGAAGTAATTTATGTGTTCATCGATCCACAGACGATGCGGGGATTTGGAGCTGCACTGGTGCATACTGATAAATGTTACTGCGGTGGGTAGGTTTACTGTGCCTAGGCACCACCAACACCGAAGCAATCTATAAAGCATTGAATTCGTGTGCTAAGTGATTATTGTGCGCTACTGCATTACGGAGCAAGCTTCATTCCGCAAGCTGTGGCATAAGTGACAATAATCAGGATTATGGTTGCAATATGCAGTCGATATTACCGCAAAAATATTTGAAGTAATTGCCTGTCGAAATTGTTTTGCAGCTCCGCTTTAATAAAAATCCTGGATTCTCGGAGCGTATAACCACTTACCCTGTAGCTGCAGAAATTATATCTCCTCTGAATCAATATTATGAGTTGGTGCGACTATGTAATTCGGAAAATATTTTATTTAATAAATTCTGCGCAGCGTACAGCAAAAAATAGGATCATGTTCACTTAATTGGTGGCACCATTTTGCGCGCTCTGCCGGCTTACTCCACCCCAAAGACGGTATCAATCCACTGTGATCGATGGCTACAGCTACGATGCCACCGGCAATCGCCTGAGTGCGAAGGTGGGCGGCGCCATGCAGGCCTACACCTACCCAACCACCAACCATCGCCTGAGTGCGGTCGCCGGCATGGCGCGCACCTACGACAAGATGGGCAATACCCTCACCATCGGCGGCAAGGCACGGGAGTACCTGTACGACACCACCGGCCGAATGAGTCTGGTCAAGCGGGCAGGTGTTGCTGTCATGAACTACCGCTACAACGGCCGCGGCGAGCAGGTACGCCGTTACCTAGGCACCAACAATACCTACACGCTCTACGATGAGGCGGGCCACTGGCTGGGCGACTACGACACTAACGGCGTAGCCAGCCAACAAGCGATCTGGCTGGACGACTTGCCGGTAGGCCTGCTGGCCAACGGCGGTCAACTGCACTACGTCGAACCCGATCACCTCGGCAGCCCCCGTGTAATGACCCACTGAAACTCTGCTCAGGTGTTAGTTTTCAGAGGAGACATCGATGAGTGCAGTGATGGACGAAGAACAGATCAAGCGCTG
>NZ_MDEE01000025.1 GCF_002939865.1 Xanthomonas dyei
CCCTCAGCGTCGCCGAACGTCAGTTGCATGGATGATTCCTCAACACGAGGCGAGTAGTGTCGCGCACCTGCCGTGCTTTGTTCAGAGGTTCCCTAAGCCCCTCTCCTGCGGGAGAGGGGTTGGGGTACGGTCTACTCCAGCCAGCTGGCCAGCGGACGCCGCTGCCAGCAACACGTCATCCAGCAGACAGCTCTTTCAACAAGGCCATCGCCGCCGCCGGATTGCGCTCCTTCGCCGCACTGATGAAAAACACGAACACCTCGCGCGGCGTGCGGACCACCGGTGAGGTGGCGTCGACATGCGGCAGATCGGCAGGGTCGTCGCCGCGTCGCCAGGCGTGGATGCGCTCGGCCCACTGTTTCAATGCCGGCGCCGGATAACCGGCATGCAGACGCGCCTGGCTACGCATCAGACGCGCGTAAACGAAGTCGGTGGACAGATCGGCAAAGGAGGGATGTTCGTCCGAATCGGTGAAGACGGTGGTCACGCCGTGGCGGCGCACCAGCGCGAGCAGCGACGCATCCACCGCCGCGTGGTCGCGAACTTCGAGCACATGCCGCAGGCTGCGCTTGCCTACGTGTTTGGGCAGCAACGTCAAAAAGGCTTCCAGGTCGTCGGCCTGCAGCCGATGCCCTTGCTCGAATTGCCACACCAGCGGCCCCAGGGTATCGCCGAGCTCGACAATGCCGCCGACGAAGTCGTCCACTTGCGCTTTGGTGCCCGCCAGTGTGCGGGATTGGGTAATGCGTCGCGGCGCCTTGGCAGAAAACACGAAGCCAGGCGGCACGTCATCGCGCCATTTCGCATAGGTTGCCGGTTTTTGCGCGCCGTAATAGGTGCCGTTGATTTCGATGGCGGTGACCTGGCGGCTGGCGTATTCCAGCTCGCGCCGCTGCACCAGACCCTCGGGATAGAACATGCCTGCGCGCCACGGCGCATACACCCAGCTGCCGATACCGACATGGATGCCGTCCAGGGCGGGCGGCGTGGAAGCGAACAGATCAGTCATCGCAGGAATACTCGCTCGCTAAGGTGGGCACGATTGGGTGCCGCGTTGGGCCGGGCGCCCGGCGGCGGTCACGAGGCTATAGCGTCGCGTATCGGGATTGGATGGGACGTGACAGCGAAGCCGCCTGCTGGCGATGTCGGCTCGGTCTCTGCACCGATGCCGGCAGGCGACGGGCCGCCCAGCTGTCAGCGCCAAGACGACATCGACCGACACCCGGACCCCGCCGCAGCCGGCTACCATGCCGGTTCAGCCGCTCGAGACCGCACCGATGACCTGGACCACGCCCGATCTGTGTGACCGTTTTCCCGAGGTGACCGTTGCCGAGCCGTTGTTACGCCACTTTGGCGGGCGCAGCGTGTTCTGCGGGTCGATTGCGACAGTGCGCTGTTTCGAAGACAACTCGCGCGTGCGCGAGCTGGCCGCCACGCCGGGCGAGGGGCGGGTGCTGGTGGTGGACGGCCAGGGCTCGCTGAAACATGCGCTGCTGGGCGACCAGATCGCGGCGCAGGCGGTGGCTCATGGTTGGGCCGGCGTGCTCATCCACGGCTGCGTACGCGATGTCGAGATCCTGGCCACGCTGCCGCTGGGCGTGCTGGCACTGGCCGCCTGCCCGCGGCGCACCGAGCGGCGCGATCTGGGCGATGTGGATGTGCCGGTGAACTTTGCCGGCGTTCCGTTCGTGCCCGGTCATTGGTTGTACGCCGACACCAACGGCGTGCTGGTGACACCGCTGCCGCTGGACGGTGCAGGCGGCGCAATCTGATCGACAACAAGTAGAGCGTGACAGTGACCTTGAACCGATGGCTGACGGGAGGCGTGCTGATGCTGGCAACCCTGGTGACAACGACGCACGCGGCCGAGCTACCGGCCGGCTTGCAGCAGTTCGATGCGCAGATGGAACGCGTGCGCAAGCAGTTCGATGTGCCCGGCATTGCGGTGGCCATCGTCAAGGATGGTCAGGTGGTGCTGGAGCGCGGCTATGGCGTGCGCGAGATCGGCAAACCCGAGCCGGTGCAGGCAGACACATTGTTTGCGATCGCCTCCAATACCAAGGCGTTTACTGCCGCGTCGCTGTCGATCCTGGCCGACGAGGGCAAGCTGTCGCTCGACGACAAGGTCATCGACCACGTGCCGTGGTTTCGGATGTCCGACCCTTATGTCAGCGGCGAGATGCGCGTGCGCGACCTGCTTGCCCACCGCAGCGGGCTGAGCCTGGGAGCTGGGGATCTGTTGTTCTGGCCGACCACCAGCTACAGCACCGACGAAGTCGTGCAGCGCCTGGCCAAGGTGCCGTTGAAAGGCGGGTTTCGTGACCGTTACGCGTACGACAATATCTTGTACGCCGTCGCGCAGAAGGTGATCGAGCAGGTCTCCGGGCAGTCCTATGCCGCGTTCTTGCAGCAGCGGATCTTCGCTGCGGTGGGCATGCGTGGCACGCGCTTCAACGCCGACCATCTGCAGCCTGGCGACAACGCGGCGGTGGGGCATGCCAAGTACGACTTCACCGAGCTGCGCACGGTGGCACCGCTGACCTGGTCGAACAATTCCGGTGCCGGCGGCATCTATTCCAGTGCGCACGACATGGCGTTGTGGATGCAGGTACAGCTGGCTGGTGGGGTGTTGCCGGACGGCACGCCGTTGTTCAGTGCCAAGCGGCAACAGGAGATGTGGTCGATGATCACACCCATTGCCATTGCCGAGCCATCGGTGCCCGACCTGGCTGGCATGCGGCCCAATTTCGCCGGCTATGGCGAAGGCTGGAGCCTGAGCGACTATCGCGGCCATCGGCTGGTCTGGCACACCGGCGGCTGGCCCGGCATGGTGTCGCGGCTGACCCTGGTGCCCGACCAGCAACTGGGTGTGGTGGTGCTGACCAATCAGGAAGTGGGTGCGGCGTTCAACGCGGTGACGCTGCAGGTGCTGGATGCGTTCTTGCAGGTGCCGCCCACCGACTGGACCGATGCGTACGCCAAGGCCGTGGCCAAGGCGGACATGGATGCCGACACCAGCTGGAAGAAGCATCAGGATGCACGCACCGCACGCTCGACGCCGTCGTTGCCGCTGCGCGGTTATGCGGCCACCTATCGCGACCCGTGGTACGGCGATGTGGTGATCCGCCAGGACGGTAAGCGGCTGCGGCTGCAGTTCGCCAAGACGGCGCAGTTGATCGGCACGCTGGAGCACTGGCAGCACGACAGCTTCATCGTGCGCTGGGACGACCGTTCCTTGAACGCCGATGCCTTCGTCAACTTTTCGCTGACTGCGGACGGTGCGGTGCGCGAGATGCGCATGGAAGCGATCTCGCCGTTGACCGATTTCAGTTTCGATTTTCAGGATCTGGTGCTGACCCCGGTGTCGGCGGCATCGCCTGCATCGCGGTGACGCGTGTCTGAGGGCGGCGCCAGCGCATCCGCTGTGCTGCGGGCCACCCGGCAATCAATGAGCCGGCAATCAATGAGGGTGGCCGTGTCCATCCAGCACCGCTGAAGTGCCTGCCGATGCTGCAACAGCCGCGCTCGGCAGCCTCAGCGCTACCGCCCACCAGCGCGGCTCGCTATGATCCGCGCACTTCTCAGGGATGTCCCCATACGCATGACCACTGCGCAGATGTCGGTGTATTTTTTTCTGCAGGCTGCAGCGATCCTGCTGGTCTGTCGGTTGGTCGGCATGCTGGCCAAGCGTATCGGGCAGCCGCAGGTGGTGGGCGAGATGATCGCCGGCGTGATGCTGGGGCCGTCGTTATTCGGCCTGCTGGCACCGGGTGCGCAGGCAGCGTTGTTCCCCAAGCAGACCATGGACGTGCTGTACGTGTTCGCGCAGTTTGGCGTTGGCCTGTACATGTTTCTGGTCGGTACCGACTTTCGCGGCGATCACTTCCGTGCGCGCTATCGCAGCGCGATGAGCGTGTCGCTGGCCGGTATCGCAGTACCGTTTGCGCTGGCATTTGCGATGTGCCCGTGGCTGCTCAATGTGGAAGGCCTGTTCTCGGAAAAGGCCAAGCTCATGGAAGCCTCGCTGTTCCTGGGCGCAGCCATTGCGATCACCGCATTCCCGATGCTGGCGCGCATCATCCACGAGCGCGGCCTGACCAATAGCCCGTTGGGCACGTTGGCGTTGACCGCCGGTGCGTTCGACGATGCGGCGGCGTGGTGCATTCTGGCGGTGGTGCTGGCCAGCTTCGGCGGCAGCTGGGGCAGTGCGTACCTGGCCATCGGCGGCGGCGTCGCCTATGCGCTGTTCATGCTGTTTGTCGGCCGGCATCTGCTGCGTCGCCTGGCCGATCACGTAGTGCCGGATCAGCCGCTCAGCAACAGCATGCTGGCGATCGTGCTGATGCTGTTCTGCCTCAGCGCCTGGGCGATGGATGCGATCGGTATCCATGCCGTGTTCGGTGGCTTCCTGCTGGGCGTGTGCCTGCCCAGGGGCGCATTGACTGAGAAGCTGCGCGAGATGATGCAGCCGTTTGTGGTGGTGTTGCTGCTGCCGTTGTTCTTCACCTATTCGGGCCTGAAAACCCAGCTCAGCGTGTTGCTGCAGCCGCAGATCATGCTGGCCGGCGTCGCCATCCTGGCCGCATCGTTCATCGGCAAGGGCGTGGCCTGCTGGGCTGCGGCGCGCGCCACCGGCGAAAATAACCGCGACGCGATGGCGATCGGCTCGCTGATGAATGCACGCGGCCTGATGGAGCTGATCATCATCAATATCGGTTTACAGGCCGGGGTGATCGAGCAGGGCCTGTTCTCGGTGCTGGTGCTGATGGCGATCCTGTCCACGCTGATGGCCACGCCGCTGTTCAACTGGATCATGCGTCGCCACGCCAGCGTGACCGACGCGGTGCCGAGCCTGCAACAGCGCTGAGCGCCGGCAGCTGCTGCGCTGGCGAGGCAGCTGCGCTGCTGGTGAGATGTAGCGCTTGTCGGTTGCTTGGCCGTGCGGGCAATCCTGACGTTTGAAGGCTGCGCATTGGCTGCTGCACAGTGCGCGCGAGCGCACCGCGCCGTGCGCTGCGTGCTCCGAATGAACGCACCTGCTTGACCAGGATGGAGCGATGTCGGCTTGGTTGCTGGCGCAGCCGCAGTGCAGGCGCATTGAGGCGAGCATGCCACCGCCGCCATACTGGCGTCAGATATCAGTCATCGAGTCGTCATGACCAAGGCAAAAAAGAAGGCCGCCCAGCAGGCGGTGCAGGTTCCTGTGCCGATCTATCAGTTGCAGATCGCATTGGCGGGCAGTGCACCGCTGGTGTGGCGCAGCGTGCTGGTGTCCGGTGCAGTGCGGCTGGCGACCTTGCATCGCGTGCTGCAGCCGGTCATGGGCTGGAGCGGTGTGCATCCGTACGAATTCGACGTTGGTGGCGGGCGCTATGGCGAGTCCGGGCTGGATGTGCCGGATCGCGCGCGACTCAAGCATGCCGCGCGGGTCACGCTGGAAAGCGCGCTGGGCGAGCTCGATGCATTTGGCTATTTCTATGGGGCCGGCGCCGGCTGGCAGCACACCGTGCAGGTGCAGGCCGTCTTGCCGCCGGATGCCGGGCTGCGCGTGGCACGCTGCATCGATGGTGCTAATGCCTGCCCGCCGGAAAGCCGCGGCGGGATCGATGACTATCAGGAATTTCTGCAGATCATCGCCAACCCGGATCACCCGCAGCATGTGCAGGAACTGGCCACGCTCGGTGGGCGTTTCGATCCGGGTCACTTCGATCTGGTCGAGATCAACCGGCTGCTTGCGCGTGTTCGCGACTAAGAGCAGCGAACAAACCGACTGAGCTCGCTGTCAGGCGGGCGCGGCTGGTGCTCGGCGCTCGGCGCTCGGTGCGGCATGGACCACGCGTCCACTCCGATTCTGAGCGCGCTGCCCGCACCCACCTGACGATTGCTAGCTAGATTTGTTAGCCGCTCTAAACGAAGGTGCTGAGACGGCTGCGCCATGCAGTGCCGGCGCCGCGGCATCCACAGCAGCACTGGGCACCCGCAGCGCGACCTCCCACGCGGAACTCGCCGCATCAACGCACTGCGGTTTGACGCCCAATCGGCTAGCCTGACCGCCCGGTATTCGCGAAGTACATGCAATGTTCCGCTGGTTCGAGTCCCTGATCGATATCTTCCCGCCCATAGAGCGGGAGATGCCGCCACGCAGCGTATGGCGGTTTTATCTGCATTATCTGCGGCCGTTGTGGCCGATTCTGTTGGCCACGCTGGTCGCAGGGCTGCTGCTGGCGCTGGTGGAAGTGGCGATGTTCGACTTCCTCGCTCGCATCGTGGACATGCTGGCCGAGCGACCGGGACCGGACTTCTTCCGTCGTCATGCGGGCGAGTTGCTATGGATGGCAGCGATCACGCTGGTGGCGCGGCCCTTGTTCACCGGCCTGCACAATCTGCTGGTCAATCAGGCGATCGTGCCGGGCCTGAGCAACCGCTCGCGCTGGTTGATGCACAACTACGTGGTGCGCCAGAGCCTGGGCTTTTTCAACAACGACTTTGCCGGCCGCATCGCCAACCGCGTGATGCAGACGGGCACCTCGTTGCGCGAATCGGCGGTGCAGATGGTCGATGCGCTCTGGTACATCGTGGTCTATACCGGCAGTGCCTTGTGGTTGTTTGCGCAGGCCGACCCGTGGCTGATGGCACCGCTGCTGATCTGGCTGGTGGTGTATGTCGCGTTGATGGCGTTCTTCGTGCCGCGCATGAAGGCGCGTGCCTGGGTGGCATCGGACGCGCGTTCCAAGGCCACCGGGCGCATCGTCGATGGCTATACCAATATTTCCACGCTCAAGTTATTCGCCCATGCAGGCCGCGAAGAAGCCTATGTGCACGACGCGCTCGATGAGCTGGCGGTCAAGCACCGCGGGCAGACACGGGTGACCACCGCCATGGATACGGCCATCGCGGTGGCCAACGGGTTCCTGATCGTGGGCACCTGCGCATTGTCGCTGTGGCTGTGGAACCGTGGGCAGATCAGCGTCGGCGCGATCACGCTGGCGACCGGTCTGGTGATCCGCATCCACAACATGTCCGGCTGGATCATGTGGACGGTCAACGGCATCTTCGAAGACATCGGCAGCGTGCAGGACGGCATGCAGACCATCGCCCAACCGCTGACCGTGCAGGACGCGCCGGATGCGGTACCGCTGCGGGTCACTCAGGGCCAGGTGCAGTTCGACCAGGTCCATTTCCACTACGGCAAGCGCGGCGGGGTGATCGCCGGATTGGATCTGCAGGTACGCGCGGGCGAAAAGATCGGCCTGGTAGGCCCTTCCGGTGCGGGCAAATCGACGCTGGTCAACGTGCTGCTGCGGCTGTACGACCTGGAGCAGGGGCGTATTTTGATCGACGGGCAGGACATCGCGCAGGTCACGCAGGAAAGCCTGCGCGGGCAGATCGGTCTGGTGACGCAGGACACCTCGCTGCTGCATCGTTCGATCCGCGACAACCTGCTGTACGGCCGGCCGCAGGCCAGCGACGCGCAGATTCTCGAAGCCGTGCGCAAGGCACGCGCGGAGAGCTTTATCGATGCCCTGGTCGATGGCGAAGGCCGCCACGGCTTCGATGCGCATGTGGGCGAGCGCGGCGTCAAACTCTCCGGCGGTCAGCGCCAGCGCATCGCCAT
This sequence comes from Xanthomonas dyei, assembly GCF_002939865.1. Classification (GTDB taxonomy): domain Bacteria; phylum Pseudomonadota; class Gammaproteobacteria; order Xanthomonadales; family Xanthomonadaceae; genus Xanthomonas; species Xanthomonas dyei. The sequence continues at coordinate 7,616 of NZ_MDEE01000025.1, forward strand.
TGCGCGCGTGCTGTTGAAAGATGCGCCGATCCTGATTCTGGACGAAGCCACCTCGGCGCTGGATTCGGAAGTGGAAGCGGCGATCCAGGACAGTCTCGACGCATTGATGGGCAACAAGACCGTCATTGCCATCGCGCACCGGCTGTCCACCATTGCGCGCATGGACCGCTTGGTGGTGATGGACGCCGGCCGCATCGTCGAAACCGGCACGCATGCGCAGCTGATCGCACAGGGTGGGCTGTATGCACGCCTTTGGGCGCGGCAGACCGGCGGGTTTGTTGCGGCGGATGAGTGAGGGGAACGATGCTCCAGTACACGGTGCGAGAGAAGGGAGGTCGCAAGCGGGAGTCGTAACATCGAGATCTAGCCCCTCTCCCGCGTGCGGGAGAGGGGTTGGGGTGAGGGGAGTGAAGTCTTCTGCCAGGTTGACTACATCGAGCTTCGCTCGTGCCCTCATCCGCCCCTGCGGGCACCTTCTCCCGCATGCGGGAGAAGGGAGGTAGTCAGCGCTTCATCCGTCTGTTGGAGCAAGCCCCTCTCCCGAGGGGAGAACGAAGTGCTTACTTAATCGGCTGATCCAGCATCAGCTCGCGTGCAAAGCGCACCGGCGGGGCGCCGTAGGACAGCATCTTGTCGTGGTAGGCCTTCAGGTTGAAGTCCTTGCCCAGCTTGTCCTGCATCGCCTTGCGCGTATCCAGATGTTCCTGCACGCCGACGAAGTAGGTCGGCAGTTGCGCCGACGACAGCTGCGCACGCACCCACTTGCCCGAGGCTTCGCTTTCCTGCTGGAAGGTGTCGTGGGTCATCAGGTGCATCGCCTTATCCCGGTCCCAGCCGTCCACATGCACGCCCTGGTCGAGGATGGCGTTGGCAATGGTGCGCAGGTAGAACTTGAGCTGCACCAGGTGGAACAGCGGGTCGTTATCCAGGTAGCCCTGTTCCTGCATCATGCGCTCGGTGTACACCGCCCAGCCTTCGGCGAACATGCCCGAGCGCAGCACCGCGCGCAGCGTGGAGGGGAACTTGGCCGAGTGCCAGCCTTCCAGGTAATGGCCCGGCGTGCCCTCATGGATGCTGAGCAGATGGATCATGCGGGTGTTGTATTCGCGCAGGAACGAATCGACCTGCTTGTCGTTCCAGTCGTCGGGAATCGGCGACACCGCGTAGAAGGTCTTGAGATTCTTGTCGAGCGGGCCGGGCGAATCGCAATACGCCACCGCCACGCCACGCTGGAATTCCGGCATCAGGATGATGTCCACCGGCGAATCCGGCAGCGTCATCAAATCCTTCTGACGCACGAAGTTGGTGGACTGCGTCAGCGCTGCCTTGGCTTCGTCCACCACCTTGTCGCGCGCGGGCTTGTCGGCATACGCCAGTTCCAGCGCAGCTTCGATCGCAGCCTGTTGCTGATCGTCGGTCGGCGAGGCGGGCAGCTTCGGTGCTCCCGGTCTGTCCTTGAACACGGTGCGCGCAATGCCGTACATCTCGCTACGCACGCGTTTGAGCTCGGACTCCGCACGCTGTTTGATGTCGGCGCGCGACAGCGACGACAGCAGCGCGAATTTCAGTTTCTGATCGTACTTTTCCGCACCGACACGGAAGTCGCCGTTGGCATTGGGCACCAGCACGGTATCCAGCCAGGTCTGCTGCTCGGTCACCGCCTTGCGCAGGTTGTCGATGGCCGCCTGCGCGCGCGCCGCTTCGATCGGGCCGAGCTGGCCGATGTTGGGCGCGATGAAGGTATCGACAATGCTCAAGATGCCCTTGTTCTGCTTGGCCACCGTCTCGGCGTGGATCTTGGGCACGCGCGCCGGGTCCAGGTTCTCGCGCGCCTGGGCGAAAATGCTCGGGATTTTTTCCATGCGCTGCGTGGCCGACGCCAGGCGCTCGGGCAGCGGTGCGAACTCGCGCGCCATCAGGCCGTACAACGCGCTGCCGGCCAGGCCGTTGTAGACCTGCGGGTCCCAGGCCCAGCTCTGCAGGACCTCGGTATTCCATATTTCCGATTGCAACTGGTTACGCAAGATCGCTGCATCGACCTGGTTCTCGCGCGACAGCTTGGCGATGTCGATCGCCTCCAGCTCGGTCAGCAGCTTCTTGCCTGCCTCCAGGCTGCGCTGGCGCCCGGCGGTGCTGAGATCGTCGATCTGCGTATCGAAACGGTGATCGCCGGTCTGGGTGGCGGTGACCGGCGACAGCTGCATCCAGGTGTCCAGGGCCTGCTTGGAGAGCGCGGCAAAGTGCGCATCCGGGGTCTGCGCGTCGTGCGTGCCGACGGGCGGGGTGGTGCCGGCGCTCGGCGATTCGGGCTGCTGCTGGCAGGCGCTCAGGCCGGCGATCAGGGCGAGGACAAGCAGGCGTTGACGCATGGTGGGTCCTGGTGGAGTCAATCCGCCAGCATAGGCAACTGTGCGGTTGTCCGCATCCACCATTGGTTTAGAGTGGCGATCGAATCGGTGCGTCGCGCGCCAAGCGGCTGCGGCCGTGATGCTGAATCGGCCGGTCTCGGGCGGGCCCTGGCTGCTGCCTGGCCCGCCGCCGTGTCGCCACCGTCTGCCTGTTGCACGCCACAGTGAAGTGGCGCATTCCAAGGAGGAACACCATGTTGTATGCCGGTAGCTGTCATTGCGGACGCATCGCCTTCGAACTGGAGACCGATACGCCGATCACCGAGGTCTACGACTGCAATTGCTCGCTTTGCCGTCGCCGTGGTGGTCTGCTCTGGTTCGGCACGCGCACCCAGCTGCGCCTGCAGGCGGCCCCGGAGGCGGTCGGCACCTACCGCTTCAATCGCCACCATATCGAGCATCATCATTGCCCGCAGTGCGGGATTGCGCCCTTCAGCGAGGGGGCCAACCCCAAGACCGGCGAAGCCAGCGTGGCGGTCAACGTGCGCTGCCTGCCCGCGCTGGATCTGACCACCTTGAACGTGCAACAGGTCGATGGAGCCAGCCGATGAGGCGCGGTATGCGCTGGCCCGGCATCGCGCTGCTGGTCGGCTGGGCGCTGTGCGGATGTGCGCGGCCGCCGGGGGAGATGGCCGCAGACGGCGGTGCCCCGGCGCCGGCGCCCCCCGCCGTACAAGGCAATGCGCTGGCCTACGAACACGATGTGCGGATCGAGTTGCCGGCCGATCAGATCGGCGAGCGCATCGCGGCCGTCCGTGCTGCCTGCCAGAGCGCACAGTTCGGCACCTGCGCGCTGTTGGCGGTGGAACAGGAGGGTGGGCGCGAGCCCAGCGGCAGCGTTCGCGTGCGCACGGTGCCTGATGGCATCGAGCCACTGGTGCAACTGGCCGGCCAACATGGCGAGGTGGCGGCACGCAGCACGCGCGCCGAGGATCTGGCCCAGCAGATTGCCGATACCGGCCTGGCGCAGGCGCGCCTTCAAAAAGAACACGCGCGTCTGCTGGAGTTGCAGCAGCGTCGCGATCTGGCGGTGACCGATCTGCTTGCACTGTCCAAGCGCCTGGCCGAGATTGAGGCCGAAGCGCAACAAACGCAGCAGGAATCCGCGCAGCAGCAACGCCGTATCCGCACCCAGTTACTGACGCTCAACTTCCGCAGTACCGGCGGGGAGCAGGGCAGAAGCGAGATCGCGCAGGCAGCTGCCGAGTTCGGGCAGGTGTTTTCGTCCAGCGTGGCGTTCGTGATCCGTGCGGTCGCGGCATTGCTGCCAGTGGCCCTGGTGGCGGCGATTGCCGGCTGGCTGCTGTTGCAGGCGTGGCGCTGGCGCGCGCGGCGGCGCCGGATGTCTTGATCGGCGCGCGGCTGGTCGGTGCTGCTGCATCAGCTGCGCGTGATGGGCGCGTCGCCTGTCATTGGAAGCAGCGCTGTGTGAGGAGTGCAGGATGCAGGTGCAAAGCGCATGCAATCTGCCATGCGCATCGGCATGGCCGCGTGTAACAGCGATGTTCGACCAGTGTCGTTTCCAGCGTGCTGTACGCCTCCGGTACGAGCAACGCTTGCTCAAGCAAGACGCCAGCGCGCTGCAGGTTTCGTCGGAATAAAGGGCAGGCCGACTGCAGACATCCACCGATGTCTGCAGTCGCGCCCTGCGCAAGCTCAACCTTCGTCGAACTCGTATTCGACAAACACGTCCAGCTGCAAGGCCAGTTCCTGCACCGCTTCGCGCACCTTCTGCGCGGTGGCCTCGTTGCCGGCTTCCACTTCGAACTCGTGGCTGCCCGGACCTTCGTCGTCGGACAGGCCGGCCGAGCTGGAATCGTCGTCGTCCAGATGCGGCATCAGGTCGTCCACTTCTTCGACGTGCTCAATGCCCTCGATGCTCTGCAGCAGGTTGGCGATGGCACGTGCGTCGTCGTCGGTGCCGGTGATACGCATGCGAAGAGTCGGCATGGGAGAGCTTCCTTGGATTGGGGACCCAAAGCCTAGGCAGCCATCAGGCAAGATCGGGTGATGGCTGCGTGCGCCGGCTGCTCACGCGCGCTTGGCTGTTGCCTGTGCCGGGGCGGTATCCAGCACCGGCACCAGCAACGCCTGCGCGGCAGTGCGCAGCAGTGCCGGCGCGATGTAGCGATGATGCACGCCGTCCACCAAGGCCATGTACACGCGGCCAAACGTATTCCGGCAGGCCACCCGCGTCTCCAGGCTCAGCTCCACGCTGCCATCGTCCAGCACGTCCACGCCCACGCTGCTGCGGAAGACCAGGTGACGGTCGTCGGCGCCCAGCAAGACCTGCACGCGTCGATCCAGCGGCGCGGTGTCTTGCGCAAGCACCGGGAACCGGCCCGCGAACAGACAGTCGCGCTGTTCCGACAGCAACGACGACACCGGGCAGCCCAGCGGCGAGGTCCGCAACTGCAGCGGCGCCACCAGCGCATTGCGCAGCCGCATCAGCCAGGTCACGCCCCGCGGCGCGCGCTCGGTGAACCCTTCCAGCAGCAACGTCATCAAGGTGTGCGCACCGTGCTGACGCAACTGATGCGGCTGCAGGCGCAGCCGCACGCTGTCCTGATGATCGAAGCGGGGCAGGTGCCGGGTCAGCAACGAGCCGGGCTTGGGGGCGGCATGCACGCTGACCTGCGCCCGCTGCGGTGCCAGCGCAACAAACCCCACCGGCCGCCGCAGCCGGCTCACTGCCTGGCGCAGCCTGCCGCTGAAGGAGCGCAGCCTGCCGCACCAGGTAAACCGGCTGCTGCCCGGCGATGCGGCCAGCGACAGGCCCACGGTAGGAATCTGCAGCGCACGCGCCTGGGCCGAGGCCAGCAGCGCAATCACTGACTCGGGCAGCGTTTCGGTGAGCGTTGCGATATCGGCGGTGCCGGCCAGCACCCGTGCGCGTACCGCATCGCTCAACTCACCGCCGGCCTCATCGCTGTGGCAGGACAGTGCGAAAAACGCCGGGTGTGCGGCCTGCGCTTTCAGCGGTGCGAACTGATGCCAGGTGCCGCCGCCAAAGCGCACGGTAAAGAGGCAATCGGCCGGCAGATCGATGTGCCGCAACGCCGCCAGAAAGTGCTGCGGATCTTGTTCGATCTGCTCCATCGAGGCGGTGCAAAAGCGCAGTTGCGCGCCACCGCTGCCGGTGATGGCGGTGAACATGCGGTGCCCGGCGTGGCGATGGAATGGGTGGCCGTTGGCACCCACCGCAAACGAGAACAGCGCGGTCGATTCGCCGCGCGCAAAGTCGGTGCCGGCCAGGCGTGCCGAGGGTTCGTCCAGCGCATCGTGAAAGCTGGGATGCGCGCGCTGGCGGCGGCAGGACTGCTCGATCAACGGATTGCCTGCGCCCACGCCCAGTTGCGCGATCAGCGTGACCTCCACCGGCAGACCGCCGCTGTAGGACTCCAGACGGACGGACGGGAAACCTGCGTGTGCGTCGGCAGTGCGGTGCTGGCGTGTGCTGAACATCGGCATGAGTCCTTTGCGGCCGGAGGAGGGTCAGGAGGTTTTCTTGGTCAAGGCGCGCGCCTTGCGTTTCATCGGTGCCGAGGCCGGGCAGACTTCGAAGGCAAAACTGCTGAGCGTGTTGACCAGGTTGTCGGGGGTCAGCCGGTAGACCACGAACTGGCCGCGACGCTCGCTGGACACCAGTCCGGCGGTTTCCAGTACCGATAGATGCCGCGAGATGGCCGGCGCGCTCATTTCGAACAACTGCCCGATCTGCCCGGCGGTGAGTTCCTGGTCTGCCAGGCACGCCAGCATCTTGCGGCGGGGCTGGGAGGCGAGGGCTTCGAAGATGCGGTCGATGGACATAAGGGTTTAGACAATTAACGAATTAGCTAATTAATTGATTTTATGGCGGCCGATGTCAAGCGCTTTTTCGGGGCAGCGCTGGCTGGCTGCGGCCGGCGACTGTCGCGAGCGTTTGGTGCGATTGGCCATGGGGCGCTGCTTACGTCTAGCGCAAGGCCTGTGCCAGCGTTGCGGTGCAGATCGCGGCCGGAACGCAGTGCTTCAACCAGCCGTCTCACGCAGCGGGCAGTGCCACCAGCTCTGCCGGCAACGCGGGCATCGGGGTGCGTTCGTCCAGCGCTTCGCGTTTGAGCCAGTCGATGAACAACGCCGCCGCCGGGCTGGGCTCGCGGTGGCTGGGGTGCACGATGTAGTACGCGTAGCGGGCTTTGAGGGTAGGGCCTGGCAGCCGCACCAGTTCGTAGCGTTGCAGGTAGGGCTGGGCGATGTGCTTGCGTGCCAGCACCGCGCCCAGGCCGTACACCGCTGCGCGCATCGCATCGGTGCTGTCGTTGAAGGTATGCATCGGCGGCAGCGTGGTGCCGCGCACCTGGGCGGCACGAAACCAGTCGCGCCAGCCTTGCGGCGACATGTCGCTCAGCAGCGGCAACTGGGCAATCTGCGCCGGTGTGCGCAGTGCCGCCACTTCCGGCAACGAGGGCGAGGCCACCGGGAACAGCGCATCGTCCATCAAATGGTGCGAGGTCAGCCCCGGCCATGCGCCTTGCCCATAACGGATGCCCAGTTCCGGGCCGCCTTCTTCGAAACGCGAGAACGCCGGGTCCGATTGCAGGTCCAGGCGGATGTGCGGATGGGCGCGACAAAAGCGCGGCAGGCGCGGCAATAGCCAGCAATACGACAGCGAGCGCAGCGTGGTGACACGCAGCGGGATGGCGTCTTCGCGCGGATGCAGGTTGCCGGCCACCGCGGCGATCTCGGCCAGCGCGGCGGTGGCGGCATCGGCCAGCTGACGGCCTTCGGCGGTGAGCTTGACCCCGCGCGGCAGCCGCTGGAACAGGGTGACCCCGAGCAGCGCTTCGAGTTTGCGCACATGGTGGCTGACCGCGCTGGCGGTGAGATGCAGTTCTTCGGCCGCATGCGCGAAATTTTGATGGCGCGCGGCGGCGGCGAACACGCCCAATGCGGGCAGCAGGGTCGGGCGCAGATTCATCGAGACATGACTCAGATTTGTGGCTGACCGCGATACTACGCGCTTGTCGGGCCTGCGGTAGCAGCCGATGCTGCGTCGTCCCGTCGCGATGATCGTGCCATGCCCAGCTGTCTGCCCGAGCTTGTCTTCTGCTGTTTCAGCGCCGCACGGCATGCCGCAGGAGCGCAGCCATGAGCGCGCATTCGTCGACGCAGTCAGTTGTTGCAACGCGCGAATGGCGGACCCCGCTCGAGCTGGGTTTTCTCGGCATCGTATGGGGGTGCTCGTTCCTGTTCATGCGTGTGGCGGCGCCCAAGTTCGGCACGGTGGCGTTGGTGGAAATTCGCCTGGCGCTGGGCGCGGCGGTCCTGCTGCCGTTTCTGTGGTTGGCGCGCGACCGCTTCCCCTTGCGCCGTTGGCCGATGCTGGCGGCGATCGGCGTGTTGAACTCCGCGTTGCCGTTCTTGCTGTTTGCCTGGGGCGCGCAACATGCACCGGCCGCCGTCGGTGCGATCTGCAATGCGATGACGGTGTTGTTCACTGCGTTGATCGCGTTCTTGTTCTTTGGCGAGCGCATCGGTACGCGGCGCGCGCTGGCTTTGCTGGTGGGATTCATCGGCGTGCTGGTGCTGGCGACCGGCAAATCGGCCGGGTTGAGCGTGGGCCCGGCGGCATTGGCCGGCGCCACTGCTTCGCTGCTGTACGGCATCGGCTACAACCTGGTGAAGCGCCACATGGGCGACCTGCCACCGGCTGCATCGGCGGCGTCCACGCTGGGGTGCAGTGCATTGCTGCTGGCACCGTTGGCCTGGCTGCAATGGCCGACCACGCCGGTGCCGGCAGTGGCCTGGGCCTGCGCGACCGCGTTGGGCGTGGTCTGCACCGGGTTGGCATTCTTGATGTATTACCGGTTGATCCAGCGCATCGGCCCGGCGCGCGCATCCACCGTGACCTACCTGGTGCCGGTATTCGGCGCGCTGCTGGCGTGGTCGCTGCTGGGCGAACCGCTGACCTGGACCATGTTGCTGGCCGCGGTGCTGATTCTGGGCAGCGTCGCCTTCAGCCAGCGCGCGCGCTAAGCACGCGCGCCCCGCTTTTGCGATTCGCGATTCGCGATTCCCGATTCAGCCCGCCGGCGGTGTCCGCACCGGCAGCGGCACGTTGCACAGATCGATATGCCCGGCCGGGCGCTTGTAGAAGTCGTCCTTGCGATTGCGGCGTGCTTCGGCCACATCGCGGAAGCTCTGGCTGTCGGTACGCAGCAGTTGCAGCGGCGTGCGCTCGGCTACCGGCACATCGCTGGCCAAGCGGATCGCACGGATCGGCGAGCGTTGCGTTGTGTCTTCGTAGAAGCCCATCGGGTCCGGGCCGCGCGGGATCACGCTCAACAATTCCATGCCCTTGACCACGCGGCCGACCACGGTGATGTTGCGGTCCAGCTGTCGTGGCGATTGCCCGGTGACCACATACAACTCTGCGCCGATGCTGCTGTCTTCGTCGTTGTTGCGGCCAGCACCAAGCGTGCCGTAGCAATGCGCCAGCCAGGCCTTGCCGGTGGCGCTGTCGCGGCCCGCCGGGAAGCCGTCGACAAAGCCGACCTGCGGCGCCCAGCCATCGCTGTCGGGCAAGCGCTGAAAATCCAGGCCTTGCGCAGCGCGTTCGAACTCTGCAGGCAGATGGGTCTTGGCCGAGCCCGATGATTTGGCCTTGCCCGGCGTCTCGCCATCGGGGTCGCCGAACTGCACCACGAAATTATCCTGCGAGCGATAGATGCTCAGCCCGTCCCAGAAGCGCTCGTGGGCCAGCGTGCGGATATTGCCCACGTGCTCGGGTGCAAATTGCGGTGCAAGCTCGATGATCACCCGGCCGGTGTCCAGTTCCAGGTATAGCGTGCGATCGGGGTCGAGCACGCGCCACGCATTGGCCGGCGAGCTGTCCAGGATCTGTTGCGGGCTGCGGTAGGCCGCGTGGGCGGTAGCGGGCAATACCAGGGCGAGCAGGCAGGCAGAAACAACAGTGCGCAGCAGCATGAAGGCAACCAGCAAGGAGAGGTGCTTGATTCTTGACCAATGCGCGCAAGGACGCAAAGCGGCGATGTGCACGCCACGACGCCGACGCGCTACGCCGGCGTCGTGGCAATGATGACTGCGTGCCATTGCGCTGCACCTGGCGCAGACATGGCGTGCCCGCATCGAGCGGACGCGTCATGATCGATTGGCATACGGCTGTCGTTATTGCCTGCCTTGCAGCCGGTCGACAGGGTTGCAATCACCGCGCCGGTTTGCGCTTGACGTAGAGCTGCTTGCGCACGCGCGCAACGACGTCGCCATCGCGGTTGTGTATCGCGTTTTCGAACCAGCGCAGATGCTTCTCTCCGCCGGCGGTGGCGTCGCGCAGTTCGGCGAGCATGGCGTTGTCGATCACAAAGTCCGCGCTCACCGTGCCGCGCCCGGGTTTGACGAAGTCGATGCTGCCGGCCTTGTCCCACACGTAGTAGTCGCGCCCCAGGTTCTGCATCACCAGCAGCATCCAGAACGGGTCGGTCATTGCGAACAGGCTGCCGCCGAAATGGGTGCCCACGTAATTGCGATTCCACGGGCGTTGCCGCAGTTCCACACGCGCAAAGCGATAGTCGGCCGACAAGACGGTGACGTGGATGCCTGAAAACAGATATGGCGGCCACAGGTTGATGCCGAGCTTGAACAGTGAAGCGCGCATGCGGGCCGGGTTCCATGGCGGGTCGGGCCTGCAGCATAACATTCGCATGCGTATGGTTGGCGATGGCCGTCCATGGAAGCGACGTTGCCCGTCACGTGAGTCTGTCCAGGCGCCGCGTCATCTCCGGCCGCCCAAGCCGCGCCGCCTCGCGCAGAAGGCTCGACCACCCGCATGCTCTCGTAGGAGCGGACATGGCCGCCACGGTGTGTCCCCGTTATCGGAGCAACGATTCATCGCGACGAGGAATGCCTCATCGCGGCCAGGTCCGCTCCTACGGGTCAGGGAGCGGGGTGGCTTGAAGTCGTCGACGCTGCGCCGGGTGCCGTCTGCGCCATCTGGCGGGGACCGGCTTTCACGCTCTAGTGCAGGGCTGCCTTACGCGTGAAGCGGCAGGGCGCCAGGACTTGTAGGAGCGGACCTGGCCGCGACGGTGCGTCACCGTTATCGCATGACGCTTCATCGCGACTGGGAATGCATCATCGCGGCCAGGTCCGCTCCTACGCGTTCATGGGGTCGGCCGTCTTCGTCGGGTCGGTCTTCAGGATGTCGGCAGTGTGCCGGTGCCCCGTTTGGAGAGGCAGGTCTGCGCGCCTTGGTAGCGGCAGGATGCAGATCTCGCACCGCACCGCGGCGTGCCGGATCCTGCGACCGACACGCTACGTGCAATGCGTGCAATGCGCGTGCAATCGACACGCTGCATGCAACCGCTCTCAGGCGTGCGAAGCCGCGTCTCGCGCCACAGTGCCCGTCGCTGTCAGAACACCAGCGCCGACATCTTGCGGCGGTAGCGGCCGACCAGGTCTTCGTCTTCGATCACGCGGAACGCATCGATCAGGCTGCGGCGCGGCAGGTTCTCGTCGAAGGCGCGATCCTGCCGCAGCATTTCCAGGAACTGTTCCAGCGCCGCTTCGTCGTTGCCGTCGAGCAGATGGCGCACGCCGAGCAGGTGACGCGCGCGCAGGTCTGCGCCATTGGTGTCCACGCTGGCCTGCAGCGCGCTGGCGTCCGGGGCGTCCTTGAGCACATTGGCAAAACTCAGGCGCGCCTTGGCACGCACCGCACGGTCGTCGGTGGCCAGGTTGGCGGGCAGGGCGTCGATCAACTGCTCGGCCTCGGCGGTGTTGCCGGTCTTGAGCAGCGCCAGCGCCAGATCCAGCTTGAGCTCGTCCTTGTCCGGTTCGGCGGCGATCGCCTCGCGCAACGCGGCGGCCTGTGCCTGCGGGTCCAGCGGCGCCTCGGGCAGCACCTCTTCGGCGATCTGCGGCTCGGCCGGCAGCACGCCGTGCTGGGTCAGAAATTCGCGCACCTGGCCTTCCGGCATCGCGCCGGGGAAGCCGTCGACGATCTCGCCACCTTTGACCAGGAACACCGTCGGCACCGAGCGGATCTGGAACGCCGCGGCGATCTGCTGTTCTTTGTCTACATCGACCTTGCCCAGCTCGAAGGCGCCGTTGTACTCGCCTGCCAGCTTTTCCAGGATCGGCGTCAGCGACTTGCACGGCCCGCACCAGGTGGCCCAGAAATCCACCAGTACCGGTGTCGTCAACGATTTCTGCAGGACCTCGGTCTCGAAGGTGTCGGTGGTGGCATCGAATACATGCGGCGTGTCGGACATGGGCTTCCTGTATGGGGTGACGGCAACAATGGGTGGTAATGGTGGCAAACCCGGCCGACACAAGGCCGGCCCAGGACGCCGAAGGGGGTTCACGCCGCGCCCGCCCGGCACGACAATGCCGCGTCCTGGTGGCGCGTGCGCCCCGCAGCGGAGCACCACAATGGGAACTACCGACAGCGCGCAGCGCTACCTGGGCCTGATCGCGGCAACCGTGTTCGTGCTGGCGGTGGCCGGGTTCGGGGCCACGCTGCCGGGCTATCTGCAGGCCAGCCACCCGGTCGCGTTGCTGGGCGCGCACGGTGTGCCGCATGCGCTGGGCTTCAATCTGCTGGCGTTCGTGCTGGTCGGTGCGCTGGGCATGGTCACCGGCGTCAGCCTGCTGGCACGCATGCCGCTCAAGGCCGGCTGGAGTCTGCGCGTGGGCGGGCAGCTCATCGTGCTGGCCGGGCTGGCCTTCGTCGGCATGGGCATGCTGCCGCTGGATCCCACCGATCTGGACGGCCGCGCCAGTCAGGCGCATGCCACGGCCTGGTTGCTGTGGGCGGTGGCGTTTGTGCCGGGCATGCTGTTGATTGCCGCAGCGCTGCTCAATGCCCCCGAGACCCGCACGCTGGCCTGGCTCAGCCTGGCGGCCGGGCTGCTGGTGGCGGTGCTGGCATTTGGCCCGCCCGGCCTGCTGCGGCAGGCCATCGCACAGCGCCTGGCGTTTCTGGCCTGGGTCGGCTGGCTGGCCGTGGCCGCCTGGATCTGGCCGGCAAAGCCGGCGATCTGAGCGAGCGGTTTGGAGCACCTGCTGCACTGCGGTACCCTGTCCCGCTTTGCACCGCCCGAGCATCCGCTCCCAATGTCCACCGTCGAACCCAACGCCTACGACCCGCAGCAGGTCGAATCCTCCGCCCAGCAGTTCTGGGACGCCACCCGCGCCTTCCAGGTCGACGAGAACTCGGACAAACCCAAGTTCTATTGCCTGTCGATGCTGCCGTACCCGTCCGGTGCGCTGCATATGGGCCATGTGCGCAACTACACCATCTCCGATGTGGTCAGCCGCTACAAGCGCATGACCGGCCACAACGTGATGCAGCCGATGGGCTGGGATGCGTTCGGGTTGCCGGCCGAAAACGCCGCGATCAAGAACAAGACCGCGCCGGCCAAGTGGACCTACGCCAACATCGAGCACATGCGCGGTCAGCTCAAATCGCTGGGCTACGCCATCGACTGGTCGCGCGAGTTCGCCACCTGCACGCCGGACTATTACGTGCACGAGCAGCGCATGTTCACCCGGCTGATGCGCAAGGGCCTGGCTTACCGCCGCAACGCGGTGGTGAACTGGGACCCGATCGATCAGACCGTGCTGGCCAACGAGCAGGTGATCGACGGCCGCGGCTGGCGCTCCGGTGCCCTGGTCGAAAAACGCGAAATTCCGCAGTGGTTCCTGCGCATCACCGATTACGCACAGGAACTGCTCGACGGCCTGGACCAGCTGGACGGCTGGCCGGACTCGGTCAAGACCATGCAGCGCAACTGGATCGGCCGCTCGGAAGGGCTGGAAATCCAGTTCGACGTGCGCGACACCGATGGCGCGCCGCTGGATCCGTTGCGCGTGTTCACCACCCGCCCGGACACGCTGATGGGCGTGACCTTCGTCTCGATCGCCGCCGAGCACCCGCTGGCGCTGCATGCGGCCAAATCCAATCCGGAACTGGCCGCGCTGCTGGAAACACTCAAGCATGGCGGTGTCTCGGAAGCCGAGCTGGAAACCCAGGAAAAGCGCGGCATGGCCACCGGCCTGACCGCAGTGCATCCGATCAGCGGCGAGCAGGTGCCGGTGTGGGTGGCCAACTTCGTGCTGATGGGCTACGGCACCGGCGCGGTGATGGCGGTGCCCGGCCACGACCAACGCGATTTCGAGTTCGCCAACAAGTACGCGCTGCCGATCGTGCAGGTGGTCAAGTTGCGCGAGCCGCGCAATGAAGACGAACAGACCTGGGACGCCACCCAGTGGCGCGACTGGTATACCGAAAAAAGCCGCGAGCTGGAGCTGATCAATTCGGCCGAGTTCGATGGCCTGGATTTCGGCGGCGCCTTCGAGGCTTTGGCCGAGCGCTTCGAGCGCAAGGGCCAGGGCCAGCGCCGCATCAACTACCGTCTGCGCGATTGGGGCGTCAGCCGCCAGCGTTACTGGGGCTGCCCGATTCCGGTGATCTACTGCGCCAAGTGCGGCGCGGTGCCGGTGCCGGAGGACCAGCTGCCGGTGGTGTTGCCGGAAAACGTGGAATTTGCCGGCACCGGTTCGCCGATCAAGACCGATCCGACCTGGCGCCAGACCACCTGCCCGGACTGCGGCGGCCCGGCCGAGCGCGAGACCGACACCTTCGATACCTTCATGGAATCGAGCTGGTACGTGGCGCGCTACACCAGCCCCAACGCACGCGACATGGTCGACCGCCGCGCCAATTACTGGATGCCGGCCGACCTGTACGTGGGCGGCATCGAGCACGCGATCCTGCACCTGATGTACTTCCGCTTCTATCACAAGCTCATGCGCGACGCGCGGCTGGTGGACAGCGACGAGCCGGTGACCAACCTGCTCACCCAGGGCATGGTCATCGCCGAAACGTTCTATCGCGACGCCGACAACGGCGGCAAGGACTGGATCAACCCGGCCGATGTCGAAATCCAGCGCGATGAGCGCGGCCGCGTCACCGGCGCGGTGCTGATCGCCGATGGCAAGCCGGTGCACATCGGCGGCACCGAGAAGATGTCCAAGTCCAAGAACAACGGCGTGGACCCGCAGTCGATGGTGGCCAAGTACGGCGCCGACACCGTGCGGCTGTTCTCGATGTTCGCCGCACCGCCGGAGCAGTCGCTGGAGTGGAACGAAGCCGGCGTCGACGGCATGGCGCGTTTCATGCGCCGGTTGTGGGTGCAGGTGCATAAGCATTCGGCCGATGGCCTTATCGATGAATTGACCAAGATCGCGATGCTGTTCGGACCTTTGAGTTCCGAGCAGAAGGCGATCCGCCGCAAGACCCACGAAACCATCGGCAAGGTCAGCGACGACTACGGCCGTCGCCACAGCTTCAACACCGCCATCGCGGCGGTGATGGAGTTGTCCAACGCGCTGGCCAAGTTCGACGATGCCAGCAACCAGGGCAGGGCGGTGCGGCAGGAAGCACTGGAAGCGATGGTGCTGCTGCTCAACCCGATCACCCCGCATGCCAGCCACGCGTTGTGGCAGGTGCTGGGCCGTGGCGAAACACTGCTGGAAGACGTGGCGTTTCCGCAGGTCGATCCCAGCGCCTTGGTGCGTGATGCGTTGACCCTGGCAGTGCAGATCAACGGCAAGCTGCGCGGCACCATCGAGGTGGCAGCGGAGGCGACGCGCGAGCAGATCGAAGCGCTGGCTCAGGCCGAACCCAATGCCGCGAAATTCCTGGAGGGGTTGACGATCCGCAAGATCATCATCGTGCCGGGCAAGATCGTGAACATCGTGGCGGGGTGACGGCGGCGCCGGTCGGGTTGCCATTGCCGCTACGGGCAGCTTCCCGGAGCGGCGTGGCGACGCGGTGCAAGGTTGCTGCGGCGGTATTGGCAATGTGTTGCGCTGGCGCGTGGTGCTGCGCAGGTACGGGTGCTGCAGTGGTTCTCTGCGATTCACTGCGCTGGTGCGCTGCGACGCATGGGTGAAGTTGCCGCGATGGTTTCAGGTACTTCACTTCAGGTGAGATTGTTGAGGTGGCTTCTGGTCATTCGTTTCACCGGCGCGTGGCGACGCGTTTGTCATTCCTGGGCGCTGTGTTGTTCCGCGGCGCCCTATCAAGCCCCGTTCACGCGGGCTGCGTCAGGCTAGCTGCCTGTTGCCGCCGCCGGGGCGCTCATCCAGACTGTGCCCATGATCCGATTTCCTACTGCTTTCGCTGCGTCCCTCGTGCTGGTCTCCAGCCTCACCGCCTGCGGCTTCCACCTGCGCAATTCGCTTGCGTTGCCGCCCGATACCCCGGCCGTGAAGGTGCAGTCCGCAGTGCAGTACAGCGAACTGGCCAAATTGCTGCGGCGTGGCCTCAAGGCTGCCGGCGCCACGCTGGCGGGCGAAGACGCCAAGACCGGCTTTGCGCAAGTGCAGGTGTTGTCCGAGCGCTGGGGCGACTTGCCGATCGCCATCGACAGCCAGGGCCGTGCACAGGAATACAGCCTGCGCTACGCCGCCATCTTTACGGTCACCACCGCCAATGGTGCGGTGCTGGTGCCGCAACAGGTGATCGAGCTGTCGCGCGACTACGTGTCGCCGCCGGTGGATGCCACCGGTACCGCCACCGAGCGCGAGATCCTGGCCGACGAGTTGCGCAAGGACATGTCGGCCTCGATCCTGCGCCGTATCGATAGCGTGGTGCGTGCGCGCATAAAGCGCGGCGAGAGCCTGGAAAGCACGCCGACCGCGCCGCTGCCGCAAGCCACCACGCCGCCGGTGCAGCCGTCGACGCCGGAATCGAGCGTGCCGGCCGCGCTGCCGCCAGCGCCGCAGCCGTCAGGCAACAACTAAGCGCGGATTTCCGTCATGGAACTTCGCCCGGAACAGCTGGCCGGCCAGTCCAATCAGCCGTTGCAGCCGGCCTACCTGATTGCCGGCCCGGAAACCTTGCGCGTGCTCGAAGCGGCCGATGCGGTGCGCGCACGTGCGCGCGCCGAGGGCATCGGCGAGCGCGAGGTGTTCGATGCCGACGGCCGCGAGTTCGACTGGAACCAGCTCGACGCCAGCTTCAACGCGCCCAGCCTGTTCAGCCCGCGCCGCCTGGTGGAAGTGCGCCTGCCCAGCGGCAAGCCGGGCAAGGACGGCGCCGAGGTCATCACCCGCTTCTGCGCCAACCCGCCGCCGGATGTGGTGCTGCTGATCACCGCCAACGACTGGAGCAAGGCGCACCAGGGCAAGTGGGCCGAGGCGATCGGCCGCATCGGCACCATTGCCGTGGCCTGGGCGATCAAGCCGCATGAATTGTCCGACTGGATCGAGCGCCGCCTGCGCGCCCAGGGCCTGCGCGCCGACGCAGCCGCGGTGCAGCGCCTGGCCGAGCGGGTGGAAGGCAACCTGCTGGCCGCCGCGCAGGAGATCGACAAGCTGGCCTTGCTGGCCGACGGCAAGACGCTGGATCTGGAGGCGATGGAATCGCTGGTGGCCGATGCCGCGCGTTACGACGTGTTCCGCCTGGCTGAAACCACCTTCTCCGGCCAGCCCGCCGCGGTGATCCGCATGCTCGCCGGGCTGCGTGCCGAAGGCGAAGCCGTCGCCGCGCTGATGCCGATCCTGATCAAGGAACTGCTGCGCACCGCAGCACTGGCGAAGGTGCAAGCCAACGGCGGCAACCTGGCCGCGGAAATGAAATCGCAGGGCATCTGGGAATCTCGCCAGGCCCCGTTCAAGCGCGCACTGCAGCGCCACCCCGAGCCGCGCCGGTGGGAACGCTTCGTCGCCGAAGCCGGCCTGGTCGACCGCATGGCCAAGGGGCGCGCTGACGGCGATGCCTGGGTTGGCCTGGAACGTCTCCTGGTTGCGGTGGCCGAAGCGCGCGCGGTGAGATTGCTGGCGTGAGAGCCGGCAAGGCCGGGACCGGGGACCGGGGACCGGGGACCGGGGAAAGCATAGAGGCCGAGGCTGTTGACAGCGCCGCAATCCCTGGCTCACAGCCCGAGAACCCGGCCATTGCTGTGTCCGGTTCCCCGGTCCCCGGTCCCCGGTCCCTGCAAAAAGAACAACACCCGCACCAACCCACCGACCAGGGTCCTGCGCCTCGCTCTTCCGGGCCCCCGGTCCCCGGTCCCCGGTCCCGGCTTCAAGAGTCCCGGCTCCACCTCTACTACGGCGGCACCTTCGACCCGATCCACCTGGGTCACCTGGCCATCGCCTGCGCGGCGCGCGACGAACTCGGTGCCCTCGTGCACCTGGTGCCGGCCGCCGATCCGCCGCATCGCGCCGCGCCCGGGGCCACGGCCGCGCAGCGCGCACAGATGCTGGAGCTGGCGCTTGCCGGCCAGCCCGGGCTGCAGCTGGACAGCCGCGAGCTGCTGCGTGCCAGCCAACAGCTGGCGCCGTCCTACACCGTGGACACCTTGCGCGAGCTGCGCGAGCTACTGGGGCCCGCTACACCAATCGCCTGGCTGTTGGGTGCCGACGCCTTCGTTGGGCTGCACCGCTGGCACCAGTGGGAGGCGTTGTTCGAGCTGGCGCACTTCGTCATCGCCGCGCGGCCGGGCACATCCCTGGACCTGAGCGATGCGCCGCACCTGGCCGCCGCGGTGCAGGGGCGCTGGGCCGCCAGCACCGATGCACTATTCGCCGCGCCGGCCGGCCGGTTGTGGCAATTGCACCACCCGTTGCGCGGCGAATCGGCCAGCGCGGTGCGCGCGCAGATCGCTGCCGGCAGGGCCTGGCAGGCGCTGGTGCCGGCGGCGGTGGCCGGCTTTATCGCCCGGGAAGGCTTGTACGGCTGCGCCTGCGCGGCTAGCTGAACACGCATCCGCCCGGACCGGCCTATAATTCACGCCAATTCCATCGAGTTGCCCGCTTTGACCAGTCAAGCTCAAGTCATCAAGACCTCCCTTCCGAATCCGCCGCCGTCCGTGCCGGCCCTGTTGGCCACCGTACGCGAGGCCGTGGAGGAGCTGAAAGCCAAGGACGTGGTCGAGATCGACGTGCGTGGCAAGTCCAGCGTCTGCGATTACATGGTGGTCGCCTCGGGCACCTCGACCCGCCACGTCAAATCGATCGCCGAAGAAGTGGTCAGGTTCGCCAAGCGGCTGGACGTGATGCCGCTAGGTGTGGAAGGCGAGCGCGAAGCCGAGTGGGTGCTGGTCGACCTGGGCGACGTGGTGGTGCATGTGATGCTGCCGCGTGTGCGCGAGTTCTACGCGCTGGAGCGTTTGTGGACCGTGGGCGACCAGCGTCCGGACGATGTGGTTGCCGATTCCGAGGAGTGACTGGCCCCGGCATGGCGAGGAAATTGCAAGCCACCCCGGATGCCCCTGCTTCGCACGCACTGCAGCAGTTGCACAGTGGCGCTGCGCAGGCGTCCGGCGTGGCAACGTCGCCGGCACGCAAACGCTTTGACCGGCTGCTGCGCGACCTGGAACTGCATCGCGCCCAATTGCAGGCCTGGCAAGTAGCGCTTGCGCAATGGCGCGAGCGCTATCACGGCGAGTTGCAGCCCTTGCTCGACCGTCGCCGCGATGCCGATATCGCCCTGGTCGAGGAGCTCGATCGTGCGCACGCTTCCTACAAGCTGGGAAAGGCCGATCGCGAATTTTTGTCGGATCTGCTGTGCAACATCGCCGGTCCGCTGATCGAAGCCGGCCACGAGGCGCTGCGGCCGATCTACGATCGCCACAGTGTGGTCGGCTATGACCAGGACGTCTCCGAATCCGATGCGCTGATGAAGCAGATTCTTGGCCAGGCCTACGGACTGGATGCCGACGAACTGGATGCGATCGACTCGCCAGAAGAACTCTTCGAGCGCGTGAGCGAGCGCCTGGAGCAAGAGCACGCCCAGCAGCAGCAACGCCAGACGCAGCGCCGCAAACGCGCCGAGCGGAAGGCCACTGCCGCCACTGCCGAACCGCCGCCGTTGCGCGAGCTGTATCGCAAGCTGGCCGGCAATCTGCACCCGGACCGCGCCAAGAACGACGATGACCATGCCTCGCGCACCATCCTGATGCAGCGGCTCAATGCCGCCTACAAGGCCGGCGATCTGCTGGGTTTGCTCGAACTGCAGGCCGAGATCGGCTTGCTGGACGCGCAAGGCGTGGATGCGATGAACCCGGCGCGGTTGCAGGAGTACAACCGCGAACTGGATCGCCAGTGCAAGGACCTGCAGCAGCAGGTGAGGCAGCAGGCGGGCGACTTCTGCGCCGAGTATGGATTGGACCTGCCGTCGCGCCCGAAGCCGGAGCGGCTGGGCAGGTTGATGGCGCAACTCAAGCGTGAGGTCGAAGACGAGTTGATGGAGGCACGCCAGGGCCTGCGCGAACTGGGCGATCCGCAATCGTTCAAGCGCTGGTTGAAGATGCAGCGCGTCATGTCGAGCATGCCCGAAGCGCCCTGGTTCTGACCACGCGCGGCAATGACGCAGGCGACTTCGCTGCTCGACCGAACGCGCCTGCCCATGCGAGGTTCCCAACAGCTGGTGATGCCAGCCCGGCGCCGTTAGCGAGGGTTTAGAGTGGCCAACACAACGACTGTGCTCACCGCAAGGCGGGCGCGGCCGGTGCTTGGTGCGGCATGTACCACTCGGACACGCCGGTTCTGAGCGCGCCGTCCACACCCGCCTGACGACTGCTCGCTACGTGTTGTTAGCCGCTCTTGGCTGCAGCGACCGACCACGCTGACCGTGCGACATTTGGCGTTGGCGCATCGGCCGTGGCCTGCATGCGCTACGTTTTCGCTGTCGGCCTGCGGGTCTTTCGGCACGCTTGAAACCTGCCGGATGAGCGGTGATACGCCCTCCGGCAGGTGTCGCGTCGACTGCTTGGCTGGCAAAGAAGCGGCTTACAACGGCCCGCGTTCCCACGGCCCGGTGATGGCCAGGGTAATCCCCGGTGTCTGGATGTTGACGAACAAGGTGCGCGCCAACGGGTCCCAGCAGGCGCCGCAGAACTCGGTGTCGCGATAATCGCCTTCGGCAATGGTCTTGCCGGCATCGGCAATCTGCTGCGAGGTGAGCTGCACGTTGTTCTTGGCCAGATAGAACGATTCGCCGTTGCGGGTCAGGCCCAGCAAGCGCGCGCCGGGGCCGTATTCGTCCGGGCTTTCGCCGCCGTCTTCGCACAGCACCACGCCGCCGCGCGCACTGACGGTGACGTTGTCCGGGTTGTGCGCCGCCAGCTGATTGCCGCTGACGAACAGCGCGCTCAGGCGCTGGGTGAACAGGTCCAGCACCCACACCGCGCCATTGCCGTAACCGCGCCGGCCCTGTGCATCCACACCGGTGCTGGTGTCGACGATGAATAGCTTGCCGTAGCTGTACCAGATACCTTCGCCGCGGCTCATGCGTAGCGCACCGTCGGCCCAGGCTTGCGCGAACGGCCCGCTCAAGGTGTCGTTGGCGCCGATGTCGGCAAAGCCCGCCGGTGCGGCGATGCTGTCCAGATCGGGTTCGCTGATATCCACCCATTCCAGCTGGAACTGCTGGCCGATGCTGGCCACGGTGAGGTCGGCATTGCGACGTCCGCGCACGCGCGCGGCCTGCAGCCGGCCGCCGTTTTCCAGCGAGCCATTACGGCCGCGGCGGTCGTTGGGAATGAAGCGATACAGGCCGGCCTTGTTGCGGTCGTCTTCGGTGAGATAGACGATGCCGGTGCGCGGATCGATCGCCACCGCCTCATGGCTGAAACGGCCCAGCCCTACCAGCGGGCGGCCGGTGGTGCGGTGGTTGTCGGGGTCCACTTCGAACACATAGCCGTGCTTGCGGCCGGTGCTGGAGACCGCGTTGGTCTTGATCTCTTCGCAGCTCAGCCAGGTGCCCCAAGGGGTCGGCCCGCCGGCGCAGTTGACCAGGGTGCCGCCCAGGCTGGGCTCCAGGCTGCCCCAGCCACGGCGGCCGTAACTCAGCGTGGTGGTGCCGCCGCCGGCCTGTTGGATGCCGCTGACGATGCCGGTGTCGTACATGGCCGGTGCGCGGAACGGGCTGCCGGCGCCGCGCTCATGGTTACGGATCAGCACGTATTCCAGACCGCGCAGCGGGTCGCTGCCCGGCCGCCAATCCGGCCGGCGCAGGCCGACCACGGCCATGCCGTCGTGGCGGTCGGGGCAGGGCTGGCCATCGTCCATGCGATCGCCGCTCCAGCCGAACGAGCGGTAGCTGAAACCGCGCGGCAGCTGCAGCAGCGGCAGGCCGGTGCTCTGGTCGGCGACCGGGGCGAGCGGGCCGTAACGGCTGGGGACCGGTGCGAGTCGCACCGACGGGGAGGTGGCGGCCTGGGCCTGGCGCGACTGCAATGCGCCCAAGCTGCCAAGGGCGCCGGCGGCCATGACGGCGGCGCTGCCCTTGAGAACCTGGCGGCGGGCGGGATCGAAAATCGGCATCGAACGACTCCTGCGTGGCTGGGTGGTCGGGCGACACTAAGTGCCGGCTGTAACCACGCCATGACACGCAACGACAAATCGCCACGGACTGCCCAGGCTGTGACGCGGATATCATGGACGGATGAAATGCCGACTCATCGCCACCGGCGAACGCGCACCGGCCTGGGTGGCGCAAGGTTTTGCCGAATATCAAAAACGTCTGTCGCACTGGATGCCGCTGGAGCTGGTCGAGATCGAACCCGGCCTGCGCGGCAAGGGACGCGATGGGCAACGCGCCATCGACGACGAAGGCCGTCGCGTCATCGCCGCGCTGCCCAAGAACGCGCATGTCGTGGCGCTGGATGTGCCCGGTCGCCCGCTGAGTTCGGAGCAACTCGCCCAGCGCATGGAACATTGGCGCGGGCAGGGGCGCGACCTGGCCTTCCTGATCGGCGGCCCGGAAGGCCACGCGGCCGAGGTGCTGAAGAATGCCGACGAAAGCTGGTCGATCGGCCCGCTCACCTTGCCGCACATGCTGGTGCGCCTGATCGTGGCCGAGCAGCTGTACCGCGCTGCGGCGATGCTGGCCAATCATCCGTATCACCGGGCGTAATGGCGTCATGACGTCGTGCCGAGCGCGGTGCAGCTTGCGTCATCAGAGCGGCTGATCGCCAAAACCCGCGAGATCGGCCCGCTCACGCTGCCACACATGTCGGTGCATTTGAGTGTGGCCGAGCAGTGGCGTCGCGCTGCGGCGATGCTGACCAATCACTCGATGCTGACCAATCACTCGATTCAGCGTGCTTGACGGCGTCTGCGTCAGCACGCAACGGCTTGCTCGATAGCGCGACTGCGCAACGTCTGCTCAGCTTCCGGACGAATGCGACCCGAAGCGATGGACGAGGCGTGTCGCGCGCTGTTGCCGGTTTTGATCGCGTCGGCGGGATCCGTCGTGCTGCTCGCTCGCTTCCTTCTGTTGGCCGCCTCTCGCCCATCGATGCGGCGGGTCGTCACTTGCGCTCCCAGTGGTCATTCGGCAGGCGAAGGACACTGCGGCGTGGCCGCTACGCTTGCTGCTTGGCGCGTGCGTTCGTGGCGGAATAGTTGGCGCCAGCGTGTGCGTAGAGGTTCGCAGTGGTGCGGCGGCCGCAGTTGCAGGCCGCCGCGTCGGTCCACGCTTCAATTCAACGAAGCTTCAATTCAACGAAAAGCTCACCGGCACCAATCCGTAGGCCTGCACGGCCTGGCCATTCTGCATCGCCGGTTGGAAGCGCCAGCTGCGTAGCACCTGGCTACGCGCGGCCAGATCGAGTGCGCGATGACCGCTGCTGGTTTGCACGCTCACTTCGGCCGGGCGTCCATCGGTACCCACCAGCACGCGCAGCAGCACCGTGCCTTGCTGCCCCGCACGCAATGCAGCCACCGGGTAGCTCGGTGCGGGCGAGCTCAGATACTGCAGCTGACCCGCCTCGATCGGCCCGCTCGGTGCAGCGATGGTGGGCGCGCTGTCCATCGCAGTGTCGGCTGCCGGAAGGGCAACCGTTGCGCTGTCGACCACTGGTGTCTGGTTTATGAGAG
Organism: Xanthomonas dyei; assembly: GCF_002939865.1. Lineage (GTDB taxonomy): Bacteria > Pseudomonadota > Gammaproteobacteria > Xanthomonadales > Xanthomonadaceae > Xanthomonas > Xanthomonas dyei. The sequence goes on from NZ_MDEE01000025.1 coordinate 30,922, forward strand.
GAGTCGGCACCTGCACCGGAACTGGCACGGTCTTCGGTGGTGTATGCGTCTTGGGCGTGAACCTCACCGTGACCGGGAATACCAGCGGCGGCGGTGGGGCGGTCGGTATCGTGATCGGCATGACCCAGCGCGGCTCGGGTGGCGGTTGCGGAACCGCCCGATGCGACAGCGGAATCAGCAACAAGCCGCCGGCCAGCAGATGCAGCGCCACGGCCGTGCTCATCGCCAGGACGCGCGAGGTGTCGATGCCAAGGGGACGGGAAGAAACCTGCGATTGCGTGCGAACCATCATCCACCTCCAAAAACGGAACTGCGGAAAGGACCAGCGCGGCCCGGACGCACTACACCATCCGGTAGCGTAGGTTTACCGCAGCGCGCGCGGCTGCACAAGCATGGCGCGCATCTGCGAGGGACATGCCACATCGCAGAGGATGCCGGAGCGATCTCGCCATCATGTCGATCTCCATAACCAACTGGCTTTTCAAGGTGCCACTCCACACAAGCACCGGCATGCAAACGCCCAGCCGAAGCTGGGCGTTTGCGGTAGAAAAGCCCAGCCCATTGCGGGGCTGGGAAAGCGACGCTGACGGGAGAGTGCGTCAGTAGTCGTACGACACCGAGAACATCGCGTAGCGGGGCTGGGTGAAAAACGCGCCCATGTTGTAGGTGTTGGACAGGGTGAACGGGCCGTCTTCCCAGGTGGAATCGACCTGCTGCGGCTTGCGCTCGTTGAAGATGTTGAAGGCCTGCAGCGTCATGGCGAGCTTGTTGTCGGCGAACGCGGGGCGATAGGTCAGGCCGAGGTCGACGATCTTGGTCCACGGCAAACGACCGGCATCGCCTGGACGCGAGGGCTGCCCGTTGCAGATGTGGTACGACGAGCGATAACCCACCGGGTCGCCGGCATCGGAGTCCTCGCTGATGCCGTTGATGCTCACATACCCCAGGCAGGATTTCGGCGTGCCGGACAGCACCCGGATGTTGCCTGCAAGCAACCACTCGGGCGCGATCTGGTAAGAACCGTAAATCTTGATCTGGTGGCGACGATCGTTGGCCAGATAGCCGCCCGAGTACCACATCAGCGCAGCGGCATCCCAGTCCTGGGTCTTGGAGACATCGGTCTGGCCGATATCGGATTTGATCTGGCCTTCGGTATTGCCGAAGTTGCGCGACCAGGTGTAATCAATGCGACCTTCCCACTTGCCGTCGAACGGATGTTGCAGGAACAGGTCCACCGCCAGATAGGTGCGCTTGGCCTTCTTGTCGAACCCCCAGTCCGACGGCGACATCGACACCGATGTGCGGCCGGAGCCATCCAGGTTGGCCAGGCTGAAAGAGTTGGTTTCGCCGGGATTGAAGATGATGCAGCCGGGCACGTTGACGGTGCTGGGATCCACGCCGATCGCGGTCAACTTGGTGCGCATCCGGTCGGCGTAGCAGACGTCGTCGATGGTGGCGCCCAGCGAGCGGTAAGTGGCCTTGGCACCAGTCACCCAGTTCTCGCCAAGCGTCTTGTCGAAGCCGAGCATGAACTCGTCCTGGTACATCGACTTCAGATCGGTGGCGGCGATACCGGCCGCATCCGGAGCCTGGCCGCATTCCAGCCCGGCGGAGACCACATTGCCGGAACAGGTAAAACCTGCAGAGGCATCCACCGCCACCGGTGTCAGGCCGGTCGGATTGCCTTGCGCGTCGATGCCGCTGTAAGTGAAGTACTCGTTGGTGAACGTGGACGGCGAAGCGCCACGGATCGCCACGCTGTTGGGGAGCGCCAGATAATAACGGCCAGCGTTGCCATACACCTTGAGCGAGGAATCGCCGAACACGTCCCAGCTCACGCCCAGGCGCGGAGCCCATTGGTCGCCGCTGCGCACGTAGGGGACGCCAACGTCATTGAAGTTGGTGAACTTGTCGTTGCGGATGCCCAACGTCAGCAGCAAGGTGTCGGTGGCCTGCCATTTGTCTTCGAGGAAGTAGGCTTTCTGTTCCACCGACATGCTGGTGGCAGTGTTGAACACGGTCTGGTTGACGAAATAGCCATTGCCACCGGCCGGACCAACGCCGAGTGCGACGCGAATCGGCGAGGTGGGGCGCGAGGAGCGGCCGTAGGTCCAGGTATAGCCGGGGCCGGTGGTAATGACGCCTTCGTTGCTGGCATCGAAGTGCATGTTGTCCACGCCCGCCGTCAGCGTGTGGGCGCCCAGCACATACTCCAGATCGACCCGCAGGCCGCGGGTGGTGTTTTCGCCGTCGCGTGCCTGGCTGGAGGTCTGGTTGTTGCGGATCTCGCGGCCGCCGGTGATGGCCGGGTCCTGCAGATTGGTGCTGTTGAGTTGCGGCGCGGTGCTGGGGTTGTTGCGGAAGTCGGTCTGGCGGCTCTTGCCGTACGTCGCGCTCAGGGTGAGGTCATCGGTGATGTAGCTGGTGTACTTGCCGATGTAGTAACGGTCGTTGACCTTGACGGTGTCGGCAAAGGCGCCAGCGGCGTCGCCGCCAAGATCGGGATAACCCAGAAAGTCGCTGTAGGCGCCACCTTCGCGGTAATTGTTCTTGATGCCGGTCAGTTCGAGGATATTGCTGTCGTTGATGTTCCAGTCGATCTTGGCGTAGAGCTTGGGCTCATCGATGCGGTAGTTGTTGCGGCCGATCACCGGGTCGTCGCGGCGCGAGGTCGACACGCCTTCGCTGCGCTCCTGCTCGGCGGCGACGAAGACGAACAGGCGGTCTTCGATCAACGGCCCACCGGCGTAGACGCTGTAGACCGTATTCCAGAGCTGGTCGTCCTTGCGGCTGCGGTACAAGGTACCTGGCAGGCTCTGATCGCTGTATTCATAGCCGTCCGGTGGCGTGGTCGAGGGATAGAACACGTTCTTGTTGTCGCTCGACAACGATTTCGGACGCCACAGCACCTGCGTGCCGAAATGCCACTCGTTGGTGCCGCGCTTGCCGACCTGGCTGAGTACGCCACCGGCCGAACGCCCATAACGCGCGCTGTAACCGCCGGTGTAGGTTTCCTGCTGATCGATGGCGCCAAACGGCAGGGTGACGCCGCCGATGTTGGAGAGCGGGTTGGAGGTGAGATAGCCGTTGAGGTAATAGGCGTTTTCGGTGACGCCGGCGCCGCCGAAGGAAATCGCATTGCCGAAATAGCCGCTGCCTTGCACAGCGCCTGGTGACAAGAGCGCAATGGCTTCTCCCGAGCGCGCCAGCGGCAAACGCTGCAGCTGCTCGGCGGTAATCACCGTGCGCGAGGCGGTGGCGGAGACATCCACCGGCGAGATGTTTTTGCCGGTCACCGTGATGGTGCCCAGGTTGGTGGCCTCGGACGAGGTACTGCTAGCAAACGACACATCGGTGCCCGCACCGACGCGCAGGGCGATGTTCTTGCGTGTTTCGACGGCCTGGCCGTCGCGTTGCAAGGTGACCGTGTAAGTGCCGACGGGAAGATTGCCGATGGTGTAGCGCCCGTTGGCGTCCACGCTCGCTGTGCGCGAGAAACCGGTATCGCTTTGTGCCGTGACGGTTGCACCCGCGTCAGCGGGCGCGCTGCCGTAGATCCCTGCAGTGGTGCTTTGCGCGGCGGCAGTGCCGGAGACCAGCACACCGACGGCGCCGCTCAACGCAAGAGCAAGCACGCTGATGCGGGAATAGCGTGCACGCGAAGATGCATGACGCGATGGCGGATGGAACGTGCGCTTCGAAGCGGCGTGGCCGGTCATCATCTCTCTCTCCAGAGGAGCGCCATCACGAATATGACGGTGCGCTGACAACCGATGCTAGAGAGCTGTAGAGCCTGCTTAAAGAACGATTTCTCTAAATTTCATGTTTTTTTAAGCACAAACGTCAAAAATCGCCTATTCACATCAATCAAAGTGTGGAATTGGGCACTTGTAAGTTACCTGCTTTCAGGTAGGACAGCGAAATTTGCCGACTGATATCACGCTCAGGTTTCGCGTCTCCGCAGGAGGATTCCGCAACAGCGCTCCGCGAACAACACTGCCCTCCGAGGAGGGCAGTGCGAGACATGCTTCGGGACGGTATCTGCGTCTTCAGCGACCCAGCTCGAAGGTCACATCCAGCGTGATCGACAGCGTGCTCTCGCCGGGCGCCACTTGGGTGTCCATTTCGGCCTTGGCCGAGCGCAGCGAGGCGGCCATCATCATCGGGCGTACTACGCCGCCACCGCCGCGGCCTTCGGAGATGCTGACAATGCGCCGCACCTTCAGGCCCAGCGACTTGGCATAGGTGTCGGCACGGGCCTGGGCTTTTTTCAGCGCGGCCACGCGGGCCTCGTCGTAGGCAGGTTCGGGCTGGTCGACCGAGAAGCTGGGGCCGTTGATGTCGTTGGCACCCTGGGCCACCAGTGTGTCGAGCACCTTGCCGAGCTTGGAGATGTCGCGCACCTTCAGGCTGACCGTGTTGCTGGCCTGATAGCCGATGATCTTCGGCGCTTCGTTTTCCTTGTAGGTGTATTGCGGGCTCAGGTTGATGCCGCTGGTCTGCACGTCCTTGTCGGCGATGCCGGCGGCCTTGACCGCAGTCATGACCTTGCTCATCTGTTCGGCGTTCTGGCGCATGGCGGCGTTGCTGTCAGCAGCCTGTGTGACCACGCCAGCAGACAGGGTGGCGATATCCGGCACGCGCTTGGCTTCCGCTTCGGCCGACACGTTGAGCAGGGTGCCGTCGTTGGGAATGGTATAGCTCGACGCGGATTGGGCGTGTGCGGTCATGGCGGTTCCGGCAGCGATGGACAGGGCCAGCAACAACGGCTTGAGGGTGGTACGCATGAGATCTCCTTGTCTGTGGTGCGAGCGTGTTGGGAGCTGGATGAATATGTTGTGAGTCGAACGCCGCCGCGCACCCGCTGCCCGCGTTGCGAAGTCAGCGGGCGAGCGCGGCCAACAGGTATGCTGGGCGGATGCTCTATCTCGCCTCCCGTTCGCCACGCCGACAAGAACTGCTGCAACGCCTGGATGTGCCGTTTCAGACCCTGGAACTGGACGTGCCCGAGCTGCGCGCGCCCGCCGAATCGCCCGAACAGTACGTGCAGCGCGTTGCGCTGGACAAGGCGCGCGCCGGCCTTGCGCAGGTGCAGGCGCGCGATGCCGACGCGATCGTGCTGGGCGCCGATACCGAAGTGGTACTGGGCGAGCGCGTGTTCGGCAAGCCGGTCGATGTCGACGATGCGATCGCGATGCTGCAAGTGTTGTCCGGGCGCACCCACCAGGTACTCACGGCGGTGGTTCTAGTCTGCGCACAGCGCGCCCCGGCGCAGGCCCTGGTGGTGTCGGAGGTGACCTTCGACACGCTCGATGACGCGCAGATCGCTGCCTATGCCGCCTGTGGCGAGCCCATGGGCAAGGCCGGTGGCTATGCGATCCAGGGGCGCGCAGAACGTTTTATCAGCCATTTGTCCGGCAGCTATTCCGGCGTGATGGGATTGCCGCTGCATCACACCTCGCAGTTGCTCACAGCCTTCGGAGCGCATTGATGTCGGAAGAGATCTTGGTCAACGTCACCCCGCGCGAAACCCGCGTGGCGGTGATCGAGAACGGCATGTTGCAGGAGCTGCATATCGAGCGCGGCTGGCGCCGGGGCGTGGTCGGCAACATTTACAAGGGCAAGGTGCAGCGGGTGATGCCCGGCATGCAGGCGGCGTTCGTCGAAGTCGGGCTGGAGCGCGCAGCGTTCCTGCACGCCAACGACGTGGTGCGCCCGGCACCGGCGCCGGCCAGCGTGGTCGATACCGAAGAAACCCCGATCCCGCCGCCGCCTGCCGCGGCGGTGCCGATCGTGGAGCTTCTGCGCGATGGCCAGGACATCGTGGTGCAGGTGGTCAAGGACCCGATCGGCACCAAGGGCGCGCGGCTCACTACCCAGATCAGCATTCCCTCGCGCTACCTGGTGCTGCTGCCGCAATCCAAGATCGTCGGGGTGTCGGCGCGGATCGAGGACGAGGCCGAGCGCCTGCGTCTGAAGACCATCGTCAGCGAGGTCTCGGCTCAGCACGGTGGCTTCGGCTACATCATCCGCACCAACGCCGAAGGCCAGCCGGCCGAGGCGCTGGCCGAAGACATCGCCTATCTGTCGCGGGTCTGGACGGTGGTCGAGCGGCGCGGCCGCGAAGCGCCGCCGTGCAGCATCATCTACGAAGACCTGAGTCTGCCGTTGCGGGCGGTGCGCGACCTGATCCGCAAGGACGTGGAAAAGGTCAAGGTCGACTCCAACGAAACTTTCGCGCAGTTGCAGGCGTTCGTGGCCAAGTACATGCCGGTGCTGGCCGAGCGGCTGGAGCTGTATACCGGCGACCGGCCGATCTTCGACCTGTACGGGGTCGAGGACGAGATCGGCCGCGCGTTGAACAAGCAGGTGCCGCTCAAATCCGGCGGCTATCTGGTGATCGACCAGACCGAAGCGATGACCACCATCGACGTCAACACCGGTTCGTTCGTGGGGCAGCGCAATCTCGAAGAAACCGTGTTCCGCACCAATCTGGAAGCGGCGCAGGCGGTGGCGCGGCAGCTGCGGCTGCGCAACCTGGGCGGCATCATCATCATCGACTTCATCGATATGGACGATCCCGAGCACCGCCGCCAGGTGCTGCGTACGCTGGAAAAGGCGCTGGCCCGCGACCACGCCAAGACCACGGTGTATGAGTTCTCGCCGCTGGGTCTGGTGGAAATGACCCGCAAGCGCACCGTCGAAAGCCTGGAGCGGCAGTTGTCGGAAACCTGCGGCCAGTGCGGCGGGCGCGGCACCATCAAGACCGCCGAAACGGTGACCTACGAAATCTTCCGCGAGATCACCCGCGCGGTGCGCCAGTTCGATGCCGCGCGGCTGCTGGTGATCGCCTCGTCCAAGGTGGTCGCACGCATCACCGACGAGGAGTCCGCAGCGGTGGCCGAGCTGGAAGAATTCCTGGGCAAGAGCATCCGCTTCCAGTCCGACGATCAATATTTGCAGGAGCAGTTCGACGTGGTGTTGCTGTGAGGCGGGGAATGGAGAGTCGGGAATCGGGAATGGGGGTGAAGCCAAAGGCCCTCTGCGGGATGCGACTGACATCCTTAGAATGCTGTCGCGCGCAAGCAGATGATCGTGCGCGCGGTGCGATGCTTGCTCTTCCGATTCCCGATTTCCGATTCCCGATTCCCCGCCGTTAATGTCCACGCCGCTGCGCCGCCGTCTGCGCCTGTTCCGCCGCTATGCGATCACTGCCTGCGCGCTTGCGTTGGTGGCGGTCGCGTTGCTGGTGGGCGCGGCCAGTCAGGCGTTGCCGTTGGCCGAGGAGCACCCGCAGCAGATCGCCGACTGGTTGAGCCAGCGCGCCGGGCAGCAGATTGCCTTCGATCGGCTGGACACCGAGTGGACCCGGCGTGGCCCGTTGTTGCGGCTGGATGGTTTGCGGATCGGCCCGCAGGGCGAGGTGCGCGTGGGCCAGGCGGAGATCCTGCTGGCGATGTACGCCGGCTTGTTGCCCGGGCACTCGTTGACCGAGGTGCGCCTGCGTGGGTTGGCGCTGACTTTGCAACGCAGCGACGACGGCGTGTGGTCGGTGCAGGGCCTGCCGAGCGGGAAGGGTGCCGACCCGCTGGATGCACTGCGTCGGCTTGGCGAGATCCAGCTGGCCGAGGCGCGGCTGAAGGTGAACGCGCCATCGATCGGCCTGGACACCGCCTTGCCGCGGATCGATTTGCGCCTGCGCGTAAGCGGTTCGACGGTCAAGGTTGGCAGCCGCAGCTGGATCGATCTCACGCGCGCGCCGCTGACCGCGGTCCTGGAGTTCGACCGCGACAGCGGCGACGGTAGCGCCTATGCGCAGGCCGACCCGGCCGATCTGGCAGCATGGGCGTCGCTGCTGCAACTCGGCGGCATGCGCGTGGACGGTGGCGGTGGGCGCCTGCAGGCCTGGGCACAGCTGCATGCCCGCCGCATTACCGGCGTCACCGTCGATGCCGACCTCACCCAGGTGGCGCTGTCCGGTGCACCGCTGGCGGACGAGACCGCCCGCCGCACGCTGCGCTGGGAGCGGCTGCAGGCGCGTGCGCGCTGGCAGACCATCGATGGCGGCTGGCGGCTGGACGCGCCGGTGCTACGGCTTGGACAGGCGGCCGCGTTGCAGCATCTGGACGGGCTGCGCATTGCCGGCGGGCGCCGCTATGCGGTGGCTGCCAGACAGGGCGATGTCTCCGGCCTGATTGCCGCCGTCGCCTTGAGCGATCAACTGTCGCCTGCGTTGCGCCGCTGGTTGATCCTGTCCAAAACACAGCTGCGTGTTGCAGATCTGCAGATCGCCGGCGAGCAGGGCGGCGCCGTGCGTGCGCAGGCGCAGATCGAAGACCTCGGTTTCCTGCCGGTGGGCAACTCGCCGGGCATCAGCGGTTTGCGCGGCCGCGTCGATGGCGACGCGCAGGGCGGCGAGCTGGAAACCGCGCCTCAGGCCACCGTGCGCTTCGACTGGCCCACCGGCTTTGGCGTGGTGCATGAGATTCAACTGGCCGGCAAGATCGTCGGCTGGCGCGAAGGAGCGGGTTGGCAGGTCGCCACCCCGGCGCTGCGTGTGCAGGCCAAGGATTACGGCGCCAATGTGCGCGGCGGGCTGTGGTTCCAGAACGACGGCACCCGCCCGCGCCTGCAACTTGCCGCGCAACTGGACGATGTGGCGCTGCCGGTGGCGCGCAAGTTCTGGATCCGCTCGAAGATGAGCAAGGCCGCCATCGACTGGCTGGACATGGCCGTGGCCGGCGGCGTGATCACCGGTGGCACCGGCCTGGTCAGTGGCGATCTGGACCAGTGGCCGTTCGACGATAACGACGGGCGCTTCGAAGCGTTCGGGCAGATCCGCGACGGCGTGATTCGCTTCAATCCGGAGTGGCCGGCGATGGAGCAGGTCCAGGCCGATCTGCGCTTCATCGGCAATGGGTTTTCGTTGCAGGGTAGCGGGGCTCTTGCCGGCACCCCGATCGCGCAACTGGACGCCGGCATTCCCAGCTTCAAGACGTCCGAGCTCTACGTGCGCGCCTCCACCCAGGCCGACGCGGCGCAACTGCTGGGCATGTTGCGCAAGAGCCCGCTGGAGCGCCGCTACGGCGATACCTTGAACAACCTCAGCGTGTCCGGCCCGGCGACGGTGAGCTTCGATCTGCTGCGCCCGTTGCGCACCAAGGGCGTGGGCGGGCATCTGCAGGGCACGGTGGCCTTGCAGGGCGCCAAGCTGGCCGACGCGCGCTGGAATCTGGCCTTCGACCAGGTCAGCGGTCAGGCCGAGTATCGCGATACCGGGTTTGCGGCCGAGCATCTGAGCGTGCAGCACCAGGGCCGCAGCGGCGAGCTGGCACTGCGCGCCGGTGGCTTCGTGCAGGACCCGAAACATGCTTTCGAAGCACGCTTTGGCGCCACCCTGGATGCCAAGGAATTGTTCGACCGCGCCCCGCAGATGGAATGGCTGCGTCCGTATGTGCACGGCAGCGCGCCATGGCAGGTGGGCGTGGATGTACCGCTGCCCACGCCGGGTCAAGCGGACGCGCAGGCGCTGCTGACGCTGCGCTCGGAGCTGGTGGGTACCACGCTGGATCTGCCCGCGCCGCTGGACAAGGCCGCCACCCAACCGCTGGACACGCAGGTCAAGGTGGCCCTGCCGGTCGGCGATGGCGATATCGACGTGGCCTTCGGCAAGCTGGTGGCGCTCAAGGCCAGCAGCCGTGGCGACCAGACCGGCGTGCGCGTGGTCATGGGCACCGACACGGTGACCGAGCGCCCGCCCGCTAACGGGTTGGTGGTGACCGGCCGCACCGCCTCGCTGGATGCGATCGACTGGATCAGCCTGGCGCGCGGCAGCAGCGATCAGGACATGCCACCGCTGCCGGGCCAGCCGGCAACGCCCAAGAAAGACGCTGTGCCGCTGCAACAGGTGGACGTGCAGGCTGACAAGCTGCTGATGATTGGCGGGGTGTTTCCGCAGACCCGGCTGCGGCTGCGCCCGACCCGCGATGCGGTGGCGGTGACCCTGGACGGCCCCTCGCTCGCAGGCCAACTCACCGTGCCCAACGCCGACGGCGGCATCGTGCAAGGCAAGCTCAACACCGTGCGCTGGCAACCGGTGGCCGACGCGCCCGAGCCTGCGGCTCCGGAGCCCGGCGATCCGCTGGCCGGTGCCCTGCCGGAACCGGCACGCCGTGCGGTCGCCGAGTTCGATCCGGTTTCCATCCCGCCGCTGGCGCTGGATATCGACGACCTGCGCGTGGGCAAGATGACCCTGGGCGCGGCCATCCTGCGCAGCAGCCGGCTCACCGACGGCATGCAGGTGGATCAGCTGCAACTGCGCTCGGACGACCAGAGCATCGGCCTGACCGGCGCCTGGCGCGGCAAGGGCGATGCCGCCAGCACGCGGCTGTCGGCGCGGGTGGACAGCCGCAACCTCGGTAACCTGTTGCAGAACCTCACCCTGGGCGGCCAGCTGCGCGGCGGCGAAGGCCAACTGGAACTCAACGCCGGCTGGCAGGGCTCGCCGACCGGCTTTGCGCTCGGCTCGCTGGACGGCAACCTCAAGGTGGATGTCCGCAACGGCCAGCTGTTGGAAGTGGATCCAGGCGCCGGCCGCGTGCTGGGCTTGCTCAGCGTGGCGCAGTTGCCGCGCCGGCTGATGTTCGACTTCCGCGATTTCTTCTCCAAGGGCCTGGCCTTCAACACCCTGGATGGCGAGGTGCGCTTCGGCGACGGTTTCGCGCGCACCGACGCCATCCGCATCGCAGGCCCCGCGGCCGAGATCGCCATCCGCGGTCAGACCGATCTGCGGGCGCAGACCTTCGACCAGACCGTGGATGTGAACCCCAAGGCCGGCAACCTGCTGACCGTGGTCGGCGCGGTGGCTGGCGGGCCGGTGGGCGCGGCAGTGGGCGCGGCCGCCAACGTGGTGCTCGGCAAACCGCTGGGCGCGATCGGCGCCAAGACCTACCACGTCACCGGGCCGTGGAAAGACCCGCAGGTTGACGTGGTCGAGCGCGAAACGCGCGAGCGTGCACCGAGCAAACCTGCGCCCGCCGGCAAACCCGCTGCGCCGCCGCGCTGACGCACTCAGTCGGCGGCAGCATCATCGTCGCTGCCGGCACGCTTGAACATCGGCAGGCGCAGTCGCGCGCGGTGGCCCGGCACCACCGGCTGCTCCGGCCCCGCGACGCCGCGGAAATACCCGCGCTGCCATTTCTCGCGCGCCGCGGCCGATTGCGTATCGGGCAGTTCATCGAGAAAGCGCGTGCGGCTGTGGGTCCAGTCGGCGTGTTGCTGCGCCAGTTCCGGTGCCTCGTAGAGCGGCATCCACTGCGGCTGCACCTGTTCGATCACCTGCCGCTGCAGCGGGAACAGATGGCAGAACGGCTCGCCTGCGTCGAAGCGCACCTGGCCGGGCCGGGTGAAGCGCCAGTTCATGGTGAAGGTGTACGGGCTCCAGTCGGTTTCCACCAGGCCGCTCAACGCGCCAATGCCGTCCTTGGGCCGGTTCAACGGGCCGGTGACGAACAGGTCGACGCCCTCGTCGGTGCGAAACAGACAGGGGACATGGAAGGTCAGCACGCCGTAGCCGAAGTGGCTGACCGCCGGCGCTGCGCTGCCGGCATCGGTCACGATCCGGAGCGCGTCCAGCCCGTCGCGGCCATCCCAACTGGCCTGAAAACCGGATTGGCACAGCAGCTCCCAGCCATGCGCGTTCGCAATCGCCAGCGGCAGGCAGCGGTACGCATAGCGTTGATCGGTGGCGTCCATCCAGTCGCGCGCATGCGGGGCAGGGCGGATGTCCAGCGTGTGGCCATCCAGAACGTGGGCGATGAGCTTCATGCGCTGGCAGTGATCGAAGAGCGAGCCGGCGATGATAGCCGCGCCACATGTTCAGCCGGACGACTTGTCTCCCCGGCGCGCGGGCCCCATCCTGACCGCATGACCGATAACGCTCTCACTCTGGCCGAAACCCGGCTGCTGCTTCCCTCCGGCCTGGATGCCGGCCATCTGGACCGCACCTTCGGCGCCCTGCTGGGCCCGGGCATCGACTTCGGCGATCTGTATTTCCAGCATTCGCGACGCGAGAGCTGGAGCGTGGAAGACGGCATCGTCAAGGACGGTGCGCATTCCATCGAACAAGGCGTGGGCGTGCGCGCCATTGCCGGCGAAAAAACCGGTTTTGCGTATTCCGACGACATCCAGCGCGAGACCTTGCTGGAAGCGGCGCAGTCGGCACGTGCGATCTCGCGCGACGGCGGCGCGCAATCCACCCGCGCACTGGTGCGCGGCAATGGCCGCGCGTTGTATCCGGCCACCGACCCGATCGACGACATGGACAGCGCCACCAAGGTGGACCTGCTGCGCCGCATCGACCAATACGTGCGCGCCGCCGACCCGCGCGTCAAACAGGTGATGGTGAGCCTGTCCGGCGGCGTGGACACGGTGCTGATCGCCCGCAGCGATGGCGTGCTGGCGGCCGACGTGCGCCCGTTGGTGCGGTTGAACGTGCAGGTGATTGTCGAACACGGCGGGCGTCGCGAGTCCGGCTATTCCGGCGGCGGCGGTCGTTATGGCTACGCCGAACTGTTTGCCGATGGCCGCCCGGAAGGCTTTGCGCGCGAAGCGCTGCGCCAGGCGCTGGTCAATCTGGATGCCATCCCCGCGCCGGCCGGCGTGATGCCGGTGGTGCTCGGCCCCGGCTGGCCCGGCGTACTGCTGCACGAAGCGGTGGGGCATGGGCTGGAAGGCGATTTCAATCGCAAGGGCACCAGCGTCTACGCCGGGCGCATGGGCGAGCGCGTCGCCTCACCGGGCGTGACCATCGTCGATGACGGCACCCTGGACGGCCGCCGCGGCTCGCTCAATATCGACGACGAGGGCACGCAGACGCAGTGCACCACGCTGATCGAAGACGGCGTGCTGGTGGGCTACATGCAGGACACCCACAACGCGCGCCTGATGGGCGTGGCGCCCACCGGCAACGGCCGCCGCGAATCGTTCGCGCACCTGACCATGCCGCGCATGACCAACACCTACATGCGCGCCGGCCAGCACGACCCGGAAGAAATGATCCGCTCGGTCAAGAAGGGCATTTACGCGGTGAACTTCGGCGGCGGCCAGGTCGACATCACCAGCGGCAAGTACGTGTTTTCGGCCACCGAGGCCTACCTGATCGAAGACGGCAAGGTCACCGCGCCGGTGAAGGGCGCTACCTTGATCGGCAACGGCCCGGAAACCATGCAGAAGGTGCGCATGATCGGCAACGATCTGGCCCTGGACGAAGGTGTGGGCGTGTGCGGCAAGGACGGGCAGAGCGTGCCGGTCGGCGTCGGCCAGCCATCGCTGTTGATCGACGGCATTACGGTGGGTGGGACCCAGGCGTGATCTCCGTAGGGACCGGGGACCCGGGAAGAGCGAGAGCTGTTGCCCGGACGGTTACTCGGGATCGAAAAAATAAGGCGTTGTCGCTTTTGCAGTTACCCGGGTCCCCGGTCCCGCATTGTCGATGTCGTCGCTATCGATATCGGCATCGTCAGCGTCGTCGGTCTCGGCAGCAGCGTCTTCGCCGGTCTGGCCGGACAACTCGCGCAGCACCTGGAACAGTTCGCGATAGGCGCGCGGCGGCTTGTTCTTGGCGCGTTCGTGGATCGCGTTGCGCACCAGTTGGCGCAGTTGCTGGCGATCGGCAGCCGGGTAGGCTTCCAGCAGCTCGGCCAGCGCCACGTCGTTCTCGGCCAGCAGGCGCTCGCGCCAACGCTCGACGCGATGGGTCGCCGCCACTTCACGGCGCGCGGTGTCGCTGTTGGCATCCAGCGCATCGCGGATGGCGGCCAGCGTCTCGTCGTCCTCGCGGCGCATGTGCTTGGCCAGAAACGCCAGCTGCCGCTTGTGCGCGATATGCGAGGTGATGCGCTTGCTCTCTTCGATATGCGGGATCAGCGACTCGGGCACCGGCAACTTGGCCAGCTGCGCCGGGGTGAGCGCCACCAGCTTTTCGCCCAGGTCGAAAATTTCCAGCGCCTCGCGCCGTTGCTGGCTGCGGCTGGTGCCACGAAATTCACCGGTATCTTCATCGCGTCCGCGCATTGCCACTACATCCCGAAACTTGGTTAGTTAAATTTCCGGCCACGAACGGCCGGACTCCGGCGGAAGACTCCGCCCTACATTCAGACACTGCGGCCATGGATAGCCGAGCTTTCTGCGGACGGATCCGCATCCACATTCAGACAGTCCGGCCATGATGGCCGGGTTTTCGCGGACGGATCCGCATCCAAAGGATAAAGCATTGAACGCACTCTCCTCCGAAACCCGTGTCGCCGACGACAGCCTGCAGCGTCTGGACGCACTGACCGATATCTCGCAACGCCTGCTCGAGCGCGCCCGTGCGGCCGGCGCCACCCAGGCCGAAGTGAGCTGCAGCGAAGAGCGCGGCCTGGACGTCAACGTGCGCCTGGGCGATGTGGAAACGGTCGAATCCACCCGCGACCGCGGCATTGCGGTGACGGTCTACTTCGGCAAGCGCAAGGGCAGTGCCAGCACCGCCGACCTGCAGGACGCCAGCCTGGAATCCACCGTGGCCCAGGCCTGCGCGATTGCGCGTTACACCGAAGACGACCCGGCGTCCGGCCTGGCCGACCCGGCGCTGATGGCGCACGACTTCCCCGACCTGGATAGCTGGCACCCGTGGGCGCTGGACGCCGACACCGCAGTGGATCTGGCGCTGGCCTGCGAGGCCGCCGGTCGCGATGCAGACGCACGCATCAGCAATTCCGATGGCGCCTCGGCCAGCACCGGGCTCAGCCTGTCGGTATATGCCAATTCGCACGGGTTCATCGGGCGCGAGCGCGGCACCCATCATTCGATCAGCTGCGCGCTGATCGCCGGGCAGGGCGACGGCATGCAGCGCGATGGCTGGTACAGCAGCGCCCTGGCCCGCGAAGACCTGGAAGCGCCGGATGCCATTGGGCGGCATGCCGCCGAACGCACGCTGGCGCGCCTGGCGCCGCGTTCGCTGCCGACCGGCTCGCTGCCGGTGCTGTTTGCGCCGGAAGTGGCGCGCTCGCTGGTCGGGCATCTGCTGGGTGCGGTCTCCGGTGGCGCGTTGTATCGCCGCGCCAGCTTCCTGCTCGACAGCGTTGGCACCAAGCTGTTCCCGGACTGGTTCAACATCGAAGAACTGCCGCATCTGCGCCGCGGGCTGCGCTCGGCCGCCTTCGATGGCGAAGGCGTCGCCACCCGACAGTCCGCGCTGATCGCCGACGGCGTGCTGCAGCGCTACGTGCTGGGCAGCTACTCGGCACGCAAGCTGGGCCTGCAGACCACCGCCAATGCCGGTGGCGTGCACAACCTGCAGGTCAGCGCCAACGCCGGCGACCTGGCCGCGATGATCGGCGGCATGTCGCGCGGCCTGCTGGTCACCGAACTGATGGGCAACGGCGTCAACCCGGTGACCGGCGATTACTCGCGCGGTGCCGGTGGCTTCTGGATCGAGAACGGCGCCATCGCCTATCCGGTGGACGGTCTGACCATTGCCGGCAATCTGCGCGAGATGTTCGCCGGCATCGAAGCGGTGGGCAGCGACGTCGACCCGCGCTCGCACGTCAAGATCGGCTCGGTGCTGGTCAACCGCATGACCGTGGCGGGCGATAGCTGAGCCGTCGCCCGGGCTGAGGTCTGGGCATGCCTGACGTGCAGGGTCGGCGCGCTGGTCCGCGCCGACCATGCCGCGTTGTGCCTCCGGCCGGCCATTCGCGCGTGCTGTCCGGGCTCCCGCCAGAGGCGCACGGTGTGGGCCTCTCCAGTGCGCAGGAATAGCGGGCGAACCCAAGGTCGCATCGGCGTGCCGCAGCGCTCTCGCTCGTGTCATCGCCCAAACGGAGGGCGCGAGCTGTCGCCCCGGGTGGGTGACTAAAACCAGACCATGTCTTCCCGCACTGGTGACTGGATGAATCGTTGTTATAGTCCGCCGCACCACAATCATGTTCGGGGAGATCTATGAGCGAATTCGAGACACACGCCGCGCCGCCGCCGCCGCCGCCGGTAAGTACCAGCACGCCGTCGGAGGAGCGCACCCTCGCGCTGGCCGCACATCTGCTGGGCATCCTGACGTCGTTCATCGGCGCGCTGGTGATCTGGCTGATCAGCAAGGACGCCAGCCCGTCCAAGCCGTTCGCCACCGATCAGTCCAAGGAAGCGCTGAACTTCCAGATCACCGTGATCATTGCCTATGTGCTGGCCGTGATCCTGACCGTGGTGTCGTTCGGCATCCTGTTCTTCGTGCCGACGCTGGTGTGGGTCGCCAACCTGGTGTTCTGCATCCTGGCCGCAGTCAAGGCCAACAACGGCGAGCATTACCGCTACCCGTTCACGCTGCGCCTGATCAAGTAATCCGGCCCGCGTAACACAAAGGCCCGGCATCGCTGCCGGGCCTTTGTCGTTTCAGACAATGATGCGATCAGTTCTGCGCCGGAGTGTTCTCGGCAAAGTACTCGTGGCTGTCGGCGTTGGTGATGGCCTGCGCCGGATTGCTTTGGGCCAGGCTGCGTGCGCCGGCCTGGCCGTAGACGCGGTCCTGGGTGCCGGCCACTACGCTGAAATGGCTCATCTCGTGCACCAGCGTGCCGGCCTTGGAGTCGGTGCCGCGCACCGGTGCGCTCCAGAACGCGTTGCAGACGTAGATTTCATACGGCGCATTCGCATACACATAGGCGTAGGAGCTATCAGTGCAATTGCAGTTGACGGTGATCTGGCCGTTGTTCTGGTCCAGCGCGTTGTCGATGTTGACGAAGTTGGAGCTGACCCGGCTGTAGCGGGACGCGTTGTAGGCACCGAACCAAGTGGTGTAACGCGCGCCGGTGCTGCCGCCGTTGAGATAGGTGCGCGCGTTCTGCGAGTAGGTACGCGCCGCATCCACCGCCGAGGCGATCTGGCTGGTGCGGGTGGTGCTGCAGTTGAGGTAGTTGATGCCATTGACCACGGCGGTGGGGCCGACGGCCAGCTGGCGCTGCACGCCGCGGTTGACGCCGTCCAGCCAGACGGTGAGCGGGGTGCTGGTGGCCACGGCCGGCAGGCCATTTGCGGCCTTCATCAGGCTGCCATCGGACAGCGAGGCGTATTGCAGCGAGGAGCGCACCTGGATGGTGTAGTTGCCGCTGGTGGACAGGTCATAGGCACCGGCCAGATCCACCTCGCCCTGGACGCTCTGGCCCGGCTGCAGAATGGTGAAGTCGGCTGCCTTGGGCAGGCCGCGCTTGACCAGACGCCCGGTGTAATCAACCGGCTTGCCATCGCGGCTCACCTCCAGGATGCCGTTGTCCAGCGACTTGAGCGGCAGCTGGTAGGTCGGAACGCGGGCAACCTGGCTGCCGTTGTTGGTGACGGTTACCGCGATCTTGCCTTGATGTCGCCCGGCCTGGTCGGCCACTGGCGCCAGTTCGATGGTCAACGGAACCGGGCCGCGCACAGACTGCGCCTGCGCTGAACCGAGCACGCCGACGACGGCCAGCGTGCCTGCTGCAAACGATGCGAGAAAAACATTCTTCACCAGTGACTCTCCTTGGTCGGGGGATGCCCGCAAGCGCGGGCAACCCAAACCTAGGCAGAGCGACCGGGCGCGACAAGTCGTTCAATTAGCGATATTTCTGTATGTCGTGCATTGGTCATGCGTCCTGATGTATCACCGGTGTAGATAATTCATCAATAAAGCGTGCAAGCCGTCATGAAAATTTGTCAGTCCTGTGTCGCTGGCTGACACAAAATCTGGCGAGCAATGTGTCGTTTTGTGACCAGGCTCGCCTGTTGCCTGGATGGACCCATGCAAGCGACCGTGCGGTGGCGCACGGAATGCGCAAACATGTCGCGCAAAGCGAATGAGTGCGTGCGCCACCCGCTGTGGATGCCTTGGCTGCGGGCAGTCTCGTGATGCGTCACGGAGCTATGCGTTGGATGTCGCCCAGTGGCACTGAGCACCGGCGACCGCGACACCGATAGGCTCTCGGTTACTAGGTGTCACGTGCTCGGCGACTACTTCGGCGTCGGACTCTCGGCACACCCAATCGCGCTCGTAACCACTCATTCCGCCGTCGATGCGGCGGCAATCGTCGCTCCAAGCCTGTCTGCAGGCGATGTCAGACATCCCCGGGCGTTAGGTAAATGTGGGGAGGGCTGTCGGTGGGTGCGAGATTGCCGGGAAGCGTGATCTGCGAATGGAAGGCGCTGGATCCAGGCAACGGATATGCCCGCATGGCGAGACCTGCCGTCCCTTCGTCCGTCGCGCATGGAGCGACTACCAAAGCGTCTGCGCGACCAAGCGACAGCGGTCTGGCGTAGCCGTTGCTCGAAATCGGCATGTGCGGCTGATGCACTCCGCTGCCCGCGCGTCGCTTACACGCGCCTGGCAGCGGCTCGCGACGCTTGGTTAGCCGCGCCTAGTGCGCGCGGTCCACCGCAAACCGGCCCAGGGTCGCCAGGGTCTCGCCGGGCGGACCATAGGGCTGCAGCACATCGTGCATGCGGGTTGCCAGCTCGGCCAGCTTGGCTTTGGCGCCGTCCATGCCGAGCAAGGCGGGGTAGGTGGATTTGGATTGCGCAGCGTCCTTGCCGGCGGTCTTGCCCAGCTGCGCCGAGCTCGATTCCACATCCAGGATGTCGTCGCGCACCTGGAAGGCCAGGCCCAGCGCATCGGCAAAGTCGTCCACCCGCTGTTGGTCGGCCGGCGCGGCACTGCCGGTCAGCGCGCCCATGCGCACTGCGGCGCGAATCAGCGCACCGGTCTTGAGCGCGTGCATGCGCTGCAGCGCGTGCAGCGATTGCAACTGACCGGTGGCATCGATATCCAGCGCCTGGCCGCCGCACATGCCCGCTGCACCGGCCGCAGTGGCCAGGCTCTGCAACCAGCCCACGCGCAGCTCGGCGCTGACGGGCGCGGTGGCCAGCAGTTCGAAGGCGCGGGTCTGCAGTGCATCGCCGGCCAGGATGGCGGTGGCCTCGTCGAAGGCGACGTGCACGGTGGGCTGGCCGCGACGCAGCGCGTCGTCGTCCATCGCCGGCAGGTCGTCGTGCACCAGCGAATAGGCATGGATCAGCTCGACCGCCACGGCGGGGGTGTCCAGCGTGTCTTCATCGGCGCCAAACAGCGCACCGGTGGCATACACCAGCAGCGGCCGCATGCGTTTGCCGCCGCCCAGCACCGCGTGCCGCATCGCCGCGTGCAGACGCTGCGGTGCCAGCGTGGCGCTTGGCAAGCCTGCGTCGAGGCTGCGTTCGGTGCGAGCGATCCAGTGTTCGAACAGCGCGGGACTCACCTCAGCCGCCGTCCAGCGACGGCGGCTCGAAGGCTTCGGCAAGCTCGGGGCGGGCCGGGTCGGTCAGCAGACGGACGCGCAGTTCGGCCTGTTCCAGCGCCTGCTGGCAATCGCGGTACAGGCCGATGCCGCGTTCGTAGGCGCTGAGCGATTGTTCCAGGCTCAGGTCGCCGACTTCCATTTTCTGCACCAGTTGCTCGAGTTCTTCCAACGACTGTTCGAAGCGGGCAACCGGGGATGTTTCGTTCAAGGACTTCTTGGCCATTGCTAAAGTGTGCGGCGCGCGCGCAGGCGGGTCAATTCGCGTCGGCATGCATGCGCCACTGCAGACGTGCGCCATTGGCCTGCAGCCAGTCCGTCAATGCAGCGGAGACGATGCGATCGCCGGCAGCGAGCACCTGATCGTCGGCCCACAGAATCGGCAGGCGATCGCGGTGCCATGGCGGCAGATCCACCGTTTGCAGCACATGCTTGAGCCGATGCGAGTGCGTGCGCCGCGGCAGCGCGATGCGCTCCCCACCGTGTCGGGCACGTACCAGCAGCGGGTGCGCGAAGCGCAGCCCCGCGGGTCCGTGCAGTTGCAGTTGCGCGCCATCGGGCAACTGCAGTGGCTGCGCGCCATCCCACTGCGCGGACCACTGCGCCGGCCATGCCGGTGTTGGACGAAGCAGGTACAGGCAATGCCGCCAGCGCCGCACTTCGACCTGCTGCCAGGCAAAGCAGGCGTGGCGATCCGGCGCGTGGATGTCGATTTCCCGTTCCAGCGCCACCACGCCCTGCGCGGGCAGCGGCGGTGCACCGGCCGCTGCGGCCCATGCACGCAGCAACCGCGGCCGGCGTGCGGCGGGTTGTGCGCGTAATAGATGCAGATCCAGTGCGCCACTGTCGGTGACCAGGCCCGGAAGCACGGCCACATCGTCGTGCAGCAGCAGATCGCTGGCGTCGGCGCTCAGCTGCGCGCTGCGTGCCAAGGCATCGGTGGCTTGCGGCCAGCGTTGCTGCAGCAACGGCAGCACTTGCGTGCGCAGGAAGTTGCGGTCGTAGCGGGCATCGGCGTTGCTGGGATCGTCGATCCAGTGCAAGGCGTGCAGGCGTGCGTAAGCGTGCAGGTCGGCGCGTGCATGGGTCAGCAATGGGCGCCATAACGTGCCGGCGGCAAACGGGCGCTGCGCACGCATTGCCGCCAAGCCGTCCGGGCCCGATGCACGCAGTGCGCGCAGCAGAAACGTTTCGGCCTGATCGTCGCGATGGTGGGCCAGCGCCAGCCATTCGCCGGGCGCGAGCCTGTCGGCAAAGGCGGCGTGGCGCGCCTGGCGTGCGGCTGCTTCCAGCCCCAGACCGCTATCGCGCGCGACCTGCACCTGCACGATGTGCAGCGGCACCTGTAGCGCTGTACAGGTGCGCTGGCAATGCGCGGCCCAGGCGTCGGCGTCGGCATGCAGGCCGTGATGTACGTGCAGCGCACGCAGACCGCGATCGCGGTACGCCGGCATGGTCGCCAGTGCGTGCAGCAACACCCCCGAATCCATGCCGCCGCTGTAGGCGATCAGCACCGGGCCGGGCGGGGTGGCGGGCAGCAGGGGTGGTGTGTCGGTCACCGGGTGCTCAATCGAGGCGGCTCGTCGCTGGAGGGGCGAATCACGGATGTGCGCGAAGAGGAGCGGTGCGTGGATCGCATCGCGCGGCTTGGGAACATCGACGCTGCATCGTTATCCTCTTGCTCGTCATAGCAGCACGTGGCGCACCGGGCACCACACGCCGATGCAGCGGAACGATCACATCGCCGCGCATCATGCGAGACGCGGTCCGCCCATGCGGCAGACGTGTCCGGCACGGTGGCGCTGATCGCCTACCCACCAGCCGCCGCTGCGCAGCCATCTGCGCATCAACGCTTCGCTGCCGCCTCGAACGTGGCTGGCGTGGGCAGCTGCACCGGCACGCCGGCGCTGTCGCAGGTGCCGGCCTTGCATAGGCGCTCGCGCAGACGCGGGGTGGCCTGGACGATGACGTGGTAGATCACGTTCTCTTCCAGCGTGCCGCGGAATGCCGCGCTGCCCGGGCCGGTGGCCCAGATGCCGACGTCTTCGCCGCCATGGCTTTCGGACTTGGTCGGTACCAGCGATTCCTGCATGTAGCTGGGCGCTTCGGTATCGACATGGGTGAGGTCGGGGCGGCCGTGGGCCGGCTCGCTGCTGCTGGGCTCGTGCGGGTACTTCTTCGGGCCGGCCGGCTGGGCGTTGGTCGCGCCGGTGTGGCCGGGGCCGTTGGCGTAGCTGAGGGTGGTGTAGGGCTGGCCGGCCAGGTCGGTGGCCAGCTGGCTGCGGTCGCCCTCTTCGCCGCCGGTGCCGCGGACCTTGCCCAGAATCGGGTTGCCGCGCACCGGGTAGCCGACGAAGTTGAGCGTGTGCGAGTGGTCGGCGGTGACGATGATCAGGGTGTCGGCCGGTGCGGTCTGCACGGCGGCGCGTACCGCATCGGACAGCGAAACCGTCTCGTCGAGCGCGCGGTAGGCGTTGCCGGCGTGGTTGGCGTGATCGATGCGGCCGCCTTCGACCATCAGCACGAAACCATTCGGGTCGCGCGACAGCGACTGGATCGCGGTGCGGGTCATCTCGGTCAGGCTGGGCTCGCCCTGCGGGCCGCGGTTGCGGTCGTGGTCGAACTGCATATGGTCCGGCTCGAACAGGCCCAGCAGCGCGGGTGCGCCGGCAGCGGCCTGCAGCTGCTGCTCGTTCCATACATACGCACCTTGTGGATGCGCCTGCTTCCATTCGGCGACCAGGTCGCGGCCGTCCAGGCGCAGGCCCACCTTGTCGTCGTACTCCGGGTCGCGCTCCTGCACGGTCTGAAACTGGCTGCGGCCGCCGCCGAGCACCACCTGCGGGCCGCGCCCGTAGCGGGCGGTGGACAACAGCTGCTGGGCGATGTCCTGGCAGCCTGCCGCGCGCGCGGAGTCGGGCAGGTCGGTATCGTTTTCCCAGTTGCGGTCCGGCGAATGCGCGTAGGTCGCTGCCGGGGTGGCATGGGTGAGACGGGTGGTGGTGACCACACCGGTAGCCATGCCGGCGCTGTCGGCCAACTGCAACCAGCTCAACAGCCCCTTGTTCAAACTGTCGGCGCAGTCGCTGCGGTTACCGCTGCTGACGCCGATCGCGCCCATGTGCGACTTCACGCCGGTGGTGATCGCGGTCATGGTGCCGGCCGAATCCGGCGTCTGCGAATCGGTGTTGTAGGTCTTGCTGAAGGCGGTCGCCGGAAACTGCTCCCACGACAGCAGGTTCTCTTCGCCCGGCCCGCCCTTGCGCTGGCCGTCCAGGATGCGCGCGGCCGCCACCGTGGTCAGGCTCATGCCGTCGCCCAGGAACAGGATCACGTTGCGTGCCTTGCCGGCCATGGCGCCGTTGCCGGCCGCACGTGCGGCGCCGGAGCGGTACCACCACTGCGGGGTCTCGCCGGCCGGGTGTGTCACCGGCGGCACGTCCACGCGGATGGCGGCGGGTGCGGACGCGGTGGTTCCGGCAGTGGAGGCGCAGGCGGCCACGCACAGGGTGGTCAGGGCGGCGAGGGCAGGTAGGCGGTAACGCATCGGGTTCGAACTCGTGGCTGAATCAGCGCCCATTATGCCGGCCTGTGTCCGTCGCACAGATGACACGCTGCTGTTCCAGGCGTGGCCTCGCGGGCAAGCCAGGCCTGCGCTAAGGTGCATGCACTCTCCCCCCGGATGATTCGACGACATGAGACTGGTTGCGGCCTGGTTGCGCATTCCGTTCTGGCAGCGCGTGGTGGCCGGCTTCGTTCTCGGCGCGATTGCCGGTGCGGCGATGGGCCCGGCGGCCGAGGTGTGGTTTGGCCCGCTCGGCGATCTGTACGTCACCCTGATCAAGATGATTGCGATCCCGCTGGTGTTTTTTGCGGTGATCAATGCGATCTCGTCGTTGCACGGGCAAAAGTCGGTGGCTGCGCTCGGCGGGCGCACCTTCCTGTGGTTCGTGATCACCGCCGCGCTGGCGGTGGGCGTCGGCCTTGCGGTGGGCACGCTCATGCAGCCGGGCGCCGGGCATTTCAGCCTGAGTGTGGACTCGGCGTGGAAGCCGCGCGATGTGCCCAGCCCGATCCAGGTATTGCTGGACGTGGTGCCGTCCAACCCGTTCTACGCCCTGACCGGCATCGGCACCAAGACCAACGCGGCCGGCGAAACCGTGCTGGCGGCCGGGCGCGGGTCGATCCTGCCGGTGATCTTCTTCGCCGCATTGCTCGGCTTTGCGATGGTCAAGCTTGGCGAGCGGGTGGCCGAGGCGCGCAAGCTCACCGGGCAACTGAGCGACATCATGATCCAGGTGACGCGCTTTGTGCTGGAGATGACTCCGCTCGGCACCTTCGGCCTGATTGCCGGGCTGGTCGGCAGCTATGGCTTCGCAAAGTTGCTGCCGTTCGGTAGTTTCGTGCTCGCGCTGTATGTGGCCTGCGCCATTCATATCCTGGTGGTCTATAGCAGCCTGTTGCTGGCGCACGGGCTCAACCCGTGGAAGTTCTTCCGTGGCGCGGCGCCTGGCATGCAGGTGGCCTTCGTCAGTTCGTCGAGCTTTGCCGCGATGCCGGTGGCGATGCGTTCGATCACCCACAACCTGGGCGTCAGCAAGGACTACGCCGCGTTTGCGGTGCCGCTGGGCGCCAGCATCAAGATGGATGGCTGCGGCGCGATCTATCCCGCGCTGTGTGCGGTGTTTATCGCGCAATACACCGGCGTGCCGTTGACGGCCAATCAATACTTCGTGGTGCTGATCGCCTCGGTGCTGGGCAGCTTCGGCACTGCGGGTGTGCCGGGCACTGCAGTCATCATGGCCACCGTGGTGCTCAGCGCGGCAAACTTGCCGCTGGAAGTGATCGGGTATCTGTATGCCATCGACCGCATCCTCGACATGATGCGCACGATGACCAACGTCACCGGCCAGATGCTGGTGCCGGTGCTGGTGGCCAAGGAAACCGGTTTGCTGGACAAGGCGGTCTATGAGTCCGCATCCACCAACGTGGGGCTGGAAGATCCGCCTGCCGACACCGCCAAGCCGCTGCGCTGAGCGGCACGCATGACGGTTGGATTGCCTGTGTTGCGTGAGCGCCTGGCGCAACTGCCCGCGCTGGACAGCGTGGACGGCGTGTTCGTTCAACGCACGCTTGCCGATGATCCGTTCGAGCATCGCTATCTGGAGGTGCGGCGCAAGGAAGGCCGGCTATATACCGATGCGCAGGTCCGCAGCCTGCCGCGCCCCAGCGGCAAGCTCGGTACCAGCCTGGAATGGCAGGTGCGCGCGCTGTCGAGCAGATTGCTGGTGCAGCACCTGCAAGCACGCGCAGGCGAGGGCGCCATTCTCGAGCTGGGGTGCGGCAATGGCTGGTTATCCCAGCTGTTGGCGCAATCGCTGCAGCGCTACGTGTGCGGTATCGACGTCAATCGCACCGAGCTTACGCAGGCCGCACGCGTGTTCGGCCACGACCAACGGCTGAGTTTTGTCGCTGCCGATATCCAGACCCTGGCGCTGCCGCACGATGTCTTCGATGTCATCGTAGTGCCGGCATGCATCCAGTATTTTGCCGATCCTGCGGCCTTGGTGCGGCACCTGCTTGCGCAACTGCGCGACGGCGGCGAGTTGCACATCCTCGACAGCCCCGTGTATCCAGATCGGCAGCGTGCCGACCAAAGCGCTGCACGCAGCCTGCGTTACTTCACCGGCCTTGGCGTGCCTGCATTGGCCGAGCAATACCACCAGCACACCTATGCCGCCTTCGACGCGTTCGCAGTGCAATGGCTGTTCGATCCGCGCCATCTGCGTGCGCGTGTGCGCCGCCTGCTCAAACTGCGGCAACCGCATTTTCCGTGGTTGTGTCTTCGCAAGCAGGACAACCAGGGGCGGTAACTCGCTGGCGTCATCGCCCTCGTAGGGCCTCCATCAACGTCGTCGCTTGCGGCGCCTTGTGCTGCGCGACCGCGCCGACCACGATAAAAAACGTCAGTACGCCGATCAGCGGCCACAGCGTGTGGCGAACGCATAACCACCACCAGCCTTGCGCCTGCACACCGCGCATGCGTCGATACAGCCCACCTGCGAGCGCCGCGTCCACCAGAAGCTCGGCCATCAACACCGGCGCCGACCACACCACCCAGGCGGCAGCAACGATTGCGACTGCGGCGGCGGCCAGCACTGCCACGATCGCCAAGATCGGCAGTCCGGCTTCGCCATCGACGAAGTCCGGCAGTGCGGTGTCGCCCGAGACATCCGAGCTGGATCCGGATGGCGCGCTCCATGTGCCGGACCTACCCGCGCCGCTGGAGTTGCCGCCGTGGCCGGCCCATCCCGAAGCGTCCTGCGTCTGGCTGCTGGCGAGGTCGACGCAGTCGCCCGCCAGTTCATCGTCTAGGTCGTTGCGCCAGCGTAGCCATGCCCACATCAGCAGCAGAAACAGGCCATAGGCGACCAGCGTCGCCATCGGGTAGCGCACCACCATCGCATCGACGCCGGCATTGCGCAGCAGGAACGAGGCCAGCAGCCCGCCTGTTGCCGTGGTCAACACGATGGCGCTCATCTGCAAGCGCGGCCAACCGTCGCGTTCCAGATGCCGCCTTGCATGCTCGATGGTGAATCGTCTTCGGTCCGACATGACGCGCCGCCTCCTGCTGCGGGCAGCCTTGCCCGGATGCCGAGAGTAAGTGACTTTCGATCAGGCTTGCACGCGCTTTGCTGTAGCTGTGCGATTTGCCCAGCGACCGGTGGCCGATGAGGATCTGGCCGGTCCGGAGCGCGCAAGCGAACACGCGCCAAGTCCCGAGGGACGCGCCTACGGTGTGTGTGAGTCTCGTCATCACGTGCGGCGGGTGTGAGAGACCTGCAAGGCAGGCGCAGGGCCGCGCTTTCCGGCAGCGCATCCGCGTACGCGGGGCGAATCCCTTCAGCGCGCGCATGGCACACTTTCAGCCCATCCCCTGGTGAGAGCGTGCAGTGATTGGCCAACAGCGTGATCTGACATTTCGTTTTCTGGCCGAGCCCAGCGACGTCAACTTCGGTGGCAAGGTGCATGGCGGCGTGGTGATGAAGTGGATCGACCAGGTCGGTTTTGCTGCGGCCAGTGGCTGGAGCGGGCATTACTGCGTGACGGTGGCGGTGGGCGGCATCCGCTTTGTTGCGCCGGTCCGCATCGGCGATCTGGTCGCGGTGTCGGCCAAGCTGGTCTACACCGGGCGCAGCAGCATGCATTTCGCCATCGATGTGCGTGCGCGCAGCCCGATGGGCGGCGACTCGCGCCTGTGCACCCATTGCATCATCGTGTTCGTGGCGATGGATCCGGACGGCGTCACGCCGGTGGAAGTGCCTTCCTGGCGGCCGGACACGCCCGAGGATCAGCGCCTGGCCGAATACGCGCTCAAGGTGATGGAGCTGAGCAAGGGTATCGAGGACACCATGGCGCACTACCGGGCCGATACGTCCGGCTGAGCGCGGCTAACAAAATGTAGCGAGCCGTCGTCAGTGATGTGGGCGGCGCGCTCAGGAGCGGAGGGGACGCGTGGCAGATGCCCAACGGGTACCGGCAGCGCTGTCCTGGCGGCTCTGCACAGTCTTTTGCAGGCTGCTGTAGGCGTTGTAGCGCCGTCCTGACCCTATCGATGCCGTGACGTACTGGTGTGGGCGCCTGGGCCAGCTGCGAGAACGTTGAACGTGGCGGCTGCCACAGGGCCGTCACATGACCGTTTCGATGACGAAGTCCACAAGAAAAACACAAAAAGAAAGCCGCGGGTTCGCCGCGGCTTTCTTTTAATCGTTCGAAGCACTCAGACTTACAGCACCCGGCGCGCCTGGATGAACTTCTCGCTCCAGTAGCCACTGGCCAACGAATCCACGCGCACGTCCTTGCCGCGGCTGGGCGCGTGCAGGAACTTGCCGTCGCCGACAACCAGGCCCACATGATCGATGCGGCCGCGCTTGCCGAAGAACACCAGGTCGCCTGCCTTCAGTGCGTTCGGATCCTTGATCAATTCGGCCGATTCGTCGCGGGCGATGTCGCGCGAGACGCGCGGCAGGTCGATGCCGAGTGCGGTCTTGAACACGTAGCCGACCAGGCCGCTGCAATCAAAGCCCTCGGTGGACTCGCCGCCCCAGACGTATGGGGTGCCCAGCAGGGCCATGGCACGCTGCAGGATCACCTGCACGCGGCTGTCGGCAACGGCGTTCTGCGCAGCATTGGCCGCGCTCTGCGAGACATCGTAATTGGCGAGCAGGCGGCTGAGGTCCCCGGCGAACATCGCCGAGCGGTCCATCAGCGGAATGGCGTCATTGGCAGCCAGATGAGGAAGCAGGGCGGCCAGCGTAGCGGTGGCAGCGGCGTCGGCACGGCTGCGGGTTGCGGCTTTCTCGGCGGCGACGGCGCTGTCTGGCGTGGTCGTCTGTGCAGCGGATGGGGGGGCATTGGCGGTCTGCGCCAGAGCGGGCAGTGCGGCAATCCAGAGAGCGGTAGCGCATAGCAGGCGGAGCGGTTTCCGGAGCGGAAGCGGTGCGGCGCCAGTTTTGATCTGTTCGTCGTTCGTCACGCGGGAATCACAATTCTGCTGTCGATGCGGGATGATGCCTTGGTGAACGAATCGTTACGTTCAAAAAAAGTTAACTTTCCGTTTTATTACTTGTGATGCACGTCACACTTCAATGTAAAACCCGTTTTGAACCTGAATAATGGTCACGCCAGTACGCTCCGTCGAGGAAATCCAAGCGGACCGTACCGCCGGTGGTCGGTGCATGCACGAAGCGGCCTTCACCGACATAAATGCCGACGTGGCTCACGCTTCCGCCGGAGCCGAAGAACACCAGATCCCCGGTGGCCAGCTTCTCGGGCGGGATCCGTGGGCCCTGGATCGCGGCCAGGTCGCGCGAGGTGCGCGGCAACGACAGCGCCAGCACGTCCTTGTAGACATAGGTGACCAGGCCGCTGCAGTCGAAACCGGTCTCCGGCGTATTGCCGCCGAACCGGTACGGTGTGCCGACCAGCCCAAGGGCGCGCATCAGGATGTTGTTGGCGGCGGCTGGATCAGCCGGCGGCACCTGCGGCCACACCCGTGCTGACGGTGGCGGTGCGGCGGCCGGACGTTTGACCGGGGCCTGCGCGCAACCGCCCAGCAGGAGCAGGCCCAGCAACAGACAGGCCGCGGCGCGATGCGCGTGGGCGGCGAAAACTGGCGTGATATGCATGGAGCCGGGATAATGGGCGGTTCGAAAGGTCGCCATGATGGCGGCGCACCCGGCGGCCGACAAGCCGTCTTCCACCGTCTGCCACCGGGCAGCCCATTCAGAGCCAGGCATGAAGATCGAAAAAGACAGCGTCGTCCGCTTCCACTACACCGTTTCGGAGATTGGCCAGGAGCCGATCGAGAGCTCCAAGGAGCGTGACCCGTTGGCGATCATGATCGGCCACGGCAACATCATTCCGGGCCTGGAAGCGGCCATGATGGACAAGGAAGCCGGCGAGAGCTTCGGCGTGGACGTCAAGGCCACCGAGGCCTACGGCGAATACCGCGAAGGCCTGAGTCAGCGCGTGCCCAAGAAGCACTTCGGCGCGACCAAGCTGATTCCGGGCACCCAGGTGGTGCTGCAGACCAACTTCGGCCCGCGCGCGGTCACCGTGCAGAAGGTCGGCATGAGCGTGGTCGACGTCGACCTCAATCACCCGATGGCCGGCAAGGACCTGCATTTCGATGTGGAAATCATCGAAGTGCGCGAAGCCACGCAGGAAGAGCGCGATCACGGGCACGTGCACGGCGACGGCGGTCATCACCACTAAGCGCGACAGTCAACACCGCTGCGCGGCGGCTGGCCGGGTACGCCCAGCCGTGGCAGGCAGCGCACACCGCGCGTGCATGCTGACGTCTGCATGCCACCCACAGCGGGTTGGTGACGACGCGCAAGGTGGTATTGGCCGCAGCCAGTGATGGCTGTCTTCCTGACGGCCCGCCCCCTCGGCGGGCCGTCTGCTTTTTGCGGTGCGCCACGCCGCATCCGGTTGCCTGAGCTGCGATGACCCAACGCGATCTGCTGTTCCCCATTGCCGCGAGCGAGCGCATCGTCCTATTGGACGTCCTGCGCGGCTTTGCGTTGCTCGGCATCTTGCTGATGAACATCGAAGCCTTCGTCGGCCCGCTGGATCTGGCGCTGAGCGGCGTGGAGCCGCATTGGCACGGCGCCGATCGCGTTGCCGATGCGTTGGTCTACATCTTTGTGCAGGGCAAGTTCTACACGCTGTTTTCGATGTTGTTCGGCATGGGGTTTGCGGTGATGGCGCAGCGCGCCGAACGCGCGGGGCGCGGGTTTTTCGGCATGTATGTGCGGCGCACGGCCGGCTTGCTGGTCATCGGTCTGGCGCACGCGGTGCTGCTGTGGTCGGGCGACATTCTGGTGACCTATGCATTGCTGGCGGTGTTGCTGCTGGGCGCTCGCAATGCGCCGACGGTGACGTTGCCGTGGCTTGCCGCGCTGGTGTACCTGTGCGCGCCAGCCCTAGTGCTGCTCTACGGCGCTGCCGGTGCGCTGATGCAGGCCGACCCGGCTTCGGCGGGCGAATGGAAAACGGCCATGGCCGATGTTGCGCAGCAGGCTGTGGCTAATGTGCAGGCGCAGCGCGCTGCGCTTGGGCACGGCAGTTATCTGCAGGCCACTGCGCAGCGCTGGCACGATCTGCGCGACGCGATGAGCGGGCTGAGCATCAACGGCCCGGCCATGCTCGGCATGTTCTTGCTGGGCGGCTGGTTCGTGCGCAGTGGCGCGATTGCCGCGCCCGAACGTTTCCCGCGGTTGTTCCGGGTGCTGCGCTACGGCGCCTTGCCGCTTGGATTGGGCGTGATGTTGATGAGCTACGCACTGGAACCATGGATGGACCCGGCGCGGTTGAGCATGCGCCTGTCCGGCGCGTTCGCGCTGGCGTTGGTGGCCGGTCCGCTGATGAGCCTGGGCTACGCCGCATGGGTGGTGCGCTTTGCTGCGCGCCTGGCCTGGCTTGCGCCGGCTGGACGTATGGCATTGAGCAACTACCTGCTGCAGTCGTTGCTGTGTACGTGGATTTTCTATGGGTACGGGCTGGGATATTTCGAGCAGCTGCCGCGCGTGTGGCAGCTGCCGTTCGCGCTAGGGTTGTTCGCCTTGCAAGTGGTGATGAGCCAGTTTTGGCTGCGCTGGTTCCGCTTCGGGCCGATTGAATGGCTGTGGCGTAGCGTGACCTATCTGCGGGTGCCGCCGATGTGGCGCGGCCACGCGCGGGCGCAATAGCGCGCAAGGTGGCGTGCGTCGGTGTGCTGGTGGTCGGTGTCGGGGCGTTCTATGGACTGTCGCGCATGATTGCGTTGTTCAACAAGAGTGTCTTCGAAAAATACAGCCAACTTATCGATACGTATGCGTGCGACGGATTCACAATCGCACCTGAGGACGTCGTGCAGGGCGAGCTGAAAGCGCATTTTTTCCTGGATTTTGGCAAGGTGAAAAAACGCGATGCGATTGTCGAGATCGGTATACAGGGCGAAAGCAAATTTGCCGACGACTTCGATGATGACGTGTTCAAAACCTTTAAGAATGTCAATGCACTGACGACACAGCGAGTGTCGTCTGGACCTGTCCTGCCAACGCTCTTTCCTCAGCTGGGAGCATGGGAAAACCTTGCGTGGAACAGCAATACGCTTTGCTCGCTCAACGGTAGTTGGGCCAGGCTGCCGCGTCTTTCCATCCACGGATTCAGTGGCTCGTTTGGCGTGTTCGATGAGCGGCCTATCCGAACGCTGTTCCTGATCTCGTCAGCGATCAAGAATATCGATGAGTTTGCGCGTTGCAAATCACTCTAAGTTTTGCAGTTCGTCTCCTGTCGTATTGCGGGCGACGTCTCGTCACTTTCACAACTGGCAAAGCTACGTTCGGTTCGCTTTGAAGGTAAAAACAAGCTGGAAGGTTGGGACGGGCTCAGGAGCGAAACACTACGGAATGTCTGGGTGACGCATCTGCCGTGCGAATTTCTTAAAAAAAACTTCCCGAACATCGAGAACTATGTCGTCAACACCTACCGGAGCAAGGATCCATTCCGGAAGGTTGGCGGCGATCCAGACCAGATCGAAGAGGAGTTCGCCAGCATATTCACCGGCTGATCTGCTGCGTCGAGGTAAGCTGGCGATGTACAAGCACTGAAAGCGAACAACCAATGACTGACCCGATGACGCGCCGCCTACCGGTGCGCGAGCTGCACCCTTGCTACGCGGAGCGTCTTGCATGAGTGCGCGCTACGACTACGACGTGGTAATTCTTGGCGGCGGTTCCGGCGGCCTGGCGGCCGGATTTCGCGCGGCAAAGTACGGCGCACGTGTGGCGATCATGGAGCCTAATGCGTTGGGCGGTACCTGCGTCAATCTTGGTTGCGTGCCGAAAAAGGCGATGTGGTTGGCGGCCGATCTGGCCGGCAAGATCGAGCTCGCCAGTGCGCTCGGTTTCAATGTGCGGCGGCCGACCTTGGAATGGCAGGAATTGGTCACCCATCGGCAGGGCTACATCGCCAACATCCACGCCAGTTATCGGCGTCGACTCGATGAAGATGGCGTGGTGCTGATTCCACAACGCGGCTTGTTGCAGGACCGTCATACGATCATGGGGGGCGATGGGATCGCGGTAACAGCCGAGCACATCGTGATCGCAACCGGTGCGCACCCGTTGCGCCCGAACGTGGAAGGCGTCGAACACGGTGAAGTCTCCGACGATTTCTTCAATCTCTGTCATGCACCTGCGCACGTGGCGATCATCGGCGGCGGTTATATCGCGGTGGAAATTGCCGGTTTGCTGCAGGCGCTGGGTAGTCGCGTGCATCTGTATGTCCAGGGCGACCGCTTGCTGGAACGCTTCGATGCAGAACTGACGCTACAGTTGGCCGACAACCTGCGCCATTTGGGTGTGCGCCTGCACTTCGGTTTCGCCACCACCGGCCTTGAACGCGATGCGCAGGGCGGGCTGCGCGTGCATGGCCGTCCGGCGCACCCGCGCGAGCAGGGCAACGACGTGTTCGACAAGGTGTTCTTCGCCGTCGGCCGGCGCGCCAACACGGCAGGTCTGGGTCTGGACGCCGTGGGTGTGGTGTTGGGCGAGAAGGGCGAGGTGGTGGTGGATGATGGTCAGACAACCACCGTGCCCAACATCCATGCGATCGGCGATGTCGGCGGCAAGGTCGGGCTGACGCCGGTGGCGATTGCAGCCGGACGTAAATTGATGGACCGGCTGTTCGGCAATCAACCGGATGCGCGCATGGACTACGAAGGCGTGCCGAGCGTGGTGTTCTCGCATCCACCGCTTGGTCATGTCGGACTTACCGAAGAACAGGCGCGCGAGCGTTACGACGGCGCGGTACGCGTGTATCGCAGCAACTTCCGCCCGATGCTGCATGCCCTGGCCGACTCGCCACAACGCAGTCTGTTCAAGCTTGTCTGCGTGGGCGACGAAGAACGCGTGGTGGGCGTGCACCTGCTGGGCGAAAGCGCCGACGAAATGCTGCAGGGCTTTGCCGTGGCAGTGAAGATGGGCGCCACCAAGCGCGACTTCGACGAGACGGTGGCGATCCATCCCACGTCGTCGGAAGAGATCGTGTTGATGAATTGATGCATTGGCATGTGTTGCGGAATGAACGACAGCGTCTGCAGTTGCGTGAGGGAAGAGATGGAGGCGGCGCAAAGGAGCGTAGTCAGAACGCGACTGGTAAGCAGAAGACGAAGCGTGAAGCGCAACTAGTCCCCCTCCGGCGGGAAGTGCGATTGGGGGCCCGGTTGGTCAGTAGGTGTGCTTAGGCAAAGCTGACGCTGCGTTTGGCGATACCGATCGTGTGCTATGGATTGTGATGCCGCAGCTTTCAATGTTGTGCACTGCTTAATGCTTTGTTTGCTCGGCTCTGCGTGGCTTCGCCCGTACCCTCACCCCAACCCCTCTCCCAGCGGGAGAGGGGCTTTTGAGTTCTTACGTCGTGAAAGCATCGGGCAACGCGCTCGGTCGCAGAAGCCCCGTAGCCCTGCTGTCATTTAGGACGGCTCAAAGAACGTCGCGAGCCGTCGTCAGGTGGGTGCGGACGGCGCGCTTAGAACCGGAGTGTACGGAGTGGCACATGCCGCATCGAGCACCGGCCGCGCCCGCCTGGTGGTGAGCACAGTCGTTTTGTTGGCTGTCCTTAGTCGCGTCAGCTGGCATTCTTGCCGGATGTCCAAACCTCGCCAGCCCGCGTTGCGTCCATTTGCATCCGCCAAGTCCGCAGCGCCTGCTTCTCCAAAGCCAGTAGCGCTCTCAAGCGAGCAGGCACGTCTGCGCATTCTTGATGTCGTCCGTGCGATTCCTGCCGGTCAGGTGGCCGGCTACGGTGAGGTCGCTGCGCGTGCCGGGTTGCCTGGGCGTGCGCGCATGGTGGCGCGTGTGCTCAGTGGTAATGACGACCCGGATCTGCCCTGGCATCGCGTGCTTCGTAGCGATGGCCGGATTGCCTTGCCGCCGGGATCGCCCGGCTACGACGCGCAGTGCCAGCGGCTGCGTGCCGAGGGGGTGCAGGTGGTGCAGGGGCGGGTACGCCGCGCCACGGCCGCGCAGCGGCTGGATGCGGCCGTGTGGGGTCCTTCATAACGCTGCCGTTATCATCGACAGCATTCAGAAGGAATGCCGCCATGCCTCAATTGCCGCCCGTCACCAAAGCACTGTTGATCGCCAATATCGGTTTGTTCCTGCTGCAGTGGGCCCTGGGCGATCTCGGAGCCGGGGTGTTGCCATCCGACTCCACCTTGTCGTGGCTCATGCTGTGGCCGATTTCGAACGGGTTCGATGCGTTCTCGCCCGGCGCCAGCTTCATGCCGTGGCAGTTGCTGACTTACGCGTTTTTGCATGGCGGCTTCAACCATCTGTTCTTCAACATGCTGGCGCTTTTCATGTTCGGCGCGCCGCTGGAACAGACCTGGGGGCAGAAGCGTTTTCTGACCTACTACCTGGTGTGCGTGGCCGGTGCTGGTCTCTGTCAGCTGCTGATGGCCTGGTTTACCCAGAGTGGTGCGCCGGTGGTGGGCGCTTCCGGCGGTGTGTTCGGGTTGCTGCTGGCTTACGGGATGCTGTTCCCGAATCAGCGCGTGATGTTGCTGTTCCCACCCATCCCGATGAAGGCACGTACGTTTGTGATCGTGTTCGGTGCGATCGAATTGTTTCTGGGCGCCACCGGCTGGCAGCCAGGCGTGGCGCACTTCGCGCACCTGGGCGGCATGCTGTTCGGCTGGTTGATGATCCGCTACTGGCGCGGCCAGTCGCCGTTTGGCGGCAGCGGTGGCCGCAAGGGTGGCGGTGGAAAGGGACGCAAGCCGCCGCTGCGCGTGGTGCGTTAAGTCAAGCGACGGTTTGCCGGGTCGGCATGATCCGTAGCTGCGGGCCTGGCTGCGATTGAAGTTGACGGTCATGCTTTGTCGCCGCCGGGTCCGCTCCTACGGGAGCAGGGTGGCGGACGGCTTATCGCGTCGGAAGCAGATAAGGCAATCGTGCATCTAGCGATCGGCAGATCAGGCAACGAGCTGGCTGGAATGCAGGTCCGGGGAGAGGCTTGGCTAGGCAGAAAATGGATCTAGCGAAAAGCGAATCGAGCTCAAAGCGGATCGGGCGAAGGGCAGATCAAGCAACGACGGCTTGAGCAAAACGCAAATCAATCCAAATGGATCAAACGAGAAAAACAGAGCAAGCGGAAAAACAGAGCAAGCACTTTCCGGAACGAATGCCCAAAACAAACAAAGAGCGCGGAAATCCGCGCTCTTTGTTTGTTGCCGATCTTTCTTGCCGATCGTGCGGGGACTCAGCGCCAGATCTTGATCTGGTCTGCGTCCATGCGCTGCATCGGCTGGCCGGCCTTGCAGCTGAAGGCTGCACCGAATTCCGGCAGGTTGGACAGCGGGCCGTTGGTGCGCCACTGGCCCGGTGCGCGGATGTCGGCGCTTGCGCGCTGCACCGCTTCGTTCGGCGACAACTGCTGCGCCCACAGGCCGGCCCAGGCAGTGAAGAACGCCTGCTTGTCGGCTTCGGTGGCTGCCGGTTGCGCCTTGCTGAAAGCCTGCCAGGCCAGTTCGACGCCAGCCAGGTCGGCCAGGTTCTCTTCGGCGGTCTGCGCGCCGTTGACCTTGACGTTGGGCACGCCCGGGTACGGGTAGGCGGCGAACTGGTTGGCCACCTTGCCGGTCAGCTGGGTCCAGCCGCTCTTTTCGGCAGGTGTCCACCAGCTGCGCAGCTCGCCCTTGGCGTCGACCAGCGAGCCCTTGGCATCGATCGCGCGGGTGAGTTCGTGCGCGACCAGCGCACCGTAGGCGCCGTATTGGGACGCCGGTGTGCCGCTGGTGGTCAGCACCGGTGCCTGCAACACGGCAGCGGTGACGATCAGGCGGTTCTGCGCGATGTCGTAGGCCACTGCCGGCTGCTGCGGCAGCACGTCCCAGCGACGGTCCGCGTTGCCCTTGCCGATGCGCTTCATTTCCTCGCGGTGACGCCAGGTCGAGGCGATCAGCATGTTGCCGCCGAAGCTGCCGCGGCCCATCGGTTGCACGGTGTAATCCAGATCGCGTCGCGGTGCGCCGACTTCGATCTTCATCGCGGCCAGCTTGGCCTTGGCTTCGGCGACGGCTTCGCCATTGCCCCAGCCGGTACGCTCCAGCGCGGCCAGCTGTGCATCGCGCACCTGGTCGGCAATGGCTTCGGCCTGGCGGCGGGTGTCGCTGCTCAGGTAGCGCGCGACGTATTCGCGACCCAGCATCGGGCCGGCGGCCACGTTGATGGCGTCCAGCACCTGCTGCCAGCGCTGCGGCGGCAATGCATCGCCACGCAGTAGACGGCCGCGGAACTGGTACTCGGCATCGTGGAAGCTCTTGGACAGGTACGGCGCCATCGCATCGCCCACGCGCCAGCGCAGGTAGGCCTTCCACTGCTCCGGCTTGATGCTGACGATCATGCTGTCGAGCTGCTTGAACATCGCCGGGTCGGCCATCGACACCAGGTCGTCCTTGACGCCCTGCGCTTCCAGGAAGTCGGCCAGGCGCAGGTTCTTGTATTGCTTGGTCAGTTCCTTGGTGGCGATCGGTGCGTAGTTGTTGAACGGGTTGTTGATGCCCTGTACCGACTGCGCGCTACGCGCCAGCGCGGTTTCGATCTGCAGCACGGAGGCGGCATCGGCGTCGAGCTTGTCGGCCGGGGTGCCGGTCAGCGCCAGGATCTGCTTGACGTAGGCGCGGTAGCGGCCCATCAGCGCCTGGGTGTCGGCATCGGTGCGGGTGTAGAAGGCCGGATCCGGCAGGCCCATGCCGCCTTGCATGAAGTAGCCGATGTGGCGGTCCAGCGCCTTCAGGTCCACGTCCGGGCCGAAGTTGAAGCCGACCGGGATACCGACCTGATGCAGCGCGGCGATCGAAGCGGGCACATCCTTGGCCTTCTTGATCGCGTCGATGCGCGACAGCAAGGGAGCGATCGGGTTGGAGCCGTCCTTTTCCACCGCCGCCTCATGCAGGCCGCTGGCCCAGAAGTCGCCGAGCAGCTTCTGTACGTTACCTTGCGGGGCCTTCATCGAGGCATCCAGCAGCTCGCGCTGCTGCTGCAGGGCACGCTCGGACAGCTGGCCCAGCGCGGTGACAGCGCCGGTCTGCGGCACCGGGTTGGCCTTGAGCCAGCCGGCGTTGGCGTAGTCGTAGAAATCGGTGCAGGCCGCAGACACGGCCGGCGCCTTGGGGGCTGCCTTCTTCTTGCGAGCGGCGTCGGCGTCGGGGGCGGACAGCAGCGTGATCAGGCTGAAGCCAAGAGCGAGGGCAAGCGGGCGAATGGTGGGCATCGAGAAGAAGGGTGGCCAGAGTAAAGTCGGCGGAGTTTAGCAAGGCTGCGCCTCGCGCAGGCAGGCGCCCGCCGCCGTTGGTCATCGGTACCGGCCGTTTTCATGAATGCGACAGGCCCGCGGGTGCGGGCCTGTGCAGTGGTTTTCGTAGTGGAATCGCTTGCAGCCGGCCCCCGGCCCTGGGTTACCAGATCACGACTCGGTCGTTTTCGGTGGCGACCATGGAATCGCCCGCTTTGCAGGAAAACGCTGCAGCGAACTGAGGCATGTTCGAAGGAGCGGCGATCGCGCGCAGGTGGAAGGGCGCGTGGGGGTCGCTGGCGAGATAGACCAGCAATTTTTCCTCGCGGGTCTGCCCACGCCAGTCACGTGCAAAGGCCAGGAAGAAGCGTTGCTCTGGGCTGTATCCGTCGATGCTCGTCGCACGTTCGGGATGCCGATGCAATGCGGTCTGCAGTGCGTCGTATGCCACATTGAGGCCACCCAGGTCGGCGATGTTTTCACCTAGGCTGAGCTTTCCGTTGACATGCACATCGGGGTGGCTGGCGAGCGGTACGTAGCGGTCGAACTGTTTCACCAGCCGCTCTGTCCGCTGCTCGAACCGCTTGCGATCCTGCACGGTCCACCAGTTGAGGTTATTGCCTGCGCCATCGAACTGGCTGCCCTGATCGTCGAAGCCGTGCAGCGCTTCGTGTCCGATGATCGCGCCGATGCCGCCGTAATTCAGGGCATCGTCGGCTTTGGCATCGAAGAACGGCGGTTGCAGGATGGCAGCCGGGAAATTGATGGTATTGGTGCTGGCGCTGTAATACGCGTTGACGGTTTGCGGGAGCATGTGCCAGCGCTTGCGATCGGTGGGTTTGCCGATCTGGGCGATGTCGTAGCGATAGTTGAACTTGGCGGCGGCCTGCAGGTTGCGGTAATAGGCACCAGGCACGATCTCCAGGCCCGACCAGTCGCGCCAGACATCCGGGTAGCCGATCTTGGGCAGGAAGGCACTCCATTTGGCGAGCGCCTTGGTTTTAGTGTCGGCGCTCATCCAGTCGAGGTTCTCCAAACGTGTCTTGAGCGCGGCGTGGATGGTGTCCACCAATTCGGCGGCGCGCTGCTTGGCCTCTGGCGTAAAGACCTCGGCGACATAGAGTTGGCCCAGGCCTTCGCCCATCGCATCGTTCACTGCGGTGAGGGTGCGCTTCCAACGCGGCTCCTGTTGCGGCATCCCGGCCAGGGTCTTGCCGAAGAAGGCGAAGTGATTGTCGACGAAGGCCTTGCTGAGATCGTCGGACGCTGCGGAGATGGTGTGGAAGCGCAGGTATGCCTGCCATTGCGCGATCGGCGCGCTGGCCAGCTGCCGGTCGAACTCTGCGAAAAAGCGCGGATGCGACAGCGAAAAGCCAGAGCCCGCATCAACGCCCTGGGCAGCGAAGAAGTCTTTCCACGAAAAATGTGGGGTGATCCGATCGGCTTCGGCCACGCTGACGAAGTGGTAGCTGTTCTTGGGTTGGCGCGCGTCGGTTGGCGATAGCCAAGCAGCCGCCAGGCGTGTTTCCAGTGCCATCGCATCTTTCGCCTGTGCAGTAGCCGCGTCGGTACTGCTGCCGGTCAGCTCGAAGGATTTTGCGATATGGGCCAAGTAGGCCTCACGCATGGCTGCGTATTGAGGGGCGGTGTAATACTCCTTGCTCGGCAGGCCCAGACCACCCTCCTCGGCAAATGCAATCTGCCTGTCCGCCTTGCGAAAGTCCGCACCTGCGCCGAATTTGAACACCTGACCATCGCCTTCGGCATAGCGGCGGGTGATGTAGTCGGCAACGTCCTTGCCGGATTTCAGTGCGCTTATCGCATCCAGCTGCGGACGGATCGGTTGGTCTCCAGCCGCCTCGATAGCGGCCTCATCCATCCCAGCTGCATAGAGCAGGCCCAGCTTGCGCTTGACTGGGTCGATCTGTTTGTCCGGCTGCGTTGCAACCGCTTCGAGGATCTTCTTCTGAGTCGCCAAGCTCTTCTCGACAAGCAGGTTGAACACGCCCCAGCTGGTCTGGTCTGGAGGAATTGGATTGGCCGTTTTCCACTTTCCATTGACGAACGTATCCAGGTTCTTGCAGGCCGTGGTCGTGGTATCCAGTTCACTGACGTCGAATGTCCTTGTCATCGCAGTCGCAGCTGCCGACGCAGGTAGCGATGGAGTGGCCGGTGCGGGTGCGCTAGTTTCCTCGGACGCACGCTTGCAGCCGGGCAGCACCACCAGCAGCGCCAGGGCAAGGGTGGAGATCTTGAGCAAGGGCATGCCTGCGTCTCTGTAAATTGTGGACATCGAGCATAGGCGGGCGCGCGCATCCCAACGCCAGGTGTGAGCATTGTTAAGGCTTGGCTGGCAGCCGCGGTTCATCCAATGGCGGCAGCGTGTCTGGTGCGGAGATTGCAGGCCTGGAAACGCTGGCGGTACATGGTGGCGTAATGGCCAATACTCCTAAAAAAGCGGCAAACCGATGAGGAGCGACGGTCAGCTGGCCAATGGCGGCATCAAGAACAGGAGCGGCCAACTCAAGGCGACGGACTATCAAGGCAGACTGCTGTACAGACAGCTGCGCGCTGTCGTCCGTCATCGGGATTGGGCGGTTGAACCCACTGCACAGGCCCGCGTGAGCGGGCCTGTGCAGTGGGTTCAAGCATTGGAAGGGCGTACAGCGGCGCTTACCAGATCGTTACGCGGTCCGTGTCAGGCCGCACCATCGCATCGCCGGCCTTGCACGAAAATGCCTGTGCGAACTGCGGCATATTGGATGGCGAGGCGATGGCGCGCATGCGGCTGGGTGCATGCGGGTCGCTTTCCAGTCGCGCGAGCTGCTGTTTCTCACGGATGGTGCGGCGCCAGTTGCGTGCCGAGGCGATGAAGAAGCGCTGTTCAGCGCTGTAGCCGGCGATCGGCGCTGCATCGTCAGGATGCTCGCGCAAGGCGATCTTCAGCCCGTCGTAGGCAATGTTCAATCCGCCAAGATCGGCGATGTTTTCGCCCAGCGTGAGGCGACCATTGACGTGCAACTCCGGTCGGTTCGGCAAGGGTTGATAGGCATCGAACTGGTCGATCAGGCGTTTGCTGCGGGCTTCGAACTTTTGACGATCAACGCGAGTCCACCAGTCCACGTTATTGCCTGCGCCATCGAAGTGACTGCCCACGTCGTCGAATCCATGGGTGAGCTCATGTCCGATGATGGTGCCGATGCCGCCGTAATTCAGTGCCGCATCCGCAGCGGGATCGAACAGCGGGGGTTGCAGAAAGGCCGCCGGCAAGTTGATCGTATTGGTCGACCACTCGTAATACGCATCGGCGGTCTGCGGCGTCATGGACCAGCGTTTACGATCGGTGGGCTTGCCCAGCTGGTCCATGTCGTAACGATGGTTGAATCGCGCAGCCGCCCGCATGTTTTCAAAATACGCGCCCTGCTTGAGGTCCAGGCCCGACCAGTCGCGCCACGTGTCCGGGTAGCCGACGTTGGGTAACAGTGCGTCCAGCTTGTTCAAGGCCCGGGTTCGGGTGGTGGCTGTCATCCAGCTCGCCTTCTCGATCCGTGCACGGAATGCGGTGCGCAGCGTATCGACCATCGCTGTTGCCTGCCGCTTGCTGTCCGGTGTGAATGTCTTGGCGACGTACAGCTGCCCCAGACCTTCGCCCATCGCAGTGTTGACGTCGGTCAATACGCGTCGCCACCGTGCTTGCTGCTCGGGCTGGCCATACAGTGCAGTGGCATGGAAGGCGAAGCTATTGTCGACAAATGGCTTGCTCAACAATCCGGCAGCGCCATCGATGGCATGGAAACGGAGATAGGCCTTCCATTGCGCAACCGGTGCGCTGGCCAGCTGCCGATCGAATTCGCTAAGGAAGGTCTGAACAACGAGGCCTAAGAGGGCAGAATGTCCGCATCGTTCCGGAGAATCGCGTTTGGATCTTCGGAGTTTCGCCATTT
>NZ_MDEE01000026.1 GCF_002939865.1 Xanthomonas dyei
GAGCAGGCGGTCCAGCAGGCCACCCAGCGCTACGTCCACGCGCAGCACTCTCTGGAAACAACGGCAACGCGGCGCATGTGGATCGCATCGATCGCTCTGTTGGTGTCGGGCGTCTTGGGCCTTGGTGCGGTGGCTTACTCGATTGGCATCATCGATGAGAAACGCAACGAGCTGGTGCAGCTTCGCGCCTCGATCGATTATTGGGAGCGAGTCGCACGCGCGGACTTGGCCCCTTGCGGAGAGGATCGGCTCTGCGCCACGTTCGAGAAGAACGGACCGCGTTACGGCAATCAGAGGCAATACAGAGCGATCAACTTGCGCGCCGCACCAACTGCGCAGTAATACTGCAACCAGCATTGATCCTGTTGCCCAAACGGCTGCGACAAAGGGCCTGCTTCTGGAGTTGCGCGCTCTCCAAAATGCGATGGGATGAAGCGGAAAGAGACGCAGGCGCTGACGGCCGCGCTTATGCGTGCCCGCCCACCGATGGCGTGGTTGCCTCCAGGGTTTCCAGCTCGCGTGCGACCGCTTCCGGCGACTTGGTGTACGGGGCGATCAGGCTGTAGAACGCCGGCACCACGTACAGCGACAGCAACGTGGACAGCGACACACCGAAGATCACCACCACACCGATGGTGGCGCGGCTGGCCGAGCCGGGCCCGCCGGCCACTACCAGCGGAATCGCGCCGACCACCGTGGCGATCGACGTCATCAGGATCGGGCGCAACCGCACCGAGGCCGATTCCACAATGGCCTGATGCACGCTGCGGCCTTCGTCGCGCAATTGATTGGCGAACTCCACAATCAAAATGCCGTTCTTCGCCGCCAGGCCCACCAGCATCACGATGCCGATCTGACTGAACAGGTTGAGCGTGCCGCCGGTGAGCCACAGCCCGACCAATGCACCCAGCACCGCCAGCGGCACGGTGAGCATGATCACCAGCGGATGGGCGAAGCTTTCGAACTGCGCAGCCAGCACCAGATACACCACCAGCAAGGCCATGCCGAAGGTCAGCAATACCGCGCTGCCGGATTGCTGGTATTCGCGCGATTCGCCCTTCCAGTCCAGCTGCGCGTATTCCGGCAGTTCTTCCTGCGCGGCCTGCTGCGCCCAGGCGATGGCATCGCCCAACGGGTAGCCCGGCGCCAGACCAGCGGTAATGGTGATCGCGCGCAGGCGATTGAAGCGGTTCAAGGTGCCGGCTTCGGCCACTTCGCTCAAGCTCACCAGGTTGGACAGCGGAATCAGCTCGCCACGGCTGGAGCGCACGCGGATGGCGGTAAGGTCCTCCGGCGACATGCGGCCTTCGCGCCCGGCCTGCAGCATCACGTCGTATTCCTCGCCGTTGTCGACGAAAGTGGTGACGCGGCGCGAGCCCATCATCGCCTCCAGCGCGCCACCGATGGCGGTCACCGGCACGCCCAGATCGGCCGCGCGCAGGCGGTCGATGTTGACGCGCATTTGCGGGCGGGTTTCCTTGTAATCCGAGTCCGGGCCGACCAGGCCGGGATTGGCTTCCATGCGCTGCAGGATGCGGTCGCGCCACTGCGCGATCTCGGCATAGTCCGGGCCACCGAGCACCAACTGGAATGGTTGGCCACGGCTGCGCACCAGGCCGCCACTGACCTGCGTGCGCGCACGCACGCCGCTGAGCACGCTGAGCTTTTGTTGCAGCTCATCGGCCACTTCGGTGGTGGGGCGTGTGCGTTTTTCCCAGTCCTGCAAGAACACGCTGACGCGGCCGGTGTGCATTTCCTCGCTGCTGCCGAAGCCGCCGGGCACGCGCGGGTTGGCGCGCACGATGGGTTTGTCCGGGCCCACGTACGGGCGCAGGATGTCTTCGACCTGATGCATCTGCCCGACGGTGTAATCGAAGCCGGCGCCTTCGGGGCCGTCGATCATGATCTGGAAATTGCCGCGATCTTCCGCTGGCGCCAGTTCGGACGGAATACGGCTCATCAACCAGGCGCT
Organism: Xanthomonas dyei; assembly: GCF_002939865.1. Lineage (GTDB taxonomy): Bacteria > Pseudomonadota > Gammaproteobacteria > Xanthomonadales > Xanthomonadaceae > Xanthomonas > Xanthomonas dyei. The sequence goes on from NZ_MDEE01000026.1 coordinate 1,973, forward strand.
GGCGCCCAAGGCCAGCAGCATGAGCAGCGCGAAAATCCAGGTGCGGTGCACGTGACGCTCCAGCGAGCGCCCGTACGCGCCGGACACCGCCTGCATGCGCCCGTTGAACCAATGATGGAACCGATTGGGTTTGGCCACGCTGTGCGAGCGCAGCAGCTTGGACGACATCATCGGCGTCAGCGTCAGCGCCACGAATGCCGAGATCGCCACCGCCGCGGCCAACGCCACCGCCAACTCGCGGAACAAGCGCCCGGTATTGCCTTCCAGAAATCCCACCGGCAGAAACACCGCCACCAATACGGCGGTGGTGGCGATCACCGCGAATGCCACCTGCCCGGTGCCGCGCCTGGCGGCCACCAAAGGCGGCTCGCCCAGATCGATGCGGCGCTGGATGTTTTCCACCACCACGATGGCATCGTCCACCACCAGGCCGATACACAGCACCAGCGCCAGCAAGGTGAGCAGGTTGATCGAGAAATCGAACGCGTACAGCGCAATGAATGCTGCGATCAGACACACCGGCACCGTGACCGCCGGAATCAGCGCCGCACGTGCGCTACCCAGAAACACCCAGATCACCACCAGCACCAGCACCACCGCTTCGATCAGGGTGTGATAGACGCGCTCCACCGCCGCGTCGATGAAGGTGGTGGTGTCGAAGGCGACAAAGATGTTGGTGCCCTGCGGCAGCGACTTCTGCACTTCTTCGGCCTGCGCGCGCGCCTCACGCGCCACATCCAGCGCGTTGGCGGTGGAGTTGCGCACGATGCCCAGGCCCACGTTGGGCACGCCATTGCTCTGGAAATAGGCGCGCCGTTCGGCCGAGGTCAACTCCACCTTGGCCACGTCGCCCAAGCGCACCACATAGCCGCCCTCGCCCTTGCTGAGCGGCAGCTTGGCGAAATCTTCCGGCTTGAGGTAGCTGCGCTCCACACGCAAGGTGAAATCGCGCTGCGCCGATTCGATGCTGCCGGCCGGCAACTCCACGTTTTCGTTCTGCAGCGCCGTTTCGACATCGGCCACGGTGAGTGCGCGTGCGGCCAGTTGGTCGCGGTCCAGCCAGATGCGCATCGCATAGCGCTGGCGTCCGCCGATGCGCACCTGCGCCACGCCATCCAGGCTGGAAAAGCGGTCAACGACATAGCGCTCGGCGTAGTCGGACAGCTGCAGCGTGTCCATCGTGCTGGAGCTCATGTTGAGCCACAGGATGGGGTCGGCGTCGGCTTCGACCTTGGAGATTTCCGGCGGGCGCGCCTGGTCGGGCATGCGGTCGGAGACGCGGCTGACCGCATCGCGCACGTCGTTGGCGGCCGCTTCCACATCGCGCGATTGCACGAACTCGATACTGATGTCGGACGAACCGTTACGACTGCGCGCTTCGATGGTGGCGATACCCTCGATACCGGCCAGCGCGTCTTCCAGCACCTGGGTGATGCGGCTTTCCACCACCGCTGCCGAGGCGCCGGTGTATTCCACATCCACCGAGACGATGGGTGGGTCGATCGCCGGCAGTTCTCGCAGCGTGAGGCGGGTGAACGACATCACTCCCAGCACGATCAGCAACAGACTCATCACCACCGCCATCACCGGGCGGGTAATGGACAGGTCGGAGAGCTTCATTGTGCCGCTGCCTGCGGACGCACCGACGCGGGCGCGGCCTGGTCGACCACCTTCAGGCCCGGACGCAGCTTGCCGGTGCCGTCCACCACGATGCGCTCACCGGCCGTGACGCCCTCCAGAACCTCCACCTTGCCATCGCGCCGCTCGCCCAGCCGCACATCGGCACGCTCCACGCTGCTGTCGGGTTTGACCCGGAACACGTACGACTCGCGCCCCACCTGCACCACCGCAATCTCCGGGATCACCAGCGCCTGCCGCGCCGGCTGCAGCAGCCGCACATCCAGCAGCATGCCCGGACGCAGGCGCCGATCGTCGTTGGGGAAATCGGCCCGCACGGTCACCGAGCGGGTGGTCTCGTCGATGCGCGAATCGATCGCGGCAACGATGCCGTCGAAGCGCGCACCCGGATACGCCGCCGCGGTGCCATTGACGGTATTGCCGAGCTGCACCAGGCCGAACTGCGATTCCGGCACCTGAAAATCCACGTACATGCGCGCCACATCGTCCAACGTGGCGATCACGGTGGTCGAGGTGATCAACGACCCCGGGCTGATCTGGCGGATGCCCAGCACGCCGGAGAACGGCGCGCGCACTTCGCGGTCGGTGATTTCCGCGCGCATCTGCTGCACCCGCGCCTGCGCCGCGTCGCGCAGGGCGCGCTGGGTGTCGACCGTGGACTTGGCGACCAATTGCTGGCCAACCAGACTCAACTGGCGACGGTAGAGCTGGTCGGTTTCCTCAAAGGTGGCTTGCGCGGCGGTCAACGCGGCCTGCTGCGAATTGCCGCGCAGCCGCAGCAGCAACTGCCCCGCCTTGACCTCATCGCCGCTGTCGAAATTGACCTGCTCGACCACATCGCTGACCGCTGCAGTGAGCGCGACCGATTCGCGCGCACGTACGGTGGCGATCGATTGCACGGTGGAGTTCCAGGGCTGCACCGCCACCGGCTGCACCACCACCGGGATAGGCTTGGCAGCGGCCGGCGCGCTGGCCTGGCGGGCACAACCGGACAGCCATACGGCCAACAAGAGCGCGGCGCAACTGCGCGCGCTGGGCAGAACAAGCATCAGAACATCCTGGCGGGGTACCGCGAAAGTGTACCGACCTCACCGCCATGCGTTGACAGAAAGGGCGCGCTTTGCACCATGACCAACGACCCTTGCTGTCGTCGTCATGATGCGCTGGTCGGCGCGGCCCTCGACACTGCATACCACCGCCCGGGCACGCCCGATGGCGCAAACCCGCGCGGTCACTCCACGCTGGGGTCTGGCGCCACGCGCACTACGCGGGAGACGGGGTGCCACGTCCTGATGCCTGCGCTCAGCGCTCCAGCCCCAGAAACTCGAGCACGTGGCGCGCCAGCGCCTCTACATTCTCACCATCGGCGTGAAGATGGATCTCCGGCGTCTCGGGCGCCTCGTACGGCGAGTCGATTCCGGTGAAATTGGGGATCTGCCCGGCCCGCGCCTTGCGGTACAACCCTTTCACGTCGCGCGCTTCCGCCACCGCCAGCGGCACATCCACGAACACTTCGACAAACTCGCCCGTATCGAAACGCTCGCGCGCCAGTTGCCGCTCGGCACGGAACGGCGAGATGAAACTGACCAGCACGATCAGGCCGGCATCGGCCATCAGGCGCGCCACTTCGGCCACGCGGCGGATGTTTTCCACGCGGTCTTCGTCGGTAAAGCCCAGATCGCGGTTGAGCCCATGGCGCACGTTGTCGCCATCCAGGATGAAGGTGTGATAGCCCAAGGCATGCAGGCGCTTGTCGACCAGGTTGGCGACAGTGGATTTGCCCGCCCCCGACAGGCCGGTGAACCACAGCACGCGCGGCGCCTGGCCCTTGATGCGCGCACGGGCGCTGCGGTCCACCTCCAGATGCTGCCAATGCACATTGCCGGCGCGGCGCAACGCAAACTCCAGCGTGCCCGCGGCCACGGTGGCATTGCTTTGCCGGTCGATCAGGATGAAGCCGCCGAGCGCACGGTTGCGGGCGTACGGCGCGAAGGCGATGGGCTCGTCCAAGGCGAGATTGCAGTAGCCCACTTCGTTGAGTTCCAGCCGCTTGGCCGCCAGCCGCTCCTGCGTATTCACATCGACCTTGTGCTTGATCTCGCTGACGCTCACGGTGACCGTGCGGGTGCCGATCTTGAGCCAGTACGGGCGGCCGGGCAGCAGCGCGGCATCGTCCATCCACAGCAGATGCGCGGCGAACTGGTCGGCCACTTCCGGCGGGTCGTCGATGGCGGCGACGATGTCGCCACGGCTGATATCGATCTCGTCGCGTAGCGTCAGCGTCACCGCCTGCCCTGCGCGTGCGCTGGCCACCGCGCCATTGGCATCCAGCACCGCAGCCACCTGCGAACGCCGCCCCGATGGCACCACCACCACGGCATCGCCCACGCGCACCTGGCCGGACGCGATGGTGCCGGCATAGCCGCGGAACTGTGAGTTGGGGCGGTTGACCCACTGCACCGGCAAGCGCAGGCCGCTGCCGGCCTCGGGCGGCTCGATCTGCACGCTGTCCAGATGCTGCAGCAGATGCGGGCCGCTGTACCACGGCATGCGGGTGGAGGCGCTGGACAGGTTCTCGCCGGCCAGCGCCGACAACGGGATGCACTGCACATCGGCAATGCCCAGCTGCGCCGCCAGCGCGCGGTAGCCCTCGGCGATGGCGCTGAAGACATCGGCGTCGTAGTCCACCAGATCCATCTTGTTGACCGCCAGCACCACATGGCGGATGCCCAGCAACGACACGATGTAGCTGTGCCGGCGCGTCTGCGCGAGCAAGCCCTTGCGCGCGTCCACCAGCACCACCGCCACATCGGCGGTGGATGCGCCGGTGGCCATGTTGCGCGTGTATTGCTCGTGGCCGGGGCAGTCGGCGACGATGAATTTGCGTTGGTCGGTATCGAAATAGCGGTACGCCACATCGATGGTGATGCCCTGCTCGCGCTCGGCCGCCAGCCCGTCCATCAGCAACGCGTAATCGATGCCCTCGCCTTGCGTGCCGTGCCGCCGGCTATCGCTTTCCAGCGCCGCCAGCTGATCGTCGAACAAGCGCTTACTGTCGTAAAGCAAGCGTCCGATCAAGGTGCTCTTGCCATCGTCCACGCTGCCGCAGGTGATGAAGCGCAGCAGCGGTTTGGATTCGTGCTGCTGGAGGTAAGTGTCGATGGAGTCGCTCTCTCGGGACTCGGGACCGGGGACCGGGGACCCGAAAAAGCCAGAGGCGATCGCGCCGTCGGCATGACACTGGTGTTCCCGGGTCCCGAGTCCCCGGTCCCCGGTCCCGGCATCTCCATTCCCATTTTCCCATTCACTGCCCATCAGAAATACCCCTCGAGCTTTTTCTGTTCCATCGATGCGCCGGGTGCGTGGTCGATCATGCGACCCTGGCGTTCGGAGCTGGTGCTGACCAGCATTTCGGCGATCACCGCTTCCAGGGTGTCGGCGGTGGAGTCGATCGCGCCGGTCAGCGGGTAACAACCCAGCGTGCGGAAGCGCACCGAGCGCAGCTGCGGGGTTTCGCCCGGCTGCAGTGGCAGGCGCTCGTCGTCGACCATGATCAACGCACCGTCGCGCTCCACGACCGGGCGCGCTGCGGCGAAATACAGCGGCACCACCGGGATCTTTTCGCGGTAGATGTACAGCCAGATATCCAGCTCGGTCCAGTTGGACAACGGAAACACGCGCACGCTCTCGCCGGGTTTGGTACGGGCGTTGTAGAGGTTCCACAGTTCCGGACGCTGGTTTTTCGGGTCCCAGCGATGGCGCGCGTTGCGGAACGAAAACACCCGCTCCTTGGCGCGCGATTTTTCTTCGTCGCGCCGTGCACCGCCGATCGCCGCATCGAACGCGCCCTGCTCCAGCGCCTGCTTCAGGCCCTGGGTCTTCATGATGTCGGTGTGCACCGCGGCGCCGTGAGTGATCGGGCCGATGTCCTGCGCGATGCCATCGGGGTTGATGTGCACGCGCAGATCCACCCCGGTTTCGGCCGCGCGGCGGTCGCGGAAGGCGATCATCTCGCGGAATTTCCAGCGCGTGTCCACGTGCAGCAGCGGGATCGGCGGCGGCGACGGCGCAAACGCCTTGAGCAACAGATGCAGCAGTACCGAGCTGTCCTTGCCGACCGAATACAGCATCACCGGGGCCCGAAACTCGGCGGCGACCTCGCGCAGGATGTGGATGCTTTCGGCTTCGAGCCGGTCGAGATGGGACAACGGGGGCAGGGTCATCAGGGTGTCGGGAGCGGCGGCGGGCAAGACCAGCCGATGGTAGGCCAAGGCAGCGCAGTGTGTGGCGGGCAGATGTCTGCTTGAAATAAGCGGGCGGCATAACGCGATAACGGGTGATCCTTTCTGAACGCGCGAACGCTTCCCTAACATCGTTCATCCAAATCCCCCGCCCCTGGATCCGAATGACCGCCGCCAGTTCCGCGCTACCGCCCAGCCCCTTGCCCGACGAGCGCAAGGCGCTGCTGGAACGGTTGGTCGACGGCCTGGATACCGCAGCGCTGTGGTGGCTGTCCGGCTACACCGCCGGGCTGGCGCAGGGTCATCCGCCGCGCTCGCTGGCGGTGCTGCCGGGCGGGCAACCGCAGGCAGCCGCGCAGGACAGCCAGCGCCTGACCGTGCTGTACGGCAGCCAGACCGGCAATGCGCGCCGCCAAGCCGAGCAGCTGGCCGCCGATGCCGAGGCCGCCGGGCTGAGCGTGCGGCTGCTGCGCGCCGATGCCTACCCCACCCGCGAACTGGCTAACGAACGCCTGTTGTACGTGGTAATCAGCACCCAGGGCGAAGGCGACCCGCCGGACGATGCGATCGGCCTGGTCGAATTCCTGACCGGCCGCCGCGCGCCCAAGCTGCCCGAGCTCAAGTACGCGGTGCTGGGCCTGGGCGATTCCAGCTATGCGGAGTTCTGCGGCATTGCGCGGCGCATCGACGACCGTCTGGCCGAGCTCGGCGCCAGCCGCGTGCAGCCGCGTGGCGAAGCCGACCTGGACATCGACAGCATCGCCGACCCATGGCGCGCGCAAGCGCTCACGCATGCGCGCGAGCTGCTCAAGAGCGCCCCGCACTCGGCCACGGTCACACCGTTGCGCAGCAACCCGGTGGCGCCGACGTGGTCGCACCAGCACCCGTTTGGCGCCGAGCTGCTGGCCAACCAGATCATCAGCGGGCGCGACTTCAAGGGCCCGGGCTTTCGCGTCTATGCACAGCCCGGCAAGCGGGTGCGGCATCTGGAATTTTCGCTGGAAGGTAGCGGCCTGAATTACGAGCCCGGCGATGCGCTGGGCATCGTGCATCGCAACCCGCCGGCGCTGGTGGACGCGGTGCTGCAGACCTTGCGGCTGGATGGTCATGCCGCGGTCACCGTCGGCGACCAGACGCTGGCCTTGAACGAGTGGCTGGCCACCCGGCGCGAACTGACCAAGCTGTCGCGGCCGTTTCTCACTGCCCATGCCGAACGCGCAGGCGCAGACGAGCTGCAGGCGCTGCTCACCCCCACCCAGACTGCCGGCCTGGCGTCGTTGCTCTCCGATCATCAAGTGATCGACGTGCTGCGACGCTGGCCGGCGGATTGGGACCACGCCAGCCTGCTGGACACGTTGCGCCCGCTCACCCCGCGGCTGTACTCGATCGCCTCCAGCCGCAAGCGCGTGGGCGATGAAGTGCATCTGGCGGTGGATGAACTCAACTACCAGGCGCACGGGCACGCGCATCTGGGGTCGGCCAGCGGTTTTCTCGCCGCGCTTGGCGAAGGCGATACCGCACCGGTCTATATCGAACCCAACACCCGCTTCCGCGTGCCGGCCGACGCCGACCGCGACATCCTGATGATCGGCCCGGGCACCGGCGTGGCGCCGTTCCGCGGTTTCGTGCAGGAACGGGCCGAAACCGGCGCCAAGGGCCGCAACTGGCTATTCTTCGGCGCCCAGCATTTCAATACCGATTTCCTGTATCAGGCCGAGTGGCAGCAGGCCTTGCAACGCGGCGAGTTGCACGCGCTGGACCTGGCGTTCTCGCGCGACCATGCCGAAAAAATCTACGTGCAACACCGCCTGCGCGAACGCGGCGCCGAGGTCTACGCCTGGCTGCAGGGCGGCGCGCATGTCTATGTCTGTGGCGCCATCGGCATGGGCAAGGATGTGCACGCCGCCTTGCTGGACGTCGTCACCACCCACGGCGCCCGCAGCGCCGAAGACGCCGCCGCATATCTCACTCAATTGCAGGTGGAGGGGCGATATGCGCGCGATGTGTATTAGTGCCGGGAATCGGGAGTGGGGAATCGGGAATTGGTACAGCACTCACCTGACTTTTCCTGGCAGACCAAGCCGCTTTTTACGATTCCCTATTCCCCATTTCCGATTCCCATGAGCCACTCTGTCGAAGACATCAAATCCGAAAGCCGCCGTCTGCGCGGGTCGCTGCAGCAGAGCCTGGCCGACCCGGTCACCGGGGCGCTGCGCGAGGACGATCAGACGCTGATCAAGTACCACGGCAGCTACCAGCAGGACGATCGCGATATCCGCGATGAGCGGCGTCGGCAAAAGCTCGAGCCGGCATATCAGTTCATGATCCGCACGCGCACGCCGGGCGGGGTGATTTCGCCCAGCCAGTGGTTGGCGCTGGATGGCATCGCCACGCGGTACGCCAACCATTCGCTGCGCATCACCACCCGCCAGGCGTTCCAGTTCCATGGCGTGATCAAGCGCGAACTCAAGGCGACCATGCAGGCGATCAACGCCACCTTGATCGATACGCTGGCGGCGTGCGGCGACGTCAATCGCAATGTGCAGGTGGCGGCCAACCCCTTGTTGTCGCAGGCGCATGCCACGCTGTACGCGGACGCCGCGCGCGTGTCCGAGCATCTGCTACCGAATACGCGTGCGTACTACGAAATCTGGCTGGACGAAGAACGCGTGTCCGGTTCCGGCAGCGAAGACGAGCCGATCTACGGCGATCGGTATCTGCCGCGCAAGTTCAAGATCGGCTTCGCCGCACCGCCGCTCAACGACGTGGACGTGTTCGCCAACGACCTGGGCTTCATCGCCATCCTGCGCGACGGCGAGCTGCTCGGCTACAACGTCAGCATCGGCGGCGGCATGGGCGCCAGCCACGGCGACGCGGAGACCTGGCCGCGTGTGGCCAACGTCATTGGATTTGTGACCCGCGATCAGTTGCTGGATCTGGCAACCGCCGTGGTCACCACGCAGCGCGACTTCGGCAATCGCGCAGTGCGTAAGCGCGCGCGCTTCAAGTACACCATCGACGATCATGGCCTGGACACCATCGTGGCCGAGATCCAACGCCGTGCCGGTTTTTCGTTGCAGCCTGCAAGGCAGTTTGCGTTCGACCACAACGGCGACCGCTATGGCTGGGTCGCAGGCGAAGACGGCCTGTGGCATCTGACCCTGTCGCTACCGGCCGGCCGCATTGCCGACACCGACACCGCCGCGCATCTGAGCGGGCTGCGCGCGATTGCGCAGTTGAACGTGGGCGAGTTCCGGATGACGCCCAACCAGAACCTGGTCATCGCCGGCGTCCCTGCACAGCAGCGCGCGCAGATCGATGCGCTGGTTGCGCAGTACGCGCTGGATGCGGGCAACCATGCCGGCACCGCCTTGGCGCGCGGCGCGATGGCCTGCGTGGCACTGCCAACCTGCGGCCTGGCGATGGCCGAAGCCGAGCGTTATCTGTCCGACTTCAGCGCGGCCTTGCAACCGTTGCTGGAACAACACGGCCTGGCCGACACCCCCATCGTGCTGCGCCTGTCCGGTTGCCCCAACGGCTGCTCGCGTCCATATCTGGCGGAGATCGCGCTGGTGGGCAAGGCGCCCGGCCGCTACAACCTGATGCTGGGCGGCGACCGTCGCGGCCAACGGCTCAACACCTTGTATCGCGAAAACATCACTGAAGCAGAGATCCTGGCCGCGCTGGACCCGCTATTGGCTCGCTACGCCGCCGAACGCGACCAGGCCAGCGACGAAGGCTTCGGCGATTTCCTGCACCGCAGTGGCCTGATCGCCCTGCCGCCCTACCCCACGCACCGTCACCTCGACCTGGAACTGCTCGCATGACCGCGTTGCCTGCTGCATCGATCACCTCTTCCGCGTTGGACGATCTGGACGCGCTCAACGCGCAGCTGGAAACCCTGCGTGCCGACGAACGCGTGGCCTGGGCGCTAGAGCATGGCCCGCAGGACGCCGCGCTGTCGTCCAGCTTCGGCGCGCAATCGGCGGTGACGCTGCATCTGCTCACCCAGCAGCGCCCGGATATTCCGGTGATCCTGATCGATACCGGCTATCTGTTTCCGGAAACCTATCGCTTTGCCGACGCGTTGACCGACCGGCTCAAACTCAACCTCAAGGTCTATCGCCCGCTGGTCAGCCGCGCCTGGATGGAAGCGCGCCATGGCCGCTTGTGGGAACAGGGCATGGTCGGCATCGACCAGTACAACAACCTGCGCAAGGTCGAGCCGATGCGGCGCGCACTGGACGAGCTCAATGTCGGCACCTGGTTCACCGGCCTGCGCCGTAGCCAGTCCGGTGGACGTGCACAGACGCCGATCGTGCAGAAGCGTGGCGACCGCTACAAGATCAGCCCGATCGCCGACTGGACCGACCGCGATGTGTGGCAATACCTGCAGGCGCACGACCTGCCGTATCACCCGCTGTGGGAACAGGGCTACGTCTCGATCGGCGATTTCCACACCACCCGCCGCTGGGAACCGGGCATGCGCGAAGAAGACACCCGCTTCTTCGGCCTCAAGCGCGAGTGCGGGATTCACGAGGACATCTGAGTTGAGCTACACATCGCGCGCTATGTAGAGCGTCGCGACGCGAGATGCCTGGTTTCTGCGTGCTGTTCGCGTGGCAGACAGCGCAACGCCTGGCGATTTTTCTGGTGGGCTGTGGTGGCCGTAACACATGCGAGGCATCGCGCCGTCGTTGCAGCAAGATCGCAGGATCGAGAAAGGCGTGCTCTTTGCCGAAGAGCGCGGCAATGCTGGTCACAGCACCGCGAACACAGACGACATCGACGCGAGCTGTAGCTACAGCTGCAGCGGCTGAGAGATGCAATCGCGACACGTGTAGCGATAGCGACACGCGCAGCCATCGCATCACGCCACAGCATTCGCTTGCGCGCGTTGCATCCAGTAACGATCGAACAACCACATCAGCAATAACGACAGCCCGACCAGCGGAAAGAGCAACCCGCACAGCACCAGCAGCACTAGCAATCCGCGCAGGGTGCGTGGGTCGGCGGGAAACGGCGGCACGCCCAGGCCACCCACCGGCCGCCGCTTCCACCACATCACCGCGGCACTGACGCACAACAGCACGATCGCCGCGCAGGCAACCAGCAGGATCAACTGATTGGCAGTGCCGTATTGCTGGCCCAGGTGCACATTGATGCCCCATTCCAGCGCACGCCCCACCGGCCCGTAGTCGCGATAACGCATGTCCAGCAGCACCGCGCCGCTGTACTGATCCAGATGGATCACCCGTTGCTGCTGCAGATCGGCCGGATACACCGATGCCGTATACACACCGCGCGCACCACGCGGCGGCGACACGCTATACCCCGGCGCAATGCCGAGCGCATCGAACCGCGCCATCGCCGCGTCCAGACCAATTGCGCCCATGCCCGGCGCAGCGACACTGCCGGCGCCACCGTGCGCTGCATGGACTGAATATTCTGACTGGCTTGAATGTTCTGAGTGCGCCGAATGCTGTGAGTGATCTGAATGCTGCGAATACTGCGAGTGCTCCGAGTGCTCCGAGTACTCCGAGTACTCCGAGTGCTCCGAGTACTCCGAATGCTGTGCATGAGCACGGTCGAAGTTAGCCCCTCTCTCCTCGGGGCGAGAATGCACTGTTTGTGCGCCACTGGCACGCGTGACTTGGAGCGCCCACGCTGCTAGCGCGGGCCGGGGGTTGGGGTGCGGGTCGGCCGCACGCACTGCAGCCGCGTGCAGCCCACCCGCTTGGCTGTCATGCAATCGCTCATCCAGCGCACCAGGCACAGCAGATTCCGGCAACCGCGCCTGCCGCAGCGACCACGCAGGCTCGCCACTGTCGGTCAGGCGCTGCTCCGACATCGGTTGCTGCACCCGCAGCCCGGCCGGATACCCAAAATCATGCCCGTTGGCCCAACGATTGACCTGTGCGCCCCACAGCCACGACCACGGCATGCCGGTGAGCGCCAGAAACAACAGGACCGCACCCACACCGGCACCGGTCACCGCGTGCAGGTCGCGCCAGAACAGCCGCTGTGTCGGCGTGCCACGGACGTTGACCACCCCACCACGCCGTCCGCGCGGCCACCACAGGTACACACCCGTGAGCACCAGCACGATCGCCCACCCCGCCGCCATTTCGATCAGCCCCCGCGCGAACGGGCCGATCAACTCCAGGCTGTGCAGCCGGCGAATCGTCCAGGCCAGCGTGCCGTGCTCGGGCAAGCGACCCAGCACACGCACGCGATACGGGTCCACATACACCACCGTGCGGGTGCCATGCGCGTCCACCAGGCCGATCTCGGCACTGACATCGGCGCGTTTGGGCGTGGTGTAGCGGAACAACGTCCCACCCTCCTCGCGCTGCGCCACCTCCACCAGTTGCTGTGCGGATGCGCGCGCCACACCCACCGGCACCACTTTCAAGCCATGGTGCACGGTGCGATCGATGGCATCCTGATACAGAAATGCCGCGCCGGTCAGCGCCAGCCAGATGATGAAAGGCAGCACCAGCAGCCCGGCATAGAAATGCCAGCGCCACACGGCCCGATAGAACCGCCAGCGGCCATCGCGCGGCAGGATGTCGACGCTGGCGGTCCCAGTGTGTGTACGCATCAGAAACTCCAATCCCAGGACACCGACAGCGCGCGGCCATCGCCTGGCGAATAGCCGGAACTACCGCTGTCGTACCACGCGTACACATAGGCGCGATCGGTGACATTGCGCAATTGCACGCTGAGCGCATTACGCGCATCCACGTTCCAGCGCGCGCCAAGATTGAGCAAGGCATAGCCGCCGGTGCGACCCAGGGTATTGCTGCGCTCCAGGTAGTAATCGCCCTGCGCATTGCCCCAGGCGCTGAGCTGCACGGCTGCACTCACCTGCCACTCCAGCCCGGCAGTGGCCAACCAGTGCGGCACGTTCTCGATCTCCTTGCCGCGCGTGGCCGGCGCGCTGGGGTCGGGCGTGGCGATGCTGGCCTTCTGCCGCGAATACGACATCCACGCACGCCAATGCTCGGCAGGCTGCAGGTTCAGTTGCGCATCCCAACCGCGCCGCAGCGTCCGCCCGACGTTGGCTACATCGCCGATGCCGGCCACGCCATTGACACCGAGAATGGTGGCCACTTCGCCAGACGCACGTTGTTCCCAATACGCCACCCGCCCATCCAGCAGTGCCGACGGGGCGAATTTGAAGCCGGCTTCCCAGCCATCGTTGATCGATGGCCCGAGATTGCCCGGCTGGCGACGGTAGGCACCATCGCCGCTGCCGATCTGGAAGGTGCGTCCCCAGTTGGCGTACACGCTGCTCTGTTCGCCCACGCGGTAGCTGGCACTGAACTTGGGTTGCTTGATGGTGCCGTAGTCGTAGCTCGGCGCCCAGACACCGGCCAGCAGGTCGTGCAAGGTGCCATCGACACGATCGATGCGATACCCCGGCACCAGTTGCAAACGGTCGACCGGGCTCAGCACCGCCTGCACATAGGCACCTTGGGTGTGCAGATCGTAGTTCCAGTCGCGCAGTTGCGCGCCGCGCACGCGTGCGACGGTGCGGTAGCGCTGCGACCGGTTGTCCTGCCACTGCGCATCCGCACCAGCTTCCAGCGCCGCATTCCAGAGGCCCCAGTCGGGCTGCCAGTTGCCGCGCAGCAGCACGCCGCGATGGGTTTCATCGGTATCGCGCTCCTGCTGCAGGCCGGCCGCGGAAAAACGCACCCAGCGTTGATTGCGATAGTCGTTCTGGTAGGCCTTTGCGCTCCACTGCGCATCCGCGCCCAGCGTGCCATCGGCATGCAATGCGGTCTGACGCACACGGCGCTCGCTGCGATCGTCCTGCGCATAGGCCGGCGAACTGCGCGGCGCCGCACGCGCGCTGGCCGCATCCAGATACCCCGCCTCCAGCGCGTGGTTGTCGTAGTAGCGCGTGGTCAGCCCGGCACGGAAGGCGCCATCCGGGTCGGTGTAGAACCACTTGCCGGTGACGCTGCGTTTGCGCGCATCGGCGTGCGCGCGATAGCCATCGGAATCGCGCCAGGCCAGCACATAGTTCTGGCTCCACGGGCCGCGCTCGAATCCCTTGCCCAGCTGCACTTCGCGCGCACCGAAACTGCCCGCGGTCACGCTGAGGCGGCCATCGTTGCCACCGGTGCGGGTCAGCACATCCACGCTGCCGGCGATGGCGTTCAAGCCATACCGCGCATCGTTGGTACCGCGCACGATTTCGATCGCACTGATGTCCTGCGGAAACACCGCATCCAGATAGGGCATGGCACCGGCGTTGTCGTTGCTGGGGATGCCGTCGATCAGCAGCTTGACCGCGTTGATCCGCCCCTCGCCATTGAAACCACGGAACGAAAACCGCCCTGCATCGGTGCCCATGCGGAATTGGGTCACCTGCACGCCGGGCGCGCGCATCAGCAGTTCCCAGCTGTAATCCACGTGCTGATCGTGCAGCAGCGCACCACCGATCACATCCACCGAACTCAGCACGCGCGCCGTACTCGGCGTGCGCTGCGCGTGCTCGCTCACCTGCACCTTGCCCAGCGTCAATGCCGCATCCTGCGCCTGCACCTGCCAGGCGTGGCCACACACCAGCGCCAACGACGGCGCGTACCACATCGTTTTCAACAACCGTAACCGCATGACCAACCCTTTGCCGTGACACCACGGCAATGCCGCCGTGCCCCGCCCCACAGGGCGAGCACCGGCTTCGTTCAAAAGAATGCGTCGTCCATCGCGTGCGCGCAGGCACGCCAACGCATCAGGCGCAGACAGGCTGCAGCAGAACGGACGCCCGCAACGGGGCAAGGCTCAGGCGTACAACGGTGGCCCACGCGCTCCGAGGGCGGTCCAACGCAAGGCCGACCATGCCCGCACCGCGGCAGGCAGCGGTATCGGCACCGGACGTCGCTGCAGCAGACACAGCACCAGCAGTGCCAGCCAGGGCAGCAGGCGCGCGGCCAACATGCAGTAGTCGCAGGCTTCGCCGTGCAGCGCGGCGTCATGGTCGCCGGCACGTTGCGGGGCGCCGGGCATGCCGTGATCCCGAGGCACTGCGCTGTACGCTTGCGCAGGCGCGTGGCTCGCATGCACTGCAGCGCTGGTGCCAAGCGCCGGGCCACTCATGCACATCGGCTCGAGCATGCGCGCCTGGCTCCAACGGCTGATCAACGGCGCCAACAGCATCAGCGCCACTGCCAGGCAGGCGAGCAGGTGCAACAGACGATGGCGATGAAGCGCGGGCATCGCCGCAGTGTAAGCCGCCATGTCGGCAGGAGCGATGGGAGCGGCCGGTGCGCGACCGGATGTCGCACCCAAACCCGCGCAGGCGTCCGGGCGGACCAACATCGCACGCTGCCGCCTGTCGACCTGCGCCCCACCAGCCACCGCCATGGCCGAATCGATGAAGCACAGGCCATCACCTGAATATCACTGCCGCTCCATTGTCCAGGCCGGCAGTCACAGTTCTACCGATGCGTATAAGGCTGCGCGCATGCGAGGCGTCGCCATGCCCTATGCTTGGGCGTCATCCCATTCATCCTGCCCGCGCATGAGTACTGTCCTGTCCGATCCAGCGGCTGAGCCACTTCCCTGCGCGCCCAAACCGCCCAGCGAGGCGCTGCGCCTTCAGGCCCTGCGCAGCTACGGCATCCTCGATACGCCGCGCGAGGCGGCCTTCGAAGACATCACCCGGCTGGCGTCGATCATCTGCCAGACTCCGATCGCCCTGATCAGCCTGGTGGACGCGGACCGCCAGTGGTTCAAGAGCGAGCTCGGCATGGGCGAGCGCGAGACGCCGTTGTTCAAGTCGATGTGCGCGCATGCGCTGCTCGACAGCGACGTGCTGGTGGTGCCGGACACGCGCGAAGACAGCCGCTTTTCGCGCAACCCGCTGGTGACCGGCGAAGCGCCGCTGTATTTCTATGCCGGTGCGCTGTTGAAGACGCCGGACGGCCTGCCGTTAGGCACCGTCTGCGTGCTCGACCGTCAGCCACGCAAGCTCAGCGACGAACAGGTCGAAGCGCTGCGCGCGCTCGCGCGCCAGACCATGGCGCAGCTGGAATTGCGCCGTGCGCTGCTGATCGCGGAAGAATCCGACCGCTACCGCAGCCGCTTGATGGCCATTGCCGGGCACGATCTGAAAACCCCGCTGCGCACCGCCGCTTACGCCATCGACAAGATGCGCCGGCATGCCAATGTCGATTCCATCCCGACCTTGGTGACTGCGCGCGACGCGATCAGCCTGGTCGGTCGCAGCCTGGACGAACTGGCTACGCTGGCCGCCGCAAGCAAGTCCGCCATGCCGGATCTGCAACCGCTGCAGCTGGAAGACGTGCTGCATTCGGTGCTCGGCGTCTGGCGCCAGCCGGCCATCGACAAGTGCCTGGCGCTGCGCCACGTGCCGACCTCGCTGCGCGTGCGCAGCCACACGACCTTGCTGACCACCCTGATCGGCAATCTGGTCGGCAACGCCATCAAATACACCGAGCGTGGACGCGTGCTGGTCGGCACCCGCCGTCGGCCCGGCTATGCGGTGGTGGAGATCATCGACAGCGGCATCGGCCTGAATCTGGAGCAGCCCGAGCAGGTCTTCCAGGCGTTCCGCCAGGCGGACCCGCGCAGCGACGGTCTGGGCATCGGGCTATGGATCGTGCACCGCACCGCCGAGACGCTGGGGTGCGAGGTGACGGTACGGCCGCGATCGGAAGGCGGCACCTGCTTTTCGGTTCGTATTCCGTTGGCCTGACGCAGTCGCGCGCGACTGCGTGGCGATGCGCGACCGCGCTGATGTGCAGCAGGCCTGGCGCACGTCGCTTCACAGGCATTGATTCGAATATCTGACGCTCGCCAAAAGCGGCCAACCCAGCTCGGCCGCGGGCGCGTGCTGCGATTATTTCGGCAAAAGAATCGGCAAAAAAAAAGGCGGACCCGAGCTCCCGACCCGGATCCGCCGCCAAACACGCCAGGCCTCTCCCCAGGGACCCGGGTGCGCCAGCCGCGCTGTGTGCGCAGCCTCGCGCAACAGTGATGCGACAGCGCTAGCAACCCTTCGACGACACCACTGATCACACCGGTGAAGCGATACCTGCATCGCCGGTCCTGCGCCGTCCACCCCTAGACGTCCGAAGTGTCGCGTCATGGTTGCTATAAGGGTTTACGACAGCGCCGCGCCCAACTTGATGGGCCTCGAAAACACCGCTAAGACGGCCCTGACACGTGTAGGGAGAATCACTGACAGCAACACGCGCGGCACATTGCCCAGCGCTCGCATCACATTGATTGCAAAGAGAATTTTCGCGCCACTCTACGCTGCAGTGCAGCATGCAATGCGCGTTAGCGGACACAACAACAGCACGTAACGCGCCACCACGACGTGGCAGAAACCGCTGTTAGGAATTCCAACTCCCTAATCTCCAATCCCGGCCTCATCCCCTTGCTGCGCAAACCACGCCGCCGAATGCACGTCCTCTGCTGCCACGTCCAGCAGCTGACGCAGCACGACCAGCGGAATCTGCACCGGCGTTGCGCCGGCCTGCAGCGCTACCCACAGCGATTCGTCCTGCGGGTCGGCCAGCACCGTCAGCATGGCGTGCTCGCGTCCGTCGATGTTTGCCGACAGTTGCAACGATATGCCGCCATCGGGTTCGGGCGACCACAGTCTGCTGAGGGACGGACGTACTGGCTCGGTCATCGCGTAGCGCTCAACTGGTGATGGTCTGGGTCAGCGATTCCCAGGTCGGCGGCAGCGGCCAGTTCGGCGCCTGGTTGCCGTCCAGTACGCGGCGCAGGTCGCGCTTGTCGATCTGCGGCGCCAGCACGTGCACCAGATCCAGCGCGTAGTCGCGCAGCACCCGGTCGCGCGGCAGCACCGCCCAGGCGATGCACTCGGCGATCGGCGCTGGCGCCGGCCAGGCACGCAGGTCCTCGTCCTGGGCGTTGACCGCCATCTCGGCTACTAACCCCACACCGAGCCCGGCACGCACATAAGTCTTGATCAGGTCCGCATCCAGCGCGGTCAACGCGATGCTCGGCTCCAGCCCGACCTGCGCAAACGCCCGCTGCAGCGACGAGCCCGGCCGGGTGGACGATTCGTAGCTGATCAGCGGGTGCTCGGACAGCGCCTGCATGTCCGGCGCCACCCGCGTGTCCAGCGCATGCCCGCGCGGCACCACCACCAGCCGCCGCCAGCGATACAGCGGCACCGCAATGCCGGCACTGGGCTCGCCGCCGGCGGTGCTGACCACCGCGATATCCGCATCGCCCTGGCTGAGCAGATCCAGCGCCGCGCTTTCGGCCGCCTGCTGCAGATGCACGCTTACCTGCGGGTAGGCGTGCTTGATCTGCGCCACCGCCGGCGGCAACACGAAGCGCGCCTGGGTGTGCGTGGTGGTGAGGGTCAGCTGGCCCTGGCTTTCGCGGCGCTGGTTGGCGGCGTAGGTGCGGATGTTGTTGGCTTCCGACAGCACCGCGCGTGCCCGCTCGATCACTTCCACCCCGGCCGGCGTCACCGCGTCCAGGCTGCGTCCCTTGCGCACGAACAACAAAAAGCCCAGCTCGTCTTCCAGCTGCTTGAGCTGCTTGGACAGGCCGGGCTGGGTCGCGTGCACACGCGCTGCCGCCAGCGTGATGTTCAGCTCGGCATCGGCGATGGCCACCAGGTAGCGAAGTTGGGTCAGCGTCATGGGCTTATGTCCAAAAAAGCGCGAGGCGCCACAAGGACTTGGACTGTAGAGGAGTTCGACGGCCCAGCTTATAACCGAACGCTATTTTTAGGGCGCATGAAGTCATTTCCGACGGCTATAAGCCGGCGTTACGGTCTGGCCCTCCCTTTCGATGCCCCGGTCCGTGACCTCTGCGTTCCCGCTCCTTGCCGACCTGCGTGGCCGTGCCGTCCTGGTGGTCGGTGGCGGTGCCGATGCCGAACGCGCCACCGCCAACCTGCTGCAGGCAGGGGCGCTGCCGCTGGTTGGCGCCCCGCAACTGACCCCACAGTTGCAGCAGTGGGCGAGGGCCGGCCGGCTTCGGTGGCTGCCCGGCCACTTCGACCCCGCCTGGCTGGCGCTGCCCGATACCCCCGTCTGGCTCACCATCGCCGCCAGCGAGCAGCTGGAACACAACGCTGCCCTGCGCGCCGCAGCGAGCCGCCACCGCTTGTTGACCCATAGCGCGGCACCGGCCGCATCCGCAACTGCGCCGGCGCCCTCCCCCGAGCCGCAGACAGGTGTCGCGCCGCTCTCCCCCGGCAGCGTGACCCTGGTCGGTGCCGGCCCCGGCGATCCCGGCCTGCTCACGCGCCACGCGGTGCGCGCGCTCCGGCAGGCCGAGGTGGTGCTGTACGACCGCCTGGTCAGCCCGCAGATCCTGCAACTGGCCCGCCGCGACGCGTTGCGCGTGGAAGTCGGCAAGGCCGCGCAAGGCCATAGCACCCGCCAGGAACAGATCCATGCGCTGATGCTGGAACATGCCCGCGCCGGGCGCCGGGTGGTGCGGCTGAAGGGTGGCGACCCGTTCGTGTTCGGCCGTGGCGGCGAAGAGCTGGAATTCCTGCGCGCGCACGGCATCGGCTTTCAGGTTGTCCCCGGCATCACTGCCGCCATCGCTTGCGCCGCCTATGCCGGCATCCCGCTCACCCATCGCGATCACGCGCAGTCGCTGCGCCTGATCACCGCGCACTGCAAGGATTCGCTGGACACACTGGACTGGCACGCGCTGGGCCAGGAGCGCCAGACGCTGGCCTTCTACATGGGCGTGGCGGGCCTGGACGGTATCCAGCAGCGCCTGCTGCAGGCCGGCCGCGCGCCCACCACGCCATTCGCCCTGGTGGAAAACGGCTCGCGCCCGCAGCAACGGGTGATCACCGGCACGCTCGCCACCCTGGCCAGCAGCGCACGGCAGTTCAAGGTGCAGGCGCCCGCTCTGCTGATCCTGGGCGAAGTGACCGCGCTGGCGCCGGCGCTGCACTGGTTTGGCGCTGCACCGCTCAGCGCGCCGCTGCCACACTCACCCATCGCAACGCCCGACACGCCCACACTGGCCCACGCAGCCTGAATCGACGGAGACCCCATGGCCCTGTACGACAACATCCTCGACACCATCGGCCGCACACCGGTGGTCAAACTTCACCGCCTCGCCCCGGACAACGTCACCTTGTACGTCAAGGTCGAGGCGTTCAATCCGGGCGGCTCGGTCAAGGACCGCCTGGCGCTGGCGATCATCCTCGACGCCGAGCAGCGCGGCCTGCTCAAGCCCGGCGACACCATCGTCGAAGCCACCTCCGGCAACACCGGCGTGGCGTTGGCCATGGTCGCGGCCGCGCGCGGCTACAAGTTCGTCGCCACCATGGTGGAAACCTTCTCCATCGAGCGCCGCAAGCTGATGCGCGCGTACGGCGCCAAGGTCATCCTGACCCCGGCCGCCGAACGCGGCAGCGGCATGGTGCGCAAGGCCAAGGAACTGGCCGAGCAGCATGGCTGGTTCCTGGCCAGCCAGTTCGCCAATCCGGCCAACCCGGCTTATCACCGCAACACCACCGCCGCCGAAATCCTGCGCGACTTCGCCGGCCACCGGCTGGACCATTTCGTCACCGGCTGGGGCACCGGCGGCACGCTCACCGGCGTGGGCGAAGTGCTGCGCGTTGCCCGCCCGGAAGTGCGCATCACCGCCAGCGAACCGGCTGGCGCGGCGCTGTTGCAGGGCCAGGACTGGAAGCCGCACAAGATCCAGGGCTGGACCCCGGACTTCATTCCCGAGGTGCTCAATCGCGAGGTCGCGCACGAGGTACTGAGCGTGGAAGACAGCGATGCGATCACCATCGCCCGCCGTCTGGCTGCCGAAGAAGGCATCTTCACTGGCATCTCCGGCGGCGCCACTGTCGCCACGGCGCTGCGCGTGGCCGAGTCCGCCGCGCCCGGCGCGGTGATCCTGGCGATGCTGCCCGATACCGGCGAGCGCTACTTCTCCACCCCGCTGTTCGCCGACATCAACGAAGGCTCGGACGACGATTGGCTGGCTGGCCTGCCCTGATCGGCGATTGGCTGGTCGACACTGGAAGGCCGCGCATCTGGTGCGGCCTTGTTTGTTTCGGGACCGGGAATATGGGAAGCGCGGTCGATCGGCAGACTGGAATAGTCCTGCTCGTTTTAACCACGGCCACCACTGAGCGAAGCGCGACCACCATTTCGATCGTGCGCGCTGGAGTGCGTTGCAACGCGGACCACATGCCGGGCTGCTGATTGCCGAAGCAATCGCGCTCGCGCAACAGCGCCAAGCGCAGCCGTGACGAGCGCCTTGAGAAGAAAGTCAGCAGCCGAACCGGGCACAGCGCGTTAGCCAACCGTGGAGGGGAGTTCGCATCGCCATAGACGGTAGGTGGTAGGTGGTAGGCGCCACACCCATCATCGCCGCACATCGCGCGATCAACTCGAAACCCTGATGTCGAAACCCTGATGGCTGGTATGCAATCGAAACGCGCCGTACCAGCTGATCGATCACCGCAAGATGCCATCGCATTGCGACAGCGAAGCCGCACGCACGTGCGCGTCAGACAAGCAGAGCTCCACCCCATGGAAGAGCGCGCCATCGCAACGCGCCGCACCCCCACTTTAGCGGTCACCAGGGGTCCTGCCTCAGCGTACTCCCAGCCACACATTGCATTGCGATGAATGCACTCCCCTCCCTGCCAAGGAAACGTTAGGATGTCCGCCGTTCTGCAGGGAGAGTGTGGTGAGCAAGCAATCGTATGGACACGGCGGCACACGCAGCGCACGCGCGCCGTGGCTGGTGAAGATCACGTCGCCCGTGCACTTCGCTGCGACGCTGGCCCTGGGCGCCTGGCTGCAGCGGCGGTTCGACCTGCCCTTGCCGCCGCCGGACCTGTTGGCCTGGATCGAACTGCTTGGCGGCATAGTCGCCTGCCTGGGACTTGCATTGGCGGTGAATTGTTTTGTGCTGTTCGCGCGCCGTCGCACCACCATCCTGCCGAGCGGCCATCCCTCGCAGCTGGTCCTGACCGGGCCGTACCGCTTCACCCGTAACCCGATGTATCTGGCCCTGATCCTGAGCTATCTGGGCCTGACCGTGCAGATGGGCTATCTATGGGGCGTGCTGTTGCTGCCGCTGCCGTGGCTGGCGCTGCAGTTCTATCTGATCCCGTTCGAAGAAGGCCGCCTGCGCGCCGAATTCGGCCGCGCCTACAGCGAATACTGCACGCGCGTCCGCCGCTGGCTCTGACGCGCAAC
Organism: Xanthomonas dyei; assembly: GCF_002939865.1. Lineage (GTDB taxonomy): Bacteria > Pseudomonadota > Gammaproteobacteria > Xanthomonadales > Xanthomonadaceae > Xanthomonas > Xanthomonas dyei. Next base: position 24,078 of record NZ_MDEE01000026.1, read on the forward strand.
GCGCGGGTGGCGCCGCATCGCGCGATGCGGCAGCGGTTTGGCAGCCAGGGCCGCAAGAGGCGCTTGCGCCAGCGATAAATTCTTCCAATCGTTGCCGCGACTGTTTCGCCCGAAAACGCGATTCCGGCCGATCTTTTGCTGCGCCTCCGGCACCGTCGGAGGCTGTCGCAGCGTGTGAGATGAATGGGCCCTAGCGTGGGGCTCCGCAACGCCTGACCCCATCACGCGTTCATCATTCAAATCCCATAACTATCGCGCTATGAGAATCGAAGTCTGGCAAGGCGACATCACCGAACTGGACGTTGACGTCATCGTCAACGCCGCAAACGAATCACTGCTGGGCGGTGGTGGCGTCGATGGCGCCATCCACCGTGCTGCCGGCCCACGTCTGCTGCACGCCTGCGAGGCGCTGCCGCAGGTGCGCCCGGGCGTGCGCTGCCCCACCGGCGAAATCCGCATCACCGATGGGTTCGATCTAAAGGCGCGCCATGTGTTTCATACCGTGGGCCCGGTGTGGCGCGACGGCAAGCACAACGAGCCGGAGCAACTGGCCAATTGTTATTGGCAGTCGCTCAAACTTGCCGAGCAGATGATGCTGCATTCGATCGCGTTCCCGGCCATCAGCTGCGGTATCTACGGCTATCCGCTGTACCAGGCTGCGCGGATTGCGGTGACCGAAACCCGCGACTGGCAGCGTTCGCACAAGGTACCCAAGCACATCGTGCTGGTGGCCTATAACGAGGCGACCTACAAGGCGTATCAGCAGGCACTGGCAACGCAGGACACCGCGGCCGCCTGATCGCTACGCAATGCAGGTTGCACTGACGAGCGCCGCAAGGCGCTCGTTGCGTTTTGGTCAGTGGAATCCCGTCGTCGTCTTTCAACACGCCACTGCTGTGCAGCAGTCCGGATGCACGGCCTCAGCTCGCACGATCGCACCAGGAGCGGCTGACAAACGGAGCGAACGTCAGGCGCGTGCGGACAGCGCCGAGGAACTACTGCATCGGTGCATGCCGATCCAGGCACCGGCCGGCCATACCCGCCCGATGGCGGCGCAGTGTTTGGTGCGTTGCGGCTGCGTTGGGCCGGGCTGGTGCGCACCTGGGCGCAGCCAACCCGCACGTCGACACCCAATAAAAAACGCCGGCATCGCTGCCGGCGTTCTGGTCTTACCGGCAACGCGGCCTTGCGGCTGCGATCAACCGATCAGCCCTTCCACTTGCCCAGTGCGGCCAGGCCGTTTTCCTTGGCGCGCTCATAGATGATCTGCTGCGCCTTGGCGAAGTTGCCGGTCATGTCCTTGGCCCACAACTGCAGTGCAGCCTGCTGCATCGCGCGGCCGTAGGAGAAGCTCAGCGGCCACGGCAGGTTGCCGAGCTGGTGCATTTCGTTGAGGTGCGCGGTGGACTGCTCATCGGTCTGACCGCCGGACAGAAACACGATGCCCGGCAGGATCGCCGGCACGGTCGACTTCAGGCACATCACGGTCGACTCGGCCACTTCCTCGACGCTGGCCTGCTCTTCGCAGCCCTTGCCGGAGATGACCATCGAGGCCTTCAGGATGGTGCCTTCGAGCACGACGTTCTGCTCATACAGCGCGCCGAACAGCGAGCGCAGCGTGGCTTCGGTCACTTCGTAGCAGGTCTCGATGTCGTGGCTGCCGTCCATGATCACTTCCGGCTCGACCATCGGCACCAGGCCCTGCTCCTGGCACAGCGCGGCGTAACGCGCCAGCGCATGCGAGTTGGCTTCGATGCAGGTGCCGGACGGGATGTCTTCGCCGATGTTGATGACCGCACGCCACTTGGCGAACCGCGCGCCCAGCGTGTAGTACTCCTCCAGACGTGCACGCAGGCCGTCCAGACCTTCGGTAACCAGTTCGCCCGGCATGCCGGCCAGCGGCTGCGCGCCCTTGTCGACCTTTATGCCCGGGATGATGCCGTGCTCGGCCATGTACTTGGCGAACGGCACGCCGTCCTTGGTCTTCTGACGGATGGTCTCGTCGAACAGGATGGCGCCGGAGATGTAATCGCTCAGCTTGGGTGTGGTCAGCAGCAGTTCGCGGTAAGCGCGGCGGTTTTCTTCGATGTTCTCGATGCCGACGCTGGCAAAACGCTTTGCGATCGTGCTGGTCGACTCGTCGATGGCGATGATGCCCTTGCCCGGGGCGACCATGGCCTGGGCGGTTTCGGCAAGCTGTTCGATGCTCATGTAGTTCCTGTGGCAGCTGCGGGGGAGAACGAAAGTATAGCGACGAAAGTCGTACACATTCCTTCACGGAATGCCTGCAACCGATTACACCTTGCCTGCGTGACAGGATGTGTGGCGCCGCTCGCATCGCGCTGCAGAAGGCAGGGTCGATGTGTCGCGTGATTGCCATCGCTTGCACAAGCGCATGCGGCCATCGCGTCGGCATGCATGACCGCCATGTTGCAGGCAGCCCTGCACTTGCGCCGCGATCACCGCAGCAGCGCGCGTAGAACGGCCGATCTGCATGCGCAATCGTGTGCGTCGAACGTGCCGGCATCGCGGTTGTCGCGTCGATCGATCACGTCAACACGTGGACGGGTACAGGTCGCGTGCCTGCGAAGACGTGCCGCGCGACAGCCGCTTTACCGGCAGCATCGCCGCCGCTTGGAGCGCGATGGCCGCCAAGCAGATGCCGCCGATGATCCAGGCCAGCTGAATCAAGCCACGCACGATGGAATGCGTGTGCGATCAGCGACATGCAACGCACCCGCGGTGCGTACGCCACACGGCACGCAGGCCAGTGCATGCCGAATGCCATAACACCTGACGCACCGAACCGCACACAGCACAACGGCGACCCGAAGGCCGCCGCTGTACAGGATGCGTGCTGTTCAACCCGCCGCGGACGTCAATCGACGTCCGCGGATGGCCGGCAGTGCGTTACAGCTCGCCCAGACCGGTGGCGCGGCCGTCTTCGCCCACTTCCAGCAGGCGCAGCGTATTGGTGGCGCCGTGCATTTCCATGTGCTCGCCGCTGGTGAACACCACGCGGTCGCCCGGGCCCATGCGCTCGTTTTCCACCAGCAGGCGGATGGCCGCACGTGCGGCTTCGCGCGGGGTCAGGCCACGGCTGTCGAAGCTGATCGGGAACACACCGCGCATCATCGCCATCTGGCGACGCGCGCCATCGTGACGGGTGAAGGCGTAGATCGGCATGTTGGAGCGGAAGCGCGACAGGAAGCGCGGCGTGCCGCCGGATTCGGTCAACGCCACCACGCCGCCCAGGCCGATGTGCTCGGACAGGAACATGGTCGCCATGGCGATCGCCTGATCGGCGCGCTGCAGGTTGCGTTGCGCCGCTTCGAAGTCGGTATCGAATTCGAACTGGTGCTCGGCGCCCAGGCAGATGCGTGCCATCGCTTCCACCGCGCGCACCGGATAGGCGCCGGCGGCGGTTTCGGCCGACAACATCACCGCGTCGGTACCGTCGATGACCGCGTTGGCCACGTCCAGCACTTCGGCGCGGGTCGGGATCGGGCTTTCGACCATCGACTGCAGCATCTGCGTGGCGGTGATCACCACCTTGTTCTGCGCCAGCGACTCGCGAATGATCTTCTTCTGCAGGCCCGGCAATTCGGCATCGCCGATTTCCACGCCCAGATCGCCGCGCGCCACCATCACCACGTCAGAGGCTTCGACGATTTCGACCAGATTTTCGATCGCTTCGGTGCGCTCGATCTTGGACACCAGCTGCGCATCGCAGCCGTGCTGCTGGGCGATCTGACGCGCGTCGTGCATGTCCTGCGCATTGCGGCAGAACGACACCGCGATGAAGTCCACGCCGATCTTGGCGACGATGCCGATCAGCTCCTTGTCGCGCTCGGTCAGCGCGCCCAGCGACAGACCGCCGCCCTGCTTGTTCAAGCCCTTGCGGTCGGACAGCACGCCATCGTTGAGCACGGTGGTGACGATGCGTGCGCCCTGCACGTCGGTGACCTGCAACTGCACCAGGCCGTCGTCGAGCAGCAGCACATCGCCGGCCGCCACGTCCTGCGGCAGACCCAGGTAGCTCACGCCCACCTGATTCTGGTCGCCGGCCGGCGCATTGGCATCGGCCACCAGGTCGAAGCGCGCGCCCATGGTCAGCTTGATCTTGCCTTCGGCGAAGCGTTCGATACGGATCTTCGGGCCCGGCAGGTCGGCCAGGATGCCCACTTCGGCACCGGCGCGTGCAGCGGCGGCACGCACTTCGGCGGCACGCTTGGCCTGTCCGGACGGGTCGCCGTGGCTGAAGTTGAGGCGCACCACGTTGACGCCCGCCTTGAACAAAGCGTCCAGCACACCGGGCGCGTCCGTTGCCGGTCCGAGGGTGGCGAGGATCTTGGTGCGGCGTTGACGTTCTTTCATGATGGCCTCCCTGTAAAAGCCGCGAAACTTAACACACACGTCACGTACCGAGGATGGCATTGCGGCATAGCCACCCTCCTATTCCGGCATGTCTTACAGACAGTGCGGGACAGTACGTCCGTTTACGCACGCGTTGCACTGGGCAACGCGATGCGGTCGCCCCACCCTAACCCGGTGGCAGTGAAGAGCAATCTGTTGCATCACCTCGCGCAGCGCGCCAGCGGCGCCCAAGCGAGCGCCATCGCCGATGCGCGGCGCTCACGCGTGGATCAACTGCGTCAGTTGCGCCGGCGTGTGCGCAATCGCGCCGGCGCCTGCAGCGCGCAGCTCGGCCTCGTCGCCAAAGCCCCACAACACACCGATGCTGTGGATGCCGTGGTGATTGGCGCCATCGATATCCATGCGACGGTCGCCGATCATCACACAGCCGGTCTTGTCGATCTCAAGGCGGCGCAGTGCTTCGGCGATCAGGTCCGGCTTGAAGCGGCGTTCGCCATCTTCGCTGGAACCGATCACGTTCTCGAAGCATGCACCGAACGGCAGGTGCTCGACGATGCGGCGTGCGTACCGCTCGTTCTTGGAGGTGACCACGGCCAGGCGATGGCCGGCGCGTTGCAGGCCGGTGACCACCTCACCGATGCCATCGAACACGCTGAGTTCGGTCCAGCCCACCGCGTCGTAGCGCACGCGGTAGAGGCCCAGCGCGCGCTGCACCAGCTCCGGGTCCTGCGGAAAACACTCGGCAAAGCTGTCGCGCAACGGCGGGCCGATCCAGGCACGCAAGGTCTGAGGCGATGGACGCGGCTGGCCGACGGCATCGAAGGCATGCACGATGCTGGCGACGATGCCCGGCTCCGAATCCACCAGCGTGCCGTCCAGATCGAAGAACAGCGTGGCTGCACTCACTTGCCGCGGGCCTCGAGCGCGGCAACGGCCGGCAAGGTTTTGCCTTCCAGAAATTCCAGGAACGCGCCGCCACCGGTGGAAATGTAGGTGACGTCTTTGGCGATGTCGTACTTGTCCACCGCCGCCAGGGTGTCGCCGCCGCCGGCGATGGAAAACGCCTTGGATGCGGCGATCGCGCGTGCCAGGGTTTCGGTGCCATGGCTGAAGGGCTCGAATTCGAACACACCGACCGGGCCGTTCCACACCACCGTGCCGGCATTGGCGATCATCTCGGCATAGTGCTGGGCGGTCTGCGGGCCGATGTCGAGAATCAGATCGTCCGCCTCGACGGCGTCGAGCGGCTTCACCGTGGCTTGCGCATCGGGCAGGAATTGCTTGGCGACGACCACGTCGGTGGGCAGCGGAATCTCCGCGCCGCGCGTTTTGGCATCGGCCACGATCTGGTTGGCGGTCGGAATCAGATCCGGCTCGTTCAAGGACTTGCCCACCGCATACCCGGCGGCGGCGATGAAGGTGTTGGCGATACCGCCACCGACGATCAGCTGGTCGACTTTGTTGACCAGATTGGAGAGCAGCTCCAGCTTGGTCGAGACCTTGCTGCCGGCCACGATCGCCAGCAGCGGCTTGGCCGGGTTATCCAGCGCCTTGGCCAGCGCATCGAGTTCGGCCATAAGCAGCGGGCCACCGGCGGCCACCGGCGCGAAGCGGATCACCCCATGCGTGGACGCCTGCGCACGATGCGCGGTGCCAAAGGCATCCATGACGAACACATCGCACAGCGCGGCATATTTGCGTGCAAGGGTCTCGTCGTCCTTGCCCTCGCCGACATTCATGCGGCAATTTTCCAACAGCACCACCTGGCCCGGCGCGACCTCCACACCGTCCACCCAATCGCGCACCAGGCTGACTTCGACACCCAGCAAGGTGGTCAGCCGCGCAGCGACCGGCGCCAGCGAATCTTCTTCGCTCCAGCTGCCTTCCTTCGGGCGGCCCAGGTGCGAGGTGACCATCACCGCCGCGCCTTTTTCCAGCGCCAGCTTGAGGGTGGGCACCGAGGCGGTGATGCGCTGCTCGGAGGTGATCTGGCCGTTATCGATCGGCACGTTGAGATCCTGGCGGATCAGCACGCGCTTGCCGGAGAGATCGAGGTCGGTCATACGGACAATGGACATGGGCTTGGCTCGCTAAGTCTTGGAATTCGGGAATCGGAAGGGGGGATTGGTACACGGCGCCGCGCCTGCGTTGGACGCGTGCGTGCACCTTCTGTGCGCGGAGGAAATCACGCTACTGCGCCGCCTTGACGGAGCAGCACCTTGCAAAAATGCCGCCATTGCAACTGCGGCAGACACGAACGGCAGTCGACCGGAGACGACGCGCAATGCGACCGCCTTGGCGGCGGGGATTGGACAATCATGATTCGGGATCGGCGCGCCGTACCGCAACGAGGCAGTGCGCCGGACGGGCGCTGCCGTACATGCGGATGGCGCCAACTCTGATCGGTCGAACACGACGGGCAATGCGGCTGCCTGGGCGACGGGGGATACCCATTGTCCGGCCTTCGCAGCAAAGCGGCAAACCCGCATCGCCCGCACAGATCTGGCGAGCGTGCGATAGCGAAGCGTTACAGCGGCCGCTCCGTACCGGATTTGCGCAGCAGACTGACCGCAAAACCGCCGACCAGCAAGGCGCCACCGACCAGCAGCGCCCAGAGCAGCCATTGTTTCCAGTCGCGCGGCGTGGCGGCCGGCTGCAGTGCCGCATCGCCGGCAAGCGGCTGTGCCTGCGCGGCCATACTGGCCTGCACGGGCTGCCACTGCATTCCGCGCTCCTGCCGCAGCGCCTGCAGCATCGAGGCCAATGGCGCGTCGCCACGTTGCACGCGCGCGCTGCCAGCGACGAGCGCATACGGCGGCTGCCCCTGCGCAAGAAACATCAATCGCTCCGGTTGATACCCCGCGCGCAAGGTCGGCACTGCGGTACTGCGGCCCTGGGCAGCCACCAATCGCCACTGACGATCGCGCACGGGTGCGGACAACAGCTGCGGGGGCGAGGCGCCATTGCCCAGCCGATACGCCAGCCATGGCCCGGCGCGACGCAGCCACGGTGCGTCGTCGGCGTCACGGCTTTCCACGACCCACTCCACTGCTTCGGCCAGACCGCCGCCGACATCCAGCTGGGTAATCGGAAAGCGGCCGGGCACGACATAGGTCACGCCGGTGTCGTGTGCAGTGCCCTGCAAGTCCAGCCAGGACAGTTGGGTGGGCGCAACCGCGCCATCCACTTCCGCATCGACCGCGCGCAACGGCGGCAAGCTGCCCGATACCGGCACGATGCGCAGGTATTTTGCGCCGTCGTCCAGCGCGATGCGGCGTTGCTGCAGCCGCTGCGCCTGATTGTCCAAGGCCATGACTGTTGCATCGGAAGCGAGCACACGCCAGTCGCGCAGATCGTCGCTGCCCTCCACACGCAGCTGCGCCTGCACCGGCGTATTGCCCTCCCAGTCCAGCAACAACGCACGCGGGCGATCGCGCAATGCGCTGGCGTCGATCAACCAGCTGCCGACGCCGGGCGCTGCGGGCGCACCGGTTGCAAAGCGCCCTTCCAGCCGCCGCACTGCCCCGCTGGCATCGCGCTCGGCAATCAACTGCAGATCGCCGTTGGCCGGCGCAGCGCCTTCCGGCAATGCGAACAACGGCAACCGCTGCCGACGCGATGCGGATGGCTCAGCGGCGACGGGCAGCGGCGCAGTGGGCATTTCTTCGCCACGCGCATCGATCACCGTGACATCGCCTAATTCCGCATCGACTGCACTGCGATACACCGCCTCGCTCAAGCTCAGCTGGTACAGGCCGGCATCGGAGCCGGCCACCTGCAGCGGCCATTGTTGCCGATAGTCCTGCCGCACATCGGCCGCCTGCGCCATCAGCGGCACCAGTAGCGACCATCCCCAATGCTTCGTACTCATGCCTGATCCTTTGCCGCGCCATCGTCGTCGACAGCGCGCTCTTCAATCGCCGGACGCGGCGGCGCCGGCGCCAGATACCCCACCACCGTACACAACAGGCCGTAGGCCATGAACGAGCCGATGCCGAGCAGATTGCCCAGATGCTGGCGATCGACCAGCACCAGCTTGGCCAGCACCAGACCCATCAACAAGGCACCGCCCAGCCACAGTCCGCGCTGCCCGCGACGCGAGCCGACCACCCAACCCAGCACACCCAGCACGCTCCAGACGATGGTCAGGCTGGTCTGCGACACCGTCGCGCCCACCAACGCTGCATTCCACGGCACACCGCCCCAGTGATGCACGCTGTGCAAGGTGCTGCCGGTGATCAACACCCAGCCCAGCACACCGAGCGCAGTAACGCGCCGACATTGCAGGATCGCCGGCGCGTGCGTCGACCACGCCCAGCGCGCGACCAAGGCAAGCACCGCCAGCTGCGCCAGTTCGGCCGGGTTGAGCAAGGGCACCCAGGGCAATGGCGCGGCGCTGACCGGATCCAGCAATGCGAGCAGCCAACCGATACCCAATACCGCGAACACGCAGCTCAGCAACCCGGTGCGCGCAGGATCGAAGCGCGCCCCCTGCGGCCAGGTCAGCCACGGCCAGCGCAGCAAGCCCACGGTCGCCACGGCAAGCCACGGCACCGCCAGCAAGGCGCAGCGCCAGCCGTTGGCAAGCGCAAACGCATCGGCCAGCCAGACCGCACCCAACGACACCACCGACGGCCACAACAGCCACCAGATGAACTGCGCGACCACGGCGCCTGCGCCAGGCTGCATCCGCAGGCACCACAATGCCCGCGCGCCTGCCAGCGCAAACGCCAGCCAGGCCAGGGCACCCCAATGCGCGAAGGGCTGCGTATGCGCATGGTTCTGCCACAGCGCCAACGGCGCGGCCAGCGCCAGACCCGCCATGACCGTCCACACCAATGCAGCGGCAGGGCGACGGCGGTGCACCTCGGCCACCAGCCACACGCTGAACGCGACGAAGCCCAGCAGCAGATCCGGCTCGCTGCGCAGATCGCCGGCAAAGCGCAGGATTTCGTGTACCCCGCACATGGTCCACCAGCCCAGCCCCCACAGATACGCCACCAGCGCGCTCCGCCGATGACCCGCATCGCGCAGGAACCAGGCACTGGCCCAGCCGGCAATGGCGATCAGCAAGCTGCTCATGCAGGTGGCATTGGCCACCGCCACGTTGTCGTAACGCCACGCATCCACACCGAAGGCCACCCCCACCGCTGCCATCAGCTGCAAGGCCACACCGCTGATCTGCGGAATGCGTCGCTGCTGGCGCAGGCCCAGCCACAACAGCCCCACGCCTTCCAGCGCGAACACGCTGGCGGTGGCACGCGCCGACAACGCCAACGGCACTGCCAGCGTCGCAAAGCCGACGGCCAGCATCGCGTGCGCCTGGCCCAGCAAACGTGTGGAGTCACGCCGCAGCAACCAGCTCGCAAGACCTGCATACAACGCCGCCACGGCGACGGCGCACAACGCCAACGGCAGGCGATCGCCTTCCAGCAAACGCGCCTGCAACGCAAAGGCGACCAAAGGCGTGCCGAACAACAGGCTGCCATCGATGAGCTTGCCCGCACTGCCGTCGCCGCGCCGCGCATGCAGCACCGGAATCGCGACATACATGGCGAAGAACAGCAACAAGAACGGCTCGGTGCTGGCGAATTTTGCCGGGGTGTACTGCAGCGCGCCCCACAGCGTGCCGATGCCAAAGGTAAAGGCGAACCCAAGCAGGTTGAGCACGCGCCACGGCCGCGTCCACGCAATCGCCACGATGCCGGCGTTGAGCACGGCGTAATACAAAAACAGCCCGACATGATTGCCGCTGCCGGTGGATAACCAGATTGGCGCAAGAAACCCGGCAAGCACGCCCAACACCGCCAGCGTGCGCGAATCCTGTACCACCGCCAGCACGCACATGCCGGCAATCAGCACCACGCTGATGCCCATCGCCAGCCCGGCGCCCAGCAAGCTGTACAACTTGAATGCCGCAAACACCGTCAGCAACAAGCCGCCGATGGCACCGCCCTGCAACGCCAACGCAAACCCGGGCCGCTGCAACCGCTGCTTCCAGCCAAATACCAGACCGACCAGCGCCAGCACGCTGATGCCGGCCAACCGCAGCTCGACCGGCATGCGCATCCAGCCCTGATCGCTGGCGTACTTCAACAACGACGCCACGCCAGCCAGCAACACCAGCATGCCCACCTTGACCGGCACATTGCCTTCGGTGAACCAGCGTTTTACCGCGCCGAAGGCGCGCGTGATCGGGTCCGGTTGCGCTGGCAGCGCAGGCAATTCCTGCGACTGCTGTGGCAGTCCTTGCGGCTCCGACGGCGACGACGAGGCTTGCCAGCTGGACGCAGGCGGTATCTGCTGTGTTTGACCGGCAACCGACGCTGCAGGCGCGTCGACAGGCAGTGTTGGCGGCAGCGATGCCACAGGCGCAGACGCCCCAACGCGATCCGACGTGGGCGACAACTCGGATGACTCAGGCACCGCAGCGCTGGCTGCGGATGTGTCGAATACAGGCGGGTCGCCCGGCTGCGGCCAAGCGTCTGTCGGCGCAGAAGCTGGCCTTTCTGCCACACGCGCTGCTGCATCCGCAGGCGCATTCCCCGCCTGCCACTGCGCAAGCCGCTGTTCCAGCGCATCCACCCGCCGCCGCAGCCCGGCAATCCACACCAGCGCGATCACCACGCCCACCGGCACCGCGAGCAGCACCAGGGCCACCAGCACGATTATCGTTTCCAACGCCTATCCCCTAGCCGGCATCCGGCCGACTCTAGCGCCGCCATGCTACTCGGCGTACGCACGAAAGTCGGCATCGCCGCGCATAAGCGCACGACAAGACGCTGCGCCCAAGACGACCTGGACGGTAAAGCAGGTGGCTCGCCTACCGGGTGCCTGCGTCTTGCAGTAAAGCCAGCCGCGCAGCTTGCGCATGCCATGGGGCGGACAACACGTCTGGGGGACACCTGCGGCTTTACATCCACACCCCACCGGGCCTGCCACCGGAACGAGCGAAACGCCCATAAAAAACCCCGGACGAACCGGGGTCTTTTGCACAACGTCAGATCTTACTTGGCAACAACACGCACCATTTCCAGGCACTTGTTGGAGTAGCCCCACTCGTTGTCGTACCAGGACACCAGCTTGACGAAGGTGGAGTCCAGCGCGATGCCGGCGTCGGCGTCGAACACCGAGGTGCAGGTCTCGCCACGGAAATCGGTGGCCACGACCTTGTCTTCGGTATAGCCGAGGATGCCCTTCAGCGCGCCTTCGCTCTGTGCCTTCACTTCAGCGCAGATCTCGGCGTAGGTGGCCGGCTTTTCCAGTTCGACCGTCAAGTCGACCACCGAGACGTCCGAGGTCGGCACGCGGAAGCTCATGCCGGTGAGCTTCTTGTTGAGCTCCGGGATCACCACGCCCACGGCCTTGGCAGCGCCGGTGGAGGACGGAATGATGTTTTCCAGAATGCCGCGCCCACCGCGCCAGTCTTTGTTCGACGGGCCGTCCACGGTCTTCTGCGTGGCCGTGGCCGCGTGCACGGTGGTCATCAGGCCGCGCTTGATGCCCCACTTGTCGTTGATGACCTTGGCCAACGGCGCCAGGCAGTTGGTGGTGCACGAGGCGTTGGAGACGATCGCCTCACCCTTGTAGGTCTTGTCGTTGACGCCGTAGACGAACATCGGTGTGTCGTCCTTGGACGGGGCCGACAGGATCACCTTCTTGGCGCCTGCGTCGATATGCTTCTGCGCGGTTTCCTTGGTCAGGAACAGACCGGTGGACTCGATCACCACGTCGGCGCCCACGGCATCCCACTTGAGGTTGGCCGGGTCGCGCTCCTGGGTCAGGCGGATCTTCTTGCCGTTGACGATCAGGGTGTTGCCGTCGACCGACACCTCGGCCTTGAAGCGGCCGTGCACCGAGTCGTACTGCAGCATGTAGGCCAGGTAGTCGGGCTCGAGCAGGTCATTGATGGCCACGATCTCGATGTCATTGGCGAAGTTCTGCACCGCAGAGCGCAGCACGTTGCGTCCGATGCGACCGAATCCGTTGATGCCAACCTTGATTGCCATGTTCACTAGCTCCTGCGGCCGCGACAGCGCGGCGGATGGAAAGGGGCTGACATTCTAACAGCGTCCTCCCTGGACGGCCGTGCAGTTGCGTGCGGCGATGATCGAGGAGCAGGCACCGCTTACTCTGCGTGCCCGACCGATCTGTGGCGTGCTTCGCTCGCTTCGCGGATGCAGCAGTGAGGCTGGTGCCTGGCTGGGTCGCGTCGCGTGCTCGCCCGAGCGTGCGCACCCATGGTCCCTGCCGCACCCAATAGGCAGTTCGACGCATCAACGATAAACGGCACCGCACGCACAAGATCATACGAAAATATTTAATTTTCAAACACTTGCAATTCAACCAACTACGCCGAAAAGCGTATTCATGCATATGCCGAACAGCAGCATTTCGGCGCTCCGTGGATTTCGATACTGGCCCTGCCTGCTGAGGCACCCAATCAACTACACGGAGATTTCCCATGCGTCGCACCCTGTTCTCTCTGGCTTTGGCTCTGGCTGCCACCCCGGCGCTGGCCGCCGGCGTGATGCATTACACCGAAAAGGCGGCGCTGCCTGTCGACGGTGAAGCACGTGAAGTCGCCGCGCTGTTCGATACCTGGAACGCCGCGCTGGCGACGGGCAACCCGCACAAGGTGGCCGATCTGTATGCACCCGATGGCGTCCTGCTGCCGACGGTCTCCAACGAAGTGCGTGCCTCGCGCGAGCAGATCGAAAAGTACTTCGAGATGTTCCTGACCAAAAAGCCGCAGGGCGTGGTCAATTACCGCACCGTGCGCGTGCTCGATGACGACAGCGCGGTGGATGCGGGCGTGTACACCTTCACGCTGACCGACAAGGCCGGCAAGAAGAGCAATGTGCAGGCGCGCTACACCTTCGTGTACGAAAAGCGCGACGGCAAGTGGCTGATCATCAACCACCACAGCTCGGCGATGCCGGAAGTGGATGCCCCGCAGGTCGCCAAGACCAAGTAAGTGCGGGCGCCTAGGAGGACGCCGCCCGCTGTCTGCGGCCCGCTGCATGTCACCGTCGGTACACCTCCCCCGCCGACGGTGGCGCGATCTGTAGCGCACCGCACATCCAACATGCGGCCTGCCTGCGACAAGCGCCAGGACACCCAACATTGCTGTCACTGCGCAGCGACGCTGCCGTCGACCCATCACCACCGGCATCGCGGTGAGCCGGATGGTCGCGGCCCTGGTTTGATCAGGATCAAGGCGGCCGCGGCGCAAACCCACAAGACTTTGTCCATCCACTCCACACAACGAGACTCTTTATGCGCATGCGCTCTACCTTTCTGCTCGCCGGCCTGGCCGCCAGCCTGGCCAGCGTCCCCGCACTGGCTCAATCCAAAGGCGACTGGACCGTTGCCGTCGGCGCGCACCAGGTTGCTCCCAAATCCGACAATGGCCGTCTGGTCGGCGGCACGCTCGAAGCGGACGTGGGCAAGGACATCAAACCGACCTTTACGGCCGAATACTTCATCGCAGACAACCTGGGCATCGAGATACTGGCAGCGCTGCCGTTCGAGCACGACATCGCCCTGCGCGGGCTGGGCCGCGTCGGCAGCACCAAACATCTGCCGCCGGTAGTGTCGCTGCAGTACCACTTCAACAGCCAGGGCAAGGTGTCGCCCTTCGTCGGCGCCGGCATCAATTACACGCGGTTCTTCAGCACCGATACCCGCGGCGCGCTGGCCGGCAGCGAGCTGGAACTGGACGATTCGTGGGGCCTGGCCCTGCATGCCGGGCTGGACTTCAAGCTCAGCGAGCGCGGCGCGCTGCGCGTCAACGCACGCTGGATCGACATCGACAGCGAAGCACGCCTCGACGGCACCCGCATCGGCACGGTCAATATCGACCCGCTGGTCTACGGCGCGGCGTACGTCTACCGGTTCTAAGAGCCGCTAACAAACCGACTGTGCTCACCACCAGGCGGGCGCGGCCGGTGCTCGGTGCGGCATGGACCACGCGTACACTTCCGGTTCCTCCGCGCCGTCCACACCCACCTGACGACTGCTCGCCAGGTTCTATCAGCCACTCTGAGACACAGCGGCAAGCGCGGTGCATCTCTGGCACACTTGACGTCCAGGGACGTGCATCCACCGCCGGAGTTGCGGACAGGTCGGTCACGTCGAACGCCTGTCCGACCTACCGGGGATTCCATGAGCATGTTCATCCGCACCGCCCTCGCCATCGCATTGGCCGCTTCGGCCACTCCCGTGCTTGCACAGTCGGCCGGCCACTGGACGACCGGCTACGGCGCGGGCTACGTCTCGCCCAAGTCCGACAGCGGCAACTTCGGCGGCGCACGCGCCGAGATCAAAGGCGCGCCTACGTTGTCGTTTACCTACGAATACTTCATCCGCAACAACCTCGGTATCGAGGTGCATGCCGCCGTTGCCGGCAAGCACGATCTCGAGCTGGAAGGCGTCGGCAAGGTGGGGAGCTATTGGTCGGTGCCGCCCAGCGTGTTGTTGCAGTACCACATCAATGGCTACGGCACGGTGTCGCCGTTCGTCGGCGTCGGCATCAACTACACCACCTTCCTGGGCGAAGACACCGAGCAAGCGTTCGGCAATAGCGAGCTGCGGTTTGGCGACTCGGTCGGCGCCACCGCGCATGTCGGTGTGGACTTCATCTTCAACGACCGCAGCGGGCTGCGCGTGGATGCACGCTGGACCGATTCGCGCAGCAATGTCGATTTCAACGGCACGCGGCTTGGCAAGGCGCGGGTCGATCCGTTGACCTATGGCATCTCGTACCTGGTCTATTACTGATCGCGTTGCCGCCGTCGCGCTGCTGCGCGGCAACGTGGCAGCGACAGCCATCAAACGGTCGCGGACGGTTGCGTACAATCGAGGGATGAAAACCTTCTCTCCTTCGTTCGTTGTGCTTGCCGTGGCGCTGACCGCGGCCATTCAGCCCGTCACCGCATTCGCCTGGGGCCCGCAGGGCCACCGCCTGGTGGCGCGTATTGCCGAAACCGAATTGAGCCCGCAGGCGCGCGCGCAAGTGGCGCAATTGCTTGCCGGCGAGCCGGATCCGACCCTGCACGGAGTCGCAAGCTGGGCCGATGAAGTGCGCGAACACGATCCGGATCTGGGCAAGCGTTCGGGGCCGTGGCATTACGTCAACCTCGCCGAACACGACTGCGGCTATGCGCCGCCGCGCGATTGCCCGGATGGCAACTGCGTGATCGCCGCACTCGACCGCCAGACCTCCGTGCTTGCCGACCGCAGCCAGCCGCTGGACGCGCGTCGTCAGGCGTTGAAGTTTGTGGTGCATTTTGTCGGCGATATCCATCAGCCCATGCACGCCGGTTACGCGCACGACAAGGGCGGCAACGATTTTCAGCTGCAGGTCGATGGCAAGGGCAGCAACCTGCACGCATTGTGGGATAGCGGCATGCTCAACGACCGCCACCTCAGCGACGATGCCTATCTGCGACGCCTGCTGGCGTTGCCGGCCGCCAGCGCGGTCGCTGCAACGCTGCCGCCGCCGGCTGCGGCATGGGCGCAAGCGTCGTGCAAGATCGCCATCACGCCGGGCGTCTATCCCGCCGCGCACGTGTTGCCGGCCAACTACATCGCCACCTATCGTCCGATCGCCGAGACGCAGTTGCGGCTGGCAGGCGACCGACTGGCCGCCGTGCTCAATGCAGCACTGGCCACACCCTGAGACGGAGATAAGCGATGCAACCCGAGGTTCTTGCGTTCTTCCATGCCGACAGCAACACCTTCACCTATGTGGTCGCCGATGCGGCGTCCGGCGCGGCAGTGGTGATCGACCCGGCGCTGGACTATACAGCCGACACCGGCGCCGTCGGGACGCACACCGCGCAGGCCATCGTCGATGCCATCCGGCAACGCGGCTGGCACGTGCACTGGTTGCTGGAAACCCACGCGCATGCCGATCATCTGTCGGCCGCGCAATGGCTGAAGCAACAGTGGCCCCAGGCGCGGGTCGGGATCGGCGAGGGAATCCGTCAGGTGCAGCAGACGCTGGCGCCGCGCTATGCATTACCGCAGGGCTTTCGCGCCGATGGCTCGCAGTTCGACCATCTGTTTGCCGATGACGAACGCTTTCTGCTTGGCGGCATCGAGGTACGCGTCATTGCGGTGCCCGGGCACACCAGCGACAGCATTGCGTATCTGATCGGCGATGCGCTGTTTCCCGGCGATTCGTTGTTCATGCCCGACGCGGGCACGGCGCGCTGCGACTTTCCTGGCGGCGATGCGCGGCAACTGTACGCATCGATCCAGCGCCTGTACGCGCTTGCCGACGACACCCGCGTGTTCGTCTGCCATGACTATGGCCCCGGTGGCCGGGCAGTGGCGCATCAGACCACCATTGGCGAGCAGCGGCGCAGCAATGTCCATGTGCGCGATGGCGTCGATGTCGAAGCATTCGTCGCCCAACGGCAGGCACGCGACGCTACCCTGCCCGAGCCGAAACTGATCCGGCCCGCATTGCAGGCAAACCTTCAGGCGGGCCGCTGCGAGGACGTGGCTCCGTAGCGCCCGTTGGCGTTCGCCACGCCGGTCGGGCACAGCCGCTATCATCGGTGCCTTCCCTCGGTTGGACATTCCCATGCGTACCATCGGCTTCTGGCAACGCGCCCTGTGTGCGTTGATGCTCGCTTTGCCCGTCCTGGCCTCTGCGCAGACCCCGCCGGTCACCGTGTTCGCCGCCGCCAGCCTCAAGGAGTCGATGGACGAGGCCGCCGCCGCTTACGAAAAAGTCTCCGGTACGCCGGTGCGGGTGTCGTATGCGGCGAGTTCCGCCTTGGCGCGGCAGATCGAACAAGGCGCGCCGGCAGATGTATTTTTATCGGCCGACCTGGAATGGATGGACTACCTGCAACAGCGCGGCCTGGTCGTGCCGGCGCAGCGCCGCAACCTGCTCGGCAACACGCTGGTACTGATCGCACCGGCCACCAGTAAGGTGCGGGGGGATCCACGCACACCCGGCGCCATCGCCAAGGCGCTTGGCGAGAACGGACGCCTGGCGGTGGGACAGACCAGCAGCGTGCCGGCCGGCAAGTACGCCGCCGCCTCGCTGCGCAAACTGGGCCAGTGGGATGGGCTGAGCAACCGCCTGGCCGAATCGGAGAGCGTGCGCGCCGCACTGATGCTGGTTTCGCGCGGCGAAGCGCCGCTGGGCATCGTCTATGGCTCGGACGCACGCGCCGAGCCCAAGGTGCGCGTGGTCGCCACCTTCCCCGCAGACAGCCACGACGCCATCGTGTATCCGGTGGCGGTCCTGAAAAACAGCAGCACGCCCGATGCCGCCAAGTTTGTGCAGTGGCTGAGCAGCAAGCCGGCCAAGGCGATCTTCGTGCGTCGCGGCTTTTCGTTGAAGGAGTGAGGCACCCTGCCTGTCGATGTTCACCGCTGAAGAAGTCACCGCGATCGGCCTGAGCCTGAAGGTCGCGCTGGTTGCCGCCATCGCCAGCCTGCCGCCGGGCATCGCCTTCGGCTGGCTGCTGGCGCGGCGCCGTTTTCCGGGCAAGGCGCTGCTGGACGCATTGCTGCATCTGCCGCTGGTGATGCCGCCGGTGGTCACCGGGTATGCGTTGCTGGTGATGCTGGGCACGCAGGGGCCGATCGGCAGCTGGCTGCTGGACTATTTTGGCGTGCAGTTTGCGTTCCGCTGGACTGGTGCAGCATTGGCCTGCGCGGTGATGGGATTCCCGTTGATGGTGCGCGCGATCCGGTTGTCGATCGAGGTCACCGACCGCCGCCTGGAAGCGGCCGCCGCCACCCTCGGCGCGGGGCCGTGGCGGGTGTTTTTCAGCATCACCCTGCCGCTGGCCTGGCCGGGCCTGGTGTCCGGCGTGGTGCTGGCGTTTGCCAAGGCGCTTGGCGAATTCGGCGCCACAATCACCTTTGTGTCGAATATCCCCGGCGAGACGCAGACGCTGTCGTCGGCCATCTACGGCTTGATGCAGGTGCCGGGCATGGAATCGGGCGTGTGGCGTCTGGCCGGCGTGGCGCTGGCGATCTCGCTGGCGGCGCTGCTGTTGTCGGAGTGGTTGGTGCGCAGGCAGTACCGACGCGAGGACGAGTGATGCTGGATCTCGATCTGCACCTGCAACGTGGCCATTTTCAGCGGCGCATCCGTATCCAGGACGACGCACGCGTGGTGGCATTGGTTGGCCCCTCCGGCGCCGGCAAGACCAGCGTGCTCAATGCCATCGCCGGCCTGGTGCGGCCGCAGGCCGGGCATATCCGCATCGATGGGTACTGCCTGTTCGATCACGCGCAGGGTGTGGACGTGCCGACGCATCGACGCAGCATTGGCTATGTGTTTCAGGATGCGCGGCTGTTCCCGCATCTGGATGTGCGGCGCAACCTGCACTACGGCCGGCATGCGCGTGGTGCGGCGCCGTTCGGATTCGACGACGTGGTGGCCCTGCTCGGTATCGCCCCGCTGCTGCAACGCCGCCCGCGCAACCTGTCCGGTGGCGAGGCGCAGCGTGTGGCCATCGGCCGCGCATTGCTGTCGCAACCGGCCATCCTGTTGTTCGACGAACCGTTGTCCGCACTGGACCAGGCGCGTCGCGAGGAATTGATCCCTTACCTGCAGCGCGTGCGCGACGAGATCCGTCTGCCGATGCTGTACGTCAGCCACAACCCGGACGAAGTGCAGCGCATTGCCGACAGCGTGCATGTGCTGGAGTGAGACGTTGATGGGCGATACGGCGGCGGTGCGGACTGTCCGCTGTATGCGGCCAGCACTCGTGTTGAGCCGACACCCATCACGGTGACCCGCGCGTTATCGTCCGCACATTGCAGACGATCGCTGCGCTACCTCTTTAGCCATGCCAGTGCCTGCATGACGAATGGTTGTTCGTCACTGCTCGAGACAGCCGTTACTGCGCACGCGCAAATCAAACGTCGCAATCACGCCCCGTCATTGCGCAACCTTGCCGGTACGCACACTCACCTTGCCTTGCCGCACTTCGAAGGTAAACGCGAACGACAACGTCACCGGTACCGGTTCTTCATGCGTTGCGCCGGTGCAATCGTCCAGTGCCGCAGGCTGTGCGACACCCGGTGCATACGTGCACAGTGCGGCGGGCACGAACTGCCAGTGCTGCACGGTTGTGCGCACAGCCTGCAGCAAGTCGGCGTTCTCCGGCAGTAGCCCGGCCACGCACTCGTCGCGATCGGACAGGGGGTCCACGCGCTGCACTGCGCCGTCGGCGGCAAGAATCACATGCGCGCATACCGTGGTTGCCGGCAAGGTCTGTCGTGGCGAATCGGCCGGCAGCACCGGGGCTTCGCTGCGCAAGGCGCGCGGCATGCGGAACCGCTGCGTTTCCGCAAGCGTGTACGCGGCTATCGCAGCAGCGCCACCGCCACCCGATTGCGGCGGCAGCATGCGTTGATCCACCGAATCCTCACGCTGGCTGCGCTCCTGCTCAACCATGCGCTGCGTTGCGCATCCGCACAGGCTCAGCGCGACGAGGCTGCACCATTCCAGACCGTACTTCATTGCAGTGCTCATTTTTTTTCGCATCCTGTGGATGCCACGCAGCCATCGGTGCGACTGGATTGCGACGCAAGGCGCTGGTCGCCGCCCACATCGCTGGATGCACCCACCTGTTCCGGCGGATCCAGCTCGAACCGGACCGGCACACGTACCCGGGAAGCGACTGGCTTGCCGTCTGCAATCGCGGGCTTGAAGTGCCAGTGACGCGCTGCCTCGAGCACGGCCTGATCGAATACCCCGGCCGGCCGGCTGTGCACGATCACGACATGGTCGGGCGCACCGCTCGGGCTGACGTCGATCTGCAACTCGACAAGGCCTGCAAGGTTTGCAGCGATCGCTTCGGCTGGGTAACTGGGCGGTTGCATCGTACTGAAATCCACTGCAGTGCCGGGCGTCGGTGTCGCGCTCAGACGCGCAGGCTGGATGACCCAACAGGCAAGACTGGCGACGGTCACAAGCGAGACCACCATACGCACGTTCCACCGTGCACGCCGCACCTCCAGCGCAGGCGCACGTAGCGCGGCAATGCGCTGGGTCAACGGATGCGTCGCGGCCCAGTGGCACGCCAACGGCGACCATCTGTCGCCCAACTGGCATTTGAGCATCGCGCCGGCATAGCTGCGACGCTTGTCCGGATGCCGCGCAAGCACGGCGGCATCGCACGCAAGTTCCTGATCCAGCCGGAACGCACGCCACGCCAGATGCAGGAGCGGATTGAACCAGCCGATGCACAGCAGCACGGTCGCCAGCAGGTTGGCCTGCAGATCGCCACGGCGCATATGCAAGCGCTCGTGGGCCAGGATCAAGGCACGCTCATCGGCGCTGTAACGCGTGGTGAAATCGATCGGCAGCACAATCCGTGGCCGCAAGACCCCCAACGAAGCGGGCAGACCGACATCATGCGTGGCCAGCCACAGCGTCTTGTCCAACGCATGCAGCGCACCGAGACTGCGCATGAAGCGCCGCTGGCCACGCCACATGATGACCGCGCTCAGTACGGCGCCCGCCAGCCACACCGCAATCAGCCATTGCTGCACGCCTGGCGCGCCAGTGCCGGTATCCGATGCGAACGGGATGGCAGCCAGCGCCGGCAGCTGCACTACCACCGCGCCCATCGGCGGGCCAGGCAGCACTGCCGCCAGCAACGCGAGCGGCACGCTCGCCCAGAGTGCATAGGCTGCCGTGGCGCCCAGCTGGGTACGCAGCGGACGGCGCAGCAGCAGGCACGCCAGCAACGCAACCGTGGTGTATAGCGTGGCGCGCAGCCACATCAGCGCATCAGGACTCATCGTCTCAGGGCTCATCGTCCAGTTCCTTGAGCAGACGCTTCAATTCGGCAATGTCGGAGGCGCTGAGCTTTCCGCGTTCGCTGAAGTGCGCCACCAGCGGCGCAACCCGCCCACCGAACAGGCGTTGCAGCAGCCCTTCGCTTTGCTGCTGCACCCAATGGTCGCGCTGCAGCAGCGGCGTGTAGAGGTATTTGCGCCCCTCTTTTTGCGCTGCGATGGCGCCCTTGTTGAGCAACCGGTTGAGCAAGGTCTTGACGGTTGGCTCGGCCCAATGGGTCTGCGCCAGCGCGGCAACCACCTCGTCCGCCGTGCGCGGTGCCTGGTCCCAGAGCACCTGCATCACCACCGCTTCCGCATCGCTGATCGTCATTCGATTACGCTTGTAATTTTTAACGATTACAACTGTGAACGAAGACTTTGTCAAGCATGAGTCACGCTTTTTTGGCGGGATCCACCAGCGCCGGCCTTGCCTGCACTGCAATCTTTTGGCATGCCTGTGGGCGGGTATCTGCGTATGCGCGTCGATGCGCAGCAACATCCTCACGACATCGCTGCGCAGGGCCGCTATTTCGGCACTCTCTGCGACGTGCACTGGGCACCGGCCGTGGCTCCCAAGCCAGACGCACGGCGTAACACCTGGATACTTCAGTCGGCGGAACTGTCCACAAATCGCACACTGACACGCAAGCCACCGAGCGTTGGCGCGTCGTCCAGCTGGACCTGCGCTGCGTGCGCCTGGGCAATGTCCTGGACGATCGAAAGACCCAGGCCGCTGCCCTCCACGCCGGTGCCCAGCTCTCGATGGAAGCGGTCGAAGACACGTCCGCGCGCAGCTTCCGGAATGCCCGGCCCGGAATCTTCCACGACCAACATCGGTACCGGTTCGGCGTGTGTGCTGATCCGGATGCGGCCACCCGGCGGTGTGTAGCGCACCGCGTTTTCCAGCAGGTTGCGCAACAGCAGCGACAGTGCGGATTCGTCTGCGAGCACCAGCACCGGCTGCAGTGCCAGTTCCACGTCTTGCTGTCGCTGCAACGCAACCGCCAACACGTCTTCGGATTCGCTGCGCACCAAGGTATCCAGGCTCACGCTGCGCCGTGGCAAGGCAGTGACTGCTTCGACCCGACTCAAGGCAAGCAATTGCGCCACCATGCGTTCGATGCGGAGCACATTGGCATCGAGTTGCTGCTGCGATTCGTCACGTTCCTGCGCGTCGGCGGCCAGGCGCAGATTGGCCGCATGCACTTTCAACGCCGCAATCGGTGTGCGTAGTTCGTGCGCAGCATCGGCGATAAAGCGACGTTCGCGCTCCAACCCTTCCTGCACGCGGTCCATCAACCCGTTGACCGCACGTACCAAGCCATGCACTTCGCGCGGCATGTGCTGCGGCTGCAGCGGCTGCAGCGGCTGCAGACGCTTCGGGTCGCGTTCGCCGATCTCGTCGGAGACCCGTACCAGCGAGCGCGTGGCCCAGTTCACCACGGCCCAGATCAACAGCGCCATCAACGGCAATGCCATCAGCAACGGCAACAACGTGCCCAGCGCAATATCTTCGGCAAGCTCTTCGCGGATGTCGGCGCGTTCGGCCGATTGAAACCAACGCCCACCCGCCGAGTGCAAGGTAAACGTACGCCATTGCCCATCGGGCAGTTGCACATCTGCATAGCCGGCGTGCAGCGGCGCCAGCGCCTGCGCAGGCGCACTGTCAGAGCGCAGCAGCAACGCGCCGCCCGCATTGCGCACCTGAAACGCCAGTTTGGTTTCGTAGGCATGGCCGTCCTTGAACGCCAGCGCGTCGCCCACGCCTTGCGCCTGCCCGTGCCATCCACGGATCACGATCGGCTCGCCTTGCGGCAGATCGCCCAAGGGCTCATCCACCAACGACACCAGCACGCGCGCCGATTGCACCAGGCGTGCATCGAACATTTCGCCAGCTTCCTGCAGGCCGGCGCGATAGCTGAAACCAGCTGCAGCCAACATCAGCAACGACAGTACGCCGAGCAAGGCCAGCAACAGCACGCGACGGATCGAATTCATTGCGGCGGCACGGCGGCGGCCTGGGCGGCCTGTTCGTCGAGCGCGTAACCGATGCCGCGCACGGTACGGATCAGCGCTGGAGAGAGTTTTCGACGCAGCTGATGCACATGCACGTCCACTGCATTGCTGGCGACGTCCTCGTCCCACCCATAGAGATGTTGCTGGATGCGTTCGCGTCCGATCGGCCGACCGTGCTGCTCCATCAGCAGCCACAGCAGGGCAAATTCGCGCCGGGTCAGATCCAGATCGCGGCCGTGCCAGCGCACCGACATCCCGGCCGGATCCAGCCGCAGCGCGCCGGCTTGCAGGGTTGGTTGCGCACGCCCGGCCGCACGTCGCAGCAGTGCGCGCGTGCGCGCCAGCAGCTCGTTGATATCGAAGGGCTTGCCAAGGTAATCGTCGGCACCCACATCCAGGCCCAGCGCACGATCGGCGGCGCGCTCGCGTGCGCTGAGCACCAGGATCGGCGTATCCAGCGCGCGGGCGCGGGCGGTGCGAATGACCTCGATCCCATCCATGCGCGGCAACCCCAGGTCCAGGATCACCAGGTCCAGGGTGTCTTCCTGCAAGGCCATCAACGCACTGACACCGTCATGTACCCAGTCCACCGCATAGGCGGCGCGCCGCAAGGCGGTGCGGATGCCTTCGCCCAGCGAAAGATCGTCTTCGACCAACAAGATGCGCATGTGAGCCAGTCTGTAAGGCGGCTCAGTGCTTGGCAAGCTGCGCGCGCACATCTGCCAACCTGGCGGCAAGCTCCTTGCGGCGGCCGGCATCGGCAATCTGCCGGCCTGGTCTGGGCGCCGCAGCAGCGGCTTTCTCGAAGGCCTTTGCGGCACCGGCCCAATCCTTCTGATCACGCAGAAAATCGCCGACAAAATAATTGCTATCGAGCCCGTCAGGGTCGATCGCCAGACCCTGATACAACAAGGTGCGCGCCTTGGCGTCGTCGCCGAATCCGATCGGCCAACCAGGCACCTGGTAATACAGCGCACCCAGGCTGGTGTAGGCCGCGCCATCGAGCGCGCGCGGTGCGCGCTTGATCGCCTCCTCGAAATCCGTGCGTGCGAGTTTGACCTGCGCCAATGCGCCCAGACCGCCTTTTTCGCCTGCCAGACTGGAGCGCACGATGCCGTCCCAGATCAAGGCATCGGCATCGTCCGGCAAGGCATGACGGACCTGCTCGGCTTGCTGCGCAAGCGCTTCCAGCGCCGCAACCCGCTCTGGTTTTGGAGTTTGGTAGGTGATCACCGCCCAGCGATCCTGTAGCTGCGCCACCTGCGGCGCCGGACCGGCCGCCCAACTGGCACCGGTCGTCACCCACATCGCCAGTGCGGCCAAGATGCGCAGCCGACAGTCATTGCGATTCATGCGAAAGCTCCTGTGTGGCAGCCACGCTGCCGGGCCGCGCATGGCGGCGGATGAGGGGAAGTTGTTTGCGCAACGCACGGTCCACCAATTCGGGCAGCACACCGTTGAGCCGGGCAAACAGTTTTTCCGGCCAGCCCAACTGCCGACGCGCATCGCCACGCACAATGGACTGCAACAGCGCTGCCGCGACGTCCTCCGCCCGGTCCACGGCCGTACCCAACGCCACGTTGAGCGCATCGACAGCGGCAGGATTGAAGCTGGTAGCAGTGGCGCGCGGCGCCAGATACTGAAAGCGCACCTGCGTATCTGCATGTTCGCGGGCCAAGGCCTCGAACAGCCCGCGCAACCCGAATTTGCTCGCGCTATAGCCGGCAAAACCGGCAAAACCGATGCTGCCGAACGTGGAACCGACCGCCACCATCGCCGCTTCCGGCTGCCTCAAGAAGAGTGGCAACAGCGCCTGCACCAGCAGCATGGGCGCGGTCAGGTTCAAGTGCACCAACGCCTCCAGGGCGGCCGGATCCTGCTCCTGCAACAGCCCGAAGTGGCTTTGCGCATGCGCAAGGACCAGCACCGAGGGTGCGGGCTGCAGCGCTTGTATCCGCGTCAGCAGCAACGCACGGCCCGCTGCGCTGGCAAGATCCGCCGCTACCGGCAGCACGCGACCAGCCGGCTGCATGTCGGCCAGGCGCTGCAAGGTCGCCGGCGTACGCCCGACCGCCACCACCGTCGCACCCGCCTCCACCAACTGCGCGCACAACGCGCTGCCGATACCGCCACTGGCCCCGGTGAGAATCACGCACCTGCCCCGAAGATCCATTACGCCGCCTCCGCCAGACGCACGCCATCGGCGCGCAAGGTGCGAAACAGATCGCCGTACAACACGTAGAAGCGCTTGGCCGCATACACGACCGCCTGCTGGTCGAGCGGGTCGTCGAGGCGATTCATCAGGCCTTCGAAGAAACCGGCGTGCTCGATATCCAGATCGCCATGCGAGAGCAGGTAGCTGAAGGCGTTGCGCGGCAATTCCAGCGACTGGGCAATCTGATTGGCCGCGCGCGTGGCCAATGCCACGCTAGTGCCTTCCAGCACCAGCACCATGCCGAAGAAACCGACCGGATTGCCGCGCTGGATGGTGTCGTAGGCGTAGCTGACCATCAGTTCGGTTGCCAGCGATGGCCCGGCGAGGACGGTCGCTTCACGCGCCTGGCCGCACGCCACCAGATCGTCCAGGATCCACTCCTGATGGCCCATCTCTTCTTCGATGTATTCGCCGATGGCTTCGCGTAGCCATTCCAGCCGCGCCGGCAACCGCGCGCCGCAGGCCATCAGCAGCGGCACGGTATGCCGCACGTGGTGGTAGGCCTGCGCGAGAAACGCCACGTAATCGGCGCGCGCAATCTGCCCGACGAGTGCGGCCTGGATGATCGGCACCTGCGTCATGCGTTCGCGCTCGGCCTGGGTCTGCGCCAGCAGGGAGGTGTAGAAGGTCATAGTGAAACTCCGAGAGAAACAGTGGCCGGCAATCGATAGCTGCGATCGACGTCGGATTGGTAGCGCGCCAGGATTGCGTCGCGCCGGGGGCGGCCGTTGGCCGTGAGCAGGCCGTCATGTGCGCTGAAAGGAGCATCGGCGCGCACGAAACGCGCCACGCGTGCGTAGTCGGGCAGGCCGGCGTTGACCTCGGCCAGCGCCCGGGCGATCGCCGCATCATTGGTATCGGGACGACGCGGCCACAGCACCGCGACGTTGTCGGCCTGCGCTTCGCCCCAGACCACGGCCTGGGCGAGCAACGGATGCTGCAGCAATTCGCTTTCCACCCACTCCGGCGAGACGTTACGCCCGAACGCGGTGATGAAGACATGTTTGCGCCGCCCGGTGATATGGACGAACCCATCGCTGTCCACCCGCCCGAGATCGCCCGTGCGCACCGGTCCCGACGGCATCGGCTGTTCGCCCAGATAGCCCAGCGCACGCACGCCGGCGACGTGAATCTCGCCATCGACGATCTGCACCTGGGCGTGCGCCAGCGGCTGCCCGACGCTGCCGGGACGCAGCGCGCCGGGACGGTTGAGACAGACCACCGAGCCGCATTCGGTCAGCCCATAGCCTTCGAACACCGGCAGGCCCAACGCTGCGGCGCGCGCCAGCAGACTCGGGCCGATGTGGCCGCCGCCAACGGCGATATAGCGCAACGATGCAGGCAGCGCCACGCCCTGCTCCGCCGCACCGACCAATGCCAACAACAACTGCGGAACCAGGATCACGCTCTCCGGTTGATAACGCTGCAGGCACCGCAGCAGCGTCGGCACATCCAGCCCGCTGGCGCCGCTGTAGCCGATTTCCGCCAGCGACGGCAGCGCAACCTGCGCCCCGGACAACAAGGTCGCGTAGAGCCCGGCGACGTTTTCCAGCAAGGTGGACAACGGCATCAGGCACAGATGCCGACGCGGCGCGATCGCGGCCGATGCATCCACCAACGCGCCGGCCACCGCCAACAGGCTGTCGGCCGACAGACACACGCCCTTGGGACGGCCGGTGGTGCCTGAGGTGTAGGTGATGCAGGCGGTGTCGGCCGGCAGCACGATGGTCTGCGCGAGCGCTTCCACCCGCCAGGCGCGCAGTGCATCGAACTGCAGCGCCGCCATCGCGCCATGGGTGCCTGGAGGCGCGGCGGCTGCCGCGTCGGTCACGACGCATTGCGCGCCGCTGGACATCAACGCATGCACCACCTGCGCATCTGAAAAGAATGTCGGCAACGGCACGTGCACCGCATCGATCAGGCGCAGCGCCAGATCCAGGATCAACCAGCCCGGGCCGTTGTCCAGACGGCTGGCGACACACGTCAGCCCCGCTGTCTGCAGGCGTGCGGCCAGCCCCACCACGGCATCGGACAGGTCCTGCGCATCCAGGCTGCCTGCGGCGGTCAGCACGCGCGGCGCATGGCCATGCAGGGCGCCGAGCAGCGCGGCGAACCGCGCGCTCATGCGCCTACTCCGGCCTGGCAAAGCGTCGTCTCGACACCCCAGCGCGCGGCCTGCGGATGCAGCGCCTGCCGCGAAAGCAGGAACGCATGACCGGCGGCGACATCGCCGCACAGGACATGTGGATGGGTGGCGTAGTAACTGCCCCACTCGGTGCCGTCGTCTTTCACACGCGACTGCAACGCTGGCGCTAAGGCCACCGGCTGCAGCTGCAGCCGATCGAAGGTATTGCGCAAGGTCCGGGTTGCGGTAAACAACACCCAACGTACGCCCGCGTGATGCAGCGCATGGGTCATCTGCGGGATCAGCGCGCGCGCACTGCCGGAGCTGATCGCGGCGAAGTTGCCGACTTCGGCCAGGCCCGAGCGCGCGACAGGCACCGACATCCGCCCAGCCAGCGCCGACTCGGCCGGGCCATCCAGATATTGCTCCACAAACAGGCGACCGGCACTGCCGAGCCGCACGCCTACCGCCGCCAGCAGCACTCCATTGGTATCGCGATAAGCCAGCAAGTGTGGCAAGAAGCTGCGCAGCTGCGCGCCATAGCGACGCAGATAAACCGCCGCGATGAACTGTTCCACCTCCTGCCGCTGTGCATGCGTGGCCTCGACCAGACTGGCACTGGCAAATCCATGGCGGGAGCAAAAACCGGCGGGGGTGGTTGACGTGATCATGCTGCGCATCCTGGGCGCGCTCGATTACGTGACCATGAGCCAGTTGTTACCTAATTGTAATTTCTGCAGAAGCGATTCGTTGCGCACTGTCGGGAGTCGCCCGACGATTGTCGGTGTTGCCACCACAGCGCTTTCGGCTACGCTCTCGCGCATGCCTACATACGTCACTGATCTGGACACTGCGGTCGCGCAGCTCCTGCAACGCATCGACGGTCCGTTGCGGGTGGGTGCACCGCTGGGCATCGGCAAGCCGCATCGGCTGTTGAACGCGTTGTACGCGCAGATCGAGAACACGCCCGCACGTCCGCTGGCGTTGTACACCGCGCTGTCGCTCAATCCGCCGAGGCCGGGCAAGGGGCTTGAGGCGCGCTTTGCGACTGGTTTTATCGCACGTCACTTCGGCGAGGACTTCCCGCGACTTGCGTATGTCGATGCCATGCTGCGCGATGCCTTGCCGGCGCATGTGCAGGTGGAAGAGTTCTACATGCAGTCCGGCGGTCTGCTGCAGTCCACGCAGGCGCAGGCCGATTACACCAGCTTGAACTACACGCATGCCGCGGCCGCAGTGGCGCAGCGCGCGCCGAACCTGATCGCGCAGAAAGTTGCGCGCGAACCCGGTGGTACGCGGCTGTCGCTGTCGTGCAACAACGACATCACCCAGGACACGCTGGACGCCGTGCAGGCATTGGGCCTGCCACGCCCGCTGCTGGTGGCCGAAGTGGACCCGCAGCTGCCGTGGATGGGTGGCGCTGCCGCGGTGGATGCAGCGTTCTTCGACCTGGTCATCGACCTGCCCGGCCCTTCGCCGCGTCTGTTCGGCCTGCCGCGGCAACCGGTGACGACCGTCGATTACGCCATCGGCCTGTATGCAAGCACGCTGGTGCGCGATGGCGGCACCTTGCAGATCGGCATCGGCACGCTGGCCGACGCATTGAGTCATGCCTTGGTGCTGCGGCATACCGACAATGCAACCTATCGCCGCGTGCTGAAGGCGCTGGATCCAAGCCTGGAGGCGCACCCCAGCGTGCGTGCCAGCGGCGGCCTTGAGCCGTTTGCGATTGGCTTGTATGGCTGCAGCGAAATGCTCAACGAAGGCTTCAAGCAATTGGTGGACAGCGGCGTGATCCGTCGCAAGGTGCACGACGATCTACCGCTGATGCAGCGCATCGCCGACGGCAGTGCGGATGCCGCCGACCAAGCGTGCCTGGCAACCGAAGGCGAGTTCCTGCATGGCGCGTTCTATCTCGGCTCGCCGGACTTCTATCAATGGCTGCGCGATCTGGATGCCGACATCCGCAATGCCATCGGCATGCGCCGCATCAGCGAGATCAATCAGCTGTATGGCGGCAATGAAGCACTGGAGCGGCTGCAGCGCCGCGATGCACGCTTCTTCAATTCCTGCATGATGGCCACCGCGCTCGGTGCGGCGGTGTCCGACGGCCTGGAAGATGGCCGCGTGGTCTCCGGCGTCGGCGGGCAGTACAACTTTGTCGCAATGGCGCACGCCTTGCCGCAGGCACGTAGCACCTTGATGCTGCGCGCCACCCGCGATGCCGGCGCAGACGCCGCCAGCAATGTGCGCTGGAATTACGGCCACACCACGATTCCCCGCCATCTGCGCGACATCTACATCACCGAGTACGGCATCGCCGATCTGCGCCACAAGACCGATCAGGAGTGCGTGGTGGAAATGGCCGGCATCTGCGATGCGCGCTTTCAGGACGCGCTGCTTGCGCAGGCCGCCCAGTCACGCAAGCTGCGCACGGCACCCGTGTTACCTGCGCGCACACAACGCAACACGCCCGACGCGCTTGAACAGGCATTGGCGCCATTTCGACGCGATGGCAGCCTGCCCGATTATCCGCTTGGCAGCGATTTCACCGCGATCGAACAACGCTTGCTACGCGCACTGACATGGCTCAAACGCGCCACCGCCAGCAAGGGCGCGACGCTGGCGACGCTGGCGCGTGCAATGACATCGCGCGCTACTGACACGGCCGACGACGCGGCCTGCCTGCAGCGCATGGCATTGGACACACCGCGCACGGTTGGCGAGCGTCTGCAGGCACGATTGCTGGCCTATGCGCTGCGCCGAACAACACCACAATGAAACTAGTCATGTAGAGCAGTTAAAAAAAGACTGTGCTCACCGCCAGGCGGGCGCAGTCGGTGCTCGGTGCTCGGTGCTCGGTGCTCGGTGTGGCATGTACCACGCGTGCACTCCGGTTTTGAGTGCGCCGCCCGTACCCATCTGACGACTGCTCGCTAGGTTTTATTAGCCGCTCTTAGCGATTAACCAGATTCGCTTGCACGCATCGAAGCGACTGACGCACGACGGCAACACTGCGGAAAGATGTGCGTCAAGCTACGCCCGGATGATGGCGACCACCTTGTTTCCTGGCATCGCCGCATGGGTTTTTTCCGGGTTTTTCCCGCACGTTGTTCAGTCATTCACCGCAAAGCGAAGCAGTGGCGCATCAAACGAAGCACACTGCCAAACGCTGCACTGTTTGCTGCCTTGATCACCAGCAATCTTGCGCTAGCTGCAGCGCCGCGGCTCACCGACCTGCAATACGTCGGTAGCCACAACAGCTACCACGCCGGGTTTGCACCCAGCGAAGCCACGCTGCTGAAACAGCTCAATCCCGCGTTGTTCGCGGCACTGGATTACCGCCATCCGCCGCTGACGCAACAACTGGACGATGGCGTCAGGCAACTGGAACTGGACGTATTTGCCGATGTCCAGGGTGGTCGCTACGCGCACCCGGCGATCGCCGCGCAGATGGCCAAGGCCGGGCTGCCGCCAGCACCGGCCAGCGCGCCCGACGGCGTGATGGACGCACCCGGCTTCAAGGTCATGCACGTGCAGGACGTGGATCAACGCAGCAACTGCCAGCCGCTGATCGCCTGCCTGCGGCAGGTGCGCGCCTGGTCCAGGCAACACCCCGGGCACGTGCCGATCTTCATCCTGCTGGAAACCAAGCAGGCGCCCGTGCAGCTGGGCTTTCCCAGCGTGCAGCCTGAGCCGTTCGATGCAAAGGCCATGGATGCATTGGATGCAGAACTGCGCTCGGTCTTTCGACCGGGCGAATACGTCAGCCCCGACCAGGTGCGTGGCAGCGCGCGCACGCTCAACGCGGCGGTGCGTGCGCATGGTTGGCCCTCGTTGGCCGAGACGCGCGGCAAGGTGGTGTTTCTGCTCGACCAACGTAACGCCGGGGCGAGCTACCTGCCCGGGCATCCGTCGCTGCGTGGCCGGGTCTGTTTCACCAATGCCGTGCCTGGCCAGGACGATGCCGCATTCACCGAACTCAACGACGGGCCTGCCGACATGATCACGCAGCTGGTGAAAGCCGGCTACCTGGTGCGCACGCGAACCGACGCAGACCTGAAAGAAGCCCAGCAACACGACACCACCCGCCGCGACAGCATGCTGGCCAGTGGTGCGCAGTTGCTGAGCACCGACTTTCCCGCACACGAGCCGGCCAATACCGGTTACGAGGTGCGCCTGGATGGCGATGCGATTGCGCGCTGCAATCCGCAGCGGCCGCCAACGCGCTGCAAGGGCGTCGATCTGAGTCACTGATCGGCGTCACTGACGTTGGCGCACACGCATAGACGCACACACAGACCCGCCGCAATGGAAGGCATCGGCACTGCATGCCTGCGCCCGCGTCACGGCCAGGCGGCCCCTTTCACTGACACGAGTCTCCCCTATGCACACTCCCCGCACCCTCCATCGCCTGAGCTGCGCCATCGCATTGGTGCTGTCTGCACCCGTATTGGCCGAGACGCCCGAGCTGGCCACCACCACGCTGGATTCGGTCAACGTGCAGGCCAAGCACGCCGCCACGCCCGGCTCGCTCAACGAGCAACGCCTGTCCAGCAGCGTCAACAGCGTGATGAGCAAGCAGCAGATCGACGCCATCCCCTCCGGCGGCATCGCCGATGTCGTGGCGCATCTGCCGGGTCTGTCGTCGTACAGCGATATGCATCTGGGCCAGGCCACCACCGGCGAGAACGCCTACGTCAGCATCCGCGGCATGGACGCCAGCTACAACGCGTACACGCTCAACGGCTTCGGCATGCCGGAAACCGATGCGTCGACGCGCGCAATCTCCTTGAACATGCTGGCGCCGTTCGGTATCCAGTCGGTGCAGGTGTCCAAATCGCCCACACCCGACATGCCCGGCGATGCGATCGGCGGTGCGATCGACATGCGTACGCCCAATGCATTCGATTTCGACCAGGACGTGTATGCCAGGAGCACCGCGCAAGGCCAGCTCAACGCACTGGCCTCGCACCTGGGCGGCAAGCACACCGGCGGCACGTTCCAGCAGGAAATCGCCTGGAAATTCGGCAGCGACCATGCGTTTGGCGTTTACGCATCGGCCTATTACGGCAAGAACAACAACATGGCGCAGGCACCGGCACCCAACAGCAAATACGTGCCGGCCGATCCCGCGCTGGCCAATGCAACCGATCTGCGCGCTGCCGGCCCGTTGATCAGCACGCGCTACAAATACAGCCTGTACACCAGCCAGATCGAACGCTATGGCGGCAACCTCTCGCTGGATTGGCAAGGCGACACCAGTGCGCTCTATGCGCGCGCCATCTACGGCAGCTACGGCGTCACTGGGCAGCAGGATCAATCCAGCGCACGCCTGGAAACCTATCTCAACCAACCCACGGCGGTGCGCGGCGGCTATTTCAATACCCACGACATCGACGAGAAGCTGGCGACCTTGCAGCTTGGCGGGCAGACCACATTGGACCGTTTGCGCTTGGACTACGGCGCTTCGGTGGGGCGTGGTACGCGCAGCCGGCCGGACTATGTGTCGGCCAGTCTGTATGGCTTTACCCCGGGTAGCTTCGCCTTCGACCTCAGCGACCCGACCTACCCCAGCATCGGCCCCAGCGCGGCGGCGTTGAAGGACTTCTTCTACAACCTGGATTCGTCGCTGCTGTGGAAAGTGCAAGGCCACGATGCCGGCAGCCACGACAACCGCATCAACGCGCATACCGATATCACCTACCAGGTCGATGGCGATGTGCTGGACAGCGTCAAGGTCGGCCTGTCTGCCGATCACTCCGACCGCGGTGCCTACGATCACCCGTTCTTCCACAAGGACGGCAACTTCGTTACCAACGGGCCGTACTTCGGTGGCCCCAATTACGCCTTCCCCACCGCGGGCGGACCGCCGCTGAGCGCCATTCCCGGCCGCCTCACCTACAACGCCTTCGATGGGCATTACGCAGGCCCGTTCAAACTGCTGGACCGCAACTGGATGCGCGCACAAGCCCTGCCCTACAAATACATCGACGACCCGAACGGCGCGGGCGCCTATACCGCCAACGACTACAACGCCAACACCACCTCCAGCACCGAAGCGATCTATTCGGGCTACGCGATGGCCGCGCTGCATATCGGTCAGGTCAGCATCCTGCCCGGCGTGCGCTATGAGTTGACCCGCTACTCGGCCGATTCCTGGCAATCCAGCGGCGACGGCAACAGCGGCAATTTCGTCGGCAGCGGCAGCACCTATGGGCAAGTGTTGCCCGGCATCAGCATCAACTATCGGCCCGACGATCTCACCGTCTACCGCGCCTCGCTACGCCGCAGTTTCAGCCGCCCGGCCTTTGGCCTGATTTCCGGCGAGACGGTGTACACCATCGACGACACCCAGCGCGTGGTCGGCATTTCCAAACCCAACCCCGATCTGCAGCCGAGCAAAGCCGACAACGCCGATCTGTCGGCCGAGTTCTACGACCACAACGGCGGCGTGCTCAGCGCCTCGACCTACTACAAGCGCATCACCGGCTTCATCTATACCTCGCAGTCGGCCACCAGCAACGACAACACACTCGGCGGATTGGTGCCCACCGGCACCACCTTCGAAAACGGCGTACCAGTGACCATGCCGCAGAACGGCGGCACCGCCACGCTGTACGGGCTGGAGCTGGCCGGTAGCAAGCGCTTGCAGGATTTGCCGGGCATCTGGAGCAACCTTGGCGTCACCGCCAACCTCACCCTGCAACGCAGCGAAGCAGACAGCAAACGGGCCGACCAACCGGAAAAAACCTGGTTACCGCGTGCGCCCGAGCGCCTCTACAACCTGGATCTGTTTTACGACGATGCGCACCTGCGCGCAGACCTGAGCTACCACTACACCGGCCTGCAATTGCTGGGGCTGACCAGCGACCGGCTCAATTACTACCTGCAGCCGGTCAAGTCGTTGGACTTCAGCGCCACCTATCATCTGCCGCACCACGTCGACGTGGGCGTGTCGGCCAAGAACCTGCTCAATGCCGCCACGTTCTACGAAACCCAGGGCAAGTCCGACCGCTACATGGCCTACGACCCCGGCGCCGATGGCGCTTATGTGCAGACCGGACGGACGTACCTGCTGACACTGGGCTATACCTACTGACGACCAAGCATGTGCGGCACGCGGCCAGTTGCGTGCGCTCGCACGTGGGTGCACACGTCATCGACCGATTGTCTGCGCATGACGCAGGCGATCGGTTCCCGATGCGTGATGCGAGATCGCACAAGCGAGCCTGCACACGACACCACGCGCAACGTGGCGGTGTCGCGCAGGCGGCCGTGCAACGGAGTACCGTATCGTCGTCATCGACCACTGGCCGCAGCGATACCAGGTCTCGAGTCAGTCGGCGTGCAGCCATTTCACGCAGAAAGCGCAGCCCGGTCGGGCAAGGTGCGCGCATGCCTTTCCTGGATGTGCACATGCCACCACGCTCCTACGCTCGCGTTTGTTTGCTCGCTCTGTCGTTGAGCGCTTCGTTATCTGCGTTGGCACAGGCACAGCAACCCGCGCCTGCCGCCGCAGCTGCGCCGACGGCGATGCCTGCCGCCAAGACTGTCGCGACCGGCGCACGCTCGGATCTGCATGCACAGGTACTGCTGGACCGCGCGCATTTCTCGCCGGGCCAGATCGATGGCGAACGCGGCTCGAACCAAAAGCGTGCGGTGTCCGGGTTTCAGGCCGCGCACAACATCAAGGTGACCGGCGAACTGGACGACGCCACCTGGCAGGCATTGCAGGCCGACAGCACGCCGGCGCTGGTGCAATACACGCTCACCGATGCCGACGTTGCCGGCCCGTTCCAGCCAATTCCCAAGGGTCCCGCAGAGCAAGCCAAGCTGCCGTCGCTTGGCTATACCTCGGTGGATGAGTCCCTGGGCGAGCGCTTCCACGCCGACCCGGCCCTGCTACGCCAGCTCAACCCCGGCGTGGATCTCGGCAAGGCCGGCGGCGTGATCCAGGTTCCCAACATCGACGGCGTTGCGCCGCTGGCCAAACCGGCCAAGCTGGTCGTAGACAAGTCCGACTCGACGCTGCGCCTGTTCGATGCCGACGGTAAGGTCTACGCACAGTTCCCGGTGTCGTCGGGCAGCAAGCACGATCCATTGCCGATCGGGCGCTGGAAGATCCTGGGCATCTCGCGCGAACCGGTGTTCAAGTACAACCCCAAGCTGTTCTGGGACGCGAAGAAAGGCGATCAAAAAGCCACGTTGCCGGCAGGCCCGAACAATCCGGTTGGCCGGGTATGGATCGACCTGTCCAAACCGCATTACGGTCTGCACGGGACGCCGGAGCCCGGCCATGTCGGCAAGACCGAATCGCATGGTTGCGTGCGTCTGACCAATTGGGACGTGGTCAATCTGGCCAGCGTGGTCGGCCCGTCGGTCCCGGTCGTGATGCAGGAGTAAGCATGAAACTGCTCATGAT
Organism: Xanthomonas dyei; assembly: GCF_002939865.1. Lineage (GTDB taxonomy): Bacteria > Pseudomonadota > Gammaproteobacteria > Xanthomonadales > Xanthomonadaceae > Xanthomonas > Xanthomonas dyei. Next base: position 60,066 of record NZ_MDEE01000026.1, read on the forward strand.
CCTGGTTGCAGGCGTGGCAATCGGTGCAGGCGGCTATTGGTTGCTGGAACGTGGCGCGCCGGAGGCCTCGGTCACGCCGTCGGCGAGCGCGGCGACGGTGATTGCGCAGCCCACCGACACTGCAGTGGTTGCTGCAGCTGCTGCGCAACCCGCACCGACATCGCTGCCATCGGATGCCGTGCCTGCAGAGCCGAGCCCGGCGACACCTGCACCTGCACCTGCACCGCCTGCGACTGCTTCCGCGGCCGATGTGGCATCGGCGGGCACTGGCCTGCTGATCCCGGTACAGGGCATCGACCGGAGCAAATTGCAGGACACCTTTACCGATGCACGCAGCGAAGGCCGCGTGCATGACGCCATCGATATCCTGGCGCCGGCCGGTACGCCGGTGCTTGCTGTGGCAGATGGCACGGTCGAGAAACTGTTCGACAGCGAACGCGGCGGCCTGACGGTGTATCAGTTCGAGCCCGGCGGCACGTACTGCTATTACTACGCGCATCTGCAACGCTACGCCGATGGTTTGGCCGAAAAACAGTCCATCAAACGCGGCCAGGTCATCGGCTATGTCGGCAGCACCGGCAATGCCGATCCGGCCGCACCGCATCTGCACTTCGAGATCCATCGCCTGGGACCGGAAAAGCAATGGTGGAAGGGAGAGGCGTTGAATCCCTATCCCGTCCTGCATGGCGATCAGCCCCTGCAGTGAGGCAACGACGCGACGCCCGGCATACATCGCCGCGCATCGTCATCGTGCCCACCGCAATGCACTGGCTTGCAAGAGGCGCTGCCGTCGAACCGACATCGCCGCACTGTCTGACGCATCAAATCAAATCAACATCCCGCCCGAGACCTCGATGCGCTGTGCATTGATCCATCTGGTGCCGGGTGCGAGCAACGCCGCCACCACCGGCCCGATGTCGTCCGGCAGACCAGGCCGGCCCAGTGCGGTGACCGAGGACACCATCGCGTTGACCTGCGCGTTGTCGCGCACGCTGCCGCCGTTGAAGTCGGTTTCGATGGCGCCCGGCGCCAGCGTATTTGCGCGAATGCCGCGTGCGCCCAACTCTTTTGCAAGATAGCGGGTGAACACCTCCACCCCGCCCTTCATCATGGCGTAGGCCGACGCACCTGGCAGCGCGAAGCGCGCAAGGCCGCTCGACACATTGAGGATGCGCCCGCCATCGGCGATCAGCGGCAGCAGCGCCTGGGTCAGGAAATACGGCCCTTTGAGATGGATATTGACCAGCGTATCGAACTGCGCCGGCGTGGTATCGGCAATGGCCGCATGCAGTCCGGTGCCCGCGTTGTTGACCAGCGCATCGAACTGCGTACGCCCCCAATCGGCGAGCACGTCCTTCAGCTGCGCGGCGAATGCGCTGAAGGTCTCGGCCTGCGCAACATCCAGCGGCAACGCCTGCGCGCGCCGGCCCAGCGCCTGGATCTCGGCCACCACGGTCGCGGCTTCATCGGCCTGGCTGCGATACGTCAGCACGATATCGTTACCTTCGGCAGCGAGCGCAAGCGCGGCATTGCGGCCCAGGCCGCGACTGCCGCCGGTGATCACGGTGATGGGTGTGGTGGTGGTCGACATCGGCACGCTCCGTAGTGGGTGTGGCCCAGGCTATTGCGCTTGCTGCACTACATAAATCGGCTCACGCTGATTGCACCGTTCAAGATAATCGACCAATCGATGGACACCATGGAATCCTTGCGCGCCTTTCTGCGCGTTGCCGAGCTGGGCAGTTTCACCCGCGCCGCCGATACCCTTGGCCTGCCCAAGGCCAGTGTCTCCACCGCCGTGCAGCGGCTGGAAGCATCTCTCGGCACGCAGCTTTTGCATCGCACCACACGCCGTGTGCAACTCACCGGCGACGGCACGGCGTTCTATCAGCGCAGCCGCGACCTGCTCGACGACATGGACGAGTTGCACAGCATGTTTCAGCGCGAGCATGGGCAGCTACGCGGTCGCCTTCGCGTGGACATGTCGGCGGGCATCGCGCGTCATTTCGTGATCCCCGCCTTGCCCGCATTTCTGACACGGCATCCACAGCTGGAAGTGGAAATCAGCGGCACCGACCGCCGCGTGGATATGGTGCGCGAGGGGTTCGACTGCGTGCTGCGTGTGGGCACGCTGGAAGACACCAGCCTGGTCGCACGCCCGCTGGGCGCGTTCCGCATCGTCAGCTGCGCCAGCGCCGAGTATCTTGCGCGCCGCGGCATGCCAACGTGCCTGGACGATATGGCGCAGCACGATCTGGTGCATTACGTGCCGACGCTCGGGCAACGCTCGCCCGGCTTCGAGTATCACGATGGGCAGCGCTACCAGCTGCTGCCCATGCGCGGCCCGGTGACGGTCAACAATGGCGATGCGTATCTGGCGGCTGCGTTGGCGGGGCTGGGCATCATCCAGGCGCCAGCCAGCCCGTTACGCCCGCATCTGGACAGCGGCGCACTGATCGAAGTGCTGGCCGAGCTTGCACCCGAGCCGATGCCGGTCACGTTGCTCTACGCGCAACGCCGCCATCTGCCGCAGCGCGTACGTGCCTTCATGGACTGGGTGGCCGACGTGATGGCGCCGCAGTTGCAGCCGTTGTTGCCTTGAGAGAGTGCGATTGCAGTTGCGATTTCGATCGCGTGGAGACGATGCTGCGTTTCGATCCAACGATGAAACTCGCGCATCACTCCTGCAGCGCTCTGACTGCATTCCTGGCAACGGCTGCGACCAGCGTTGCGGCATGCCGCGCGGATTTTCCAGCGCCACCGCAAGCACCGCGCTCCGTCAGCACAGAGCGACCCGACACACAAAAAACACAGGCACCGGTGCAGGTGCCTGTGCCGCTTCAGCAGGATCGAACGTCAAACCAGCTGACGTCGCCCTCGATCAGAAGTTGTAGTTGAAGGTCAGCATGCCGTTGCGCGATGCGCCCCATGCGCCGTAGCCACCATTGAATTGCGCGTAGTAGCGCTTGTCGAGCAGGTTATCGACGTTGAGCTGCACCGAGAACTGCGGCGACAGACGGTAGCGGGCGAATGCACTGACCAGGGTGTAGGCACTCTGCTGGAACGTGCCGTACACCGGGTCCACGTAGTACGAACGGTTCTGCCAATTGATACCGCCGCCCACGGTCAGGTCGCTCCACGCACCTTGCGGGGTGTAGCTGTTGAAAAACTTGATGGTGGTGCGCGGCAGGTGCGTGTTGATCGACGTGCCGCTGTCATCGCGGGCGGTGTAATGCGAAGCACCGAAGGTCGCATTCCAGCCAGTGGCCAGACGGCCGGACAACTCGAAGTCGAAGCCTTCGCTGACCACGCCACTTGCGGCCACGAACGCGGACTCGCTGCTGCCCGGCACAAACCCGCCGGTGGCCACGCCCAGGTTGTCCTGCTCGATGCGGAACAGCGCCAGCGAGGCATTGAGCTGGTCGTCGAACCAGGCGGCTTTGACGCCGGCTTCGTAGCCCTTGCCGCTCAGCGGATCGAGGTAGCCGCCATTGGCATCGCGCAAGGTCTGCGGGTTGAAGATTTCGGTGTAGCTGACGTAGGTCGACCACACATCGTCGATGTCGTAGACCAGACCCGCGTACGGGGTGACCTCGGTCTGGCTATCGGAGAACGGTACCAGCCCCTGCGCCGCATCGGCGTTGCCACCATCGATTTGCCAATCGGTATAGCGCGCGCCCACCAGCAGCGTCAGCGGCTCGGCCAGCGAAAAGCGTGCGGCCACGTAGGCGGCTTTCTGCTTGATGGTGCCTTCGCTCTGCACCGTGCGCGGGCTCCAGTTGGGTTCCGGGTACGCGCCATTCCAGCCGAAGTAGCTGTCCAGCGGCGCCGGGAAATCGAAGGTGCCGTTGTTGACGTACTCGCGGCGGTTGTAGCTGGCGCCGGCCACCAGATGATGCTCGCGGCCGAACAACTGGAACGGGCCTTCCGCGTAGACGTCGGCGCCATCGGCCTTGCGCTCGGTCTGGTAGTTGCCCGAATACGGCACCACGCCACCGCCGGTGGTGCGGTCGAAGCCGAAGATCGTATAGAACGGATAGAACAGGTGATTGGACGCTTCGGTCTTCTCGTGGCTCACATTGGCTTTGAGCATCCAACCGTTGTCGAAGCTCTGTTGCAGGCTGGCGAAGGTGCGCTGCAGACGCGTGTCCCAGAACGTCCAGTCGGCGGCGGGATTGAACGAGCGGTCGTAGTTGGTGCGGGTGCCATCGCTGTAGAAAAGTGGGAAGCCGCCCCAGGTGACGTCGTCGGATTCCTTCTTCTGGTATTCGTAACCCACGCTCAGGAAGGTGCTGTCGGTGAGGTCGGCATCGATGATCGCCGAGCCGATCTTCTTGCGCAGGTTGTAGCGATCCATATCGGATTCGCCGTCCTGATACACGCCGACCACGCGTGCGCGCACGGTGCCTTCGGGGCTCAGCGGCACGGTGACATCGGCCACGCTACGGGTCTTGTTGACGTCGCCACCGCCCACCGACACGGTACCGGTGAAGTCGCGGCTCACCGCATGCTTGCGCGCCAGATTGATCGAGGCCGACGGGTTGCCCGAGCCGGTCAGCAGGCCGGTGGCGCCACGCACCACTTCCACCCGGTCGTACAACGCCACGTCCAACGCCGAATCGCCATAGCTCCAGGCCTGCTCCATGTACGCCGGAATGCCATCGAATTGGTAGTTATCGATGTAGAAACCGCGCGCGTAGAACTCCAGCCGCTCGCTATCGCTTTGGGCCACCGAGATGCCGGAGACGTTGTTGAGCACATCGGTGATGCTCTGCAGGTTCTGGTCGTCCATGCGGTCGCGCGTGATCACGCTGACCGACTGCGGAATCTCGCGCAGCGACAGATTCATGCGTGTGCCGGCCGTGGTCTTTTCCACCGTATAACCCTTGACCAGCTCGCCCTGCACGTTGAGCCGGTCCAGCGTGGTGACCTCGGCATCGCCGGCCGGCGTTTCGGCCATGGCCTGACCTGCCGACAATGTGCACAGCGCGGCGAACACCGCATGCGACAGCGCGCGCGGGCGCGGCCCAATGAGAAGAAGACGCATTACGGTAGGACGGTTCATTACAGCTCCGGCGCAGAAATCGAGGGCAGCCGCCACGCGGCGGCGGCGGTCAACAGGGGAGGACACGCCGCGAAACTGCGGCAGTGCAACATTTTAATGGGAATGATTCACATTTTAAATAGGCAGCGTCAGGGTCGGCCGGCAGGAAGGCCGGCCCAAGCGAACGCTACAGCAAGGTTTTGCTCCTGCCAGTGGCCTCGCCCGCTACACGCTCCTCGGCCAAGCGGACAGCGCATCGAGGCGTCGCTTGCATGCAGCACGGAACACATCGGCGAACTGGACTGTGTGCAGCGCTAGCGCGCGACAGCGGTGCACTGGTCGGCGACACCATACGGAGCACGATCACGACGGCCTGGTCAGCACACCATCGCCACCGCCGACACCTGCGCCTGCATCGCCCAGCCATCGCAGACCCCAACCCCACGCGCCTCGCAAACTGATCAGCGTAGTGGCGTGTAGGTACCAGCGAGGACCAGCGATCAACCGATAGATCGCGCACTACTGCGATCTGCATTGCAGCCGGACTCACGCTGCGGTGATACTCGGATGAGCGCCGCAGGACTGGCTTTGCGTAGCGCAAACACGCAGCACCACGAGGGATCGCATGAAGAAGTCTTGGAAGAGTGGCGCGCTGTTGCTGCTTTGCGCCTTTGCTGTCGTCGACGCACACGCGGAAGAAGTCGCAGTGAGCGCTGCCTGCCAGCAGCAGGGCACCAGTGTTACGGAATCCGGCCTTGTGCAGATCGGCGGCATCGCGCAATGGGTCACCATCGACGGGCAGGATTGCCGCAACCCGGTGGTGCTGATCGTGCACGGCGGGCCGGGCAACCCCAATACGCCCTTTGCACAGCAGTTGTTCGGCAGCTGGACGCAGCACTTCACCATCGTGCAATGGGATCAGCGCGGCGCAGGCAAGACCTACGCTGCCAGCACGCCGGCCGATGGCGACACCTTGACCTTGCAGCGGCTGACCGACGATGGCGTGGCGGTCGCCCGCTATGCCACGCAACGGCTGGGCAAGCGTACGTTGATCCTCATGGGTGGCTCGTGGGGGTCGGCGCTGGCGGTCAACATGGCCATGGCGCAACCGGAGCTATTTCAGGCCTAAGAGCGGCTAACAAAACGTAGCGAGCAGTCGTCAGGTGGGTGTGGACGGCGCGGAGGAACCGGAGTGTACGGGTGGTACATGAGGATTCCGAGCACCGGCCGCGCCCGCCTGGCGGCTGCACAGTAGTTTTATTAGCTGCTCTAAGTCGGCACCGCGCAACTGGCCAACTACCAGGACGACATGACGGCAAGTTACGCAAAGACATTGCAGCTGGCGCGCGCGGCCAGCGATACCGAGGCCATCGGCAAGCTGGAAAAAATAGGCCCTCCGCCGTGGACCAACCCACGCAACTTCGGCATCCTGCGGCGTCTGACACGCACCTACGAAGCGCTGCAGACCGAGCCTGCGCCCGCGGGCTGGTTCACCTTCGCGCCGGACTACGACACGCCGGAGTACCGCGCCGCGTACGAGGCAGGAGAGGATTATGCGTTCCTGCAGTTCGTCGGTCCGCACGGCGACGGCATGGGCCCGCGCATCGATCTGCGCACACTGGGCACCCGCTTCGCCATGCCGGTCTATCTGTTGCAGGGCGACCAGGATCTGGTCACGCCAGCAGAGGTCAGCAAGGCCTATTTCGATGCGATTTCTGCCCCGAGCAAGGCGTTTTTGCCGCTACCGCGCACCGGGCACGACCCCAACCCGACCATGATGGACGCGCAGTTGAAGGTACTGGAATGGATTCGTGCAGAGACGCTGGTCAAGCACCCGCGCTAGCAGCGGCGGACGCCACTACTGCAAGGCCATCCGGCAGCATGGTGCTGCGTGGCGCAGCACTCTTGCATCACCGGCATGCCGCGACTGCTTGCCCCACTCGCAGACGCGTTCTGCAACGCACACCTGCCACTTAAGCATTGCACCCTCTCACCATCACGATGGCCGAGACCCGCAATTGATTCGGCAGCAATGCGCGCATCAAACGATGACGTCACTGGCAGCCACAACAAAAAACGCCGGCATTGGCCGGCGTTTTTCTTATCCGCAACGCTGCGCGGTTACAGCGCCTTCGCCGCCTGCACCACGTGCTCGGCGGTGATCTTGAAGTACGCGTACAGCTGATCGGCCGGGGCCGAGGCGCCGAAGGTGTCGATACCGACCACATCGCCATCCAGGCCGACGTACTTACGCCAGAAGCCGGTCACACCCGCTTCCACCGCCACGCGCTTGCGCACTGCATTGGGCAACACCGATTCGCGATACGCCGCATCCTGGCGATCGAATACATCGGTGGACGGCATCGACACCACGCGTGTCTTCAAACCGGCCGCATCCAGCGTCTTCTTGGCTTCCACCGCCAGGCCCACTTCCGAGCCGGTACCGATCAGGATCACGTCGGGCGTGCCGCCTTCGGCATCGGCCAGCACGTAGCCACCGCGTTCGATCAGCTTGATCTGCTCGGCGCTGCGCGGCTGGTGCTGCAGATTCTGGCGGCTGAAGATCAGGCAGCTCGGGCCGTCCTTGCGGGTGATCGCGGCCTTCCAGCTCACTGCCGATTCCACCGCATCGCCCGGGCGCCACACATCGTTGTTGGGGATGTAGCGCAGCGACGCCAGGTGCTCCACGGGCTGATGGGTCGGACCGTCTTCGCCCAGGCCGATCGAGTCGTGCGTATACACATGGATGGCATGCGCCGGATTCAACGCGCTCATGCGCACACCGTTGCGCGCGTAGTCGCTGAACACCAGGAAGGTGGCGTCGAACGGAATGAAGCCGCCATGCAGCGCCAGACCATTGGCAATGGCGGTCATACCAAACTCGCGCACGCCGTAATACACGTAGTTGGCGTCCGGGTCGTCGGTGGCCACCGACTTGCTGGCCTTCCACAGGGTCAGGTTGGAATGCGCCAGATCGGCCGAGCCGCCGATCAACTCGGGCAACAGCGGCGCAAATGCTTCGATCGCCAGCTGCGAGGCCTTGCGCGAGGCGATGGTCTGGCCGTCTTCCTGCGCCTTGGCGATGTAGGCATCGGCCCGGGCGATGAAGTCGGCCGGCAGCTCGCCATGCGAGCGACGGGTCAGTTCGGCAGCTTCGGCCGCGTACTGCTTGCCGTACTTGTCGAACAACTGCTCCCACTCGGCCTGACGCAGCGTGCCGGTGCCACCTGCGCGCCAGCCGGCGTAGATCTCCTCGGGAATTTCGAACGGGCCGTACGGCCACTCCAGCGCCTTGCGCGCACCTTCCAGCTCTTCCTTGCCCAGCGGTGCACCGTGCGCAGATTCCTTGCCGGCCTTGGTGGGCGCACCGAAGCCGATCTTGGTGCGGCAGCAGATCAGGGTCGGCTTGTCGCTGTTTTCCAGCGCGGCTTCGATCGCCGCCTTGATCTTGTCGGCGTCATGCCCGTCCACATCGCGGATCACGTGCCAGCCATAGGCCTCGAAACGTGCCGGTGTGTTGTCGCTGAACCAGCCGTCGGTGTTGCCGTCGATGGAGATATGGTTGTTGTCCCAGAACGCCACCAGCTTGCCCAAGCCCCAGGTGCCGGCCAGCGAGGCGGCTTCGTGCGAGATGCCTTCCATCAGGCAGCCGTCACCCATGAACACCCAGGTCCGGTGGTCGACGATCTGCAGCTCCGGGCGGTTGTAGCGCTGCGCCAGCAACTTCTCGGCAAGCGCAAAGCCCACGGCATTGGCGAACCCCTGCCCCAGCGGACCGGTGGTGGTCTCCACGCCGGGGGTTTCGCTGCGCTCGGGGTGGCCGGCGGTCTTGCTGTGCAACTGACGGAACTGCTTGAGCTGCTCGATCGGCAAGTCGTAACCGGTCAGGTGCAGCAGCGCGTACTGCAGCATCGAGCCGTGGCCGTTGGACAGCACGAAGCGGTCGCGGTTGAACCACTGCGGGTTGTTCGGGTTGTGCCGGAAATAATCGTTCCACAGCACTTCGGCGATATCGGCCATGCCCATGGGCATGCCTGGATGGCCGGATTTGGCGGCTTCGACCGCATCTGCGGCGAGAAAACGGATGGCGTTGGCCAGCTGGCGGCGGGTGGGCTGGGTCATGGGCGTCTATGGAAGCGGAGGGGAACACCGCTGGAAGCGGAGCCACCTATTCTCCCACAGAGCGTGTTAGCGGGATGGGGAGTCGGGAATAGAGAATCGGGACTTGGGAATCGGATGCAGTGTTGCAGCTTGGCCGCTAACGCCGCTCGCACCGCCGCCGCCGCTGCGACAGACCCTCACATCACACGTCCCGATCGCACCAGCCCGCTCTTACCCATTCCCTATTCCCGATTCCCTATTCCTCCCCCTTGGCCACCAATGTCGTCAACGCCAGATCGCCGGTGACATTGAGCGCGGTGCGGCACATATCCAGGAAATGGTTCACGCCCAATATCATGCCGATGCCGACCGGGTTGACCCCGACCATGGCGCAGATCAGCGCCACCACCGGCAGCGAGCCCGACGGCACGCCGGCGGTGCCGATCCCGCCCAGGATGCAGACCAGCATCACCATGAACTGCTGGCCGATGCTCAGGTCGACATTGAAGAACTGCGCCAGGAAGATCACCGTCACGCCCTCGAACAGCGCGGTGCCGTTCTGGTTTGCGGTGGCGCCGACGGTGAGCACAAAGCGCGACACGCGCGGCGGCAGGCCCATTTCATCGGCCACGCGCAGGGCGGTGGGCAGGGTTGCATTACTGGAGGCAGTGGAGAACGCCATCATCGTGGCCTCCTGGGTCTGCTTGAAGAAGCGCAGCGGCGAGCGCCCGGCAAACTTCACCGCCAGCCCGTAGCTGACCACCATGTGCAGGCCCAGCGCCAACACCACCACGCCCACGTAGGCGCCCAGGCGGATCAGCAGATCGAACCCGAATAGCGCGGCAAGGTTGAACATGAAGCAGGCCACCGCATACGGGGCCAGACGGATCACCAACCCGATCAAAGTCATCGAGATTTCGAAGATGCCTTCGATGCCGCGCTTGAGCGTGGCGACCTTTTCGTCGGCGGTCAGCACCATGCCGACGCCGAACATCACTGCAAAGAACATCAGCGACAGGATCGCGCCATTGCTCGAGGCGGCCGCGACCACGTTGTTGGGCACGATCGACAACAGCATGTCCATGCCCTGCGGCTGGGTGCCGGAGCTGGAGATGATCTCGCGGGTGCGTTCGGCATTTTCCTGGATCAGCTGATTGGCCAGCTGCGGGTCCACGCCCGCACCGGGCTTGAGCACATTGACCAACACCAGGCCGAGCAGCACCGCGATGCCGGACAGCACGACGGTGTAGCCCAGCGTGCGCCAACCCACGCGGCCTAGCGCGCGGATGTCGCCCATCTCGGAGATGCCCATCACCAGCGCCGAAAACAACAGCGGCACGATCAGCATGAAGATCAGATTGAGGAAGATCTGCGAGAACGGCGTGGTCACGTACTTGGTCGCCAGCCGCACCCACTCGGCGTCGCTGCCGGCCAGATAGTAGACGGCCAGACCCAACAACAGGCCGACGGCGAACCCAATGCCCATCTTCCAATGCAGGGGCAGGCCCGGGCGGCGTGCGGCTGGGGATGCAGTCATCTGGTGGGCCTTGATCTGGACACAAAGTCCGGAGCTTAACAAACGCCATCGAGGCAGCCACGCCGCGCTGCACCTGCCCGAGGGTAGGTGTACCTCTCAAGGGCGGTTGCTGCGAGCGTTGCGACGGCAACACACGCATCGCGCGCAAGGCCTGGCAGGTCCGGCCAGTGACCGGCTCGGCTTGAATCAGGAAGCGATTCCCCTACTGCAGCACGCGCTTGTACTGCAGCACGCGCTCGCGGGTTGCTCTGTCGAATGCTCGCGCTTGGATGCTCGTGTCGATGCAGGCTGCCATTGCGGTTGGCGGTTGGCGGTTGGCGGTTGGCGGTTGGCGCCGGGGCCTGGGACTTTGGACTTGGTATCAATTCATTTCACTGCGGCTGAGGCTTTGAGCTTTGACACCGGATGACTCTTCTAAAGCCACGCGGGTCGAGGGCGCGGTGCCCTCACCACTTCCGGGACACGCCGTAAATCCGTCCGTGGAGGCTCGGTGGCGGCATCCATGCCGCCACACGGTCCCGCAAGCGGCGAGGACACCGCACCATCAACGTTGGTCGGTGTTTGGATAAGGAGCAGATTGCTGCGCAAGTCGCTCCAGGGGTGCTGCTTCGGATCGCTGCGTTATCGCATTCGACAGATGTTGGCGCAGGCCGGAGAGAAAGAGCTAGAGCGCCTCTTGATTCGCACAGTGTCGTTCTGTATCGCTCGCCTACGCACACCGACCGACGCAACTGGCCCTTGCCCGCTCACCGTCGCGGGACCTTTGGCGGCATGGATGCCGCCAAAGAGCCTTATCTGTTCGGAATCTGGCAGTTTAGGTGTCGAGAGCCGGCGTGGGCTGCCGTCAGAGCCTGGATCTCAGCGATCGCCATGTAGCTTGGTACCCACGCCGGATTCTCCCTTGATTCGCCCGAACAGTTGCCCGAGCTGACACTCGAAACGATAAGACTGGGCAAGCGAGGGAGCTCT
>NZ_MDEE01000027.1 GCF_002939865.1 Xanthomonas dyei
GCCTGGGCGGGCTAACGCCCGCCGAGTTCCGTGATCAACATTAACCGCAGACCTCTAGTTTTGGCTGGCACTGAATTGCGGGGAGTCGACACCCTTGTGGTTAAAGCATCCGATCCAATTTCCCGAGGCATCCAATAGTGCTTCAAAGCCAATGGGACATCTCAGAGTCCTGTCTTTTCTAGCAACAAATGCGATCTGTCCACCCGGAGTGGAGCATTGGCCTTTGCTATCTCTAGAGCTTCCGGAGACAGTGATTAATCTCAGGTCACTAACGAGTTGGCCTTGCTGGTATTGAGGGCTGCCGCTCCAGCAAAGAAAATCTTGTTGAGACGTCTGACCCCAGCCGGTATCGACGGTCGATTCAGCTGGACATCCTGTCCGTTCTGCGTAGTAATTTTCGGACAATGGAACAATATTGGACTCGTTCGTTGTTGAGTCCCCGCCTTCACAGTCAGGAGTGGCGTAGAGTCCTTTGTATACCCCGCCACGTGCTCTACACCATGCTGCATAAGCAGCTACGCTTGCTCCCAGTCGATCACAAAGCATGTACTCCCAGTTATCAGCGTGCGCCGTACAAACCTTTTTGCCGCCTTGGTTTGTGCACTGTGAGTCCTGTGCTTCCGCGTCGACGGAAATCGTTGAGATAAATAATGCGACTAAGGAGAGTGCGAAAAATTTAAAATGCAATACGAATTTCGTCATTTCAAATTCCTTTTTGTGGAAGTTCCGTTTGCTACGCGTCAAGCAACTGTCATTGCTTAAACACGGTAACACGCTTTCCAAAAAAAGACCGGCGCGAGCGCCGGTCTTTCTGCACTAAGTCGCCATTGCCTAGGCTAAGCCGACAACTCCAACAACAACTTATTCAACCGCCGCACATACGCCGCCGGATCCTTGAGGCTATCGCCCGCCGCTAACGCAGCCTGGTCGAACAACACGCGGCTCAAATCGCCGAAGCGGTCCATGTCCTGTTCCGCATCCAGTTTTTCGATCAGCGGGTGGGCGGGGTTGAATTCGAACACCGGCTTGCTTTCCGGTACGGCCTGACCGCTGGCTTCCAGTAACTGGCGCATCTGCAGGCCCAGGTCGCCCTGGCCGATGGCGAGGATGGCGGGGGAGTCGGTCAGGCGGTGGGAGACGCGTACTTCGGCCACATCGTCGCCGAGGGCGGCCTTGATGCGCGAGGCCAGGCCTTCCTTGGACTTGGCGACTTCTTCCTGCGCCTTCTTGTCTTCTTCCGAATCCAGCTTGCCCAGGTCCAGGTCACCGCGTGCCACGTCAACGAACGACTTGCCGTCGAATTCGGTGAGGTAGCTCATCAGCCATTCGTCGATGCGGTCGGTGAGCAGCAGCACTTCGATGCCTTTCTTGCGGAAGACTTCCAGGTGCGGGCTGTCCTTGATCTGCGCGTAGCTCTCGCCGGTGAGGTAGTACAGCTTGTCCTGGCCCTCGGCCAGGCGGCTCACATAATCGGCCAGGCCCACGCTCTGTGCGCCGGTGGTGTCGTGCGTGGACGAGAAACGCAGCAGGCCGGCGACCTTTTCGCGGTTTGCATAATCCTCCGCCGGGCCTTCCTTCAATGCCTGGCCGAAGTTGCGCCAGAAGGTGGCGTAATCGTCCGGCTTGTCCTTGGCGAGTTTTTCCAGCATGTCCAGCGAGCGCTTGGTCAGCGCGGACTTCATCGAGTCCACCACCGGGCCGGATTGCAGGATTTCGCGCGAGACGTTGAGCGACAGGTCCGAGGAATCCACAACGCCCTTGATGAAACGCAGGTACAGCGGCAGAAACTGCTCGGCCTGGTCCATGATGAAAACGCGCTGCACATACAGCTTCAGGCCCTTGGCCGAATCGCGGTGATACAGGTCGAACGGGGCGCGGCCGGGCACGAACAGCAGCGAGGTGTAGTCCAGCTTGCCTTCGACCTTGTTATGGCTCCACGCCAGCGGGTTGCCCGCATCGTGCGCGACGTGCTTGTAGAACTCCTGATATTCGGCGTCCTTGATCTCGGACTTGGGGCGCGTCCACAACGCGCTGGCGCGGTTGACCGCTTCCCACTCCGGCTCGGCGGGCTTGTCGGCGTCTTCGCCGTAATGCTCCTTGCGCATTTCGATCGGCAGGCCGATGTGGTCGGAGTACTTCTTGAGAATGCCGCGCAGGGTCCAGCCGTCGGCGAAAGAATCTTCGCCTTCCTTCAGTTGCAGCACGATACGGGTGCCGCGCTCGGGCTTGTCGATGCTGGCGATTTCGAATTCGCCTTCGCCACGCGAGGACCAATGCACGCCTTCGTTGGCGGGCAGGCCGGCGCGGCGCGAGTACACGTCCACCTGGTCGGCGACGATGAAGGCGCTGTAGAAACCGACGCCGAACTGGCCGATCAGGTTGGCGTCCTTCTTCTGGTCGCCGCTCAGATGCTTGAGGAAGTCGGCGGTGCCGGACTTGGCGATGGTGCCCAGATGCGAGACCGCATCCTCGCGGCTCATGCCGATGCCGTTGTCGTCGATGGTGACGGTGCGCGCGTCCTTGTCGTAGTCGACGCGGATGCGCAGCTCGCTGCCGCCTTCCAGCAGCTCGGGCTTGACCAAGGCTTCGAAGCGCAGCTTGTCGGCGGCGTCGGCAGCGTTGGAAACCAGCTCGCGCAGGAAGATTTCCTTGTTCGAGTACAACGAATGGATCATCAGCTGCAGCAGCTGCTTGACCTCGGTCTGGAAGCCCAGCGTCTGCTTGTCGGTGTCAACGGTCATTGGGGTCGTGCTCCATGGTGGTCCGGGCCGCACTGCGGCCGATGGCCTGGGGGATGAGGCCGTCGGCGGATTTTTTCAAGGCGTGCCTGCGCGAAGGTGTGGCGCATAGGTGCCCCGGACGGGCGGGGCGGGCATGCCGGCGGCAGCGGTATCATGGGCGGCCATCGCCTGCATTCCGACCCATGCTGCCACTTGCGCCACCTGTGTTACGCCGTCGTCCGCCTGCCACAGGCGCGTTGCGATGAGCCGCCCGGCACGACCGGCGCCGCGTGGCGCCGAAGGCCAGGTGCGCATCGTGGGCGGGCGCTGGCGCAACACGCGGTTGGCGGTGCCGGACCTGCCGGGCCTGCGCCCCAGCAGCGACCGCGTGCGCGAAACGGTGTTCAACTGGCTGATGCCGCGGCTGCGCGGTGCGCGTGTGCTGGATCTGTTTGCCGGCTCCGGCGCGCTGGGGCTGGAGTCGGTCTCGCGCGGCGCGGCGCATGCCACGCTGATCGAGCGCGACCCCGGCCTGGCGCAGCGGTTGCGTGAGCTGGTGACCAAGCTGGAGGCGGCCGATCAGGTGCAGGTGCTGCAGGAAGACGCGCTGCGCTGGCTGGAGCGCGCGCCTGCGGCCAAGGTCGACATCGTCTTCGTCGACCCACCGTTCGCGGCCGGTCTGTGGCCGAGCGTGTTCGAACGCCTGCCCGCGCATCTGGCCGCCGAGGCCTGGCTGTATCTGGAAGCGCCGGCCGACCTGGCGTTGCAGCTGCCGGCCGGCTGGCACCTGCATCGCGAGGGCGGTACCCGGCAGGTGCGCTATGCGCTGTATCGCCGGGCCGCTGCTACACTGAACGGCGATCCAGCCCCGGTAGTTTCCGTATGAGCGTGGCCAACAGCCGCACCGCCGTCTATCCCGGTACCTTCGACCCGATCACCAATGGTCATATCGACCTGGTGAACCGTGCCGCGCCGTTGTTCGAGCGCGTGGTGGTGGGCGTGGCGTACAGCCCGTCCAAAGGCCCGGCATTGCCGCTGGAAAAACGCGTCGCGCTGGCACAGGAGGCATTGGCGGCGCACAAGAATGTGGAAGTGCGCGGCTTCGATACGCTGCTGGCGCACTTTGTGCGCGACATGCATGCCGGGGTGCTGCTGCGCGGCCTGCGTGCGGTGTCCGACTTCGAATACGAATTTCAGATGGCCAGCATGAATCGCCATCTGATCCCGGAAGTGGAAACGCTGTTCCTCACTCCGGCCGAGCAATACAGCTTCATTTCGTCGTCGCTGGTGCGCGAGATCGCGCGGCTGGGCGGCGACGTTTCCGGCTTCGTGCCGGCCTCGGTGGTCGAAGCCTTGCGGCAAGTGCGCGAGTCCCGCGCGCAGGCCTGATCTCATCTGTCGTTCCATCACCACGCTTTTCAAAGGGAGGAGTTTCATGAAACACACCATGCGCGCTTTGGCGCTCGCTTCGATCGCCGCTCTGGCGGTCACCGCCTGCAAGAAAGAAGAGCCGGCGCCGACCGCCGCTGCCGCTCCGGCAGCGCTGAAGGCCCCGGCCAAGGACGACAACGCCGGCTGGAAGAAGTACCTGCAGGAAGTGGTCGGCCAGAATCTGGGCGCCACCACCAACAGCCCGTTCCTGTACTACTTGCCGCCGGAATCCGATGCCGAGTTCGCCGGTAGCTACGAGCGTCAGCTGGAAAGCGTCAAGACCGCGCTGGCGCGTGGCGTGCAGCCGGGCAACATGCTGGCCTTCGGTTCGTCCGCCTCCACCAAGATGGCCGACCTGATCGAGGCCGCGTTCAAGGACGTGCAGCCGGATTCGATGAAGGGCGTGCGCGTGTTGTTCATCGGCGACGCCGCCGAGAATGCGCGCGTGCAGACCATCGTCCAGCCCAAGGGCGCGGAATACACCTTCGTTGAAGCCAAGTAATGCCGTACCAGGCCGGATGCGCGGGAGGGCGCACCCGGCCGCGGCGTGCGGAGCCAGCAGCATGCTGACTTCGCACGGCACCGGAGCCGGCCGTGTCAGGCCGGTGTCCGACAGCGCCCACGGCGTTTTCCCCTGGTTGATTCGCGCCATGTGCGCCCGCCTGCAGCAGTACGTTGCGTTCCAGCGCCTGCAGTTGAACCGCGCTGCCCCGCATCGCATGGTGTCGTCGATATGTCGCTGAAAATCAACGAGCTCTGCGTCAACTGCGACGTCTGCGAACCGGCATGCCCGAATCAGGCGATCTCGATGGGCGAAACCATCTACGTGATCGATCCGGCACGCTGTACCGAATGCGTGGGCCATTTCGACGAGGCGCAATGCGTGGTGGTGTGCCCGGTCGAGTGCATCGACCCGGATCCGGACATTCCGGAAACCCACGATCAATTGCTGGCCAAGCTCATGCAGCTGCAGCGCGATCACCCCGAACTGTACGAACAGGAGCCTCCCGTCCCGTGAGCACTTTCTCCCGACGTTTTTCGACACGCGGCCTGCTGTTGCTGGCCTTGGTGCTGGCAGCGCCGGCCTGGTCCGCCGATGGCGCCAAGCCTTCCGCCGGCGCGCCCGCTGCGGTCGCCGCGCATCCGCCCGGTGCGGCGGTGGCCAGCGGCCATGCATTGGCCACCGATGCCGGGCTGCAGATCCTGCGCGAGGGTGGCAACGCGTTCGATGCGGCCATTGCGGTGTCGTCCACGCTGGCAGTGGTCGAGCCGATCAGCTCGGGCCTGGGCGGCGGTGGTTTTTTTCTGCTGCACGATGCCAAGACCGGCAAGGACGTGATGCTGGACGCGCGCGAATACGCGCCCGAATCGGCCACGTCGGAAAAATTCCTCAACAAACAGGGCGAACTGGACCGCGACCGCTCGGTCAACGGGCCGTGGTCGGCCGGCATTCCCGGTCTGCCCGCCGCGCTGGTGGAGCTGGCATCCAAGCACGGCCGGCTGCCGCTCAAGCAATCGCTGGCGCCGGCAATCCGCATCGCCACCGACGGCTTCCCGGTGTATGCGCGCATGGCCAAGGGTTACGCCTCGCGGCGCGAGGTGATGGAGCGCTATCCCGGAACGCGTGAAGTGTATTTGCGCGGCGGAAAACCCATTGCCGAAGGCGACACCTTCAAGCAACCCGAGTTGGCGCACACCTTGCAGCTGCTCGGCGACAAGGGTTTCGACGGGTTCTACAAGGGCGAGACCGCCAAGAAGCTGATCGCTGGCGTCAGGCAGGCGGGCGGGCATTGGACTGCGGCGGAGCTGGCCGGTTACACGGTGAAAGAGCGCACGCCGATCCAGTTCGATTATCGCGGCTGGACCATCACCACCGCGCCGCCGCCGTCCTCGGGCGGTATTGCGCTGGCAGCCATGTTGCAGATTCTGGAAGGCTGGGACTTGAACAAGCTCGATGACGTGCATCGCACGCATCTGGTGGTGGAATCGATGCGCCGTGCCTACCGCGACCGCACGTTCTTTCTGGGCGACCCGGACTTTGTGGACGTGCCGCAGCGCGTGCTGACCAGCAAGGATTACGCGCAAGGCCTGCGTGCCACCATCAACCCGGAAAAGGCCACGCCCAGCGATCTGTTGTCGGGCAACCCCACGCCGCTGGAAGACGACGAGACCACGCACTTTTCCATCATCGATGGCGAAGGCAATCGCGTCGGCGCCACCCAGACCGTCAACCTGCTATACGGCTCGGGCCTGATCCCCAAGGGCACCGGCGTGCTGCTCAATGACGAGATGGACGACTTTGCGCTCAAGCCGGGCACGCCGAACGCCTTTGGCGTGATGGGCTACGCGGCCAACGCCCCCAAGCCGGGCAAGCGCATGCTCAGCTCGATGACGCCCACCTTCATGGAATCGGCCGATAAGGCGATCGTGCTGGGCACACCGGGCGGCAGCCGCATCATCACCATGGTGCTGCTCGGCATCCTGGGTTACGACGCAGGACTGGATGCGCAGGCGGTCAGCGCGTTGCCGCGCTATCACCATCAGTGGCTGCCGGATGTCATCGACGCCGAAACCGACGCGTTCTCGCCAACGACCGCCAAGGGCCTGCAGGCGATGGGCCACGCGCTCAAACTGCCCGGCGATACTGCAGAAGGCGGGCGCGGGTCCAGCCATGTGTGGGGCAACCTGCAGACCGTGGAATGGGACAAGCGCAGCAATGTGCTCAGCGGCGGCAGCGACCCGCGTAATCCGGTGGGCAAGGCGCAGGTGCAGTTGGATGCGCAGAACGCTTCGAGCGCTGCTGCAAAATGATCCGAGTGCAGATGGCAGGCTAGCGCCTGCCTTCTGCGTTTTATGACGTGCCATGACAGCGATCAGCATTAGAGCGGGCTAGCAACGCAACCTGGCAAGCCGTCGTTGGGTGGGTGCGCATGGCGTGCTCGTAACCGGAACGCACGAGTGGGACACGCCGCACCGAGCACCGGCCGCGCCCGCCCCGCGGCTGCACGGCAGCTGTGTTAGCTGCTCTAGTTCAGTAGTCCGTAATAATGTCCATCCTTGGCTTGATAGACGGTATAGGTGTCGTCGTAGTCGTCGTCGCCTTTCTTTTTATCGACGACGCTGTCGACCAGGCGCACTACCAGCTTGCCGTCCAGTAGATAGACGTCCGGATTCGTATTGCCGGCGAGGAACGGCTTCCAGCGTGTCATTCCACGTTGTTTGGCTTGGTGCTGCTCAGGGTCCAGTGAGCCAGGTGCGATTGGTTTTTTGTTGCTGTCGATGATGTTCATTGGGTTGTCCTTTAAGGCCATGGAATGAAAGGGCGTCGCTCGCTGCATTCGTGGCGGATGCAGTGCATCGAGGCCAAGCCACGTTAGCTGGCGATGGACAAGCGGGATTGGCCTAAACGAGTGCAATTGCAGGCGATTCGATGGGATATTGGAGATGCTCCCGTCGTGGATGCCGCTGACCCGAACGCGGGCCGGTCAATCCGGTGCAATCACTGAAAGACTGCGACATGGCTGGCAGTACGTTGCAACGGAAAATACGATCCCGGCTGACCCGTGTGATTCGGTTGGGCCGGCCCCCTTCTGTCGCAGAGAAATAGGTCGCCGGTTGGCGAGTTCATTCGCTGATGCGATGCAACGGCTGGCGTGATGTGGCTCAGTTGCGGCCGCCTTCGGTAGGGTCGGGCTTGTCGTGGCGTTGCAGTGCGGCCACCATGGCGTATGAAAAATTTCTCCGCTTTGTTGACCGCCGCTGCGCTGATACTTCCATCGACCGCCTGTACCGCCGAGTCCGTTTCGGATGGCGCTGGCGGCTCCATCCACGTCAATCAACTCGGCTATCTGCCAGGCTCGGCCAAGTTGGCGGTGGTCGGGTTGCCACAGGGCGCGGCGCCAGGCGCGGACCGTTTCACGGTCGAAGATGCGCAGGGCCGCACGGTGCTGAAAGGCACGTTGCAACCGCCAGCGCTGTGGTCGCCGGCCGGGCAGCAGGCGCGGGTGGCGGATTTCTCCAGCGTGCGTGCGCCGGGCACCTACCGGTTGAAGATCGATGGGTTGCCGGCCTCGGATGCATTCCCGATCAACGCGCATGCGTATCAGCCTGTGGTCGATGCCTCGCTCAAGGCGTTCTATTTCAATCGCGCCAGCACCGCGTTGCCGGCGCAGTTCGCCGGGCGCTATGCGCGTGCGGCCGGGCATCCGGACACGCAGGTACGCATCCACCCATCGGCGGCATCGGCCACGCGTCCGGCCGATAGCGTGATCAGTGCACCCAAGGGCTGGTACGACGCCGGCGATTACAACAAGTACATCGTCAACTCCGGCATCAGCACTTACACCTTGCTGGCGGCCTATGAGCACTACCCGGCGCTGTTCAAGGCGCAGGCCCTGACCATCCCCAACGACGCGCCCGGCGTCCCCGGCATCCTGCAGGAAACCTGGTGGAATCTGGAATGGATGCTGGCCATGCAGGACCCGGCCGATGGTGGCGTGTACCACAAGCTCACCGACAAGCAGTTCGACGGTCTGGTAATGCCCGATCAGGCCAAGCAGCAACGCTACGTGGTGATGAAGGCCACGGCGGCCACGCTGGATTTTGCAGCTGTAATGGCAGCGGCCAGCCGTGTGTATGCGCCGTTCGAAAAGCAGTATCCGGGTGTGTCGGCGCGCATGTTGAAGGCGGCGCGTCATGCCTGGAGCTGGGCGCAGCAGCATCCGGATGTGATCTATCGCCAGCCCGACGATGTGCGGACCGGCGGCTATGACGATGCGCAGGTCGACGACGAATTCGCGTGGGCGGCGGCGGAGTTGTATGTCACCACCCGCGAGGATGGTTTCTACGATGCGATGCTTGCGCGCAACGTGCCGGCCAGCGTGCCGGGCTGGAGCAATGTGGGCGGGCTGGCGTGGATGTCGCTGGCCGCGCACCGCGACACGCTGACCGCGCATGCGGATCGTGCGCGCATCACGGCTGAGATCACCGGTCTGGCGCAGCAGTTGACCGAGCAATGGCAGGCATCGCCGTGGCGCCTGGCCATGACCGACAAGGATTTCGTCTGGGGCAGTAATTCCGCCGTACTCAACCGCGCGATGATGCTGTTGCAGGGCTATCGCCTGACCCAACAACGGACGACGCTGGATGCCGCGCAATCGCATCTGGATTACATCCTGGGGCGTAATCCGCTGGGGTTGTCGTTCGTCACCGGAGTAGGCCAGCGCACGCCGATGCATATCCACCATCGCCCCTCGGAGGCCGACGGCATCGACGCGCCGGTGCCGGGTTGGTTGGCCGGCGGCCCGCAGCCGGGCCAGCAGGACGCCAAGGACTGCAAGGTGGCGTATCCGTCCACGTTGCCGGCGCTGTCGTATCTGGATAACACCTGCAGTTACGCGAGCAATGAAGTCGCCATCAACTGGAATGCGCCGCTGGTGTATGTGAGTGCGGCCATCGAGGCCTCGACGCGCTGATGGATGCCTGAGGTTTCTAGCAAGCTGCACCATCAGGCCGCAGTTCTATCACCGTATTTAGTGGCTATCTCAGGCGCGTGCGCAGGGGGGCTATCCCTTCTCCCCTCGGGAGAAGGTGGCCCAAAGGGCCGGATGAGGGGCGCCTCAGCAACCTGCCGATGCCTGGCATGACAAACGCGTCGCTACGCGCCGGCAGCGGTGAATCGCCTACGTCCTCGCTGACGTAGCCTCACCCCAACCCCCACTGCGCCCCCCGGCCCGCGCTTGCAGCGCGGGCGCTCCAAAGCGCGCGCGCCAATGGCGCGCAAGCGGTGCCTTCTCGCCCCGAGGGGAGAGGGGCTTCAAGCCGCCGATTCCCTCACCAGCGCTGTTGCAGTGCGATCGGCGATCGTCCAGCGCGCATCAGCTTTTGATCTGTCCGATGAAGAGACTCACTCCACCCGCGTTCCGAAAATCCGGTCGCCCGCATCGCCCAGGCCGGGCAGGATGTAGCCCTTTTCGTTGAGGTGGTCGTCGATGGCGGCGGTGTAGACCTCCACGTCCGGGTGCACGGCTTCCAGCGCTTTCAGGCCTTCTGGCGCGGCGACCAGGAAGATGCCCTTGATGCGGCGGGCGCCGGCGCGCTTGAGCATGTCGATGGTGGCGATCAAGGTGCCGCCGGTGGCCAGCATGGGGTCCAGGATCAGCGCGTCGCGTTCTTCCAGGCGGCCGGTCAGGCGTTCGAAGTAGGGCACCGGTTGCAGGGTTTCTTCATCGCGTTGCAGGCCGACCACACTGACGCGCGCGGCGGGGATCAGTGCCAGTACGCCTGGCAGCATGCCTAAGCCGGCGCGCAGGATCGGCACCAGGGTGATCTTGGCACCGGCAATGCGCTGCACGTTCACCGGGCCGGCCCAGCCTTGTTGCACGTGCGATTCGGTGTCCAGATTGGCCGTGGCCTCGTAGGCCAGCAGGGTACCCAGCTCGGTGACCAGTTCGCGAAAGCCCTTGGTGCTCAAGGCGGCATCGCGCAGCAGGCCAATTTTGTGCTGAACGAGAGGGTGGCGGACTTCGACGATTTTCATGGGCAGCGACAGACGGGAGAGGCGCACAGTGTGCCGCAGCCATGCGTGGCGCTGCCACACATCGGGTGTGATCGCGCTTGCATATGTCATGTCGGTGAAACGTCGTAGACATAGTGTGTGCACCCATTCTTAACCGATTGGGGAAGCACTCGTGTTGAACAAGACTCCGCTCTGCCTGGCGATCACGCTGACGCTGGCAACCGCCGGCTGGGGCCCGCAGGCACAGGCGGCAGAGGCTGCTGCTGCATCCGGCGCAGCCAGCGGTGCGGCGGCCATCGATCTGGAGCGGCTGGAAGTGCGCCCGCAGCTGGAAGCGCAGGAGCGCGCAGTCGATCTCAAACGCGCGTCCGATGCGATCCAGGATGCAGTGGCCTCCGATGCGATGGGCCGTTACCCCGACAAGAATGTTGCAGAATCCTTGCAGCGCCTGCCCGGCGTCAGCGTCACCCGCGATCAGGGCGAAGGCCGCTTTGTGGTGATCCGCGGCCTGGATTCGTCGCTCAACAGCGTGACCATCGACGGCATGAGCATGGGCACGCCCGAAGACGGCACGCGCTCGGCACCGCTGGATGTGATTCCGTCCGATTCCACCGAGCGCTTGAAAGTGGTGAAGTCGCCCACGCCGGACATGCCGGGCGATTCGATCGGCGGCGCCATCCAGGTGGAATCCACCTCTGCGTTCGATCGCGACGGGCGCACGCTGCGCGGTTCGATCGAAGGCAGCCATCAGTCGTTGTCGGGCAAGACCAGCCCCAAGGGCGCGTTCAATTACAGCGACATCTACAACGGCACCTTCGGTGTGGCGGTGGGTGTGAACTATCAGGACCGCGAGTTCGAATCGGACAACACCGAAGTGGCGTACGACAGCTTCGACGGTGGCGCTGCCGATGACCTGTTTGCCGGCGAAGTGCAGCGCCGCAAGTACTTCATCGAGCGCACCCGCATGGGCGCCAACCTCAATCTGGACTGGCGCCCGGATGCCGACAACCGTTACTACCTGCGCTCGCTGTACAGCCGTTTCGACGATGCCGAAACGCGCCAGCGCACCATCTTCGGCCTGGCCGATGGGCAGGTAAGCGCCAACGGCGATGGCACCTACAACGTGGCCGATCTACCGGCAGACAGCATCGCCAAGCGCGTGCGCTACCGCACCAAGAAGGAAGACAACACGGCGATCAGTTTCGGCGGCGAAAACCGCCTGAGCAGCGCCACGCTCGATTACAAGGTGGGCTACACCAAGACCACCGAGCGGGTGAACGATGAGATGGAAGCGGGCTTCGACTACGACGGCGACGACCTGTCGGCTGCCGTGGATCAGCGCAGTGGCATCCCGCGGCTGGGTTTCTCCGATAACGGATGGCAGAGCAACCAGGACTTCGTGTTCGACCGCTTCGTGCTGGCGCCCAAGACGGTGGACGACAGCGAGCACAGCGCGCAGGTCAATGTGCGCTTCGACGGCGAACATTCCAGCCTGAAGATGGGTGTGCTCGGTCGCTGGCGCGAACGCGATGTGGACGTCAACGAACAGGAGCTGCGGCGCGGCCCGGCGATCGATCTGGGCAGCTGGACCACCGCCGCACCGGAGCACCGTGGCGGCACCTTGGGCGAAAGCATCGGCTCGGACGGCATGCGCCGCTACTGGCGGGCGTCGGGCGGTCTGTACAGCGCACGTCCGCAGGATGTGGGCGGCAATGTGCAGACCTCTCTGCAGGACGATTACATCGCGAGCGAAGACGTGTTCGCCACGTATGCGATGGGCACCTGGGATATCGGGGCGTTGCGCATGATTGCCGGCGTCCGCGTGGAGAACACCCAGTTCAACGCCACCGGCAACCAGGTGGACGTGGCCGAAAACGGCCGCGCCGCCACGGTAACGCCGCGCCAAGCTTCCAGCAGCTACACCAATGTGTTGCCGGGCCTGCACCTGCGTTACGACAGCGGCAACGATTGGGTGTTGCGGTTTGCAGCCAACAAGACCTTGTCGCGTCCATCGTTCGGCGATGTGTCGCCACGCGTGAGCATCAACCGCGGCGATGAAGACGTGAGCATCGGCAACCCGGACCTCAACCCGTATCGTTCCACCAATCTGGATCTGTCGTTCGAAAAATACATCGGCAGCACCGGGCTGGTGTCGCTGGGCGTGTTCAACAAGTCGATCGACGATTACATCGTGCAGACCCTCAGCACCACCGATGCCGAATTTCCTGGCCTGCAGGTGACGCGCTCGATCAATGGCGACACCGCCAAGGTGCGCGGCGCCGAGTTCAATTGGCAGCAGACGCTGGATTTTCTGCCCGAAGGCTGGAACGGCGTGTTGGTCGGTGCCAGCGCTACCGCCCTGGACAGCGACTTCGACCCGGGCCTGAGCAATCGTGCCGGCGACGATTTCATGCTGCCGCGCTCGTCCAAGCGCATCTACAGCGGCCATCTGGGTTACGAAAAATACGGCTTCAGTGCGCGTGTGGCGGCGGTGTATCGCAGCGAATATCTGGACACCATCGGCCAGAGCCGCGCGTACGATATCTATGTCGCCCCGCACACCCAGCTGGATGTCAGCATGAGTTATCAGTTCAACAGCCACGTCAGCCTGTATCTGGAAGCGCAGAACCTGCTGGATGAACCCTTGGAGCTGTACCAGGGCGTGCCCTCGCGCACGCTGCAGAACGAAGAATACGGCCGCACCTATGCGCTGGGCCTGAAGGTGGCGCTGTGATGCGGACCGGCGTATTGCTGCATTCCACATTGCTTGCGAGCGCGTTGCTATTGGCAGGCTGCGCGACCAAGCCGGTCGACCGCGAGGCCGACGAAGCCCTGCTCACCGATCCCATGCTCAGCGAGGCGAAGGTGGCGCATGAAGTGGTGCCGGAAGCCTTCATCACCGCATTGACGCCGTCCGACAATCTGGATTCGCCGGCCAGCTGGATCGCGCCCGATGGCCGCCGCTGGGTGATCGCCACGTCCAAGGCCACGCATGCGCTGGTGGTATTCGATGGCGACAGCGGCAAGCGGCTGCGCGTGGTCGGCGGCAAGGGCAAGGCGCTGGGCAAGCTGGATCGGCCCAACGGGATTTCGGTGGTCGATGATCTGGTATTCGTGGTCGAGCGCGACAACCGCCGCGTGCAGGTGTTTTCGCTGCCGGAGTTCAAACCGCTGACCGCGTTCGGCCAGGACGACCTGCGCGAGCCTTACGGAGTGTGGGTGCGCAAGCATGACGGCGGTTACGAGGTGGTGGTCAGCGACAACTACATGTCGCCGGCCAACAAGGACCAACCGCCGCCGCTGGCCGAGCTGGGCCAACGCTTCCGTCGTTATCAGTTGAATGCGGCAGGGCAGGGCTGGCAGTCACGGCTGACGCAGAGTTTTGGCGACACCACCGAAGCCGGTGCGGTGCGCATCGCCGAGTCGGTATTCGGCGATGAGGCCAATGCGCGGCTGCTGATTGCCGAAGAAGATGTGGCGGTGGGCACGCAGTTGCGCGAGTACGGCATGGATGGGCGCTATCGCGGGCGCGACGTGGGCGCCGGGCTGTTCAAGGCGCAGGCCGAGGGGTTGACCTTGCTGCAGTGCGCCGATGGCAGCGGCTACTGGATCGCCACCGATCAGTTCAAGGATCGCAGCGTGTTCCAGGTGTTCGATCGCAAGACGCTGGCGCACGTGGGCGCCTTCGCCGGCCGCGTCACCGCCAATACCGATGGCGTGTGGCTGGATCAACGCGGCGATGCGCGCTTCCCCGGCGGCGTGTTCTACGCGCTGCACGATGACCAGGCGGTGGCCGCGTTCGATTGGCGCGACATCGCACGCACTCTGCGCCTGAAGGACTGCGCACCATGAGCACCGCGCGTACCGCGTGCTACGCAGCGCTGTCGTTGATGGCACTTGCCGGCAGCCACGCGCTGGCCGCCGAGCGCACTGCCGAGCCGAATACGCAGGTGCCGGCCGGGTCCACCCATTACGTGGCCGACGGCTTCCCGGACCGCATTGTCGCCACGCCCGCGCAGGACGCTGCGACCGGTTTCGCGGTCGCCTGGCGCACCGATGCCAGCGTCGATCAGCCGTGGCTGGAGCTGGTGATCGCTGGCGATTCGCCCGACGTCGGCACGCCGCGGCGCATCCGCGCCAGCACCGCCACGCTGAGCAGCGAAAATGGCAGCTCGCACCATCATCGCGCCGACATCGACGGCCTCAAGTCCGACACGCTGTACGCCTACCGTGTGCAGGGCCATGACACCTGGGGCGCGTGGAATCACTTCCGCACCGCGGCCAC
The DNA here is from genome assembly GCF_002939865.1 of Xanthomonas dyei. Classification (GTDB taxonomy): domain Bacteria; phylum Pseudomonadota; class Gammaproteobacteria; order Xanthomonadales; family Xanthomonadaceae; genus Xanthomonas; species Xanthomonas dyei. The sequence goes on from NZ_MDEE01000027.1 coordinate 14,954, forward strand.
GGCGCAGACACCGCTGACGCTGCTGTATTTCGGCGACACCCAGAACAAGAATCTCAGCCTGGTGTCGCGGGTGATCCGCCAGGCCTGGCGCTCGGCGCCGGATGCGCGGCTGGCGCTGTTTGCCGGCGATCTGGTCAGCGGCAAGGACGGCCAGGACGACAACGAATGGGCCGAGTGGTTCGAAGCCGGGCGCTGGTTGCTGGAAGGCACCGCAGTGGCGCCGGCACCGGGCAATCACGAGTACCACGAAGAGGGCGATGAGACCCCGCAGGCCCCCCGCACCCTGGGCAGCCATTGGCCGGTAACCTTCGCGCTGCCGCGGAACGGGCCGTCGGCCACGGCGCGCACCAGCTACTGGTTCGACTACCAGGGCGTGCGCATCGCCGTGCTCGATGGCACCTCGGTGCTGGACCTGGGCACCGGGCCGGCGCAGGCGCAATGGCTGGACAAGGTGCTGGCCGACAATCCGCACCCCTGGTCGATCGTGCTGATCCATCAGCCGTTCTTTTCGCCGCGCGCCGATCGCGAGAACGAAAAATTGGTCGAGCAGGTCCTGCCGGTGATCCGCCGGCACAAGGTGGATCTGGTGCTGCAAGGGCATGACCACACCTACGGCCGGCGCGGCGACCAGGCCGGGCAGGCCACGCCGGTCTTCGTGGTGTCGGTCGCCGGGCCCAAGCAGTACCGGCTCTCGGACATGGCGCGCAAGACCATGCGCCCGGTGGGCGAAGACACCCAGCTGTATCAGGTGCTGCGCATCGACAACCAGCAGTTGGTCTACGAATCGCGCACCGCCACCGGCCGCCTGTACGACGCGTTCGAACTGCAGCGCGACGCGCACGGCGCCAAGCGACTGATCGAGCACGAGCAAGGGCGCATCGCGCCACGCGATTGCCCGCGCAACGCCACGCTCAAGGGCCGTGCGGACCGTTGCTGGGAGTGAGCCGGGCAGGGCGCAAGAACGGGGGATGACGCATAGCGGTTGCGCAATCTCGAAGATGGCGCAGCTGCCCCGACGACGTGCAAGGCGTGGATGCCGCATCTCTGCATCTTGCACGTGTTTGAAGGAGTGTTGCTGCAACAGCTGTTGCGACAACTATGACAAGACGGCGAAAGGTTGAATCAGCGATTCAATATGATTTATCCGTCGTTTCAAAACTTCGCAAAGCCATAGGTTTTATAGATGAAGTGTAGGTTGGATTATTAGGTAATGTGAATTACATCACGTCGATACTGCGACTACGTTTGCTGCGGCCAAGTCGCCGACCGAGTACCCCGATTCGATGCGGTGCTGCGGTGACGGCTCTGGCTCCCCCAGCCCACCGAGTCGCCCCCCATGATTCCCCAACTCATTCACCTCACCGCACCCACCAAGCAACTGCTGTGGGAGGAGCGCCGGGTTTGCGATCGCTTGCAGCGTCTGTTGCCCGGATGGACCTGTCACGTCTGGGACGATGCCGACAACTCTGAACTGATGCGGCGTGCGTTTCCCCAGTTTGCCGAGCGCTACGAGCGCATCCGTTTTGGCGTGATGAAAGCGGACATCGCGCGCTGTGCGTACATGCACGCGCATGGCGGTTTCTACTTCGACACCGACTACAAGCTGCTGCGTCCGCTCGGTGCGGACGTGCTGTCGCAGCAATGCGTGCTGCCCATCGAGGAAGGCGCGCCCGGCAACGACGACTTCAAGATCGGCAATGCCGTCTTTGGCTCCGAAGCGGGGCATCCGTTCTGGGGCGCGTTCATCGCGCACATTTTCAACGTGCATGCACCGGAAACGCTGGAAGACCATCGCGAGATTCCGATGATCTCCGGCCCGCGCGGACTCACCCGCTTCTACAACGCACATGGGGCGCGGTTCGCCGGCATCGTGTTCCCGCCGCGCAACGCTTTCCATCCGGATCGCACCTGGTTCGGGCTTGGCCATCGTGGCGGCCAGATCGCCGTCGGCTCGCACTTGTGCTGGGCGTCGTGGCGCGGCAAATCGCCACACCGTGCGGTGACCAATTATCTGCGCCGCAAGTTGAGTGCGGTGCCGATCTGATCCGCGCTTGGATTGTGGTGACACGGCCATCGACACGGGCGAAGGCGGCGCAGGTCGAGGTTGTGCAGCCGGTCCGCACAGCACGTTGCTAGCGATTCATGCAAGCGAACGCTTGCACGCCAGATTGGCTTCGCATTGCGCCTTGCAGTTGTTGTGCGAGGGGCGATGGATGGCATGAGAGGCGGGCTTGGCCACCGCCTTGCATCTGCTTGAACGCGGTCGATGCCTTGCGCAACGACCGCCGGTGCCGACCAAGCTGCCAAACCGAACAGCCCGTCGCAGGCGGCAACTCCAATGATGCATCGGCTGCACTCGCGCAGCCGATGCATCGCCCGGCGCGGATCAGGCGGCCTCGGCCTGCACCTGGCGCGGGCCTTCCTTCAATGCGCGTGCGATCAGACCGACCAGCAGATCCAGTTCGTCTTCGTCCATCGCAAAGTGGGGTGTGAAGCGCAGCGAGTTCTCGCCGCCGTGGATCACATTGACGCCGCGATGGCGCAACCACTCTTCTGTGGAGCCAGCCCCGTAGCACTTGAACTGCGGCGCCAGTTCGCAGGAAAACAGCAGCCCGGTGCCTTGCACCTTGGTGATCAGACCGCCCAGTTCGGACTGCAGCGCCTGCAGCTTGGCAATCGCCTGTGCGCCGCGGGTGCGGATGTTGTCGCGCACTGCAGGCGTGAACAACGCCAGCGTGGCGCAGGCGACATCGAGCGCGCGCGGGTTGGTGGTCATGGTGTTGCCGTAGGTGCCCTTGCGGTAGACCTGCGCGGCGTGCTCGGTCACCGCCAGCACCGACAACGGGTACTGGGCGGCATTGAGTGCCTTGGAATAGGTTTCCAGATCCGGCGGGTCGAGCTGCTCGAAGCCGGGGTAGTCCACCACTGACAGCACGCCGTGCGCGCGCAGGCCGGCCTGGATGGAATCCACCAGCAGCAGGCTGCCGTGCGAACGGGTGAGCGCGCGTGCGGCGGCGTAGAACTCGGCCGGCAGCGCACGCCCCGGGTCGCCTTCGCCCATTACCGGTTCCAGGAATACCGCTTCGATAAACCAGTGGTTGCGCACGGCTTCTTCGAAGGCGCGCTCCAGGGCGGCCACGTCGTAGGGCGCGATCGCAATCACCGAATCTTCGTCGCGGTAGCTGGCCAGATACTTGTTGTAGGTCTTGCGGCTGGAATCCGAATACAGCCCCGGTCGGTCGGTGCGGCCATGGAAGCTGCCCTTGACCACCAGGCGCTTGATGGTGGCCCCGGCATGCCGCGCGCCCGGGTCGGTGTGCAGCTTGGCGTTGGTATCGACGATGCGCGCGGCCAGGCCCACCGCTTCGGAGCCGGAGTTGAGACACATGAAACGGGCGAACGAGCAGCCGCCGCGGGTGTGACCGATCTCGGCGCGCAGTGCGCGGTCCAACCGGCGCTGCGCCAGGCTGGGGGTCATCACATTGGCCATCACCTGCGGGCGCGCCATCGCCTCCAGCACCGGCGCGGGGGTGTGGCCGAAGCCCAGCATGCCGTAGCCGCCGGCGTCGTAGAGCACCGCGCCCTTGAGCGTGATCACCCACGGCCCACGCGCAGCCAGCGCCACGTAAGGCGTCACCGCATCGTCGGCGTAGAAGTTGATGAAGCCGTCCTGCACGGCGGCGATCTGGTCGCCTTCGTCCAGATCGAGCAGGTCGGCAGCGTCATCGCGCACCTGCGCGTATTCGGCGGCGGCGGCGTTGATGGCGTGGGCCAGATCCGGGTGGTTGGCGGCCAGACGCACGATGGCGGCATCGTCCAGGCCATCGGTCAGGCGGCGGCCGGCGTGGGCACGCAGCGGGGCGAGCGGGGCGAGGACGGACATGGCGCATCTCCTGCATTGACGTTGTCCTTCCTATTATCGGCAGACGATCGGCGTTTGGCAGCGTGAATTTAGGCGTGATGTACGGTATTTTCGTCGATTCGCCGAACCGGATGCGCATTGTGAAGATCACCCCGTCCGACGAACGCCTGTTGTCGCTGCTACGCGAGGACGCGCGCGCGTCCACTGCCCAGATCGCGCGCCGGCTCGGCTTGTCGCGCACCACGGTGCAAAGCCGCATCGAAAAGCTCGAACGCGATGGCGTGATCAGCGGCTACACCGTGCGCACCCACGACGACTACGAACAGGGCCGCATCCGCGCGCACATCCTGATCACCGTGCTGCCCAAGAAGATGCCGGCCGTGGTCAAGGCCTTGCGCGACATCGCCGAGGTGCGCCTGCTGCACTCGGTCAGCGGCGCCTACGACCTGATTGCGCTGGGCGTGGTCGGCGGCGTCAACGAGATGGACGTGCTCACCGATGCGATCGGCGCGATCGACGGGGTGGAGCGCACCACGACCTCGATCATCCTGTCGACCAAGTTCGAGCGGTGAATGGGGAATCGGGAATCGGGAATCGCAAAAGCGGGCTGGCTTGTGTCGTCCGCGTTCCGGCCTGCTGATCCTACTCTCCGGCCTGCTGATCCTACTCTTACGAACCCCCAATCCCGAATCTCCACTCCCGGCCGCCCAAGCCGAGTCTGTCGATGATGTTGGAGCGGTGAGGGGCGGGGAATCGGAATTGGGAATCGTGAGAGCTTGATCCGGTGACCGGAACTTATGTCGCGCAGACAAGCCCGCTTTTACGATTCCCCATTCCCGACTCTCCATTCCCGGCCGCAGTTACAATGTCTGACTACTCAGCCAACATATCCTGCGGCCTTGAAGAAGTCCGATTTCAACTATTCGCTCCCCGACGAGCTGATCGCCCAGGCCCCGCTGGCCGAGCGTGCGGCCAGCCGTCTGCTGGTGGTGCCCAAAGCGCCTGCAGACTTCAGCGACCGCCAGGTGCGCGATCTGCCCGAGCTGTTGCAGCCGGGCGATCTGCTGATCTTCAACGACACCCGTGTCATCCCGGCACGGCTGTTCGGGCAGAAGGCCAGCGGTGGGCGGGTGGAAATCCTGATCGAGCGCCTGCTGGGCGAACGCCAGGCGCGGGTGCAGATCGGCGCGAGCAAGTCGCCCAAGGCCGGTAGCCTGATCGCGCTCGATGCGGGTGGCCAGGCCGAAGTGTTGGGGCGCGACGGCGAGTTCTATCTGCTGCGCTTCGACATCCCGTTGCCGCTGGAGCAGTGGCTGCCCGAGGCCGGCCGCCTGCCGCTGCCGCCCTATATCCGCCGTGAGCCGGGGCTGGAAGACCGCGAGCGCTATCAGACCGTGTTCGCGCGCGAGGTCGGTGCGGTCGCCGCGCCCACCGCTGGCCTGCATTTCGACGAAGCGTTGCTGGCGCGCTTGCGCGAGCGCGGGGTCGAGTTCGGCCACGTCACGCTGCATGTCGGCGCCGGCACGTTTCAGCCGGTGCGGGTGGATGCGCTCGACCAGCACGTGATGCATAAAGAGTGGCTCAACGTCGGTGCCGCGCTGGTGGAGCAGGTGCGTCGCACGCGTGCCCGTGGCGGCCGCGTCATTGCCGTGGGCACCACGGTGGTGCGCTCGCTGGAAAGCGCCTGGCGCACCACCGATGCCGCACCCGATGGCGAACTGCTGCCGTTCGCCGGCGAAACCCAGATCTTCATCCTGCCCGGCTACCGCATTCGCAGCGTCGATGCGATGGTCACCAACTTCCATCTGCCCGAAAGCACGCTGCTGATGATGGTCTCCGCCTTCGCTGGCCGCGAGCGCATCTTCGCCGCCTACGCGCATGCCATCGCACAGCGCTATCGCTTTTTTTCGTACGGCGATGCGATGTTGTTGTGGGGCAGGGACTGGGGAATCGGGAATGGGGAATCGTAAGGCGCGTCCGCCGAACGATCAGCCACCTGCCAACCGCTCTTCCGATTCCCCAATCCCGATTTCCTATTCCCGGCCCCTCAATGTCCCGACTTCAGTTCCAGCTCCAGACCACCGACGGCCACGCGCGCCGTGGCCGCCTGACCTTTCCGCGCGGCACGGTGGAAACACCGGCGTTCATGCCGGTGGGCACCTATGGCTCGGTCAAGGGCATCCTGCCCGAGCAGATCCGTGCGCTGGGGGCGGAGATCATCCTGGGCAACACCTTCCACCTGTATCTGCGCCCGGGTCTGGATGTGATCGGCGATCACGGCGGGTTACACGGGTTTGCGCGCTGGGATGGGCCGATCCTCACCGATTCCGGCGGGTTTCAGGTGTTCTCGCTGGCGCATCGCCGCAAGATCACCGAGCAGGGCGTGACCTTTTCCTCGCCCACCGATGGCGCGCGGGTGTTCCTGGGTCCGGAAGAAAGCATGCAGATCCAGAAAGTGCTCGATTCGGACATCGTGATGATCTTCGACGAGTGCACGCCGTACCCGGCCACCGAAGAGGTCGCGCGGCGCTCGATGGAGCTGAGCCTGCGCTGGGCGCAGCGCTCGCGCGATGCGCATGACGGGTTGGGAAACGACGCGGCGCTGTTCGGCATCGTGCAGGGTGGGGTGCACCCGGACCTGCGCAGCCGCTCGCTGGAGGGCCTGCACGCCATCGGCTTCGATGGCTACGCCATCGGCGGTTTGGCGGTGGGCGAGCCCGAGCACGAGCGCAACGCCATGCTCGAACACCTGCATCCGCAGCTGCCGGCCGACCGCCCGCGTTACCTGATGGGCGTGGGCCGGCCAGAAGACCTGGTGGAAGGCGTGGCGCGCGGGGTGGACATGTTCGACTGCGTCATGCCCACCCGCAACGCGCGCAACGGCCACTATTTCACCTCGTTCGGCACGGTGCGCATCCGCAACGCCAAATACGAACGCGACCTGGACACCATCGAGCCGGGCTGCGGTTGCCATGCCTGCAGCAGCGGCTACACGCGCGCCTACCTGCGTCACCTGGACCGCTGCAACGAGATGCTGGCCCCGATGCTGGGCACCATGCACAACCTCTGGTACTACGAAAAACTGATGGCAGACATGCGTGCGGCGATCGCGGCGGGAACCTTTGTGCAGTTCCGGCGGTCCTTCTATGCGGCACGCGGCGCCACCACGCCGCCGTTGCCGGGGGAAACCAGCTGAGCCCTGCCGTCCGTGCCCTTGGCGCGGACGGGGTGGAACCCGCGTGGCATAATTCCCGGCTGTTCCGCTCTGGCGGTACCTGAATAGCGAGTGGGCCCGTCGGGCGCGCTGGCACCAAACTAGGATGCACTGAATGAATTTGCTCGATTTCCTGATCCCGGTCGCCCAGGCGCAAGCCACCGGTGGCGCGCCGGCCGCCGGCCCGATGGGGAGCCTGTCCACCTTCGCGCTGCCGATCATCCTGATCGCTGTCATGTACTTTTTGATGATCCGCCCGCAGATGAAGCGTCAGAAGGAGCACAAGTCGCTGCTGGACAAGCTGGCACGCGGCGATGAAGTCATCACCTCCGGCGGCGTCGCCGGCGTGATCACCGACATCGGCGACAACTTCATCACCGTGGAAGTGGCCGACAACGTCCGCATCCGTGTGCAGAAGAGCGCCGTGGGCCATGTACTGCCGAAGGGCACGCTCAAGTCCGCCAGCTGAGTCGCGCTCGGCATCGGGCACCGTCTGGCGCTGCCGGCCGCTGCTCGAAAACGCCAGGGGCCGCTCGTACACTGCGCTGTCGTCGCGCTGCCGCTGCCTGCGTTGGGCGGCTCAAGATGTCGCTGCAATTGAAGGCCTGCAATACCACCGCTGCGCGCACCGTCAGGCGGGCGCAGTCGGTGCACGGAGTCGGAATGCGCCCCTGGGCGCTTTCGCTCCGCGCACTGCCCGTATCCACCGGATGACCGCTCGCGACGCTGTATCGGCCGCTTGAAGTCGTTCTCACTGCTAGGCGCGGCGCCGGGATGGTGCTGTGCGGGACTGTCGCAATGCTCGAATTTCCTCGCTGGAAGTATTTCCTGATCCTGCTGGTGCTGGCGGTCAGCGCGTTGTATGCGCTGCCCAACATCTATCAGAAAGACCCGTCCGTGCAGATCACCGCCAGCCGCGGTGCGCAGCTCGACGACGCATTGCGCAGCCGCATCGACGGCGAGCTCAAGGGCGCGGGCATCACGCCCAAAGCCGTCACCAAGGAAGGCGACAGCCTGATGGTGCGCTTGTCCTCGTTGCAGGCGCAGACCCGCGCCAACGATGTGCTGCGTCAGCAGCTGGGCGAGAACTACACGGTGGCGCTGAATCTGGCCTCCACCGTGCCGGAGTGGCTGGCCAAGCTGGGCGGCAAGCCGATGGTGCTGGGCCTGGACCTGGTCGGCGGCGTGCACTTCGCCATGCAGGTCGATCAGAAGGCCGCAGTGGAAAAACGGATCGAAGGCTTTGCCGAAGACATCCGCACCACCTTGCGTGATGCCCGTATCGCCTATCGGGCAGTCGAGCGTCGCGGCGACAACAGCATCCAGATCAGCCTGGGCGATGGCGCCAGCGCCGATGCGGCGCGCACCGCGCTGGCCAAGGCGCAGCCGACGCTGACCTACGACGTCAGCGGCCAAAACATCGCAGTGAAGGTGCCGGAGGCCGAGCTCAAGCAGATCGCAAGCGGCGCGATCGAGCAGAACCTCACCACCTTGCGCAATCGTGTCAATGCGTTGGGCGTGTCCGAGCCGACCATCCAGCGTCAGGGCGAAGACCGTATCGTGGTCGAATTGCCCGGTTTGCAGGACACCGCCGAGGCCAAGCGCCTGATCGGCGCCACCGCCTCGCTGGAATTCCGTGCGGTGGTCGACGGCAATGCCGAAGACGCCGTACGCAGCGGCAGCATCCCGCCGGAGGCCAAGGTCTACCGCGTGCGCGACACCGGTGCGCCGGTGTTGCTTAACAAGCGCGCGCTGGTGACCGGCGACCAGATGGTCAGTGCCAGCGTCAGCAACGACCAGAACGGCATGCCCGCCGTGTCGGTGACGCTCAACAACGTCGCCGGCCAGCGCATGCTCGACTACACCAGCGCCAACGTCGGCAAGCTGATGTCGGTGGTGTACATCGAGCGCATCCCCACCGTGACCATGGTCGACGGCAAGGAAGTGCGCAGCGTTCGGGTCAAGGAAGAAGCCTTGTCGCCGACCCGCATTGCCGGCGTGTTCGGCAAGAATTTCCAGACCACCGGTCTGGAAAAGGTGGAAGCGGAGAACCTGGCCAAGCTGCTGAAGTCCGGCTCGCTGGCTGCGCCGATGGATTTTGTCGAGGAATACGTGATCGGCCCGAGTCTGGGTGCGGAAAACGTGGAGCGCGGCGTCACTGCGGTGGTGTACTCGTTCCTGTTCACGCTGGTGTTCTTCACCATCTACTACCGCGTGTTCGGCGCAATCACCTCGGTGGCGCTGCTGTTCAATCTGCTGATCGTGGTGGCAGTGATGTCGCTGTTCGGCGCCACCATGACGCTGCCGGGTTTTGCTGGCCTGGCCCTGTCGGTCGGTCTGTCGGTGGACGCCAACGTGCTGATCAACGAGCGTATCCGCGAAGAATTGCGGCTGGGCGTGCCGGCCAAGTCGGCGATCGCCGCGGGTTACGAAAAGGCCGGCGGCACCATCCTGGACGCCAACCTCACCGGTTTGATCGTGGCGGTGGCCTTGTATGCGTTCGGTACCGGCCCGTTGAAGGGCTTCGCGCTGACCATGATGATCGGTATTTTCGCCTCGATGTTCACCGCGATCACCGTGTCGCGTGCGCTGGCGGTGCTGATCTACGGCAGCCGCAAGAAGCTGAAGACCGTCGCTATTTGAGATGCGAGTCCGGCCTCGCCCCCTGCAGCCGAGCTGTAGCGGGCGAGGGATGAATCCCTTCGCAAGCGTTGCGCATCCCGAGGGTGCGCAACGTCTAAACGGAAGATCTTTTCCATGAAATTGTTCCCGCTCCATCTCATTCCCAACGACACCAAGATCGATTTCATGCGCCCGCGCAAGCCGGTGCTGATCCTGATGCTGATCCTGGCAGTCGCTTCGGTCGGCATCATCGTCGGCAAGGGCTTCAATTACGCGCTGGAATTCACCGGCGGCACGCTGGTGCAAACCAGCTTCCAGAAAACGGTGGATGTGGACCAGGTGCGCGAGCAGCTGTCCAAGGCCGGCTTCGAAAACGCACAGGTGCAAAACGCCCGCGGCGGCAACGAGGTGATGATCCGTCTGCAGGCGCGCGAGCAGCACAACAACCGGGACGATGCTGCGCGCACCGTTGCCGAAGAAGTGCGCAAGGCGGTCAGCACCGAGCAGAATCCGGCCACCGTGCAGCCCGGCGAGTTCGTCGGCCCGCAGGTCGGCAAGGACCTGGCCTTGAACGGCGTGTACGCCACGGTGTTCATGCTGGTGGGCTTTTTGATCTACATCGCCTTCCGCTTCGAGTGGAAGTTTGCGGTGGTGGCTAGCGTGACGGCATTGTTCGACTTGCTGGTGACGGTGGCCTTCGTGTCGCTGACCGGTCGCGAGTTCGATCTGACCGTGCTGGCCGGTCTGTTGTCGGTGATGGGCTTTGCGATCAACGACATCATCGTGGTGTTCGACCGTGTGCGCGAAAACTTCCGCGGGTTGCGTGTGGAACCGCTGGAAGTGTTGAACCGGTCGATCAACCAGACGCTGTCGCGCACGATCATCACCGCGGTGATGTTCTTCCTGTCGGCCTTGGCGCTGTACATCTACGGCGGCGAATCGATGGAAGGTCTGGCCGAGACGCACATGATCGGTGCGGTGATCGTGGTGATCTCGTCGGTGATCGTGGCGGTGCCGATGCTGAGCATCGGGCCGTTTGCGGTGACCAAGCAGGATCTGCTGCCCAAGGCCAAGGATGTGGAGGCGCTGGCGCGTCGCCCCTGATCGGTTGGCAAAAGGTGTGACGAAAAAACCGCGCATTGCGCGGTTTTTTCGTTTCTGGCGGTGGGCGTCGTGAGTGCATGGTGTGCACCGTGACGCCACTACTCAAGATATTGAACACCAGGGCTTTCGTCGGACACGTGATGCCGATCGATACGCAATACGTCGCGGGAGAGAAACAACAGCGCCGCCAACGCCTTGTTCTGTGTGCCCGCAGACACCTGTGCTGGATCGCCAAGCGGGTGAGGAACGCCTCGCCCTCAACTTTACCTATTTGCACCAAATAACGCTTGCCGCTGGCCAGGATGAAGCGCCGTATCCAGCTCAGATAGGCCTGCTCGGTGCGCAGGCTGTAGTGCCGTCCCCGCAGGCGGTCGCGCACCTGATCCAACAGCTTCTGGCCCCACCACGCCGTGACGCCTCCATCTCCCGGGGGGTAATTCATACGCCTGCTCAACAGTTGGGTAACACCACCAGCATCGACGTCGGGCCTAGCCCCAGCTATCAGGTAAGCGATTGATATTCATTGGGAAGAGCCTATTCCCTCGCGTCAGCGGATTACGGATACTTGGGTGGAACACCGCGTTTAGGCGGTCCAATAGAAGTTAGGCAGCAAGGAGCGATCATCGTGACTCAGACAGTGACCCCCGTCCTTCGGGTAACCAGTGCTTCAGCTAGTTTCCCGTTCTACGTTCAGGGGCTTGGATTCACCGTCGATTGGGAGTACCGGCACGAGCCAGATCTTCCGGTTTTTGCGCAGCTCAGTCGCGGGGACCAATCGATTTTCCTAACAGAGCACGCAGACGACTGTCAGGTCGGTGGCGCCATCTACTTTGCTGTTCCAGATGTAGACGAATGCCATCGGGCGTTCCAAGCAGCAGGACTTGTTCAATCTGGCTCGCCGCACAACACCGCATGGAAAACTCGCGAAATCTTAGTAGCTGATCCAGACGGCAACAGGCTCACCTTCTTCACTGAGCTCGCTGCCTAACAATTCATTCAAGCCGAACCCGCTTCGCGGGTCGGCTTAATTCAGGCGTTAGGCCGACATGAAAGATCACGACCCGGCTGCAGATTCTCTGCCCCCTGACTCATCTCTATCCAGCAAAGATGCCATGTCTTCTGATCGTTTCGACCCAAGCCGCACCCTTCCTGCAGAATCGGAAGGCATCGCGCGCCAGCGCATACGCGTCACCTTCCGGATGCTTTGCTCGCTCCTGCTGGGCGGAGTGGCGAGCATGGGTTCGGTATTGGTCTTTCGGCAAGGCCTGTTACCACTGATCGATACGATGTTCCAGCCTGGACCCGCATGGCTCAGCGTGTTCAGACGTGCCGGCATCATCCTTGTGGCCATCGTGGGCTACTGGGCCTATGTGCACTGGCATGAAAGGCGTAAAGCGACCGAGCTGCAGCTGCGGCCGGTTCCCCTGATACTTGGCGGTGTAGGCGGCGCCGCTCTGGTAGCGTTGCCGATCGCCATGCTGTTCGCGTTCGGCGCATACGAACTGGTGCTATTTCGCGGCGCCTCGCCGGCTCTGCTGGGCGTGGCGGCCTTCATTGGAATTGCGGCCACCCTAGAAGAGCTGGTCCACCGGTGCCTGCTGTTTCGTCTGCTGGAGCGGGCTTGGGGAACAGTGGTGGCATTGGTGGTGCAAGCGGTGCTCTTCGCCCTGCCGCACTTGGAGAACGTGGCGCACGGTGGACCCGGCGATATCGTAGCCATGCTGATTTCCGTGACTGTGCTGGGCCTGCTATGGGGCGGGCTGTTCGTCCTGACGCGCAACCTGTGGGTGGTGGCCGCCAATCACGCAGCGTGGAACTTCACCATCTTTCTCAGTGGCGTGCCGCTTTCCGGCATCGAGGACTGGCGCGCCGTAGCGCCGCTCGAAAGCCGCTATGCCGGGCCCGACTGGCTGACCGGCGGAATGTTCGGTCCGGAAAGTTCGCTGCTGGTGATCGTGTCAGCCACAGTCGTGGTTGTGCTGTTGCTGCGCGCGGCACGACGGCGTGGCGCCTTCCTCAAGCCGGCGGCCTAACAATTCGTTCAAGGCGACGTGCGTACCGCACGCGCCTTAACTCCGGCGTTAGGCAGTGGTGGGTCACTACAGCTTCGGCATCCGCTATCGCGTGCGCTTACGTGTCCAGCGACGGGCTTGCGCGTGACCAAGTGGCCCGATAAAGCGTCATTACGTGCGATTGCGCAGCGACCCGGCTCATCAAACTCGTCGGCCATATCCGGCAACTGCCCAGGCCAACCGAGTCGACGCAATGCGTTGCACTGCAATCAGATGCAACGCACCCGCCACTCACTTCAGGCAGTGGTGCCCGCCAAGCATGCGCGCAACACGCGCAGCTTCTCTCCCGGTCACAAATTCCAGTCGATCCGCATGCCCGCGATCAGCGCGTTCTTCAGATCGTTGGTGCGTGTCGGTTCGTTGAACTGGTCCGGGTTGATCACGTAATGCAGGTTCGGCGCGACGCGCAGGCGCTTGGTGACCTGGATGCCGTAGCTGAGCTCCATCATGATCTGGTTGTCGGCGGGGGTACCGGTGCCGCCGGCCGAGGCGCGGGCCAAACGCAGGTTTTCCAGCGCTTCGTCGCTGTATTTCTGTTGGGTGATCACGAAGGCGATGTTGTCCTGCGGGCGGCTGGCGAAGGTGCCTTTCTGCACCAGGCCCAGTTGCACGAAGTGATCTTCGATGGCCTGGCCGCCGGTGCTTTGCAGGATCGCGCCGAAGACGGTGAGGCCGCGGGTGCCGGAGGGGTCGGGGTTGGTAACCTGCTGCTCGAAGCGGCCGAACAGGCCCGAGCGGCCCTGCTTGTTTTCATAGCCCAGCCCACTGAGCACGGCCGGGTTGCCGTTGCGGTCGCGCAGCGGGTCGGTGTAGTCGGAGTTGTCCTGCCAGCCGCCGAGTTCGTACATCGCGGCCATGCTGCCGTCGCCGCCCTTGTTCTTGTAGCCCACCGCATAGGGCACCACCACGCCGGTGGTGTCGTCGGTGCTCCACTTCAGGCCGTGCTGGCCGTCCTGGGCCTGTACCGGGTTCACTTCATACGCGCCGACATGCACGTAGACCTTGGGCGTGACCCAGGCGGTGGCGTGCGCGGCCCAGCTGGAAACCGGCCAGTAGGTGAAGTTGCTGGTGCGGAATACGAAGGTGGGATTGCCGCAGGCCGAGTTGCCCTGGAAGTACTGGCACAGGTCCGAGCCGAGGAAATGGCTGTTGGCCACGCTGCGGCCTGCTTCCAGTTCCAGGCGGTCGTCGAAGAGTTTTTGCAGCAGGGTGAAGTTGGCCAGACGCGTGCCCTGGCCGCCGTAGATTTCCTGCACCGAGGTGCTGTTGCCGATGCTGCTGTTGGACAGGTTGGTGCCGTGGCGATTGGTGACAGAGAGCTTGACGGTGGCGCCGTTCCAGCCGAACAGGCGGTCCATGTCGACATCGGTGCCGACCATCAGCTGGCCGGCGTAAGCGTCGCCGCTCTTGCGGCCGCCGTCGATCATCGAGGCGGCTTCGCCGGTGTAGCCGAGCTTGAGCTTGAAGGCGTCGGCGGCGTCCTGCGCTTGGGCGAGTGGGGCGATCGCCAGCGCGAGCGACAGGCACAGCAGGCGGGGATGGGCGCGACGGGAGGGCAGGGCGGTCATGGCAGGACTCCGAACAAAGAGGGTGTTGCCGAGATGGCGGACGCGACAGCACGTGGGTGGGCAAGCCGCTGGCGGCGCACATCGGTGCGCGGCGCAGCGGTGATCGATCAGGGGCGACGCGCATCCTGCGCGTCGGGTGCGGCGGCCATCGGCCGCCGCAGGTGCTGACGTCAGGCGACGACGTCGGCGACCGGCTTCTTGAGCACGCGCAGGGCAATTGCGGTGACTGCCACGCCGGCCAGCAGTGCCAGCACATACATCGCCAGGTGGGTGACGGCATTGGGAATCAGCAGCACGAAGATGCCGCCGTGCGGGGCCTTTAGTTCGGCGCCGACCGACATCGAGATGGCGCCGGCCACGGCCGAGCCGATCATCAGCGCCGGGATGGTGCGCAACGGGTCGCGCGCGGCATACGGGATGGCGCCTTCGGTGACGAAGGCCAGCCCAAGCACGCCGGCGGCGGTGGCCGAGCCGCGTTCTTCGACTGTGAAGCGGTTGCGGAACAGCCAGGTGGCCAGCGCGATGCCCAGCGGCGGGGTCATGCCGGCCACCATGGCCGCGGCCATCGGGGTGTAGACCTGGCTGGCGATCAGACCGGTGGAAAACGCGTAGGCGGCCTTGTTGACCGGCCCGCCCATGTCGAAGGCCATCATGCCGCCCAGCAACAGGCCCAGCAGCAGCGCGCTGCTGCCCTGCATGCCGCGCAACCAGGCGGTGAGCCAGGCCAGCAGGTCGGCGACGGGCTGGCCGAATACGTACATCATCGCCAGACCGACCAACAGGGTGCCCAGCACCGGCAGGATCAATACCGGCTTGAGTCCTTCCAGGTTGCGCGGCAGCTTGATGTAGCGGTTGAGCGCGGCCACGCCGTAGCCGGCGATGAAGCCGGCGATGATGCCGCCGAGGAAACCGGCATTGAGATTGGCCGCGACCAGCCCGCCGATCATGCCGGGCGCGATGCCGGGGCGGTCGGCGATGGAGTAGGCGATGTAACCGGCCAGCGCGGGCACCATCAAGGTGAAGCCGGCTTTGGCGCCGATCTGGAACAGCGACCAGGCCAGCGTGCCCTGATGCGCGTCGTCGCCGGCATAGATGCCGCCCAGCGCGAAGGCCAGCGCGATCAACAGGCCGCCGGCAGTGACGAACGGCAGCATGAACGACACACCGGTCATCAGGTGTTTGTAGGCGCCGGTGCGACCGTTGCCTTTGCTGTCCGATGTGGCGCTGGCGCCTGCGACCGGGGCTGCGCCGCCCTGCACGCCGGCCTGGGCCAGGGCTTTCTGGATGAGTGCCGGGCCATCGTTGATCGCCGGCTTGGTGCCGCTCTTGAACAGCCGCTTGCCAGCGAAACGGGCCAGGTCCACTTCGCGGTCGGCGGCGATGATGACAACGTCGGCCGCGCGGATTTCCTCGTCGGTCAACGCGTCCTGCGCGCCGACCGAGCCCTGCGTTTCCACGCGCATCTGGTAGCCGAGCTTCTTTGCGGCCTGCTGCAGGCCTTCGGCGGCCATGAAGGTGTGCGCGATGCCGGTGGGGCAGGAGGTGATTGCAACGATGCGCTTGCCGCCTGCGCCGGATGCGTCGGTCGCTGCCGAGGTGCTGGTCGTTGCGGTGGGCACGGCGAGCTGGCTGATGGCGGCGGCCGGGTCGTCCAGTACGGCGCCCAGGCTCAGATGCAGCAGCTGCGCATCGCCGAAGCGGGCGCTGTCGGCATCGGTATCGCCGACGATCAGGACCTGCGCGGCGCCGCTGGCCAGTTCGGTCGGTAGCGCGCCGAGCACGCCCTGGTCGCTGCGGATTTCGATCGTCACGCTGCGCCCGGCGGCGGTGGCCGCGCGGCGCAGCGCCTCGGCCGCCAGAACGGCTTCGGTACTGCGCTCGCCGGCGGCGATGACCACGATGGAAGAGGACATGGCAAAACTCCTGCTGTATTGCGGTCGCCGGTGTGGCCGGCGGGGGGAATTGGGGGCGTTACGCGTGCGGAGGGCGCGTGCCGGAACGACGGCGGTCGAAGTAAGCCGCGGACACCTGCGTGCCGGTCGCCGTCTTGTGAAAGGCAGCGTTCACGACAGCGTCTCGATCACGACGTCGGCCGCAGCACGGCGCACGCCATCGGCGCTGAGCCTGCGCGCGTCGCCGCTTTCCAGCCGACACATCGAAAACGCCGTGGCCAGCCGTGCGCACTGCTCCAGATCGGTGGCGGCATCCAGCAGCGCAGCGGCCAGGCCGGCCACCATCGCATCGCCTGCGCCAACGCTGCTGCCGAGCGCCAGGCGTGGCGGACGCGCGATCAGTCGCTGCTCGCGCTGCACGAACAACGCACCGTCGGTGCCCATCGAAATCACCACCAGCTGGATGCCGCGTGCCAGTAGTTCGTGCGCAGCGGCGCTGAGTGCGGCGCGATCGGTGAGCGGGTGGCCGGTCCAGGCTTCCAGTTCGTGGCGATTCGGCTTGACCGCATAGGGCAGCGCATCGCGTGCTGCGCTCAGTGCGGCCACCAGCGGCGCGCCGCTGGTATCGAGCAGGACGTGTGCAC
The DNA here is from genome assembly GCF_002939865.1 of Xanthomonas dyei. Taxonomy (GTDB): domain Bacteria; phylum Pseudomonadota; class Gammaproteobacteria; order Xanthomonadales; family Xanthomonadaceae; genus Xanthomonas; species Xanthomonas dyei. Next base: position 31,932 of record NZ_MDEE01000027.1, read on the forward strand.
CGGCGGCGCCGGCCTGTGCCTGCAGCTGCGCCCAGCTGTCGTTGGGCAGGCCGGACGGCAGGCTGCCGGACAACACCACCGGCAGACCCGGGCGCAGCAGCGGCGCGAGTTGATCGGCCACGCTTTGCAGATGCGCGCCGGTCAGTTGCAGGCCTGGCAGGTTGATGTCGGTGGTGTCGTTGCTGCGCGCTTCCACCAGTTTGAGATTGGTGCGGGTTTCGCCGACCACGCGCTGGCAGTGGTCGACGATGCCGCGCTCGCGGAACAGCGCTTCGAACACGCCGGCATTGCCGCCGCCGAGCACGCCAAGTGCGGCCACATCGGTGCCCCAATCGGCCAGGCACGCAGCGACGTTGATGCCCTTGCCGCCGGCATCGTTACGCACGCTGCTGGCGCGATGCACTGCGCCGGGCTGCAGGCTGTCGAGCCGGATGGTCTGGTCGATCGCCGGGTTCAGCGTGACGGTGAGTGCCTGCAAGCTCATGCCGTGCCCTCGCGCTTGGCTTCCAACGCGCGCACTTGCTCGGCGGTTTCGCAATGGAGCGCCTGCTCGGCCAGCTGCTGCAATTGGCCGAGCGAAGATGCCCGCAGGCGCGCCTTCACTGCGGGGATGTCGTTAGGCGTCATCGACAGTTCCTGCACGCCCAGGCCGGCCAGCAGGCTGGCGCCGAACGCATCGCCGGCCAGGCCGCCGCACACGCCAACCCAGCGCTCGTGCTTGCGCGCGCCTTCGATGGTGCTGCGGATCATGCGCAGCACCGCCGGATGCAGGCTGTCTGCTTCGGCGGCCAGTTCCGGGTTCTGGCGGTCGATCGCCAGCACGTACTGGGTGAGGTCGTTGGTGCCGATCGAGAAGAAATCCGCATGCCGCGCCAGCACGTCGGCCTGCGCGGCGGCGGCGGGCACTTCGATCATGATGCCGATCGGAACCTCTGGCGCATCCAGCTCGGCGCGGATGCGTGCGCAGATTTCGCGCAAGGCGATCAGCTCCGGCACCGAGGTGATCATCGGGAACATGATCGACAGCCGCGCCCCGTCCTTGGCCGCGCGGTATAGCGCCCGCAGCTGCGGCTCCAGCAGGTCGGGGCGACGCAGCAGCAGGCGCGCGCCACGCACGCCCAGGAACGGGTTTTCTTCGTGCGGCAATTCCAGATGCGCCACTTGCTTGTCGCCGCCGATGTCCAGCGCACGCACGATCAGCGGGCGGCCGTCCAGGGCCTGCGCCATGGCGCGATAAGTCGCGTACTGCTCGTCTTCGGTGGGCGTGCTGCCGCTTTCCAGGAACAGGAACTCGGTGCGCATCAGGCCGACGCCTTCGGCACCTTGGGTGAGCGCCATCGCCACCTGGTCGGGCAGGTTGACGTTGGCGCCGATGTCGATGCGGTGGCCGTCGGTGGTGTCGGCCGGCAAGGCGCGCTGTGCGGCTTCGCGCTCGCGGATGGCCTGTTGTTCGGCGATGTGCGCACGTGCCGCGTCCAGATCCTGCGCGGACGGGTTGATGTACAGACGCCCGCTGCTGCCGTCGATGATGGCGGTGGCGCCGTCTTCGATCTCCAGCAACTGGCCGCCGGCCGCGACCAGCGCCGGCAGGCCCAGGGTGCGCGACAGGATCGCGGTGTGCGAGGTCGGTCCGCCCTGCGCGGTGGCCAGGCCGAACACGCGTGCGGTGTCCAGGTTGGCGGTGTCCGACGGCGACAGGTCGCTGGCCAGCAGGATGCAGGGCTGGTCGGGCAGGTCGGTGAGGCCGGCGCCCGCTGCAGACGGGTCGAGCTGGGCCAGCACGCGGCGGCCGACATCGCGCAGATCGGCCGCGCGGCCGGCCAGCACCGGGTTGCCCAGCGCGGCCAGGCCGGAGGCGATCTGTTCTACCGCCTGGTGCCAGGACCACGCCACACCATGGCCTTCGACCATCAGCTGGCAGGTGCGGGTGATCAGGTCGGTGTCGTTGAGCAACTCGGCCTGGGCCTTGAAGATGGCCGCGTCCGAGGCGCCAAGACGGCGCTGGGTGTCGTCCTGGATCGCCGCCAGCTGCTGGCGGGTGCGGGTCAGCGCATCGTGCAGCTGCGCGCCGCCATCGCCCAGGCCGACCGGCTGATCGGCCACCTCGGTCTGCGCCGCACGCAGGCGGTGCACGATGCCGATCGCCACGCCCGGGCTGGCGCCGATACCGACGATGGCCGGCTGCGCCTGCGGCGGGGTCCAGCCGACCACCGGTGCGGCGCGGCGTTGCGCGGCACGTTCGGCGTCGGCCTTCTCTTGTGCGGTCAGGCTGTCCATCACCACGCGCAGGCGCTTGAGCAGCGCCGCCGCATCGTTGCCCTCGGCCGAAACGGTGATGCTGTTGCCGGCACGCAGGCCCAGTTGCAGCAGGCCGACCAGGCTCTTGGCATCGGCGGCCTGGTCGCCGGCACGCACCTGCGCACGCGCAGAGAAGCCGCGCACGGTTTCGGCCCAGCGCGTGGCCGGGCGCGCGTGCAGGCCGCTGGGGTAGGCGATGGTCCACTCGAAGCGTTCGGCCAGATCGGTGGCCGGTGCGGCGCTGGTGGCGGGGGCGCGGTCGCCGGTGAGCGCGGTCACGATCACGCCGGGGTCGTCGGTGGTGAACAGCGCTTCCAGCTGCGCCGGGTCCTGGATCAACCGGGTCAGCCGCCGCAGCAGGGTGATATGGGTGTCGGACTGGGCGGCGATGCCTACCACCAGCCGGGTGATCTGGCCCGGGTTCCATTCCACGCCCTCGGGCAGCTGCAGCACCGCGATTCCGTCGCGGCGCACCAGGTGACGGTCTTCGCCCACCCCGTGCGGGATCGCCAGGCCATGGCCCAGGAAGGTGTTCGCCAGGCCTTCGCGGCGCCGCATGCTGGCGTCGTAACCGGGCGCCACGCAGCCGGCGGCGACCAGCAGTTGCGCAGCCTGGGCGATGGCATCGTCCTTGTCGCGGGCGTGCGCATGCAGGCGGATGAGCTCGGGAGTGACGGGGGCGGGCGACGGAGAAGACAAGGCGGGCTCCGATGGGGGATCAGGCTGGGAAGTATAGTGGGAACGTTCCCACGATCCAGGTCAATGTGCAGTGCACAAAATCCCTGTAGTGCTTTCGGGTTAGCATCGGAACTGACACCGCGCCTAGGTCAGGTGCGCAAATGGAGCGGGAACGGTCCCAGTGAGTATCAGCATCAATGACGTGGCCCGGGTGGCCGGTGTGTCCAAGTCCACGGTCTCGCGCGCGCTGGGCACCGGCCCGGTGAGCGAGGAGGTGCGTGCCAAGGTCGAGGCGGCCGTCCGTGAGACCGGTTACCGCCCCAATCTGATGGCGCGGCGATTGCGATCCCAGCAGTCCGGCATCCTGGGCGTGATCGTGGCCGATATCCGCAACCCGTACTTCACGTCCCTGATCCGTGCGGTGGAAGAGGTCGCTTACCGTGCCGGTATGCGCGTCACCCTGTGCAATACCGATGAAGATCCCGAGCGCGAGGCGCTGTATCTGGAGCTGATGCAGGAAGAGCGCATCACCGGGCTGATCTTCGCCCCGACCCGGGTGACGGTGGGGCGCATGCACGAACTGGCCCTGGATTACCCCACGGTGCTGGTGGACCGAGCTGGCCCCGGCAGCCGCTACGACAGCGTGGTACTGGATAACGCCGCGGCGATGGGCGAGCTGGTCACGCACCTGCAGGCGCAGGGGTACCGACGCATCGGCGGGTTGTTCGGCAGCACCAGCACCACCGCGGCCGAGCGTCGCGACGGCTACCTGGCGGCGATGCGGACGCAGGGGCTGACCCCGGACTACCGCGAAGTGGCGCCGACCGCCGAAGCGGCGATTGTCGAACTGGAACAGTGGCTGGCGAGCGACAGCCGGCCCGAAGCCATCGTCACCAGTAACAGCCTGCTGCTGATGGGCGCATTGAAAGCCGCGCGCACCGCCGGCCTGCGGCTGCCGCAGGATCTGGCCCTGGCCGGCTTCGACAACGAGCGCTGGACCGACCTGGTCGAACCGGGCATCACCGTGGTCGAACAGCCGGTCGAAGACATGGGCCGTGCCGCGATGTCATTGCTGCTGGAACGCCTGAGCAACCCGCAGCTGCCGATCCGCCGCATGGTCATGACCGGGCGTTGTGTGGTGCGCGGTTCGACCGCTGCCCGTGCACCCGATCAGACGTAGCGAGCGATACACCACCGAGCGATACACCACCGTAGGAGCGCACCCGGGCGCGACCAAGCCTTACCGACAGCCCTGATCGCGATCGATAGAGCCCCATCGCGCCCAGGTGCGCTCCTACAGTGCAGTGCCAGGGCTGATCGCAACAATGCCAGCGCGGATCGCACTGCATGTGGGAGTAACGACCTGCGGCTGATGTGCACTGGCGTTTCCGATCATCGCCATCTCGTAGGAGCGCACCATGGCGCGACGGGCGTTGCCGGTTAAGCGTTCGCACCCGGGTGCGCTCCTACAGTGCAGTGCCAGTGCAGATCGCAACAATGCCAGTGCGGATCGCAATGCATGTGCGAGCGACGACCTGCGCATGACGTGCGGTGCCGTTTCCGATCATCGCTATCTCGTAGGAGCGCACCTGGGCGCGACGGGCGTTGCCGGTAGAGCGTTCGCGCCCAGGTGCGCTCCTACATTGCAATTTGCTGGTGCTGGTGCCTGCCGTTTGCATGCCCCATGCCGGGTACAGCACAACAAAAAAGCCCCGGCAATGCCGGGGCTTTTCGTCTTGCAACCAATCGATCAATCAACCAATCGATCAACGATCAACGATCAACGATCAACGATCAACGATCCGGACGATGCGCGCCCGATTCGTTCTGTGCGACCAGATATTCCTTGGACTGCTCGTCCAGCTTGTCGCCCAGCATGCGGCGCACCACCACGAAGAACAGCGGGATGAAGATCACGCCGAGTACGGTGGCAAACACCATGCCGCCGATCACGCCGGTACCGATGGAGTGACGCGAGTTGGCGCCGGCGCCGGTGGAGATCGCCAGCGGCAACACACCCAGGATGAAGGCGAACGAGGTCATCAGGATCGGGCGGAAACGCAGATGCGCCGCTTCCAGGGCCGCCTCGCGCAGGGTCTTGCCCGCCGCGCGTTGCTCCACCGCAAATTCCACGATCAAGATCGCGTTCTTTGCCGCCAGACCAATCACCGTGATCATGCCGATCTTGAAGTACAGATCGTTCGGCAGACCGCGCAGCATCGAGAACACGATCGCACCCAGCACACCGATCGGCACCACCATCAGCACCGCCACCGGAATCGACCAGCTCTCGTAGAGTGCGGCCAGGCACAGGAACACCACCACCACCGACAACGCCAGCAGCAGCGTCGCCGCGTTACCGGCAATGATTTCCTGGTACGACATGCCGCTCCAGTCGAAACCGAAGCCCGGCGGCAGATCGTTGTTGACGATCTCTTCCATCGCCGTCATCGCCTGGCCGGAGCTACCGCCCGGGGCAGGATTACCGACGATGTTGACCGCCGAATAGCCGTTGTAGCGATTCAGCGCCGGCGAGGCGTACGTCCATTCGGCCTTGACCACGTTGCTCAGCGGAATCATGCCGGGCTGGCCATCGGCACCGGTGGCGGTGCTGCTGGGAGTGAAGAAGTTGCGCAACGACTCGGGGCCGGTACGGAACTGATCGTCGGCACGGATGTTGACGCGCTTGATGCGGCCTTCGGAGAAGTAGTCGTTGACGTACACCGGTGCCAGCATCAGCTGGATCGAGCTGTAGATGTCGCTGACTTCCAGACCCATCGACTGCGCCTGCACGCGGTCCACATGCAACTGCAGCTGCGGCGAATTTTCCAGGCCGTTCGGGCGCACGCCCACCATGGTGTCGGCCTTTTGCGCCGCCTTGCCCAGCACGATGTTGCGCGCCTGGGTCAAGGCTTCCTGGCCTGCGCCGGAGCGGTCCTGCAGCCACATGTCGAAGCCACCGAACTGGCCAAGGCCCTGCACGGTCGGCAGGTTGACCACGAAGATCTGCGCGCCCTTGATGCCGTAGAAGGCACCGTTGAGTTGCTGGATCAACTGCTCGGCAGTGACGTCACGCTCTTCCCACGGCTTGAGCCGGATGAAGCCCATGCCGACGTTTTCGCCCGAGCCCAGGAAGCTGAAGCCGGCAATCTGCAGCATGCCTTCCACGGCGGGCTGCTTTTCCAGCACCGCACGCATCTGCGCAAACGCTTCGTTGGTGCGGATCTTGGTGGCACCCGGCGGCAACTGCACGATGGCCACCGCAAAGCCCTGGTCCTCTTCCGGCAGGAAGCTGCCCGGCATGCGGGTGAACAGGAAGCCGCACAACACCACCAGCACCACGAACACGATCATCCATGGCGGCGAGCGCTTCAGCGTGTGACCCACCACGCCGACATAGCGATGCGCCAGCTTGTCGTAGTACTTGTCGAAGGTGCGGTAGACCCAGTTCTTCTTGTCCGAGTGAGTGGGCTTGAGGAAGCTGGCGCACAGCGCCGGCGTAAAGGTCAGCGCCAGGAACGCGGAGAAACCCATCGACATGGCGATGGTCAGCGCGAACTGCTTGTAGATCGCACCGGAGGCGCCGGGCTGCAGCGAGGAGGGGATGAACACCGCCGCCAGCACCACGGTGATGGCCACCACCGCGCCGGTGATCTGGGTCATCGCCTTCTGCGTGGCCGCCTTCGGCTCCAGATGCTCCTCGCTCATGATGCGTTCGACGTTCTCGATCACCACGATCGCATCGTCCACCACGATGCCGATCGCCAGCACCATCGCAAACAGGGTCAGCTGGTTGATGGTGAAGCCGATGGCGTACATGCCGAAGAAGGTGCCCAGCAGCGCCACCGGAATCACCAGGGTCGGGATGACCGTGGCGCGGAAGTTCTGCAGGAACAGCAGCATCACCAGGAACACCAGCACGATGGCTTCCACCAGCGTGTGCACCACTTCCTCGATGGAGATGCGCACGAAGGTGGTCGACTCGTACGGCGCAAACCAGGTCACGCCCTGCGGGAAGGTGGGCTGCAGTTCGTCGAGCTTGGCACCGACCGCTTCGGACACGTTCAGCGCGTTGGCGCCCGGCAGCAACTGGATACCGAAGGCACCGGTGGGCTTGCCGTTGTACTGGGTATCGAAGCCGTAGTTGCTCGGGCCCACGCTGACGCGCGCGACATCCTTCAGCCGCACCGTCGCACCGTTGTTGTCGGTGCGCAGGATGATGTTCTCGAACTCTTGCGGCGAGCTGAAACGCCCTTCCGCCGACACCGTGGCGGTGAAGCTGATGCCTTGCGGCGTGGGGTCGGCACCGACCGAACCGGCCGCGAACTGCACGTTCTGGTTACGTACCGCGGTCAGCACTTGGGTGGCCGACAGGTTGTAGCCCTGCAGCTTCTCCGGGTTCAACCAGATGTTCATCGCGTACTCGGCGCCGAACTGGTTGGTGCTGCCGACGCCGGGAACGCGCGAAATCTGCTCCAGCACGCGCGAGCCGACGATGTCGTTGAGCGCATCGCGGTTGATCGACGGGTTGTCCGAGCGCAGCGCGGCCACCATCATGAAGCCGGCGTTGGCCTTGGCCACCACCACACCCTGCTGGGTGACTTCGGACGGCAGGCGCGGCGTGGCCAGCGACACCTTGTTCTGCACCTGCACCTGCGCGATATCCGCGTCGGTGCCGGTTTCGAAGGTCAGCGTGATGGTGACGCGGCCGTTGGAGGCCGACGAGGAGTTGAAGTACAGCAGGTGGTCGATACCGGTGAGCTGCTGCTCGATGACCTGCGTCACCGCCTTTTCGGCGGTATCGGCGCTGGCACCGGGGAAGTTGGCGGTGACGGTGACCTGCGGCGGGGCGATCGAGGGGTACGACTCGATACCCAGATTCAGGATCGAGATCACGCCCGCAAGCGAGATCAGGATCGCCACCACCCAGGCAAAGATCGGGTGTTCGATAAAAAACTTAGGCATGTCCGGGTTCCGTCACTGCTGCTTGGACTGGGAGTCGGCTGGCTGCGCCGCCGTATCCTGCTTGGGCTGTTCCTGCGCCGCCGGTGCCGCGGCATCGGCGGCGTTGGCAGCCGGTGCGGCCTTGGCATCGCCGGCCTGGCCTGCGGCGGGCGCCGCGCCAGGTGCACCGGGCTGCCCCGGCTGACCGCCGGCGGCCGGCTTGTTCGGATCCCACGGCACGCCCTTGGCCGGCTGACCCTCCTTGGCCTTCTGCACGCCATCTACGATGACTTGGTCGCCCGGGGTCACGCCGCCGGTCACGATCCACTGGCCCTTCTGCTGGCCGTCGACTGTGAGGTTCTTGCGCACCACCTTGCCGTCCTTGCCCAGCACCAGCGCATAGGCGCCGGTCGCATCGCGCTGCAGCGCCTGCTGCGGCAGCAGGTAGGCATTGTTGCGTTGGCCCAGGCTGGCTTTAAAGGTCACGAACGCGCCCGGCAGCAATGCCAGTTCCGGGTTGGGCAGGGTCGCGCGCAGCGACACCGCGCCGGTGCTCGGGTCCACCGTCACCGCCGACACGTCCAGCGTGCCGGGGTGCGGGTACATCGTGCCGTTGCCCAGCTCCACATTGATGGTGGACTTGCCGTCGCCGCTGAGCTGCACGTTGCCGCTGCTCTGCGCCTGGCGCAGTGCGGCGAGTTCTTCGCTGCTCATCGCAAAGTTGACGTACAGCGGGTCGATCTGGTCGACCGTGGTCAGCAGCGTCGCTTCGCCCGAGCCGACCAGCGCGCCTTCGGTCACCCGCTGGATGCCGGCGCGGCCGGTGATCGGCGAGGTGACGCTGGCGAAGCTGAGCTGGATCCGGGCGGCCTGCACCGCACCGCGCGCCTGCTGCACGCTGGCGCCGGAGGAGCGTTCGGTGGCTTCGGCGTTATCGATGTCGGCACGCGAGACGTACTGCTGCGGCGCCAGGCTGCGCGCGCGCTTGGCGGCGATCTGGGCGTTGGCGTAAGTGGCTTCGGCGGCGGCCAGCTGGCCCTGCGCCTGCAACAGCGAGGCGCGCAGCGGCATCGGGTCGATCTCGAACAGCGGCTGGCCTTCCTTGACGTCGGTGCCTTCGGTGTACAGACGCTTGAGCAGCACGCCGTCCACGCGGGCGCGCACGTCGGCCGAGCGGAACGCCGACAGGCGGCCCACCAGGTCGCGTTCCAGCGGCAGGGTCTGCGGTTTCATTTCCAGCACCGACACTTCCGGCGGCGGTGGCGCCTGCTGTTGTTCGGGCTTGCTGCAGGCAGCGAGCGCCACGGTGATGGCCAAGGCCAGGCCGAAGGTGCGGAGCGGGGCAATCATCAGGAGGAACTCCGTTAGGGTCTTGAAGTGAGAAGAGCAAGCGAGGCCGGCGCAGGCGCGGTATTGGCCGCGGCAAACGCCCGCAAAAAGGTATCGACGGCGAACTGCGCCCACTGCTGCCTGGCGGCAAGGCCGGCGCGATGGGGAACCTGAAACCGTTGGCGATCGAAATCCAGCCCGACGATCATGCCCAGCAGCAGCTCGGCCATGAAGTGCGGATCGTCATGGCGCAGCTGGCCGGCGGCCATCGCTTGCTCGAAGCGATGCGCCAGGCGCTGCTGCATGCCGACGACGCCCTCATGGAAGATCTGCTGCGACTGATCGGGGAACCGGTGCGACTCGGCTTCCACCAAGCGACAGGTCTGTAACACATCCGGGCTGTTCAGACGATCAAGATGGGCCAGCGCGAAGGCCAGCAGATCTTCGCGCAGATCGCCGGATACCGCGTCCAGCGGCACCGTGGCCAGGTGCACGTGGTCCTGCAGGACATCGCGCAGCAGATTCTCTTTACAGCCGTAATAGCTGTAGAGCGTCTGCTTGGAGCAGCCGGCGCGCTCGGCCACCGCGTCCATGCTCAGTCGCATGCCGCGCTCGGCAAGCAACGCATGCACGGCAGCATGGATGCGGCGATCGCAGTCCGAACGCCGGGCAGCACGGGGGGAACGAGGAGTCATGGCGGTAGACTATACCGTCCAGTTTAGTTTTTAAACAGCCTTGACGATCGCAGTTTGGTCTGCGCAACGCCTTGTGTGCCAAGCATTGGACCGGACTTTGCCGGATCTGGCGATCCAGCCATCCGCCAGCCGGGCAGGCGTGGGGAAACTACACAGCCATAGCGCTTTCGCGCCACTGCCGCGCCTGCTACGCGCCGCGTATTTGCGCTATGCAGCAAGGCGTTGTCACGGCGCATCGGTACAATTCAGGTTTTCCACCGAGCATCCCAGCTCTCTCATGACAGCCAAGAAAGCCGCTTCGAAATCGTCCACGACGTCGGTCAAACCGGTCGCCGAACGTGCCGTCCCCGTGCTTGCCACCGAACCGCAGGCGGTCACCCTCGAGCCGGTATTTGCCGCGTTGCGCAAGCGCTACCCGGCGGCCCGACAGTCCGAGGTCCAGTTGTTCGCGGCCGATTTCTATCGGCGCATGGAAGAGGACGAGTTTCCGAATCATCCGCCCGAGCAGTGGGCGGCGTTGGCGGCCGACATGCTGGAATTTGCGCGCGTGCGCAAAGCCGGCACGGTCAATGTGCGGGTGTTCAACCCGGCCCTGAAGAGCCACGGCTACGAGTCGCCGCATACGCTGCTGCAGATCGTCAACGACGACATGCCGTTCCTGGTGGACTCGGTCAGCATGACCCTGTCGGACCTGGGCATCGGCGTGCATGTGCTCGGCCACCCGGTGCTGCGCATCGCGCGCGACAAGGCCGGCAAGCTGACGGCGGTGGGCGAGGGCAAGAGCGAATCGCTGATGGTGCTGGAGATCGACCGCCAGCCGGCCGATGAGATGGCCAAGGTGGAAGCGGCGGTGCGCAAGGTGCTGGGCGAAGTGCGCGCCATCGTGCACGACTGGGCAGCGATGCGCGAAAAGATGGTGATGCTGGCCGACGATCTGGCCACCCGCCGCCTGCCGATCGACGACATCAGCCGCCACGAAGCGCAGGAGTTCCTGCGCTGGGCTGCGTCCGACCACTTCACCTTCTTCGGCTATCGCGAATACCGCGTGGAGAAGCAGGACGGCCAGGACGTGCTGGCGCCGGTGGAAGAAACCGGCCTGGGCCTGATGCGCGGCCACGACACCTCGCCGGCGCGCCCGGTGACCACGCTGGCGGCGCATGGCCTGAATGCATCGTCCAAGCGCAAGGACGCGTTGATCCTGACCAAGACCAACGCCCGTTCGCGCGTGCATCGCGTTGGCTACATGGATTACATCGGCATCCTGGAATTCGATGGCAAGGGCCGTATCGTCGGCGAGCAGCGCTTCCTGGGCCTGTTTACCTCCAGCGCCTACAACCGCCGCCCGTGGGAAATCCCGCTGGTGCGTCAGCGCCACGAATACGTGATGAGCAAGTCGGGGCTGACCCCGAGCAGCCATAGCGGCAAGGCGTTGCGGCATATCCTTGAGACGCTGCCGCGCGAAGAGTTGTTCCAGTCCAACGAAGAAGAGCTGTACCGCACCGCGATCGGCATTCTGGGCTTGCAGGAGCGCGTGCGTAGCCGCATGTTCCTGCGCCGCGACAAGTACAGCCGTTTCATTTCCGCGCTGGTGTACATCCCGCGCGAGCGCTTCAACACCGATGTGCGGTTGCGCATCGAAGGGCTGTTGAAAGACGCGTTGCACGGCGAATACATCGATTCGTCGGTGGTGCTGGGCGAGTCGCCGCTGGCGCAGCTGCATCTGATCGTGCGGCCCAAGAGCGGCGAAGCACTGGAGTTCAATACCACCGAACTCGAATCGCGCCTGGCGCATCTGCTGCGCAACTGGCGCGATGCCCTGCGCGAAGCGCTGGTGGCGCGTCATGGCGAGGCCAATGGCCTGCGCATGGCGGCCAATTTCGGCCGCGCGTTGCCGGCCGGTTATATCGAAGAGTCGTCGATCGAATCGGCGGTGTCCGACGTCGAACATCTGGCAACCCTGGATGGCCCGGACGATCTGCATCTGAGCCTGCAGGAAGTTCGCCGCGACGACGGTGTGCGGCTGGATGCCGGCGAAGGCCTGCGTCTGAAGCTGTACCGTCAGCTCGACGACATCCCGCTGTCGGATGCGATGCCGATGATGGAAAACATGGGCCTGCGCGTGATCTCCGAGCGGCCGTATCGGCTGCAGGTGGGCGAGACGCCGGTCTATATTCAGGACTTCGAAGTCGAATCGACCACGGGCAAGATCGATGCCGCCCATGCCGATGTCGGCTTCGGCGAAGCCTTCGAGCGCATCTGGAATGGCGATGCCGAAAACGACGGCTTCAACCGTCTGATCCTGGCCGCCGGTCTGCACTGGCGTCAGGTCGCGTTGCTGCGTGGTTACTGCAAGTATCTGCTGCAGACCGCGGTGCCGTTCTCGCAGGCTTACGTCGAAGCCACGTTTACCCGTTATCCGTTGCTGGCACGGTTGTTGGTGGAACTGTTCGAAGCGCGCTTCGACCCGTCCACGGGCAGCGAAACCAAGGCGCAGATCTTTGCCGGCCAGGAACGTCTGCGCGAAGAACTCTTCGCGCTGGCAGGTGGCGATGAGGCCACGCGCAAGGCGCTGGAACCGGTGCTCGCGGCACGCGGCGGCGACCGCGCTGCGCAGCAGGAGGCCACCCGCGCCACCTTGCTCAAGCTGATGGACCGCGTGTCCAGCCTGGACGAAGACCGCATCCTGCGCAGCTTCATCGACGTGATCGATGCCACGCTGCGCACCAACTACTACCAGACCGACAAGCACGGCAAATACGGCCATTGCATCAGTTTCAAGCTGGATTCGTCGATCGTGCCGGACCTGCCCAAGCCGCGTCCGTATCGGGAGATCTTCGTCTACAGCCCGCGCGTGGAAGGCGTGCATCTGCGCTTTGGCGCAGTGGCGCGCGGCGGCCTGCGTTGGTCGGACCGTCGCGAGGATTTCCGCACCGAGGTGCTGGGCCTGGTCAAGGCGCAGATGGTCAAGAACACCGTCATCGTGCCGGTCGGCGCCAAGGGCGGTTTCTACGTCAAGCGCTCGCCGGTGGGTGGCGATCGTGATGCGATCCAGGCCGAAGGCATCGCGTGCTACAAGCTGTTCATCCAGGGCCTGCTCGACATCACCGACAACATCGTCGGCGGCAAGATCGTGCCGCCGACGCAGGTGGTGCGCCACGATCAGGACGACCCGTACCTGGTGGTCGCCGCCGACAAGGGCACGGCCACCTTCTCCGACATCGCCAATGGCCTGGCGCTGGATCACGGCTTCTGGCTGGGCGATGCGTTCGCCTCTGGCGGCTCGGTCGGTTACGACCACAAGGGCATGGGCATCACCGCGCGTGGCGCGTGGGAGTCGGTCAAGCGCCACTTCCGTGCGATGGGCCGCGATTGCCAGAGCCAGGATTTCAGCGTGGTCGGCATCGGCGACATGTCCGGCGACGTGTTCGGCAACGGCATGCTGCTCTCAACGCATATCCGCCTGCTGGCCGCGTTCGATCACCGGCATATCTTCCTCGACCCGTCGCCGGATGCGGCTGCCTCGTTCGCCGAACGCCAGCGCCTGTTCAAGCTGCCGCGTTCCAGCTGGGCCGATTACGACGCCAAGCTGATCAGCGCCGGTGGCGGGATTTATCCGCGCACGCTCAAGTCGATCGACATCAGCGCGCCGGTGCGTGAAGCCTTGGGCCTGGAATCCAACGTCAAGCAGCTCTCGCCGAACGAACTGATGAACGCCATTCTCAAGGCGCCGGTGGATCTGTTCTGGAACGGCGGTATCGGCACCTACGTCAAGGCCTCCAGCGAATCGCATGCCGATGTGGGCGATCGCGCCAACAACGGTCTGCGCGTCAATGGCGGCGAGTTGCGCTGCAAGGTGGTGGGCGAGGGCGGCAATCTGGGCCTGACCCAGCTGGGCCGCATCGAAGCGGCGCAGACCGGCGTGTTGCTCAACACCGACTTCATCGACAACTCGGCCGGCGTGGACACCTCCGATCACGAGGTGAACATCAAGATCCTGCTCAACGACGTGGTGCAGGCCAAGAAGCTCACCTACGACGCACGCAACAAGCTGCTGGCGTCGATGACCGACGAAGTGGCCGACCTGGTGCTGTGGGACAACTATCGCCAGAACCAGGCGATCAGCTTGATGGAGCGCATGAGCGTCAAGCGCCTGGGCTCCAAGCAGCACTTCATCCGCACGCTGGAATTGCAGGGCCTGCTCGATCGCCAGATCGAGTTCCTGCCGTCCGACGCCGAACTGTCCGCACGCAAGGCGCGTGGGCAGGGCTTGTCGCGGCCGGAACTGTCGGTGCTGCTGTCGTACTCCAAGCTGGTGGCGTTCCAGCAGCTGCTGGAATCGGATATCCCGGAAGATCCGTATCTGTCCAAGGAACTGCAGCGCTACTTCCCGCAGCCGCTGCAGAAGAAATACGCCGATGCGATGGAGCGCCATCGCCTCAAGCGCGAAATCATCGCCACCGCGGTCACCAACACCACCATCAACCGCATGGGCGCCACCTTCCTGATGCGCATGCAGGAAGACACCGGCCGCAGCATCGGTGAGGTCGCCAAGGCCTATACCATCAGCCGCGAAACGCTGGATGCGCGCGCGCTGTGGACGCAGATCGACGCGCTGGACGGCAAGGTGCCCGAGTCGGTGCAGATCGATGCACTGGAAGTGATCTGGCGCCTGCAACGCTCGTTCGTGCGTTGGCTGTTGCTGCGTCCGGGCCAGATGCCGGGCATCACCGCAGCGGTGGAGCGTTACCACGGCCCGTTCAACGATATCCGGGTGGCCTCGGGCGTGTTGTCCGACACCCAGCGACCGCTGTACGAAGCCAGCGTGCAGGAGTGGCAGGACAAGGGCCTGCCGCCGGCACTGGCACAGCAGCTGTCCGAGTTGCGCTATCTGGAGCCGGCGTTCGACATCATCGAAACCGCGCGCACCCGCAAGCTCAAGCCGGTGGAAGTGTCCAAGGTGCACTTCCGTTTGGGCGATGCGCTGCGGCTGCCGTGGTTGTTCGAGCAGATCGACGCGCTGGAGGTCAACGGCCGCTGGCATGCGGTGGCACGTGGCGTGCTGCGCGACGAACTGGCCGCGCATCAGCGTGCGCTGGTGGGTCAGGTGCTGACCATGCCCGGCAGCAGTGCCGAGGACAAGGTGGCCAATTGGCTGGCACGCGACGATTCCAGCCTGCGCTTCACCTTGGCGATGTTGAGCGATGTGGCCGAGCAGAAGACGCTGGACTATCCGACCGTGTCGGTGGCGGTGCAGCGGTTGGGGCAGTTGGCGGCGCACGGGCTGTAGATGTGTGCCGCGACGTGGCGGCAGAGCGGTCGCTCTGCTGTCACGTTGCCTTTTATCGGTGGTGAAGTTGTTATCTGTCACGCAAAAGGCCGCCCAAAGGCGGCCTTTTGCGTGATGGCAGACAGATTGCTGCGGTCCTGCGTGCTGCAGCAGTGCGCATGCACGGCAGATCAGCGCAGGTTCGCAGCCTTCTCCATCGAGACCGCCGCTGAGTGAGTGTCGCTCAGGCTGCGGGGTGGTAGCGCTCTGCGGCGTTCGCCTGCCGGATGTCCGACAGCAAGCCCTGGCGCGCGCCATCCAGTGCGTCCCAGCGTTCGGCCACGTGCAGCGGCGGGATAGTGACCAGTTCGCGGCGATCGAAGCCGACCAGCGCGGCATCGACCAGTTCGCCAACGTCCATCAGGTCGCTGAGCGTGTTGATGTCGATACCGGCGCGCTCCCAGATTTCGGTGCGGGTCCCGGCCGGCAGCACGGCCTGCACATACACGCCCTTGGCTCCCAGCTCCACGTGCAGGCCCTGCGACAGGAACAGCACGAAGGCCTTGGTGGCGCCATAGACGCTCATGCCGAATTCGGGCGCAAGCCCCACGACCGATCCGAGGTTGACGATGGCGCCGCTGCCGGACTGCGCAAAGCGCGGCGCAACGGCGGCAGAAAGGCGAGTCAACGCGGTGATGTTGAGCGCGATCAGGCGGTCGATCGCCTCGGCGTTTTGCTGCACGATGCCGCCCGATTGCGCGATGCCGGCATTGTTGACCAGGACGCCGATCTGCGCGTCGTCGCGCAGGCGGGTTTCCACGGCGGTCAGATCGGCGGGCTGGGTCAGGTCGGCCTGCAGCACATCGACGTTGACGTGGTGGCCGTCGCGTAGGCGCGCAGCCAGGGCATCCAGGCGTTCCTTGTCGCGTGCAACCAGCACCAGATTGTGTCCGCGTTGGGCGAAGCGTTCGGCATAGACGGCGCCGATACCGGTGGAGGCGCCAGTGATGAGGACAGCGGGAAGTGCGGTCATGGAAGTTCCTTGCGGTTGGAAAAGGTCAAATTGCCCACGGCTTGGGAGCGAAGCGAAGCGGCGCGCAATGGCGGTGTTTGGAGGAAGTGAGGCAAAGATTACGAGCAAAATCTAAATTGTCAATGCTTTGATTATGACCAACATCAAAGTATGCTGGGGGCTGTCCCAGTCCCGCACATCCCCGGAGGGTCCAACAATGAAAGTGACCAAGGCACAGGCGCAGGCGAACCGTGCGCACGTCGTCGAAACGGCCGCGGTGCTGTTTCGCGAGCGCGGCTATGAAGGGATCGGCATCGCCGACTTGATGGCCGCTGCAGGGTTCACCCATGGTGGGTTCTACAAGCAGTTCCGCTCCAAGGCGGATCTGATGGCCGAATCGGCAGCCTGCGGTCTGGCCAACATCGCTGCACAGTCCGAGCGTGCGGACAAGACCGATTTCGTGAATTTCTATCTATCGCGCGGGCATCGCGACAACCCCGCCACCGGTTGCACGATGGCGGCGCTGGGCGCCGACGCCGCCCGTCAGCCGCAGGAGGTGCGCGAAGCGTTTGCTGCCGGGGTGGAAAACATGTTGGCTGCGCTCGACCGCAGCGGGGCTGCGCCCGGCACTGCCGAAGCGGCACAGGAGCGCGCCAGCAACCTGGACATGATGGCGCATGCGATCGGCGCCATCGTGCTGTCGCGCTCGTGCCCGAACGATTCGCCACTGGCCGACGAAATCATTGCGGTGTGTCGTGACCAGATCCTGTCGTCGTTGCAACCGTCCAACTAGCACGCACAGGTGCATCTGCGTGTGGCGCGATTGCGGGTTTGCCGGTAACGCCGCGTGTTGAGAGACGCGCGCGTACTGATACGCCGCGTAACGCGCGAGCCGTCCTGCAGATCCGTCAGCCGTGTCACGTGCCTGGCGCAACGCCGTTGATGTCGCTGCACTCAAAATTGCTGAGAAAACACACCGTCTGAGCAGGCATCAAGGCGATCAACACCGTCCGCTTCAAGCGGACCCAGGCAAGCCTGCTGCTGCAGTAAATCAACACGCCTTGCACCGCCATGACCGCTGATCCCTCACCGCACCGCCATCTCACTCGGCCATCTCGCTCAGCTACGGCGTGATCGTCAACCGACCGCCCCGTCACTCACCGCAATCTAAGGACGCGCTCACCCGCAGCCTCCATCCAAACAGGACAAGGTCATGACCTTCAATGCATTGCTTGCCACGCAAACCAGCGAGACGGTGACCACCGAACTCGTGCAGTTCAACGAAGACGATCTCATGCCGGGCGAGGTGACGATTGCCGTCGACTATTCGACCGTCAACTACAAGGATGCGCTGGCGGTCACCGGACGCGGCCCGATCATTCGCCGTTTTCCGCTGATTCCCGGTATCGATCTAGCCGGTGTGGTCGAAGCGTCCAGCTACTCGGGGATTGCGGTGGGAGACCGCGTGCTGGTCAATGGTTGGGGCTTGAGCCAGACCCATCACGGCGGCTATGCGCAAAAGGCGCGGGTGCCTGGCGATTGGTTGATCAAGATTCCAGCGCCATTTTCCACCCACGATGCGATGGCGATCGGCACGGCCGGCTATACCGCCATGCTGGCGGTGATGGCGCTGGAGCACGGCGGGCTGACGCCCGAACGCGGCGACATCCTGGTCACCGGCGCAAATGGCGGCGCCGGTTCGGTGGCCATCGCCCTGCTGGCAGGGTTGGGCTACCGCGTGGTCGCTTCCACCGGCCGGCTGCAGCAGGCCGCATATCTGCACAGCCTGGGCGCTGCAGAAGTCATCGACCGCAGCAGTCTGTCCGAACCCGGCGCGCCGATCAGCAAGGAGCGCTGGGCAGGCGTGGTGGATGGGGTGGGCAGCCATACGCTGGCGAATGCGCTAGCGCAAACGCAGTATCGCGGCGTGGTGACCTCCTTCGGCATGGCGCAGGGTGTGCAATTGCCGGCCTCGGTGCTGCCTTTCATCCTGCGTAACGTCACGCTGGCCGGCATCGATTCGGTCAACGCGCCGCAGGCGGTACGCCTGCAGGCTTGGTCGCGTCTGGCGCGCGATCTGGAGTTGGGAAAGCTGGCATTGACCACGACGACAGTCGGGCTGGCGGAGGTGCCGCAGATTGCCGCCCAGCTGCTGGATGGCAAGGTGCAGGGGCGTACCGTCGTGGATGTGAACGCATGAGCGCGCCCACTGCATCGCGAGCGTTCCGCTATCTGGCCACGCTGTCGGCGCTGTTGTTTTTCGCGTTGGGCGCGGCCTGGTTGCTGGCGCCTGCGACCATGCTGGCCAACTGGGGACTCGCCTTCGACAGCAATGCGCTGGGGGTGGTGGGCCGACGCGCCGCGCCGATGTATGCGGCCATCGGTGTGATGCTGTTGCTGGTGCGTGCTGCACCGCCATCGCCGGGGCGCCGGGCCGTGATTGCCGGCTTTGCCACCGCGTGCTTGTCGCTGGCAGTGCTGGGCGTGTCGGAATGGGCTGCCGGGCATGTCAACGCCGGTATTTTTGCAGCGGTTGCCATTGAAATCGGGCTTCCGCTGGCGTTCCTGTTGGTCACGCGTGCAGAGGCCGCGCAGCGACGCGCCAACCTCGCGCGTTGATCGATGCATGACGGCAGCCTGTTGCGTGCCGTCATGCAATCGAAGGGCAGGCATAGGTGTGATGGCTGGCTACCCACTGTAGTCAGCAGCTGGCAATACCGCATGCTGGCGAGTGCAGGGGCTTCGGTGTAGCTGCCGATATCGGCTAACGGCGGTGACGCGATCGGTGTGTCAGCCGCGCGACGCCCGGTGTCCGCTCATTTCCTGCCCGGCGTTCTTGTCGAAGCGCAGATGCCCCCAGGTGGCGCTGAGCGAAATCAGGCTCACCACGCAAAACGCCAGCGAAAAATCGCCTTGCGCCGGTTGGGTGTGATCGCCGGCCAGCATCGCCAGTTTGAGGATCATCGCGCCGGCGCACACGCCCACCGACAGCATCAGCTGCTGCAAGGTGGTGTACAGGCTGCTGGCGGGGCTCATGCGCGCGCTGGGCACGTTTTCGTAGGCGATGGTGTTGTAGGCGGCGAACTGGAACGACATGAAGGCGCCGCACCACAACAGCAGGCCGAATATCAGCGCCGGCGGCCAGTCGGGCCGGAACAGCGCACACACCATGTAACCCAGGCTGGCCAGGATGCCATTGCCGATCAGGCTGTTGCGGTAGCCGAAGCGGCGCAGCAATTGCGGCGTGATGCTGCGCATCAGCAACGCACCGAGTGCGGTGGCCAGAATCAGCCGCCCGCTGTGCGCAGCGCTGAAACCGAAGCCGATCTGGAACAGCAACGGCAACAGGAACGGCTGCGCGCCCTGGGTGATGCGCATCAGCGCACCGCCGATCACCGACAGCCGGAACGAGTCGATGCGCAGCAGGGTCAGATCCAGCAGCGGTGCCGGGTGGTAGCGCGCATGCCACAGATATCCCAACGACGCGGCCGCGCCGATGGCCAGCAACCAGCTGGCCATGCCGATGCCGTCCTGCTGGCTGACCATTTCCAGTCCGAACAGCAGGCAGCCCAGCGCGATGCCGCACAATACGAAGCCGCGCAGATCGAAACGTGCCGGTGCGGCGTCGGTAGGAATTTCCGGGATGAAACGGCGCACCAGCAAAAAGCCGGCGATGCCGATCGGCACGTTGATGTAGAAGATCCAGCGCCAATCCAGATACGACACGAAAAAGCCGCCCAGCGGCGGACCCAGCATCGGGCCGATGAAGGCGGGCACGAGCGTCCAGGCCATCGCCGACACCAGATGGCGGCGCTCCACGGTGCGCAGCAGGATCAGGCGCCCGAGCGGGGCCATCATCGCGCCGCCGGCGCCTTGCAGTACGCGCGCGGCCACCATGGTGGGCAGGCTGTCGGCCAGCGAACACAGGATCGAGCCGCCCACGAATACCCAGATCGAAGCGCCGAACACGCGGCGCAGGCCGAAGCGGTCGGCGATGGCGCCGCTGGCCGGGATCAGCACCGCCAGCGCCAGCAGATAGCTGGTCATGGCGATGCTCATGGCTGGCGCGGCCACCCCGAAGTCGCGCGCCAGCGTCGGCAGCGCGGTCGCCAGCACCGTGGCGTCCATCTGCTCCATGAAAATGGCGCACGCCAGGATCAGCGAAATGATGCGGTAATCGGGATAACGCGGCGGCGTCACGCCGGCCTCGGACACGCTGGAAGACATCGGGCTCTCGGTTGCCGGGCCTTGTCCGCGGCGCCCGAAAGCGCGGGATTAGCCCGCGTCGCACGGTGTTGTGCGGCGCAACAACCGGTATTGTCCGCCTGCGTGGTACGCGGTTCAAGCGCGTGGCGGCAACGCTGCGTGCGGTTGGGAGTGCGGTTTGTGCGACGGTTGCGGTGCGAGCCGCTGCGTGAGGTGGGGTGGTGTGTCGTCGTTAGTGGTTTGATGCAGCGCACCGGATCGCTGCGTGCTCTGTCGCTGATGGTCGTGTTTTCTGCGCAAAGCAGCTGCCAGCGTTCGAGCCGGCCGTGTGGCAACGCGTGCGGTGAAGCAACCGTATTGTGGGAGGGCGATATTGGGGGGCGATGGCTCCGTCGTACCCTCATCCGGCGCTGCGCGCCACCTTCTCCCGATGGGAGAAGGGCGTGATGTGCATGCCGATCGTGCTTCGCTCGCGAGCAGCAACAGCAACAGCAACAGCAACAGCAACACCAAGCAGCACGCGGCAAGCAATATGCAGCTGGCAACGCTTGAAGCGCCGGATCAGCGCTGTGCGGTGCGACTGTCCCAGGCGTCCTTGATCTCCAGGATCCGTGGCAGGGCATTGCGGAAATGCTGTACCAGACGCGGTTCCAGTTGCTTGCCCGACATGCTTTCGAGCTTGCGCATTGCGTCTTCTACCGTCCACGGTGCCTTGTATGCGCGCCGCCCGCACAGCGCGTCGAACACATCGGCCACTGCCACAATGCGGGCCGATTCCGGAATGGCCTCGCCGGCCAGGCCGCTGGGATAACCGCTGCCGTCCCAGCATTCGTGGTGATGCAGCGCGATTTCGGCGGCCAGCTGGAACACCGGTCCGCGCCCGTGCCGCAGTAAGTCGTGCCCGGCTTGCGGGTGTTGCCGCACCACCGAGCGTTCGTGTTCGTCCAGCGTGTCGGGCTTGTGCAGGATGCTGCCGGGCACGGCGATCTTGCCGGCGTCGTGCAGCGGCGCGGCATCCTGCAGTGTCTGCGCCTGTTGCTGCGACCAGCCGGCGGCTTCGGCCAGGACGCGGGCATACACCGCCATGCGCCAGATGTGCGCGCCGGTGTCCGCGTCCTGACCCTGGCCGGCAGTGCCCAGAAGATGGATCGCGTCGCGGTATTGCTGTGCCAGGCGCGCGTTTTCGGCCAGCCTGAGCTGGGTGTTGATGCGCGCCTTGAGCAGGGCCGGCGAGTACGGTTTGCTGACGTAATCGGCCGCGCCCGCATCCAGCCCGGCGCGCTCGTCGTGCTCGCTGTTGCGCGAGGTCACGAACAGGATCGGGATGGCATTGCTGGAGGGTTGCTGCTTGAGCGTGCGCGCCACCGCGTAGCCATCCATGTCGGGGAGCTCGACATCCAGCAGGATCAATGCAGGCGCATGGCGCGCCACCGCATCCAGCGCTTCGCCGCCGGTTTTGGCGAACACCAGCGGAAAGTCGTCACGCAACAGCTGGCGCAGGGTCGCCAGGTTGCTGGACTCGTCGTCGACACACAGCAGGGGACGGGACGGCATGGGTGGTCCTTGCCGACGGCACGGGAGATCGCCGTCAGCGTGGGTGGGTGGCCTGCCAGTCGCGCAGGGTGGCCTGGGCGCGACGGAAGTCGAAATCTTCCACGGCGCGTTGCAGTTCTTCCTGCAATGTCGGTGGAAGGTGCGATGCGCAGCTCAGCAGCGCCTGGTCGATCTTGTCGGCGTCGTCGGTGGACAGGGCGAGCTCCAGGATCCGCAGGCTGTCGGCGTCCAGCACCACATCGTCGTCGTTGGCTGCCGCGGTGGCGTGGTCGTGTTGCAGAAAAGTGCCAATCGCCTCGGCGGTGCGTTGCATGACGTCCTTGAGCGCGATCAGCGAGGCGGTGATGTCGTGACCGTCTTCGATGCGCGTTTCAAGATCGCTTGCCGCCCCGGCCAGCGCCGGCAGCGCGAGTGAGCCCGCCGCACCACGCAACTTGTGCGCCATTGCACCGATGGCCGGCAGTTCGTTGCGGCGCAGGTGTTCGGCTGCGACTTCGGCCGGGTCGGGGTTGTCGCGCAGCAGCTTGCTCAGATAACGCGCATACGGCTCGCGCTCGCGCCACAGGCTGTGCGCACGTGCGGCGTCCAGCAGCTCGGGATCGTCGTGCTGCCACTCGGGGCCGATGGCCAGGTCGGTTTCGTGCGGCAGCGAGGGAATGCGCTTGATCCCGGGATGCATGAAGTGACGAATGGCGGCAACCAGTTCCTCGACATTGAACGGTTTGGCGATGAAACCGTTCATGCCCGCTTCCAGCGCTTTTTCCTGTTGCGGGCGGAATGCGCCGGCGGTCAGCGCGATCACCGGCAGGCTGGCCAGGGCAGGGATCTGCCGCAGTCGGCGGGTGGCCTCGTAGCCGTCCACCACCGGCATCTGCACATCCATCAACACCAGATGGAACAGATCCGGCGCGCGCTTGAGGGTGTCGACCGCTTGCTCGCCATCGTGGGCGACGGTGACCATGGCGCCTTCGCCCTCGAGAATGCGCTGCGCCACCTCGCAGTTGATCTCGCTGTCGTCGACCAACAACAGATGCGTGCCTTCCAGCCGCCGTGCCACGAAGGTGGGCGTGACCGGGCGCGCTCCCGGACGCTCGCCGACCAGCTGTTCCACCAGACGATGCAGTGCGGCGCTGGTCACCGGCTTGGTCATCACCGCGTCCAGATCCTGTTGCTCGGGATGCTGCTCCAGCAAACGTCGCTCGTAGGCGGTGACCATCACGATCACCGGATGCGGGCCAGGGGCGGCACGTGCGCGGATTTCGCGCGCGATCGCCACACCATCGATGTCGGGCATGCGCCAGTCGAGCAGGAAGATGTCGTAGGGCTCGCTGGCCTGTTCGATCGCCTGCAGCGCGGCCTGGCCGCTGGCCACTGCATCCACGCGCCAGCCCAGGTCGGTGGTGATCCGCACCAGATTGCTGAGCGCGGCATCGTGGTCGTCGGCGATGAGCACGCGCGGCATCGCTTCGGGCGGCAGCGCCGGCAGATCCTGCTGCGCCTTGGGTGGTGCGGCTTTTTCCAGGGTCACCACGAAATAGAACTCGCTGCCACGGCCGGGCACGCTTTCCACTTCCAGCTCGCCCCCCATCAGCTCGATCAGGCGTCGGCTGATGGTCAGCCCCAGTCCGCTGCCGCCATAGCGCCGGCTGGTGGAGGTATCGGCTTGCAGAAACGGCGAGAAGATCAGGCTCTGCTTTTCCTTGGAAATGCCGATGCCGGTGTCGCGCACGGAGAACAGCAGCTTGACCTTGTTCGGATCGCCGCTGGGGAAACGCCGCACCGACAGCACCACTTCGCCCTGCTCGGTGAACTTGATCGCGTTGCCGACCAGATTGACCAGCACCTGGTTGATGCGCAGCGCATCGCCCAGTAGCCAACGGCTGTCGCGCGGCAACGGCTCGACGATCATCTCCACCGGTTTGGCGCTGAGCGAGGAGCGCATCAGGTCGGCGATGTTGTCGAACAATTGATTGAGATCGAACGGTGCGCGTTCCAGATCGATGCGTCCGGCCTCGATCTTGGAAAAGTCCAGAATGTCGTTGATGATTTCCAGCAAGGTGCGTGCGGAGCGGTCGATCTTGGTGACCATGTCCTGCGCCGCGCCGGGGAGCTCGCTGCGCTGAAGCAGATACAACATGCCCAGGATGGCGTTCATCGGGGTGCGGATTTCGTGGCTCATGTTGGCCAGGAAATCGGACTTGGACTGATTGGCGCTCTTGGCCGCATCCATCGCCAGGCGCAGCTGTTTTTCGTGCATCTTCTGCTCGGTGAGATCCACCGCGACGCCGAGGTAACCGATGACCTGATCGTTGTCGTCGCGCAGGGTGCTCAGGGTCAGCAACACCGGCAGGCGGCGACCGTCGTGACCGACATAGGTCCATTCGCTGGTGTCGCTGCGGCCCAGGCTGGTGAGCGCGGCCACCGCTTCCAGCGTGTGCGCCACCGGCACCCCGGTCTGCTCGGACAGCAGGTGCGCGCGCTCCTGCAGTTCTTCCGGTTCGACGAACTGGCTGGCCTTGCGCCGGCCGATCACGTCCTCTGCGTTATAGCCGAGCAGCTTTTCTGCGGCGCGATTGAACAGCGTGACAAAGCCGCTGGAATCGGTGGCGATGATGGCATACCCGGCATGCGCCAGGATTGCGCGCTGCAAGACCGAGAATTTGACCAGTTCGCTGGTGCGCTCGGCCACCTGATGTTCGAGTGAGGCGTTGAGGTCGAGAATGCGTTGATGCGACCGCACCCGCTCGGAGATATCGCGGAAAAAGTGCGAGTGCCCGCTGAGCGTGCCATCCGGTTCGATGATGGGCGCCTTGCTCGCCAGCACATGCACCTGATGGCCATCGCGGTGCCGCATGCTCTGTGCGGCCGAGGCATTGGTCGGGTACGCTTCATCGGCGTGCTCGATCTGCGGCATCGCATACGGTTGCGGCGACAGCAGCAGCGTCAGGTCCTGATCGATCGCGTCCTCGGCGGTGTAACCGAACATCGCTTCTGCGGCCGGGTTCCAGTGGGTGATGCGGCCATCCGGAGTTTCGGCCACGATGGCTTCGCTGGAATGGCTGACCAGTGCGGCCAGTTCCATCTGTTTGCGCAACACCTCTTCACGGCGTAGCCCGTTGCTGAAGTACAACCCCAGCAAGGCGGCAAACAGGGTGGACGCTGTCATGACCAGGCCGCCCACCAGCCACGGCGAGGTCTGATTGAGCGAGGCCACAAAGCTGGCCGTGGGATGGGCGGTGATGACCCAGGTGCGCCCGTAAATCGGCAACAGCTGCACCACTGGCCGCCAGCGCGCGCTATCGCCGGCTGGGTTGCCGCTGCGGTAGAAATTATGGGTCGGCTCGTTGCGATCGGACAGATCCAGCGCTACGTCGTTGCGTTCGCCCAATGCGCTTTTCACCATCTGCTCGACGCTGAAAGGCGCGTACACCCAGCCGTTGGTGGCAGCCATGCGCTGCTGCGGCGTTTGCAACGGCATGCCCTCGCGATACACCGGCAGCAACACCAGAAAGCCGCTCTCGGTGGGCACGCGATAGCCCGACAACGAAACCGGTGAGGTCATGATCGGCTCGCCGCTGCGCGCGGCCTGCAAGGCGGCGGCGCGGCGGCGCGGTTCGGATGCGATGTCCAGACCGATAGGCCGGTTGCCCGATGACTCCGGTTCGAAGTACAGCACGATATAGCGTTCGCCATCCCACGGCGCCAGCAAGCGGCGGTGGATATCCGGCGCTCCGTCGGCACGCGCGGTCTGCAAGAACGCGTCCTCGTCGGCAGGCGCGACCCGATGGATATAACCGTAGCCCAGCACGCCGGGAAACTCGCGCGCGTAATCGCGCGAGCGGCTGTACAGGGTGAAGCGTTCTCGACTGATGACTCCGCTGCCGGCACCGATCACCGCGCCGCGCGCGCCGCGCAAGCCGTGCTCGAAGGCGTACATGCGTTCGCTGATACTGCGCGCGAGAGTGCGCACGACATATTGAAAACGTTGCTCGCGCTCGAGCTCGTTATGCCGTTGCAGCCAGACCCCCGTGACGATGGCGGCAATCAAACCTGCGGTGAGGATCAGCAGTGCGCTGATAAAGGCGCGGCGCCCGTATTTCCTGCGCAGATCCCAGCGGCCATTCGGCATTTTCGTTCCTTCGCCTTGCCTGTTGCGTGCCCAGTGTCCTGGCCGACGGCAACGTCGACCGCGTGGTACCGCCTGACGATCATCCGGCTGCGTGCAGTCTCCCTAGTTGCTGCACGCTAGCCTGTTGGGCGATCAACGTCATCTCAGTGCATCAGAACGATAGCCAGATCGATAATGCGTGAAGGGCGAGGCCGATCAATCCACCGACCAAGGTCCCGTTGAAGCGAATGTATTGCAGATCGCGTCCGACACCCAATTCCAATTGTTCGACGAGGTGACGTTCGTCCCAACTTTTTACGGTCGATGCAATGTGCTCGGTGACCGATGCGCGCAGGCGCGTGGTGAGTTTGTCGGCTGCCTGCAGCATATGCTGGTTGAGTGCGTCGCGCAGTGACGGATCTTGCGACAACGCCTGGCCGAGCGATTGCATGGAGCGCTCCATGTGCGCGGCCATCGACGACTGCTCACGCGCCAGATCGTTGCGCAGCGCAGCGCGGATCTCGCCCCACAGGCCCTGCACGTATTCCTGCAGCGCGGGATGTTGGATGGCACGTTGCTTGAGTTCTTCTACACGCGTGGCCATTTCCGGCTCGTCACGCAGGCGCGCGATGTAGCCTTGCAGCCACGCTTCATAGTCGAGCCTGATTGGATGCTCGGGCGTCTTGAGGATGTCCTGCAATTCTTCGATGGCCGCACGCGCCATGCGGTCGGCCAGACTGTCGCCGATCTCTTCGATCGGCTTGATCCAGTTCACCGTGCCGACCAGCTTGGGCCATTCGCGGCGCGCATACCGCACGATCAATGCAGACGCGCGCGTCTTGACCTGTTCCTGGTCCAGCCATTCGCCCAACCGCAGCAGCACTTCGTCGAGCAATTTCTGATGGCGCCCGTCGGTGGTGAGCAGCGCCATCACATCGCCGACCGTCGCGGCGGCGTTCCACTTGCGCAGGCGGTCCACCACGAAGCGCTGGATGGCGCTGCGCACGGCGGCTTCGTCCAGCAGCTCCAGCGCCTGCAACATCCAGCCGCGCGCCATCTGCGCGAGCATGCGCGCCTGCTCGGGCTTGGTCAGCCATTCGCCGAGGCGGCTGGCGGGGTCGAACACGCGCAGCTTTTCCATCAACGCAGCGGGCGCAAGGAACTGGTCGCGCACGAACACCGCCAGCCCGTCGGCCAGCCGTTCCTTGCCGCGCGGCAGGATGGCGGTGTGCGGGATCGGCAGGCCCATTGGGCGGCGAAACAGCGCCACCACCGCAAACCAGTCGGCCAATGCGCCCACGGTGGCCGCTTCGCAGAAGGCCGACACCCAGGCCCAGATGCCTTGCTCGCCCATCAGGTGACTGACGATAAACCCGGCGAACATCGCCAGCAGCAAAGCCACCGCCAACAGCTTCATGCGCTGCAGCTGGGCACGACGGGGATCGATGGGGCGGGGAGCGCTGAGACTGGGTTCCATCCGCGAAGTGTACCCAGTCGTTTGACCAGGGCATGTCCACGGCAGGTGGCGCCGTCGTGGACGGTTGTTGGTGGCCGCGTCTTCGGTACCTGTGCTCAAGCTGCGCTTGCAACGAGGCGACCAAGCGTCCATCGCCGTCGTAGGAGCGCACCCGGGCGCGACGGGCTTTATCGGGACTGCCCGTCGCGCCCAGGTGCGCTCCTACGGGATGGTAGTTAGCTAGCGGGTACGCGCGCTCAGCCGCGCAGGCGCTCCAGCTGCGCTTGCAGTGCGGTCACCTTGGACTGCAGTGCGGCGTTTTCGTTTTCCAGTTCGGTGACGCGGCGTTGCAAGGCCTTGAGGTCGCGGCGCTCGGCTTCGCCGCCTTCGACCTCGTCGGGCTTGGGCTTGCGCTTGGCGTCGCGCACACGCTTGGCGGCCTGCTTGAGTTCGGCCTTGCCGGCCTGCGCGGCGGCGCGTTGTTCGTCTTCCGACAGCGTGGCCACGGCGGCCGCGGCGCTGATCGAGATCTCGCCGGCCTTCACTGCCTGTACCACTTCCGGCGCGGCCTGTTTGTGGATGCGCTCGATCATCACCACCTGGTTGCTGCTCAGGCGTGCTTCGCGTGCCAGCTCGGCGCGGCTCACCGGGGTGGAGGTTTCCTCCCACGGCGGGCTGTCGGTGTCGTCGCTCGCGGGGGCCGCGCTGTCGTCGAGGCCGGTATCGGCCTGTGCGTCATCAACCACCGGCGCCTCGGCGGCGGCATCGGCCTCGCGCTGGCTACGCTGGCGGGCGGCCAGGATCTCGCGCTTGCGCAGCGCCAGCACGCCACGCTGGAAGTCGGACACGCTGCGCCGGCCAAGGTGCTGCTCGATCATCCATAGATGCACGTCCTGCATCGACTGGAAGCGTGGGTTCTGCACAGTCTGGAACGGCAGCCCGTGCTTCTGGCAGAGGCCGTAGCGGTTGTGGCCGTCCACCAGTACATCGCCCCACAACACCAAGGCATCGCGACAGCCTTCGGCCAGCAGGCTGCGCTCCAGCGCCTCGTGCTCGTCGGGTGTCAGCGGGTCGATGTAGGCCTTGAGTTCTTCTTTGACAACGATGTTCATGGGGCAACTGCAGGGGGAGTGCGGGGCCGGCATTGTAGAGAGCCTGCTCCGGCTTTGCGCGCTTGACGTGGCACCCGCGCCCGTGACACGCGAGCGCCATCGTGGAACGGCCACGCGCGCCGTCACCGGCTATCTTCAGGCGAGCGGCGCGTACGGCGGGAGACGACGCAGCGAAGCCCTTGCAGCGCGCGGCCAGGGCCCGCGTGCCTCTGCCTGCAACGCACCCATGCCGCCGGCCGCGCTAGTCCACCAGGCGCAGGATGCCGGCCAGCGTCTCGACCATCTGCCCGATCTGCTCGGGGGTGACGATCAACGGTGGCGACAGCGCGATGACATCGCCGGTGACGCGCACCAGCAGTCCGCCGTCGTGGAAGCAGCGCTCGAACACCTCATAGCCGCGTGCACCGGGGGCGCCATCGCGCGGCGCCAGTTCGATGGCGCCGATCAGGCCGACGTTGCGGATGTCGATCACGTGCGGCAGGCCGCGCAGGCTGTGCAGCGCGTCTTCCCACTGCGGGCCGAGCGTGATCGCACTGGAAAACAATCCTTCCTCGGCATAAGTGTCCAGGGTCGCAATCGCGGCCGCGCAGGCCAGCGGGTGGCCGGAGTAGGTATAGCCATGGAACAGCTCGATGGCGTTGTGCGGGCCGTGCATGAAGGCGTCATGGATCGCATCGGCCACCAGCACCGAGCCCATCGGCACGGTGCCGCTGGTCAGCCCCTTGGCGGCGGTGATGATGTCGGGCGTGACGCCGAAGCGCTGCGCGGCGAACGCCTCGCCCACGCGGCCGAAGCCGGTGATCACCTCGTCGAACACCAGGAGGATGCCGTGGCGGTCGCAGATGGTGCGCAGCCTTTGCAGGTAGCCTTCCGGCGGCAGGATCACCCCGGCCGAGCCGGACACCGGTTCGACGAATACCGCGGCGATGGTGGAGGCATCGTGCAGGGTGATCAGCCGTTCCAGGTCATCGGCCAGTTCCGCGCCGTGCGTCGGCAGCCCGCGCGAATAGGCATTGCGCTGCAGATCCAGCGTGTGGCGCAGATGGTCGGTGCCGGCCAGCAGTGGGCCGAACCACTTGCGGTTGTTGGGCAGCCCGCCGATCGACATGCCGCCGAAGCCGACCCCGTGGTACGCCTTCTCGCGGCCGATAAAGCGGGTGCGATGGCCCTCGCCGCGCAGGCGGTGGTAAGCCAGCACGATCTTCATCGCGCTATCCACCGCCTCCGAGCCGGAGTTGGTGAAGAACACATGGCCCAGGCCGGGCGGCGCGATGGCGGCCAGGCGCTGCGCCAGCACGAACGGCAGCGGTGAGCCCATCTGAAAGGTCGGGGCGAAATCCAGCGTGCCGGCTTGCGTGCGGATCCCCGCCACGATGCGTTCGCGTGCGTGGCCGGCATTGCAGCACCACAGGCCGGCGGTGCCATCCAGGATCTGCCGGCCGTCGACATCGCGGTAGTACATGCCGGCGGCCGAGGCGAGCAGGCGAGGGCGCGCCTTGAACTGCCGGTTGGCGGTGAACGGCATCCAGAACGCGTCCAGCTGCGCCGGTGTCTGCGATGCAGGCGCTTCGTCGCGCGGAAGTGGGTCGTGCATGGCCGGCTCCGTCACGGGGGTCGCCCGACTGTACGCAGCCATCGCCTTGGTCGTCACCTTGGTCTCGGGTGGGAATGGGCGATATGCCCTAACAGGCTTGGCGGATGCCCGTCGATCTAATACATAAGAACTAGTTAATTAGTCGCAGCGCCGGCCGCTAAGCTCAGGGAACGCTTGCGTGGCGTGTGTGTGGCAATGCAATGGAACGCTGCGAGGCGTCGCCAAGCATTGCAAAGCTGCAAGGATTGCCGATGATGCGCCAGACAACCGCCGGTTGGGCCTGGTCGCCGCCGCTGCTTATATCGCAACACGCCAATCGATCGCAGCCGTCAATCTTTTTTATCGCAGTTCATCGCACTATTTTTTTGGGGAATGAGTAATGACGCAAGGGTCCACCGTGGCGACAGCCAGTGGCGCAGACGCCGGTCTGCTATCCAAGGAGCGCATCATTGCGCGTCCGGGGTTCAATCGTTGGCTGGTGCCGCCGGCTGCGCTGGCGATCCATCTGTGCATCGGCATGGCTTACGGCTTCAGCGTGTTCTGGCTGCCGCTGTCCAAGGCGCTGGGCATCACCGAAGCGATCGCCTGCCCGGCCGACATGGGCCTGTTCGCGCGCATGGTGGCGACCACTTGCGACTGGAAGATCAGCGAGCTGCAGTGGATGTACACCCTGTTCTTCGTGCTGCTGGGCTGCTCGGCGGCTATTTGGGGCGGTTGGCTGGAACGTGCCGGCCCGCGCAAGGCCGGCGTGGTCTCGGCGCTGTGCTGGTGCGGCGGCCTTGTGATCTCGGCGGCAGGTATCCACTTCCATCAGATCTGGATGCTCTGGCTGGGCTCGGGCGTGATCGGCGGTATCGGTCTGGGGTTGGGCTACATTTCGCCGGTGTCGACCCTGATCAAATGGTTCCCGGACCGTCGCGGCATGGCGACCGGCATGGCGATCATGGGCTTTGGCGGCGGCGCGATGATCGGCAGCCCGCTGGCCGATGCACTGATGCGCCACTTCGCTACCCCCACCTCGGTGGGCGTAATGGAAACCTTCCTGGTGATGGCTGCGCTGTATTTCGTCTTCATGATGGCCGGCGCCTTCAGGTATCGCGTGCCGCCGAGCGGCTGGACCCCGGCCGGCTGGACCGCGCCGGTGGCCAGCACCAACGCCATGATCACCGCCAACCACGTGCACGTCAGCAAGGTCTGGGGCATTCCGCAGTTCTGGCTGCTGTGGGGCGTGTTGTGCCTGAACGTTTCGGCCGGCATCGGCGTGATCGGCATGTCCTCGCCGATGCTGCAGGAAGTGTTCGGCGGCCGGTTGATCGGCGTGGACATCGGCTTCGGCAGCCTGGATACGGCTCAGCTGGCCAGCATCGCGGCCATCGCGGCCGGCTTCACCGGTCTGCTCAGCCTGTTCAATATCGGTGGCCGCTTCTTCTGGGCCAGCATGTCCGACAAGCTCGGCCGCAAGAACACCTACACGCTGTTCTTCGTGCTGGGCATCTGCCTGTACGCGGCGGCGCCGTCGGCCGGTGGCGTGGGCGGTATCGCGCTGTTCGTGGGCATCTTCTGCATCATCCTGTCGATGTATGGCGGCGGCTTCGCCACCATTCCGGCCTATCTGGCCGACCTGTTCGGTACCCAGATGGTCGGCGCCATCCATGGCCGTCTGCTGACCGCCTGGGCCACCGCCGGCATCCTCGGCCCGGTGGTGGTGGGGTATATGCGCGAGTACCAGCTGGCGCACGGCAGCCCGCCGTCACAGGTCTACAACACCACCATGTACATCCTCGCCGGGATGCTCGTGCTCGGCCTGATCTGCAATTTGTTGGTGCGCCCGGTGGCCGCGCGTCATTTCATGACGCCGGACGAACTGGCACGCGAAAAGCAGCTGGCGCACGAGAAGGTCGACCGTAGCGGGCATGCGGTGTTGCCGCCGGAACAAATGGCGCGCATCGGGCATGGTGGCAACCCCGCACTGGTCGCGTTCGCTTGGCTGGCGGTCGGCATCCCGATGGCGTTCGGTATCTGGGTGACGCTGCAGAAAGCCTTTGTGCTGTTCCATTGAGGTGAGATGACCAGTCCGTCTTCCCGCACAGTGCGCCCCGGTAGTGTGGTGCGCACGGTTGTCCGCCATCGCGGCGGTCGCGGTGCCACGGTGCAAGACATGGTGGCGGCCGAAATGCCGGTTGCCCTGATCTACAACCAGGTGCCGTTCGCGGTGATGATGGCCACGCCGGAGGACCTGGAGGATTTCGCGCTTGGGTTCTCGTTGAGCGAAGGCATCGTCGACCACGCGCAGGACCTGCGCGTGGTCGCGGTGGAGACCTTTCTGGAAGGCGCTTCGCTGCAGATCGAGATCCCGCCCGAGCGCGCGGCCGCGTTGGACCAGCGGCGGCGCAATCTGGATGGACGCAGCGGTTGCGGCGTGTGCGGCAATGAATCGATCGAGGCGGTGCTGCGTGTGCCGCCGCGCGTGCAGTCGACGCTGCAGATCGACGCCGATGCGTTGGCGCGTGCGCTGGATGCGTTGCATACGCAGCAGCCGATCGCCGCGCAGACCGGCGCGGTGCACGCCGCCGGCTGGGCCGATGCGAACGGCGTGGTGCAGCTGGTTCGCGAAGACGTCGGGCGCCACAACGCGCTGGACAAATTGATCGGTGCATTGGCGCGCGCGCGCATCGATGCATCGCAAGGGTTTGCGGTGGTCACCAGCCGCGCCAGTTATGAAATGGCCATGAAAGCCGCGCAGGCCCGGATTCCGCTGCTGGCAGCGATTTCGGCACCTACTGCGCTGGCGATCAGCCTGGCCGACAGCGCGGGACTGACCCTGATCGGGTTTGCCCGCAATCACGATTGTGTTGTTTACAGCCATCCACAACGCCTGGATCTGGGCGTTGCCGTGGGAGAGCCCGCATGAGCAAGAAAACCATCAAGCAGTACGACAATCCCGCGGGCGGCTGGGGCGCATTGCGCTCGGTGGCCAAGCACCTGATGGAACAGGACATCGCAGTGCAGGGCGCCAAGACGCTGCTGCACGCCAATCAGCCGGACGGCTTCGATTGCCCGGGCTGCGCCTGGCCGGATCGCGACCATACCTCCACCTTCGAGTTCTGCGAAAACGGCGCCAAGGCCGTGGCCGCCGAATCCACCGCGCGCCGCGCCGGGCTGGAATTGTTCGCCTCGCACAGCGTCAGCCTGCTGTCGCAATACAGCGACTATTGGCTGGAAGGGCAGGGCCGGTTGACCCACCCGATGCGCTACGCCGCCGCCACCGACCACTATGTGCCGGTGAGCTGGGACGATGCGTTTGCGCAGATCGCCGGCCATCTCAATGGCCTGGCGACCCCGGATGAGGCGATCTTCTACACCTCCGGGCGCACCAGCAACGAGGCGGCGTTTTTGTATCAGTTGTTCGTGCGCGAGTTAGGCACCAACAACTTCCCGGATTGCTCCAACATGTGTCACGAGCCATCCGGCACCGCGCTGCGTTCGCAGATTGGCGTGGGCAAGGGCACGGTGTCGTTGCACGATTTCGAGCTGGCCGATGCGATCTTCATCTTCGGCCAGAATCCGGGCACCAATCACCCGCGCATGTTGGGCGAGTTGCGTCAGGCCTCCAAGCGCGGCGCGGCGATTGCGGCGTTCAATCCGCTGCGCGAGCGCGGTCTGGAGAAGTTCGCCGACCCGCAAGACAAGCTGGAGATGCTGCACAACGGTTCCACCCGCATTGCCTCGGATTATTTCCAGCTCAAGATCGGCGGCGACCTGGCGGCGTTGAAGGGCATCATCAAGCATGTGCTGGAGCGCGATGCGCAGGCCCAGCGCGATGGTGCGCCGCGCTTGCTGGATCTGGAGTTCATCGCCGAGCACACCGCCAATTTCGACGCCTTCGCTGCCGATGTGCATGCGGAAGCCTGGGACACCATCGTCGAAGAGTCCGGCCTGGACGAAGCGCAGTTGCGCAAGGCTGGCGAGATCTATCTGAAGGCCGAGCGTGTGATCGCGTGCTGGGGGATGGGCATCACCCAGCACAAGCACTCGGTGGCCACCATCCACATGATCACCAACCTGCTGTTGCTGCGCGGCCATCTGGGCCGGCCCGGCGCAGGCGTTTGCCCGGTGCGCGGGCACAGCAACGTGCAGGGCGACCGCACGATGATGATCTATGAAAAACCACCCGCCGCGTTTCTGGACAAGCTGCAGTCGGTGTTCGGTTTTGCGCCGCCGCGCGAAGACGGCTTCGACACCGTCGGTGCGATAGAAGCGATGCTGGACGGGCGCGGCAAGGTGTTCTTCGCAATGGGCGGCAATTTTGCCGCCGCCACGCCGGATACCGATGCCACGCACCGCGCGCTGCGCAACTGCGAGCTCACCGTGCACGTCACCACCAAGCTCAATCGCAGCCACCTGGTGCATGGGCGCGATGCATTGATCCTGCCGTGCCTGGGGCGTACCGAAATCGATATCCAGGACGCCGGCTCGCAAGGCGTGACGGTGGAGGATTCGATGAGCATGGTGCACCTGTCGGCCGGCATCAATCCGCCGGCCTCGCCGGACCTGTTGTCCGAGCCGGCGATCGTGGCGCGCATGGCCGAAGCCACGTTGGGCGCGCGCAGCGCGATCCGCTGGCGCTGGCTGGTGGGCGACTACGACCGCATCCGCGACCTGATCGCGCAGGTCTTCCCGGACTTTGCCGACTTCAATCAGCGCGTGCGTACGCCGGGCGGTTTCCGTCTGTCCAACACCGCGCGCGACCGTAACTGGGTCACGCCCGAGCAGCGTGCGGTGTTCAAAGCGCACGCGGTGCCTACCGACAACCCGATCCATCGCGCGCGGCGTTCGCGGGGCGATCAGATGGTGTTTACGCTCGCCACCACGCGCTCGCACGATCAGTACAACACCACCATTTACGGGCTGGACGATCGCTATCGTGGCGTGTTCGGCGAGCGCCGCGTGCTGTTCATCAATGGCGCCGATATCGCCGCGTTGAACATGAAGGCCGGCGATTGGGTGGACCTGGAAAGCCTGTGCGAAGACGGCGTGCATCGCGAGGCGCGGCGCTTCTTGCTGGTGGACTACAACATTCCGCGCGGCTGTCTGGCGGCGTATTACCCGGAAACCAATGCGCTGGTGCCGCTGTCGAGTTTTGCCGACGAAGCACGTACGCCGACCTCCAAGTCGATTCCGGTGATCGTGCTGCCGCATCGCGCCGAAACCGCCGACGCGGCGCCGCGCGATATCGGAGCGGTGCTTGTCCGCTGATCCGCAGCTCACCGCGCAGTTGCTGCAGGCGCTGGCCGACACGCCCGAGGGCGTGTCGCTGTCGAGGCTGTGCAAGCAGCTGGGCGTGCGCATGAGCGTGTTGTTGCGCACGCTCGCGTGGCTTGGCAGCGCCAATTTGGATGGCCAGCCCGGTCCGGGTTGGATTCACGTGGAAGAGCGCGGCGATCGGCAATTCGCGGTGTTGACGCCGGCCGGGTTGGCAGAGCACGCACAGCGCAAAACTGCGCAAGCGCCGCAAGGCGGCTGAATAACTTGCTGGTTGTTTGTTGAAGACCATGTACGCCGATATTTCTGCCTGCTCCTTGCCCAGCCACCATCGCGGGACTTTTGGCTGCTAAGTTGAAAGCTTAGGCAATCGAGTGCGCGGTGCCCTCACCGCTCGCGGGACACGCCGTGAACCCGTCCCTGGGGGCTCGATGGCGGCATCCATGCCGCCAACGGTCCCGCAATCGGCGAGGGCACCGCACCAGATAGTTGGCTGGTGACGTTATCGAAGAACGAAGACACTGCAGCAGACAGTTAAGGAAGGTCTGAATAACGATGCCTGAGAGGGCAGAATGTCCGCATCGTTCCGGAGAATCGCGTTTGGATCTTCGGAGTTTCGCCATTTCT
>NZ_MDEE01000028.1 GCF_002939865.1 Xanthomonas dyei
GAAATGGCGAAACTCCGAAGATCCAAACGAGACTCTCCGGAACGATGCGGACATTCTGCCCTCTTAGGCCTCGTTGTTCAGACCTTCCCTAACAGCACGTAACGAGCAGTCGTCACGTGGCTGTGGACGGCGCGCTCAGAACCGGAAAGTACGCGCGGTACATGCCGCACCGAGCACCGCCCTCACCCGCCTGGCGGTGAGCACAGTCGGTTTGTTAGATGCTCTTACTGGCGCCCCACGCTCTGCACCACATGCAGGCGCCGCAGCCGGCGCATCACTTCGGCCAGATGGCGGCGGTCGCGTACCTGGATATTGAAGCGCAACACCGCCGCATTGAAGTCGCGGTCCAGGTAATCCACACGTTCGATATTGGATTTGCTTTGCGCGATCGCTGCGGCCAACTGCGCCAGCACGCCGGTGCGGTTTTCCACTTCCACCACCAGCGCGGTGTCGTAGTCGCCGGTGACGTTGGAATCCCAATCGATCGGTACCCAGCGCTCGGGCGATTTGCGCAGCTCGGCCAGGTTGGGGCAATCCAGACGGTGCACCACGATGCCCTTGCCGGCGGTGTGGTAGCCCATGATTTCGTCGCCGGGAATCGGCTGACAACAGTTGGCGAAACTGATCACGCCGCGCTCGCTGCCGTCGATCAGGATCTTTTCGTGCGAGTGCTTGGAGTGCCCGCCGCCGCGCAATTCCGCGTACGCCATCAAGGCCTGTGCGGCCTGGGTGGGCATCCAGTTGCCTAATGCGACGTCGGCCAGCAACGCTTCCAGGCGCGGGTAACGGTGTTCGTTGAGGAAGGCATCCAGCCGGCCCTTGGGCAAGCGTTCCAGCGAAGAGTCCATCGCTTCGAGCGCGCGATCGAGCATGCGGTGGCCCAGCTGCACGGCATCTTCGTGTTCGAGCTGCTTGAGCTGGTGGCGGATCGCGGTGCGCGCCTTGCTGCTGACCACAAACTCCAGCCACTGCGGCTTGGGCGTGGCCGAGCGCGCGGTGATGATTTCTACCGCCTGCCCGCTGACCAGCTTGGTGCGCAAGGGCACCAGCTTCTTGTCCACGCGCGAGGCCACCGCGCGGTTGCCCACGTCGGTATGCACGGCGTAGGCAAAATCCAGCGCAGTGGAATTGCGCGGCAACGCCAGGATCTTGCCCTTGGGCGTAAACAGGTAGACCTCGTCCGGGAACAGGTCCACCTTGACGTTGTCCAGGAACTCCAGCGACGAGCCTGCAGCGCGCTGCGAGTCGATCAGCTCCACGATCCAGTCGTGCGCACGGCTCTGCGCACTGTTGGGCGAGGTCGAGCCGACCTTGTAGGTCCAGTGCGCGGCCACGCCGCGTTCGGCGATCAGGTCCATTTCTTCGGTGCGGATCTGCACTTCGATCGGCGAGCCGTAAGGGCCGAACAGCACTGTGTGCAGCGACTGGTAGCCATTGGCCTTGGGAATCGCGATGAAATCGCGGAAGCGCCCGTCCAGCGGCTTGAAGGTGGCATGCACCGCACCGAGTGCGTGATAGCAATCGGCCACGGTGCGCACCACCAGCCGGAAGCCAAACACGTCCATCACCTGGTCGAAGGATTTGTTCTCTTCGTGCATCTTGGAATAGATGCTCCAGGGCGTCTTGATGCGGCTGACCAGCCGGTGTTCCAGCCCTTCCTTGGCCAACCGCTGCGACAGTTGCACTTCCACCTGCGCCATCGATTCGCGCCGCACCACCGGCTGGCTGCGGATATGTTTTTCGATGATGGCGTGACGCCACGGATACAGCGCGCGGAAGCCCAGGTTCTGCAACTCGGACTTGATCAGGCTCATGCCCAGCCGCTGGGCGATGGGTGCGTAGATTTCCAGGGTTTCGCGCGCGATGCGGCCGCGTGCCTCGGTGCTCTGCGCGCCGAGCGTACGCATGTTGTGCAGGCGGTCGGCGAGCTTGATCATGATCACGCGCAGATCGCGCGACATCGCCAGCAACATCTTGCGGAAGCTTTCCGCCGCCGCTTCCTGGCGGTCGCGGAACTTGAGCTTGTCCAGCTTGGTGACGCCGTCGACCAGCTCTGCCACCGCTTCGCCGAATTCGGACGCCAGTTCTTCGCGCGTCAGCGGCGTGTCTTCGATGGTGTCGTGCAGGATCGCGGCGATCAGCGATTCCATGTCCAGGCCCAGCTCGGCGAGCACGCCGGCCACCGCCACCGGATGGGTGATATAGGGCTCGCCGGACTTGCGGGTCTGGCCGGCATGCGCAATGGCGCCGACTTCCCAGGCACGGCGCAGGATCGGCAGCTGCTCCTTGGGAAGGTAGCTGGCCGCGCGTTCGAGGTGCAGGACGTAGTCGGGGATGGCCGGGTCGGAAGACGGGGACGTCGCCACGGTCGCCTGGGCAGTGGGGCCTGGGTTCATGCGCGAAGACTATGCCAGTGGCCGGTTTGCGGCAACGCGGCATGCGCGCCGCACGCGCTGGCGGCAGGTGATCGGGCGCGGCACGACCGCTCCACGCCAGCCGCAGCGGCCACAGGCGCAAGACCTGCAACTTTGCCCAGCGCAGCGATATTTGCCCGACTGCTACACTCCGGCCCGTATCGCCCCAGGGACCCCACCCATGCACGCTCCGCCCGACCTGCTGATCTTCGACTGCGACGGCGTGCTGGTCGATAGCGAGCCGTTGGCGTGCGCGGTACTGGCCCAGGCACTGCAACAACACGGCGTGGACATCGATATCGACGGGGTCCAGCAGTACTTCCTTGGGCGCAGCCTGGGCAGCGTGCGCGCGCATGTGCAGACGCTGGGGCGCACCCTGCCGGACACCTTCGAGCGCGACCTCAATGCCGCATTGCTGGCCCGCTTTGGCACCGAGTTGCAGCCGATCCCTGGCGTGGCCGCGCTGCTGGACGCAGTGCAGACACCGCGGTGCGTGGCCTCGTCCAGCCATCTTGAGCGTGTGCGCCTGTGCCTGCAGGTCACCGGCCTGGCGGGGCATGTCGGTGCGCACATCTACACCGCCGAGCTGGTCGCGCGCGGCAAGCCTGCGCCGGACCTATTCCTGCTCGCCGCCGAACGCATGCAGGTGGCGCCCGCGGCCTGCCTGGTGATCGAAGACAGCCCCAGCGGCGTGCAGGCCGCATGCGCGGCCGGGATGCAGGTGTGGGGATTCACCGGCGGCGGCCATCACCGCGCAAGCGCTGCGGCCGCCGCGCTGCTCGTTACCGCAGGCGCATCACAGGTGTTTGCAGACATGCCGGCCATCGCCACCGCACTGGGCGCCATCGGCACCAAGCGCCTGGGCACTACGTTAGGCTGAGACTTCCACGCAGACAGATGTGACGATGGCCAACCCCGATAACGACACCAGCCGACTCGATGCCGCAGCCAGAGCGGGCTGGCTGTACTACATCGCCGGCAACACCCAGGACGAGATCGCGCGCAAGCTCAAGGTCTCGCGCGCCACCGCGCAGCGCCTGGTGTCGTTGTGCCTGAGCCAGCGCTTGATCACCTTCCGGCTGGAACATCCGATCGCCGCCTGCATGGATCTTGCCGCACAGTTGCAGGACCGCTTCGGCATGCGCTATTGCGAGGTCGCGCCCACCGATCCGGCCGACCCGCATCTGGTCACCGGCGTCGCCGAACGCGCGGCAGCGCTGCTGG
Organism: Xanthomonas dyei; assembly: GCF_002939865.1. Classification (GTDB taxonomy): domain Bacteria; phylum Pseudomonadota; class Gammaproteobacteria; order Xanthomonadales; family Xanthomonadaceae; genus Xanthomonas; species Xanthomonas dyei. The sequence continues at coordinate 3,639 of NZ_MDEE01000028.1, forward strand.
AATCTACCTTGCGCAGCGATAGTCCGAGCATCATCGGCATCGGCACCGGCCGTGCCATGCGCGCGGCGGTGGAGCGCATTCCTGCGATGCAGACGCGCAATCATCAGCTGGTTTCGCTGGTCGGCAACATTTCCCCGGATGGCTCGGCCAGCCCGTTCGACGCAGTGGCGCGCCTGGCCGATCTGACCGGCGCGCAGCACTACCCGATGCCGCTGCCGGTGTTTCTGTCCTCGCAGGAAGAACGCGAAATGCTGCTGGGGATCGAAGCAGTGCGCCGGGTCCGCGCGATCGCTGCAAAGGCCGATCTGCGCCTGGTCGGTGTCGGCCAGCTCGATCAGACCGCACCGCTGCATGTGGATGGCTTCATCAGCCGCACCGAACTGCTGGACCTGATCCGGCTGGGCGCGGTGGGCGAAGTGATCGGCTGGGCGCTTACCGCAGCCGGCGACATCATCGATGCAGGCACCAACCTGCGTTTGACCAGCGTGCCGCATCCGGTGCCGGCCACCAGCCTGTCGATCGGCGTGGCCGTGGGCAACGCCAAGGTTGGCCCGATCAAGGCCGCGCTGAAGGGCCGCATCCTCAACGGCCTGATCACCGACGAGCACACTGCCAAGGCCTTGCTCGCCAGCTGAGCGGCGCAATCGCAGCGGGCGTGATGGCAGTTCATTGCTGAGATTTTCCGGCATGCGCGGGCACCTTGGCGTGCGCTGCGATGCTGCGCTGCAAGATCGAAAGTGCTTTACAGCGTGGCGAGGTCATGGGCATATGCGCACCACACGGGCATTTGCTCAACCAACCTCAAGCTGAGGCACCGGTATGAACACTTCGATCAAGACCCTGATCTGCGCGACACTGAGCGCATCACTGGCGGCATGCGGCGGAGGCGCGAACGACAGCGACGCTGCGTCCAAGCAGGACACCCTGGTCATCGCCACCGTCAACAACGGCGACATGATCCGCATGCAGAAGCTGACCTCGGATTTCACCGCCACCCATCCGCAGATCAAGCTTGAGTGGGTCACCCTGGAAGAGAACGTGCTGCGCCAGCGCGTCACCACCGACATCGCCACCAAGGGCGGCCAGTTCGATGTGCTGACCATCGGCACCTACGAGGTGCCGATCTGGGCCGAGCGCGGCTGGCTCAAGCCGCTCACCTTCGATGCGGACTATCAGGTGGACGATCTGATCCCGCAGATCCGCGATGCGGTCAGTCACAAGGGGCAGCTGTACGCAGCGCCGTTCTATGCCGAAGGCTCGATGCTGATGTACCGCACCGACCTGCTGCAGAAGGCCGGCCTGAGCATGCCGACGCAGCCGTCGTGGAGCTTCGTGGCCGAAGCCGCCCGCAAGATGACCGACAAGCAGGCCGGCATCTACGGCATCTGCCTGCGCGGCAAGGCCGGCTGGGGCGAGAACATGGCCTTGATCAGCTCGATGGGCAATGCCTTCGGTGCGCGCTGGTTCGACGAACAATGGAAACCGCAGTTCGACCAGCCGGAATGGAAGGCCGCACTGCAGACCTATGTGGATGTCATGAAAGACGCCGGCCCGCCGGGTGCTGCGTCCAATGGCTTCAACGAGAACCTTGCGCTGTTCACTGCAGGCAAGTGCGCGATGTGGGTTGATGCCACGGTGGCCGCATCGTTCATCAGCAACCCGAGCGAATCCAAGGTGTCGGACAAGGTCGGTTTTGCCGCGGCGCCGGATGCCGGCAAGGGCAAGACCACCGGCTGGCTATGGGCCTGGAATCTGGCCATCCCGGCAAGTTCGAAAAAAGCCGACAAGGCGCAGGCATTCATCGCCTGGGCCACCAGCAAGCACTACACCGAACTGGTGGCCGGCAAGGAAGGCTGGGGCAATGTGCCGCCGGGCACGCGCCAGTCGCTGTACGCCACGGCCGAGTACCTGAAAGCCGCCCCCTTCGCCAAGCAGACGCTGGCCGCCATCCAGGGCGCCGACACCCATCACCCCACGGTCAAGCCGGTGCCTTACGTCGGCGTGCAGTACGCGGCCATCCCCGAGTTCCAGTCGATCGGCACCACGGTGGGCCAGCAGTTTTCCGCGGCGCTCACCGGCTCGATCAGCGTGGATGAGGCATTGAAGAACGCGCAGGCCGCCACCGAGCGCGAGATGCAGCGGGCCGGCTACCCCAAGCGCTAAGCGCAGCGCTCGCTAGGTTTTATCAGCTGCTCCAAGTACAGGTCCGTTGGGCCGGGCACCCTGCCCGGCCCGCCTGGCCACAGCCATGCTCCGGCGTCACGGCGCCGCACCTTCCCACGAGGCAATCGATGAAGATCAGGCACACCACACCTGCGCTGACGATGTTGCTCGCTAGCCTGGCCTGCACACAGGCCAGCGCCCAGGCATTCGATCCGGACAAACACATCGGCGGCGACTGGGGCGGCCTGCGCAGCAAGCTGGCCGATGACGGTATCCAGTTCAAACTGGCGCACTTCAGCCAGACCGCCCACAACACCTCCGGCGGACTCCGCGAGCGCACCGCCTATGCCGACCAATTCTTTCTGGGCGGGTACTTCGATCTGGAACGGCTGTGGGGCTGGTCCGGCGCCGATTTCAAACTGGAGATCACCAATCGCAACGGCGAGTTGATCAACAACACCGCCGGCATCCCCACGCTATTGCAGTCGCAGCAGATTTTCGGACGCGGCGATGTGACGCGCCTGACCCAGTTCTCGCTGACCCAGCGCCTGTTCGACGACAAGCTGACGCTGAAAGCCGGCCGCCTGTATCCCAGCGCCGATTTCTTTGCGCTCAACTGCAACTACCAGCACCTGACCTTCTGCAGCGGCGGCTCGTCCAACTACATCAGCAACAACTGGTATGGCGACCCGCTCAGCGCCTGGGGCGGCGTGGTCACTTTCAGCCCGGACAAACGCTGGTTTTTCCGCGTTGGCGGCTACGATGCCAACCCGCAGAACCGATCCACCGACCAAGGCCTCAAGCTCGGCACCTCCGGCGACGACCACGGCACCCTGCTGGTGGCCGAAGTGGAGTACAAGCCCGACTACGGTAACGGCATCGATGGCGACTACCGCATCGGTGCGACCCGCAACAGCAACGATCAACTGCGCGTCTACACCCGCTCGGGCGTGCCGACCAGCCTCGGCACCGATCCGGCCGCGCTGCAGGACACCGATCGCGCGTTCTACGCCAATTTCGAACAACAGGTCACCAGCAATGGCGCCGGGGGCGGCTTGCGGCTGTTCGCAAGCGTCATCGATGCCGACGACGAGGTCAGCACCGTGGGCCAGGTGCTTGCCATCGGCGGTTTCTGGAAAGGACTCTCCGCTGCGCGGCCCAACGACCGCATCGGCGTGGCCGTCGGCCGCAATGCGCTCAGCGAGCGTTTGCGTGCGGCGCAAACCCGCTACAACCAGCGCTTGCCCGCAGGCACGGCGGCCATTGGCGTGCAGCGCTACGAATACCCCATCGAGCTCAATTACAACATCGCCGTCAGCCGCGGGATCGAAGTCATGCCCAGCGTGCAGTACATCCGTCATCCGGGTGGACTGGATGGCGACAACGCCACCATTTTCGGCCTGCAGGTCAGCCTGAACTTCTGACGCCCCACCGGCGGTGCGTTCGGCGCGTATCCCTGCGTCGGCGCATCCGGCCACTGCCATGCACTGCAGGCGCGCTGCCTGCCTCCACCTTTGGACCTTGCCGATGGCCACCCATCAAACGCAAAAACTCGCACGGTTCCTGATCGCCCCGTCGATCGTGCTGTTGCTCGCCTGGATGATCGTGCCGCTGGCGATGACGGTGTGGTTTTCCACGTTGAACTACAACCTGCTCAACCCGGAACAGACCTTTGTCGGGCTGGGCAATTACCGCTACTTCCTGGGCAACCCGGCGTTTCTCTCTTCGCTGGGCAATACCTTGTTGCTGGTCGGCTCGGTACTGGCGATCACGGCCGTCTTCGGCGTGCTGATCGCGCTGCTGCTGGACCAGGTGTTCGTGGGGCGCCGCATCGTGCGCTTGATGCTGATCGCGCCGTTCTTCGTGATGCCGACGGTGAGTGCGCTGATCTGGAAGAACCTGCTGATGCATCCGGTGTCCGGGCTGTTGGCGTGGCTATGGCAAAGCGTTGGCCTGACCCCGATCGACTGGTTCACCCAGTACCCGATGTTCTCCATCATCGTCATCGTGGCCTGGCAATGGTTGCCGTTTGCGGTGCTGATCCTGCTGACCGCACTGCAGTCGTTGGATGAAGAACAACAGGAAGCCGCGCTGATGGATGGCGCCGGTGCGTTCGACCGCTTCTTCCATCTGACCCTGCCGCATCTGGCGCGCCCGCTGACCATCGTGGTGCTGATCGAAACCATCTTCCTGCTCACCGTGTTCGTGGAGATCTACGTCACCACCGGCGGCGGGCCCGGCCTGCAGACCACCAACCTGGCGTACCTGATCTACTCGCAGGCACTGCTGCAGTACGACGTGGGCGCCGCATCGGCAGGCGGATTGATCGCCGTGGTGCTGGCCAATATCGCGGCCATCTTCCTGGTGCGCATCGTCGGCAAGAACCTGGAGACCTGAGATGGCACGTCGTACGTCCACGTTGCAACTCCTCGTCACCACGGTTGCCGCATGGGTGGTCGGCGGCGTGATCTTCTTCCCGATCCTGTGGATGCTGCTGACCAGCTTCAAGACCGAGGTCGATGCGTTTTCCAGCCCGCCCAGCTTCGTGTTCTTCCATTGGACACTGGAAAACTACGTCACCGTGCAAGGACGCAGCGACTACTTCGCGCATGCCTGGAATTCGGTGGCGGTCTCGCTGGGGTCCACCCTGATCGCGCTGGTCATCGCCATCCCTGCCGCGTGGTCGATGGCGTTCTCGCCCACCAAGCGCACACGCGGGATTCTGCTGTGGATGCTATCCACCAAGATGCTGCCGCCGGTGGGCGTGCTGGTGCCGATCTACCTGCTGTACCGCGACTCCGGGCTGCTGGAAACGCAGCTGGGCCTGATCATCGTGCTGTGCCTGAGCAACCTGCCGATCATGGTCTGGATGCTGTTCAACTACTTCAAGGACATCCCCAAGGACATCCTGGAAGCGGCGCGCATGGATGGCGCCACCATCGGCAAGGAGATCCTCTACATCCTGGCGCCGATGGCGGTTCCCGGCATCGCGTCTTCGCTGCTGCTCAACGTGATCCTGGCCTGGAACGAGGCGTTCTGGTCGTTGAATCTGTCCTCCTCGCAGGCCTCGCCGTTGACCGCGTTCATCGCCTCGTATTCGAGTCCGGAAGGCCTGTTCTGGGCCAAGTTGTCGGCCGCCTCGACGATGGCCATCGCGCCGATCCTGGTGCTGGGCTGGTTCTGCCAGAAGCAGCTCGTGCGCGGGCTCACCTTCGGCGCGGTGAAGTAGATCACTCAACTTTGATAGGTGGTTCATGGGACGCATCACGCTGCAAGGTGTCAGCAAATCCTTCGACGACACACAGGTCATCCATGGCGCGGATCTGGAGATCGACGACGGCAAGTTCGTGGTCTTCGTCGGCCCCTCCGGCTGCGGCAAGACCACGTTGTTGCGCTTGATCGCCGGGCTGGAAGACGTCAGCGGCGGGCGCATCCTCATCGACGGCCAGGACGTGACCGGTCTGGCGCCGGCCAAGCGTGGCTTGTCGATGGTGTTTCAGTCGTATGCGCTGTATCCGCACATGAGCGTGCGCAAGAACATCGCCTTCGGCCTGAAGATGGCGCGCGTGCCCAGTGCCGAGATCGAGCGCCGCGTGGCGCAGGCGGCTACGGTGCTCAACCTCACCGAGTATCTCGACCGCAAGCCCGGGCAGTTGTCCGGCGGCCAGCGCCAGCGCGTGGCGATCGGCCGCGCCATCGTGCGCGAGCCCAAGGGCTTTCTGTTCGACGAACCGCTCTCCAATCTGGACGCGGCCTTGCGCGTGCAGATGCGCCTGGAAGTCACCCGCCTGCAGAAGCAGCTCAAGACCACTGCGGTGTATGTCACCCACGACCAGGTCGAAGCGATGACCATGGCCGACGAGATCGTGGTGCTGCAGGCCGGACGCATCGAACAGGTCGGCACGCCGCTGGAGTTGTACGAGCGCCCGGCCAATGTATTCGTGGCCGGCTTCATCGGCTCGCCGCGCATGAATCTGCTGCAGGGCGAGGTAGCCGCGCGCCACGGCGCGGTCACGCTCGGGGTGCGCCCGGAGCACATCGCCGTGCAGCGCGGCAGCCCCGCAACCGGCACCGGCGATGCCTGGCAGGGCAGCGTGATCCAGGCCGAGCATCTGGGCAGCGACACCTTCGTGTACGTGGAGATCCCCGGCGTGGGCACGGTCGATGCGCGTTGCACCGGCGATCTGCGCGTGCACGTCGGCGAAACGGTGACCCTGGTCCCCGACCCGCAGCACCTGCACCGCTTCGACGCGCAGCAACAGGCCATGCGCTGAGCGCGCTCCATCCCAAACCTCCCTCCCCCTCGTTGCTCCCCCGTTTTCGTTCCTCCCCCACGATCAAGACCAGCAGGAGACATGCCGATGTATCTGGACAAGTTCAAACTCGATGGCCGCGTGGCGGTCGTCACCGGCGGCGGCCGCGCGATCGGCCTGGCGATTTGCGAGGCGCTGGCCGAAGCCGGCGCCAAAGTGGTCATTGCCGATCACGATGCCGCTGTGGCCGAGCAAGGCCTGGCCACCCTGCGCAGCAAGGGCCTGGACGCGCAGATCGTGCAGATGGACGTGACCGATTCGGCACGCGTCACCAGCGTTGCCGATACATTGAACGCCCGGTTCGGCAAGGTCGACATCCTGGTCAACAACGCCGGCATCGCCCGTAGCCAGACCCCGGCCGAAACGGTCACCGACGAGCACTGGCTCAACGTCATCGACGTCAACCTCAATGGCACGTTCTGGTGCTGCCGTGCGTTCGGCAAACACATGCTGCAAAGCGGCGATGGCGTGATCGTCAACGTCGGTTCGATGTCCGGCTTCATCGTCAACAAACCGCAGGCGCAGGCCTACTACAACGCCTCCAAGGCAGCGGTGCATCACCTGACCAAATCGCTGGCCGCCGAATGGGGCGCACGCGGCGTGCGCGTCAATGCCGTCGCGCCGACCTATATCGCCACGCCACTCAATGCTTTCGTCAAGGAAGACCCGGCGATGTACGACGCCTGGATCGGCGGCACGCCGATGGGACGGCTGGGCGAAGTGGAAGAAATCGCCTCGGTGGCGCTGTTTTTGGCCTCTCCTGCCGCCAGCCTGATGACCGGCAGTATCGTGCTGGCCGACGGCGGCTATACCTGCTGGTAAGCCATGCAACCGACCAACGAGGCGATCTATATCGGCGTGGACGTGGGCACCGGCAGCGCCCGCGCCGGGCTGTTCGACGCGCGCGGCCAGTTGCTCGGCACCGCGCGCCATGCCATCCAGACCTGGTACCTGCCCGGCGAGATGGTCGAGCAGTCCTCCGCAGACATCTGGCAGGCCTGCGTGCAGGCGATCCGCGCCGCGCTGGCGCACACCGGCGTGGACGTCGCGCGGGTGGCGGGCATCGGCTTCGATGCCACCTGCTCACTGGTGGCGGTGGCCGCCGACGGCGGGCCGGTGTGCGTCAGCCCCAGCGGCCAGGCCGACCGCGATGTGATCGTGTGGATGGACCACCGCGCCATCGCCCAGGCCGCGCACATCAACGCCACCGACGAGCCGGTGCTGCGCTATGTCGGCGGGCAGATCTCGCCGGAAATGCAGACCCCCAAGCTGCTGTGGCTCAAGCAGCACCTTCCCGACAGCTACGCGCGCGCGGCGCACTTTTTCGATCTGGCCGACTGGCTGAGCTGGCGCGCCACCGGCAGCACCGCCCGCTCGCTGTGCACGGTGACCTGCAAGTGGACCTACGTGCAGCACGACGGCGGCTGGAGCCGGCGTTACTTCGAACGCATCGGCCTGGCCGACCTGCTGGACGATGCGGCGGCGCGGATCGGCAGCGAGGTCGTGCCGCCGGGCACAGCGCTGGGCCAGGGGCTTTCGGCGCAGGCTGCCGACGAATTGGGCCTGCGTGCCGGCATCGCGGTGGGCGCGGCGTTGATCGACGCGCATGCCGGTGCCATCGGCACGCTCGCCAGCCCGTCCGCAGATGGCCAGCAGATGCCGATCACTGCGCGATTGGCCTATATCTTCGGCACCTCGGCCTGCGTGCTGGCCAGCACCCAGACGCCCTGCTTCACGCCCGGGGTTTGGGGGCCTTACGGCTCCGCACTGGTCCCGGGGCTATGGCTCAACGAAGGTGGCCAATCCGCCGCCGGCGTGGCAATCGACACCCTGGTGCGCTCGCATCCGGGCTATGCCGACGCCAACGCACAGGCGACCGCCGCAGGCCAGGATGTGCTGCAGTGGCTGGAAGAACGCGTGCTGGCGCGCGTCGGCAGCGCGTCCCAGGCCGCCGTGCTGGCGCGCGGGCTGCATGTGTTGCCGGACTATCTGGGCAACCGCTCGCCCGATGCCGACCCCAATGCCCGCGCGATGATCGCCGGGCTGACCATCGACCACGACCTGCAAGGTCTGGAAGCGCTGTACGTGGCCGGCGTCTGCGGCCTGGGCTACGGGCTGGCCGAGATCATCGATGCGCTGCGCGCGCAGGGGGTGAGGTTCGACAGCGTGATCATGAGTGGCGGCGCCAGCCACAGTCGCCTGGTCCGCCAGCTGATGGCCGATGCCTGCGGCGTGCCGGTGCAGGTCGCGGCCACCGCCGAACCGGTGCTGCTGGGCAGCGCAATGCTGGCCGCAGTGGCCAGCGGTGGCTTTGCCGATCTGCCGGCAGCCATGTCGGCGATGAGCGGCCTGGGCGCGAGCACTGCCGCGACGCCGGTGCCCATCGCGCGCCTGCATGCCGCGAAGCGACGTGGCTACCAGGCCATGCAGGCGCTGGACCGAAGCCTGCGTCATGAGATGGCGCAGCTGCCGGCGGACGACCGCCGCTGACGCCTGCGGCGCGCGAACACCTGCCGCTTGGCGGCAGGTGGGGAAGGCGCATGTCCACCAGCGTTGGTTAACGGCGTTGGACCGGCAGCTGTGCTGCGCGGTGCCCTGACTGCCGGCGCACGACCACGATCATTCAACTGATTGCGCCTCATCCCCAAAACGCAAACAGCCCGCACAAGGCGGGCTGTCTGGACATCGTCATCGTCGGCCACCGTAGTGGCGGCTGACGATCAGTCGTCGTTCTTGGACATGTCTTCGTCGGCGACCACTTCGGCGGCGGCCCATTCCAGCGCTTCGCGCTCGGCACGCTCGCGTTCGGCCTTCTCGACTTCATCGATCAGCGCGTTGTCGATCCGGCGGGCAGCGATCTCGCGCAGCGCCATCACGGTGGGCTTGTCGCTGGCGTCTGCGTTTTCGATCAACGGCTGCACGCCGTTGGCGAGCTGACGGGCGCGCTTGGAGGCCATCATGACCAGCTCGAAACGGTTGTTCACGACTTCCAGGCAATCTTCTACGGTAATGCGGGCCATGCGGGCTCCCGGCGACCAGCAACGGCCGCGCATCGAATGAGGGAAAGGGGGCGAAGTGTACGCCGGCGGCGCTGGGCGGGCAACCGGCGGCCATTCAGTTTGCTTTGGAATCAGCCACTTGGACCACATCGACCACCCCACACCAGCGCCCCGGTGCGCAGAACACCCTTGCAGGTCCGGCCGGTCAGCCGCCAGCCCAGGTCATTCACACCTGCACGCATGCCGGTCGTCGACCTGCCGCGCTTGGCGTCGGAGCAACCGCTGCGGGCAGCGCGCATCACGCGCGTGCAAGCGCCCACCCGGCGGGCTCAGTCCAGCAATGCCTGGATCAAGCCGGCATGCCGCTGCTGCTGGGCCTGCCGACGCAGCCGGCTGGCAGTGAAGATGGCGCACATCTCCGAGACCGCGGTGTCGAAGGTCTCGTTGATGATCACGTAATCGAACTCTTCGAAATGCAGCATTTCTTCGCGTGCGGCGGCCAGCCGCTGCGCCATCACGTCTTCGCTGTCCTGCCCGCGCTTGCGCATGCGCTCGTCCAGCGCCTGGCGCGACGGCGGCAGGATGAACACGCTCACCGCATCGGGCACTTTCTGGCGGACCTGGCGTGCGCCCTGCCAATCGATCTCCAGCAGCACATCGTGGCCGGCGGCCAACTGCGGCTCCACCGACTGCCGTGCGGTGCCCTTCCAGTCGCCATACACCAGCGCATATTCGAAGAAGTCGCCCGCTTCGATCATGCCCTGGAACTCGTCTGCCGACACAAAATGGTAGTGCTCGGCATGCCGCTCGCCCGGCCGCGGCGCGCGCGAGGTGAACGAGATCGACAGCGCGATCTTCGGGTCGCGCGCCAAGGTGGCGTTGACGATGCTGCTCTTGCCGGCGCCCGAGGGGGCCGCAACGATATAGAGGGTGCCGCGCATTTTAGGGAATAGGGAGTCGAGAATAGGGAATGGGGCACCGCGCGGAGCAAGCAGGCCGTGGGGAATCGTACCTGCTTTGACGATTCCCCATTCCCGATTGCCTATTCACGGCTATTCGATGTTCTGCACCTGCTCGCGAATCTGATCGATCAGCACCTTCAGATCCACCGCGGCGTTGGAGGTGCGGCTGTCCACCGACTTGGAGCCCAGCGTATTGGCTTCGCGGTTGAACTCCTGCAGCAGAAAGTCCAGCCGGCGGCCGACCGGTTCGCGCTGCTTGAGCACGCGGCGGATTTCGGAAATGTGGCTGGACAGACGGTCCAGCTCCTCGTCCACATCGAGCTTCTGCAGCCACAGCACCAGTTCCTGCTCGGCGCGGCCCGGGTCCACCGGATGCGGCAGATCGGCCAGGCGTGCCGCCAGCTTGGCGCGCTGTCCCTCGCGGATCGCCGGGATCAAAACGCGCACCTCGGCGGCGATGCGTTCGATCGCATCCACACGCTCGCTGATCGCCTCGGCCAGCTTGCCGCCTTCGCGCTCGCGCGCAACCACAAAACTGTCGACCACTTCGTCGAGCAAGGCCAGCGCCTGGGCCTGCAGCGCGGGCGCATCCACGTCCTGTACCTGCAACACGCCGGGCAGCTGCAGCAGATCGGTAAAGCCCACCTGCAACTTGGGAAACAGCCCGTCCAGCCGCGTGGCCAGCGCACCCAGTTCCTGCAGCAGCGATTCGTTGACCGCCAGCGTCTGTGCGTTGTCCGGCGCGCGCAAGCGCAGCGTCAGGTCCAGCTTGCCGCGGCTGTTCTTGGCTGCCACGCGTTCGCGCAGCAGCGGCTCCAGCGCACGCAGTTCTTCGGGCAGGCGCACGCCCACTTCCAGAAAGCGGTGGTTGACCGAGCGCAGCTCGCAACCAAGCGTGCCCCAGGGCGTGATGCGTTCGCCGCCAGCAAACGCGGTCATGCTTCGGATCATCGTCAATCCCGTGCCGTCAAAGCGCGAATGGTACCCTAGCCGCCCACACCGGCCGGCTGCTGCCCGCCGTGCATTGGCGCCAAGACCCACCTCCCGACTTCCGGACTCATCGCATGACCTTTTCCCGTCCCAGCGGCCGCATGGCCGATCAGCTGCGCCCGGTGCGCATCGAACGCTCCTTCACCCGCCATGCCGAAGGCTCGGTGCTGGTGAGCTTCGGCGACACCCGCGTGCTGTGCACCGCCAGCGTGGAAAACCGCGTGCCGAACTTCCTGCGCGGCAAGGGCGAAGGCTGGGTCACCGCCGAATACGGCATGTTGCCGCGCTCCACCCACACTCGCTCCGACCGCGAAGCCGCACGCGGCAAGCAGGGCGGGCGCACGCTGGAAATCCAGCGCCTGATCGGCCGCGCCTTGCGCGCCTGCGTGGATCGCAACGCACTGGGCGAACGCACCATCACCCTGGACTGCGACGTGCTGCAGGCCGACGGCGGCACCCGTACCGCGGCGATCACCGGCGCCTACGTGGCGCTGGCCGATGCGGTGAACCTGCTGCTCAAGCGCGGCGACATCAAGAAGCATCCGTTGATCGGCGCCGTCGCTGCGGTGTCGGTGGGCATCTATCGCGGCGAGCCGGTGCTGGATCTGGATTACCCGGAAGACAGCGACTGCGACACCGACATGAATGTGGTGATGAACGATGGCGGCGGCTTCATCGAGCTGCAGGGCACCGCCGAAGGCCACGCGTTCCGTCGCGACGAACTCAATGCGCTGCTCGCCCTGGCCGAAAAGGGCATGGGCGAACTGTTCGCACTGCAACGCGCTGCACTGGCCGGATGAGCCGGCGCATTGCCCTGACCACGCTGCTGGTCGCCGACTACGATGCGGCCATTGCCTGGTACACCGGCGCGCTGGGCTTCCAGGTGCTGGAAGATCGCGCGCTGGGCGACGGCAAACGCTGGGTGGTGATCGGCCCGGGCAGCGCGCAGGACGCCGGCTTGCTGCTTGCGCAGCCGGCCGACGCCGCGCAGCAGGCGCGCATCGGCGACCAGACCGGTGGGCGGGTGGATCATTTTCTCTACACCGACGACTTCTGGCGCGACCACGCGGCAATGCAGGCGTTTGGCATTGAATTTCTGGAAACCCCGCGCGAAGAACCGTACGGCACGGTCGTGGTGTTCCGCGATCTGTACGGCACCAAGTGGGATTTGCTGGAGCCCAAGCAATGAAACAACTGGTCCTGGCCAGCGGCAACGCCGGCAAGCTGGAAGAACTGCGCGCGATGCTGGCCGCACTGCCGCTGCGCATCGTCGCGCAAGGCGAACTCGGAGTGGAAGACGTGCCGGAAACCGGCCTGACCTTCGTCGAGAACGCGCTGATCAAGGCACGCCATGCCAGCGCTGTCACCGGCCTGCCCGCGCTGGCCGATGACTCCGGCCTGATCGTCGATGCGCTTGGCGGTGCGCCCGGTTTGTACAGCGCGCGCTACGCCGGCAGCCCTGCCAATGCGCAGGCCAACAACGCCAAGTTGCTCGATGCCATGCGCGATATACCCGCCGAACGCCGCAGCGCGCGTTTTTACGCGGTGATCGTGCTGCTGCGTCACCCGGAAGATGCGCAGCCGCTGATCGCCGAAGGCAGCTGGGAAGGCGTGATCACCACGCAACCGCGTGGCGATGGCGGCTTTGGCTACAACCCGGTGTTCCTGGACCCCGTCTACGGCCTGACCGCAGCGGAAATGGACAGCGAGCTGAAAAACCGCCTCAGCCACCGCGCAGTGGCGCTGGCCACGCTGCAGCACAAACTACACGCGCTCGCGCTGTAACGGACGACCTCACGCAGTGCCCGACCTGATCCCGCCCCCGCTCTCGCTCTACGTGCACCTGCCCTGGTGCGTGCGCAAATGCCCGTACTGCGATTTCAACTCGCATGCGGCCAAGGGCGTATTGCCGTTCGAGGACTACGTAGATGCATTGATCCGCGACCTGGATGCGGATCTGCCGCTGGTATGGGGACGCGTGGTGCATTCTGTGTTCTTCGGTGGCGGCACGCCCAGCCTGTTTCCGGCCGAGGCGATCGACCGTTTTTTGCAGGCCGCCGCGGCGCGGCTGCGGTTTGCGCCGAACCTTGAAATCACCCTGGAAACCAACCCGGGCACGGCCGAACACGGCCGCTTCGAGCACTACCGCGCGGCCGGCGTGAACCGGCTGAGCTTCGGGGTGCAGACCTTCGACGATGTGGCATTGCAGCGGCTGGGTCGCATCCATGACAGCGCCGACGCCGAGCGCGCGATCAAGCTGGCGCAGGATGCCGGCTACGACAATTTCAATATCGACCTGATGTATGCGTTGCCCGAGCAGACGCTGCTGCAGGCCGAGCACGATCTTGAGCGCGCCTTCGCGCTGCAGCCCACGCACATGTCGCACTACCAGCTCACGCTGGAACCGAATACGGTGTTCTTCGCGCGTCCGCCCAAGGGCATTCCCGACGACGATGCTGCCTGGGATATCCAGGAACATTGCCAAGCGTTGCTCGCCGACGCCGGCTACGCGCAGTACGAAGTCAGCGCCTACGCCAAACCCGGGCGACAGTGCGCGCACAACCTCAATTACTGGCGCTTTGGCGATTACCTGGGCATCGGTGCCGGCGCGCACGGCAAGATAAGTTCCGGCGCCGAGCAGCACGTGCTGCGTCGCTGGAAGCACAAGCACCCGCAACCCTACCTGGCCAGTGCCGGCACCGCCGCGTCGATCGGCGGCGATGAAGTCGTGCCGCGCGAGCGCTTGCCGTTCGAATACATGCTCAATCTGTTGCGACTGCACGAAGGATTTCGCCTGAGCGATTTCGAGGCATCGACCGGCCTGGCTGCCGCGGCCATCGCTGCGCCGGTGGCGCGTGCGGTGGCACAGGGGTGGTTGATCGAGCAGCACGGACGTGTGGTGCCCACCGAACTGGGCCGCCGCTTTACCAACGATGTGGTCGAACTGTTCCTGAGCTGACCGCGCACGTCGCCATGCAGGCGTTGTCGGCAGCACGTTGATACGACAGCTGGCAACGCTGCAGCTAAAAAGGCGCACGCTCCTGCCGACGCACACGCACAGACAGCGACGCATCGACTGCCGGCGCCCCATAGGGTCGCTGGGCAGTGGGAAAACATGCTACATAGCTCACGCTTCGCATCGAGCCCACCCTCCCGGATGTCCACGCCCGTTTCCTCCCTGCAGCCCACACTCAGCGGCCCGATCGCCGAGGCACCCGTGTCCGCGCGTGGCCGTCGCCTGCTGGGCATGCTGCATGCGCACTGCGTGCAGGCGCTCAATGGCCCGCTGCGGTTGACCATCGTCGAGCTGGAGCGCGCCCTGCTGCACAGGGCCGAACATGCGCGCAACAGCCAGATCCAGGCCGATACCTACGCGCAGATGCGTGGGCTGCGCGATCACATCGACCACTTTCCGCAGCTGTTCCTGCAGCATCTGGCGCAGGATCTGGCAACGCTGCGCGATCGCCCAAGCCTGACACCGCCGGCCGAGACCGCAGCCCAGCCGCAGATGCTGACCCTGGTGGAAGACACCGATATCGACCGCGATATCGTGCTCAGCGAGATCGCCCGCCGCGAAACGGCACGCCGTGCCGATGCGCTGCAATTGCTGGCACAGCGGCTGGCGGTGATCGGCGCGGTGCCGGAGTTCGAGCTGGACGCCTTGCCGCTTGGCCCCTACGCGCTGTGCCGGATCGTGCGCGAGTGCGGCCAGCTGCTGGGCCTCAACCTGGATGGGCAGCTGGCGTTGTACAAGGTGTTCGAGCACCAGGTGATGGATCGCCTGGGCGACCTGTACGAAAGCGCCAACGTCACCCTGGCGCAGGAAGGCATCCTGCCCGGGCTGATCTACCACCCGTATCTGGTCAGACCCACGCAGGTGCAGACACGTCGCACCTTGCCGGACAGCGCAGGCGCTCCCAGGAACGCTGCAACCTCTGGCACGCCCGGCGCCGCGCAACCCGGCGCGCGCCCGGCCACCGCATGGGCAGGCCAATCCGCGCCAACCGCATGGCAGAGCGCGCTACTCGATGCGCACGGTACTTCCGCGGTTGCGCCCACCGCATCGACAAGCGCGCAATCGACCTCACCCGCACTGGACGACGTGGCACATGCGCTGGGCGGCCTGATGTCCTCGGCCCGCCAGGCGCAGGCCGCGGGCGGCGCTGCTGCGCATCAGGGCGGCACGCCGGGCAGCCTGGTGCAGGCCGCCGCTGCACAACCGTCTGTACAGTCCTCTGCGCAGCCCTCCGGCCCTGCCCCGGTCAGCGTCCCCACGGCGGCGCTCGGCGAGGCGCTGGCCAGCCTGCAGGGCGCACTGAGTGCGCAAGCAGCGGCAACCCCACAGGCCGCCGGCATCGATGCGGTACAGCGTCAGGTGCTGGCGCTGTTGCGCGCCGAGCACGGCACGCAGGCCGCGCTATCGCCGCAGGACAACGACACCTTCGACCTGCTCGGCCTGCTCTACGCGCAGATGCAGCGTGAAGTGCGCGAGCACACGCCTGCGCAGGCCCTACTCGCCAAGCTGCAGGTGCCGGTAGTGCGCGCCGCGTTGGCCGACACGCACTTCTTCGTGCGCGACCAGCACCCGGTGCGCGAGTTGCTCAATACCGTGGCCGAGTCCGGCGCGGTGTGGCTGGGCGACGACGACGTCGACCCGCAGCTGTTGCACAAGCTCGGCAGCGCGGTCGACAAGATCGTCAACGACTACCAGGGCGACGAGGCGGTGTTTGCGGCCGCCAACGACGACATCCAGAGCCATCTGCGCAACCTGGCGCGCAAGGCCGAGGTGGCCGAACGCCGGCACGTGGATGCCGCACGCGGCAAGGAACGGCTGGAATCGGCCAAGCAGCAGGCGCAGGCGCGCATCGAGCAACTCTGCGAAGACAGCGCGCCGCCGCGCTTCGTGCAATCGCTGCTGCGCCAGGCGTGGTCGGACGTGCTCACGCTCACCCTGCTGCGGCAAGGCGAGCAATCGCCCGAATGGGACGAGCGCCAGGCCCTGACTGCGCGCATCGCCGAAGTCACCTGCAGCAGCAAGGGCTTGCCGACCGACGTTGCGCTGGGCACCGACGTCGAAACCGCGTTGCTGCAGGTCGGCTATCACCACGATGAAGCGGCTGCGATCGCGCGGCGTCTGTCCACGCCCGGTGGCGACGATGAACTGACCTCGCGCACCGAGCTCACCGCCAAACTCAAGGCGCGCGCGCGGCTGGGCGACCAGGGCGACACCGCCGCGCGCAAGCCGGCCATCACGCCGCGAACGCCGGACGAGGACGCCTGCTACATGCAGCTGCGCAGCCTGCCTTTCGGCACCTGGTTCGAATTTGTGATCAATCAACAAGGCGACCTGCGCCGGCAGCGCCTGTCCTGGTACAGCCCGATGACCGGCAACGCGTTGTTCGTCAATCAGCGTGGCCAAAAACTTGGCGAGCAATCGCTGGATGGTCTGGCGCGGCTGATGGCCAGCGGCCAGGCACGCTTGCTGGTGGAAGAAAAATCGCGACTGATCGACCGCGCCTGGCATGCCACCGTGCGCACGCTACGCAGCCTGGCCGGGCACTCCCCCACCGAGGCCTCCGCATGATCCAGGACACCCGCCGCGCCCCGCGCCGCCAGCCCAGCGACATGGTGCCGGTGGTCGACATGCTCAGCGACGCGCAGATCGGCCGGGTCGGCAACGTCTCCGAAACCGGCATGCTGCTGCTGGCCTCGGTTCCGTTGCACGACGATGCGCTGTATCAGCTGCGTTTCAGCCTGCCCGAGCGCATCGGCCGCGCCACCGAAATCGATGTCGGCGTGCATCTGCTGTGGTCCGAAGCCGCACATGCGCCCGGTCAGGCCTGGGCCGGCTTTCGTTTCCTGAGCATGTCCGAGCCGCATCGCCTGCGCCTGCGCGCCTGGATCGCCGAAGAACACATGATCGGCTGACCGATTCACAGGCTTTGCGGCAAACTTGTGGCCTGCCTTGCATCGCCGATCGAGTTCCGCATGACCCAGCCTTCCATGAGCCGCCTGTATTCCGACCACCTGCGCACGCTCAGCGCGCGCGCCGATGAAGCATTGCAGCGCGGCGGCTTCGATCACCTGGTGGTGCCCAGCGGCACCACGCACTACCAGCTGTTCGACGACCGCGATTACCCGTTCGCGGTTAACCCGCAGTTCAAGACCTGGGTGCCGCTGACGCGCATTCCCAACAGCTGGCTGATCTACACCCCGGGCCAGCGCCCGACGGTGCTCTTCTATCAACCGTTCGACTACTGGCACGTGGTGCCCGACGCCCCCAGCGGCTGGTGGGTGGAGCATTGCGACATCCACATCATCCGCACCCCGGACGAGGCGTTGAAGCTGCTGCCCGCGCGCAGCGCACGCTGCGCCATCCTCGGTGAAGCGCAGAGTGCATTGGGCGCCTACGTGCCGAACAACCCGCAGCCGGTCATCGATTACCTGGACTATCAGCGCGCCTTCAAGACCTCGTACGAACTGGCGCTGATGCGCATCGCCCAGCAATTGGCGGTGCGTGGGCACCGCGCGGCCGAAGCGGCGTTTCGCGCTGGCCAGAGCGAATTCGGCATCCATATGGCCTACTGCGCGGCCGTGGGCCAGGACGCCAACACGCTGCCGTACGGCAACATCATCGCGCTCAACGAACATGGCGCAGTGCTGCACTACACCGAACTGGGCCAGCACGCGCCGCAGCCGCTGCGCAGCTTTCTGATCGACGCCGGCGCGTCGGCAGACGGTTACGCAAGCGACATCACCCGCACCTATGCCGCCGACCCCGGCAGCGAGTTTCAGGCGTTGATCGACGCCGTCGATGCCGCACAGGTGCGCATGGGCCAGAGCGTGCGCGCCGGGGTGGATTACAAGCAACTGCATGTGGACGCGCATCTGGCCCTGATGGGCATCCTCAAGGATTTCGGCATCCTCACCGTGTCGGCCGAAGCCGCACTGGCCACCGGCGTCAGCGCCGCGTTCTTCCCGCACGGCCTGGGCCACCTGATCGGCCTGCAGGTGCACGATGTGGCCGGCTTCGCCGCCAGCGACCGCGGCGGCCGCATCGAACGCCCGGCAGGCCACCCGTACCTGCGCCTGACCCGCGTCCTGGAACCGGGCATGGTGGTGACCATCGAGCCAGGCGTGTATTTCATCGACATGCTGCTGGACGAGGTCAAACAGAACGGCCACGCCGCCAGCGTCGACTGGCAGCGCGTGGAGCAGTTCAAGCCCTACGGCGGCATCCGCATCGAAGACGAAGTGGTGTGCACCGACGACGCACCGGAAAACCTGACCCGCCCGGTGTTTGCCGCACCCTGATCAGCACAGCACGGAGCATCGCCATGAACGATCCACGCCAAACCTCGCACCCCGACCACCCGATGTACCAGCAGATCGAACGCGGCGTGCATGCGATCGACGCCGCGCACGGCCGCGCTCCAGACCAGACCAGTGCGCGACTCACTGCCGCCTTGCTGCCATTGGCGAAGGAAGGCGGGCTCTCGCGCGTGGATCACGTGTTGATGAGCGAAGCGAACAAGACCGGCGTGCAAGGCGGCGAAAACGTGTTCGTGGTGCAGGGCGACCCCGCCAACCCGGCACATCTGCGCGCGCACATGAACACCGCGCAGGCACTGGCCACGCCCGAAGAACAGTCATTCGAGCGGGCGCGGCAGATCGCCGCACCTGGCGACGCACTGCAACAGCCAGAGCGCACGCAGACACCGCAGCTGGGCTAGTGACACTGCCGGCGCGTCGTGCTTACGCCGCGTCAGGCAAGGTCACCTCGACGGCGCATGCGCTGGTTGGAAGCACGCTCGGCGCGAATCATTGAGATCGACTCACACAACGTAGCGAGTCATCGTCAGGTGGATGAGGACGACGCACTCAGAAACGAAGTGCACGAGCGCTACATGCCGCACCGAGCACCAGCCAAGCCCGCATAGCTACTGCACAGTCGTCTTGTTGGCTGCTCCAAGTCCATCGCGCATCTTGAGTTGCGTGTGCGGTTACGCCGGCCCACCAGTCGCTTGCGGTGATGCATCGCAATGCCAAGCGTCCAGCATCTGCGTGAAAGTACTGACGGCAACGCGGCTGGCGATCCAGACGATCGACCTGTCAGCAACTACACCCGGACGCCGGCCATCTCCGCTTCGATCTCATCGGCGCTGCGCGCCAGCGCATCGGTGAGCACGCGATGGCCATCGGCGGTGATCAGCACATTGTCTTCGGTGCGGATGCCGATGCCACGCCACTTGGCATCCACGCTGGTATCGTCGGCGGAGACGTACAGCCCAGGCTCGATGGTGAACACCATGCCGGGCTCCAGCAGGCGCGAGTCGCCGGCCAAGCGGTAATCGCCGACGTCGTGCACATCCAGACCCAGCCAATGCCCGGTCTTGTGCCGATAGAACCGCTTGTACTGCTCCTCGGCAATGTTGCGCTCCAACTTGCCCTTGAGCAGGCCCAGGCGCAGCAGCCCCTCGGTCAGGGTTTCCACCGCAGCCACGTGGCCGGCCTCGTACGCCACGCCGGGACGCGCCTGTGCGAGCGCAGCCGCCTGCGCTGCGCCGACCAACGCGTGCAGCGCGCGCTGCGCGGGCGTGAAGCGGCCGTTGACCGGAAAGGTACGGGTGATATCGGCCGCATAACCGCGGTATTCGGCACCGGCGTCGATCAGCACCAGGTCGCCCTCGCGGCTGCGCGCGTTGTTGGCGCGGTAATGCAGCACGCACGCGTTGCTGCCGGCGCCGACGATGCTGCCGTACGCCGGCCATGCATCGGCAGCGCGAAATTCGCGCTCCACCTCGGCCTGCAGTTCGTACTCGTGCACGCCCGGGCGCGCCAGCCGCATCGCCGCACGGTGCGCACGCACGCTGATGTCGGCGGCCTGCTGCATCAAGGCGATTTCGTCGCGCGATTTGAACAGGCGCTGCTCGTGCAGCAGATGGCCAAGCTCCAGAAATTCGTGCGGCGGCTGCGCGCCATGACGCACCTGCTCGCGCACGCGCTTGAGCCAGCCGATCAACTTGAGATCGAAATCGACATCGCGCCCGAAGTGGTAATAGACCCGGGTGCGGCCCTCGAGCAGACCTGGCAGGATCTCGTCCACGTCGTCGATGGGGTACGCATCGTCCATGCCGTAGCATTCCACCGCCCCTTCCTGGCCCTCGCGTGGACCATCCCAAGCTTCGCGCTCGGCATCGCGCTCGCGGCAGAACAGGATCGCCTCGCCATGCTTGCGCCCGGGCACCAACACCAGCACTGCCTCCGGCTCGGGAAACCCGCTCAGATACCAGAAGTCCGAATCCTGCCGATACGGGTAATGGGTGTCGTGGCTGCGGATGCGCTCCGGCGCAGCCGGCAGGATCAGGATGGCCTGCTCGCCGGCCATCTGCATGAGCTGCTTGCGCCGGCGCGCATATTCGGCTGCGCCGATCCCGGTGAGCTTTTTCATGGCGGTGCGGCGATCAGTTCAGGCGTTGACGGAAACGCGGCCCCATCACGCAGTCGCCATGCAGCAACAGCACTGCCACGCGCACGAACTCTTCGATCTCGGCCAGCGCAGTGTCGTCTTCTTCGCCGGCATCGAAGTCGTCGCTGGAGGCCTGCGCCAGACGCGCCAGATCCTGCAACGCTTCCTCGCCCTCTTCGCTCAGCGCCGGGCGCTGCTGCGCGGCCAGCCCGAAACCGCCCAGAAACGCGCGGCACCAATCGAACAAGGCGTCGGTGCGTGCCGGCAGTGGAGCGCCGTCTTCGACCAACAGCAGCTCGAAGGCGAAATCGCGATCTTCCAGCTGCGCCACCGTGGCCTGGCGCAGCTGGTCCAGCGCGCCACCCTGCTTGGGCGCGACCTGCGCGGTGTCGGCCAGGATGCGCGCCAACCAGTCGCCGCTGTCGGCGCCACCGCCGGACAGCCATCCGCATAAGCCGCCGTGCAGTTCCGCCGCAGAGGACGCCAGTGCGAGCTGACGACTTTCAGTTTGCACAGCGGTTACGTCAGGCAGATCCATCGAGTCATCCAGGCTAAGGGCAGAAGGCACCCGCGCAGGCGGGCGATCAGACTTCCCAGTGTATCAAGGCACCCCGCGTCGGCCGCTACCGCGACGTTCCATGCAGCGTTCCAGACGCGCTGCGCCGGGCTGGCACGACCCGGCCCTAGGCCTTGGCGGGCCTGGCCTGAAGGCGCGCAAGCCAGCGGTCGTCCGGCGCTTGACCGCCGCGCGCACGCGCCCCTATCGTGAGCGCATGGACAACGCTGCCGCCCTCGCCCAACTCCGCGCACTTGCCGCCCGCGTGGAAGCGCTGGTCGAGCGGACTCAACGGCTGACCGACGAAAACCGCAGCCTGCGGCATCAACAGGAACAGTTGATCGGCGAGCGTTCGCAACTGCTGACCAAGAACGAGCAGGCGCGCTCGCGGGTGGAAGCGATGATCGTGCGGTTGAAGTCATTGGAGCAGCACACGTGAGCACCACCGAGCCGGTCAGCGTGCGTATTCTGGATCGTGAATACACGGTTGGCGTCACTGCGGACGAGCGCGAGAGTCTCACCGCCGCAGCGCGGCTGCTGGATCTGCGCATGCGCGAGATCCGTGGCAGCAACCGCATGGCGGCGGTAGACCGCGTCGCGGTACTGGCCGCACTCAATCTTGCGCACGAGCTGCAGCAGTTGCGCGATCAGCAGGCGCTCTACGATCGCGAACTGGCCAATACGCTCGACACCTTGAATCGCCGTCTGGACAGCGTTACCGACACGCCGCGTTGAGGCGTACGTCGCACTGCCGTCGCAAAGATGAACTTTGCAGGGCGCGCGCCGACGAATGGGCTAGCCATCGCGCGGCAGAGGTCTATAATTCAGTTGCGTTCTCTGCTGTAAACGACAGCGTGCAAAACATTCGCCTTGTCCCTTAATTACGACCACGGGGGCGCGACGAAGCCGGGAGTGCAAGTCCGCCTTGTAGCGGGAAGCCCGATGGCCTCACAACGTCCCCACTTGAACCCCGGGTTCAAGGTCGTTTCGCCCGCATCGTCACGGCGGAGAATGCAAATCTGAAACGGCGCCTTCGGGCGTCGTTTCTTTTTGTGCGTTCGAAGCCTGTCTGTGTGTGCCACCGCCGCTTGCAACTGGAAACGTGAGCATGACCTTGCGGCAGTGCTGCCATGTGCGGTCGCACGCTATCTGCGCTCGCGCAGGTACGCCCTGGCGCGTTTACGCCGATTGATACCGCAATGGTGCGACGCATCGCCGGATGCCGCGACGATGCCACTGCCCACCGACTCCGTGCTGGGATCGCAGGTACGCGAACCCGAACCCAACACCGCCGAATCGGCACCGAATGCGATGCGTGCGCCTTGCACCGCTGCACTTAGGCCTGGTCGCACCTGAACTCATCTCCTTTCGTCGGTTCGATCTCCAATGAAGCCCAGTTGGTGGACCTGCGGCGCCGGCTCTTCCAGTGACGACGCCAGATCCCTGCCGCACGCAGCGGTCCAACCCATCGCGCCAAGCGCTCCTGCGAGGATGGTCCACGCGCCGATGGCGCGACCGCGTGCATGACCACCCGCGCATGACGTCGCGCACGCGATGCGATCAGGTGGCCTGTCGTGAGCGTGATCCGCACGACGACACCGCCAAAAAGATCGGCTCGCGTGAAAGGCAACGGACTGCCAGCGCGCCAATCCGGATCCACCGCTAGGCAGGTGGACGCCTGCCACCGACAATGTGTCTCCCTCACCGCCGCGAGACCCCAATGACCGAGGACCGAGAGGCGTTGCGCCAGCAGTTGCGCGCGCAGCGGCGCAGCCTGCCGGCGGCGCAGCGTCTGGCCGCTGCCGATGCCTTGTCGGAGCGCTTGCTGGCGCTGCCGTTTGCGCCGCAGACCGGCGCGGTGGCCGGGTATTGGGCGATGGATAGCGAAATCGCCTTGCATCGCTGGCAACTGAGCCTGCCGGACGGCGTGCAGTATTGCCTGCCGGTGCTGGACGGCCGCGTGTTGCGCTTTGCGCCCTGGCGGCCGGGCCAGGGCCTGGTCAGCAATCGCTACGGCATTCCCGAGCCGGACGTGGACCGTGCCGACACGCTGCCCCCCGAGGACATGGCGCTGGTGGTGACCCCGCTCACCGGCTTCGACGCCGCGTGTCGGCGGCTGGGCATGGGGGGCGGCTGGTATGATCGCAGCTTCGCGTTCCGGCATCGCCAGGCGCCACCGCCCTGGCTGGTCGGCGTCGGCTTCGCTGCGCAACAGGTACCTGCGTTGCAGACCGAATCC
Source organism: Xanthomonas dyei (assembly GCF_002939865.1). GTDB lineage: Bacteria > Pseudomonadota > Gammaproteobacteria > Xanthomonadales > Xanthomonadaceae > Xanthomonas > Xanthomonas dyei. The sequence goes on from NZ_MDEE01000028.1 coordinate 27,330, forward strand.
TGGGACGTGGCGATGGATGCCATCTGTACCGAACACGCCACTTTCCTGAAAGACGACACCCTCTCTGTATGACTGCCCGCAAGCGCTACTGGTTGATGAAGTCCGAGCCGGACACGTTTTCCATCGATGATCTGGAGCGCGTCGGCACCGAGCCGTGGAACGGCGTACGCAATTACCAGGCGCGCAATTTCATGCGCGACGGCATGCAGGTCGGCGATGGCGTGTTGTTCTATCACTCCAACTGCAAGGTGCCCGGCATCGTCGGCATCGCCAAGGTGGCGAGCGCGGCGTACCCGGACGACACCCAGTTCGACCCCACGTCCGACTACCACGACCCCAAGGCCAACCGCGAAGACCCGCGCTGGATGCTGGTGGACGTGGCGTTCGAGCGCAAACTCAAACGCACGATTTCGCTGGACGAGATCAAGCAGCACGCCGATGCGCTGGGCGAAGGCTTTCCGCTGATCGCACGCGGCAACCGGCTGTCGATCCTGCCGGTGACTGCCGCGCAGTGGAAATTGTTGCTGGCGATGGAGTAGCCGGGAGTAGGGATTCGGGATTTGCGATTTGCAAATCCCGGCCCAGCCCAGCCGCTCTTGCGATTCCCGATTCCCGACTCCCTAATCCCGAGCCCCAACATGTCCGAAGCAAAACGCCTGGCCGCCGAGAAGGCAATCGATTACGTGGAAGACGGCATGATCGTCGGTGTCGGCACCGGTTCGACGGTGGCCTACTTCATCGATGCGCTGGGACGGATCAGCCATCGCATCAAGGGGGCGGTGTCCAGCTCCGAACAAAGCACCGCGCGCCTGCGCCAGCACGGCATCGAGGTGCTGGATCTCAACCACACCGGCACGCTGTCGCTGTACGTGGATGGCGCCGACGAGTGCGACCCGAACCGCTGCCTGATCAAGGGCGGCGGTGCGGCGCTGACGCGCGAGAAGATCATTGCCGAAGCCAGTGAGCGCTTCATCTGCATCGTGGACCCGAGCAAGCAGGTGCCGATGCTGGGCAAATTTCCGCTGCCGGTGGAAGTGATTCCGATGGCGCGCAGCCTGGTAGCCCGCCAGATCCTGGCAATGACCGGCGGCCAGCCGGTGTGGCGCGACGGCGTGATTACCGACAACGGCAACGTGGTGCTGGACGTGCACAACCTGCAGATCACCGACCCGGTGGCGCTGGAGCGCAGCGTGAACCAGATTCCCGGCGTGGTCTGCGTTGGGTTGTTCGCGCGCCGCCCGGCCGATGTGGTGATCGTCGGCGGCGAGCCGCCGCGCGTGCTCTGACGCGAGTGGCCGTTGCCCGCCTACCGGCGCGGGACCTTCAGCTGCGGCATGGACGCCGCCTACGCGCCTCCCTGGATGGATTCATGGCGCGTCCGTGCCGGTAGGCGGGCAGCGGCGCAGCCGCCAAGCCGCAGATCAGCCACCGAATCGACCTCGGCGCGTGCGCGACCAATGCGCGCACCCATGCGCCGGCTTGACGCACGCCGGTGCATGGCAGAAGGTGCGCCATCCTTCGCCCCGTCGGTATGCCGTATGCGCCCTGTCCGCTTCCTCGTTCTTGCGTGTCTGATCCTGCTCGGCGGCTGCGCCAGCAGCGGTCCGTGGGTGGAACTGGCCGGCGCGCGCTATCAGGTGGAGCTGGCGCAGAACGATGCCGATCGCATCAAGGGGCTAATGTTCCGCGATGCCATGGACGAAGATCGCGGCATGCTGTTCATCCACGACCGCCAGGAGCCGATGGCGTACTGGATGAAGAACACCAAGATCGCACTGGATATCCTGTATTTCGACAACCAGCGCCGGCTGGTGTCGCAGCAGCGCGACGTGCCGCCGTGTTCGGCCGGCGACGGCTGCCCGCCCTACCCCAGCAAGGCGCCGGCCCGCTATGTGCTGGAGCTCAACGCCGGCCAGGCGGCCAAGCTCAACCTGCAGGACGGGGCAGAACTTGTTTTCAGTCCGGATATTCCCAAGCTGAAGTGATTCACAGCGATGCGGTGTCTCCTGTCAGGAAGTACCGGACTTGAACCTCGCGCCGCTTGCCGACACTCTTGTCGGCATGGTCGATATGCTCCCACTTCCCCATTGGACCGCGCTCGCCAGCCTGGACGACGATGCGGTGCCGTTGATGTCCACCGCGCTGCTGATCGCGCGCGACGAATATCCGCAGCTGGACGCCGAGTTGTACGACACGCTGGTGCAAAGCCACGTCGAGCATCTGCGCCGCGAGGTGGATGCGATCGATCTGTGGCCGTTGAAGATGGCCGCGGTCAATCGCTACCTGTTCGATGAGCTGGGCTACTCGGGCAATCACGACGAGTACTACGACCCGCGCAACAGCTATCTCAACCAGGTATTCGAGCGCCGGCTGGGCAATCCGATCTCGCTGGCGATGGTGCAGATCGAAGTCGCCCGGCGCCTGGGCATCCCGCTGGCGGGCGTGTCGTTTCCCGGCCATTTCCTGGTGCGGCTGCCGGTGGACGACGGCGTGCTGGTGATGGATCCGTTCAATGGCGGTCGCCCGTTGGGCGTGGACGAGCTGCGCGAACGCGCGCGCCCGCATCTGGGCGGCGAAATTCCAGACGACCGCGCACTGGCGCAGATTCTCGACCCCGCCCCGCACCGGGCGATCCTGATCCGCATCCTGCGCAATCTGCACGGCGTCTACGCCGATGCCGAACACTGGGACCGCGCCGCACGCAGCGCCGACCGCATCCTGAAGCTGGTGCCCGACCAACCCGAAGCGCTGCGCGACCGCGGCATGGCGTACCTGCACCTGGGCCACCGCAACGGCGCACGGCATGACTTGACGCGTTATCTGCTGCTCAACCCCAGCGCGCAGGATGCCGCAAACCTGCACGAGCATCTGGTGGAATTGAACAGTCAGCGCGCTCGCTCGCACTGACTGTTGCCGTCAGGAAACAGCCCCACCCACTAGTGGGGCTTGCCTTGAGCCGACCGTGGCAGCTGATACGCGGTTATATACTCGCCGTTCGCGCCATATATAACGATATTATTATAATTGGCATCGCTGTAAACCACGTGCGCATGGCAAGGACAGTTTGCCCGGGCTGTCAGCGTTCCATTCGATTGCAGCGTAGCGTCTTGCGCACTCGTTGCTATGGGCAATTGGGATGCAGCGCCCGGCACAAGCGATAGCACCGCCAGCACATCGTCATTCAGCGCATTGATCTGAAGAAATTTAAGCCCAGTCTTTTCGAAAACGTAGGCTTTAAAACGCGGTGATAGGCTCAGATTCGCCTTACCCGCCGGCAACCGCTCACCCAAGCCCTGAATCAGGGACGGTTGGTCGGCCGTGGACGCAATCGCCCCGAATGGAGCTGCAAGGGCTAAGACCAAGATCGTCGCGCGTAGCGATACTTTCAACATAAAAATCCTTTTCAGTATTGAAACGATTTCGGCACCTCATGCAGCATAGGTGCCAGCCGAAAAACAAAGGCAATTATTGCAGCGATTGCTGGCTACCCCGCGAGGTTACTCTTGTGAAAGTCGCATTTCCAATTCCGCACAGCTCTTATCCAGGAAGATCATTCCATTAGTCTCCAAAGACAAGATCACTAAAATTTCTCTACCAGCGTCTCTTCAATCGATCTCCACCATCTCGAAGTCGTCCTTTGTCACGCCGCAATCCGGGCAGGTCCAGGTGTCGGGCACGTCTTGCCAGGCGGTGCCGGGGGCGATGCCTTCTTCGGGGATGCCGTCGGCCTCGTGATAGAGAAATCCGCAGACCACGCACATCCAGGTGCGGTAGGTGGTGGTGGATGTGTCGCTCATTGGATAATCGCGGTCACGCAACGGTGGGACCTGCATTGTCCCATCCCACCCACCGCTTTCGGAAGCGCTGCCATGCCCCAGCTGCAAGACGCCCGCGGCGTCTACCTGATCACCCCCGATGACACCGATACGCCGCGCCTGCTTGCGCGTACCGCACCGCTGTTGTCGGGCATCACCTGGCTGCAGTACCGCAACAAGCAGGCGGACGCGGCACTACGGCTGCAGCAGGCCAGTGCCCTGCGCGAGGTCTGCGCGGCCCATGGCGTGCCGCTGATCATCAACGACGATGCGCAGCTGGCAGCGCAGGTCGGCGCGCATGGCGTGCACCTGGGCGAAGACGATGGCGATGTGGCGGCGGCACGTGCGCTGCTGGGGCCGCAGGCGATTATCGGGGTGTCGTGTTACGACGAGATCGATCGTGCGCGCGTCGCGGCCACCGCAGGCGCCAGCTACGTGGCGTTCGGCGCGTTTTTCCCCACCACCACCAAACAGACGACCCGTCGCGCCACGCCCGCGCTGCTGCAACAGGCGGCCGATCTCGGCCTGCCACGGGTGGCCATCGGCGGGATCGCGCCGCCGCAGGTCGGTGAGCTGGTCGCTGCAGGCGCCGAGTTGATTGCCGTGGTCAGCGGTGTGTATGCAGCGGCGGATCCGGTCGCAGCACTGCGGGCGTATCGGGCCGGATTTGCGCAGTAGTTTCGCTGACGGATGACAGCGTTACGGGTGGACCGCGCCATTCCAGACAGAAAACTAACGTCTTGAATACTTGTGCAAACGCGCTTGTGAAGCGTTGTTTTGTCTGGGTGCGATCGAAAGCCAGAGCAACACCGCAGTGTCGCGGGCACGGTGCCCTCGCCGCTCGCGGGATACGCCGTGAACCCATCCCTGGGGGCTCGATGGCGGCATCCATGCCGCCAACGGTACCGCAAGCGGCGAGGACACCGCGCCAGAACGATGGTCGGTGCTTGTATGAAAAAGCTGATCGCAGCGCGTGGCAAACGCGCTTGCAGATGCAGGCGACTGCGTGATCGCATTCGACAGGCGCTGACGCAGAGATGCGTAAAGCTGGCACCTCATCTCGTACGCACCACAAACGTAGTGCGCCGCTCGCACCACGCACACCGACCATCTCGACAAGTCCTTGCCCGCCCTCGCGGGACCTTTGGCGGCATGGATGCCGCAAAAGAGCTACAGGGACATACTTGCGGCGTGTCCTGCGATGGCGGGCGGGCAAGGGCCCAGCCAAGTCGCAGATCTGCAGCTCCAAGACTTCACCACGGATTGAGTGCAACGTCCTCGGCCAAGCCACCAGCCAACCAGCGTGCCTCTCTCATCAAAGCATCGCCGATCGGGCCGCCATCCCGCACAACAAAAAACAGCGACGCGTGCCATCACGCGTCGCTGCCGGAAGTGACGTTATCGCGCGGTGCGTTTAGAAGTCGTAACTCAATGTCACCCGGCCCGAGCGCGGTGCCTGGTAGGCCACGACCTGGTCCCACAGCGGGTTGGTGGTGTTGTCGGGCAATTGCGAGAACGGGTAGATGTTGGTTGCGGTCTGCTCGTTGGTGATGTTGAACACATCGAAGCGCAGCGCCAGCTTGCCGTCGGCGAATGCAGGCTTGTAGGTCACGCCCATGTCGAGCTGGGCGATCCAGCCCAGGCGGCCCTGCGAACCGGGGGGCGATGCACTGCCAGTGCCGGTTTCCGGGTTGTAGCAGTAGTGGTACGGCCCGCCAGTGATCGCACTGCCGCCATAGCCGGCCGGATCGCGGCCGCTGTACTCGGTGCCGTAGTAGTTGCCCAGGCAGTTATGCGGCGCGCCGGAGATCAGGCTGAAATTGGCCGAAGCGCCCCACTGCGGATTGAACTGGTAGAAGCCGAACAGCTTGAGCTGATGACGGTGGTCGTTGGATTGATCGCCGTTGAAGTGCTCCATCAACGCCGCATGGTCCCAGCTCTGCGTGGTCGACACCGAGGCCTGGCCCTGATAGCTGCCCAACGCGCCGCCGGTGCGCCACAGGTCCGAACGCACCTGGCCTTCGGTGGTGCCGTAGCTATGCGACCAGACGTAGTTGACCTTGGCATACCACTGGCCGTCGAACGGACGCTCCAGGTTGAATTCCACAGCCGAATAGTTGCGCTTGAACTTGGGGAAGCCCGCTGCCTCGCGGCTCACCGACACTTCGTGGAACTGGCCATCGGTGCCGATCACGCCCCAGGTATTGGTCTGGCCCGGATTGATCAGCGATGCACCGGCCACTTGCGAGAAGTCGATGGTGACGCCTTGCGCCGCCGCGGCGTTGATCAGCGCCGTGTTGGAGACGTCGTAGTTCTGGTCGTCGATGCCGGCATTGAGACGACGATGCGTGCCGCGCACGCCCAGCACCCAGCCACTTTCGAGTTGCTTGGTAAAGCCGAGGATGACCTCGTCCTGATTCTCGCCTTCGATGTCCTTGGCCACCGCGGTGCGCACATCGGCGATGCGGCCGAAACGCGAGTTGGCAGACACCGCAGAGCCCAATTGCTGCGCCAACACCGGCGTGCCATCGGCATTGATGCCGCTGTAGGTGAAGTAGGTGTCGGTGGTGGTGGCCGGGGTGAACAGGCTCACCGCCGACAGCGGCAGACCGAGGTAATAACGACCGAGATTACCGAACACCTTCAGGCTGGAATCGCCGTTGACGTCCCAGCTGAAGCCCAATCGCGGTGCCCAGGCATTGTCCACTTCGATATATGGGTCGCCGAACGGGGTGTAGTTGGTGAACTCGTCCTTGCGCAGGCCGATGCTCAACAGCAGGTTGTCGGTGACCTGCCACTTGTCCTCGATGTAATAGGCGCGTTGCTTGGCCTCGTACGAGTACAGGCTGGTGTTGATGTTGCGCACCACGTAATAACCGCTGGAGCCGTTGACCGGATCGACCAGGCCCGGGCTTGGTGCGCCGATGCCACCGGCTTCGTTGGCCGACTGGCTGACTAATCCGCCGGTCGCCAGTCCGTTGGGATCGTTGGTCTGGCCGTAGGTCCACGCAAAGCCGGGGCCGGACAGCACCGAGCCGACATCGATGCCTTCGGACTTCTGGTTGTCGATACCGAAGTTGAGCGTGTGGTGGCCGAGACGCCATTCCAGATTCAGGCGCTGATTGTCTTTTTTGTACTCGCGGTCGGGCGAGCTGACCGAGGTGACCAGCTGGTTGCCGATGCGTGGTGTGCCGCCGGTATACGCCGGGTTCTGCAGTGCGGCGCTGTTGATGACAGGGCCACCAGCGGCGTCGTAGTTGAACGGAGTCAGTTCGTCGGGCGTTGTCATCTTGCCGTACAGCGCAGTCACGGTGAGGTTATCGCCCAGGTAGCCGGTGTACTTGCCGGTGAACAGCGTGGGGCCGGTTTTCCAGGTGGATTCATCGGTGAAGTAGCTGCCGCGCTCGCGCGCCAGATAGTCGTAGCGATAGATCGAGCCGTTGGTTTCTGCCTTGTCGCTGGCACCGGTCACCTCGATCAGGTGGTTGTCGGTGATGTTCCAGTCCACCTTGGCGTACCAGCGCTTTTGCTTGTAGTCGTAGTCGGTGAGGCCACCGGTGCGGCCGTTGTCGGTGTCGCGATTGGTGCCCACGCGCACGCCGTCCGAATCCACCTGCTCGGCGGCCAGGAAGAAGAACAATTTGTCCTGGATGATCGGCCCGCCGACGTAGGCGCTGTAGGTGGTCTGGTTGGCTTCGGCCTCGCTGGCCGGCTGGTACAGGCCGTTGGCTGCTCGCGCGTAGCGGTAAGCGGCGTTGTTGACGGTGCTGCCCTGGCTGTCCGGGCGCCAGTAGATATCGCGCTGATTGGCGCGCAAGCCGTTCGGCTCCCAGATGACCGCTGCGCCGAACTTCCATTCGTTGGTGCCGCGCTTGCCGATCTGGTTGATCACCCCCCCATTGGCGCGGCCGTATTGCGCGCCGTAGCCGCCGGTGAAGATTTCCTGCTGGTCGATGGCGCCGTACGGCAGGGTCAGACCACCCAGGTTGTTGCTGATGGTGGTGGTGTTGAAGCCGTTGAGGTAATACGCGTTTTCGCTGGCGGCCGAGCCGCCGAAGCTGGGCAGCGAACCGCCGAGCGGGCCATTGTCGAAGCCGCCGCTATTGACCACCACGCCCGGCGCCAGCAGCGCGATCGCCTCGGCCGTGCGGCCCAGCGGCAGTTGCTGCAGCTGTTCGGCGGTGATCACGGTGCGCGTGTCTACGCTGCTGACGTCGATGGTGGTCAGGCCGGCAGCGGTGACGGTGACGCTGTCCATCGTCTGCATACCGCTCCCCGCGGCGTTGGCGGCGGCAAACGACACATCGGTGTTGGCGCCGACGGTGATGGCCACGTTCTCGCGGGTTTCCACCACCGCGCCGTCGCGCTTGACCGTCACCCTGTAGGTGCCCAGCGGCAGGTTGCCGGCGGTGTAACGGCCGCGCGCATCCACCGGCACTTCGCGACTGAGGCCGCTGTTGTTTTCCACCACCACGCTGGTGCCATTGCCTTGCCCCACGCTGCCGACGATGCTGCCGGTGGTCGACTGCGCGTGTGCACTGCCGATGGCCACAACCAACGCCAACGCCAAAGCACGCTTCTGGATACTACGGTTCATGCGTTCTCCCCAAGATGGAAACTGCCGGCAACGCGGCTAAATGAACGGGGCCAACGGCCACCGCAATCACACTTTCTGAACATCGGCAGCGGGGCGCCAATGACCGCACGCCATCAGCTGATGCCCAAACTGTCGATACCGTCGCGTTCGATCATAGGCAGCCAAGTTCCCCTACCCGGCGGCTCCGACGGGTAGGGGAGCCTCTGCCGGGTAGGCGCGCGCGGCCGCAGGCCTGACAATGGCGGACGCGATGCCCGCTGCCGGGCATCGATGCCCCCATCGGTATTCCTCAAGGATCTGCGCGCATGAATCACACCCGCTCCCACGCCCTGTTCGCCCAGGCGCAGACGCTGTTGCCCGGGGGCGTCAATTCACCCGTGCGGGCGTTCAAGTCGGTCGGCGGCGAGCCGTTCTTCGTGGCGCGCGCCGATGGCCCGTATCTCTATGACGTCGACGACAACCGCTATATCGATTACGTCGGCTCGTGGGGCCCGATGATCGCCGGCCACAACCACCCTGCCGTGCGCGACGCGGTGGAACGGGCGATCCGCGATGGGCTGTCGTTCGGTGCGCCGTGCGCGGCCGAAGTCACCATGGCCGAAACCATCACCCGGCTGGTGCCGTCGTGCGAGATGGTGCGCATGGTCAACTCCGGCACCGAGGCCACGCTGTCGGCGGTGCGCCTGGCGCGCGGCGCGACCGGGCGCAATCGCATCATCAAGTTCGAAGGCTGCTATCACGGCCACGGCGACTCGTTCCTGGTCAAGGCCGGCAGCGGCATGCTGACCTTGGGCGTTCCCACCTCGCCAGGCGTGCCGGCGGGCTTGAGCGAGCTGACCGCCACGCTCAGCTTCAACGACTTCGAAGGCGCCACCGCGCTGTTCGACGAGATCGGCGCCGACGTGGCGGCAGTGATCATCGAGCCGGTGGTGGGCAACGCCAACTGCATTCCGCCGCTGGCCGGCTACCTGCAGCATCTGCGCACGCTGTGCACGCGGCATGGCGCGCTGCTGATCTTCGACGAAGTGATGACCGGCTTCCGCGTGGCACTGGGGGGCGCGCAGGCGCTGTACGGGGTGACGCCGGACCTGACCACCTTCGGCAAGATCATCGGCGGCGGCATGCCGGTGGGCGCGTATGGCGGCCGTCGCGACCTGATGGAGCAGATCGCTCCGGCCGGGCCGATCTATCAGGCCGGCACCTTGTCGGGCAATCCGGTTGCGATGGCGGCGGGCCTGGCGATGCTGGAGCTGGTGCAGGAGCCGGGCTTCCATGCACGTCTGAGCGAGGCCACCAGCGCGCTGTGCGAAGGCCTGGAAGATGCCGCCCACGCCGCCGGAATCGCAGTCACCACCAATCAGGTCGGCGGCATGTTCGGGCTGTTCTTCACCGACGAAATCGTGGACAGCTACGCGCAGGCCACTGCGTGCGACACCACCAGCTTCAATCGCTTCTTCCACGCGATGCTGCAGCGGGGCGTGTATCTGGCGCCGTCGGCGTACGAAGCCGGCTTCATGTCCAGCGCACACGATGCGTCGGTGATCGACGCCACGCTCGCGGCAGCGCGCGAGGCATTTGCCGAAGTGGCACGCTAAGCGCGCCTGCGCCGATACGCGTTGCCACAGTGATCGCCGGCGGTGGCCAGCCCACGCCGGCGATGGGCCACGGCATCGACGCCACACTTGCAGTTGCAAGCGTTGAGGCGCTGCTGCAGGCCGCGGGCATCGCCTACGTGGCACGCGATGCATCTGCACGCGGTGAGCCTGTACTGCCCATTCGCTTCAGCCGCTCTAAGCGGACGTGCCTGGTTGCCCAGTGGCACCGGAGACAACTGAAAAGGCTCCGCAGCGCCCGCGCGGCGATGCGAAGCGCAAGTAACCGGCCGGGGCTCGCGGAGCCGCCGACGCGCGCTGGCTGCAATGAATAGGCGCTGCCACTTTCCAACCCGTCCGCACGGAACAGCCCACCAGGGCGAACAGTGCTTGACCCAGCGCACAGCCTGCACGCTCGCATGCGACGGCGACGGCGACGGCGACGGCAGTCAGCCCCAGCATGCTTTGCTTTTGTCTTGCGGCTGTCATACCTTTCTGAAAGGTGCTCACGGATGGGCATGGGTGGGGACCCTCGAAGCAGCCGATCCGTCGTTGTCGCCGTCGCGGCGACATGTCGGCCGTCGCCGCTGTTTCACTTATGTTGTGCAGCGTGTCGAGCCGACGCGCTGTTGACGCTTGCCACGGCCGCCCTCGCCTCATGCTCAAGCCTGTTGCGTTGCTCACCCCGCGCCCGTCACCGTCGCGCGACCATGCGCTTCCCGATTGGCTGCTTGCCAGCAAACTGGATCCGCCATTGCCGCGCCCGGGTGCGGTGGTGCGCGAGGTCTTGCTGACGGCGCTGGATCAGGCGCAGCTATGCCCGCTCACACTGCTGCTGGCCCCACCGGGGTTCGGCAAGACCACTGTGCTTGCGCAATGGCATGCGCGCAGACGCGCACACGACGATGCGGTGGCGTGGCTGTCGCTGGATGAAGAAGATGCCGATGCGGCGCGTTTTCTTGGCCATCTTGCACTGGCGCTGCAGTGTGCCGGTGCCGATCCGGCGCTATGCGCCAGCGTGATGCACAACCGCGACCAGGACCCACGCGATGCAGCCACCGTGTTGATCCGCGCCCTGCGCAGCGCACCGCGGCGTATCAGCGTGATCCTCGACGACTACGACCGGCTCGGTCACGGCCCGGTCGATGAGCTCGTGTTACGCCTGGTCGAACACAGTGGCGGGCGCCTGCATCTGTTGCTCGCCACGCGTCGCGTGCCGGCGTTGCCGCTGGCGCGGCTGGATCTGCAGGCGCACCTCAGCCGCCTTGGCAGCGTGCAACTGGCACTGGACAACGACGAAGCGCGCGCGCTGCTGGGACCGCACATCCCGGCACCGGTGGTCGACGAGCTGTTGCGCTACACCGAAGGCTGGCCGGTCGCCCTGCATCTGGCGCGACTGTGGCTGGAAGGCAATGCGCAACGTCAGCAGGAGGTCGCCGCACGTTTTTCCGGGCGCAGCACGCAGATTGCCGCGTATCTGGCCGAACAGGTCGTCAACGATCTCGATGCCGACACGCGCGATCTGCTGTTGCGCACCAGCCTGTTAGAGCGCGTCAACGCCGCCCTGGCCGACGCCGTGCGCCAACGCGACGACAGCGGCCGGCTGCTGGCGCGGCTGGACCATTTCAATGGCCTGCTGGTGCCGCTGGATGGCGAGCGCGAATGGTTCCGCTATCACCCGTTGTTTGCCGATTTCCTGCAGCAATGGCTCGATCGCGACCATCCCGGCCAGGCCGTGCAACTGCATCAGCGCGCGGCGCGCTGGTTCGGCGAGCACCAGCATCTGGCCGACGCCGTGCGCCATGCCGCGCGTGGCGAGTGCGGCGACCTGGCCGCCAGCTACATCGCGCGCGCCGGCACCTGGCAATTACTGCTCACCCACGGCATGCATGAAGTGCGCGCGTTGCTGCGCCATTTCGAGCACCGCAGCATCCGCGACACGCCTGCACTGAATCTCACCCAGGCGTATCTGCATCTGAAACTGGGCGAGTTCAGTCATGCGCGCCTGTTGCTGGAACGCTTCCGCGATTTCCCGGCCGCCGTGCGCGAGCCGCTGCAGCGCGACTACACCGTGGTGGTGGCATTGCTGCGCGACCGCCTGGACGAGATCTGCGGCAATCCGCATGGCCTGACCCAGATTGCCGCGCAGGCGAGCGCATTGGACGAAGACGATCATCTGGGCCGCGGCACCTTGCTGTGCATCTGCGCTACGACTGCGCTGGCACAGGGCGGGTTTGCCGTGGCCGAACGCTATGCCATGGCCGCGCGCGATGCGATGCACCGCGGCGGCAGCGATCTTGGCGCAGCCCAAGCGCTGCTCTCGCTTGGCCAGAGTTTTTTCTACCGCGGGCGGCTCGGCGATGCCGAAGCCTGTTATCGGCAAGCGCTGAGCTGGTGCGCACGCACGCCGCAACTGGACCGTGTGCTGGAAGCGGCCGGCAACTGTCTGCTCGCGCAAGTGCACTACGAGCGCGGCCACCACGACGATGCCGCCGACCTGCTGCATCCGGCGCTTGAACTGCTGGAGCAACACGATGGCGGCGTGGACGTGCTGGCGGCCGCGTACGACACCGCGCTGGGCCTGGAACGCGTGCGCGATCACAGCGGGCGCAGTGCGCTGGTGTTGCTTGAGCATGTCGAGCAGATCGCGCATGGGCGCAAGCTGGGGCGACTGTCCGAGCTGGCGTCGGCATGGCGCTTGATGTTGCTGCTGGAGCACCCCGGCAACGCCGCAATCGATGTGGTGATCGCGCGCACTGGCGGCGAGTCCGGGCTGGCGCATACCCTGCGCTCGGCGCATCGCTGGCGCGATCGTGCGGCGATGGGCTTCGCATTGGCACGTTGGCATCGCCTGGCCGGGCGCAGCCATGCGGCGCTGACCATTCTCGGCCAGATCGAGCAGGCTTGTCTGAGCAGCGATAACGCCTGCCATCTCGCGCGCACCCGCGCCCGCATCGCGTTGGTGCTGCAGCAGCGCGGCGAACTGCTCGCTGCCCTGCCGCACTTGTACAGCGCGCTGGATCATGTGGCGCTGACGCAGAGCTGGCAGGCGATCATGGAGCTTGGATTGCCGGCAAAAGCGATGTTGCGCTCGCTGCGCCAACACGACCCGCAAACGGTTGGCGGCACCACGCGTGCATTGACCATCCAGGCGCTGCTCGAACGCCTAAGCAGTGACGACGATCCCGCCAGCGATGTGTTCAGCGAACGCGAGTTGGAAGTGCTGGCGCAACTGGCGCGCGGTTATTCCAACAAGCAGATCGCCCGCCACCTGCACCTGTCGGAAAACACGGTCAAATTCCATCTGAAGAATCTGTATCGCAAGCTCGACGCGCGCAGCCGCGAAAGCGCCTTGGCGCAGGCGCTGCAGCGCGGAGTGTTGCGCGGCGAGGACACGCAGCAGACATCGGATACGCCGCCGCATTGAGCGGCGTGCGCATCATCATGCATCGCGCATGCGCACGCCTGTGATCGTGAAGAACACCACGCGCATGCATGGCGATGCGGTGGCTGTCGCCTGATCGATACAGCTGCGTCAACGCGGCGGAGGGCGCTGGAGACAGGCTCCACGCGCCCCAGCATCACCCAAACTTCAACGTGCCTTTCATCATCGCCCAGTGCCCGGGGAACGAGCAGAAGAACGTGTAGGCGCCGCCCTTGGTAAGTTTGCTGGTTGCAAAGCTGACCGTGGTGCTTTCGCCGCCACCGACCACCTTGGTATGCGCGATCACACGCGCATCGGCCTTGGGCAGATAACTGTCGGCAATGGTCGAGCGCACACCGGCATTGGCCACCGCCTGGAAATCTGCGGACTTGGTCAGCACCCAGTTGTGCCCCATCACCGTGGCGGCCATCTTGCCGGCGTGCTTGAGCGTCACGTCCACCTGGGTGCAATCGGGTGCAATCGTGATGGCGCTCTGATCGAACTTCATCTGGTCGTTGCCGGTGATGGTCACTGCGCAGGTCCGCGCCCAGGCCGAGGGCGCCATCGCTATCAAGCCAAGCACGGCAATCGTCGAAAACAGCTTCAAGGCAGTCCTCCTGCAATAAGAAAGCGCGGTATGTGCAAGCGACCGACGCTCGCGCCTGCGCCAGTACGGTCAGAGTACCGCCTTGCCGTTGCCAATGCAGTGCTGCGCCGCCGCACGATCCACTGCGTGCGGCGATCGAGATGCGCCGACGCTAACCGTCCAGCGCATCAGGCGACCGCCGCGCCGACAGGATCACCATGTGCCAGTCGCGCAGACGACCCTACGCATAGCGGAAGAAGTCCCGCATTGGGTCGTGCACATCGGCTGTGGCCTGCGGCAGCGGCAGCGGGCCGCGCTTGCCGGCCATCACCTGCACAAACGCCTGCTTGAAGCGCGCCATCTCCGCCTCGGTCCCCACCGTGATCCGCGACCAGGTGGGCCATACCGGCCAACTGCGGCCGATGAACACGCCAAAGGTCGCCATGTCGTCCTTGAAACCTGCTGCGGGCCGCTTCACATCGACCATGAAGCAGTTGCTCTCCGATGCCGTGCAGGCATAGCCCTGCTGACTGAGGAAATCGATGACGTCCTGCCGCGTGGCTGCAGTGCGTGCACGGCGCTGCGGCACCAGATCAGGATCGCGCAAGCTGGCCAGACCTGCAGCGGCCGCCGTCACCGGCAAGCTATTGACGCTGTAGAACATCAGCTTGGCAAGCAGCTCCGGGCGCGCGGCCGCGTACCCCAGCCGGATGCCGGCCATGCCGTAGAGCTTGGAGAAGGTACGCAACACCACCACGTCCTCGCCGGCAGCCACCATGTCCACCACGCTGCGGGTGCTGCGCGCGAAGTGGATATAGGCCTCGTCCACCACCAGCACGCTGCCCTTGGGCTTGTGCGCCAATGCGTAGTCCAGATCCTTGCGTGCGGTGACCGAGCCGGTGGGATTGTTGGGGTTGCAGATGTAGATCACGCCGGCATTGGCGTCGGCGGCGCACATTGCCTGCACGTCGTGCGAAAAATCCTTGCGCAATGGCACCTTGATCAACGTAGCGCCATTGCGCGTGGCAGCGCGCCACCCCGATTCGTAGGTCGGGTCGGCAGTGACCAGCGCGGCACTGGGCGAGGTGAAGGCCAGCATCGTGTAATCCAGCGGCTCGGTAGAACCGGCATAGGCCATCAGATGGTTCACCGGCAGCTTGAGCTCGGCCGCCAGCGTGGTCATCAGTTCCATCTGCACCTCGCGCAGATAGCGCCCGCCCTGCGGTGCGATCTGCGCAATGGCCCTGACCGCTGCTGCGGACGGGCCATCCGGAAACTCGTTGGAGCCGATCATCACCGGCGACAGCGCGCTGGCGGTGGGCGGAGTGATGGCGGTCGTGCGTTCGGCGGCGCTGGCAAGCAGCGGCAATGCGCCGGTCCCGGCGGCACCGGCAAACAAGGCGGAATCACGCAGGAATCTGCGACGCGATACGGCGGTCTTCATGGCGCTCTCCAGCAAGGCAACGACGCAACTTCAAGGACGCACGGCGACCACTTCGATCTCCACCCGATACAGCGGATTGCCCAGCGCGGCAATCTGGAAGGCCGAGCGCGCCGGCAGATTGGGCTGTTCCTTGGTGCCGAAGAACTGACGGTAGCCTTCCATGAATCCGTTGAAATCCATCTTGCCGCCCATCGCCGGGTCGCCGACCAGAAACACCTGCATCTTCACCACATCGCCCATGCCCAGGCCGAGCGATTTGAGCTGGTCCTGGATCTGCTTCAACACGCTCACCGTCTGCGCCTTGGTGTCGCCGTAGGCGGCCGCAGAATCCTTCGGCGCGCTGGTGTCCACCACCGCAGGCACTTTGCCGCTGACATACACGGTGGCCTTGCCGGCGGGTATTTCCACCGCCGCGGCAATGGGGAAATCGCTGTTGGGAATCTTGTGGCGAATCACCTCGGCAGCAGTTGCAGCGCTGAGGCCTGCAGACAACACGACGGTAGCGACGAGGGCATTGACGGCGAGACGGAACATGGCAACTCCTTGGAAGAGAGAATCAGTGGCGCAGCAGCTTGACGTCGTCGGCGGTGACACGCTCGGCATGGTCGTTGCCGAAATGGGTGCGCACATAGCTCACCACCTCGGCCACCTGACGATCTGTGAGCATGTCGCCAAATCCTGGCATGCCGGCGTTGCCGTCCAGCACCATCATGGTGACGTAGGGCGCGGCCGCCAGCTTGGGGTTATTCGCAAGCGCCGGGTATTCGCCGGCGCCTTGCGCACCGCTGCCGGCCGGCATATGGCAGCCCTGGCAGACCGCGCGGTAGACATGCTCGCCGGAGGCGTTGGCGAACCCCTTTTGCGGATACAGCGCGGTGGCGTCGGAACTTTGCGCCTGCGCATCGCGCAGACCGGGCGGAAGCAGCGCAGCGCCGATGACCAGCGCAACGGCCGCAGCACACATACGTGGCAACAGACTCATGCGCGACCTCCCCCGGCAAGGACCTTGCGATGCAGGCGGCCGACGACATCGTGCGCCGACAGGATCGCGCCCTCTTGCCAGGCCGGGATATAGGACACGTGCTCGCCCGCCAGCGCCAGGCGGCCGTCGATCTGGCAAAGCGGCTCGTAATGTTCGGCACGCGCCTGCTCGCTCCACATGCCGAAGCAGCCGTGGGTAAACGGCACACGGTGCCAACCGACCGCAATGCCGTTTTCGAATTCGCGCGGATATTGCGGGTGCAATTGCGTGCCGTATTCGACCGCCTTGCGCACCCGCTGCTCGGGACTCATCGAAGTGAATTGATAGGCATCCAGCCCCCACACGTACGCCCCGAGCAGCACCCCCTTGCCGGCGCTGTGATAACCGGTGCTGGGATAGCTGATCAAGGTGATCGGCAGATCGGTGTAGCTGATGCCGCCGTAGATGGCCTCGTCCTCTTCCCAGAAACGTCGTTTGAATTGCAGGCCCACCTTGACCGACGCGGCGTACGGCACCTTGCCGATCGCGGTGGTCATCGCGTCGCTGGCGGTGGTGGGAATCCGGCTGAGCACCGACAACGGAATCGTGCAGATGCACCAATCGGCACTGGCCACGCGTTCTTCGCCACCGCGCGTGGCGTCCTGCCAGGACACGCGCACGCCGCTGCCGTCCTGATCGATCTTGGTGACCTTGGCGTTGTAGGTGATGGTATCGCCGAGCTGGCGCGCGAACGCCTTGCCGATCTGGTCCATGCCGCCCACCGGCTGAAACATGGTGGTCTGCATTTCGTAGTTGTTGCCGGCCGCCAGCGTGGTCCACAACCGCGAACGCAGCACGTCCTGCACGCTGAAGGGGTCTGAAAATTCCGGCTTGCCCGACAAACCGCCACCGGGGTAGCGCGCAAAGCCGCGCCGCTCGCTGCTCTCTTTGCCTTTGACGTAGCCGAAGTTGCGATCGAGCGCGCCCCAGGTGCGTAGCGATTCCAGCAGTATCTCCTGATCTTCGCGACTGACTGCGGTATCCAGTGCGTGCTGCTGCGTGCACTTGGCCAGCAACTCGGAGACATGGCCCTTGTAATCGGCATCGATCGCGCGGAAGCGCTGCGGCTTTCCGCCGAAGCCGTTCTGGCTGTGCAGCAGCGCGTTGAAGTTGACCTGATTGAACGCTTCCAACGCCACACCAAACTGTTTGCAGTAACTCAACACCGCCTTGTGGTGATGCGGAATGCGCCACGGCCCCGGATTGAGATACAACCCATCGTCGAACTGGCAGTGCTGCGTGGCACCACCCAGTTCCGTATAGCGATCGCCGCCGCGCAGCGTCCAGTTACGGCCACCGGGGCGGCCGTTGTATTCCAGCACTTGCACGCGATAGCCGGCCTTACGCAATTCGAAGGCTGCGGTCATCCCGGCCAGGCCCGCGCCCAGAATCAATACCGACGCACCCTTCGGGTCGCCATCCAGCTGCAATGGCCCTGTAAAACGCGATTCGGCCGCCATGCCCAGGCTGCTCATCGCCTGATACATCATCGCGCCGCCGGCGGTCATGCCGATGCGCGCCAGCAATTGCCGCCGCGTCATCGCCCCAGTGTGATTGCCTTGCATCAACGCACATCCCCTGCATGTCATGGACAGTCGCGCGGCCGGCCGCACTGCCGGCCGGATCAATCACTCAAAATCGGTAAGACAGGCTTGCGAACAGCTGGCGCGGTGCGATCAGCTGGTACGAGCCAGAGCTTTCGTTGGGAAACACCGCACCGATCGCATCGTCCTTGTCGAACAGGTTGTAGGCCGACAATTGCAAGCGGCCACCGGCAAGAAAGCCAGCATCGCCGCCTTGATACCCAACGCTGCCGTTGACGATGAAGGTGGCATCCACCTGGTCGGTATTGCGCGTGTCGCCGTAGCGCTTGCCGGTGTATTTGGTGTCGAGGTTGGCGAAGAAGCGCTCGCCTTCCCAACCGCCGTTGACGCTGAACATCAGCTTGGGCGCATCCGGTACGTCGTTGCCTTCCACCTGCACCAGCGCGCCGCTGACCGGGCCGAAATAGTTGTCCTGGAACTCGGATGTGTTCCAGGTCAACGATGCACCGAGCCGCCAGCCCGGCGCCGGCTTCCACATACCAGACAGTTCCGCACCATAGGTCTGCACGTCGCCGACGTTGGCGTACACGGTGGGCGCCACCACCAGCGGGTCCGGGTCGGTCAGCGCGATGATGCGGTTGGAATAATCGATCTTGTAGGCGGCCAGATAACCGCTCCACTGCGTGGATTCGGCACGGATACCGATATCGATGTTGGTGGATTCTTCCGGCGCGATATCCGGATTGAACGCACCGGAGGTCAGCGCCAGCCGCGGCGCGGAACTGAAGTTTTCCGCGTAGTTGGCAAACACCTGCACGCCCTCGGCCAGCTGGAAGCTTGCACCGACCTGCGGCTGAAACCAGTCGTTGTTCTTGATGGTCACCGCGCGACGCACACCGACGTTGAAGTCGTCCAGATTGGCGATCCCGTTGTAGTCGCGTTTGACATCCAGCCCCTTGGCACCGAACTCCATCGTCAACCGATCATCGAGCAGGCGCAGCGTGTCCTTGACGTAGAGCTGTTTCACCTCGGTAGAGAAGTGGTTGTCGTAATAGATCACGATCGGCAAGGCGTTCTTGAGCAAGGCGCCGGTGGCCGGGTCCAGGTTGTACAGCGGGCGCACCTGATCGAAGTCGTAGCTTTCGTACCAGGCGCCCACTTCCAGCTTGTTGTGCTCGGTCTCCCACGCTACGGCCGTGGTCAAACCGTAGCGATCGCCGCCCATGATTTCTTCGCGCCGCGTCATCGCACCGACGCGGGTGACAGTGCCATCGGCATCGACGATCTGCGGATCGTTGATGGCGATATCGGTACGCCCTGGGGTGCCGGCAATCGCATCGTTGTACAACCCGGTGGCGGTACTCGGCGGCGTGCCGCCGACGCCGTAGCCGTGCTTGTTTTCGTAGTAACCGGTGAAGGTGACGCCGATGGCGTCGTTGAACATGAAATCGCCGTGCAGGCTGAGCAGCGAATCGCGGCGGCCGTTCTGCCATTCGCTGTAATGCTCGGCATCCACTTCCGGATTGCCGGTGATGCGTTCGTGCAGATCCCACGACACCGAACCGTCGGAGTTGTACGACTGCACGTCGTAATCCTTGCGGTTGTTGTAGATCCAGCCCAACGTCAGGCTGCCGGCATCCCAGGCCTGGCGCACCTTGGCTTCGAAGTGATCGCTCTTCTGCGTGGCCGGTTCCATGTCCCACACACCGCCCTGCGTACGCGATGCGGAGAGGTAGGCACTCGGCCCGCCGTCCCACCACTCCGGCGTATCCAGACGCACAAAACTGCGTACCAGATCGTCCGAGCCGATGGTCTGGGTGAGATTGCCGCTCCAGCTATCGCCGCCCTTGGGTGGCAGGCTGGTGTAGCGGATCGCACCACCGAGTGCGTGATAGGAGGGCTGGGTGACATCGCCCGAGCCGGCGGACACCGTCACATCGAGCAGGTTTTCGCTGGAGACGTAGCGCGTGATCGGCCCGCCTTCGCGGGTGTCGAAGGTTTCGATCGGAATGCCGTCCAGCGTCACGCCGATCTGGTTGGCGGAAAATCCGCGGATGGTCATCGAATCGCCGAACTCGTACAGCCCGAACGGATCGGTGGTCTGCACATTGACGCCGGGCAGACTGGCCAGCAGCTGTTGCGGCGCCACGCCCGGTACCTGGGCCTGGATCTCGTCCATCGAAATGGAGGCGGTGGTGCGCGTGGAGCCGGTGCCGACCACGCTGACCGCATCCAGGGTGCGCGCCTCCTGCGCCAGTGCCGGCAGGCTGTGCGCGCCGGACATCAGCAGGGTCATCGAGGCGAGCGCGCGACGACGCGTGGCGGCGGTGAGAATGGCGGCCATCGCGGTCGCCAACTGATCGGTATTCAAGCGCTTAGGCATGCAATCGACCCCCTGGAAGATGGTGCGTGTTGAGTGACCGGACCCGCTCCCCAAGACCGGCTGATACCGCACATGCGGCATGGATCGACCATACCCAGCGAAGTTGCGCCGCAGACGCGGTGCGGAGGGTAGGGTCTGCGCGTGCGGGTAGGTTCTTACCGAGATAGAACGTTTGAATCCGTAGCGAACATGCTCAGGTCGGTCTGCTCGTGCAGGCGCCGGGCGTTGGCGATCAGGCGTTCGCGCGCGCCATGCGCGGGCGTATCGAGGTCGCATGCCGCGCGCCTACCCGTTTGCGCGTATCCGCGCATAGCAGATCCCGCATGCTTGCGATGCGGCGGCAGATCGACAACGCTGCGTGCCCACCTCATGAGCACGCCCCATGTCGCCTGTACGCCCGTCCTTGCTGCTGCTGGATTTCGATGGCGTGTTGGCCAGCTATTCGCGTCCGCGCCGGCTGGCCGCATTGGCGACTGCAGCTGCATGCACGCCGCAGCGCGTACAGCAGGTCCTGTTCGAACAGGGACTGGAGCGTGCCTACGATGCCGGTGAGCTCGACACGCAGGCCTATCTGACGCAATTGAGCGACGGGCTTGGACATCCGATCGACCGTGCCACCTGGATCGCGGCACGCGTGGCAGCGTGCCGCGCAGACCCAGCGGTGGTGGCGCAGGTGCTGGCGGTGTCGGCGACGACCGCGGTGGCGGTGCTCACCAACAACGGCCCGCTGATGGCGGAGGCGATCGCACAACTGGTGCCGTCGCTGTTTCCGTTATTGCAGGGCCGCGTGCTGTGCAGCGGTGCGCTGGGCAGCAGAAAACCGCAGCTGGAGGTGTATCAGCGCGCGCTTGCGCAGCTGGGTGCGGAACCGGCACGCACCTTGTTCGTCGACGATCTATTCGTCAACGTCCGCGGCGCCCGCGCCGCCGGACTACATGCCGATACCGTGCGCGATGCCCGTGCATTGCGACGGGTGTTGAAGCGGTATGGATTGGGGTGAGATTGGGAATTGGGAATTGGGAATTGGGAATTGGGAATTGGGAGTGGGGAGTCGGGAGTCGGGAGTCGGGAGTCGGGAGTCGGGAGTCGGGAGTCGGATCAGCGTTCGGCGACCTGCGTGAGAAATCAACCATTTGCCGAGCGGCCAGCGGTGGCTACATCTGCACGCGAATACGCTGCCAAGTACTTCGCCACCCGAGTGGACGCACGCTGGCCACGCTACGATGGATCAGGCCGAGCACGCGATTATCGAAGTCACCCGCCCGCGTGCGCTCCTCCGCGCACGCGCGAGAAAACACGGTCAATCGTGCGCAAATATGCGACCAGAGCAGTCGCAGCAAGACCCAACTAGCCCCTCTCCCGTCGGGAGAGGGGTTGGGGGTGAGGGTACGGTGTTGCGATACAGGGCCGTCACCTAGACACCGCCTTATGCAATCCACAAACGCACCCGCTCACGCGTCACACGCCTTACCAACCAGCGCCCTGCCGGCCACCAACACGCAACCGACCAAACAACCCATCACCGCTGCGCCGCGTACTCGGCAATCGCCAGGCGCAGGCGCGCCAGGCCGTCGGCCAGCTCGGCGTCGGTCAGATTGAGTGCCGGCACAAAACGCAGCACATCCGGGCCGGCCTGCAACAGCAGCAAACCATGCTTGGCTGCCAGATCCAGCAGCGCACCGGCCTGGCCGGCATGCGCCGGTGCCAACACCGCGCCGAGCATCAACCCACGCCCGCGCACCTGTGCAAACAGGCCGAACTCGGCATTGAGCGCTTCCAGGCCCGCACGCAACGCCGCCGACTGCCGCTCCACATTTTCGGCAATCTGCGGCGAGGCGAGCTTGCGCAGCGCCACGCGCGCCACCGCGGCAGCCAGCGGATTGCCGCCGAAGGTGGTGCCGTGCGCGCCGAACTGCATGGTCTCGGCGACCTTGGGGCCGGCCAGCATCGCGCCGATTGGGAACCCGCCACCCAGCGCCTTGGCCAGCGTCACGATGTCCGGCGTCACCTGCTCCTGCCAATGCGCGAACAACGTTCCGGTGCGGCCCATGCCGCATTGAATTTCGTCCAGCACCAACAAGGCATCGTGTCGATCGCACAATGCGCGCACCTGCGCCAGGAAGCCCGGCGCCGCCGGCATCACCCCGCCCTCGCCCTGGATCGGCTCCAGCATCACCGCAGCTACGTCGCCGCTGGCCATCGCCGCTTCCAGCGCCGCCACATCGTTGAAATCCACATAGCGGAATCCGCCCGGCAGCGGCTCGTAGCCTTCCTGATATTTCGGCTGCGCGGTGGCGGTGACCGAGGCCAGCGTGCGGCCATGGAAGCTGCCACGGAACGTCACGATGACGCGCTTGTCGGCTGGGCGGCCCTGATTGCTGGCCCATTTGCGTACCAGCTTGATGGCCGCCTCGTTGGCTTCGGTGCCGGAGTTGCACAGAAAGACTTTTTCGGCAAAACGCGACGCGCCGACCAGTTCCTCGGCCAGCCGCAGCGGCGGCTCGCTGTAGAAGATGTTGCTGGTGTGCCACAGCTTGCCCGCCTGCTCGGTGAGCGCGGCGACCAGATCCGCATCGTTATGGCCCAGCCCGCTCACCGCGATGCCGGAGGACAGATCCAGATATTCGCGCCCCGCGTCATCCCACACGCGACTGCCCTGACCGCGCTCCAGCACCACCTGGCGCGGGCGATACACCGGCAGGTAGTAGTGCGCGAGGGACAGGGGCGAATCGGCAGCGGTGCTCATGATGGTGGGTCGCAGAAGCGGAGGGAGAACCCGCATTCTCGCGCATTCGCCGGCCTGCGGCACAATGTGCGCATGCGCCCTTTCTCCGATCCTCAGCTCACTCCCGCCACCGCCGACGGCTGGCGCCGGCAGTGGTTCGACATCATCTACCGCCACGACACGCGCCCATCGCGTAATTTTGACCTCATGCTGGTGGTGGCGATCCTGACCAGCGTGATCGTGATCATGATCGACAGCGTGCCGCGCATCCATGCGCATTCGGCGCACTGGCTGGTGCCGCTGGAGTGGGCATTCACGATCCTGTTCACCATCGAATACGTGGCGCGCCTGGCGGTGGTGCGGCGCCCGCTGCACTACGCGCTCAGCGTGTGGGGCGTGATCGACCTGCTGTCGATTCTGCCCAGCTATCTGTCGTTCTTCGTGCCGGGTGCACAGACCCTGCTGGTCGTGCGCGTGCTGCGCATCCTGCGCCTGTTCCGCATCCTCAAACTCACCCGCTATATCCAGGAAAGCGGGCAATTGGTGGACGCGTTATGGCGCAGCCGCCGCAAGGTGCTGGTGTTCTTGTTCACCGTGCTCACCATCACCGTGATCGCCGGCGCCACGATGTACGTCATCGAAGGCCCGCAACACGGTTTCACCAGCATCCCGACCAGCATGTACTGGGCCATCGTCACCATGGCCACGGTGGGCTTTGGCGATCTGGTGCCGCAAACCACGCTGGGCCGCTTTGTCACCTCGGCACTGATTCTGATCGGCTATAGCATCATCGCCGTGCCCACCGGCATCTACACCGCCGAACTTGCCACCACGCTGCGCGAAGGCGGCCACACCGGTCGGCGCGACATTCGCAACTGCGCCCGTTGCGGGCTGGAAGGCCACGCATCGGACGCGCGCTATTGCCGGCAATGCGCCGAGCCGCTGCCGGATATCGCCAACGGCTGATGCAAGGCGGCAGCGCGCAGGCAGCGCCGGGAGGCGAATCACGTGGTGGGCATCACCACCGTAAGCTGTGTGACCGGTGCGCAGGCAATCGCCGCTCACACTGCCGCAGCACGAGGTTGGCGCATCCGTCTGGCAGTGGCCAACCAACAACCGGCGCGCCATCGCCGGCCCGTTGCGGATCGTCTGACCCAAGCAACCCACGTCCCGCCCATGCAGCCCTGGCACCCGAAAGAGCGCGCCAGGTGTTGAGCGCAGCCGGTGCAGGTCGCGCTTACTGCGACATGCGGTTACTCATGTCGATCAGATCGTTGTAGCTGGCCAGCACCGCCTGACGCGTGCCGCCTGGCGGGATCGAGCCGCTTTCCAGCAGCATCTGCTCGC
This sequence comes from Xanthomonas dyei, assembly GCF_002939865.1. Taxonomy (GTDB): domain Bacteria; phylum Pseudomonadota; class Gammaproteobacteria; order Xanthomonadales; family Xanthomonadaceae; genus Xanthomonas; species Xanthomonas dyei. The sequence continues at coordinate 51,808 of NZ_MDEE01000028.1, forward strand.
TCTTGCTCAGCGGGGTGTTGGTGCGGATGCGCTCGACCAGACGTCCGGACTCGCGCGCCAGCTTATCGGCAGCGCGTTCCATGTGTCCCCACATCGCATCGCCCTGGCCCACTTTGGCTTTCTGCGCCTCTTCCAGAATGCTCTGGTAACGCGCGAGCTGGCTTTGCGCTGCCGCAAGATCCGGTGCATTGCTATCCAACACCTGCACCAGATGCTTGCCTTCGCCGGTGATCTTCAAGTGATACCAGGACGCGCTGCGGCCTTCTTCCTTCTCGATCGCATCGATCCGCGCCTGACGCCGGGTGTCTTCGTTGCGGTCCAGCGCCGCATTCATCGCGTCGCCCGCATCGAAGAACGCTGCGTAGGCCTGCATCAATGGCACATGCAGCGCACGCATGCCCTTGCCGTCGTCGCGTAGATAATCCTCGCGATCGTAATACCGCACCGCTTCGCCGATGCGCTCATTGAGCGTGGCAAACCGCTGCTGATAGGTCTTTGCTACCGGGTCGAGTTCGGCATTGGCCGGTTGCTGCGCCAGTGCGGCAGTCATCGGTGCGCCGCAGGCCTCGACCCGATGCGACAGCACCGTTCCCGGTGCACGGATATTTTCTTCCTTGCCCGTTGGCCCGGCCTGCGGGTCCTTCATCCAGCCGGTGTAGGTCTGGTAACTCTCATGCAGCGGCTGCTGGACACCGTTGAAGCAGCCGATGTAGGCATTGATCTTGTCGGCATCGGGCGCAGCCGCAACCGGCGCATCTTTCTGGCAGCCGGCGAGCAGCGCGGCAAGTGCAACCGCTGCGCTGAGCGGTGCGTAACGACGTGGATGGCGCATGCAGGGGTTCCTGTGCAGTGGTGAAGAAGTGAGGTGAGGTGAGCCGAGCAACGGTCGATCGCGCGCATTGTCGTCAGCGCCGGGCGTATGGCCGCACGCACTGCATCGTGCGATGACGCTGGCAGCTACTGCCGATTGCTCTCGGACACCAACGCGTTGTAGGTATTGAGCAACTTGCGCGGCGATCCTTCCGGCGCCAGCGAGGGGCTATCGAGCCAGCCCTCTTCGATGCGGCTGTAAGGCGTCTTGTCGACCACGCGTTTCACCCGCGCCTTGGCCTGCCTGCGGAAGTCTTCCGCAGCGGTTTCGAAGCTGTTCCATTTGAGTTTGTCCGGCTCCTGGTCGGCCACCTTGGCATGCGCCTCGTCGGAGAGGCGGTTGAAGCCGTCCAGCAGCGTGTTTGCACGCGCGGTGTCGAACTGATCTTCCTGCAGTACGTCGGTCAGTTGCTTGGCATCGAGCATCATCGACAGGCGGTAATACTCGCGCGTGCGTCCTTCCTCGCGCTCCAGCGTCTTGAGCGTTTCGCGATGCGCTGCATCGTTCTGCGCTTCCAGCTCGGTACCGAATGCGCTGCTGGCCTCGGCATAACGCTCCAGCGCCGCCATCAACGGCGCGTGCAGTCGCTTGCCCTTGGCGAACTGGTCGTCTTCATCATCCTGGCGCGCGTAGTAATCGGCCACCTGGTGACTGATCGGCCGCAGCGCCTGCAAGGCCGCGTGATACTGCCGGGCCGCCGCATCCAGTGCCGGCAGCGACGGTTGCGCCGCAGCCGCCGCGCTGACCGGCGCATCGCACTCCTTCATGTCGAAGTCGCTGATGTCGTAGGGGCCGGCCACGCGCGTTTCGCGCCCGCTAGGGCCGGCGGCTGCATCGTCAATCGAACCGATGTAATGCTTGGCACCGGTATGCACCGGCAGATCGACGCGGTTGAAGCAATCGATATACGCACCGAGTTTGGCGTTGAGCGCATGCTGCGCATCGCTCGGCGCATCGGCGCGCTTGCTGGCAGTCGCGTTGCCGGTCGGCGGATCTGTTTGCTGCAGCCGGCGCACAGCGCAAGCACGAACAGGGCGGGCGCAAACGCGCCGGACTTCAGGAACACAGGCAAACGTCCTTGTTGGAAACGGTTTCAGCCGCGCACGATAGCAAACTGCGGCGTGAAATCATCGTGCTCGGCAGCGAAGTGGACGACGGCGTTCGTCTGCGCGGCAGGCGGTGATGCGCACAAGGTCAATCGTTTTTTCGTGGACGAATGACTCGCAGCGTCTGCATCGATGGATCGGCGCACGGCCACCTGCACCGGGCGACAAAAACCAGAGCGAGCAATCGACAGGCAGGTGTGGACGGCGCTCCCGGCACCGCAGCGTATGCGTCGTACACGCCGAGCCGAGCACCGGCCGCGCCCGCCTGTCGGCTATGCAGTCGTTCTGTCAGCCGCTCAGTCGAGAAACAGATCCGGCAACAGGCTCCGTGACGAATCGACCGCATAACCGCTGAAGTCGGTGACACCGGCCTGCGTCAGCACCTCTTCGTCGATCAGAAACTGCCCGTGGAAACCGGCCGCAGTGCGGGTCAGCACCGCATGCGCCGCATCGGCCACGATCTCCGGGCGACGGCGGGCAGCGGCGTCCACGCCCGGCAGCATGTTGACCGCATCGGTGGCAATCACCGTGCGCGGCCACAACGCATTGACCGCCACGCCCTGCGGGCCGAACTCAGCGGCCAGCCCCAGTGTCACCAGACTCATCCCCATCTTGGCCAGCGTGTAGCCGGTATGCGCACCCCACCACGCCGGGTTCAACGATGGCGGTGGGGCAAGGCTGAGGATGTGCGGATTGGGCGCCTTCAACAGATGCGGCAGGCAGGCTTGCGCGCACACAAAACTGCCGCGCGCGTTGACCTGTTGCATCAGGTCGAAGCGCTTCATCGGCGTATCCAAGGTGCCGCGCAACCAGATCGCGCTGGCGTTGTTGACCAGGATATCGATGCCGCCAAACGCTTCCACGGTGGCGGCAACCGCGGCGTGCACCTGCGCTTCGTCGCGGATATCGCATTTGAGCGCCAGCGCCTTTCCACCTGCCGCAACGACTGCAGAGGCAGCGCTGTGAATGGTGCCAGGCAACTTGGGATTGGCCACCGCCGATTTGGCCGCGATGACCACATTCGCCCCATCGCGCGCCGCCCGCAACGCAATCGCCAAACCAATCCCACGCGAGGCACCGGTGATGAAGAGCGTTTTGTCTTTTAGCGTCATGGGAATCGGGAATCGGGATCGGCAATCGCAAGAGCTTAGCGCCTTGAACGTCCAGCAGCCGACGACCAATCAACTCACGCGATTCGCTTTTGCGAATCCCCAATCCCTAATGCCCAATCCCGGCTACTCAGGGCTTCGGCCCCTGCCCCTCGTTGTCTTCCCAGTGCAGGATGCGCCGAGTCACGAAGCGATATACCGGTTTGCCGGTGGCGAACCACAGCTCGCGCACCCATGACCTGCGCTTGAGCACGCGACGTTCCACCGGCGTGATCGCGGCCGGGCAATACATGCGCTTGTGCTTGAGCAGGTGGCGCAGATCCTCGCGTGCAAGCAGACGCATCCAGCGCGCGCGTGGGTGGCCGCGCACCGCCAGCTGGAAATCGATCACCGCCGGGCTGCCATCGTCCTGCACCAGCCAGTTGGCTTCCTTGGCCAGATCGTTGTGGGCCACGCCACACCGATGCAGCTGCTGCAACAGCCTGCGCGCCTGCCTGAAATACGCCAGATCACCGCGTGGCGGGCGCTGGTACATCGCATCGCCAGCCAGATAGCTGCGGTCCAGATGGCGCCCATCCCAATGCAACAAGCGTGGCGTGTGCGGCAGGCCATCCAGCTGCCGCAGCGCCAGCGCTTCGCGACGTGCCAGCCACCAGGCCACCCCACGCAGACCCCATGGCGCCACGCTCAGGTCGCGCCGCACGAACACCCGGCCAGCGTCGCGGATCAACAAAATACGCCCGAACGTATCGGACTTCAGCGGGAGATTGTCGGCGGGCTCGTGACTCATTCCCCATTGTAGGCGGGCGGCCCGCATCGCCATACCACTGTTGACGTGGATGCCGATGACATCGGCGCGCACGGCGGCCTGGTTGCAACCTCAGGTGAAGCCGACCGGCCGATGTGAGCATGGCGCAAGTCAGTCGTCGCCCTGCCCACTTATAATTCGGGAATGAACTCATCGATCGACGCCACGCTGGAGTGGATCGGACACCACCCCACCTTGGCTGGCGTGGTGATCTTTGCCATCGCATTCTGCGATGCGGTGATCGTGCTTGGTGCCATCGTGCCCGCGCTGCCGCTGCTGTTCGCCATCGGCGTGCTGATCGGGCTCGGCCAGATCAACGGCCCGTATGCAATGGTGTGCGCGGCCTTGGGCGCGTTCGTCGGCGATGCGTTGAGCTTCTGGGTGGGCCATCGCTGGGGCCACCAGCTGCACACGTATTGGCCGTTTCGCCGCTATCCCCAGTTGCTGGAACGCGGTGAGCTGCTGTTCCGACGCAATGCCTTCAAGAGCATTCTGATCGCGCGCTATGTCGGCGCGGTGCGGCCGTTCGTGCCCGCCATCGCCGGCATGTCGCACATGCCGTTCAAGCGCTATCTGTTTGCCAGCGGGCTGGCCTGCGTGTCGTGGGCGCTGCTGTTTCTGGTGCCGGGCTGGGTGTTGGGCACCGCCTACGACGCGGTCGCCGCAGTCGCCGGGCGCCTGTTCGTGGTGGTTACCTTGCTGGCTGCGGTGATCGGCCTGGCCTGGGCGGTGGTGCTGTATTCGTACCGCTGGTCGGCAGGCCATCTGGATGCCCTGCTGGCGCGGTTGCTGGAGTGGTCGCATCGGCACCCGGTGCTGGGCAACTGGTCGGTCAGCGTGTTCGACCCACGCCGGCGCGAGTCGGTCCCGCTGGCGATGATGGCGCTGATGCTGTTGCTGCTGGGCTGGGGTTGGTTCGTGTTACTGATGGTGGTGCTGGCGCATGGCGAACCGCTGCGCGTGGACCTGGCCGTGCACGATTTGATGCTGGCGCTGCGCAACCCGCTGGCCGACTACCCAATGGTGGCTCTGGCCTCGCTGGGCGATTGGCAGGTGTTGTTGCCGGCGATCGCCGCAGCGATGGGCTACCTGGCCTGGCGTCGGCGCTGGATGGCGGTGGCGCATTGGGTGATCGCACTGGCGTTTGGCCTGGCCCTGACGCAGTTGCTGGGCGCCACCGTGCAGGTGGTGCGCCCGCCGGCCGCCAGCAGCGGGTTCGGATTTCCGTCGGTGGCGGTCACGATGGCCACGATCGGGTTCGGGTTTTTCGCGCTGTTGATCGCACGCGAACTGCCCGGCCGCCGCCGCGTCTGGCCGTATCTGGTCAGTGGCGCCATCGTTTCGCTGATCGGCTTCGCACGCCTGTACCTGGGCGCCCACTGGCTCAGCGACGTGGTCGGCGGCATGTTGTTCGGCATCTTCTGGCTACTGGTCCTGGGCATTGCGTATCGCCGCCGCGCCACCCGCGCGTTCTGGGTCAAGCCGGTGTCGTGGATCTTCTACGGCGTGTTCGTAAGCTGCGCGATCTTCTTTGCGCCGCGTAATCTTGGCACCAAGCTGGCCAAGTTCGAACCGCCACCGCCGCTGCTGATGGACCTGCCCGCCAGCGACTGGTGGGAGGGGCAATGGCGGCTGCTGCCGGCACGTCGCAATGAATTCGACGACGACCAGCGCTGGCCACTGGACGTACAAGTGGCCGGCCCGCTCGCGCCGCTGCAACGCCAGCTCGAAGCACGCGGCTGGCGGACACAACCGCAGGCCGGCTGGGAGCAGGCATTGCATCTGCTGGATGTCAGCGGCCGCCCGGACGAAGTACCGATCCTGCCGGCCACGCTGGACACACAAGTGGAAGCCCTGCTGATGGTGCGTCACGCCGGGCCCGGGCACGTGCATGTGTTACGGCTGTGGCCAGCAGCCGCACGGTTGCAACCCAACGCGCAACCGCTGTGGGTCGGCAGCACGCAGACCTTGCGCTACAGCCGCCACTTCAGCCTGATCGGCCTGTGGTACCCATTACGCGGCGTGGACCCTGCACTCAGCGCGTTGCGCGACGCACTCGGCCCGCTGCCGCATCGCGTGGAGCAGCGCCGCCGCTCGCAGGTGCCGGTGATCTTGATCGACAGTACGTCGGGTAACGCGGTGCGTGGCGAGAACAAAGACAACGCTGCATCGCAGGCGGAAACCACTGCGTCCGATCTGGCTGCATCGGGTCAGCTACAACAGCGCCGTTGATCGATCGGACAACAACGACGATCGGCCAGTGATCGCGCAGCCCTGTAGATATGGGGTGCCAGCAGCACCTCTTGAACACTGTCTCGATGGCGATAGTGTGCTGGCGTCGTCTGGGGGCCGCTGAATTTCAGGGTAAAAGCTTAGCTCGTCGAGCGCGCGGTGCCCTCGCCGCTTGCGGGACACGCCGTAAACCCATCCATGGGGGCTCGATGGCGGCATCCATGCCGCCAACGGTCCCGCAAGCGGCGAGGACACCGCACCAGGACGTTGGTCGGCGGTTTCTTTGAACGCCTGCCTGTTGCTCGGTTTGCGTTAGGAAGCTGATCGGACCCAGCGTCATCCAAACAACGCACGTCATGTCCTACTTGCAACCAAGCACACCGACCATCTCGACTGGCCCTTGCCCGCCCACCGTCGCGGGACCTTACGCGGCATGGATGCCGCGTAAGAGCTTACAGGGATGTACTTGCAGCGTGTCCAGCGAGGGTGAGCGGGCAAGGGCCCTGCACCCAAGCCGCAGATCAGCCGCTCTACAACCAACGCATCCGCATCGCTCCACTACCTCTCAAGGTGACCGAGAGCTTGTGCTTCAGCGCCGTTTGGATGCGCACAAGCCGCGTTGGTCAAGCGCGCAACACCTCACCACAACACCCCATCCACCGGTTGCATCGGCTCCGGTGCGGGTTCGCCAATTGCCTGCAGGGCATCGATCTCCACCGTGCGGCACATGGTGTCCAGCGGCAGATCGTGGATGGTGTTGGCGAACGGGTCGACCAGCTCATCGCCGATCTTCAGCACCGCCAAAAACATCAAGCCGGCGACCGTCGACCCTACCGGCGTGGCGTATTGCAACGTTTCCACCAGACCGATCGGCAACAGCACGCAAAACAGCCGCGTAAACAGGTTCGGATAGAAGCGGTACTGATACGGCAACGGCGTATTTTTCAGCCGCTCCATGCCGCCCTGCGCGTTGGCGATATCCACCAGAATGCGCTCGACGCTGGCCTGCTGGATGCTGTCGATCCAGCCATCGCGCCGCGCCTGTTCCACGGCACGGCCTGTCGTATCGAGCAAGCCATTGGCCACGTTCGTACGCGTGATCACCGCTGCCACTTCGTCGGCATCCAACCGCGACTCCAAGGCCATCGCCACCGGCAACCGCCGCAGCTGGCAGCGCAACGCATTGACGTAGGCGATCTGCCGTAGCGCGATCGTGCGCCCCAATGCCGCGGCTTCTGGTGCAGACAGGATGCTGACGCTCAGGCGCACCAGGTTGCGCGATGCATTGATCATCTGGCCCCACAACACACGTCCTTCCCACCAGCGTTGATAAGTGGAATTGGCGCGAAAGCCCAGGAATAACGCCAGTGCCGAGCCGAAGATGGTCAACGGCAATGCCGGAGCGCGGAACGGCAGCACGTAATAGATGATCGTGATCAACACGTCCCAGACAAACAACACCGCCAGGGTCCGCCAGACCTGACTGACTACATCCGCCACACGCGGTTTCACATCGATGATCAAGGCACACTCCCTCACTAAAAACGCGTATCGCCCTTGCGCGCATCCAGTGCATGGATGCCATCGCTAGCGCACTCAAGCGTAAGAAGTTTGCCGCTACAGCGGTGCAAGTGCGGTGATGGGAGCGATAAAAGCAGTGCCTCGCGAGAGCAAAACACTTCTGCGCGATCATTGACTAGCTGCGGCCGATGCCCGGAATACGCATGCGGTGCCTATCCACGCTCGCTTCCTTCGCACCCGATGCGCAGCGGCGCCCGCTGATTGGCCGCGCTACGTGATTGCCCGCGCTCAGGGCATCCAGGCCAGCAACTGCTCCAGACGCTGATGCGGGTCGTCCTGCTGCAACAACGACAAGCGTTGCTGCTCGGTCAATGGCAACAACTCGGCCAGCCGCCAGCCTACCCACGCGGACTGATCCAGCAACCCCGGACCGACCGAGGCAAATTCGCCACCCACCTGTTCGAGCATGCGCTCGAGCACGGTTGCCAACAGGCTGTGCTCGGGCCGCAATTCGTCGTCGGGGTCGGGTTCGCACCAGCTCACCTCGCCCACCAACAAGCCGTTGTCGCGGATACGCGAGCGCTGCACATGAAAGCGACGCGTGCCGCGCAGGCGCAGCACCAGCACGCCATCGGCGCCGACATCGAAATCCTCGATCCGCACTTCGGTGCCGAACGCCGCCGGTGTTGCCGGTACGCCCACATCATTGCCATCCAGGATCAGACACACGCCGAAGCTGGTGCCGTTACGCCCGCATTCGCGCACCAGATCCAGATAGCGGCGCTCGAATACGCGCAGCCCCATCGCCGCGCCCGGCAACAACACGCTGTGCAACGGAAACAGCGGCAAAGCGCTGGTGTCGTCAGTGTCCGCGATCGATGCCATCACGACAGCTGCGCCAGGAAGCGACGCGGCGCGCCGTCGAACCCACCATTGGACATGAACACCACATGGTCGCCCGGCTGCACGATGTCGCCCAGCGTCTGCAGCAACGCCTCCACGTCATGCGCCACGTGCGCCTGCCCGCGCACCTGCGCGATGATCGGTGCCGCATCCCATGGCAACTCGGGACGATGCAGGAACACCACCGCGTCGGCATCGTGCAGCGACGGCGCCAACGCCTGCGCATGCGCGCCCAACCGCATCGAATTGCTGCGCGGCTCCATCGCCACCAGCACACGCGCCGCGCCCACCTTCGCACGCAGCCCCTGCAAGGTGGTCGCAATGGCGGTGGGATGATGCGCGAAGTCGTCGTAGACGGTGATGCCGCGCGCCTGCCCCAACACTTCCAGTCGGCGTTTGACACTCTGAAAGTGCGCAAGCGCCGGCATCACCGTTGCCGGATCCACGCCCACCGCCTGCACTGCCGCAAGCGCCGCCAGTGCGTTGAGCACGTTGTGCCGCCCGACCAGCTGCCACTGCACCTGGCCGATCTCCACGCCGCGATGCGCGACCGCAAACACGCTGCCATCGGCGGCCACCAAGCGCGCGCTCCACTCCAGCGCCGCATCGAAACCGAAGCGCTCCACCGGCGTCCAGCAGCCCATCGCCAACACCTCGGCAAGCCGCGCGTCTTCGCCATTGACGATCAGCCGCCCGCGCGCCGGTACGGTGCGGACCAGATGATGGAACTGCCGTTGGATGGCGGCCACGTCAGGGAAAATATCGGCGTGGTCGTATTCGAGGTTGTTGAGGATCGCCACCAGCGGCCGGTAGTGCACGAACTTGCTGCGCTTGTCGAAGAAGGCGGTGTCGTATTCGTCTGCTTCCACCACGAACGCGCGCCCCTGCCCCAGCCGTGCCGACACGCCGAAATCCTCGGCCACGCCGCCGATCAAAAAGCCCGGCGCGCGCCCGGCCGCCTCCAGCAGATAGCTCAGGATGGTGGTGGTGGTGGTCTTGCCATGGGTACCGGCGACCGCCAGCGTGTCGCGGCCCGGCAGGACCTGCTCGGCCAGCCATTGGGCGCCGGAGCTATAGCGGCGGCCTGCATCGAGCACCGCTTCCACAGCCGGATTGCCGCGCGACAAGGCATTGCCGATGACCACCTCGGTGGCGTCGGCGGAAATATTGGAAGGCGCGTAGCCCTGGACCAGCGAAATCCCGAGCGTTTCCAGCTGGGTGGACATCGGTGGATAGATGGCCTGGTCGCTGCCTTCTACCTGCCAGCCCAGCTCGCGTGCCAGGGCGGCCACACCGCCCATGAAAGTCCCGGCGATGCCGAGGATGTGGAGTTTGCTCATGGAGCACATTGTCGCCGATCACCGGAGTTGCAGGACATTCCGATCCGCACCAGGCGCCGCTGTCAGGAAACTCCTACCGTACTGTCGGGAATTTCCCGATATGCGAACTGCGTCACATCCCTCACTATGCTGAACGCCAGTCGCAGCACCCTTTTGGTTCTACTCCCCAAGAGACCATTCCCCAGGGAGCTCATGCTGTTGGGGCTCTGAGCAAGCTCATTACTGGCGTTATTCTGCCCCGGTCATCTTGTATGGCCGGGGTTTTTCTTTTCCGGGGTCTTGATCTGCAGACGGCGCGGCCAACAGGCACGCGGTAAACACAGACCGGGCGTTGCGCCCGGTCCGGGTAACTCAGCGGCCGAGCGCCTTGCTGATGCGTTCCAGCACTTCGTCCAGCGACCCAACGCCATCCACACGCGCCAACTTGCCGCGCTGCTCGTAGAAGCCGATCACCGGCGCCGTTGAGTCGGTATAGACCTGCAGACGCTTGCGCACCGATTCCGGGTTGTCGTCCTCACGGCCTTCGGCCTTGGCACGCCCGGCGATGCGCTCGACCAGCAACTCGCTGGCCACATCTAGCTGCACCACCGCATCCAGTGGCTGACCGATCTTGCTGAGCAGATTGTCCAGCGCATTGGCCTGCGCCACATTGCGCGGATAACCATCGAGGATGAACCCCTTGGCGACATCGGCCTGACCAAGCCGCGACTCCAGCATGCCGAGCAGGATGTCGTCGGACACCAGATCGCCGCGTGCCATGACTTCCTTGGCCTTCAGGCCGAGCGGCGAGCCGGCGGCCACTTCGGCACGCAGCAGGTCGCCGGTGGAAATGTGCGGGATCTCAAACGAATCTTTGAGACGTGTCGCCTGGGTGCCCTTGCCCGAACCGGGCGGTCCCAACAGAACCAATCGCATCAGTGGACTCCACTTTCGAATAAAAACGCGTTGCGGTTGGCGGCGTTAGACTCAAGCCTTCGCCAGCACTGACCGTATGGTCGTGCAGCTTACCCCATCCGGGGAATGTCCCGGCACTGTCCCCTGCGCCATGTTTCCATGTGAGGAGCCCGTCCCCCTATGTCCACTGGCAACTTGTTGTATGCCCAATCCGGCGGCGTCACCGCCGTCATCAACGCCACCGCTGCCGGCGTTATCACCGAAGCGCGTGCGCGCAAGATCAAGGTATTGGCCGCCCGCAACGGCATCCTGGGCGCGCTGCGCGAGGAGTTGATCGATACCTCCAAGGAATCGGCGTCCGCGATTGCCGCACTGGCGCAGACACCCGGCGGCGCGTTCGGCTCGTGCCGCTACAAGCTCAAGTCGCTCGAACAGGACAGCGCCAAGTACGAACGCCTGCTCGACGTGCTGCGCGCACATGACGTGCGCTGGTTCCTCTACAACGGCGGCAACGATTCGGCCGACACCGCATGGAAGGTGTCGCAGCTGGCCAAGGCCTACGGCTACCCGCTGCACTGCATCGGCGTGCCCAAGACCATCGACAACGATCTTGCGGTGACCGATACCTGCCCCGGCTTCGGCTCGGCGGCCAAATACACCGCGGTGTCGGTGCGCGAAGCCGCACTGGATGTCGCCGCGATGGCCGACACCTCCACCAAGGTCTTCATCTACGAAGCGATGGGCCGCCACGCCGGCTGGCTTGCGGCCGCAGCGGGGCTCGCAGGTCAGGGCCCGGACGATGCACCGCAGATCATCCTGCTGCCCGAGCGCGCCTACGACCAAGCCGCGTTCCTGGCCAAGGTGAAACAGGTCGTCGAAAAGGTCGGCTGGTGCGTGGTGGTCGCCAGCGAAGGCATCCAGGACGCACACGGCAACTTCGTCGCCGATGCCGGTGGCGCAGCCGACTCATTCGGCCACGCGCAACTGGGCGGTGTCGCTGCATTCCTGGCCGCGCAGGTCAAACAGGAACTGGGCTACAAGGTGCACTGGACCCTGCCGGATTACCTGCAGCGTTCCGCGCGCCACCTCGCCTCCAAGACCGACTGGGAACAGGCCCAGGCCGTCGGCAAGGCCGCCGTGCAATACGCACTCAAGGGCATGAACGCGGTGATCCCGGTGATCGAACGCGTCAGCGACGCCCCCTACCGCTGGAAGATCGTGCCCGCCCCGCTGCACAAGGTGGCCAATCACGAAAAGAAGATGCCGCCCAGCTTCCTGCGCAAGGACGGCTTCGGCATCACCGAGCGCGCCCGCCGCTATTTCGCCCCACTGATCAAGGGCGAAGCCCCGCTGGCCTATGGCAACGACGGCCTGCCGAAGTATGTGACGTTGAAGAACGTGGCGGTGGCGAAGAAATTGCCGGTGTGGGAGGGCTGACAGGGGGAGGACGGCCGCCAGCCCGGGCATTTGTGACAGCGCCGCCGCTGGGCTTTAGCGGCGCCGGGATGCAGCCGATTCCGGCTGCCGAAGCCAGCGCGTGCGTGTACCGGAGTGCCTGCCGGCTCCGGCTGGCGCCGTGCCGAGTCCGCTGTCCATTGATTGTCAACGGGCCCGGCAAAGGAGATTGCGGGGGCCGGCAAATGCCGCGATTGACTGTAGGGATTTTCTTACAAAAATTGGCAGAGCAAGCCAGACCGCGCCTGAGCGACTCCCCCTGGGAGGGCAGCCCTACCTTATTAGTAGAAATTTGGTTAAGTGTGTGCCACAGTTCGCACCAAACCTGCCTCATCGCGCATAAGGATCATGGCCCAGCAGGCAATCATCTCCAGTCTTCCCCGGTGGTCAGCCAGTGCCGCCAGGGAGTCTGTGTCTGGACGAAACGGCCTCACTCACCCGCGACGAGCGCATGATTTATAAAGCCGGACCGTCCCGCTGAACGCGCATCTGGCATTCACCGCTGTTTTTGCTGCCGCTGTTCCCGCCACTCATCTATACCGAAAAGATCGACGAGACTCGCCATGACCGCACGTTCCTGCCGCCTCCGCCATCCGATTTCCCGCCTTGCCACCGGCGTGCTGCTAACCATTGGACTGTGCGCAGGCTCCGCCAACGCGCAAGTGGTCATCGTCAACCCGACGGGAGAGGGAAAGGATATCGCGGAGTATGCGGAACAGGCCAAGCGCTGGGCCGAGACAGCCAGGCAGTATCAGCAGGAGTTGGATCATTACAAACAGCAACTAATCAATTTGACGAGTTTGAACTTTCTGCGCCCCCCTCTGGACGATAAGTTCGTCTTGCGGGAACCAGGCTACGGTCTTGAGTTCGCCTGCCCGGGAGCACAAGCCAGCGGCATCGCAGGCATTCTCGAGCAGATCAAGTCCATCGCCCCCACGATGACCGGGAAGATGGCGGAGGAGCAGATGAAAGTCTGCGCCCGCATTGTCATGGCGCAAAATGCCCAATACAACGAATCAGTCACCATGCTCAAGCGCTTGGTGCAGCGCAACACCGAATTTGAGGCCATTGAGCGCCAACGCGGTAGAGTGGGTACTAAACAAGGCGCATTGGCAGCCAACGACAACGAAGTAAAGCGTTTCACGGCACGTAATGCGCTGGAAATGAGTCATTGGGAAGCCAAGATGAAAGCCTACGACGTCTATATTGCGGGACTCAAGGATGACCAGACCTTGCTGGCCAAGCGCGCACTGGAAGGCGACAAGGGCAATTTGCTGGGACAGGTCGTGCAAGCAGCAGCATTGAAGATTGCGCTGTCCAAATGAATTAGCGGGCAACCAAAGCCCAGATCACGACGCACAGGCAAACAGCAATGGACGTTTTTTTTCATGGCGCGGCAAGCTGGCTGCAGCCGCTGGCGGACGCCAATCTCGGCGATTTCGTTTTCTTCAAGCTGGTCAACGACTACTTCAACCGGGAAATTCAGGACTTCGGCATGGAGTTGATGGGCCGTGCCATGCGCTGGGTCAGCACCAT
>NZ_MDEE01000029.1 GCF_002939865.1 Xanthomonas dyei
CAGCGGCCGGCACCTACCGATGAACACGCCCGAAGGAAACTGATCAAAGGTCGCGGATTGAGGTCCTGACCAACACAGTTGCTACATGGACGGATTCACGGCGTGTCCCATGCCTACACGCGTGCAAGCGCCCTCAGCAGACCGCCGCATGCGCGCAAATTGGCAGCGGTGATGGTTGGAGACCTTGTGACCGGATAGCTGTAGTAAGCGGGTTGGTCGATGCGCGGCGCCGTCTCCGGGAGCGGGACACGCCGTGAATCCGTCCGTGGAGGCTCGGTAGCGGCATCCATGCCGCTACACGGTCTCGCCCCCGGAGACGACACCGCGCTTCCACGGTTGGCCGCTGCTGATCGGCAAGCAATAACGGAAGGCATCAACGTTCACTGGCTTGCTGTCTGCACCCCGCTACATCCCTGCGGTTGTCCGGCCCCTCCAGCGCAACGATGCATCGTCTCCTGGCCGCCGCGTCTCGGCCTTGCGCCACGTGATCGACCGCACAGCCGGCAAGATTCCGACGCGGGTTTGGCACGGCACGTGCATGTACCCAGCCGTACCCGGAACACATCCCCGGGTCTAACGAGGAATCGGGTCATGAATCAGGCTTTGTGGGTCGCCAAAACCGGACTGGATGCGCAGCAGACGCGCATGTCGGTCATTTCCAACAACCTGGCCAATACCAATACCACCGGCTTCAAGCGCGACCGTGCCGCGTTCGAAGACCTGCTGTATCAACAGGTGCGTGCGCCAGGCGGTTCTACCTCCGCGCAGACGCAGCTGCCCACCGGCCTGCAGTTGGGTACCGGTGTGCGGGTGGTTTCTACCTTCAAAGGCTTCGACCAGGGCAGCCAGCAGCAGACCGGCCGCGCGCTCGACGTGATGGTCAACGGGCGCGGCTTCTTCGAGGTGCAGATGCCCGACGGCACCTCCGCCTACACCCGCGACGGCACTTTCCAGATCAATGCGCAGGGCGAAGTCGTCACCAACAGCGGCTACCCGCTGCAGCCCGGCATCCAGGTGCCGCAAGGCGCGCAGTCGCTGACCATCGGCAACGACGGCACCATCAGCGTGACCCTGGCCGGCCAGGCCGCGGCGCAGGAAATCGGTTCGTTGACGCTGACCGACTTCATCAACCCCTCGGGTCTGCAAGCCAAGGGCGAGAACCTGTTCGTCGAAACCACCGCCTCCGGCCCCGCGCAGAACGGCACCCCCGGCCTCAATGGCCTGGGCACCACCGTGCAGGGCGCGCTGGAAGGCAGCAACGTCAATACGGTGGAAGAGCTGGTGAGCATGATCGAGACGCAGCGCGCCTACGAAATGAATGCCAAGGCGATTTCCACCACCGACTCGATGCTCGGTTACTTGAACAACAACGTCTGATCGGCTTGCCGGTCGCTGCCCTCTCAGGAACTCACGCCATGTCCCGCCTGCCCTCTCTCTCCTCCCTGTGCTTCGCCATTGCCTGCAGCGCGCTGCTGGGTGGCTGCGTGGCAGCCGGCGACGTGCGGCCGTTCGCCGAGCTGGCGCCGATCGTGCCGGTGGTCGCGCCGGTGGCGCAGCCCACCGCCGGTGCGATCTACGCTGCCGGCCCGGGCCTGAACCTCTACGGCGACCGTCGCGCACGCGACGTTGGCGATCTGCTGACGGTGAATTTGGTGGAAAGCACCACCGCCTCGTCTACCGCCAACACCAGCATCAGCAAGAAGGACGCGACCACCATGGCCGCACCGACATTGCTGGGTGCACCGCTCACCGTCGGTGGCTTGAACGTGCTGCAGAACTCGCTGAGCGGCGATCGCAGCTTCGATGGCAAGGGCAATACCGCGCAGAGCAACCGCATGCAGGGCAGCGTGACCGTCACCGTGATGCAGCGCCTGCCCAACGGCAATCTGGTGATCCAGGGGCAGAAGAATCTGCGCCTGACCCAGGGCGACGAACTGGTGCAGGTGCAAGGCATCGTGCGCGCCGCCGACATCGCCCCGGACAACACCGTGCCCTCGAGCAAGGTGGCCGATGCCCGCATCGCTTACGGCGGCCGCGGCGCGATCGCGCAGTCCAACGCGATGGGCTGGCTGAGCCGCTTCTTCAATTCCCGTCTGTCGCCCTACTGAGCCTGCGACCATGAATCTGTCTTCCCTGCCCTTCCGTCTGCTCGCTGCCGCCGTCGCGCTCTGCGCGATTGCCGCACCGGCATCGGCCGAACGCATCAAGGATCTCGCCCAGGTCGGCGGCGTGCGCGGCAACGCGCTGGTCGGCTACGGCCTGGTGGTCGGCCTGGACGGCAGCGGCGACCGCACCAGCCAGGCGCCCTTCACCGTGCAGAGCCTGAAAAACCTGCTCGGGGAGCTGGGCGTCAATGTTCCGGCGAACGTCAACCCGCAGCTGAAAAACGTCGCGGCGGTGGCGATCCACGCCGAGCTGCCGCCGTTCGCCAAGCCGGGCCAGCCGATCGACATCACCGTCTCCTCGATCGCCAACGCGGTGTCGCTGCGTGGCGGCTCGCTGCTGATGGCACCGCTCAAAGGCGCCGACGGCCAAGTCTATGCGATGGCCCAGGGCAACCTGGTGGTCGGCGGTTTCGGCGCGCAGGGCAAGGATGGCTCGCGGGTATCGGTCAATATTCCCAGCGTCGGCCGCATTCCCAACGGCGCCACCGTCGAGCGCGCCCTGCCGGACGTGTTTGCCGGCAGCGGCGAGATCACCCTCAACCTGCATCAGAACGATTTCACCACCGTCTCGCGCATGGTCGCGGCGATCGACAGCAGCTTCGGCGCCGGCACCGCGCGTGCGGTCGATGGCGTGACCGTGGCGGTGCGCTCGCCCACCGACCCGGGCGCGCGTATCGGCCTGCTGGCGCGACTGGAAAACGTCGAACTCTCGCCGGGCGATGCACCGGCCAAGATCGTGGTCAATGCACGCACCGGCACCGTGGTGATCGGCCAGCTGGTGCGGGTGATGCCGGCCGCCATTGCGCATGGCTCGCTCACCGTGACCATCAGCGAAAACACCAACGTCAGTCAGCCGGGCGCCTTCAGTGGCGGCCGCACGACGGTGACGCCGCAGTCCACGATCACGGCCACCTCCGAAGGCAGCCGCATGTTCAAGTTCGAAGGCGGCACCACGCTCGATCAGATCGTTCGCGCGGTCAACGAAGTGGGCGCGGCTCCCGGCGACCTGGTCGCCATTCTCGAAGCCCTGAAGCAGGCTGGCGCGCTGACGGCGGAGCTAGAGGTCATCTGACATGCGTATCGCAGCCTTGCCCATTGATCTCAACCCGAGCACCAAGGCCGATCCGGCAAAGATCGACAAGGTCTCACGTCAGCTCGAAGGCCAGTTCGCGCAGATGCTGGTCAAGAGCATGCGCGATGCCAGCTCCGGCGACCCGATGTTTCCTGGCGAAAACCAGATGTTCCGCGAGATGTACGACCAACAGATGGCCAAGGCGCTGACCGAAGGCAAGGGACTGGGCCTGTCGGCGATGATCTCCAAGCAGTTGAGCGGCGACACCGGCGGCCCGGCGTTGAACACCTCGCTGACCACCGCCAACGCGGCCAAGGCGTATGCGCTGGTGGCCGGCAAGCGCGATGCATCGCTGCCGTTGCCGGCACGCGATGGCGCCGTCGGCAGCGTCGGTGCCGGCACCGGCACGACCGGCGGACTCAACGCAGGCGGCCTGGGCGGTATCGGCATGAGCCAGGTGCTGGATCTGATCGCCGGGCGCAGCGGCGGCAGCGATGCCGGCAGCGACGACGCAGCCGCGCTGAGCTGGCCGTCGGCCAACGACCGCTGGGCCGATGTGGCCGCCAGCGATGCCGCCGATGCCAATGCCGCCGTCAACGCGAGCGCGGCCAGCACTGCTGCGTCCAGCCTGGGCGAGCGCACGCCGGAAGGCTTTGTCGCCAAGATCTGGACGCACGCACAGAAAGCCGCGCGCGAACTGGGCGTGGACCCGCGTGCGCTGGTCGCACAGGCCGCGCTGGAAACCGGCTGGGGACGGCGTGGCATCGGCAACGGTGGCGATTCCAACAACCTGTTCGGCATCAAGGCCACCGGCTGGAGCGGCAACAAGGTCACCACCGGCACCCATGAATACGTCAACGGCGTCAAAACCACCGAAACCGCCGATTTTCGGGCCTATGGTTCGGCCGAGGAAAGCTTTGCCGACTACGTGCGCCTGCTGAAGAACAACAGCCGCTACCAGGGCGCATTGCAGGCCGGCACCGATATCCGCGGTTTTGCACGCGGCTTGCAACAGGCTGGTTATGCCACCGATCCGGGCTACGCAGCCAAGATCGCGGCGATCGCCAACGGCCCGACCATCGACCGTGCGGTCGCCGCCATCGGCAACGCAGCGGCAGATCTGTCCAACCGTTACGCCAGCACCGCCGAGCCTGCCGGGCTTGGCACCATCCGTCGTTGAGGTAAACGCCCATGTCCATCATGTCCACCGGGACCAGCGCGCTGATCGCCTTCCAACGGGCGTTGTCGACCGTTAGCCATAACGTCGCCAACATCAATACCGAAGGCTACAGCCGCCAACGCGTGGAATTTGCAACGCGCACGCCTACCGACATGGGCTACGCGTTCGTGGGCAATGGCGCCAAGATCACCGATGTGGGCCGGGTGGCGGACCAGCTGGCCATCTCGCGCCTGCTCGACAGCGGCGGCGAACTCTCGCGCCTGCAGCAGCTGTCGTCGCTGTCCAACCGCGTGGACTCGCTGTATTCCAACACCGCCACCAACGTGGCCGGACTGTGGTCGAACTTCTTCGATTCCACCAGCGCGGTGTCGTCCAATGCCTCCTCCACCGCCGAGCGCCAGAGCATGCTCGACAGCGGCAACTCGCTGGCGACGCGTTTCAAGCAGCTCAACGGGCAGATGGACAGCCTGAGCAACGAGGTCAACAGCGGATTGACGTCCTCGGTGGACGAAGTCAACCGTTTGACGCAGCAGATCGCCAAGCTCAACGGCACCATCGGCAATAGCGCGGCCAACGCTGCGCCGGACATGCTCGATCAGCGCGATGCGCTGGTGAGCAAACTGGTGGGCTACACCGGCGGCACCGCGGTGATCCAGGATGGCGGCTTCATGAATGTCTTCACCGCCGGCGGCCAGGCGCTGGTGGTGGGGACGACCTCGTCCAAGCTCACCACCGTCGCCGACCCGTACCAGCCGACCAAGCTACAGGTGGCGATGCAGACCCAGGGGCAGAACGTCAGCCTCAGCGCCAATTCGTTGGGCGGCCAGATCGGCGGCCTGTTGGAATTCCGCAGCAGCGTGCTGGAGCCGACCCAGGCCGAACTGGGCCGCCTTGCGGTGGGCATGGCCAGCACCTTCAACGCCGGTCACGCCCAGGGTATGGACTTGTACGGCGCGATGGGCGGCAACTTCTTCAATATCGGCTCGCCCACCACTGCGGCCAACCCGAGCAATACCGGCACCGCCTCGCTGACCGCCAGTTTAAGCAATATGTCGGCCGTGGACGGGCAGAACGTCACGCTCAGCTTCGACGGCACCGTATGGAAAGCCACCAGCGCCAGCACTGGTGCGGCCGTGCCGATGACCGGCACCGGCACCGCGGCCAACCCGCTGGTGCTCAATGGCGTCAGCATGGTGGTCGGCGGCACCCCGGCCAGCGGCGACAAATTCCTGCTGCAGCCAACGTCCGGGCTGGCCGGCACCGTGTCGGTGGCCATCACCGACCCGTCGCGGATTGCCGCGGCCACCCCGGTCAAGGCCACCGCCACCGTCGCCAACCTGGGCTCCGGCAAGATCAGCGACGTCAAGGTCGCCAATGCGCAGAACCCGGGGCTGCTGACCCCGTCGTCGGTGGAGTTCATCGATGCCAACCAATACACCATCGATGGTACCGGTCCGTTCGCCTACACCGCCGGCCAGACCATCAGCGCCAACGGCTGGAGCTTCACGCTGGATGGCGCGCCCAAGGCCGGCGATACATTCGGCGTGGGCCCGATGGGCGCCGGCTCCAGCGACAACGGCAATGCCAAGTTGCTGGCCAAGATCGACGATGCCAAAGCGCTCAGCGGCGGTACGGTCACGCTCAACGGCGCGCTGTCGGGACTGACCACCTCGGTCGGCTCGGCCGCGCGTGCGGCCGATTACGCCGCCGACGCGCAGAAGGTCATCAACGACCAGGCGCAGGCCAGCCGCGATTCGATTTCCGGCGTCAACCTCGATGAGGAAGCCGCCAACATGCTCAAGCTGCAGCAGGCCTATCAGGCGGCCGCACAGATGATCTCCACCGCCGACACCATCTTCCAAGCCATCCTGGGCGCCGTACGCTGATGACCGACCGTATTTCCACCAGCATGATGTACAGCCAGTCGGTCGCCTCGATGGGCGCCAAGCAGGCGCGGCTGAACCAGCTCGAATCGCAGCTGTCCAGCGGGCAGCGCCTGGTCACCGCCAAGGACGATCCGGTCGCCGCCGGCACTGCCGTGGGTCTGGATCGCGCGCTGGCCGCGATCACGCGCTTCGGCGAAAACGCCAACAACGTGCAGAACCGTCTAGGCCTGCAGGAAAACGCGCTCTCGCAAGCTGGCGACAAAATGGCGCGCGTCACCGAATTGGCGGTACAGGCCAACAACTCCTCGCTCAGCCCGGACGACCGCAAGGCGATCGCCTCGGAACTGAGCGCACTACGCGACAGCATGGTGAGCCTGGCCAACAGCACCGATGGTACCGGGCGCTATCTGTTCGGCGGCACCGCCGATGGCAGCGCGCCGTTTATCAAGAGCAATGGCGGCGTCGTCTATAACGGCGACCAGACCCAGAAGCAGGTCGAAGTGGCGCCGGACACCTTTGTCAGCGACACCCTGCCCGGCAGCGAAATCTTCATGCGCATCCGCACCGGCGACGGCACCGTGGACGCGCACCCTTCCAACGCCAATACCGGCACCGGGCTGCTGCTGGATTTCAGCCGCGATGCCAGTACCGGCAGCTGGAATGGCGGCAGCTACAGCGTGCAGTTCACCGCCGCCGACACCTATGAGGTGCGCGACAGCACCAACGCAGTGGTCAGCACCGGCACCTATAAGAATGGCGAAGACATCACCGCAGCCGGCGTGCGCATGCGCATCAGCGGCGCACCGGCGGTCGGCGACAGTTTTCAGATCGGCGCCTCCACCACCAAGGACGTGTTCTCCACCATCGACGATCTGGTCGGCGCGCTCACTTCCGACACGCTGACGCAGCCGCAGAAGGCGGCGATGATCAATACGCTGCAGACCTCCATGCGCAACATCGCACAGGCCTCGACGAAGATGATCGATGCGCGCGCCTCCGGCGGCGCGCAGTTGTCTGCCATCGACAACGCCAACTCCTTGCTCGAATCCAACGAAGTCACGCTCAAGACCACCCTGTCGTCGATCCGCGATCTGGACTACGCCTCGGCGATCGGGCAGTACCAACTCGAGAAGGCCTCCCTGCAGGCCGCTCAGACCATTTTTCAGCAGATGCAGTCGTCGTCCTTGTTCAACCTGATCCGCTGATTTGCAGCAGAAAACCTGCGTTTTCCTCGCTCCTGTGCGTGCGCGCTTGTGCAGGCGGACGGAGTTTATTTTTCGAACAGTTATACCAACGCTAAAGATTTACGGGGTGCTGCCGAATCAACCAAACCCCTTGATACACAACGCTTACGTATTTCGTCCCGCAGCTGAAAAGCAGTAAAAAAATACTGAATTTCGCTAAAGGTTCCCGACGCAACGCCGTTATTCATCTCAGCAGCGGCAACGGCCAACTTGATGGCCCCCCTGCGGAGGCTCCGGGCAAGTCCCCCTTGCCGGAAAAATCGCTTAGGAGAAATCAAAATGGCACAGGTAATCAACACCAACGTAATGTCGCTGAACGCTCAGCGTAACCTCAACACCAACAGCTCCAGCTTGGCGCTGAGCATCCAGCAGCTTTCGTCGGGCAAGCGGATCACCAGCTTTTCCGTCGACGCAGCCGGCGGCGCAATCGCCGAGCGCTTCACCACCCAGATCCGCGGCCTGGACGTTGCCTCGCGCAACGCCAACGACGGCATCTCCCTGTCCCAGACCGCCGAAGGCGCGATGCAGGAAATCGGCAACAACCTGCAGCGTATCCGCGAGCTGTCGGTGCAGTCGGCCAATGCAACCAATTCGTCCACCGACCGCGAGGCGCTGAACTCCGAAGTCAAGCAGCTGACCAGTGAAATCGACCGCGTCGCCAATCAGACCAGTTTCAATGGCACCAAGCTGCTGGATGGTTCGTTCTCCGGCGCGCTGTTCCAGGTCGGTGCCGATGCCGGCCAGACCATCGGCATCAACAGCATCGCCGACGCCAACATCGATTCGCTGGGCAAGGCCAGCTTCGCTGCCGCCGTCTCCGGCGCTGGCGTCACCGGCACCGCCACCGCGTCTGGTTCGGTCAGCGGCATCAGCCTGTCGTTCAACGACGCCAGCGGCGCCGCCAAGAGCGTCACCATCGCCGACGTCAAGGTCGCTTCCGGCGACACCGCTGCCGATGTGAACAAGAAGGTCGCTGCGGCCATCAACGACAAGCTGGACCAGACCGGCATGTACGCCTCGATCAAGAGCGACGGCTCGGTGCAGATCGAATCGCTGAAGGCTGGCCAGGACTTCACCTCGCTGTCGGCTGGTACTTCCAGCGCCACCGGCATCACCGTCGGCGCCGGCATCACCACCGCCTCGGCCGCTTCCGGCTCCACCGCTTCGACCCTGAGCAGCCTGGATATCTCCACGTTCTCCGGCGCGCAGAAGGCCCTGGAAATCGTCGACAAGGCATTGACCACAGTCAACTCCTCGCGCGCCGACATGGGTGCAGTGCAGAACCGCTTCACTTCCACCATCGCCAACCTGAGCGCGACTTCAGAGAACCTGTCGGCATCACGCAGCCGCATTGCCGATACGGACTACGCCAAGACCACCGCCGAGCTGACCCGTACGCAGATCCTGCAGCAGGCCGGTACCGCGATGCTGGCCCAGGCCAAGTCGGTTCCGCAGAACGTGCTGAGCCTGCTGCAGTAACTTGCCGCAATCACCAGCAGCGTTTTGCAGCAAGTCAAAGGCCCCTCTTCGGAGGGGCTTTTTTGTGGGCGCGGGTTTTTTGACGCCGGTCGATTGGCGCGGCGGGCACGGAAGTTGCATCGGCTTGGTGGTCAGCAAGACGTGTCGGCGCCGCTAAAGTCCTCCCGGATGCGGCCGATACCCGTCTCGTAATCTCATGCATCCGCTGTCCGGATGCCCAGACGAGGAATGCAACATGGCATCGTTGATCAGTACTTCTGCTTCAGGTTTGGATATCCCCACCGTGGTGTCCACCCTGGTATCCCGTCAGAAGGATCCGGAGCAGGCGCGCATCAACAAGGCCGGCACCGCAGCGACCACGCAGCTATCGGCCATCAGCCAGATCAAGAGCAGCATGACCACGCTCAAGTCTGCGCTGGACAAGGTCGTCAGCAGCGCCGATACCAACGCCTACAAGGCCACGGTGCCGACCGATGCCGGCTTCACCGCCACCACCACCAGCTCCGCCGCGCCCGGCAACTATTCGGTGGAAGTGGTCTCGCTGGCCACCTCGCAGAAACTGGCCTCCGGCGCGTTCACCGCAGACGCCACGGTCGGCAGCGGCACATTGACGATCGGCTATGGCGACAACAGCGTCACCGTCGATATCAGTGGCACCGACAAGCTCACCGATATCGCGGCAGCCATCAACAAGGCCGCCGGCGGCAAGGGCGTCACCGCCAGCGTGGTGACCGCCAACGATGGCCAGCATCTGGTGCTCAACGCGGTCGACTCCGGCACCAAGGGCGCGCTGACCGTCAGTGCCAGCGACCCGAGCCTGAGCAACCTCACCTACAGCGCCGGTGTTACCGGCGGCATGACTCAGTCGGTGGCCGCCGCCGACGCACTGGTGCGCGTGGACGGCTTCGAACGGACCTCCAGTTCCAACACCATCAGCGACATCGTGCCGGGCGTGGTGCTCAACCTGACCAAGGCCGCCGAAGGCACCAAGTTCAACCTGGGCATCGCCGCCGACACCAGCGGTCTGAAGGGCAATCTCACCGCCTTCGCCGCGGCCTATAACACGGCCAATACCTTGCTGGCCAAAAGCAGCGCCTATGACGCCACCACCAAGACCGCCTCGGCACTGACAGGCGACTCGCTGGTGCGTGGCCTGCAGCAGCAGTTGCGCGGCCAGGTCAGCGGCAACGTCAACGAGCTCAAGGCGCTGGGCCTGAGTATCGACAAGGATGGGGTGATGAGCTTCGACGCCGCCAAGTTCGACACCGCCATCGCCTCCGACGGTGGTGCTGCCGCCGAGGTGCTCGGCAAGGACAGCAAGTTCGGCTCCGGCATGACCAAGCTGCTGGACAGCAACATCAATGCCAACAACGGCACGCTGACACTGCGCTCGGACAGCTTGAACAAGACCATCAAGGGCTATGAGGCCGACCTGGACGACCTGGACGCGCGCATGACCAAGCTGACCGATCGTTACACCGCGCAGTTCACCGCGATGGAAACCATGATCAGCAAGCTACAGGGCAGCACCAGCTCGCTCAGCAGCCTGCTCACAGGCTGATTTCCGTGATGCCGATCCTCAAGTCCCGCAAGGGTCTTGCCGATACAAGAAGGGCCTATCGTGATTTAAGCCTTGCCTACTGGCAGGAGCGTCGTCGCAGGAGCACAGCGCTCCGGGACCAGCGAAGGTCAGCCCATTGAGGAGTCATCCATGTACGGTTCCAATCGCCAATATGCCGAGCAATACCGCAAGGTCGGCGTGTCCACCAGCGTGACCGAAGCCGACCCGCACAAGCTGGTGTCGCTGTTGTTCGCAGGTGCCTGCCAGCGCATCCGTCTGGCCCAGGCCTGCCTGGTGCAGGGCGACCAGGCGCGCAAGGGCAAGGCCATTGGCGAAGCCTGCGCGATCGTCGGTCATCTGAACGGCTCGCTCGATCACGAAGCCGGCGGCGAGATCGCTGGTAACCTGTCGGCCCTGTACGACTACGTCATGCAGCGCCTGACCGCCGCCAACCTGCACAACGACGAGACCGCGTTGACCGAAGCGCTGGATTTGCTCAGCGAAATCGATTCGGCGTGGAACTCCATCCCCCTCGAACAACGCGGCCTCGCTGCGGTTTCCTGAGTCCAGCCATGCATAGCGCGCAAAGCCTTCAAACCGAAATCGCCGACCTCCGCCTTGCCATGGCGCAAGAGGATTTCGAGGCGATGCCGTTCCTGCTCGACAACCACGATCTGCACCTGCGCGAGTATGCGCAGCACGTGGATCTGAGCCAGGACCGCGACGCGTTGCAGACCTTGCACACCATGCAGCAAGATTTGATGCGGATGATGCTCGACCGTCGCCGCAAGCTGCTGGATCTGATCCGCGCCCAGCGCACCTCCTCGTCGGCCAGCCGTGCCTACGCCCGGGTCGGACGGATCTGATGACCGCACTCGGCACACGCGCGCCATCCGCCGATGCCGAGCTGTTTGCCGACACGCTCAGTTGCCAATTGCGTCTGCCGGCCGGTTTCCGCGCCGGTGCCGACGCTGGCTCGCACAGCGCCGCAGAAACGCTGCTGCGCAGCCTGGGTCAGGTCGAAGACCTGCGTAGCGAAGAAACCAGCGAAGACCGTGGCGAACTGCCGCTGCTGGTGCAACGCATGGATGCCAAGCTCGATCTGATGCTCGCGCTGATCGGTCGCCTGGTCCGCCCGGGCGACAGTGGCCTGATCCAGAATATGGTGCATTGGTCGGTCCGCGGCATCCGCCTCAATTGCGCAACCAGCTACGCACCCGGCACAACCGGCAACGTCTGCCTGCAGCCCTCCGACTGGCTTCCTGAATTGGTACAGCTTCCTGCCGAGGTACTGGCAAGCGCCAGCGATGGTCACGATCAGTGGCTGTGGCTACGGTTCGCGCCACTCTCACCGGGGTTGCAGGAGGCTCTGGAACGTCATCTGTTTCGTTTGCATCGCCGTCAGATCGCCGACGCCCGCCGCCAGCGCTGATCCCGATGGTTGGCGCCAGGCGCCGGGTCGGCTAAGGTGCCCTATACCGAAAAAAGGTCTCTTCTGCGCCGTGCGAGTCATCATCGTCGACGATCACACCCTTGTCCGCGCAGGCCTGTCCAGGCTGCTGCAAACCTTCGCCGGCATCGATGTCGTCGGCGAGGCCAGCAACGCGCAACAAGCCCTGGATATGACATCCCTGCACCGCCCGGATCTGGTGCTGATGGACCTGTCCCTGCCCGGCCGTAGCGGCCTGGATGCCATGACCGACGTGCTGCGCGCCGCGCCGCGCACGCATGTGGTGATGATGTCGATGCACGACGACCCGGTGCACGTGCGCGATGCGCTCGATCGTGGCGCGGTCGGTTTCGTGGTCAAGGACGCCGCGCCGCTGGAGCTGGAACTGGCGCTACGCGCCGCCGCTGCCGGCCAGGTGTTCTTGAGCCCGCAGATCTCGTCCAAGATGATCGCGCCGATGCTGGGCCGCGAAAAACCGGTCGGTATTGCCGCGCTGTCACCGCGTCAGCGCGAGATCCTGCGCGAGATCGGCCGTGGACAGAGCAACAAGGAAATCGCCGCCGACCTGGGCATCAGCGTCAAGACGGTCGAAACCCATCGCGCGCGCATGATGGAGTCGCTGGGCTGCCGTCGCGCCAACGATCTGGTCTTGCTCGCCGCCAAGCATCACAACGAACTGGTCTGAGCGATCGCAGCCGCACTCGCCGTATCGGTTATTCGAAACACCCGGCGCGGCCCGCACAGGGCCGCCGCGATGAAAACAGTGACGGAATTCCGGCGGGCACGCTTGAGCTCGCCCATCATGTCGGGGAGTTCCCGACAGACTGTCAGGAAAATCATCAGTCACCTCACCTGACTCCCTGATTAGAAACCCGTCGCTTTGTCCTGCAAGATGCGTTCCATCGCTGCTGCATGCAGCGCCCTTCGGAAGCGCTTCCATGAAGACGACCATTTCCGCCCAGCTTGGCCAGCAACTGCACCTCACCCCGCAGCTGCTGCAGTCGATCCGTCTGTTGCAATTGGACGGCATGCAGTTGGAACTGGAAATCCGTCGTGCCCTGGAAACCAATCCGTTGCTGGAGTTGGAAGAGCTGGCCGATAATGGGGACGAGGCCACCACCAACGACGATGGCGCCGACGATATCGCTGCGTTCGACGAGCTGCCGGAAAGCACGATGTGGGACGTGCAGAGCAGCAGTTGGAACGATGGCGACGACGACCGCATGCAGCGCGTGGCCGCCGGCGAGTCCACCGATCCGCATGTGCGCATCCTGCGCGACCTGGCGCTGGACCTGGACGAGGCCGCTTTGGGGGCCGCCGCGTTCTGGTTGGAGCAGACCGACGATGCCGGGTATCTGACCGAGGCGCTGTCGACGCTGCAGCAGCTCGGCGCCACGCGCCTGGGGATGACCGTCGAGGCAGTGGAAGCGATCCGTCAGCGCCTGTTGCACGGCGACCCGGCCGGGCTAGCCGCCTGCGACCTGCGCGAGTGCCTGCAAGCCCAGTTGAACGCCCTGCCCGGCCGCGTCCCGGCTCGTCATCTGGCCGCGCGCATCCTGTCCGGCGATCTGGATCTGCTGGCCAGCCACGACTACGCGCTGCTGGCGCGTGCGCACGATGCCGAAGTGGACGACGCGCGCGAAGCGGTGCGGCTGATCCTGTCGCTGCAACCGCGCCCGGGCGACGACCTGCTGCAGGAAAGCAACGCCAGTGTGATTCCGGATGTGCTCGCCTGGCATGCCGATGGTAGCTGGCGCGTGGCGTTGAATCCGGCCACCACGCACCGCGTCAGCATCAACCCGGTCCACGAACGCGCATTGGCCGAGGCCGGCGATGCCGCGCAGCCGCTGCGCGACATGCTGCAGGAAGCGCGCTGGCTGACCCGCGGGCTGTCGATGCGCTACGAAACCCTGCTGCGCGCCACGCGTGCGATCGTCGAACGCCAGGCCGCCTTCCTGGCGCGTGGCGAAGAAGCGATGGCACCGCTGACGCTGAAGGAAATCGCCGACGAGATCGGCATGCACGAATCGACGATTTCGCGCATTACCACCGGCAAATACCTGCAAACCCCGCGTGGCACCTTCGAACTCAAACATTTCTTCGCCGTGCGGCTGGAAGGCGCCAGCGTCTCCGGCCAAGCGGTCAAGGCCATGGTGCGCCGTTTGATCGAGAGCGAGCCGGCGGGCCGCCCGCTGGCCGACGAAGCCATTGCCGGCCTGTTGTCGCGTCAGGGCGTTAATATTGCGCGAAGGACCGTGGCCAAGTACCGCGAACAACTCGACATCGCCCCGGCCCGCGAGCGCCGCCGTAACAACAAACCGCTGCTTGCGCGAGCGGGATAAGGACTACTATGAGCAAACTCACCGTGCTGCTGGTCGACGACCACGAGGGCTTCATCAACGCTGCGATGCGTCATTTTCGCAAAGTGGAGTGGCTCAACATCGTGGGCAGTGCCGCCAATGGACTGGAAGCGATCGAGCGCTCTGAGTCGCTGCGCCCCAATGTCGTGCTGATGGATCTGGCCATGCCCGAGATGGGCGGCCTGCAGGCCACGCGTCTGATCAAGACGCAGGACGATCCGCCGTATATTGTCATCGCGAGCCACTTCGACGATGCCGAGCATCGTGAACACGCTCTTCGCGCGGGTGCTGACAATTTTGTCAGCAAGCTGTCCTATATCCAGGAAGTCATGCCAATCCTGGAGGGCCTGACGGAAGGAGCCAGGAATGAGTGAGTCCCGCATTCTGCTAATCGACAGTGACGCCGTGCGCGCCGAGCGCACCGTGTCGCTGCTCGAGTTCATGGACTTCAATCCCCGCTGGGTTACCGACGGCGCCGACATCAATCCTGGCCGTCACCGCCACGATGAGTGGATGGCGGTGATGGTGGGCTCGGCGCAGGACGCCGCGCAGGCCGATAAATTCTTCGACTGGCTGGCCGATGCCAAGCTGCCGCCGCCGGTGCTGTTGATGGAAGGCAGCCCGATCACGTTTGCGCAGACCCACGGTCTGCACGAAGCCAATGTCTGGGCATTGGACACGCCGCTGCGCCACGCACAGCTGGAAGCCCTGCTGCGCCGCGCAAGCCTCAAGCGTCTGGATGCCGAGCATCAGGCCGGCGTGCAGCAGGACACCGGTCCGACCGGCAACAGCGAGGCGGTGACTCGCCTGCGCCGCTTGATCGACCAAGTGGCCGCGTTCGACACCACCGTGCTGGTGTTGGGCGAATCCGGTACCGGCAAGGAAGTGGTCGCCCGCGCCATCCATCAGCATTCGCCGCGCCGCGACGGGCCGTTTGTCGCAATCAATTGCGGCGCGATCCCGCCGGACCTGCTCGAAAGCGAACTCTTCGGTCATGAAAAAGGCGCCTTCACCGGCGCACTGACCACACGCAAGGGCCGCTTCGAAATGGCCGAGGGCGGCACCCTGCTGCTGGATGAAATCGGCGACATGAGCTTGCCGATGCAGGTGAAGTTGTTGCGCGTGCTGCAGGAGCGCAGTTTCGAGCGCGTTGGCGGTGGCCAGACCATCCGCTGCAACGTGCGCGTGATCGCCGCCACCCACCGCAACCTGGAAACGCGCATCAGCGACGGGCAGTTCCGTGAGGATCTGTTCTATCGCCTCAACGTGTTCCCGATCGAAATGCCGGCGTTGCGCGAGCGCGTCGACGATCTGGCCATCCTGGTGCAGACGATTGCCGGCCAGCTGGCGCGTACCGGTCGCGGCGAAGTGCGCTTTGCCGATGAAGCCTTGCAGGCGCTGCGCAGCTACGACTGGCCGGGCAATGTGCGCGAACTGACCAACCTGGTGGAGCGCCTGGCGGTGCTGCATCCCGGTGGCCTGGTGCGCGTGCAGGACCTGCCGGCGCGCTATCGCGGCGATTTTGCATCGTCCATTCCGGTCGAGCTGCCGCCGGAACCAGCCTTTGTGGCGGCGCCCACTGACGCTGGCGCACTGCCGAGCAACGTGGTGACGCTGCAGCCCAAGACGGCCGATGCCGAACCGGCCGCTGCCGCCAGCCTGCCCGACGACGGCATCGATCTGCGTGGCCACATGGCCACCATCGAGCTGGCCTTGATCAACGAAGCCCTGGAACGCACCCAGGGCGTGGTTGCGCATGCGGCCCAGTTGCTCGGCCTGCGCCGCACCACGCTGGTGGAGAAGCTGCGCAAGTACGGCATCGACCGCGAGCAGACCGAGCTGGCGAACTGAGCGGGCCACGGCTCCGCCAGCGCCCGCTGGCATAGCGCTTGCTTCAACAGGATCACTCCGTCCGCAGCCACCGGTTGCGGCGGAATCCCGACATTCACCCGTCCCAGCGAGGCATTGATGCCCATCCCCGTCACCAGTCCGCTGCTGCCGCCGCTGGAAGACTTTCTGCCGTATCTGGAACGGATCTGGACCAGTCGCATCCTCAGCAACGGCGGCGAGATGCACCGTGCGCTCGAGCAGGCGCTGTGCGACTACCTGGGCGTGCCGCATCTGGCCCTGTTGACCAACGGCACCACCGCGTTGATCACCGCCTTGCAGGCGCTGCGCATCACCGGCGAAGTCATCACCACGCCCTACTCCTTCGTGGCCACGGCGCACTCGTTGCTATGGAAGAGCATCACCCCGGTGTTCGTGGATATCGACCCGGTGACGCTGAACCTGGACCCGTCCAAGATCGAGGCGGCCATCACCCCGCAGACCACCGCGATCATGCCGGTGCACTGCTATGGCACCGCGTGCGATACCACTGCGATCACGCGCATCGCCGACATCTACAACCTCAAGGTGATCTACGACGCGGCGCATGCGTTCGGCGTGCGCGATGCCGGCGGCTCGATCCTGCGTCATGGCGACCTGAGCGTGTTGAGCTTTCATGCCACCAAGGTGTTCAACACCTTTGAAGGCGGCGCCATCGTGTGCCCGGACGAACGAACCTATCAACGCATCGGGCATCTGAAAAACTTCGGCTTCGTCGACGAAACCACGGTGGTCGCACCCGGCATCAACGGCAAGATGAATGAGATCAGCGCCGCGTTTGGCCTGTTGCAGCTCAAACACATCGATGAGGCCATTGCGCAACGCGGCGCGATCGACGCGCAGTACCGGCAGCGGCTGAGCGCAGTGCGCGGCATCCGCTGCGTGGCATCGCCGCAGCATTCCAGCGCCAATCACGCGTATTTCCCGATTCTGGTGCAGGACGACTACCCGCTGTCGCGCGATGCGTTGTATCAGTTGATGCGCGAACACGGCATCCTGGTGCGGCGTTACTTCTATCCGTTGATCAGCGACTTCCCGATGTATCGCGCCCTGCCCTCGTCGGCGCCGGCGTGGTTGCCGGTGGCGCGCTCGGTGGCCGCACAGGTGCTGTGCCTGCCGATCTTTCCCGGCCTGCACAGCGATCAGGTCGACACCATCGCCGACCTGATCGCCGGCGCACAGGCAACATGATCGCAACACGCTGCACCTGCATTTCAGACTCCCATCTCTTCAACCGGCAACCAGGCGAGATCGCATGACCCAGGCAACATTTATCGAGAACTTCCTCTCCGCCACCGACTTCCAGGAACCGGTGGAGGTCACGCTGGACACCGTGCTGCTGGAATTGCCGGAGTGGGATTCGCTGGCCGCGCTGGGTGTGATCGTCATGTTCGACATGGAATACGGCAAGACCATCACCGGCGAACATCTCACCGCCGCCGTCACCGTGGGCGATCTCTACACACTGACCGAGGCGTAACATGCCGACCTCCACGCTGCACAACGTCCGCTTTGCCGGCATGGCGACCTGCGTGCCGAAGCGGGTCGTGTCCAACCTCACCGACTGCCGGCCGCAGATCCGTTCCGAGCGCGAGCGCCTGGTGCGCAACATCGGCATCGAGACGCGGCGCATGTCCCAGCCCTGGCAGTGTTTTTCGGACCTGGCCTTCGATGCGACTGAGGTGCTGCTGGACAAGCTGCAGTGGAAGCGCGAGGAGATCGATGCACTGATCGTCGTGACGCAGTCGCCGGATTATCCAATTCCGGCCACCGCAATCATCCTGCAGGACCGGCTGGGGCTCTCGCACGCCACGGTCGCCTTCGACGTCAACCTGGGCTGCTCGGCCTACCCGTTCGGCATCAACCTGCTCGGCTCGATGATCGCCGCCGGCGGCGTCAAGAAGGGTTTACTGCTGGTCGGCGACCGCAGCGCCAATCTGGAAGACCCAATCTTCTCCGACTCCGGCACCGCCACCGCGCTGGAGTTCAGTGCCGACGCGCCGCCGATGTATTTCGACCTCAACAGCGATGGCAGCGGCTACAAGGCCATCATCCTGCCGGTGGGTGGTCAACGCGAGCCTGTCGCGATACAGCACCTGCTTCCTTATCGCGAAAACGAGAAGGATCGCTGGCACCAAGCCACCGATCTGCAACTCGATGGCACCGCCGTGCTCAGCTTCTCGACCCAGCGCGTCCCTCCCGCAGTTGAAAAATTGATCACGTATGCCGGTGTTTCTAAAGATGAGATCGATTATTTCGTGTTCCATCAAGCCAACCGGATGATCAACGAGACCATTCGCAAGAAGCTCGGCCTGCCGGTGGAAAAAGTCCCCTCGACACTGCGCGACTTCGGCAACACCAGCGGTGCCTCGCTGCCGGTGACGATGACCGCGCGCATCAATAAGGAACTCGAATCTGGCCCAAAGCGTGTCCTTCTTTCAGGCTTCGGGATCGGCTTGTCTTGGGGTACCTGCCTGATTGATATCGAAGGCGCGATGTTTCCGGAGTTGATCGAGTCGTGAATAACGCCCTCGATCCGAACGACCCGTTCTCGTTGCAGGGCAAACGCATCCTGGTCACCGGTGCATCGTCAGGCATCGGACGACAGATCGCGCTGAGTTGCGCGCAGATCGGCGCACAACTGGTCATCAGCGGCCGCGACGAAGGCCGCCTGGCCGAGACCTTCGCCACACTTGAAGGCACAGGGCATGAGCAGGTGATCGCCAACCTGGACAAGCAGGAGGACATCGACCATCTCGTGGCGTCGGTCGGTGTCCTGGATGGCGTCGCACACGCGGCCGGTATCGCCCGGCTAGCACCATTCCGGATGATCAACCGCGCGCAACTGGACGAAACCTTCGCCAGTAATGTCTATGCACCGCTGCTACTGACGC
Organism: Xanthomonas dyei; assembly: GCF_002939865.1. GTDB lineage: Bacteria > Pseudomonadota > Gammaproteobacteria > Xanthomonadales > Xanthomonadaceae > Xanthomonas > Xanthomonas dyei. The sequence continues at coordinate 19,179 of NZ_MDEE01000029.1, forward strand.
GCGGCCTGCTGGCGAAAAAGCGCATCAACGCCAAAGGCTCGATCCTGTTTATCTCGGCGGTGGGTTCGCACGTCGGCCCGGTGGCCACTGCCGCCTACTCCGCCAGCAAGGCGGCCCTGCTCGGCGCAATGCGCACTCTGGCACTGGAAGTGGCCAAGCACGGTATCCGCGCCAACTGCATCGCCCCCGGCTACGTGCGCACGCCAATGCTCGACGGCCTCAACCAGAGCGGTGGCAACATCGACGAGCACGCCAAACAGACACCGCTGGGACTGGGCGAACCGGAAGACGTGGCTTACGCGGCGGTGTTTTATCTCTCCGACGCAAGTCGCTGGGTTACCCGCAACTACTTTGTCGTAGATGGTGGCCTGACCGTGCCGATGGACATCTACGCATGAGCAATCCGACTCGCAACGCCTTTTCCCTGACGGGCAAGACCATCCTGGTTACCGGCGCATCATCCGGCCTTGGCCAGGAAATCGCACTGACCTGCGCACGGCGCGGCGCGCGCTTGGTGATCAGCGGTCGCGATCCCGAGCGTCTCCAGCAAACCCATGCGCAACTGGCAGGCGACGGGCATGTGCAGGTGCAGGCCGACCTGACTGTGTCGGAGGATCGGGAGCGCCTGGTGCAAGCCAGCCAGCGCATCGACGGCGTAGTGCACTGCTTCGGCGGGCAGATGCTGTCGCCGATCCGCCAGCTGAAGGAAGAACTAATGACGCGCATGTACCAGGTGCATTTCCTTGCGCCGGTCATGCTGACGCAGCGTCTGCTGCAAGCCAATGCCATTCATGCGCAAGGCTCCCTGGTGTTCATGCTGTCCACCTCCGCGCATATTGGTACACGCGGCGTGGGACCGTACTCGGCAATGAAGTCTGGCCTGCTGGGCATTATCCGGTGCTTAGCTTTGGAACAGGCGAGGCACCGCGTGAGAGTCAACGGTATTTCGCCATCGGTCGTGCCTACTCCGCGCCTTTGGGGTGAGGACAACGAGCTCAACGAACCGCTGAATCAACAACGCGCGCGCCATCCACTGGGTCTGGGCACACCGCAAGATGTCGCCAACGCCGCGGTCTACCTGCTGTCCGACGCCAGTCGCTGGGTCACCGGCACCAGCCTGGTCATGGACGGCGGGGCGGTGCTCTGATGGAACGCGTCCTCATCATCGGCGCCAGCGGCTGGGGCCGCGAAGTCCTGGAGCAAATGCGTAACGATGCCGGGCATGGCAAGGACTGGCTGATCGGCGGGTTCCTGGACAGCCGTACCGATATCCTAGACAGCTACGGCGTCGACACACCGATCATCGGCGATCCGATGAGCTACCTGCCACAGCCCGACGATGTATTCGTCTGTGCGATGGGCAATCCCTACGACCGCCACCGCTACGCTCTGCCGATCCTCGAAAAAGGCGGGCGGTTCATTCCAATCTGTACCGACGTCCGCCTGGGGAGGCGGGTGCAGTTCGGCCAGGGCTGCTTCTTTGGCCTGATGGTCCATTCCGGGCCGGACGTGCGTATCGGCGACTTTGTCACCATCCATGCCCAGAGCATGCTCGGGCACGACGTCCACATCGGTGACTACGTGCACGTTGGCGCAATGGCATTCATGGGCGGCGGCGTACAGATTGGCGACTTCGTCACCGTGCACCCGCGCGCCACCCTGATGCCAGGCGTCAAGGTCGGTGACGGCGCCGTCATCGGAGCCGGCGCGGTGGTCCTGAAGGACGTACCGGCCGGCGCCACGGTGTTCGGCAATCCGGCCAAAATTGTTTTCCACAAAAACATACCGACAGACTGATCCATGCGCTCCCGAATGCATCCCAAGTATTACCTGTCGCAGGAAATTTTTGAGCGCGAGCAGCGCAAGATCTTCCGTCGGGTTTGGTTGTTTGCAGGGCTCAAGACACTGCTGCGGGAAAACAACTGCTTCATCACCCGTAAGATCGCGGGGATTCCTGTCGTGATCCAGAACTTCCACGGCCAAATCCGTGCGTTCGAGAACGTCTGCCTTCACCGCAGTGCACTGATTCAAACCGGTGCTATCGGTTGCCGGCCTTTGGTATGCCCCTACCACGCCTGGAGTTACGACGAACAAGGCCGGGTAAAGAACATCCCGGACTGCGACGCGATCTATCGCCTGGACAATAGTGAAAAGGACAACTTGAAGCTGCGCGAATTCTCACTGCGCGGCATCGGCAACCTGCTGTTCGTCAACCTCGACCCCAACCCAATGCCAATCGAGGAGCAGTTTTCGGCAGACTTCATCGCCTTGCTGGAAAGTAGTTCCAACGCCTATGACACCGAGGTCATGGTGACCACATGGCGTGGCCGGTACAACTGGAAACTCGCTTACGAAAATCTTCGGGATGCCAATCATCCGCGCTTCGTCCACCCGAAGACGTTAGCCAAGAGTGTCAGCTTCGTTGCCGAGGTAAACGAAGAACAAGCCAAAGAGTCGATGGACGCTTTGCAAGACAGCTCGCCCGCCGCCTTGAGGCGCGAAATGCGCCGCTTCAGTTTCGGCGGCCCGGACGCACCCATACCCGACCTTAAGCACTTCGGCTGGCACGACAAAGTGGAACGCTGGGGAGAGCAGGATGCCTACTTCAACTGGTTGGCCTTCCCGAACATGCATATCGCCAGTTCAAACGGCGGCTATTCTTTCACCCTGGAACACCATATCCCCGTTGCGCCGGACACGACCGATTTGGAAATCTATTGGTTTAGCGCGCGCAGGAAACAGCCTTACGGTTCTTCCAGCCAGGTACTGCTGACACAGATGCACGGCAGCAAGGTAGTGGTGGGCGAAGACGTGGACATCATGGAGCGGGTGCAGGCGGCATTGCACACAGACGCGCCTCTCCCCACCCAGGGTGCCTATGAATCCATGAATCGCTTGGTCGAACGCTGGTACACGAGCCTGATGGAAACCGAAAATGAAATCTAGGTGGATCATCGGCCACAGCACATACCTCGACCTGGCCTTTCACGCCTGGAAGCAGGCGCGTCAAGACGAGACGGTCATCAGGATCGACGTGCCACAAGACTCGGAACACGAATTCGATCTTGGCGTGCTGGATGGACTGAATCCGACCGACGGGGCCATGTTCGTGGCGTTCGACGAACGCTTCGGCAACTTCAAGCGCTTAGAACTGGTGCAGGCAGCGATGGAACGTGGCTTCAAGCTGGAGCCCTTCATCCATTCCAGCGCAGCCGTCGGCTCTGACACGGTCATCGGGCTCAACGCATTCGTGGGAGTCAATGCTGTCGTCGGGCACGGGTGCAGGATCGACTACAACACCGTCATCCATGCCGGCACGCACCTCGGACCGGCATGCCGCGTCAAATCTTCATGCTGGGTAGAGAATGGTGTGCAAATCGGCGCCGGCGTCGAGATCGGCAGCAATAGCATTGTGCGGACCGGCGCCATCGTGTACGGGGGCGTCAAGGTGGGACGAAGCTGCGAACTTGGCTGGCCGCGCGTCTACAGCGAGGACGTGCCTGCCAAGACCTATTTCGACGCCCGCTACGACGCTCCCATTCATACCTACGAGAGATGACGTTCATGAACTCAAGAAATGAGCAGCTTCGCCAACGGATTCTACGTATTGCGGAGCAGGAGCGCCCTGCACTCGATGAGGTCATTGCGCGCCTACCCGCAATTGCCAACCGCCCTGTATTTCTCGTCGCTCCCGAGTCCTACGCAGGCATGGTGCATGGTCCCAGGGTCGTTGCCGACCTGCATCATGTTGTTGCCGCAATTGATGACCAAAGCATCCACCTGGACCGCATTCATGGCGCGCCGCGCTGGAGCAGTCAGGAGTTTCTTGCCAAGGCGGGGCAGTATCCCGATGCGATCGCTATCGATTTCTCTTGCAGCTCGCGCGGACGAACGTTTGCAAATGACCTCTGCACCAGTGCGGGCATTGAGCAACTAAGCGTTGCGCCTTGCTTGGATCCGCTGATCCCACGTTTCGAGCAGCGCCCCCTCTTTCTGCTCCAACCGCGCTCGGACATCGGCAACATTTATGGCCCACAGATCGTCCAGCGCCTCAGCCATGTCATTGGCGCCGTTGATGACCAGCCAAGCGACAACGACACCGTTCATGGGGTGCCGCGTTGGAGTTCTCGTCAGTTCATCGAGCAAGCGGCCCAGCATCCCCAGGCATTGGCCATCGATTTTTCTTACAGCCCGGGAGGATCGGGCTTGGCCCGCAAGCTCTGCGAGCAAGCAGGCATTGAAAGGGTAGACGCCTGCCTGGCGGTTGCGCACTGTGGGCTGCCCGCCGTATACGAGCCTGCCCAGGTATACCGTCAGCGCACGCTTCTGCGCCTTGATGAGTTTCTGCACCTTGCAGAGCGACTGGACGACGATTTGAGCGTTTTTACGCTCTACAGCAACCTGTTGTTCCGCCTGACCTACGATTCCAGCCTCCTGCTGGACTGCTGGGCTACGCCGATCAACGAATACTTTTCAGAATACGCCGATACCAGCACATTCCAGCTGGGCACGCGTGAACATTTCTGCGATGGCGGTGCCTTCCAGGGCCCCATCGTCGATAAGTTTCTAAAAGCATCCCGTTATCGCTACGAAAGCATCACCGCTTTCGAACCCGACAACATCAACTTCCAGAAATTGGAGGGCATCGCGCGCGCCCTCCCCCTTCCCCCGCACAATTTCAGGACCATCAAAAAAGCGATCTCCAACGAACATACGACACTACGCTTCGAGGAGACCGGCACGGTTTCCAGCCATGTCTCGCCGGATGGCGGAATTTCCGTGGCTACTACGCGCCTGGACGACGAGTTGGAAAAGCTGACGCTACTGAAGTTGGACATCGAAGGGTTTGAAGCCAGGGCACTCGAAGGCGCATCTCACCTCATCCGTACCCAGCGCCCCCGCATGGCTATTTGTGTCTACCACTATGCCCAGGATTTACTGGATATCGTGGAACAACTGGACAAATTGGTGGAGGGCTATCACTTCCGTCTACGCCAGCACTCTCCCGGCCATTACTACGACCTAGTTTTGTATGCATCGCCCGTCGCCGGTGCCGCACCGCCGCCGTGGGCGGAGTGAGGTCAGGAAAATTCGCGACTCGGAAAAGATAGAGCAATGGAAGCCGGCCGCCGCGTTGCACTCCCTGTTTTCGAATCTACCCGACGAAATGCTACGAGTCCCAATTCTGCAACCCTCGAACACGGTCCGCCCTGCATGACCTCCACCACCCTCGTCAGCATCGTCATGCCGACCTACAAACCTGCGTACTTCACGCAGGCGCTGGATAGCGTGCTGGCGCAGACCTACACGGCGTTGGAGCTGGTGATCTGCGACGACAACGGAGATGGCGCGATTGCGGCGTTGCTGGAACCCAGGCTGGCAGACGCACCCTTCCCGATCCGCTATCACCGCAATCCGTCGCGGCTAGGCGAACTCGGCAGCACTCTCGAGGGCATCGCGCTGGCACAGGGCGAGTACGTCAAATTCCTGCACGACGACGATGTGCTGGAGCCGGACTGTATTGAGCAGCTGGTGGCGGCGATCGAGCGCAATCCAGGCACGGCGATGGCATCGTCGCGTCGGTTGCGCATCGACGACGACGGTGCGCCGTTGCCGGACATCCTGGCCACCTGCTTTCCGTTTGCCGACGATGCGTTGATCGACGGACCGGAGCTGGTGTCGTTCCTGGCAGACCACACCATCAACTTCATCGGCGAGCCGAGTTGCGTGCTGTGTCGGCGCGCCGATCTGCTGGCTATGGGCACTGACTTGATGTCGTTGAACGGTAAGCCGATCCATTGGGTCGGCGACCTGGCGATCTACGTCAAGCTGCTGCGCCACGGCAACCTGGCACTACTGTCCAGGCCGCTCACGCACTTTCGGGTGTCCAATGCGCAGTTCAGCCAGGCAGGTCGTAATCAGCCCGGCATCGGCGACCAGGGCCACGAGGATCTGCGCCAGGGCATCCGCCAGCTGGGTTGGCGGCGCGAGACCAGCGACAACCGGCAGGTGCGGGTTGCGCCGCTCAGCCCACACAAGGCGCGGGTGTTCAAGTCGGTGGACCTGGTCAATGCGTTGATGCAAAGCGCCGGCATGGCCGAGCGGGTGTCGCCGGCCACCTGGCTGGGCGTGCGCCATCCCAGCGATGTGCAGCGCGCGTTGATCGATGCCCGCCTGCTGGCGCATGCCGGCGGGCCACGCATTGCGGTGATGCTGATCGACCGCGATGGCGATGCCGCCGCAGTGGCCGCAACCCAGGCCAGTATCGATGCGGTGGCCTGCTATCGAAATCAGCAGACCTGGTTGGTCGGCAGCGCACCGCACCAGCTGGCCGAGCACGGCGAGCGTGCGGTACTGATTGACGACGCGGGTCTGGTGGCCGCACTCAACCAGGCCATTGCAAGGCAACAGGAGGTCGATTGGGTGGTGCTGGTGGATGCCGGCAGTGTCTTTACGACCAGCGGCCTGACGATGTTGGCGCTGGGCATGATCGGGCTGCCCGAGCAGTGTCAGGCCGTCTATGCGGACGAAGTGGTCGCGCTGGACACCGCGCAGCTTGGGCTGGCGTTGCGGCCGGCGCTGTATCTGGATGCGCTGTTGAGCGCGCCGTCCACGCTGTCGCGGCACTGGCTGTTCCGCCGCAGCAGTCTGGTGGCCGACGGCGGTTTTCCGGCGGACCTTGGGCAGGCCTTCGAACTCGGCTATCAGCTTGGTCTGGTCGAGCGTTACGGCCTGGCCTGCGTGCAGCACATCGCCGAACCCTTGTTGGTGGCCGCGGCCCAGACCCGGCACACCGATGCGGACGAGCAACATGCCATTGCCCGCCATCTGGCCGCGCGCGGGTATGCGGACGCGCGCGTGCACAGTGCCGGCCCTGGTCGGCATGCGGTGGATTACCAACATACCCAGCAGCCGCTGGTCAGCATCCTGGTGCTGGTCGATGGCCGTTTGCCGCAGGTGCAGCGCTGCCTGGAAAGCATCCTGGCCAACACGACCTACCCGCATTACGAAGTGCTGCTGCTGGATCGCGCCAGCAGCTCCCCGGATCTGCGCGATTGGCTGGCCGGCATCGAAGCGCTGGGCATGCAGCAGATCCGCGTGCTGCGCTTTGCCGCGGAGCCTGCGCGTGAAGCGGTCTGCAACGCGGCCGCCGAGCATGCTCGTGGGGACGTGCTGCTGTGGCTGTCGGCCGGCGCTGCGGTGATGAAGGCCGATTGGCTGGAGCAACTGCTCAACCACGCACTCCGCCCGGAAGTGGGCGCGGTGGCGGGCAAGTTGCTGCGCGGCGACGGCACCGTGCATCACGCCGGCCTGCTGCTGGGCTTGGGGGCACCGGTGGCGCGCGCGTTCGAAGGCAGTGCGTTCGACGAATCCGGCTATCTGCAGCGCCTGCAGCTGGATCAGAACTACACCGCCTTGAGCGGCGAGTGCCTGATGCTGCCGCGCCAGCTATTTATCGACGCAGGCGGCTTTGCGCTGGAGCCGGCACTGGCGCAGTGGAGCGATGTCGACCTGTGCCTGCGCCTGCACCAGGCCGGGTACTTGAATGTGTTTGCCGCGCGCGCGCAGCTGTTGATCGACCCACCGGAGCAGATGCCTACCACTGCGCTGGACGAAGAGGCGATGTACGCGCGCTGGCTGCCGGTGATGGCCAACGACCCCGCCTACAACCCGGGGTTTTCGCTGGACCCCGGCGCCGGCTTTGCGCTGGCCGACCCGCGCGCCAGCTGGCGGCCGTTGCAGTCGTGGCGGCCGCTACCGAGCGTGATCGCACTACCGGCCGATATCGAAGGCTGCGGACACTACCGGGTGATCCAACCGCTGCGCGCCCTGCGCGAGGCCGGGCTGGCCGAGGGCGTGTTGTTCAACGGCTATCTGGAGATCAGCGAGCTGGCGCGTCAGGATCCTGACGTAGTCATCCTGCAACGTCAGGTCGGCGAAGCGCGGCTGGAGGCGATGCGGCGCATGAAGGCGTTGTCGCGTGCGTTCAAGGTCTACGAGCTGGATGACTACCTACCCAACCTGCCGCTGAAAAACACCCATCGCGCGCAGATGCCCAAGGATATTCTCAAGACCGTGCGGCGCGGGCTGGGCCTGGTGGACCGGTTTGTGGTGTCCACGCCTGCACTGGCCGAAGCGTTTGCCGGGCTGCACAGCGATATCCGCGTAGCCGAAAACCGCCTGCCGCCGCATTGGTGGGCGGCGTTGCCGGAACGCAACGTCCGCCACGGCGGCAAGCCGCGGATCGGTTGGGCCGGCGGCGCCAGTCATACGGGCGACCTGGAACTGATCGCAGACGTGGTGCGCGAACTGGCCGACGAGGTCGAATGGGTGTTCATGGGAATGTACCCGTACGCGCTGCGCCAGCACGTGCACCAGTTCCAGCCCGGCGTGCCGATCGATCACTACCCGGCCGCGCTGGCCGCACTGGATCTGGATCTGGCGCTAGCACCGGTGGAGCAAAACCTGTTCAACGAGTGCAAAAGCAATCTGCGACTCTTGGAATATGGCGCCTGCGGTTATCCGGTGATCGCCAGCGACGTGCGTTGCTACCAAGGCAACCTGCCGGTGACGCTGGTGAAAAACCGCTACCGCGACTGGATCGGCGCCATCCGCGAGCACTTGGCCGACCCGGACGCGGCGCGCGCCAAGGGTGCGGCCTTGCGTGAGGTGGTGCGGCGTGACTGGATGTTGAGCGGCAGCAATCTGGAGCGTTGGCGGGAGGCGTGGTTGCCGGATTAGCGCGGGGACGCTGCTTCAGCGTTCTCCCGCTTGAGTTAGAACGGATGCGTGGCTGTGTGTGAATTGACGGTGGTGCCCTCATCCGGCGCTGCGCGCCACCTTCTCCCGCTAGCGGGAGAAGGGAAAGCCTGGCTGCTGGTCGGTTGCACTGCAACTGGTTGGCTGCACGCAACTGGTCGGTTGCACTGCAACCGGTCGCCCACCGACTCCCTTCCCTCGCTTGCGGGGGAAGGTGCCTGAAGGGCGGATGGGGGCGATATCGCTGCAACGTTCCCGCCGACAGGCGCGACAGGAATGCCCCCGTGCCGGAATCCCGGCGCGATTTCGGCACGCCGCTTGCATTGGTGTGGATGCCTCCCTGGCTGACCGCACCCATGAGCGACTCCGTTACCTCGATTCTTTCGCAGATCCGCAGCTACCAGACTCAGATGGGCCAAGGCCAGATGGGTGCGGTGGGCGATGCGGCGCGCGGCAATCAGATCCAGGGACTGGCTGGCGCACAGGGAACGCCGGCAACCCAGGCGCCCAGCTTCAGCGAGACCTTGCGCGGCGCCATCGGCGGCGTCAACGAGGCCCAGCAGAAATCCGGCGCGCTGGCCAAAGCATTCGAAATGGGCGACCCCAGTGCCGATCTGGCACGGGTCATGGTCGCCTCCCAGCAATCCCAGGTGGCCTTCCGCGCCACCGTGGAAGTCCGCAACCGTCTCGTCCAGGCTTATCAGGACGTCATGAACATGCCGCTGTAAAGGTTGACGACACATGGCTCTCGCGATCACCAAAGAAAACATGAACCAGAACGCCGAAAAGGCGGGCCAGTGGTTCGACCGTGTCCGCAGCCTGCAGATCACCCGCAAGCTGACCATGATGGCGATGATCGCCCTGGCGGTGGGTGCCGGCCTGGCAGTGTTCTTCTGGTCGCAGAAGCCGGGCTATCAGTCGCTGTACACCGGCCTGGACGAAAAGGGCAACGCCGAGGCGGCCGACCTGCTGCGCACCGCGCAGATCCCGTTCAAGATCGACCAGGGCACCGGCGCCATCTCGGTGCCGCAGGACCGTCTGTACGACGCGCGCCTGAAGCTGGCCGGCTCCGGCCTGACCGGCAACGAGACCGGCGGCGGTTTCGAGCTGATGGAAAAGGACCCGGGCTTCGGCGTCAGCCAGTTCGTGGAAAACGCCCGCTACCAGCACGCGCTGGAAACCGAACTCTCGCGCACCATCAGCACCCTGCGCCCGGTGCGCGAGGCGCGGGTGCATCTGGCCATTCCCAAGCCCAGCGCCTTCACCCGTCAGCGTGACGTCGCCAGCGCCTCGGTGGTGCTGGAGCTGCGCGGCGGCCAGGGCCTGGAGCGCAACCAGGTGGATGCCATCGTCAATCTGGTGGCGTCCAGCATCCCGGACATGACGCCCGAGCGGGTGACCGTGGTCGACCAGAGCGGCCGCATGCTGTCCATCGCCGACCCCAACAGCGACGCCGCCCAGCACGCCGCGCAGTTCGAGCAGGTGCGTCGCCAGGAAAGCTCCTATAACCAGCGCATCCGCGAATTGCTGGAACCGATGACAGGGCCGGGCCGGGTCAACCCGGAAGTCAGCGTGGATATGGACTTCTCGGTGGTCGAAGAAGCCCGCGAACTCTATAACGGCGAGCCGGCCAAGCTGCGCAGCGAGCAGGTCAGCGACAGCAGCACCAGCGCCACCGGCCCGCAGGGTCCTCCGGGCGCCACCAGCAACAGCCCCGGCCAGCCGCCGGCTCCGGCGGTCGCCGGTGCGCCGGGCACCCCGGCCGCCGCAAACGGCCAGGCCGCAGCGCCGGCCGCGCCGACCGAAAGTTCCAAGAGCGCCACCCGCAATTACGAATTGGACCGAACCTTGCAACACACCCGTCAGCCGGCCGGCCGCATCAAGCGGGTGTCGGTGGCGGTGCTGCTGGACAACGTCCCGCGCCCCGGTGCCAAGGGCAAGATGGTCGAGCAGCCGCTCACCGCCGCCGAGCTCACCCGCATCGAGGGCCTGGTCAAGCAGGCGGTGGGGTTCGATGCGGCACGTGGCGACACGGTGTCGGTGATGAATGCCCCGTTTGTGCGGGAAGCGGTTGCGGGCGAGGAAGGCCCCAAGTGGTGGGAAGACCCGCGCGCGCAGAACGGTCTGCGCCTGCTGGTCGGTGCGGTGGTGGTGCTGGCGCTGCTGTTCGGCGTGGTGCGCCCCACCCTGCGTCAACTCACCGGCGTGACCGCGGTCAAGGAAAAACACCGCAAGGGCGGCAACGATGGCACTCCGCAGAACGCCGACGTGCGGATGGTCAACGAAGACGACGACCTGATGCCCGGCCTGGAAGAAGACACCGCGCAGATCGGTCAGGAAAAGAAGATCCCGATCGCCCTGCCGGACGCCTACGAAGAGCGCATGCGTGTCGCGCGCGAAGCAGTCAAAGCCGATTCAAAACGTGTCGCACAAGTCGTGAAGGGATGGGTCGCCAGTGAAGCCTGAAACACAACCGATGACTGGAGTGCAGCGCGCCGCGGTGCTGTTGCTGTCGCTGGGTGAAAGCGATGCAGCCGAAGTGCTCAAGCACATGGACCCCAAGGAAGTGCAGAAGATCGGCATCGCCATGGCCACCATGACCGGCATTTCGCGCGATCAGGTCGAGAAGGTGATGGACGACTTCAACGGCGAACTGGCCGGCAAGACCTCGCTGGGCGTGGGCGCCGACGACTACATCCGCAACGTGCTGATCCAGGCGCTGGGCGCCGACAAGGCCGGCGGCCTGATCGACCGCATCCTGCTGGGCCGCAACACCACCGGCCTGGATACCCTGAAGTGGATGGACCCGCGCGCGGTCGCCGACCTGGTGCGCAACGAACACCCGCAGATCATCGCCATCGTGATGGCGCATCTGGATAGCGACCAGGCCGCAGAGGCGCTGAAGCTGCTGCCCGAGCGCACCCGCGCCGATGTGCTGCTGCGCATCGCCACCCTGGACGGCATCCCGCCCAACGCGCTGAGCGAGCTCAACGACATCATGGAGCGCCAATTTGCCGGCAATCAGAACCTGAAGTCGTCGAATGTGGGCGGCATCAAGGTGGCGGCCAACATCCTCAACTTCCTGGACACCGGCCCGGAGCAAGGCGTGCTGGGCGAGATCGGCAAGATCGACGCCGACCTGGCCAGCAAGATCCAGGACCTGATGTTCGTGTTCGACAACCTGGTGGATCTGGACGACCGCGGCCTGCAGACGCTGCTGCGCGAAGTCTCCGGCGAGCGCCTGGGCCTGGCCCTGCGCGGCGCCGACACCAAGGTGCGCGAAAAGATCACCCGCAACATGTCCCAGCGCGCTGCCGAGATCCTGATCGAAGACATGGAAGCGCGTGGCCCGGTGCGCCTGGCCGACGTGGAAGCGGCGCAGAAGGAAATCCTCACCATCGTCCGCCGCCTGGCTGACGAAGGCGCCATCAGCCTCGGCGGCGCCGGTGCGGAGGCCATGGTATGAACGACGTGGTCACCCGCTGGCTGGCCCCCGACCTGCACATGGCCCTGGCCGCGCCGGAACCGGAGTTCGACGAACCGGCCGTGTACGAGCCGGTGCTGCGCCCGCCGACCCTGGAAGAAATCCAGGCCATCGAAGACGCCGCCCAGCAGGAAGGCTTTGCCCGCGGCCATGCCGAAGGCTTTGCCCAGGGCCAGTCCGAGGTGCGCCGTTTGACCGCGCAGATCGACGGCATCCTGGACAACTTCACCCGCCCGCTGGCGCGACTGGAAAACGAAGTGGTCGGCGCGCTCGGCGAGCTGGCCGTGCGCATCGCCGGTCAGCTGGTCGGGCGTGCCTACCAGGTCGAACCGCAACTGCTGGCCGACCTGGTCGGCGAGGCCGTGGATGCGGTCGGCGGCGCCGGCCGCGAGGTCGAAGTGCGCCTGCACCCGGACGACATCACCGCGCTGCTGCCGCATCTGGCGCCCAGCAGCACCACCCGCGTGGCCCCGGACATGAGCCTGAGCCGCGGCGACCTGCGCGTGCACGCCGAAAGCGTACGCGTGGACGGCACCCTGGAAGCGCGCCTGCGGGCCGCGCTGGAGACAGTCATGCGCAAATCCGGAGCGGGCCTGTGAGCGCCCTGTTCGGCGCCACCCCGGCCGATTGGCTGGATGCACGCAATCTGCGCCTGGCCACCCGCCTGGGCACCCTCGGCCTGGAACCAACCGCCGGCCGCACGTTGATCCGCGAAGGCATCCTGCGCCGCGCCGTCGGCCTGACCCTGGAAGCCACCGGCTGCGAAGCGCCGATGGGCGCCACCTGCAAGGTCGAAGTCGATGGCGGCTGGGTGGATGCCGAAGTGGTCGGCTTTGCCGGCGAACGTACCTATCTGATGCCCAGCGCCGAACTGCACGGCCTGCTGCCCAACGCCCGCGTGGTGCCTTCGCGGCGCCGCGGCGGCGTGGAAGTGGGCGAAGGCCTGCTCGGCCGCGTCATCGACAGCGATGGCACCCCGCTGGACGGCAAAGGCCCGATCCGCGGCGAAGGCAGCGTCAGCATGGCCGGCATGTCGATCAACCCGCTGGCGCGCGAGCCCATCACCACCTCGCTGGATGTGGGCGTGCGCGCCATCAACGCCATGCTACCGATCGGCCGTGGTCAGCGCGTGGGCCTGTTCGCCGGCTCCGGTGTCGGTAAATCGACGCTGCTGGGCATGATGACCCGCTTCACCTCGGCCGACGTCATCGTGGTCGGCCTGATCGGCGAACGTGGCCGCGAAGTGCGCGATTTCGTCGAAACCACCCTGGGCGAAGAAGGTCTGCGCCGCGCCGTGGTCGTGGCCGCCCCGGCCGACCGCCCGCCGCTGGCGCGCCTGCATGGCGCCTACCGCGCCACGGCGATTGCCGAATGGTTCCGCGACCAGGGCTTGAACGTGTTGTTGCTGATGGATTCGCTGACCCGCTTCGCCCAGGCGCAGCGCGAGATCGGCCTGTCGGTCGGCGAGCCGCCCACCACCCGCGGCTACCCGCCGTCGGTGTTCGCCAAATTGCCGGCGCTGGTGGAACGTGCCGGCAACGGCGCCAAGGGTCGCGGCTCGATCACCGCCTTCTACACCGTGCTGACCGAAGGCGACGACCCGCAGGACCCGATCGCCGACGCCGCCCGCGCCATTCTGGACGGCCATATCCTGCTCTCGCGTCGGGTTGCCGACAGCGGCCTGTACCCGGCCATCGACCTGGAATCGTCGGTCAGCCGCGTAGTGCAGGACATCGCCGACGAACCCTGGCGCCTGCGTATCCGCAAGCTCAAGCGCCTGCTCTCTGCCTACACCGCCAACCGCGACCTGATCGCCATCGGCGCCTACCAGCGCGGCAGCGACCCGGCCACCGACGAAGCATTGGCGCGCTGGCCGGAGATCGTCGAATTCCTTGGCCAGGACGTCCACAAGGCATCGCTGCTGAGCGACAGCCTGTCCGCGCTGCAGCAGCTGGTGGAACCCGAGAATTAATCCATGATGCAGTCCAAGCGAATCGATCCCCTGCTACGGCGGGCACAGGAACAGGAAGACAGGGTCGCCCGCGATCTGGCCGAGCGCCAGCGCACCCTGGAGACCCACCAGTCGCGCCTGGAAGAACTGCGCCGCTACGCCGAGGAATACGCCAACAGCCAGATGGCCGGCACCAGTGCGGTGGCGCTGAGCAACCGCCGCGCCTTCCTGGACCGGCTCGACAGCGCCGTGCTGCAACAGGCCCAGACCGTGGAAAGCAATATCGCCAAGGTCGAATCCGAGCGCACCCGACTGCTGCTGGCCAGCCGCGAAAAGCAGGTGCTGGAGCAACTGGCCGCCAGCTACCGCGCCCAGGAAAACAAGGTGATCGAACGTCGCGACCAGCGCGAGATGGACGATCTGGGCGCACGCCGCTCGCGCCTGGCGCGGGCCGAAGATACTCACGGAGACTCCGTATGAATCCCCTGTCCGCGTTTGCCGCCGGCCTTGGCGCGCTTGCCAGCACCGGCAAGAAGTCCAGCTACAGCGACCCGTCGTCCGAGCAAGACCCTGCGCAGGACCAGTTTGCGCGCATGCTCAATCCGGCCAACACGCCCAATCACGCCCCGCAGCAGGCGCCCGAGCGCGTGCCGGCCAAGCAGCCCGCGGCCAAATCCAGCCAGCCCGACAACAACGGCGCCGACGACGAGCAAGGCGATGACGCGCCGAGCGATGCGACCAAGCGCCCGCATGCCCAGGACGGCGATGCCAAGTCTGCCCAGCCCGCCAAGGAACCGGCGGCCAAGGACAGCAATGCCGCCACCGCAACCGACAAGAGCGCAACCGCCAGCAAGGACAGCAAGGACGCCCCCACCGAGGCCGCCACGGCCACCGAGGCCGGCTGGCCGCCCGCGGGGCTGGGCGGTTTTGGCATGAACCTGCTGGCCCAGGCGGTCCCGGGCGGCGATGTGCTCGCCGCCGCTGCCGCAGCGCTGGCCACCAGTGTGGCCAATGCGGCCGGCGCCACGCCGACCGCGACCGCACTGCCGACCGACGCCACCACAGCGACGGCTGCCGCAACCGCCACGAGCGCCCTGCCCGCCCTGGGCGCACTCGCGCCGGCTGCCGCCGCAGGCGCCAAGCCCACCTCGACCACCGCGGTGAGCGGCGACGCGCAGGCCGCTGCGTTGATGAGCATGGCGGTCAAGGCATTGGAGCCGGCCGACGACACCGCAGCAACGGACGCGCCGGATGCCCCGGCGTTCGTGTTGCCGACCGCCGCGCCCACGCTCACCCGGCTGCAGGACCCGGCGCCGATCTTCGCCGCCTCGCCCACCCCGACCCCGGAGATGGGCAGCGACACCTTCGACGATGCCATCGGCGCCCGCCTGAGCTGGCTGGCCGACCAGAAGATCGGCCACGCGCACATCAAGGTCACCCCGAACGAGATGGGCCCGGTCGAGGTGCGCCTGCATCTGGACGGCGACAAGGTCAACGCCAGCTTCACCGCTGCCAACGCCGATACCCGTCAGGCCCTGGAACAGAGTCTGCCGCGGCTGCGCGAAATGCTCGGCCAAAACGGTTTCCAGCTGGGCCAGGCCGATGTCAGCCAGCAACAACAGAATCAGACCGGCAACCGCAACGGCGGTGGGCGCGATGGCAACGGCCTCACCCTGGACGACAGCCCGCCCGTCGGAATTCCGTCGGTGGTGTTACGCCAGCGTGGATTGCTGGACGCCTACGCCTGAGCCGCCGCGCCGGGGCAGCCCGGCGCCACGCAAAAACGCAGGTCGCGCTGACGTTGCGAACACCCTTTCCCCCGCGCAGCGCAACGCTCGCGGGGGTTTTTGCGCGCGCGTGCAGGCTGTGCCAGGAAACCGTCGCGGTTTTGGCATGCCAATTGCATCCATGGGATGAGCCTTCCCCTGGAGCAGAACGTGGCAGCGGCCAAGAAACCTGAAAAGACCGAAGAGAAAGAAGAAAAGAAGAAAGGCGGCAAGAAGCCTCTTCTGCTGATCGCCATCGGCGTGGTCGTGCTGGCCGCGGCCGGCGGCGGCGCGTGGTTCTTTCTCGGCCACAAGGGCGATGAAAAAGGCGGCAAGCATGACGCGCCCAAGGTGGCCGAAGTGCCCAAACCGGCGCAGTACTTCCCGATGGACCCGGCGATCGTGGTGAATCTGGCCGACCCCGGCGACGGCCCGCAGTACCTGCAGGTCGAAGTGCAGCTGGTCACCCGCGACCCCGAAGAACTCAAGCTCATCACCGAAAACGCGCCGGCCATCCGCGCACACCTGTTGATGCTGCTGTCGCAGACCAAGGCCGCCGATGTGGCCGATCTGCCCGGCAAGCAGAAGCTGCAGAAGGCCGCGCTGACCGAAGCGCAAAAGGTCATGACCAGCGAAACCGGCAAGAAGTGCGTCGAAGAATTGCTGTTCACCAGTTTCGTTACCCAGTAAGGCCTGCCCATGAGCGTCAGTGATCTGCTTTCCCAGGACGAGATCGATGCCCTGCTGCATGGCGTGGATTCCGGAGCGGTCAATACCGAGCCGGAGCCGTTGCCAGGCGAGGCGCGGCAATACGATCTGTCCAGCCAGGACCGCATCATCCGTGGGCGCATGCCGACCCTGGAGATGGTCAACGAGCGCTTTGCACGGCTGTGGCGCATCGGCCTGTTCAACCTGATCCGGCGCTCGGCCGACCTGTCGGTGCGCGGCATCGATCTGGTCAAGTTCAACGAGTACATGCACTCGCTGTACGTGCCGACCAACCTCAACCTGATCCGCTTCAAACCGCTGCGCGGCACCGGCCTGATCGTGTTCGAACCCACGCTGGTGTTCACCGTGGTGGATAACTTCTTCGGTGGCGATGGCCGCTTCCACACCCGGATCGAAGGCCGCGAATTCACCGCCACCGAGATGCGCGTGATCCAGCTGATGCTCAAGCAGACCTTTGCCGATCTGAAGGAAGCCTGGGCGCCGGTGATGGAGGTGGACTTCGAGTACATCAACTCCGAGATCAACCCGCACTTCGCCAACATCGTCACCCCGCGCGAGTACGTGGTGGTGTGCCGCTTCCATGTGGAGCTGGAAGGCGGCGGTGGCGAGATCCACATCACCCTGCCGTATTCGATGCTGGAACCGATCCGCGAGCTGCTCGATGCTGGTATCCAGAGCGATCGCAACGACCGCGACGACTCCTGGAACGTGATGCTGCGCGAGCAGCTCAACACTGCCGAGGTAACGCTGTCGAGCGTGCTGGCCAGCAAGCGCATGAGCCTGCGCCAGCTCACCGGTTTGAAGGTCGGCGACATCCTGCCGATCGATCTGCCCGCACAGGTACCGCTGTGCGTGGAAGAAATCCCCATGTTCACCGGCGAATTCGGGGTCTCCAACGGCAACAACGCCGTGAAGATCACCGCCGTCCGCCCGCCCGGCGTGCAAGCCCCGCGTGCCGTTCCATCCCAGGACCCCAGCAAATGATGAACTCCGACATCCTCGACGCCGCGCCCGCCACGTTCGACAACCTGCAGGCCGAGCACGACAACAACGCCACCGACCTCAATCTGGACGTCATCCTGGACGTGCCGGTGACGCTGTCGCTGGAAGTGGGCCGCGCCCGCATCCCGATCCGCAACCTGCTGCAGCTCAACCAGGGCTCGGTGGTGGAACTGGAACGCGGCGCCGGCGAACCGCTGGACGTGTACGTCAACGGCACCTTGATCGCGCATGGCGAAGTGGTGGTGATCAACGACCGCTTCGGCATCCGCCTGACCGACGTGGTCAGCCCCAGCGAACGGATCCGGAGGCTGCGGTGATCGGCCTGCTGGCTGCCGCCGCGCCCGTCGCGGCCAAGGCCACCCAGGTCGGCGCGCACGCGCCGTCCTCGCCCAGCCTGTTTGGCGCGGTCTTTGCATTGCTGTTGGTGCTCGCGCTGATCGTCGGCCTGGGCTGGTTGCTCAAGCGCCTGCCTGGCAGCGGTTTCCGCAACAGCGAGGGCTTGCGCGTGGTGACCAGCCTGGCGGTAGGCGCCAAGGAACGCGTGGTGGTGGTGGAGGTGAACGGCCAGCAGCTGCTGCTGGGTGTCACCGCCGGCGGCATCAGCACCTTGCACACCTTGCCCGAACCGCTGCCTCCCACGCCTGCACCCACCCTGCCCAATTTCAAGCAACTCCCCAATTTCGCCCAGCTGCTCGCTCAGAAGCTGCGCAAGGACCCGTGACATGTTCAGTTGTTGGAATCGCTGGGGGCGCAGCCTGCGCCTGATCCTGATCCTGCTGGTGATGAGCTGCCCGCTGCTGGCCGCCGCCACACCAGCCGCGTTGCCGTCGGTGGCCCAGGCCGCCGCGCCCGCTGCCGCACCGGCGGTGCCGCCCGGCTCCAATCAGCTGCCGAACCTGCCGAACGTCAGCGTCGGCCGCATCGGCGACCAGCCGGTGAGCCTGCCGCTGCAAACCTTGCTGCTGATGACGGCGATCACCCTGCTGCCGTCGATGCTGCTGGTGCTCACTGCCTTTACCCGCATCACCATCGTGCTGGGCCTGCTACGACAGGCATTGGGCACCGGACAAACCCCGTCCAATCAGGTGCTGCTGGGCCTGGCGATGTTCCTGACCGCCTTGGTGATGATGCCGGTGTGGCAAAAGATGTGGGGCGCCGGTCTGCAGCCGTACCTCAACAACCAGATCGATTTTTCCGCCGCCTGGACCCTGACCACCCAGCCGTTGCGCGCGTTCATGCTGGCGCAGATCCGTGAGACCGATCTGATGACCTTCGCGGGCATGGCCGGCGACGGCAAGTACGCCGGCCCGGACGCGGTGCCGTTCCCGGTGTTGGTGGCGTCGTTTGTGACCAGCGAGCTGAAGACCGCATTCGAGATCGGTTTTTTAATCTTCATCCCGTTCGTGATCATCGATCTGGTGGTGGCGAGCGTGTTGATGTCGATGGGCATGATGATGCTGTCGCCGATGTTGATCTCTGCGCCGTTCAAGATTCTGTTGTTCGTGCTGGTGGATGGGTGGGTGTTGGTGGTGGGGACGCTGGCTGCGAGCTTTAATGCATCGTAGGGGCGCGCGCGCATTGCGCGCGCGTTAACACTTCCCCCAGCTGACTGAGTTTTTTTTAAACGTCGGCACAGCACAGCTGTATCACTCAAGCATCTGCGCCGCTTTCCGCTTTCCGCTTTCCGCTTTCCGCCTTTGTGCTTTGTCTTTGTATTTCGCTCTGGCTTCCAGCTTCTCCGGGGCCCCATACCGCAGCGGCAGGCCATTCGGGGCAAACCCCGCAGGGGCGGCGCGCATGGATGCGCGACGTTTTTCAAAGGGACATGGACGTCCCTTTGAAAAATTCCCGGATGGCCTGCGGACCTGGAGCGCGTAGCGCGGAAGGCGCGAGGACGGGGTGTGCTTTCTTTTGGTTACTTTTCTTTGCACAAGCAAAGAAAAGTGACTCGCGCCCGTAGGGCGTGAAAGCCCCTGACTTCACCTTCGAGCTTCATAGCAAGTGCGAAGTGCAGCCGCAGCCGCAGCCGCAGGCACAAGCAACTGCAGAGCTTTCGGCCCCCTTCGGGGGTCGAGTTACTTTCTTTGCTTGTGCAAAGAAAGTAACCAAAGAAACACACCCCCGTCCTCGCGCCCCTCCGCGCCAAGGCGCTCCGGGTAAGCAAGCCAGGTAGAAATTTTTGTAAGGGACGTCCATGTCCCTTACAAAAACGTCGCGCATCCATGCGCGCCGCCCTGCGGGTTGTATCTACCCGGCTTGCCGCTGCGGTATGGGGGATGGGAAGCCAACGGCAAAAGGCGAAGGCGAAGGCGAAGCTCAAAACCATAGCCAAAACCAAGCCAAGCCAACCCAAACCAACGTCCACAGCGACAGCGACAGCGACAGCGACAGCGACAGCGACAGCGACAGCGACAGCGACAGCGACAGCGACAGCGACAGACAGTGCAACACGAGGTAAGTCAGATCGCCGCTCACCTACCAATCCCAAATTCCAAATCCCCACTCCCCACCCTTTGGCACCGCACTTGCATCAGCACTCCCCATGAGCCCTGAAATCGCCCTGACTGAATTACGTGGTGGCCTGGTCACCGTCCTGTGGATTGCCGGACCGATGTTGTTGGCGGTATTGATCGTCGGTGTGGTCATTGGCGTGGTGCAGGCCGCCACCCAATTGAATGAGCCCACCATCGGCTTCGTCGCCAAGGCGGTGGCGTTGACCGCGACCCTGTTTGCCACCGGCAGCATGCTGCTGGGGCATCTGGTGGAGTTCACCATTGCGCTGTTCCAGCGCATTCCGCATTTGATCGGCTAGCGGACCAGACCGGATGGATTCCGCTACCCAGATGGTGATCGACGGCCAACGCGCGTTTGCGATGGTCGGGGCGATCATGTGGACCATGCTGCGCACAGGAGCCTTGCTCACGGCCATGCCGTTGATCGGCACGCGTGCGGTGCCCGCGCGGGTGCGGGTGATGCTGGCCGGGACCTTGTCGATGGTGCTGGCGCCGATCCTGCCGCCGGTGCCGGAGTGGGATGGTTTTACGGCGCAGGCAGTGCTGAGCATTGCGCGTGAGCTGGCCGTGGGCGCCAGCATGGGCTTCATGTTGAAGCTGATCTTCGAGGCCGGTGCGCTGGCCGGCGAGTTGGTGTCGCAGTCCACCGGCCTGTCGTTTGCGCAGATGTCCGACCCGATGCGCGGGGTGACCTCCGGCGTGATCGCGCAGTGGTTCTACATCGGTTTCGGCTTGCTGTTCTTTGCGGCCAACGGGCACCTGGCGGTGACTTCGCTGTTGGTGGACAGCTACAAGGCGCTGCCGATCGGCACGGCCATTCCCGATGCCCGCGCGTTCGCGGAGGTGGCGCCCACCTTGTTCCTGCAGATCATGCGCGGCGGGCTGACCCTGGCCTTGCCGATGATGGTGGCGATGCTGGCGGTCAACCTGGCGTTCGGTGCGTTGGCCAAGGCGGCGCCGGCATTGAACCCGATGCAACTTGGCTTGCCGTTGACGGTCTTACTGGGGCTGTTCCTGCTGTCCAGCTTCGCAAGCGAGTTCGCGCCACCGGTGCAGCGCATGTTCGATACCGCTTTCGATTCCGCCAGAGAACTGACGGGCTAAGAGCGGCCAACAACACATAGCGAGCAGTCGTCAGGTGGGTGTGGACGGCGCGAAGGAACCGGAGTGGACGAACGGTGCATGCCGCACAGGGCACCGGCCGCGCCCGCCTGGTGGCTGCACAGTCATGTTGTGAGCTGTTCTAACCGTACGGCCGCTCAAGTTTTGCACCCGGGCGCCGTCAACGCTAAGGACGATTAGCCCGTTCAATCGCACGACCTCTTTCCACGGAAGCCGATGTCCAACGTGTCTGCGCTGTTCGTTCCACCTGGTTCGCACGGCAAGGCGTTGCGTCGTCTGGCAGCGCTGTGCCTGCTCGGGTGGCTGATCACCGGCAGCGCATGGGCGCAAACCTATAGCTTTCGCGATTACGCCCAGGCCGATGGCCTGCAGGGCATGACCGTCAACAGCTTGCTCGAGGACCGACAAGGGGTGGTCTGGGTCGGCACCGAACTGGCATTGCACCGCTTCGAGCGCCAACAATTCATCCCCGTCGGCCAGGAAAGCGGCCTGGACGCGCGCTATATCCGCGCATTGACGCTAGATGCGCGCGGGCGCCTGTGGGTAGCCAGCGCCAACGGCGTGTTCGTGCGCAACGGCACCACCTTCAGCCCGGTGTTGCAGAACGGCAACCCCATCCGCGCCGACAGCGGCAATGTGATCGCCCCCTACGCAGGTGGCGTGGTGGTGGTCAGCGAAAATCAGCTGTTGCACCTGACGCCGGTCCAACAAGGCGGCTGGAGCGTCCGTGCGCTGCCGTTGCGTCTGGACGACGGCACCACCCTGCCCGCCGGTAAAGCCTTGCTGGCCGATGGCACTGCGCTGTGGGCCAGTTGCGGACAACGGGTCTGCCGCATCGATGCCAACGGGCGCATCGCCCAGCTAGGCGATGCCGACGGTGTGCCGGAGCGGCAATGGCGCGCGGTGTTTCGCGACCATCGCGGCGAGCTGTGGCTGCGTGGCGGCGGCATGGTGATGTCGCGCGCGGCAGGCGAGCGGGCATTTCGCAACCATGCACCTCCAGCCGGCACCAGGTTCGACACCTTGTCTGGCGCAACCACCTTGTCGGAGGATGCGCAGGGCCGCCTGATTACCCGCTCCGACCGCGGCATGGTGCGCTGGGAAGGCGATCACTGGCGCTATTTCGGGCACGACCAGGGGCTGTCGATCAGCCCGATGGTGGGCCCGTTGATGATGCAAAGCACCGGGCAGCTATGGATCGGCACGCGCGGGCTGGGGGTGCAGCGCTGGCTGGGCTACGGCAACATCGAACATTGGGACGAAAGCCAGGGCCTGGCCGAATCGCCGACCTGGGCCATCCAGCGGCTGCCAAGTGGTGAGCTGCTGGTGGGCGGCGATGCCGGCTCCAATGTGCTGGATCCGCACACCGGGCGCATGCAGCCGTGGACACTCGCCAACGGCGAGCCCTTGCTGCAATCGATCTCCATCGCGCTGTCGCCGAAGGATGGCGCGGCCTGGGTGGCGCGCTCGTCAGGCGCTCTCGCCCGTCGCGACCCGCAGACGGGCAAGACCTTCGACATGCTGGAGCTTGGCCTGCCCACCAACAAGCTGTTGTTCGACGCGGGCGGTGTGCTGTGGGTCACCACGCCGCGCGGCCTGTACTCCATCCCGCCCGAGCTGCCGCTGCAGGCCAGACGCGAGGAAGCCGTGCCGGCAGCGTTCGTGGGCGATATCGAACTGGATGGTCGGGGCCGCCTCTGGGCCAGTACGCGCGAAGGGCTGTATCGCCAGGAAAAAAATGGCCGTTGGTTGCCGGTGGAGGTGCACGGCAACCTGCCCAGCCACGATTACTTCCTGCTGGATTTTTCCGCCGACGGCCAGCTCTGGCTGTCCTTGCGCGATACCGGGCTGTGGCACGGCGCGGTGCAGGACGATGCGGTGGTCACGCTGACCGCAGTGAGCGACACGCTGGTGTCGCGCGTGATGCCTTTCATCCTGCGTCACGACAGCAAGGGACGTTTATGGCTGGGCAGCAGCCAGGGCCTGGATCTGCTGGACCACGGACACTGGTCGCGCGCCACGCGCAGCGAGGGCCTGCTGTGGGACGACGTGTCTGCCAATGCGCTGTTCGAGGACGACGATGGCAGCGTCTGGCTCGGCAGCAGCCGCGGGCTGACCCATCTGATCGATCCGTTGCGCGTGTTCGCTTCGCCGCCGCTACGGGTGGAAGTGCTGCGCGCGCAGCGTGGCGGGCAGACCCTTGCGGCCGGTGCGCAGGTGCCCTGGTCGCAGGTTCCGCTGGACGTGGATCTGAGCACGCCCGGTGCCGAAGGCGGCCCGGACCGCATCAGCTTCCGCTACCGCGTGGAAGGCCATCAGGCCAGCTGGACCAGCACCTCGCTCAGCCACATCACCTATCCGCTGCTGCCGCCTGGCCGCTACGCACTGGAAGTGCAGGCCGTAGACGCGGGCCAGCGCAGTGCTAGCCCGATCACGCGGTTCGCCTTTGCGCTCAGTCCGCCCTGGTGGCGCGGTATTCCCGCCTTCATTGCGTATGTGCTGCTGGCGATCGCCGCGGTGATCGTGCTGTTGCGCTGGCGCACGGCCAAACTGCTGCGACGCAAGCGCGAGCTGGAGCAGTTGGTTGCCGAGCGCACTGCCGAGCTGGAACAGGACAAGCGCGACCTGGAATCGGCACGTGCCGAACTGGCCCTCAAGGCCACCCACGACGAACTCACCGGCCTGCTCAACCGCTCCGGCATCCTCGCCGCGTTGCGCGACATGCTGTTGCGGGCCGATGCGACGGCACGGCCGCTGGCGGTGGTGTTGATCGATCTGGATCACTTCAAACTGGTCAACGATCAGCACGGGCATCTTGCCGGCGATGCGGTGTTGGCCGGGGTCGGTCGTCGGATGGATGCGCTGGTACGCGGCGACGACCGTATCGGCCGCTACGGCGGCGAAGAATTGCTGGCGCTGCTACCGGGGCTGACGCACGAAGCCACGCATCGTCTGGACGCACTGCATCGCGGGCTCTGCGGCGATTACCCCATCGATGGCGGTTGGCTGCACGTCACCTGCTCGATCGGTGTGGCCTGGTTTATTCCCGGCGAAACCCTCGAGCAATTGCTGGCGCGCGCCGATGCCGCGCTGTACAGCGCCAAAGGCAGCGGCCGCAATCGCATCTATTACGATGCCGGCCACCTCGCTAGGCCTGCGGCAGCCGGCAGTATGGGCAATTGATTGCTGCGATCGGGCCCCCCTGATCGCGCGTCATCGCAGCTAGGTGCAGCGAGGTCGGATGCGGCAAAGCGCCCGCATCAATCGCATGCGCACCGCTGCGACGACATGCAACGGCCGCGGGTAATGGAGATATTGGTCGACGGACTGATTGGATCGAACATGCAGGTTGACCGTGATCTCGGCCGATCTACCGCATGCATGCGCATCGGTCGTGTTCGCTCGATGACGCCAAACATCGACGGCCGCGTCCTGCACAGTGGCAAGCATGCGTCATGCCATCATCAAACACATTGATAGCGCGCAAGCGCGGTGATTAGATGCACACATCCGTTCAGCGCAGCAGTCGCGCCTGCCTGGCAGCTGCGCAACGACACTGGCGTTGGTCCTAAAGTAAAGCGCGTGAACAGCCGTTAGTCGTTATATCGCGGCCTGCTATGGGGGGCTGCCAATGGCAAGCGTGAGACACCGCGCGAAGGGCGCGGACCGCACGCACCGATGCGTGGGAGATTGCAACGCTCGTGGGGTTCTTGCACCGCCAAGGGAGGTCGTCGGGCCGAGGCGCATCGTTTGCTGCGATGCTGCTGCTGGCGTTGCTGTCGTTTGCCGATCTGGCCGGCGCACAGAGCGCCAGCATCCGCCGCTATGCCCACGACCAGGGCCTGCTCGGTCTTGCCGGCACCTGCCTGTTGCAGACCCGCAGCACCTTGATGTGGGTGTGCACCGAGAGCGGCCTGTATCGCTACAACGGCCGCATCTTTCAGCAGGTGATGCTGGACGGCCTGCGCAACGAACCGATTACATCGATCAGCGAAGCGCCCGATGGGCGTCTGTGGGTTGCCGGCTTCCAGGCGTTGTTCGTCGGCGACGAGCACGGCTTTCGCAAACTCGCGCGCGACGAAGCCGAGCACCTGCAGGAAGGCCTGCTGCTTGCCAGTCCTGCATGGGGCACGGTGATCGCCAATGGCGGCGAACTGGAAGTGCTGCGCGCGCGCAGAAATGGCCGTTGGCATAGCGAATATCTGATGGATACCGCAACGCGCGTGCGGGTGCCCGAGCTGTCCAAGGTGCTGAGCCTGTCGGTGGAAGGCGACACGCTGTGGGTCGGCTGCGGACGCAAGCTGTGCGCCATCGATGCGCAGCGCAAGGTGCAGGTCTACGGGCCCGATGAGGGCGTGCCGGACGATCGCTGGTACAGCGTGTTGCGCGACCACGACGGTGGGTTGTGGGCGCGTGGCGCCGGCACCCTGCTCTACCGCGCGCCAGGTGCGAGCCGATTCGGTGTGCGGCCGTTGCCGTTGCTCGACGGCACCACGGTCGGGCAACAGGCGCCGTTGGTGATGGACCGCGAAGGGCGTGTACTGGTGCGCCGCAACGACGGTCTGGCGCGCTGGGAAAATGGCGCATGGCGCAGCTTCGGCACCGAGAACGGGCTGCCGCCCGGCAGCAGCGACGCGATCGTGGTGGACCGCGATGGCGACGTCTGGATGACCGTCGACGGCGAAGGCCTGGTGCGCTGGGCAGGCTACGAATGGATCGAAAACTGGGACGCGTCGCAAGGCATGCCGGCCGCACCTACCTGGTCCATCGCACGCGATGCGCAGAACGCGCTGCTGGTGGGTAACGAGCACGGCGTTGGGCGTCAGGCCCGACCCGGCGAGCGGTTTGTGCCGGCGCTGCCGCAGGCGGGCATCCAGATCGTCGGCATGGCGCGCAGCGCGGACGGCAGCCTGTGGACGCTCAATTCTGCAGGGTTCGTGCGCCGCAACTGGCCCGATGGCCGCAGCGATCAGATCGCCAAGCTTCCGCGTACCGGGCGACGCCTGCTGATCGATCGCCAGGGCCGAGTGTGGATTCTCACCCTCGGCGGCATGTTCGTGATCGAGCGCCCGCTGGACGGCGGCACCTTGCAGCCTGTCGCCGACATGCCGGCAATCGCCTACACCGATATCCAGCAGACCGCCGACGGCACCCTGTGGGTATCCAGTGCCAACGGGCTGTTCCGGCTGCAGGACGAGCGCTGGTCCAAGGTGCAGGTGAAGGTCAACGGCGGCGACTCCGATCCGTGGATCAGCAAGTTCCACATCAGCGACAGCGGCGAAGTGTGGCTGGCGTTTTATCGCCCCGGTCTCTGGCACGGCATGTTGCTTGCCGCTGGTCTGGACCTGCAGGCGATCAACGACGAAGCGCTGCGCGATGCGGGCGTCTACCTGATGCGCAGCGACAGCCTGGGCCGGGTGTGGGTGGGCCATGCACGCGGCGTGGAGGTCTATAACGGCGAGCGCTGGGCGCATCTGTCGCAGTCGCAGGGCCTGATCTGGGACGACGTGTCCGAAGCCGCATTCTTTGAAGACCCCGACGGCTCGGTATGGATCGGCACCGCGCGCGGCGTCAGCCACCTGGCGGATCCGGCGCGCCTGTTCGACGAGCGCCAGCCCAGCGTGCGCATCGACAGCGTCAGCCGCGGCGGTGTGCCGATACACGCCGGGCAACTGCTGGGCTGGAGCGACACGCCGCTGCACATCGAGCTGTCGACGATGGAGGTCTACGACGACCCCAGCCGGCTGACCGTGCGGTATCGCGTGCTCGGCCTGCACAACGAATGGATCGAGAGCGACGATCTGTCGATCGACCAACCACCGCTGCCGTCGGGGCATTTCCGCCTGCAGGTGCAGCTGCTGGATCGCTATCGGCGCACCACATCGCCGGTGGTGGATCTGGCATTTGCAGTCGCGCCGTTGTGGTGGCGCAGCCCGCCGGCGATTGCGCTGTACGTGCTGATCGGCGGCGGCTTGCTGATCGGCTTGTGGAGCTGGCGGCACCGCCATCTGGTCGCGCGCGAGCGCATGCTGGCCGAGCTGGTGGCCGAACGCACCTATCAGCTGGAACACGAAAAACGCGATCTGGAAAGCGCTCGCGCAGCGCTGGCATTGAAGGCCAGCCACGATGCGCTTACCGGTTTGCTCAACCGCTCCGGCATTCTCGATGCGATGACCGAAGAGCTGCAGGCCTGCGCGCATGCCGAGCACCCGTTGGCGGTGGTGCTGATTGACCTGGATCACTTCAAGCAGGTCAACGACGAGCACGGCCATCTGGCCGGCGACGCGGTGCTGGCCAAGGTGGGCGCACGTCTCACCGCCTGCCTGCGCGATTCGGACAAGGTGGGGCGCTACGGTGGCGAAGAACTGCTGTTGCTGCTGCCCGGCATGACCCGTCAGAGCCAGCACCGGCTGCGCGCCATCCACGAAGCGATCAGCCTGCCGCTGTACGACGTCGGTGCCGCGCGGCCACTGCAGGTGACCTGCTCGATCGGCGTGGCGTGGTTCCGCATCGGCGACACCGCCGCCACGCTGCTGGCGCGCGCGGACGAGGCCTTGTATCGGGCCAAGGGCCACGGCCGCAATCGCATCGAACCGGAAGAACCTGAAAGTTCGGTGGCCTGATCCACCGCGTTGCGGGCTTGCAGGCTCAAGAACACGCGCACCGGGTCGCTAGCTCCTTGAGCAAGCGCGTCTTTCGACGTCGGAACTGGATGGGTGGTCGCAACTTATAACCTTGGCATGGTGCTGTTGTCGCTGGTGGTGGCCGTGTTGGCCTCCTACACCGCGCTGCATCTGGCCGCCCGCATGACCGCCAGCCGTGGCGGCATCGCCGCCGCATGGCTGGTGGGCGGCGCCATCTCGATGGGGATCGGCATCTGGTCGATGCACTTCGTCGGCATGCTGGCCTTCCGGCTGCCGATTCGGCTGGGCTACGACGCGGCGCTGACCGCCTACTCGATGCTGGCGGCCATCCTGGCCTCGGCGCTGGCGCTGTGGCTGACCTCGCAACCGCAACTGCCCTGGCTGCGGCTGGGCCTGGGCGCGGTGCTGATGGGGCTGGGGATCGCGCTGATGCACTACGTCGGCATGGGCGCGCTGCGCATGTCGCCCGCCATCACCTATGACCCGGCGCTGTTCGCGCTGTCGGTGGCGATCGCCGTCGGTGCGTCTGCCGCCGCGCTGTGGATCGCGTTCCGGTTGCGTCACGATGGCCGCCGCTACAGCCTGCGCCTGATCGCCGCCTTGATCATGGGCGTGGCGATCGTCGGCATGCATTACACCGGCATGGCCGCCGCGCAATTCGCACCCGGAAGCATCTGCGGCGCGGCCGCCGGAACGCACCTGCCGTTGTCGTGGCTGACCGCGGTGGTGGTGGCGGTCACGTTGGGCCTGCTGATCCTGGCGCTGGTGGTGTCCGTGCTGTCGCGCCGCCATCAGCAGCACACCGACGTGCTGGCGCAATCGCTGGCGCAGGCCAACGCCGATCTGGCGCTGGCCGCCCTGCACGATCCGCTCACCCGCCTGCCCAACCGGGTGCTGCTGCACGAGCACGTGCTGCAGAACATCGAGCGCGCGCAACGCGATGGGCAGCGCTTTGCGGTGATGCTGATCAATCTGGACGGCTTCAAGGTGGTCAACGACGGTTACGGCCATCGGGTCGGCGATCAATTGCTGGTGGTGGTGGCCGAACGCCTGAGCGCGCACCGGCGCGCGCACGGCAGCCTGGCGCGGCTGGGCGCGGATGAGTTCGTGCTGGTGGCCGATATCGCCGACCCGGAAGACGCTGCGGCCATGGCCGGGCATCTGGTGCAGGCGTTGGCGGTGCCGTTTTTGGTCGGCGATCAAGAGCTGCGCCTGAGCAGCAGCATCGGGATTGCGCTATATCCGGAAGATGCCGGCAGCGAGCACCAGTTGATGACGCACGCCGATGCGGCGATGGGCCACGCCAAGCAGGCCGGGCGCAACCGCTACCGCTTCTTCGAGCGCGCCATGACCGACACCACCCGCGAGCGCCTGCAACTACTGCAGGATCTGCCGCGCGCGCTGGAATCGGGCCAGTTCGTGCTGCACTACCAGCCCAAATACTGCGCCGACGACGGTCGCCCGATCGGCGCCGAGGCGCTGATCCGCTGGCAGCATCCAGAACGCGGCCTGGTGCCGCCGGACAGCTTCATTCCGCTGGCCGAACGCAGCGGCATGATCGGCCCGCTCGGCAGCTGGGTGCTGCAGCAGGCGTGCCGGCAGATGCGCGCGTGGCGCGACGCCGGCCACGGCGACTGGCGGGTGGCGGTGAACCTGTCGGCCACTCAGCTGGCCTCGCCCAGCCTGCTCGATGAAGTGGCCACCACGCTGGCCGAGCATGCGATCGCCCCTGGTCAACTCACCCTGGAAATCACCGAAACCATGGCCATGCGCGATGCCGACGCCTGCCTGCGCACCCTCGGCCAGCTCAATGCACTGGGCGTGCGCATTGCCATCGACGATTTTGGCACCGGTTATTCCAACCTGCTCTATCTGCGCAAGCTGCCCGCGCACGAGCTCAAGATCGATCGCAGCTTCGTGCAGGCCATGGACAGCGGCGCCGAAGACATCGCTATTGTAGCCGCGGTCGTGGCGCTGGCGCACACCATGCGCTTGCAGGTGGTGGCCGAAGGCGTGGAAACCGCCGCACAGCGCAACACCCTGGAACGGCTGGGCTGCGATCAACTGCAGGGCTATTTGCTCGGCCGTCCGATGGAGGCCGACCGCTTCATCGCGCTGGTCGTCGCCCAGCGCGACGGCCCGCGCCGCCTGGCCAGCTGAGCAACAAACGACGTCGAACGACTCCCGGCCCAGCCTTCATGCTCAACGACTCCCAGCAGGCCGAGCACCGGCCTGGACGTGGAGCGGCTGACAGCGCGTAGCGAGCGTCTGCCGGGCAGTGAGCGCAGTGGCGTTGTCGGCCGCATCCTGCGGTCACAGGCCCAGGCCAAGCGCCGAGTAGGTCGAGTGCGCGGTGCCCTCACCGCTCGCGGGACACGCCGTGAGCCCGTCCCTGGGGGCTCGATGGCGGCATCCATGCCGCCAACGGTCCCGCAAGCGGCGAGGACACCGCGCCAGACGGCCGGCGGGTGACTTTGACGAATAGAAGGCACTGCGCCAGACCGTTGCTGGTTGCTTGGTGAAAGCTCTGCACAGCGACTAGCGTGACTGGTCCTTGCCCGCTCACCGTCGCGGGACCCTTGGCGGCATGGATGCCACCAAGGAGCGTACATGGACGTACTTGCAGGGTGTCCTGCGATAGTGGGCAGGCAAGAACACTGCAGCCAAGTAGCAGATCAGCCGGCCTGCACTAGAGTGACGTCACCCAGTTTTGTTAGCCGCGCTTTTGTAGACCGACGGGCTGCCCTCGCCCCTCACCGTCGCCACAACCCTCCAGCAGCTCAACGTGGGGCCAGTGCTTTTTTCGATTCTCCAATCCCGATTCCCGCTCCGAAACTGGAACGCCGCTTGCATGAGACCAGGCTGATCCCCCACCGGCACCTCCATGTCCGAGTCCGACGACGGCGGCGAGCGTACAGAGCTTCCCACCGAAAAACGCCTGCGCGAAGCGCGTGAGCAGGGCAACATCCCGCAATCGCGGGAGTTGTCCACCGCAGCGGTGTTCGGCGCCGGCGTGTTCGGCCTGATGGCGTTGGCCGGCGGCATCGGCGATGGCGCGGCGGTGTGGATGAAGACCGCGCTCAGCCCCGACCCGAGGATGCGCGAGAACCCGATGGCGCTGTTCGGCCACTTCGGCGACCTGCTGATGCAGCTGCTGTGGGTGATGCTGCCGTTGATCGGCGTCTGCCTGCTGGCCGGGGTGGCCGGCCCGCTGCTGATGAGCGGCCTGCATTTTTCCAGCAAGGCCATCATGCCCGACCTCACCAAGCTCAATCCGGCCAACGGGATCAAGCGCATGTGGGGCAGCAACAGCCTGGCCGAGCTGGTCAAGTCGATCCTGCGCCTGCTGTTCGTCGGCCTGGCGGCCTGGCTGTGCATCTCCAAGAACCTGCACGGCCTGCGCTCGCTGGTGAACCAGCCGCTGGAACAGGCCATCGGCAACGGCCTGCACTTCACCAAGAGCCTGCTGCTCTACACCGCCGGCGCGCTGGTGCTGCTGGCCGCCATCGACGCGCCGTACCAGAAGTGGAACTGGATGCGGAAGCTCAAGATGACGCGCGAAGAGATCAAGCGCGAGATGAAAGAAAGCGAGGGCAGCCCGGAAGTGAAGGGCCGCATCCGCCAGATGCAGATGCAGATGTCGCAGCGCCAGATGATGGAAGCGGTGCCCAAGGCCGACGTGGTGCTGATGAACCCGACCCACTACGCGGTGGCGCTCAAGTATGAAGGCGGCAAGATGCGCGCCCCGATCGTGGTGGCCAAGGGCGTGGACGAAATGGCCTTCCGTATCCGCGAAGCCTGCGAACAACACCGGGTGGCGATCGTCACCGCCCCGCCTTTGGCACGCGCCTTGTATAGGGAAGCTCAAATCGGCAAGGAAATTCCCGTGAGACTCTATTCGGTCGTGGCCCAGGTGCTCTCCTACGTCTACCAGTTGCGTGGCTGGAACGGCGGCCCGATGCCGGAATTGCCCTCGCTGGACGTGGATGAGTTCGGCAAGGGAGCCAGCGCATGAGCGCCCAACCCAGCCCGCTCAATGCTCGCCGCGTCATGGAGTTGCTGCGCAACGGCCTGGGCGCCCCGCTGGCGCTGATGGCCATGCTGGCCATGCTGATGGTGCCGCTGGCCGCACCGGTGCTGGATGCGCTGTTCACCTTCAACATCGCCATCTCGCTGATGGTGCTGCTGGCGGTGATCTACGTGCAGCGCCCGCTGGAATTCACCATTTTCCCGATCGTGCTGCTGATGACCACGATGCTCCGGCTGGCGCTGAATGTCGCCTCCAGCCGCGTGATCCTGATCAACGGCCAGGACGGCCACGCCGCGGCCGGCAAGGTCATCGAGGCCTTCGGCCAGTTCGTGATCGGCGGCAACTACGCCGTGGGTATCGTGGTGTTCGCGATCCTGACCATCATCAACTTCGTGGTCATCACCAAGGGTGCCGGGCGCGTGTCGGAAGTGACCGCCCGCTTCATCCTGGACGCCATGCCCGGCAAGCAGATGGCCATCGACGCCGACCTCAACGCCGGTTTGCTGACGCGCGAGGAAGCCAAGGCCCGCCGCGAAGAGGTCCGCGAAGAAGCCGACTTCTACGGCGCAATGGACGGTGCCAACAAGTTCATCCGCGGCGACGCCATCGCCGCCATCATGATTTTGTTCATCAACCTCATCGGCGGCATGGCGGTGGGCATGTTCCAGCACGGAATGAGCTTTGTGGATGCCGCGTCCACCTACACCCTGCTGTCGATCGGCGACGGTCTGGTGGCGCAGCTACCGGCCCTGCTGGTGTCGTCTTCGGTCGCCTTGCTGGTGACCCGCGCCTCGCGTGCGCAGGACATGCGCGGCGCCATGATCAGCCAGGTGTTCGGCCAGCACCGCGCACTGGCGGTGGCCGCCGCCATCCTGGGCCTGGTCGGCCTGGTGCCGGGCATGCCGAACGTCGCGTTTTTGACGCTGGGCCTGATCCTGGGCGTGATCGCCTGGAAAATGTACAAGCGCAGCCTGGTGGTCGCCCCGACCGGCGACCCAGCCAGCGACCCCAAGGCCGCCGCCGCGGCGACCGCCGCGCAGGCCAGCGCCGAACTGAGCTGGGACGAACTGCGCCCGATCGACCCGCTGGGCCTGGAAGTGGGCTACCGGCTGATCCCGCTGGTGGACAAGCACCAGGGCGGCGAACTGATGGCGCGCATCAAGGGCGTGCGCCGCAAGCTCACCCAGGACATCGGCTTCCTGGTGCCGCCGGTGCATATCCGCGACAACCTGGAACTGTCGGCCAACGCCTATCGCCTGCTGGTGCATGGCGTGCCGGTAGCCACCGCCGAGATCTACCCCGACCGCGAGCTGGCGCTGGACCCGGGCGGTGCGCTCGGCCAGCTGGACGGCATTCCCGGCAAGGACCCGGCATTCGGCCTGGATGCCACCTGGATCCAGGCCCATCAGCGCTCCTACGCCGAATCGATGGGCTACACCGTGGTCGACCCGGCCACCGTGGTGGCCACGCATCTGTCGCACCTGATCCGCGAACACGCCCCGGAGCTGCTCGGCCACGAAGAAGTGCAGCAGTTGCTGGCCACCCTGGCCAAGACCGCGCCCAAGATGGTGGAAGACCTCACCCCGAAGGCGCTGCCGCTGTCGGTGGTGGTGCGCGTGCTGCAGAACCTGCTGATCGAGCGGATCCCGGTGCGCCAGTTGCGCAAGATCGTCGAAGCGCTGGTCGAGCACGCCCCGCAGAGCCAGGACCCGGCCACCCTCACCGCCGCGGTACGCACCTCGCTGGGCCGCTTCATCGTGCAGGAAATCGCCGGCATGTCTGCCGAACTGCCGGTATTCACGCTGGCCCCGCAGCTGGAGCGCGTGTTGCAGGAATCCACCCACGGTAACGGTGTGGCGCTGGAGCCCGGCCTGGCCGAGCGCCTGCACCAGAGCCTGGCCGATTGCGTCGGCAAACAGGAAGCCCGCAACGAACCGGCCGTGGTCCTGGTCCCCGGCACGGTCCGCGCCGCCCTGGCCCGCCTGGTCCGCCACAGCGTCCCCAGCCTGTCGGTGCTGGCGTATAGCGAAGTGCCGGAAGACAAACGCCTGAAGTTGGTCGGCACGATCAGCTGAGCCGAACGCACATCGTCGTCGCCCCCCTTCCGTAGGAGCGCACCCGGGCGCGACAGCGTTACCGGGACAGCCCCATCGCGCCCAGGTGCGCTCCTACGACGTACTGTGTCATCCGACAACGTGGGTGAGCTTTGATCCAGACGGGTTAACCGCTGGGATACGAGATCCCAAGAAGACAGCACAGCTCGGACTGGACAACGTCGCCGACACCGCTTGTGTAGGAGCGCACCCGGGCGCGACGACTTCACCGGGACAGCCCATCGCGCCCAGGTGCGCTCCTACGAATGTCTCAGCGCTCCGGTAGAGCCCGACAGCCTCTATCGCGTTCTCCAGCAATCACAGCAGGCCGGCCACCAACCGCCAACGCCACGCGCCGGAAATCCGCCACTCGGCAAAACCCCCAATCGATTGCATGACACCGACTCCGGGAAGCATGACGCGCGCGACGGTGTCGCGGTGCGCGCAGGCGTTCAATGCACTCCCAGACACCCGATCTGCCCCGCCGTCCAGCCCATGGGCACAGTCGAACCGGTGACAACGCCGCCAAACATCCAAATCGGTACAAGTACTTAGCGCCGCGCACCCGGCTCAGCATCAGCGCCCAGCCGCCCTCGCCCGCACCCACACCCCCTCGCCAAAAACCCAGCACCGCCGTTTTGGCACGCCGCGTGCATTAGCTCTGGCGAGACCGCAGACAGCACCACCGCTGCGGGGCGGATGGCAGGACTTGGAACAACCGAACGGGACAGGCAACTCATGACGCTGGCAACACACCCACATTCATCGCGCACCCGTCCGGCGTCCGGCGGGTCCCGTTCCTGGAGGCACGTGGCATGAAGATCAAACGCTTTGTCGCCCCGGACATGCGCACCGCATTCCGCATGGTGCGTGAAGAGCACGGCCCAGATGCAGTGATCCTGTCCAACCGTCGTACCGCTGAAGGCATCGAGATCGTCGCCGCCAGCAACTACGACGAAGAACTCGTGCAGCGTGCGCTGGAAACCGCACGCTCCGATGCGCCGATCACCCACACCGCTCCGCTGCAGCAGGCGCCCGTGCAGCAGGCTCCGGTGCAGGCCGCTGCTCGCCCCGCCGCACCGGTGCACGCCCCGCTCAAGCCGGCCGCCGAGACCGGCATGAGCCACCGCCAGCGCGTTGCCAGCGCCGCCGAAGACATGATCGCCGCCATGGCGCTGCGTCAGCCGGTCAGCGTGCCGCGCCAAGCCCCGGTGGCCGCTCCGATCCGCAGCGTAGCGCCGATGCCGGCCGTGCAGGATGTCGCCGCCCCGGTTGCGCAGCGTCAGGAACACGCGCTGTCGGCCGTGCCGGAACAGCTGTTCGCCGACTTTTTGACTACCGCCCCGGTGCAGCGCCCCGCCGTGCAGGCCGCTCCGGTGCAGGCGCCGACCCCGGTCGTTGCCGCAGCCCTCGCCGCCCCGGCTTACGCCGCACATGGGCAGGACGACGATGCATTCGCCGACGAAGCCGACTTCGACCTGGACGACGCGCTGCCGCAGATCCTGCCGCCGGCCGCGTTGCCGCCGATCGTCGTCGCCCCCGCCGCACTGGCCGCGGTGCCGGTGGCCGCCGCGCCGCTCCCGCAGAACGATGAAGAACTCAAGCAGCTGCGTGGCGAACTGGCGCTGATGCGCCAGATGATCGAGCGCGAAATGAACCGCCTCACCGACGAGCGCCTGCGTGGCTCCCCGGTGCGGGCGCAGGCGCTGGAGCTGATGGACGACTACGGCTTCGATGCCGGCCTGACCCGCGATGTCGCCATGCAGATCCCGGCCGACACCGAATTGCACCGCGGCCGCGGGCTGATGTTGGGCCTGCTGTCCAAGCGTCTGCCGGTGGCTCCGATCGACCCGCTGGAACGCGGCGGCGTGATCGCCTTGGTCGGCCCGACCGGTGCCGGCAAGACCACCACCATCGCCAAGCTGGCGCAGCGCTTCGCCGCCCAGCACGCCCCGCGCGACGTGGCCCTGGTCACCACCGACACCTTGCGCGTCGGTGGCCGCGAGCAGCTGCACAGCTACGGCCGCCAGCTCGGCATCGCCGTGCACGAGGCCGATAGCGCCGAAAGCCTGCTCGCGCTGCTGGATCGCCTGCGCGACTACAAGCTGGTGCTGATCGACACCGCCGGCATGGGCCAGCGCGACCGCGCCCTGGCTGCCCAGCTCAACTGGCTGCGCGCCGCCCAGCAGGTCACCTCGCTGCTGGTGCTGCCCGCCAACTCCCATTTTGCCGACCTCGACGAGGTCGTGCGCCGCTTCGCCCACGCCAAACCCCAAGGCGTGGTGCTGACCAAACTCGACGAGACCGGCCGCTTCGGCAGCGCCTTGTCGGTAGTGGTCGACCACCAACTGCCCATCACCTGGGTGACTGACGGACAGCGGGTCCCCGACGACCTGCACCGCGCCAATGCCGCCAGTCTCGTTCTTCGTCTTGAAGATTTACGGCGCGCTGCCGATAAGCCCTGTACTCCGGAGCACAACCATGCAGTCGCGTGAATACGCAAAGCTGACCAACGCCTTCCCCCTGACGGCGACCCGTCCCGAGCCCTTGGGCCCGGTGCGCACGATTGCCGTGACTGGTGGCAAGGGCGGCGTGGGCAAAACCAACATCTCCGCCAACCTGGCCGTGGCGCTTGCCGACATGGGCAAACGCACGCTGCTGCTGGACGCCGACCTTGGCCTGGCCAACCTGGATGTGGTCTTGGGCCTGTCGCCCAAGTTCACCCTGGCCGACCTGATCGCCGGCCGCTGCACGCTCGATGAAGTGATCATCGAAGGCCCGGGCGGCGTGTTGGTGGTGCCGGCCGCCTCCGGTCGCCGCCACATGGCGGAACTGGCTCCGGCCCAGCACATCGGCCTGGTCAATGTGTTCTCCGAACTGGAACGCGACCTGGACGTGATGGTCATCGACACCGCCGCCGGCATCACCGACAGCGTGCTGACCTTCTGCCAGGCCGCCCAGGACACCGTGGTGGTGGTCTGCGACGAGCCGGCCTCGATCACCGACGCCTACGCGCTGATCAAGGTGCTCTCGCGCGAACGCGGCGTGGACCGCCTGCAGATCATCGCCAACATGGTGCGCGACCCCAACGAAGGCCGCCTGCTGTACGACAAGCTCTCGCGCGTGTGCGAAAAGTTCCTCGGCGATGTGTCGCTCAACTATCTCGGCCACGTGCCGCAGGACGACTGGTTGCGCCTGTCGGTGCAGCGTCAGCAACCCGTCATCAAGGCGTATCCCGCCAGCCCGTCGGCGCAGGCCATTGCCGAAATCGCACGCCGTACCTCGCGCTGGCAGGCTCCCACCGTGCCGCGCGGCAACGTCGAGTTCTTTGTCGAACGCATCATCCAACGGGGAGTGGCCGCATGAGCACTGCTACCGCAACGACGGCCAGCGCGCAGTACCGCGCCGTGCAGCGCAATAACGCCAACGACGTGGTGACCCAGCACGCCGATCTGGTCCGCCGCATCGCCCACCATCTGGCGGCGCGTCTGCCGGCCAGCGTGGAAGTGGACGACCTGATCCAGGCCGGCATGATCGGCCTGATCGAAGCCTCGCGCAGTTACGACTCCGACCAGGGCGCCTCGTTCGAAACCTACGCCTCGATCCGTATCCGCGGCTCGATGATCGACGAAATTCGCAGAGGCGACTGGGTGCCGCGTTCGGTGCACCGCCGTGCCCGCGACGCCGCCGCCGCCGTGCGCAAGATCGAGCAGAACACCGGCCGTGCCG
This sequence comes from Xanthomonas dyei, assembly GCF_002939865.1. Taxonomy (GTDB): domain Bacteria; phylum Pseudomonadota; class Gammaproteobacteria; order Xanthomonadales; family Xanthomonadaceae; genus Xanthomonas; species Xanthomonas dyei. Next base: position 57,002 of record NZ_MDEE01000029.1, read on the forward strand.
CCGCCGCCACCGAAGTGGCCGCCGCGATGGAAATGCCGCTGCCCGATTACCTGCGCCTGATGGAAGACGCCGCACGCGGCCAGGTGCTGAGCCTGGAATCGCGCATCGAAGATCACGGCGAGCTGGACACCACCGCCAAGGGTGGCCCCAACCCGCAGCAGATGATGGAGCGTGGCGAATTCGGCCGCGAGCTGGGTAAGGCCATCGGCCAGTTGCCCGAGCGCGAGCAGCTGGTGCTGTCGCTGTACTACGAACAGGAATTGAACCTGAAGGAAATCGGCGCTGTGCTCGGTGTCAGCGAGTCGCGCGTCTGCCAGATCCATGGCCAGGCCGTGGTGCGTTTGCGCGGCCGCCTCAAAGTCTTCGAACTGGCCGATGCCGGTGTCGAAATTGACGACTAATTTTTTCGCGTATTTTTTCGTGTTAGGAGCTTGATGTGAATAAGAACATGCGGATCCTGATCGTGGACGACTTCTCGACGATGCGACGTATCGTCAAGAATCTGTTGGCAGATCTCGGCTTCACCAATACCGCAGAGGCCGAAGACGGCAACAGCGCGCTGGCTGCATTGCGCGCGGGCCCGTTCGATTTCGTGGTGACGGACTGGAACATGCCCGGCATGACCGGCATCGACCTGCTGCGCAACATCCGCGCCGACGCCAAGCTCAAGCACCTGCCGGTGATGATGGTGACCGCCGAAGCCAAGCGCGAGCAGATCATCGAAGCGGCGCAGTGCGGCGTCAACGGCTACATCATCAAGCCGTTCACCGCGCAGACGCTGGAAGAAAAGCTGGGCAAGGTGTTCGAACGTCTGGCGGCGACCGCCTGATGAACGCCACCGTGGAGACCAATGCCGAACGCGCTGCGTTGATCGAGCGTCTGCAAGGTGCACTTGATGCACTGGAAAGCGGTGACGAAGCTGCGTGGAAGCGCGAGGTCGATCACCTCGCCGCCCTGCGCACGCGTCCGATGATGCAGGGCCTGAGCCGGCTCGCGCGCGAACTTGGGCAAGCGCTGGGCGAGCTGCCCACCGTGCCCGAAGAAGCCGGCGAACTGGACGATGCCTGCTCGCGCCTGGACCACGTGGTGGAAATGACCGAAAAGGCCAGCCATCGCACCCTGGATCTGGTCGAAGAATGCCGCGAGCTGGCCAACAAGCTGCGCGACGGCGGTCTGAATCAGGACCAGGGCGCGCTGATGGACCAGATGCGCCACAACCTCACCGAGCTGTCGCTGGCGCAAAGCTACCAGGACCTCAGCGGGCAGATCATTCGCCGCGTGGCCGGGATCGTGCGCCGCGTGCATGAAGGCTTCGGCGCGCTGGGCCTGCCGCCCAAGAGCACCGAGCCGAAGAAAGACGACGGCGGTCTTGCCGGTCCTGCGGTCAAGGGCCTGGACCGTCACGCGGTGTCGCAAGACGACGCCGACGATTTGCTGTCCGGATTGGGGTTGTAACCATGAGTGCTGTTCCAGACGATATTGCTGCCGATTTCATCGTCGAGGCCCAGGAAATCCTGGATCGCCTCGGCGAACAGCTGGTGTCGCTGGAACAGGCGCCAGACGAAGCCGACCAGCTCAACGCGGTGTTCCGCGGCTTCCACACGCTCAAGGGCGGCGCCGGCTTTCTGGCGATCAAGCCCATGGTGGAGCTGTGCCACGCCGCCGAAGAAACCCTCGGCATGGCGCGCTCGGGCCAGGCGGTGCTGCAGGCGCATCACTTCGATGCCGCGCAGCAGTCGCTGGATTATCTGCAGGCCATGCTGGATGCGATGAGCTCGGGCGAACCCGTGCCGCATGCACCGCCGTCGCTGATCGCACAGTTCGATGCCAAGAGCGGACCGCCGGCGGTCAAGGCCGCACCCAAGGCGGCAGCTGCCGCACCTGCGCACGACGACGGCCATGCCGCGCCGGCGCCGGGCGCCAAGGCCGCACCGAAAGCTGGCGCCAAGGGCGGCGCCGAAGCCGAACAGACCGTGCGCGTGGATACCAAACGCCTTGACGCCATCGTCAATCTGATTGGCGAACTGGTGCTCTCGCGCAACCGGTTGAAGACACTGCGCACCCGTCTGCGCGACGAAGAACTCGACCGCGCGGTCAGCGTGCTGGATATCGCCACCGCCCGCCTGCAGACCGCGGTCATGCGCACCCGCATGCAGCCGGTGAGCAAGGTGTTCGCGCGCTTCCCCAAGGTGGCCCGCGACGTTGCGCGCACCCTGTCCAAGGAAGTGGAACTGGAACTGGTCGGCGCCGAAACCGAGCTCGATCGTAATCTGGTCGAAGCCCTGGCCGACCCGCTGGTGCACCTGGTGCGCAACGCGATCGACCACGGCATCGAATCGCCGGCATTGCGCGAAGCCACTGGCAAACCACGCAGCGGCCATGTGCGTCTGTCTGCGCAGCAGGAAGGCGACTACGTCAGCATCGAAATTCAGGACGACGGCGCCGGCATCGACCCGGAACGTCTGCGTGAAATCGCCCGCAACAAGGGCCTGATCGATGCCGAAGCAGCTGCGCGTCTGAGCACCGACGAGTGTCTGCATCTGATCTTCATGCCGGGCTTTTCGACCAAGGCCGAAGTCACCGATATCTCTGGCCGCGGCGTCGGCATGGACGTGGTGCAGTCGCGTATCCGCGAGTTGAGCGGGCAGATCCAGATCCAGTCCGAACTGGGCCGCGGCAGCCGCTTCATGATCCGCGTGCCGCTGACCCTGGCCATCCTGCCCACGCTACTGGTGCAGGCTGGCGAAGCGGTGTACGCGCTGCCGCTGGCACGTGTGGTCGAAGTGCTGCACGCACCGCAGACCTCGCTGGGCTGGTTCGACGGCCGCGCGGTGCTGGACCGCCGCTCGCACACCTTGCCGCTGATCGACCTGCGCCGCTGGCTGGGCGTGCCCGCCGATCAACCGCCGCTGCTGACCGTGGTGCTGCTGCAAGCCGGCGAAACCCGCTTCGGCCTGGTGGTGGATCAGGTCCGCGGCCGCGAGGAAGTGGTGATCAAACCCCTCCCCCGCGCCCTGCGCGGCCTGCCCGGCTACGCCGGCGCCACCCTCATCGGCGACGGCCGCATGGCGCTGATCCTGGATGTGGATGGATTGCGCTCCAGCGATCATTGAGGTTGGGGATTCGGGAATCGGGAATCGGGAATCGGGAATCGGGAATCGTCAAGACGATCCTGGTTGCCTGATCTAACGATAACGGCCGCGTACTGCGGCCGTTATCGTTTCACCACCAGCATCGCTGCCGATCTACGCTGCTACGCGCGCAGGCATGGGCGCGATGGTTTGGCGACGGTCAGGCTGCCGTGGAACTGAAACTGGAACCGTTATTTCGGAACCGTTACTTCACTAGCCCTCACACCATCCGGTGTTGAGGCGCAATCGACTGCTCTCGCTGTTGCTCCTGCTGCTGGGATTGCTGTTGGCGCTGCGTTTCGCCCAAGGCCTGTAATTGCGCCAAGGATTGCTCGACGGGCTGCGCAATCGCATCACTCGTCTTCATATGCGCCATCTTGTGAGCGGGATCGTTCAACGCACCTTCCACAACGAAGACGTTCTCGCCCTGCCGCACGGACTTGGTGTTCTCGCTCAGCACGACATGATCGATTCGCGACAGCCCGTTCTCTTTGGCTAAATACGCGCTGCTTGCTGCCAGCCGAGCGCTGTTGTCGTCGTACTCGCGGCCGAGGCCTTGTTCAAGGCGGCGAACGGCCTCTTCTGCTTGGTGATGCAGCGGATCTGTTGGCAGCACTCTCGCGAGCTGTGTTGCTTCCTGTCCTGGAGATACCTGCTCACCGGGCGGCTGCGCCTCGCCAATCACCTTCTGCCAAAGTTCCTGGTTAGGCTTCGGATTGTTGTGCTCCTTATTCAACTCACTTTTAGGCATAGGAGCAGGAATGCTCTTGATATCATCTACGTTTTCTACGGGTCTGATATCGCCCTCAAAGCCTTTATCAACTCCATCTTTTGTCTTCCGGTGCAGTCCAGCGTGATTGAGCGCATCCCATGTGAAGTCGATACAACTGTTTTTAGCACCGTGATATTCCATATTGAACCCGTGCTTAGCAGGGGCCGCGCCGAAGGCCTCCAGCTTTTCATACTGCGCCTTATCGATCTCCATCGTGCGTGAGTAATATGGTTTTTGGTAGGTATCGACGTCATTGAACGAAACTTTTCCTGGCCCGCTAGCCTCGCCATGCTTGATAGGCGAGAACCCATAACTTTTGACAGTCGTTCCGTCGTCAATCGAGTAGTACATATGGCCACCGAAGGATGTGCCTCCGGCCATCAACGGCGTACCTGCGGCAGCGACGTAGACAGTGACTGCATAGCGCTTTTCCTGATCATCCATGCTCATTCCTCTCACTTTCCTTTGTAGGTGTAAGCGACAAGAAGTTGCGCATTAGCCGCAACCAGCGCCTCGGCGTTCTGATCAAAGCGCAGTTTGAGCCGATAACGGCCTGGCTGGACAGCATTGCTATAGCCGAACGCCAACTCCCTGGACGCGGTCTGCTCAGTAGACAAACCGGCATCCTGCAGCGTCGTACCGTCCGCATCAAAAGCGAACAGACCAGGCGCCATACCATCAGCTGACAAGGGAATGGACGCCTGCTGACCTACTCCCACACGCTGACTACGCTGCAATTCCACGGAGACCGGACCGGATGGTTCAATACGCTCCAAGTGGAGCTCGGCCGAAACACCAGCGCTAATCAGCCTGTCAGCACTTTGGGAGACGGCAGTTGGATCGACACCGGTGATCCGCACACCGATGAAAACGGGCGGAGTCGCGTCGTCGGGCAGTGCGGGCACATCGAATTCCAGCTCTGTGGGCCCACGATCATGCGGGGTCAAGCTCCGTACCAACGGGACGACCGTTCTCATCTCCATCTGCTCCTTTGCGATAGGCACGTTTGCAGGCGGCGGTTGCAGGCTGCAGCCTGCGATCAGGCAGGTAATCAATGCCGTGAGTGCAAAGCGCATTGGATCGTTTGCAAGGGGCACGGCCTTTCTCCAATGGGTGTTGGTGCTGCAGGGGGAATTTTGACAGTTTTTCAATGCCATCGTGACATGCACGCCTCTCAACTACCCCCAATGCCCTATGCACGCATTGCTTTATGAGGCCTGACAACTCCAGGGCTGAGTGACATGTCCGCTACCTCAACTTATCGGATATAGACCCATTCGACGCATTTGTGCGCCACCCGCTCATGCGGTGCATCTGCCTCACCTCGTGGAAACACCTCCACGCGCATGCCTGGGCGGCTGAAGAAATCACTCATCCATCGCCCGTCTTCCACCATGTTGCGTTGACGTACAAAACCGATGTTTTCCAGCTTCTTGGTAAACGTATCGAAATCGATCCCGCAGATCTCCGTCATTGACGGGGAAGCACCCGCTTGCGCTGGAATAAAAGTGAACTCGAACCAACGCCCCGCAGTAGGCGTCTGGTCCATGCCAAAGCTGTAACCCCACTTACTGGTAAGCGGGGCACTGGCGCCATAACGCTTGGGATCGGCTGCCGCACGCGTCACCGGAACCCCCATTTTTGACTGCAGGTAGTCAGGTGTCAGATCGTCCAGTCCGTGAATTGCTTGAATCAATGCAAGCATGCGGGTGAGCGCATCCTCTGCCGTTCGTATCGGCCCACTGGGTTCACTGCCAGCGGGAGTGACTTTGGATTCGGCTGAGGAACGCATGGCAGATGTCTCCATGACGGTTGCCGGGGCTGGGGTGGCCGCCGTGTGGGCGCATGCGCCCAGAGCGAGGGTGGCGAGCAAGGCGTAGAGGGGGCGCGCGATCATGAAGCGTCCGTAGTGCGCTGATGTCGCTGCGACGCTAGTAGCATGCGGCACTGAGGTCAATCGCAGGTCTCTGTCACCCGCACCATCATCGCCGCACGCTGCGCACCTTGGCCGGCACCTCCACCGGCGGCAACGTCTCCATCAACAACTGCCCGTCACTTGCAGTGATGCGCAGCTTGGTGCCGATGGCAAAGCCCAGTTGTTCCAGCCATAGGCCGCTGAGTCGGACGCGGGGCACGTGCTGGTCGCCGGCATGGTCGTGGGCGCCGGGGTAATGGGTATAGCTGACGGCACATTGGCGTGCATTGACGCACATAGCGAGGGGCGTCCAGGCTTCATTCTGTTTTGTTGAACCTCAACGCGTCATCGATGGACCGGCCTGGGTAACGGCTTGTTGCGATTGCTCCAGCGCCTGCTGCTGTTCGCGCGCCTGGGCCTGAGTCTGGTTGATTGCCTGCAGGCGATCGAAGACTGGGCCTCTGGTGTCTGCACGGCATCCAAGGTTGGCATATGGGCACGCTGGTGTACATACAGCCAAGCAAGTGGACGCCGGCACTAAGGAACCTCTGAACAAAGCACGGCAGATGCGCGACACTACCCGCCTCGTGTTGAGGAATCATCCATGCAACTGACGTTCGGCGACGC
>NZ_MDEE01000030.1 GCF_002939865.1 Xanthomonas dyei
CCTTGAAGCGTGCACCATGCGCGCACCTTCTTCCACACCCTGGCCCAGCAAGCACTTGATCTCGCAGAAAAAAATGTGGGGAAACCTCAGGATCTGGATGATCATCAAGGTGGCGATCAGATCCTCCAGCGACAGCAGGCAGGCCAGTGTCGAGGTTGCGCCGACGAACAGCAGCGATACGGTGGGAAATCCACCACGCGGATGCAGCCGCGCGAACACCGCGAAGAACTGCCCGGCCGCAGCGGCCGCATACGGCACCCGCGAATAGCCCAATAGCACCACCAGCGCCGAGCCCCACGCGGCCAGCGCGATCAGTGCCACCGCCACCGTGGCGCCGATGGGGCCGTAGATGGTCTGCATGAAGTCGGCCATCACCGCCTTCGACTGCGCGGCCTGTTGCCACGGCAGCACGCCGAGCAGGGTGATGTTGAGGCCCAGATACAGCAGCGCCACGATCGGGATCGAGAGCAGCACCGCGCGCGGAATCGTGCGCCGCGGCCTGCGGATTTCGCCGCCGAGCATGCACACGTTGTTGTAGCCGCCATAGTCGTAGACCGCGATCAGCGCCACCGCGCCGAAGCCCAACCAGAACCCATGCGGCGAGGCCGGACGTGCGTGCAGAAACTCTGCCGCGATGCCGGCATCGAAATGCAGCACGCCGCTGCCGATGATCCACACGCAAGCGCCGATCACCACCGCGCTGACCAGCAGCGACAGCACCTGCACCGAGCGCACCTTGCGATACAGCAGCAGCGTGTTGAACGCGCACAGCGTCATCGCGATCGCGGTGAGCTGGGCATGGCCCAACCCCGGCATCAGGAAGGCCAGGTACTGCGCGCAGCCCACCGCTGCCGAGCCCACCGACAGCGGGGCGGTCAACAGCGTTTGCCACAGATACAGAAAGCCGAACAGCCGCCCCCAGCGTTCGCGCCCATAGGCCTCGCGCAAATAGTGATACGGCCCGCCCGAGCGCGGAATCGCCGCGCCCAGTTCGGCCCACACCAGTCCATCGCACAGGCACAGCAGCGCACCGGCGACCCAGCCCAGCAACACCGCCGGCCCAGCCAGCGCCGACAACGCCAGCGGAATGGTGATGAACGGGCCGATGCCGATCATGTTGAGCAGGTTGGCCGACAGCGCGCTCCACACGCCGAGCGTGCGCGGCGGTGCAGCGACGGGCGCGGCCGAAAGTGGCGCGATGGGGGCGGTCAACATGCGCAGCGCTCTGGGTGTGCGAGTGCCGCGACAGGGGGCGCGTTGTGTGCCGAGGTCAGCCCATCGGCGCAGTGAATGGCGGCGGGTTCCAGTTGATGCAGATCCAGCACCAGCACTGCGTTGTTGCCCGGCTGCAGCCACGCGCCAGGGCAGAACAGACCCTGCTGCGGGCCGATGTTCCAGTAACGCCCGAGCAGGCGGCCGTTGATCCACAGATAGCCTTTGCGCCACTGACCCATGTCCAGGTAGATGTCGCCGACCGTCTCCAACGCGATGTCGGCAGCGAAGAACAGGCCGGGCCGCGTGGGTGCTGCGTGCAGCGGGCGGAGCGTCGGCGCGTGGTCGCCGTCCAGCGGCAGGCCAAATGCCTGCCAATCGTGCAGCTCCTTGCCATCCAGCTGCACCGGGCCCAGCAAGCCTTTTGCATCGCCCAACGCCGGGCCGAAATTGATATGCCCGAAGCTGTCGACCAACACCTCCAAGGTGCGCTCGGTCGCGGTGGACGGCGGCAATGCCAGCTGCGGGTCGCTGTGCAGGCGTGCGTGCTGCATGCGCGACACATGCCCAAGTTCGGCACCGTCCAGCTGCGCCACCGCGTAGTCGTGCACGTGCCCCAGGTGCAGGTGCGCGCCGGCCGCGATGCGGCGCCGGTACACCACCAATCCAAGGTTCTGCTTGAGCAGGGTCTGGTTGTCGGTGGGCCGCTCGGTGTGTACGGGGTCGACACGCAAGTTGTCCCAGAGCGCGGCCACCGGGCGGGCAATGACTGATGCAAAACGCGCGCGCGGCGGCGCAGCCGGTATTGGCGGCAGCGATGTGCCGAGATGCGTTGCGATGATCCCGCGCAGCGTCATGTAAGCGGGTGTGGCACGTCCACCTTCGTCGATGGGAGCGCTGTAGTCGTAGCTGGTCAGCGCCGGCTGGAATTGCGAGCCGTCGTCTTCGGCATTGGCACCGGCGCTGAGGCCGAAGTTGCTGCCGCCGTGCACTACATACAGATTGAACGATTCGCCGGCGGCCATCAGTTGCCGCAGCATCGGCGCGTAATCGCGCCGCGCAACGTCGTCGTCGCCCCAATGCGTCAACCAGCCCGGATAGCCTTCGGCCACCCAGACCGGCGCGTTGCCTGCGAACTGCTTGGCGGCCTGCAGGTCTGCCATGTCCGCACCATCCAGGCCCAGCGCAGCACCAGGCAGATACGCCTTGCGGCGACGCAGATCCTTCAGACCCTCGGCCAGGGAGAATGGGCCGGCGATGCCGTGCGCGCGCCAGAGCGCTGCCAAGGCCTGCAGATAGCCCACATCGGCGCCGTGCATGTTGTATTCGTTTTCGATCTGCAGCATCAGCACCGGGCCGCCGGCGCTAGCCATCAGCGGTGCGATCCGTGGCGCCACTGTGTCGATGTAGCGCTGCACCGCCGCCATGTAGTGCGCGTCGGTGGCATCGCGCAGGCGCATGCCCGGCTCGCGCAGCAGATACGGCGGCAGCCCGCCCAGCGTCCACTCGGCGCAGACGTACGGGCCGGGCCGTAGATACACCCACATCCCTTCCTGCTGGCATAGCCGGATGAAGGCGACGAAGTCGCGCTCGCCGGTGTGCAGATCGAACTGCCCCGGTTCGCGTTCCAGCGCGTTCCACATCAGGTACAGCGCGATGGTGTTCAACCCCATCGCCTTGGCCATGCGGATGCGGTGTAGCCAATCGGCGCGCGCGATGCGCAGCGGATGCATTTCGCCGCTGCGCAGCTGCCAGGGCTGCCCGTCCAGGGTGAAGCGGCCGTGCGCGAATCCGAACGCATGCGGCTGCCCATCCGGTAGCGGCGCCGGCAGCGCGGTGCGCGCCGGCGATCGCAGCGCTGGTGTGGCCGCCAAGCCCAACGGGGCGAACAGGCCGAACGTGCACAAGGTCCTGCGCTTCATCGTCTCTCCAGCCGAAAGGGAAGGCGTCGCCACGCCGGCAGCGGCGACACGGCGTCATGCACCGCTGCGCTAGAACGCGTACTTCACCGTCAACAGCGCTGTGCTGCCGGCATCGACGATGTCGGAGATCGCCAGATTCCTGCGGCCCACATGCGCCCAGTAGCTGTATTCCTTGGTCAGGTTGGAGATCGATACGTCCATGCTCACGCCGTTGTCGAAACGGTAGCCGGTGTGCAGATCCACGCGCCGGGTCGGGCGTGCCCACAGGTCGTTCCACGGTGCGCCTTCATGCAGGAAGTCGTAGCCCAGCAGGTACGAGCTGCTGAAGTGATAGCTCAGGTTCAACGAAAAACCGCTGTGTTCGTAGAACAGTTCCAGGTTGGCCATCGCCGACGGCGCCGATTGCATGTGTTCGTTGTCGAAGCCGTCCAGCCCGAGGTCGGCGCGCGCGTGTTGGCGGGTGGCATTGGCACTTATGCCCAGGCCGTCGAACGGCGCCGGCAGGTCCTGGAACTTTTGCCGCGCACTGAGTTCCACCCCGTAGATTTTGCCGTCGCCGCCATTGGTGGGCATGTGGTACAGCACCGTGCCGCTGCCGGTGGTGCTGCTATTGGCCTGGGCCGAGCCGGCGTCGTAGATGTAGTTGCGCAGCTGCTTGTAGAAGCCGGCCAGCGAAAAGAACCCACCGCGTTCGGTAGACCATTCGCCGGATAGATCCAGGTTGGTCGATTCGATCGGCTTCAGATCCGGATTGCCTTGCGTGATGGTGGTGACGCCATTGGAGATGTCGATCTGGCTGCCGCCGCCCAATTGCACGAACGCCGGGCGCGTATAGCTGGTCCACAGCGACGCACGGTACGCGGTGCGCAGATTCGGCCGCCAGGTCAGGAACACGCTGGGCAGCGGTTCGTTGTAGGAGGTGCTGTTGTGGTCGAAGTAACCGACGATCTGGTTACCGTCCGCATCCACTGGGCTCACCCAGAACGTGTTGTCGATGCCGGTGTGTTCGAAGCGCACGCCCGGCACGATATCCAGGTTGCCCACAGTGAAGGTGGCGGTGGCATAGGCGGCGCTGACCGCCTCGGTGCCGCGCATGGTGTTGCAGTTGAAGTTGTTGACGTAGAACGCGCTGCCGCAGGTGTCCAGGTCGTCGTCGGTGAGGTGCTGGGCGATCACGCCGGCCACCGCCGCTTCGCTCACGCGCGGGGTATTCCAGGCGTATTTACCGGGAAAGATCGATGCATAGGTGCCGGTGAAGATGCCCAGATCGCCCAGCGTGGTGGTGCCGTCCACGCCGCCGGTATACCAGTCGCGATTGGTGTAGCGGCGGCTGCTCTTGCTGTACTTCACCCCGAGCTGCACCGACCGCAGCGCGCCATCTTCAAAGTCGTAGCGGGTATCGAAACGCGCGCCGCCTTTCTTCTGGCCGGAGTAGATCTTGGTCTGCTCGCCATAGCTGCTGGCAAACAACGCCGGGATATTGTTGACCTGCGCCAGCAGTGCGGGTGTGAGCTGCGGGTAGGGGAATGCACCGCCGCCGTAGCGCACGAACGTGTTGCCGGAATAGGCGTAGTTGTCCTGAGTGAACTTGTCTTGCCGCCCGTCGATTTCGACATGGTCGGGGCGGTCGTTGTCACCGAAGCTATAGAACAGGTTGGGCATGAAGGTCCAGCCGCCTGCCGTTTTTTTTGCGCCGATCTGGAAGGTCGCCAGGTCGGCGATTTCCGGATTGGTTTCGTACCAGAAGCGCGCCGCGATGCGGCCGATGTCGGGCGTGAAACCTCCCGGCGTGCCGCTCGGTACGTAGCGCACATCCTGCGGTAGCAACTGGACGAAGGTGGTGCCTTGCTCGGTCTTGGCGTAGGCGTAAGTCATGCGCGCGTACAGCGACAGACTGTCGTCCACATGCCAGTCGAACGAGGCATTGCCGCCGTAACGGCGCTCCCATCCCGCGGCGATACCGACATTCATGCCGGTGCTGGTGAGGTTGTGTTGCTGATCGAAACCGGCCGCGTTGCCGCCGCCGGCATCGGTGTTCAAGTACTCCCACGAGCCATCGTTGAGCGCGCTGGTGGCGGCGGCCACTTCGCTGTTGGTGGTGGTGCGGTAGTCGTAGTAGGCGCTGGCATACACGCCGAACTGCTGCGCGTCGCCGAACTTGTGCTGGAACTCGCCGCCCAATCCATCGCCGCCGTAATCGCGCGCACGGCTTTCCACCCGGCCGCTACCGGTAACGCTGCCGCTGCTCACATCCTTGAAGTCGTAGGCGGTGGGGGTGCGGAAATCCAGCGTTCCGCCGATCGCATCGCCGTCCATGTCGGCGGTGGAGGTCTTGTTGGCCACGATGGTCTGCAGGCCGGTGGGCGGCAACAAACTCAGTTGCACGCTGCGGCTATACGGCATGCCTTGCGCCACGGTGACGCCGTCGATCATGTTGACGTTGTATTCGGACGGCAGCCCGCGCACCGAGGCGAACATGCCCTCGCCGCGTGCGGCGCCATCGATGCCGCCGAAGTATCCCGAGCCGGTACTGGTGATGTTGATGCCGGCGATCAGGCCCAGCGCTTCGGCCACGTTGTGCACGGCGGTGCGCTGCAGATCGTTGGCGGACAGCACATCGACGGTATTGGCTGCATTGATCTTCAGATCGCTGGCGTCGTAGCGGTTGCTCACCACGCTGACCGCTTTGAGTTGCTTGACCTCGTCCAGTGCGATAGTGACTGCAGCGGTGCCGCTGTCGCCGACCTTGATGCTGGTCTCTACCGCGCTGAAACCGGGGTAGTCCAGATTCAGTGCGTACTGCCCGGCCGGTACGTCGTGGATGACAAAGTGCCCGCGTGCATCGGCTACCGCGCTGTACGCGGTGCCGGCGATGCGCACCTTCGCATTGGCGGCTGGCTTGCCGCTGCTGCGTTCCTTGAGGGTTCCCTCCACCGTGCCTGCCAACGCAGTTGCGGCCGAGGCCATGCCGGTCACGGCCAGGACCGCCACGATCAATTGCTTGCGGGTCAAACGCTCACGCTTGTGCACATGCCACCTCGCCAGATGCTGGGCCGCGTTACCAGGGGTAACGGCCTTGCGATGCCTTGTGTCAGGGCAGACGATCTGCACGGCGATACACGCGCACGGCAATAAACGCCACGCGCGATGCGTGTGCGAAAGGCCGAACGGAAAATACGCCGGAGCGTCTGCCAGCTAAAACAGCGTTGCAGGCGTCAGTGGCGTGGCGGCGAGTAGCCGGCGATGCATTTGGAACGCGAGCGCATGGCGCTCAATTTGTAGTGCTTGGTCATGCGCGCTGCACCCGCATGGCAGCGATCACGGCAACACGGATACGCGGGTGGATACGACGCTGCTGCATACAATCCTCTCCCAGTGTGCGTGCCGCGTGGAAACGCTGTTGCCGTCGAAGTGAGTCGTACCGATCGCCGATGGCGTGGATTGCCGACCGCAGCCAGTGATAGACCTCATGCTTGGGTCTGTCAAGCAGGTGTGAAGTCTGTGCGGACATCATCGCGTTGCTTGCCGATTGCACGCCAATTCGGCTGCGCACCGCCGCGATATGGCGGTCGTGCGATGCACCGCAACACGCGTGCATGACGCACCCGGCGACGGCTGTGGCCGCCGCCGGGTGCGTATCAGCCGTGCCGATTACTTCGGCAACGGCGAGCGCCCCGTAATCGACAATGCCGCCGTTTCGCCCGCGGCGCCGGTGCCGGGCTGGCCACCGCCGACAAACACGCGGTAATCGCCGGCCTCCACCGCGCGCTGGCCGCTGCGGTCCACATCGCTCAGTGCACGCGCATCCAGCGTAAAAGTGAGTTCGCGTTGTTCGCCGGGCGCGAGGTGGACGCGTTGAAAACCGACCAGGCTGCGCAGCGGCGATTGCGGGCGGTCCGGATACTGCAGATATACCTGCGCCACTTCATCGCCGGCGCGGCTGCCGGTATTGCGCACGGTGGTGGTCACCTGCAGCGTGCTGCCGGCTTGCAGCGTGCTGGTGGACAGGCGCGGTGCGTCGTAGGCAAAACTCGTATAGCTCAGCCCATAGCCGAACGGAAACAGCGGCTCGCCCTTGAAGTAGCGATAGGTGCGGCCCTTCATGTCGTAGCTGACATACGGCGGCAGGTCCTTGGTGGAGCGGTAGAACGTCACCGGCAGGCGTCCGCCGGGGTTGTCGTCGCCGGCGAGTGCGCGCGCGATGGCAGTGCCACCGGACTGGCCCGGATACCACGCCGCCACGATGGCGTCGGCGTTGGCCTTGGCCCAGTTCAGCGCCACCGCGCTGCCGCTCATCAACACCACCACCAGCGGCTTGCCGGAGGCTTTGGCGCGTTCCAGCAAGGCTTGCTGCGGGGCGGGCAGGGCGATGTCGTTGCGGTCGCCACCGTCGAAGCCGGGCACGTCGATGCGCAGTTCCTCGCCTTCCACATCCGGCGATAAACCGACGAAGGCCACGACCGCATCGGACTGCGCCACCGCCTGTTCGGCCTCGGCCAGTTGCGCGGCGGCCGGTGCCAGCCACTCCAGGCGCAGGCCCTGGTCCTGGCCGCGATGCTCCATTTCCAGACGGATCTTGCGCGGGCGGGTGTCGTCGAAATGCAGCACGGTCTCCACACTGCGGCCATCGGCGTTGTGCATGCCGGCCGGCACGTGCTTGTCTTCGGCGTTGCCGGCCACCACCAGCTTGTCGTCGATGTAGAGCCGCACCGGGTCATGCCCGGCGCAATCGAAGCAGCGCGCCACGCGCACCGCCAAGGTGTAATCGCCGGTGCCCGGCGGCAACAGCTCGCCGCTCCAGCGCACCGCGTAGCGATCGGCCGGCACGCCCTTGGCCGGGCTGACCTGATCCCAGTTGAAGCTGATGGTGCGGTCCTGCCGCACCACGCGCGGGCTACCGTCCAGATCGACATTGTCGAAGTATTCGCCGCGCAATCCCGGCTTGCCATCGCTGCGCAATGCGGTTTCCGGAATCATGCCCGGCACGCCGGCGGCCAGCGGCGCGCCTTGCGCGTAGCGCACCTGCTGCGCACCGAAGTGCTGGCGCAGGCCGAGCAGCGGGGTGATCGGTGTAGAGGAGGTGCCCTGATAGTTGGCTTCCAGTGCGGCCAGCGCATCGGCATTGGGGCCGATCACCGCCAGCCGCGTGCCTGCTTTCAACGGTAGGGTATTGGCGTTGTTTTTCAGCAGTACGATCGATTCGGCAGCGGCCTGCAAGGCCAGTGTGCGGTTGGCGGTGTTGTCGATGTCCTTGGCGCCCAGGCGCGCATACGGGTCCTTGCGCGGTGCCTCAAGCTCGCCCAGCCGATAGCGCGCGGCAAACAGGCGCACCAGCGATTGATCCAGCAGCGCTTCGTCGACTTCGCCACGTTCGATGGCAGTGCCGAGGTCGCGATAGGCATGCCCACAATTGAGGTCGTGGCCGGCCTTGAGCGCTGCGGCGGACGCGCCGGCATTGTCCGGGCGGAAGTAATGGAACTGGGTCATATCGTCCACCGCATCGCAGTCGGACACCACAAAGCCCTTGAAGCCCCAATCGCCACGCACGCGGCCATTGAGCAACCAGTCGGCCGCGCAGGCCGGTGTGCCATGCAGAGAGTTGTAGGCGCACATCACCGACCAGGCCTGTCCATCGACCAGTGCCGCGCGGAAGGCGGGGGTATAGGTCGCTTCGACATCGCGCGGCGACACGTCCACATCGAAACCATGCCGGCCCGGTTCCGGGCCGCTGTGCACGGCGATGTGCTTGGGCGTGGCGATGGTGCGCGGATGATTCAGATCATCGCCTTGCAGGCCGCGAATGAAGCCCACTGCCAGCTGTCCGGTGAGGAAGGGATCCTCGCCATAGGTTTCCATGCCGCGGCCCCAGCGCGGGTCGCGGAAGATGTTGATATTGGGCGACCAGATGGTCAGCCCGGCGTAGCGCGTGTGGTCCTTGCCGGGGCCGCCGGCCAGATTGAACTTGGCGCGCGCCTCGGTGGACACCACCGTGCCCACCTGCTGCATCAGCGTAGTGTTCCAGCTGGCGGCTAGGCCGATCGCCTGCGGAAATACCGTGGCATAGCCATTGCGCGCGATGCCGTGCAGTCCTTCGCTCCACCATTCGTAGGCGGGGATGCCCAGGCGCGGAATGGCTGGCGCATCGTTCATGGCCTGCGCCACTTTTTCGTCGCGGCTCATCTGCGCCACCAGTGCGGCGGCGCGTTGTTCGGGGCTGGCGCTGCGGTCGGCGGTGGCGGCGTGCGCGATGCACGGCAGCCCAAGGCTCAGGCCCAGGGCAATGGCAAGACGCGATACAAACACGGGTGACATCGATGCACTCCTGCGCAGTGGTGTTGCCGCCACCACGCGCTGTTTTGATGTTGTTGTTGATGAGGGACTAAAAAGGGGAATCATTTTTCTACGGACAGCGTTGCCCTCATCCGCCCCTACGGGGCACCTTCTCCCGCAGGCGGGAGAAGGAGATGCTCGCGGTCTCCCGCAGGCGGGAGAAGGAGATGCTCGCGGTCTCCCGCAGGCGGGAGAAGGAGATGCTCGCGGTCTCCCGCAGGTGGGAGAAGGAGATGCTTGCGGTGCTCGGGTGGCAAGGTGTTCGGGTGTCAATGGGAAACGTGATCCACTCGTTCTGTTAATCGTCCTGCAGTTGATCGCCCTGCAATCGCCAGAGATTCCTTCTCCCGCCCTGCGGGAGAAGGTGCCCGCAGGGCGGATGAGGGCCGCATCACTTCGCTTCGGCCGGCTCCGGCGGCGCACCGGCCAGCGTGCTGGCCAGGTCGCGCACCTGCAGCGCGGCCTGCACCTGCGCCAGCGGCAGCTTGCTGGAGACGTGCACCGTCAGCGGCTCGCCCGGCAACAGGTCGAAGGCGTTGTCGGCCACGTTCACTTCCAGATCGCCGAACGACAACCACACCTCGCGCGCCAGCGTGTCGCTGCGCACGGTCAGCGCGTAGCCATCGCCATCGGCGCGCCATTGGCTGTCGATCTTGGCGGTCGGCAACGCCAGCTGCTTGGCCGGCGCGAAGAACACCACTTCGCGCGACAACAGCTTCTCGCCATCGAACAACTCGAACACCGCATAGCTGCGCTTCGGGTCTGACTTGCCCAGCAATTGCGCATCGCTGAAGTTGCCCACCTGCAGGCTGCTCAGTGGTTTGACGCTGGCCTTTTGCTCGCGCTTGCTCAGCACCTTGCCGTCCATGCTCATCACCCGCATGCGCCAACGCGCATCAAGCGGCGTGGTGCGGTCCGACACCAGCGACACCTGGGTCTGGCCCTTGTCATTACGCAGCGCAGCGATCATCTCCGGCGCATAGAAGCGGCGCGCGTGGTATTGCAGCGCCTTCCAGCGGCCGTAGTAATCCACGCTGGACCACGACGCACCCGGCCACACATCGTTGAGCTGCCAATACAGCGAGCCCATCGATTGCGGACGCGAGGCACGCAGGTGCGAGGCAGCCAGATTGATGCCTTCGGCCTGCATCAACTGGCTCAGATACACGAAGCTTTCGAAGTCCTTGGGTTCGCCGAACTCGCGGCGGATGTACAGCATCAGCCGCTTGTTGCCATTGCCCTTGTCGAACTTCTGATGCGCGCGCATCACCGGCGATTCCGGGTCCATGTCGGCGGCATCGGCAAACACACGCACGGTGCGCATGTCCGGGAACGACTGCAGGCCGTATTCGGACATGAAACGCGGGGTGACGTTGAGGTATTCGGTCACCGGCAGGGCCGGGCCGCCCCACACTTTCCAGTAATGCATGTCGCCATCGTTGGCCTGGTCGGCGCCACCGTCGAAATCGGTGCCCGGCGAGGTGGCCCAATACGGCACATCGCGATCGTAGGTGGCCACCACTTCGCGGAACACGGTGCCGAACAGCGTGGTCATGCCACGCTCGATGCGGGTGCGTTCTTCCGGGTCCACCGACTGCTTGAACTTGACTCGATCGCCCCAGTTTTCCCAGCCGGTCTGCACTTCGTTGTTGCCGCACCACAACACGATGCTGGGGTGGTCGCGCAGGCGCTTGACCTGTTCGATCGCCTCCTGCCGCGTGTTCTCGCGGAACTCCACGTCGTACGGCGGCACTGCGCCACCGAACATGAAGTCCTGCCAGATCATGATGCCCAGCTCGTCGGCCACCTCGTAGAAGTGATCGTCCTGGTAATGCCCGCCGCCCCACATGCGCAGCATGTTCATGTTGGCATCGCGCGCATCCTGCAAGGTGCTGCGCATGCGCTCCTGGCTGACGCGCGAGGGAAACGCATCCAGCGGGATCAGGTTGGCGCCCTTGGCGAAGATCGGGATACCGTTGATCACGATCTCCATGCTCTTGCCCCACGTGTCCTTTTCGCGGCGCAGCTCCACCGAACGCAGGCCGGTGACGCGCTTGATCTGCTGGCTGTCGCCATCGGCATCGCGCACGCTGGCCACGAAGGTGTAGCGGTCCTGTGCGCCGTAGCCGGCCGGGAACCAACGCTTGGGCTTGGCAATCCGCACTGCGAGATCGATGCGGTTCTGGCCCGGGTCGACCACCGCGTCCTGGGTGAACTGGCCGACTTTTTGTCCATCCGGACCCAGCACATCCAGCGTCACCTGCACCGGGCCGCTGCGGCCGGCCTGCAGTTCCAGCTGCGCCTGCAATTGCGCGCTGTCGGCGTCCACGCGCTGCTGGTCGATATGCAAGCCGTCCACGCGCACGGCATCCCACGCTTCCACGCGCACGTCTTTCCAGATGCCGGCATTGACCATGCGCGGGCCCCAGTCCCAGCCGTAGCTATACGGCGCCTTGCGCACGTAGGTGGAACTGTGGCGTCCATCCGGCTCATCGCCGAACGCCGAATCGTAGGCGCCCGGCAGCGCATATGGCTGCTTGGCCAGCCACGGCTGGATCTTCTTGATCGGCGAGAAGAAGGTGATTTCCAGCACGTTGTCGCCGCGCTTGAGCAGCGATTTGGCGTCCACGCGCCACTGCCGGAACATGTTGTCGGCGCTGAGCAGCTTCTTGCCGTTGAGGGTGACCTCGGCCAGCGTGTCCAGGCCATCGAACACCAGTTCCACATGCGCGCGCTTGAGCGTGGCCGCATCCACGTTGAAGCGGGTCTGGTACTGCCAATCGCTTAAGCCCGCCCACTGGATCTTGCCCTCGTTGTCGCGCAGGAACGGGTCCGGCACCACCTTGGCGGCGATCAGGTCGGTCTGCACCACTCCCGGCACCTGCGCCGGCATCCAGCTGGCCGCCTTGGGGTAGCTCTTGGCCTGTTCCTGCCCCGGCACCAGGCGCACCTGCCAGCCGCTGTCCAGGGTCACTGCCGTGGGCGGTGCCGCCCAGGCCTGCGAAAGTGCAAAGGTCAGGGCAAGCCCGAGCCGGGCGGGAATGAGCGGGGACAGTGCGGGGGCAGTGCGGTGCGACAGGGGCATGGGTGAGTCTCCTTGGATGGATCAGCGCGTGGCGGCGGGGGGCGCCTGCGCGGTGGTTTCAATCAGTTGGACGGCGCCGATGGCATACAACGGGCCGCGAATCGGCGCAGTGAAGCGCAGGCACAGATCGTGGGTGCCGGTGCGTGCAGGCAGCGGCGTTTCCAGGGTGAACTGTTCGCCCAGGATGTCGCTCTTGGGCAGTTGCACGCTGGCGATCAGTTCGCCGTCGCAGCCCTGGCGCACTTCCAGCTCGCCGCCGCGGGTCTTGGCCGGGTACTGCACCACCTTGGATTGCTCGTGCGCCAGGCCGAAGTTGTTGGGCAGGCGCGCGGCCTCGATGCGGATCGCGCCGATGCCATCCAGGCGTGCCTGCGGATACAGCCGGCAGGCATGAAACAGATCGACGTTGTAAACCGGCGTATCGGCGCCGGTCATCTCCGGCAGCAACGGCAGGCGCAGGCCGAGCGCGCCGGTCTCCACGCAATCGCGCAGGCCTTGCGTGTCCACGCGCAACAGCGATGCACGGTCGAAGGTGCGGCTGCGCGTGGCCGCCAGCGGCGCGCCGTCGGCGGTGAAAGCGGTGGCCTTGACCGTGGTCGGCAGGTTGATCGTAAACGGCGCCTCATAGCGCGGCGATGCGGGGCTAGGGTCGCTGCCGTCCACGGTGTAGTGCAGTGCGCCTGCGCCAGTCTGCGTGCTCAGCGCTACCTTGGCCGGGCTGCCGGCGAGCACCGGGTTGGGGCCGTTTTCCAGCGCGATATCGGCAGCAAATGCGCCGTCGCTGTAGGCGATGTCCAGTGCCTTGTAGCGCTGCAATTGCGCCGGCAACCGCACCAGAAAGTTTTTCCACTCGCGTGCGTTCGGCGGCGACCAGGTCATCTCCGCTACCGCCGACAGACGCGGGAACAGCGCGTGATCCACGTGCCAGCGCGAGGGGAGGTATTCGGACCACAACGCGCCTTGCGCGCCCAACACATGCCTGGCCTGCTCGGCGGTGAGGTCGCTCGGGACCGGATCGAACGCGTACACCTTCGACAATGGCAACACCGTCAGACGGCCATTGGGCTCGTCGCTACGCGTGGTCTGCAGGTTATCCAGATACAGCCAGTTGCCGGGCGCAAGCACCACATCGTGTCCCTGTCTGGCGGCGGTGACCGCACCTTCGACGCCACGCCACGACATCACCGACGCACTGGCCGGCACGCCGCCTTCCAGAATCTCGTCCCAGCCGATCATGCGCCGGCCGTGCGCAGTTAAATATTGCGCCAGCTGTTCGTTGAACCAGCCTTGCATGGCATGGGCATCCTTGACGCCCAGCTTGCGCATCTGCGCGCGCACCGCCGGCGAGGCCTCCCATTGATCCTTGACCGCCTCATCGCCACCGATGTGGATGTAGCTGGACGGGAACAACGTCAGCACTTCATCCAGCACATTGGTGATGAAACTCAGGCTGCGTTCGCTGGTGTTGAACAGATACGGGTTGACGCCCCAGTCCACGCCCACCTGGGTGCGCACGCCGGGGACGCCCACCTCTTCCGGGTAGGCGGCAACCGCCGCCTGCGCATGGCCGGGCATGTCCAGCTCGGGCAGCACGGTGATGTGCAGGCGCGCCGCATACGCGACGATTTCGCTGATCTGCTCTTGCGTGTAAAAGCCGCCGGAACGCTCCGGTGTGCCGTGTCTGCCGGCACCCGGTGGCGTGCGCCAAGCACCGACCTCGGTGAGTTTGGGGTAACGCTTGATTTCGATGCGCCAGCCCTGGTCATCGGTGAGATGCCAATGCAGCACATTGAGCTTGTGCACCGCCATCGCATCGAGCACATGCTTGACGGTATCCACGTCGTGGAAGTGGCGCGCCACGTCCAGATGTTGACCACGCCAGCCAAAGCGCGGCCAGTCGCGGATACTGACGCCGGGCACCGCCACCGCGCCCTTGCGCGCATCCGGGGTCATCAATTGCCAGGCGCTGATTGCGCCATAAAACAGGCCGGCGCCATCGCGCGCGGCAATGCGGATACCGGTGGCGTCCACATCCAGGCGATAGCCTTCTTTCTGCGTCACCGCTGCCTGCGCATTGCGTTCCAGGCGGATGCTGGCCGGCGAGGGCGTGGCTTCTGCACGCACTTCCAGTGCAAGCCCACGTGTGCGCTTGAGCAGGCCGGCAAGATACTCGGCGCTGCGACGCGCATCGGCGTCGCCTGCAACGATCGAGATCACCGTGCCGGTGCCCACGCTGAAACTGCCGGCGTTGCGCTTGGCCTCCACCGGAGCGGGAATCAGCGGCAGCGGCGCAGTTGTGGAAGGTGATGCCGCATTAGCGCCTGCACTGACCGCTGCCGCTGCCGTGCCTAAGTCGCGTTTGCCGCAACCGGTGAGCGCCAGTGCGGCCAACGACAGTGCAAGCAACCGCGACGGCAACTGCATCGATAACGGCTTCTCGCCTGACGGCATGTCCAACAACAGCGCCCTCGACAACAACATGCGTGGCGTACGGCTGGTGTTGGACATCATGCAATCACATCCCGAAATAGCGGAGAGCGTGTCGCTGCGCGGTTGCATGCGCGCAGCCAAATGGAACACCACCATATCGCATCGACACCATCGCTCGGTCATACCGATGAGCGCGATGCGCGGCAGCCACGCACAGTAGCAAAGCCGCAGCGACTCACACAGGCACTGGCGCACGCTTCATCGGCGTGCGCCAGGCATGCAACAGGGATCAGCGCTGCGCGGTCGGCAGCTCGTCCCACACCTTCGGGTCTTCGGCGCCCAGCACCCAGCAGCTGAAGCCTTCCAGACCGTATTGCTTGGCCATCTCGTAGCGTGCCTTGAAGCTACGCGCGTCCGGGCGGAACACCCACTCGCGCATATCGTCGCGGTAGAAGTAGAACCACGATTCCTGTTCGACCGGATCCCATTGCACGGTGGCGTTCTGTTCGATCGCCAGCGGGAAGGATTCGTCGGCATCGATATAGGTCGCGGAAATGTTCGACGCCTCGGTGCCGTCTTCCTTCACCGGGTTGCCGGTGAACCAGCGGTAGCCATAGGTGGCGATGCCCAGCGAGAGCTTTTCTTTCGGTACCTGGGTGGTTGCGTAATCCAGATGCTTCTTCATCCACACCATGCCATCGACCGGGCCGGGCGTGGTCCAGCGGGTGTGCTGGTCGTAGGTCATGATGCTGATCAGATCCGCCGCCTGGCCCAGCGCCTTCAGGTCATACGCACCGCGCCAGTATTCCCACATCCACTTGGAAAACTGGCCGCCTTCGGCGTGGCCCGGTGCATTGGGCACCACCGCCACCGACATTTTGAAACCGGCCTTGTGCAGCGCATCGGCGGTCTGCTTCACCATCAAGGTGTAGGCGTCGCGATCGGTCCAGGCGATGTTCTCGAAATCGAACTGGAAGCCGTAGTACTTGTGCTGCTTGCCGTGGATCAGCAGCGATTCGATCATGCGCTTCTTGGCCGCCTCGTCGTGCATCAGCTTGTGGAAGCCGTCGCGGCCGGTGGTCATCGACAGGATCGGCATCACCCGCAGCTTGTTCTGCTTGGCGATGTCGTACAGGTACATATTGGGCGTGCCGTTGACCAGGCCATTCTGATCCACGCCATACCAGGTCGGCACCACCACATCGATTTTGTCGACGTTGGCAATGAACGAGTTGGTCGATTTCTGCGTGTTCATCAGATAGAACAACGCCGTGGGGTTCTTGGCCAGGGCCGGGGCGCAGGCCAGTGCCAGCGAAAGCAACATCCAGGTCAATCGTTTGCTCATGGAGGACAACATCCGTCAGGGAGTAGGGGAAGAAAGGTCGATGCGGAACACGTACGCGCTCTCGCCAACCGGCTTTACGGGGAGACGCAGATGCAGGCCATCGGCGCGTTGTTCGAACGGGATCTTCTTGCCGTTGGCCAGCAAAGTGACCCCGCGCACGCCATCGGCCGGCGTGAGCGAGCGGATCACCGCCTCGCCATCGGTCGGCCAACCCAGCTCGATCGCATACAGCGCGCCAGCGCGGGTGGTGAAGCGGAAATCGTCGGACGTATACGGCTTGGTCTTGACGTCCTGGAAGGTGCCGCCCACCACTTCGGTCGGGCCTTCGCCATATACGCGCCACGGCTTGCTGTCGTAGATCGCGCCGCCGTTGGTCTTGAGCCACTTGCCGATCGCCAGCAGGATGCCGCGCTCGGTGTCGGGGATCGAGCCATCGGCACGCGGGCCGATGTTGAGCATCAGGTTGCCGTTCTTGGCCACCACATCGGCCAGCATGTGGATGATGAAAGTGGGCGATTTATAGGTGTCGTTTTCGATGTAGCCCCACGATGCATTGCTGACCGAGGTATCGGTCTGCCAATGGGTGGGGTGGATGCCGGTGAGCTGGCCGCGTTCGATATCCAGCGTGCCGGCGCCTTCGGGGAAGGCGCCCAGCTTGTAGTTGACCACCACGCCACGATCGGCCTCGGTGCGTGCCGCGCCCTGGTTGTAGTAGTACGCCAGCATCGTTGGCAGGCTGCGCCGGAACGTTGGGTGGGCAATCCACCAATCGAAA
Source organism: Xanthomonas dyei (assembly GCF_002939865.1). GTDB lineage: Bacteria > Pseudomonadota > Gammaproteobacteria > Xanthomonadales > Xanthomonadaceae > Xanthomonas > Xanthomonas dyei. The sequence goes on from NZ_MDEE01000030.1 coordinate 17,100, forward strand.
TAGATCAGGTCCGGTTGATAGGTATCGATTAACTCGGTGGTGCGCGCCAGCCAGTCGTCCAGCCAGGCCTGCGACACCGGCGTCCAGTCGTTGGCGACATCGCCGTCGTCCTTGCCCGGCAGGCGCACCTGCGCCGGGCCGTACAGCGCCGCATAACGCGGGTCGTTGACGTCGGAATCGAAGGTGCGCCCGCCATCGAAGAACCAGTTGTGTTCGGCGCGGTGCGACGACAAACCGAAGTGCAGGCCTTGCGCACGGATTGCGGTGGACAGCTCGCCCAGCAGGTCGCGCTTGGGCCCCATCTTCATCGCGGTCCAGTCCGACAACTTGGAGTCGTACAGCGCAAAGCCGTCGTGGTGTTCGGCCACCGGCACCACGTAGCGCGCGCCGGATTGCCGGAACAGCTTGGCCCAGCCAGTGGGGTCGAACTTGGGTGCGGTGAACTTGGGAATCAGATCCTTGTAGCCGCTGGTCGCTTGCGGGCCGTAGGTCGCCACGTGATGGGCGAATTCCTTCGAGCCTTGCAGATACATGTTGCGCGAATACCACTCGCTGCCGAACGCCGGCACCGAGAACACGCCCCAATGGATGAAGATGCCGAACTTGGCATTGTCGTACCACGCAGGCGATTGATACGCCTTCAGCGCAGCCCAATCGGGGCGGAACGGGCCCTTGCGCGCGCCGGCTTCGGCTTCGCGCACCAGCCGCTCGCGTTCGGGCGCGTACTTGGCGGTGGCATCGAGCCACTGCTGGTCGATGACCTCGGGGCTGAGTGTGGTGGCCGTGGCCGCAGTGGGCGATTGCGCGCTGAGCGTGGCAGCAGGCAACGCCAGCAGCAGACCGAGCGCGAGCAGTCGCGTTCTGGGTGCAGCTCCGGTGTGGCGGCGGGATGGAGCCGCATGGATGCGGCTATCGGTCGTCATGGGAACTGCACTCCTTCAAGCGAGACATGCCGGTTGCAGCGCAGCCGGCACGTGGATGGCAAAAGCGGGCCTGGCCATGCTCCCTCAACCGCGAAGGGGCGTGGCCAGTACCACTCCCTGGTACAACATCGAGCTGTGTATTGCATGCAACGCACAGGTCAAAAAAAGCGCGCCACCGTGGAGGGTCGGTGGCGCGCCGGTGCTACATCAGAACTTGAAGTTGAGCTGGGCCTGATAGCCGCGGCCGTTCTTGTAGAACGCCGTTGGGGTATCGCGGGTGTTGCTGAAGACCCGGTAGGTGGAATCCAGCAGGTTGGTCGCGCCGAAAGTGATGCCCATGTAGTCGGTGATCTGGTACGAGGCGTTCAAATCCAGCTGCTTGTAGGCATCTGCAAAGTCACGCGACTCCAGCCGACCGATCTGGGTGAAGTACTTCGAGCGGTAGCTGTAGTTCACACGCACCGTCCAGTCGCCGTGTTCCCAGTACGGGATCACGTTGTAGGTATCGCGCGACAGATACGGCAGATTCAGACCGGAGCTGGAATCGGACTCGGCAAACGTGTAGTTGGCCTGCAAACCGAAGCCCAGCCCGAAGCTCTGCTGGTAATTGACCGACACACCCTTGACCTTGGCATCGGACACATTGACCGGTGTGGTCACCTGGTACAGGCCAGCGATGGCCGGCGGTGCCGGATTCAGCTGCTGGGTGACCGTGGTGTTGACGATGTAGGAACTGATGTCGCGGTAGAACACTTCCCCGGACAGCATGCTGGACGGCGCGAAGTACCATTCGGCCGCCAGATCGTAGTTGGTGGACTCGTACGGCTTCAGATCCGGGTTGCCGCCGTTGGCGGTCAGGTTGCCGTTACCGCTGTTGACAGTGAACGTACCTGCCAGATCGGCGTAACGCGGACGGGCGATGACCTTGGCGGCCGAGAAGCGCAGCACGGTGTCGTCGGTGATGTCGTAGGCTAGGTTGAAGCTCGGCAGCGCCTTGCGGTAGTCATTGGTTTCGGCCACGCGCTGGAAGCTGGTGCCGCCGTCATTGCTCTGCCAGAACTGCGACTTGTCGGTGGTGTCGACCAAGCGCACGCCGACGTTACCGCGCCACTTGCCGGTCTCGTAGTTCAACTGCGTGTAGACGTTCTGAGTGATTTCCTTGACGTCGAACGACGCGCCAAAATCGGTGCGGTACGGGCCCTGCGGCTGCGACAGCAAGTAGCTGCGCACGGCGCCCAGGTTGGCGGTTGGCCAGGTGGTCAAGTCGCCGCTGGCACCCAGGCCGTCGTACAGGCTGCTGGGTGTGGTGCCTGGGTTGAACTGCGTCAGCGACACCGGGTCGGTGGTGTTGATGCGGTTACCGCGCGCGTCGACGCCGTTGTTGTGGTTGATGTACTTGTAGCCGAACTGCAGCTTGGTGAACGGGCCCCATTCCAGGTCGCGCGCGGCATCCCACTGGAAGTACTTTTCGTCGTCCTTGCTCTTCTGGTAAGCGATACCGCCGGCCTGCATGATGCCGGTGGTGGTGCCCGGGATATTGCCTTCCTGGCCCGGCGCCAGACCGGCGGGGTTGCCCGGCAGTGCCCAGTTGGAGGCGCCGCCGTTGTCGTAGTTGACCGACGTATTGCGGCCGTCGAACGCGTAGTTGTAGCCACCGTCCTGCATCAGGTACTTCATCAGGTATTCGGGGTTCTTGCCGCCGGTGGCCTCGGTGTAGCCGGCCTGGGTGGTGAACACCCACTTCTCGCCGGACCAGTCGTGACGCAGGTTCAGGCTCTTGGTGGTAACGGTGCTCTCGCGGTAGTTGGCATCCAGCTGCGCGTACGGCTGACCGGCTGCGCCATCGCTGACCGTGGCCGAGGTCACCACGCCGTTCTGCACATTGGCCTGGGTGATCTTCTGGCGGTCGTCGTTACAGGCCGGGCACACATAACGCGCCTGGCTGAAGTTGTTGTACTTGCCCTTGATGTACAGACCGGTCAGGTTGAACTCGTTCTGCTCGTTGGGCTTCCACTGCAACGCACCCTGCAGGCCGCTGCGCTCGCGGGTCTGCTGGAAGAACGCGCTGCTGATACCGGCCGGCACACGTGCGGTGGCCACATCGCTGCCGTCGCCGGTGATGGTGGCCGTCGGCGGAATGCCGGCGCCGGTGGTGTAGCCGAAGTACTCGATACCGGCACGTGCCAGGTCCTGCTTGTCGTGCGTGGCGGAGATCAACGCGCCGAAGGTTTCGTCGTCGTTCTTCCAGCTCCACAGCGCCGAACCGCGCGGATTGCCTTCTTCGGACCGGTCGTTGTAGTTGTAGCCGACCGAACCGCGAATGGTGTTCTTGGGCAGGTCCAGTGGCTTGCGGGTGTGCACGATCACGGTGCCGCCGATCGAGCCTTCGTCGATGCGCGCTTCAGGGGTCTTGTAGACCTCCATCAGGCCGATGATTTCCGGCGACAGCAGGGTGTAGTTGAAGGTACGGCCGCTGGTGTCGGTGGGGTTGCCGCCCCAGTCGCCCGACGCGATGGTCTGGCCGTTGAGCAGCACGCGGTTCAACGCCGGGTCGGTGCCGTTGATGCTGACCTTTTCGCCTTCGCCGAACTGGCGGTCGACGCTGATGCCCGGCAGGTGCGACAGCGATTCGGCCGCATTGATGTCCGGGAACTTGCCGATGTCTTCGGCGCTGATCGCATCGACGATGGAGTTGGCCGAGCGCTTGACCGCCTGGCTCTTTTCCAGCGAGGCGCGGTAACCGGTGACGGTGATCGTATCCAACTCGGTGGTGGCCGACGGCGTGCTGCCAGCCGGGGCTTGTTGTTCTTGTCCGGCAGCCATTGCAGAGCCGGAGCAGTACAGAGCGGCGGTGATACAGAGTGCTAACGTCGTGGTGCGGCTGTGCATGGCTAAACCTCATTGGTTAGTGCTGTGAGCGCGCCGCCATCAATGGCGTCACGCGCTCGGCGTGGCCGGCAAAACAACACGCCCTGACCGATCGCGGTGATCGCACTCCGTCGCTCCGCAATGGCAGCAGGTGGCGTCGATTCGCGTGGTAGAGGAGGTGTCCCCCGTGTGGTGAAGCGGTGAAGCGAATGCGACATCGGCGAGTCGAACGTCTGGCGACGGACGACTCGCGAATCTGGGCCGACAGGCGAGGGAAGCGCCGTTCTTCAGTACCGAACAGTTGCTGGCCCCTCCTGCCAGAACCTCGATTTGGATCGAGTCTCGCGTAGCGCTGACAGCGTTGTCAACACATCGTCACAGATCTCTGATGTGGCTGCGATTGCGTTGCAATGCAGCATTTCTGCGACGTGGTTGCGGAAGTAATTGCGAGCATGCGCACACATGGGGGTGTGCTACGCATCCGCAATTGGCGCCCTCAATGGCTGAGCGGCGTTTCGCCAGCGGGCGCTCGGATTTTGTGCGGAAATCTCCGTGATGCGTGCGGATTTTTCGTGGATGATGGGTAGTGCGGGAGAATGCCCTGAGCGTCGTCGCCACGGTTGCGTTACAGGGCGATTACTGACAACGTTGTCTACCCGCTGCCGTTCGTCGGACAACGGGACATGACGCCAGCCCGCTGCCACTTATCAGGAGAATGCGTGAGCGCAAGCAGCCCAATGGAAGCGGTGGCCTTTCCGCGCCCCGACACCTTCGTTGCCGCAGACGTGGGAGGGACGCATGTGCGCCTGGCGCTGGTCTGCGCAAGCACCGATACGCGCAAGCCGGTCACGGTGCTGGACTATCGCAAGTACCGCTGCGCCGATTACCCGGGCCTGGCCGAGATCATGTCCGCGTTCTTTGCCGAGATGGGATGCGCGCCAGTGCGGCGCGGCGTGATCGCCAGTGCCGGTTATGCGCTGGAAGACGGTAGCGTGATCACCGCGAACCTGCCGTGGGTGCTGGCGCCGGAACAGATTCGCCGCCAGCTCGGCATGCAGGCGCTGCATCTGGTCAACGATTTCGAAGCGGTCGCTTACGCGGCCAATTACATGACCGGCAATCAGGTCATGCAGCTGTCCGGCCCCGCTCAGGGCGCGCCCGGCCCGGCCTTGGTCCTCGGTCCGGGAACCGGGCTGGGTGCGGCGGTGTGGATTCCCAACGGCGCCCACCCGATGGTGCTGCCGACCGAAGCCGGCCACGCCGCGCTTGCCGCCGCCAGCGATCTGGAAGTGGCCTTGCTGCAGGAACTGCGTCGCACGCGCACGCATGTGGGCACCGAAACCTTGTTGTCCGGTCCGGGGCTGTTGAACCTCTACACCGCGTTGGCCGCGCTGCGTGGCGAGCCGGCTGTGCATCACGGCCCGGCCGATGTCACCGCCGCCGCATTGGCCGGCAACGACGTGCTCGCGCGCGACGCGTTGCGGGCGTTCTGCGGGTTCATGGGCAGCGTGGTCGGCGACATGATGCTGCTCTACGGCATCCGTAGCGGTGTCTATCTGGCTGGCGGATTCCTGCCGCAGATTGCCGAATTCGTTGCCGCCAGCGACTTCACCGCCCGCCTGCTCGACAAGGGCACGCTGCGTCCTGCCTTGGAGCAGGTGCCGGTCAGCATCGTCGAACACGGCCAGCTTGGCGTCATCGGCGCAGCCAGCTGGTTTCTGCAACACGGTCGCTGACGCACGACACACCGTAGGAGCGCACCTGGGCGCGACAGGGCTTTACCGGTAAGGCACCCTCGCGCCCGGGTGCGCTCCTACGCCTTGGTCGGGCGTCGTGCGTTTTTGCAGTAACTCCAATCGTGCTGTCTCGGGCCTCTATCGGCAATCGCATCGCCGCAAACCGTAGGAGCGCACCTGGGCGCGACAGGGCGTTACCGGTAACGCTTCTCGCGCCCGGGTGCGCTCCTACGTGGGTTGCCCGCCATCGTGCGGAGTCGCCAATCGTTCGGTCACACGAGGCGCGACACTACCTGCACTGCGCATCAGCGACCGCGATGTCCTGCAAGTCCTCGAGCCTATAGGTCCCCGAACCGCGCCTGCAATGCCGCGATGGCGGCCAGGCCGGCGGTCTCGGTGCGCAGGATGCGTGGGCCTAATTGCAGGCCGGTGAAACCGGCAGCGGCCAGCGTGGCGCGGTCGCGTGGCGACCAGCCGCCTTCCGGCCCGATCGCCACGATGAGCCCCTGCTCGATATCGGCACTCAGGGTGGACAGGCGATGCTCGCCCTGCGGGTCCAGGGTCAGCCGTCGCGCCTGCGGGTCGCTGGCCTGCGCGGCCTCTTGCAAGCCCTGCGGCGCGGCGACGGTCGGCACGCGTGCGCGGCCGGATTGTTCGCAGGCCGACACCACCACACTGCGCCAATGCGCGATGCGTTTTTCCGTGCGCGCTGCATCGAGCTTGACCTCGGTGCGCTCGGCATTGACCGGTACGATGGCGGTCACGCCCAACTCGGTGGCTTTCTGCAGGATCAAGTCCATTTTTTCGCCGCGTGCGATGCCCTGGAGCAGCGTGATGCGTAAGGGCGATTCGTTGGACAGCGCTTCCGCACGCTCGACCAGCGCACGCGCTTCGCGCTTGCCAGCCACGGTGATCCGCGCGTGGTAGTCGCTGCCATCGCCGTTGAACAGGATGCAGGCATCGCCCTCGCGCAGGCGCAACACGCGCAGTAGATGATTGGCGGACTCTTCGGGCAGGGTCACTTCCTGGTCGCACTGCAGCGGCAACGCAACATGGGACCGGGTCAGGCGCATGCGACGGCCTCGTCGATGGCGTGACGGGTGGTCGCGGCAAGCAAGGCCAGTTGCGCCTCATCCACACAATACGGCGGCATCCAGTACAGCACGTCGCCCAGCGGGCGTAGCACCACGCCGCGTTCCAGCGCCGCGCGATACGCCTTCAATCCAACCCGTGCCGCAGCAGGGAAGGGAGTGCGTTTGTCGCCGCCCTGGGTCAGCTCGAAGGCCACGATCATGCCGGCCTGGCGCACGTCCGCCACCGCGCTGTGCTCGCCGATCTGCGCAGCGAGGGTGTTCATGCGCGCGGCGGTGTGCTGGTTGCGCGCAATCACGTCGTCGTCCGCGAAGATCTGCAACGTCGCCAATGCCGCCGCGCACGCCAGCGGGTTGCCGGTATAGCTGTGCGAATGCAGAAACGCACGCTCGCGCGAATCGTCCAGAAACGCGTCGTACAACTGCTGCGTGGCCAGCACCGCCGACAGCGGCAGGAAGCCGCCAGTCAGTCCCTTGGACAGGCACAGTAGATCGGGCATCACGCCAGCTTGTTCGCACGCAAACAACGTGCCGGTGCGTCCGAAGCCGGTGGCGATCTCGTCGGCGATCAGAAACGCGCCATGCGCATCGCACAATGCGCGTGCGCGGCGCAGATACGCCGGGTGATACATGCGCATGCCGCCGGCGCATTGCACACGTGGCTCCAGAATCAAGGCGCAGATTTCGCCGGGCGATTGTTCGAACAATGCCTGCAGCGCGTCGGCCGCCTGCAGTGCGTAGTCCTCCGCACTTTGGCCCGGCTCGGCCAGGTAGGCGTCGGGCGACGGTGCAAACAGCGATTGCAACAACAGCGGTGCATACACGCGCCGATACAACGGAATGTCGCCCACCGACAGCGCGCCGATGGTTTCGCCGTGATACCCGTTTTCCAATGCGATGAAGCGCGTGCGGCGATGCTCGCCACGGTTGTGGAAATAATGGAAGGCCATCTTCAAGGCCACTTCGACGCCGGCCGAGCCGTTGTCGGCATAGAACACCTTGGACAGCGGTGCGCGGTCGGGCTGGCGCGGCGCAATGGCCAGCAGGCGCTCGGCCAGTTGCACCGCCGGCGCGTGGGTGAAGCCGGCCAGCATCACCTGCTCCAGGGTGCCGGCCTGTTGCGCGATGGCCGCGCCGATGCGCGGCTCGGCATGGCCGAACAGGTTGGTCCACCAACTGCTGACCGCGTCCAGATAGCGACGGCCATCGTGACCGATCAGCCACGCACCCTGGCCACCGGCGATGGGGACCAGCGGAAGCGTGTGCGGATGCTCGCGCATCTGCGTGCACGGGTGCCACAGCACCGCAAGATCGCGTTGCCGCCAATGTTCGGCAGCTTCGGAGGCTGCAGGGTCTGCTAGGATTTCGGGCTCATGAACATGTCGATGCATCTGCCTATTCTATCGGTCCGCTCCGCGGCTGCGTGCTACGCATGAGCCCGCGTCTGCCGACCATCCACAAGATCACCGATCTGGGCGACGGGCCGTTCCGTCGCCAGCAACTGGATCTGGAGTTTTCCAACGGGCAGCGCCGTCTCTACGAACGGCAACTCAGCCAGGGCCACGGTGCCGTGGTCGTGGTGCCGATGCTCGACGCGACCACCGTTCTGCTGGTGCGCGAGTACGCAGCCGGCGTGCACCGCTACGAGCTGGGTCTGGTCAAGGGGCGCATCGATGCCGGCGAGACGCCGGAGCAGGCGGCCGACCGCGAGCTCAAGGAAGAAGCCGGCTACGGCGCGCGCCAGGTTCAGGTGCTGCGCGCGATGACGCTCGCTCCTACTTATATGAGTCACCAATCCTGGTTGGTGCTGGCGCGCGACCTCTACCCCGAGCGCCTGGTCGGCGATGAGCCGGAAGAGATGGAAGTGGTGCCCTGGCCAATCGCCCGTCTGGACGAATTGATGTTGCGCGACGATTTCTCCGAAGGCCGCTCGCTGGCCGCCTTGTTCATTGCGCGCGAGTGGCTGGAGCGCAACCCATGATCCGTATCCCGATGGAACTGCGCGAAACCGTGATCGCTATTGCTCGCGAAGCGGGTGAGGCCATCATGCAGGTGTACGCGCAGGACTTCGCGGTGGAGATCAAGGACGACGCCAGTCCGTTGACCCAGGCCGACCTTGCCGCCAATCGCGTCATCGTCGACGGCCTGCGCCGGGTCACGCCCGACGTGCCGGTGCTGTCGGAAGAATCTGCGCACGTGGCCTGGGAGGAGCGGCAATACTGGACCAGCTACTGGCTGGTCGATCCGCTGGACGGCACCCGCGAGTTCGTCAAACGCAACGGCGAGTTCAGCGTCAACATCGCCCTCATCCACATGGGCGCGCCGGTGCTGGGCGTGGTGCAGGCGCCGGTCGATGGCCGGGTCTGGTACGCCGCACGCGGCGAGAACGCATTCCGCCGCGACGGCGACCGCGACGAGATGCTGCACACCCGCACACCGGCCGCCACACCCTTGCGGGTCGCTGCCAGCCGCTCGCATCGCGACGCGCGCACGGCGGCCGCGCTGGAGCGCATGGGGGAGATCGACGTGGTGGCGCAAGGCTCGTCGTTGAAGTTCTGCCGCATCGCCGAAGGCGACCTGGATGTCTATCCGCGCTTCGGCCCCACCTCCGAATGGGACACCGCGGCCGGCCAGTGCGTGCTGCACGCCGCCGGCGGTGTGCTGCTGGCCGGCGGTTCCGGCAAGCCGTTCCGCTACAACCGCCGCGACACCTTGCTCAATGGCGATTTCATCGCGCTGGGCGATCCCAGCCTGCCTTGGCGCGATTGGCTGGCCTGAGCATGCCCGCCTGCCGTGTGCTGCCTGCCGTTTGCGTGTCGCACGCCGGGCAACGCGGATGCGCAAGGTCGTGATTGGCTGACCGGTACACTGCAGCGGCATCGCGTGCGTTGTCTGCTGCCATGCGCAATGCCGCCATGCGTCAGCGCTCTCGCCGGGGATGCGCCTTCCAACATCGCTCCAGGAACACACCATGCTCCAGACTCCGCCCACCGGCGATATCCACCGCCTGCTGCAGTTGATGGCGCGCCTGCGCGACCGTGAGCACGGTTGCCCCTGGGATGTGGAGCAGAGCTTCGCCACCATCGCGCCGTACACCATCGAAGAAGCCTACGAGGTCGCCGACGCGATCGATCGCAATGACCTGCCCGGGCTGCGCGACGAGTTGGGCGACCTGCTGCTGCAGGTGGTCTTCCATGCGCAGATGGCGTCCGAACAGGGTGCGTTCGACTTCGCCGACGTGGTCGCCACACTCAGCGACAAGCTGGTGCGTCGGCACCCGCATGTGTTCGCGGCGCAAACCGCGGACGATGCGCAGGCGGTGAGCGCCAACTGGGACCAGATCAAACGCGAAGAACGCCGCGCCGCGGGACACCAGGACGACTCTGCACTGGCCGGCATCGCGCGCGGGCTGCCCGAGTGGCAGCGCTCCACCAAGTTGCAGTCGCGCGCGGCGCGGGTGGGCTTCGATTGGCCTGGTCCGGCGCCGGTGCTGGAAAAATTGCAGGAAGAAATCGAAGAGCTGCGGGCGGAATTCGCCCGCGGCCCGGTAGCCGACAATCAGGCGCGCCTCGAAGACGAACTGGGCGATGTACTGTTCGTCTGCGCCAATCTCGCCCGACACGCCAAGGTCGATGTGGGCGCCGCGCTCCGGCATGCCAATCTGAAATTCGAACGGCGCTTCCGTGCGATGGAAGCCCATGCGCACGCGCAGGGCACCACCCTGGATGCGTTGTCGCTGAGCGCCCAGGAAGCGCTGTGGCAACAGGTCAAGCGCGACGAATCCGCCGCCGCGGTGCCGGATGCCGGCGCCGTGCCCGGCGCATGAGCGCCGCGCTGACCACACTGTTGCTGTTCGTCGCCACCGCCGTGGCCGAACTGGTCGGCTGCTACCTTCCTTATCTATGGCTACGCAAAGGGGGCAGCGCGTGGCTGCTGCTGCCCAGCGCACTGAGCCTTGCGATCTTCGTGTGGCTGTTGAGTCTGCATCCGGCTGCCAGCGGACGCGTGTATGCCGCCTATGGCGGGGTCTATATCGCCAGCGCCTTACTGTGGTTGTGGTGGGTGGACCGCATCACTCCGACGCGATGGGATCTGCTCGGCGCCGCCTGCTGTCTGCTCGGCATGGCCGTCATCATGTTCGCGCCGCGCAACGTCTGAGCCTGGCGGTCGTGTGATCCGAGCGCGTCGAGGCGCTTGCTGCCCGACGCGGTAATGGGCGCGAGCGCATTCCTGCACAGCATCCCCAAGCCGGTGACGGGCAGCGCGGGTGCATACTGCTGCAAGGATCGACTCGTCATATGCAAGGGGGATGCACGTGTTTCCGACTTCGTTTTTGGCCATGGCCGTTCTGGTCGCTGGCGTCATCGTGTTGTTCAAGACCGTGCGCATGGTGCCGCAGGGATTTCAGTGGACGGTGGAGCGCTTCGGCCGCTACACCCACACCCTGAGTCCGGGTCTGCACTTTCTGGTGCCGGTGGTCTACGGCGTGGGCCGCAAGATCAACATGATGGAACAGGTACTGGACGTGCCCAGCCAGGACGTCATCACCAAGGACAACGCGGTGGTACGCGTGGACGGTGTGGTGTTCTTCCAGGTGCTGGATGCCGCCAAGGCCGCCTATGAAGTCTCCAATCTAGAGATCGCCAGCATCGCGCTGGTGCAAACCAATATCCGTACCGTGATCGGTTCGATGGATCTGGACGAATCACTGAGCCAGCGCGAAACCATCAATGCGCAGTTGCTGAGCGTGGTGGACCAGGCCACCAACCCATGGGGCATCAAGGTCACGCGAATCGAAATTCGCGACATCCAGCCGCCACGCGATCTGATCGACTCGATGGCGCGGCAGATGAAGGCCGAGCGCGAAAAGCGCGCGCAGATCCTGGAAGCCGAAGGCTCGCGTCAATCGGAGATCCTGCGTGCCGAGGGCGAAAAGCAGGCGGCCGTGCTCGAAGCCGAAGGCCGCAAGGAAGCCGCCTTCCGCGACGCCGAGGCGCGCGAGCGTCTGGCCGAGGCCGAAGCCCGCGCCACCCAGGTGGTGTCCGATGCGATCGCCAACGGCAGCGTGCAGGCAATCAATTACTTCGTCGCACAAAAGTATGTGGAGGCGTTCAAGGCACTGGCCACCGCGCCCAACCAGAAGTTCGTGCTGATGCCGATGGAGTCCAGCGGCATCATCGGCTCGCTCGCCGGCATCGCCGAACTGGCCAAGGAAGCGATGGGCAAGCCCGACGCGCCAGCCGTACGCGTGCCGCCGATGCCGCCGCGCGCGGGGGGCTGAGCCATGCGCTGGGACGTTGTGATCTGGGCGGTGCTCGCGCTGCTATTGATCGCCGCAGAGACGCTGGCGCCCGGTGCGTTCCTGCTGTGGATGGGGATTGCCGCCGCCGCCGTCTGCGTGCTCGTGCTGGCGTTGCCGGGCATGTCGCTGCTGGTACAGATCGTGGCGTTCGTCGTGCTCAGCTTTGTGTCGGTGCAGGTCTATCGCACCTGGTTCCGCGGCAAGGGGCGGCAGAGCGATCGCCCCTTGCTCAACAGACGTGCCGAGCAATTGATCGGCCGTCGCGTGCTGCTCGATCAAGCCATCCATGACGGCCGAGGTCGTGCCAAGGTCGACGATGCGTTCTGGGTGGTCAGCGGTCCGGATCTGCCCGCCGGTGCACCGGTGCGCATCGTCGGCGTCGATGGCATGACCTTGCTGGTGCAAGCCAGCAGCTGATCGGCAGGGCAGGGCGTGTGATTCGGTCGCTCATTGCTGCAGCGCGGCGTGCGTTGGCCGGTGCGCGTCGTTCGGTCAGCGCTGTGTCTGCGCAGCGATGCGGTTACCCGCAACGACGGCCGGGCAGCGATAATGGGCATCTTTCCATTGGACCGGCGCCCATGACCCAGAAGACCATCCTCAACGACACCCATCGTGCGCTCGGCGCCAAGATGGTCGACTTCGGCGGTTGGGACATGCCGATCCACTATGGCTCGCAGCTGGACGAACACCATCAGGTGCGTCGCGACGCCGGCATGTTCGACGTCAGCCACATGACCGTGGTCGACCTGCACGGCGCGCGCGTGCGCGAGTTCCTGCGCTACCTGCTCGCCAACTCGGTGGACAAGCTCAAGGTGTCCGGCAAGGCGCTGTACACCTGCATGCTCAATCCGCAGGGCGGGGTGATCGACGACCTCATCGTCTATTTCATGACTGAAGACTTCTTCCGTCTGGTGGTCAACGCCGCCACCCGCGAAAAGGATCTGCAGTGGATCGGCGAACAGGCCGCACGCTTCGAGGTGCGCGTGGAAGAGCGCGCCGACTTCGCGATGATCGCCGTGCAGGGCCCCAACGCGCGCGCCAAGGTCATCGAACTGCTGGATCCGGCCGACGTCACGGCAGCGAGCAAGCTCGGCCGTTTCGCCGCGCTGCAGACGCGCTCGCGCGATGGCATCGACCTGTTTGTTGCGCGCACCGGTTACACCGGCGAAGACGGTTTCGAAATCGTGTTGCCGCAGGACGCGGCGGTCGCGTTCTGGAGTGCGTTGCTCGCGCAGGGCGTCAAGCCAGCCGGTCTGGGCGCGCGCGACACGCTGCGTCTGGAAGCGGGCATGAATCTCTATGGGCAGGACATGGACGACGCGGTCACTCCTTATGAAGCGGCGTTGGCGTGGACGATCACCCTGGACGAAGGCCGCGACTTCATCGGCCGTGCCGTGCTCGAAGCGCAAAAGGCGCAGGGCGCGCCGCGTCAACTGATCGGCGTGGTGATGGACGAGAAGGGCGTGCTGCGCCACGGCCAGCGCGTGTTCACCGCCAGCGGCGAAGGCGAGATTCTGTCCGGCACCTTCTCGCCGACGCTGGGCAAGGCGATCGCATTCGCACGCGTGCCGGCCGGCAGCATCGACGACCTGCGCGTGGATATTCGCGGCAAGCAGGTGCCGTTGCGCGCGGTGAAGTTTCCGTTCGTGCGCGACGGCCAGGCGCAGCCCGGCGTCCTTGGCGAATGAATCGCAGTATGCCGGTCGTAGTGGCCGGCATCCTGTCACCGCGTGCAACCCAGCCATACCGACACGCGTGCACCTGTCTTGTCGCGCGGTCTAAACTAACCACCTGTCCCCAACCCCAGTTTCCCCGGAGCACACCCATGAGCGAGATTCCTGGCGACCTCAAGTTCCTCAAATCCCACGAGTGGGCCCGCGTCGAAAGCAGCGGCCGCGTGACTGTCGGTATTTCCGACCACGCGCAGGGCTTGCTGGGCGACCTGGTCTACGTCGAGCTGCCGAGCGTCGGCGACACCGTGCAGGTCGGCAACGGCGCGGCGGTGGTCGAGTCGGTCAAGGCCGCGTCCGATGTCTATAGCCCGGTCAGCGGCACCGTGGTCGAGGTCAACAGCGCGTTGAGCGACAAGCCGGAGACCATCAACGAAGACGCCTACGGCGAGGGCTGGATCTTCGTTGTCGAACTCGACGACAAGGAACAGCTCAACGATCTACTGTCGCCCGACGACTACGCCGAGCTGCTGGAAGACGACGACCACTGAGTCCGTCGTCCCTGCTGCGCACCGATGGCCGCTCTCAGAGCGGCCATTTTTTTGCTGCGCTGCCGGCGACGCGGTTTGGTGTGCGCAGGAGATTGTGATCGGATGGGCGAGGGCAGTCGCTTGCACCTGCTGACGATCTCACGCCTGCAAGGTGGTTGGCGGTGACGTGATGCGATGCGCGCGGTGGCGTCCGTGTCCGGCTGATCGCCACGCGACACCACCTGCATGCCGGTGCGTCGGATTTCTGACGTGAGTCGCTCGTGAGGGTCTGGCGCGTGCTCGGTGAGAAAAATCGACGCGCGCAACGTGCGCCGACGACCGATCGACGTCGTGCGACATGCGCTCGGCGATGCGCAAGCGCACGTGCATGGCGATCAAAGAGCGCAATAAGTTTGCGCATTTCTGCTTGTGCGACGCCGGAAGTGGAGTTGCCGGATAAAAAATTTTCAGCTGGCGGACAGGCGGCAGACGATGCCGCAACGCGTAGCGCCTCGTCTCAGCGTGATCGCAATCGTCGGCTTGCGGATCTAGAGTGTTTTAAAAAAACAGCGGAAAAGAAGTGCTTTTTCGAAAACGCTGTTGCGCGCGCGTGCGTGACGAGCCCGCGCAACTGCCCTCGCGCGGTGTGCTTGCCGGACCTCGACGGCGAACATGGCGATGGTCGACTGAAAAAAAATTGCAAAAGAGTGTTGACAGTAAAAAAAAGCGTGATTAGGTTTCGCCCAGCAGACATCGCTGCGAAAGAGAGTGAGCAGAATCGACATCGAGCCGACACGCTTGTTCAAGACGTCCACCGAAGTACGCTCAATGGTGGAGTCGGGTTCGCTTCTCTCCAGAAAAGCAGTTGTCGTTTCGACTACGCACCCGTGTCGCCGTTCGATGCGGGTGTTTCTGTATCCGTCCCGTCGCGCATTACCTGCGGACGGTACCCGACGACGGCATGCCGGCGCGGGGTTTGGTTCAACTGGGCGTTTCACCTCCATAGTTCACTGACGAGGAGCCAATTACATGGCCACTAAAAAAGCTGCGAAAAAGAAACCCACCGCCAAAAAGGCAGTGAAGAAGACCGCCGCCAAGAAGGCGACCAAGAAGGTCGCTAAGAAGGCAACGGCCAAGAAGGCAGTGAAGAAGACTGCTGCCAAGAAGGCCGTCAAGAAGACCGCAAAGAAGGCAACCGCCAAGAAAGCAGTGAAGAAGACTGCCAAGAAGGCAACCAAGAAGACTGCCGCCAAGAAGGCAGTGAAGAAGACCGCAAAGAAGGCGACCAAGAAGACTGCCGCCAAAAAGGCCGTCAAGAAGGCCGCCAAGAAAGTTGCCAAAAAGGCAGTAGCCAAGAAGGCGACCAAAAAGTCGGCCACCAAGAAGTCCGCTACCAAGAAGACTGCTGTGAAGAAGGTCGCCAAGAAGAAGCCGGCCGCTCGCAAGAAGAAGGCCGCTCCGGTCGCGCTGCCCGCAACTCCGGCACCGCTGATCTGATCTGCAACACCCGATCGCCGTAAACATCGAGCTCTCTCCCCGACGCCCAGCGGGGAGGGAGCTTTTTTATTGCGCGACACCGCGACCACGTCCGATGCAGTGCGCGGATACCGGCCGCCATCGAGGCGACGCGGTTCGCGAGGTGGCACGGTCTGGAGCTGTAGCCTTGCCGATAACGCCAGCGCCAATGGCGAGAGCTTCTCAAGAAGGCAGTCTTGCACGACGCATTGACGCGTCCGATGCATCACCCAAGGCTGCACTTTCGTCGAGGCGGCGATGCTTCCAATCCGTACCGATATCGGTATCCGCGTTCCCGAAGGATTGTTCGGCCACCACTTGTCCAGTCCGATTCCCTGCGCCGTCGGTGTGCCGGATGCAACGACAGTTCGCCGCCGTCGCAGTGCCCGGCTCCGGTCTCTCGACCACGCGATAGCCAGATGATTTAGAGCAGCGAACAAAACGATTGTGCTCATCGCATGGCGAACGCGGCCGGTACTGATGCGGCATGGGCCACGCTTACACTGCGGTTCTGAGTGCGCCGTCCACACCCACCCGACGACGGTTCGCTGCGTGTTGTCAGCCGCTCTTGGTCCGACACGTTGTGGTGCAGGGTGCCGCGGATCCAGCAATGACGCCTGCAGCAGCCTGACGGCGGCTGCACCTCTCGCGCCGATCCGCTGTCCAGCCACCGCATCCGCCCGTCACCTGCAACGACGACGGATGCAGCCCAACAGTGCTGCCCAGATGCAGTAGCCCGCTGCAGCGTTGGTGCCATGCACGCTGCCAAGCACACGCCTGGCGCCAGGGCGTTCAAACCAGCCACAGACCTCCGCGTTCAGAAACGACACAGGCGGCCAAGGCCGCCTGTGTTGATGCATGCACCGAGGAGTCGGTACCGGCGCGCCGAACTCAGCGCGGCGATGCCACCGACTTGCCGGACGACGCACCCTTGCCAGCCGGGTCGGCCTTCTCTGCCAGCATGTTCTCGCTGCCGAAATCGCCGTCCACATCGACATCCAGCCAACGCTTGGCCGGCAAACCGAGTGCGCGGTCCAGGATGGTCGGCAGCATGCCCGACGGCAGGCCGCTTTCGCCATTCCACAGGATGGCGATGCCGACATCGCGCTCGGGCAGCAACGCAACCAGGCCGCGGTAGCCCTGCACCGCACCTGCATGGAAGATCACCTGATGACCCGCGTAGTCGAATACGCGCCAGCCCAGCGCATAGCTGGCCGCGTCCACGCGCTCATGGCGCCAGCCCGAACGCATTTCGCCCGGCGTGGAGATCAGCGGTGCATGCAGTGTCGCCAGCAGTGGCGCAGGCAACACGTCGGTGCGATGGCCGGTGTGTGCGAGCAGCCACTGCGCCATGTCGCTTGCGCTGGCATTGACGCCGGCAGCAGGCGCAAGCCGGTAGTAAGTGGGCTTGGGCGTCAGCGACACCCAACCGTTGCGGCTGCGCACGTGCGGGCGCGCCCAATGCGGGCTGGCCTGGATGCCGGCCAGCCCCATGCTGGCATCGTTCATGCCGAGCGGCTTGAAGATGCGGCGTTCTACCGATTGCTCGTAGAAACTGCCTGAGGCGGCGAAGACCACGTCGCCGACCAGACTGAAGGCGACGTTCTGATACGCATAGCAATCGCCCGGCGCGCAGCGCAGCGGCGCGGCAGCCAGCTTGTGGCTCAGCGAGTAGTAGTCGACGTTGGATTCGATATCGCGGTCGTAGGCATTGCGGGTCAGGCCGACGCGATGACTGAGCACCTCGGCGACGGTGAGCTGCCGTGTGGCGACGTTGTCGCTCAGCTGGAAGCCGGGCACGTAGTCGACCACCTTGCTGTCCCAACGCAACACGCCATCATTGACCAGCAGGCCAGCCATGGTGCCGGCGAAGGCCTTGGACAGCGACGCCAGGCGGAACACGGTATGCGCATCGACCGGTTGCGGGTGATTGACGTCGGTGACGCCATAACCGCGCGCGCTGAGCACCTTGCCGCCCTGCACGATGGCCATCGCCATGCCGGGCACGCGGTTGCCGTAGGTCAACTGGTCGGCCATCGATTCGAATGCCGCCACGTCGAAGCCGGCGGCCGGCGCCAACACGCTGCTGGCCGGCAACGCGGTGCGATACGGAAGCGGGGCGGTGGGCGACTGCGCGACGGTCGCCGGCTGCAGCGCGTAAGCGGTGGGCGCGGGCGTCTGTGCCGTGGAAGAGAGGGCCAGAGGCA
The DNA here is from genome assembly GCF_002939865.1 of Xanthomonas dyei. Taxonomy (GTDB): domain Bacteria; phylum Pseudomonadota; class Gammaproteobacteria; order Xanthomonadales; family Xanthomonadaceae; genus Xanthomonas; species Xanthomonas dyei. The sequence continues at coordinate 34,942 of NZ_MDEE01000030.1, forward strand.
ATAACGCCCCGAGCAGCCCGATGGCCAACGGACGGAACCGTCGGCGCCTGCGCATTACTGTCATGGTTGTCCCGCCTGTTCCACTGCTGCTTGGAGCGATTCTAGCCCCGCGCTTCGCAATAGCACAAACTGCCGGAAGATGAATGGGCATCATATTGATCCTATTGACGATTTGGGTTCAGAAATCGGGCTGATCAGGGCCGTGGCGACGCCACGCAGGGTGCATGCGAAGAGGGTTGCAAGCGCCGTGCCGGGGCAGCTCACGCGCGCGCCGCAGCGTCCTGCCTCCGCCGCTGGTGGTGCTGCGCCGCATCGGCTAACTTGCGCGCTACTTCGTCAGGTGCTGCCGCCGCCATGTTCTTGCTGTCGGGCTCGTTCGCACGGGCGATGTTGACGCCATGACCCGTCCCTCTGCGCCGCGCTCGGCGGCTGGCCGTCTGGGCGCTGCGCTGCGCAGTTCGCCACCCCTGGCGTGGTCGTTCCTGTATTTCTTCTGCCTGCTCAGCGGTTACTACGTGCTGCGTCCGGTGCGCGAGGCGATGGGTGCATCCTCCGATGTGGCCGCGTTGTTTCCGGCCAGCATGATCGGCTTCTTCGCCACGCACGGCATGCCGCTCAAGGACTTCACCTTGCAGGTGTTGTTTACCTGCACCTTCCTGATCATGCTGCTACTGCAGCCGGTGTACGGCGCGGTGGTCAGCCGCTATCCGCGACGCGTGTTCCTGCCGCTGGTCTACGGTTTCTTCATTGCGACCCTGCTGCTGTTCTACGTGCTGTTCGACAGCGGTGTGCCAGGGCGCGGGATGGCGTTCTTTTTGTGGCTCACGGTCTTCAACCTGTTTGCCGTGGCGGTGTTCTGGAGCTTCATGGCCGATGTCTTCAGCAACGCCGAAGCGCGCAACTACTACGGCTATATCGGCGCGGCCGGCACCCTGGGCGCGTTTCTCGGGCCGATCCTCACCCGCACCTTGGTCGAGCGCATCGGCATTGCGCACCTGATGCTGGTGTCGGCCGGGTTCCTGACGGTCTGCGTGGTCTGCGTATTGCGGCTGCGGCTGTGGGCGGTGGCGCGCGAACAGGAGCGCCAACTGGACTCCGGCGAGGTGCCGATGGGCGGCGACGTGCTAGGCGGCCTCAAGCTGATCGTGCGCGAGCCGTTGCTGCGCTGGCTGGCGTTGATGACGTTATTCGGCGTGGGCGTGGGCACCTTGCTCTATAACGAGCAGGCGGCGTTGGTACGGCGGCTCTACACCGATGCGGCGACCAGCACGGCGTACTACGCCAGTATCGACCTGGCGGTCAACGCGCTCGCCTTGGTGCTGCAATTGCTGGTGACGCGCGCGCTGTTGTCGCGCTTCGGCATCGCACCGGCGCTGCTGATTCCGGGCGTGGCCATCACCTTGGGGTACGCGGTGCTGGCAGCCTCCCCGCTGCCGCTGATGATCGCCATCGTGCAGGTGATCACGCGCTCCAGCGAGTTTGCACTGGCCAAGCCGGCGCGCGAAACCTTGTACACGCGGGTCAGCCGCGAATGGCGCTACAAGGCCGGTGCGGCGATCGACACGGTGGTCTATCGCGGCGGCGACCTGAGCTTTGTGTGGATCCACAAGCTGGTGTCGGGCTTGGGGTCCACCGCGGTGTTCGGGGTTGGTCTATTGGCGGCAGTGGGCATGACGCTGGGCACGCTCGGCCTGCTGCGCGAAGCACGTAAGTTGCCTGCAGAGCGCGATGGTGTGGCGGACGGGCGCGCAGCGGAGTCGCAGGGCGAGTAACGCCTTTGCTTGCGGATGCGTTGTGGCTGCGCTTGGCGACCTTGCCTGGATATCCATGGAGCGATAACGCACACGGCGCGTGCGATCAAGCGCTGACGCGTGGTGTCGCTTGCAGGCGATGCGTCCATCCCGCGCGATGCGCGACATCGGCGGCTACCTGATGAGGTCCCGCATGCGCCGCCGATCACCATGCAGCGACCATTGCTGCCTCGGTGACGCCATCTCGTCGCGAGGCACCGGTCACGCGCTGCGCGTATTGCCGGACAGCCGGCGCGGCATCGCGGCTATGCTTGCGGCCACGTCCCTACGACTTTTTCGCCATGTCCCTGTTCGCGATCATCGCCGGCACCCTCGTCGGCCTGCTGCATGTCTACATCCTGGTGCTGGAGATGGCGCTGTGGACGCACCCCTTGGGCCTGAAGACCTTCCGCAACACACCGGAAAAGGCACAGGCCACACGCGTGCTGGCGGCCAACCAGGGCCTCTACAACGGCTTTCTCGCCGCAGGCCTGCTCTGGGGCGCGCTGGCAGCACGGGTCGATGTGCTGAGCTTCTTCTTAGGGTGCGTGGTGGTGGCGGGGTGCTACGGCGCCTATAGCGTCAATCGCCGCATCTTCTTCGTGCAGGCCTTGCCGGCGTTGATCGCACTCGGGTTGGTGTGGCTGCCGTAGTGAGGCAGCGTCGGCAGCGTGTTCGCCACACGTAACAAAGGGATTACCCGCGATGTGGCATCGCCGGTAACCCCCGCATCGCGTGCAGGCCCACGCTTGCGAAAGAGCTACTTGAAGTTGACTGGTCGGCAGCTCAACGCCGCACATGGCGTCGCTGGGCGATGGGCGAGACCCGCAAACAACGACGGCGGGCTTGAAAGCCCGCCGTCGTGGCGAATCACCTTGACCTGACTCTTATGCCGCTTCGCGCGGCTGCTGTGCCTGCGGCTTGTCGTAGAAGCTCGCCGCACGCAGCTCGTGCGGATCGAAGTCGTCCACGGTGATGGTATCCATCATGATCTCGCGCAGCTCTTCCAGCAGCTTGCGCTCGTCCAGGGTGAGCACGCCCTCGGCCACGGCTTCGTCCAGCTGCGCCGGGAAATCCAGCGCTTCGATGCCCTTGGTCTTGAGCGCCTTGAGGAACTTGCGCTCCACCGGCTCGGCCATCACCGCCTTGGTCAGGTAGCTGGCGATACGGCCACCCGGGTTGTTGGCGCACGGGGTCAGGAACACCCCCTGGGCCAGGCGATCGCGCGCTTCGTTCGGAGCCATCAGGATCGATGCCACGCGATGGCCCAGGCGGTCGCCCGGCGCTTCGGCACGACGGCCCAGCGGGAAGATCAGCACCCACATCAGCCAACCCACCGGGCGGATCGGGAAGTTACGCAGCGCTGCCGACAGCGCGGTTTCGATCTTGTGCACGCTGTCGTGGAACGCCCAGGCCAGCAGCGGCTGGTCGGCCGCCGGCGCACCTTCGTCGTGGTAGCGCTTGAGTATCGCGCTGGTCATGTAGATATGGCTCAGCACATCGCCCAAACGACCGGACAACGACTCCTTGAACTTCAACTTGCCGCCCAGCATCAGCATCGACACGTCGGCCATCAGGGCCAGGTTGGCCGAGTAACGATCCAGCTTGCGGAAAAAGCGACGCGTGTATGCATCGCCCGGCGCCGCACCGATGCGCGCACCGGTCAGGCCGAACCAGAACGAACGCACGGCGTTGGAAATACCGAAGCGGATGTGACCGAACAGGCTCTGGTCGAACTCTTCCAGACCGCGGCGCGTATCCGGATCCTGCGCCGCCTTCATTTCCTTCATCACCCACGGATGGCACAGGATGGCGCCCTGGCCGAAGATCAGCAGGCTGCGGGTCATGATGTTGGCGCCTTCCACGGTCACGCCGATCGGCGCGGCCTGCCAGGCGCGGCCGGCGAAGTTGCGCGGCCCCAGGATGATGCCCTTGCCGCCGATCACATCCATCATGTCGCTGACCACTTCGCGGCCCATGGTGGTGCAGTGGTACTTGGCAATCGCCGACGGCACCGACGGCACGTCGCCGCGGTCTACCGCAGCGGCAGTGGCCTGCGCCAGCGCGCTGATCGCATAGGCCTTGCCGCCGATCCGCGCGAGCGCTTCTTCCACGCCCTCGAAGCGACCGACCGACAGGCCGAACTGCTTGCGAATGCGTGCATACGCACCGGTCACCACCGCGGCGTACTTGCCGCCGCCGCTGGCGGTGGAGGGCAGGGTGATCGAACGACCCACTGCCAGACACTCGTTGAGCATGTTCCAGCCCTTGCCCACCATCTCCACGCCGCCGATCAGCTGGCTGAGCGGAATGAACACCTCGGTGCCACGGATCGGGCCGTTCTGGAAGGTGGAATTCAGCGGGAAATGACGGCGGCCGATTTCCACTCCCGGGGTCTCGCGCGGCAGCAGCGCCAGGGTGATGCCGATGTCCTTCTTGTCGCCGATCAAGCCGTCCGGGTCGTAGGCGCGGAACGCCAGACCAATCAACGACGCCACCGGCGCCAGGGTGATGTAACGCTTGTCGAAGGTGAGCTTGACGCCGAGCACGTTGGCGCCATTCCACTCGCCCTTGCAGACGATGCCGTAGTCGGGGATCGAGGTCGCATCCGAGCCCGCAAACGGACCGGTCAGACCGAAACACGGCACTTCCGCACCGACGGCCAGACGCGGCAGGTAATAGTCTTTTTGTTCCGGGGTGCCGTAATGCAGCAGCAGCTCACCCGGCCCGAGCGAGTTCGGCACACCGACGGTGGAGCTGACCACGCTGGAGATCGACGACAGCTTCTGGATCACCTTGTGGTGCGCCAGCGCGCTGAAACCCAGGCCACCGTATTGCTTGGGGATGATCATGCCGAAGAACTTGTTCTTCTTGATGTAGTCCCACAACTCCGGCGGCAGGTCGGCATGGACGTGGGTGATTTCCCAGTCGTTGACCATCTTGCATAGCTCTTCCACCGGGCCATCCAGGAACGCCTGCTCTTCGGCGGTCAACTGCGGCTTTGGGTAGCTGAGCAGCTTCTGCCAATCCGGGTCGCCGGTGAATAGCTCGCCCTCGAAACCGACCGAGCCGGTTTCCAGCGCGATGCGCTCGGTCTGCGACAGCGGCGGCAGCACCTTGCGGAAAAACGCCATCAACGGCGTGGTCAGCAACGGCTTGCGCAGGAACGGCAACAGCACCGGAGCGGATACCAGCACCACCAGTGCGGCGGCGACGATGGTGGCGGTGAGATTGGCACCCAACAGCCAGCATGCCACCAGCACGCAGGCGCTGATCGCAACCCAGGTGGCAAGGCGCATGCGGTGATAGGCAGCGATACCCGCCGCCAGGATGACGAGGAGGAACGGTGCAACGATGCTCATGGTCTTGCTCCAGTGACATGCTCGGTGATGTTGGACGCTGCAATGGTGCCAACCGAGGGCAGTGCGTCCAGATAATGCAACACGGTGGCGGTAAAGGTGGTGTTGTCGTCGCCGGCCAGCATGTGCGTGGCGTCGGCCAGCTGCACGTGCTGCGCGTGCGGGGCGATCGACAGGAATTCGGTGATGTTGTCCGGTGTGACCAGATCGCTGCGCTCGCCGCTGATCAACAGCATCGGGCAGTGCACCTGCGCTGCGGCTTCCAGCAAGGCATGCTGCTGCAACTGCGCGTCCTGGCCGGCCAGTTCGTCGACCAGGCGCGGGTCCCAGTGCCAGTGCCAACGGCCATCTGCGCGCTGACGCAGCAATGCGTGTAACTGGCGCCCAGTCTTGCGCGGGCGATGCGGCAGATACGCGGCAATCGCATCGGCCGCGGCATCCAGCGAAGCGAATCCATCCGGATGCGCGGTCATGAAGCGCAGGATGCGCTCCACGCCCGTGGTGTCCCAGCGCGGCGTGATGTCGACCAGCACGATCGCGCGGAACAGCCCCGGCCAACGCGCCTCGGCGAGCAGCCCGAACAGGCCGCCCATCGAGGCAGCCACCAGGACCGGCGGCTCGGGCTGCTCGCCTGCCAGCACGATCAGGTCGTCGGTGAACTGCGTGGGCGAATAGGGCAGTTCGACCGCATTGAAGCTCGAATCGCCATGGCCGCGCGCATCGTAGGAAAGTGCACGGTAGCCAGCCTGCGCCAAGGCGGTTGCCGTCGCTTCCCAGGCATGCCGCGTCTGCCCAAACCCATGCGCCAGCAGCACCGTTGGTGCGTGCTGCGCACCCCGTACCGACACGGCCAGCTCCACGTCGCCAGCGCTAACGCGCGACATGGTCGCAATGGGGGCAAGCGTAGAGGGAGAAGTAACCATACCTAATGGTATGGATGCAGAACACCTGCTGTCAATACTCTCTCGTATGGAGCGTTAAGCCCTTGAATCATGGCGGTTGTCTGTCATTTTTGTGATGCATACTGCAACTGACTCAGGCGTATGGTTAAATCGCGCCATGAACGACACCACCGAATCCAGCCCCACCCCACCCCGTGCCAGTTCCGGTCGCGGCAACCGCCTCAGCGCGGACGACTGGGCACAGGCCGCGCTGGACCTGATCGCCGAACAAGGCGTCGGAGCCGTCGCTGTCGAGCCATTGGCGCGCCGCCTCGGCGTCACCAAGGGCAGCTTCTACTGGCATTTCCCCTCGCGCGACGCGCTGTTGCAAGCCGCCCTGGAGCGCTGGGAAATCTTCGAACAGAAGGAAGTGTTCGGCAGCCTGGAAGACGTGCCCGACCCCAGCGCCCGCCTGCGCGCGCTGTTTCAGCTGGTCGCCCACGAAGTCACGCCGCACGTGATCTATAGCGAACTGCTCAAGGCACTCGACCACCCCGCCGTGCGCCCGGTCATCGACCGTGTCTCGCAACGCCGCCTCGACTACCTGATCGCCTCGTTCCGCCAGGCCGGCCTGTCCCGCACCGACGCCCAGCATCGCGCCCGCCTCGCCTACGCGGCTTACGTCGGCTTCCTGCAGTTATCGCTGCAACTGCAGCAACCCAAGCAGGCCCGCGAAGAATTCGAATCCTACGTCGAGCATGTGATTCAGACGTTGATTCCTGGGTAGAGCCATGCCGAACTGCCGCTAGATGTACCGAAGCGACAGCCAATAAAAAAGCCGCGATTCTTTCGAATCGCGGCTTTTTGTTTACGGTCTACGCAAACTGCCTATCAGAACTTCTGGGTGTAGCGCATGTAATAGAAACGACCCGGAATTTCGTACTGCGAGTCGAAGCTATTGGCAAACGCGGTCGCAGCTTGCGGCGGATCGCGGTCGAAAGCGTTGTTCACGCCAACGGTCACGCGCGCATTCCACGGAGCCTTCCAGTAAGCGGCCAGATCGGTGTAGGTCACGCTCGGAACATGGTTACGCGGAGCAGCGCCAGCGCTGGTCCTGCGATTCGGATCCGAGCACAGCAGTGCCACGTTGGCCGGGGTCGCGACATTGGCGCCGGTGCAGTTTTCAACCTGCGAGCTGTAGTAACGCATCGAGGCCGAGCCGCCGATATCGCCCAGTTCCCAGTTCAGCATCAGGTTGGAGCGGATACGCCAGTTGTTGTCACGTGCCGAACCGCCGCGGTACAGACCAACGCGGTTTTCCGGATCCTGCAGCGGTTTTTCGACCACGAACTTGCTCATGTAGGTCGAATCCCACACCACATTGAAGCTGCCCCAAGCGGTGTCCGGCAGGCGGTAGCCCACGGTCAGGTCGTAGCCTTCGGCTTCGATCCTGGCGATGTTGTTGGGTACGGCCAACAGGTTGGAGACTTCGCCGGTCGGCTCGCGCTGAATCAGCGAGCAGGCATTGGCGATACCGCCCACGTAGCAGCTGTCCAGGGTTTCCTGCACGGTCTGCGTGTCGATCGCGTCTTCGATCTCGATGTTCCACCAGTCGAGCGAGACATCCAGGCCGGTGACCCAGCCCGGGCTGTAGACGAAGCCCAACGTCTTGGACGTCGAGGTTTCCGGCTGCAGGTTCGGGTTGCCGCCGGTCGCGGTGCGCACCTGCGGGTTGGCCTGTGCATAAGCCGGCACCGCGCCGCACGAGCCCGGGCGGGTTGCGTTGACCGAACCATCGCTGAAAGTGCCTGCGCACGGATCGCGTACGTCTTCGAAGGTGTCGCTCACGCCCTGGAACAGTTCGTTGATCGACGGGGCGCGGAAGCCCTGCGACCAGTTACCACGAATCATCAGGTCGGTGATCGGCTTCCAGCGGAAACCGAACTTGCTGTTGGTGGTATCGCCGAAGTTGCTGTAATCCGAATAACGCGTCGCCAGGCTGAAGTCGAGCAACTGGGCGCCAGGCAGGTCGGCCAGCAGCGGCACGGCGAGTTCGAGGTAGGCTTCGTCCAGCTTGTAGCCGCCGTTGGTGGCGGTACGCGCATTGCCGGTGGTGTCGCCGGAGTTGATCAGCGCGTCCGGATCATCAAAGCCCGACTCTTCGCGGTGTTCAGCGCCCAAGGAGAAGGCAAACGCGCCTCCCTGCAGATCGAACAGTTCGCCGCCGATGTTGCCGAAGTAAGTCTTCTGCTCATATCCGTACAGGTCATGCGCATTGAAACCGGCATAGCTCAGCATTTCCGGGGTCAACGAACCCGGGCCGCTCAGCATGTTCATCGGGACGCAGCCGTCGATGGTGCTGGCAGCGGTGCCGCAACGTGCGACGCCACCTGCGTCAACAAACGACGGGCCAAGTGCATTGCGCAGCGCGGAGATGTTGAACAGGCCAGTGGTGCGATCGGTCTGGTCGTTCTTGCCGTAGAACATACCGGCTTCCCAGCTGAAGAAGCGCTGACCAACTTCGAAGTCACCTTCGAATGCACCGCTGAAACCGAACGTCTTGACGTTCTGGCTGAAAATGCGACCGCCGGTTTCTTCAGCACGGTACTGGATGTAATCGATATCGCGGCCAGTGTTGTTGTAGATGTTGTTGGCAGAGATGACGATGTCTGCACCATTGGTGCCAGGTGCGGAGCGACCCAGCACGATCGGCATCGGCGCGAGGATCTGGCTCGACTCACGCTCGTTGTAGGTCACCGTGGTCTTGAAGCGCACGTTGTCGGTGATCGACAGGCCAGCGTCGGCAAACACCGACTTACGCTCCTGCGGGGTCACCAGATAGTTGGCCGGCGCGAAGTTGTAGCTGTCGGCAGCCGTGTAATTGCGCGAGGTCGTACCACCGTTGTTGGTGATGGAGAACCCCGGCGTTCCATTGAAACGGGTTGCGCCGAATGTCGGAGCGCCGGTGGTGGGATCAGGGCCGGTCGGTCCGAAGATGCCGAAACGTCCACCCGGAATCGTGGTGCTATTTCCCGTGCCCCGAACCGCGCCGAAGACCGGCACTGCGGAAATCTCGCGATCGCCCGCCCACACTTGCTCTTCCTTGACGTAGCCGACACCCAGCGTGGCGTGCCAACGATCGCCGGTCGAGCCGATGGTGAAGTCGTAGGACTCGCGGCTGCCATCGCCCTTGTCGTACTGACCGAAATACGCATTCGCTTCGGCGCCATCGAAGTTCTGACGCAGGATGATGTTGACAACGCCGGAGATAGCGTCGGAGCCGTAAATCGTGGAGGCGCCGTCCTTCAGCACTTCGATGCGCTCGACGGCAGCAGTCGGAATCGTGTTGAGGTCGACTGCGCCGCCCAGGCCTGTACCGCCGACCCAACGACGACCATTGACCAGCACCAGGGTGCGGTTGGAGCCGAGATTGCGGAGGTTGACGCGTGTTTCGCCGTTGCCGCCATTGTTGACGTTGCTGTTGAGCGCCGAACCGCCCGAGCTGATGTTCTGGATCACGTCACCGATCGAGGTCAGACCCTGCGATTCGATCTGCTGACGGCTCATGCTGAAGACCGGCTGCGATGTTTCGACGTCGGCGCGCTTGATGCGCGAACCGGTGACTTCGATCTTGTCAAGGTTGGTGGTGCCGGCTTCCTGAGCGATGGCGGTACCAGTACCGCCCACACCCACGACAAGCGCGAGGACAACTGCATCGCGCAGCTTGTTGGACTTGCAATTCATTAGCTCTCTCTCCAAGTGATCTTGGGTACTGCCAAGGGTTGTTTGCCTGTCGGGGGTTCCGAAGAAGCGGATCCAAAACGTCAGGGTGAACCGATGGTATATGCGTTGCGCCAGGAATTAAAGTCCCGTTAACGAAAAAGAAGGAAGTTGTGAAAAAGTGCCGTTTCAGGTATTCCTGAACGAAAAACGCCACCGATTTTGTGATCGGTGGCGCTCTTGGAATTTCGTTTCAGGTCAGTGGCTTACAGGTCTTGCTCATACCTGACATAAGGAATCGTGCCGTCGCTGTTGCTCTCGTTGTTCGGAGCAAACGGGTTCTTGCCGCGGGAGATGACGTTCTCTGCGCCGACCGTCAACTGGCCGCTCCAGGGGGTGCGCCAGGTCAAGCCAAGGCCCAGGCCTTCCCATTTTTCCGGCTGGCCGGGGACGTCGACAACGCGGCCGATGACATTGGCGCTGAAGGCGCCATAGCCACCGCCGACGCTGAGGGTCTTGCTGTCCCACTGGTCGGCGATGGCCGGGGAGACGTCAGCCAGCGGGACCAGGCGCGCACGGGCGTAGGTGCCGCCGATCGAGACAAAGCCTTCGCGGCCGATGTTTTTCTGGCCGAAGACAGTCAGGTCGTTCTGCTCGACGCGGGTCAGCGGTGCCTTGCCGGCGCCGATCAGCCAGGCGGGCAGGGTGTCGCGACCGGCACCTGCGGTGACGCCGACGCGGCCACTGCCACGGTTGAAGCCCAGCGTGCCGGAGACACGGCGCGATGCGGCGGCGCTGTCTTCTTCATCGTCGCCGATGCCGGCGAGCAGGCAGTGACTGGCAAGACCGCTGATGTTGGTGCCACGGCTGCTGTTACAGAGCAGACCCAGCGAATCGCCCGAGGTCAGGCCGAACGCGGCATCCAGCGAATTACGGCCGAAATGCCAGCGCGCGCCGGCCTTCTGCTCGCCAGTGGGTTCCAGGTACAGAAAGGCTTCCACCTTGCCGCTCCCCTTGTTCCACACCGGCAGGATGGTGCTTTCGCGCAGCTGCTGGGACGCCGACTGCGCATGCACACCCGTCGCTGCCGCAAGGGCAACCAGCAAAGCAAGCGGAAGGCGCAGAAGGTGTCGCATACCAGAGTTCAGACCCAGGGGCAGTTGTTAAGTTCCCGAGAGCGGGCAATGAGAATGCTAGGGTGTTTATGATTATTTAACAAGTGGTCGCGTTCCCCAGAACGCACCGCCGATGCTATCTATTGCAACCGTTCCGGCGCCTGCTGAGAGGGCTGCGCCGTGCTGAAAAGTACGGCCAACTCGGTCAACGGAAAGTGATACTCGCGGCCACAGAACTCGCACCGCACTTCCACCTCGCCGGTCTCTTCAGCGGCTGCGCGCGCCTCTTCTTCACCCAGCGATTCCAGCATCGACGCGACCCGCTCGCGCGAGCAGGAGCAACCGAAGCTGAGCGGTTTGCCGCCCAGCAGCTGCGGGTCTTCTTCGTGGAACAGGCGGTGCAGCAGATCTTCGCTGGCCACCGACAACAGCTCAGGCGCGCCGAGGGTGTCGAACAGGGCACCGATGCGGGTCCAGCCATCGTTGTCGCCTTCGTCGCCGGGCAGTTTCTGCAGCAGCAGTCCAGCGGCCTGATCCGGGCCGGCGGCCAGCAGCAGGCGGGTCGGCAACTGCTCGGACTGCTGGAAATAGGTTTCGAAGGCTTCGGCCAGATCCGGAGCCTGCATGCCGACCAGGCTCTGGTAGCGCTGCGGTTCGCGCGGGTCCAGGCCGGGATTTTCGATGGTGATCGCCAGCAGCGCGGCCTCGCCCAGCTCGCGCAAGTCGGTGGGCGCGTCGGCACCCTCGGCCAGTTGCACGATGCCGCGCAAAGTGCCTGCGGCGGTGCATTCGGCAAACAGGGTGCGCATTGTGTCGTTGCCGCGCAACTGCACCGACAGACGTCCGTCGACCTTGGTATGGCCGGTGAACAGGGCGGCCGCCACCGCCGCTTCGCCCAGCAGCTGGCGCGCGGCCGGCGGGTACTCGGCTGCGCCCTGGACGTCGTGCCAGGCCTTGGTCAGACGCACATGGACACCGCGCACGCCGGCGGCAGGCAGCAGGAAACGGGAAAGCTGATCGTGATCGGTCATGGAGACATCGGACGTAAGGGACGCTGGTTGCCGGATAATGCGGCAGGCGTCGGGATTGAAGGTCGAAGCGAACTAATGGGGACGGATGCATTGGATGGCAAGCAGGTGACACCGCCACGGCGCAGGCGCTGGCTGCGCTGGATTCTGGCCGCGCCGCTGCTGTTCGCCGCGGCCAGCGTGCTGCAGGTGTTAGTGCTGCGGGTGGTCGACCCGCCGATCAGCAGCATGATGGTCGGGCGCTACCTGGAGGCCTGGGGCGAGGGGGACGTGAGTTTTTCGCTGCACCAGCAGTGGCGCGATTACGATCAGATCGCCGCCAGCCTGCCGATTTCGGTGGTCGCTGCCGAGGATCAGCAGTTTCCGATGCATCACGGGTTCGATCTGCAGGCCATCGAGAAGGCGCGCGATCACAATGCACGCGGCGGGCGCGTGCGTGGCGCCAGCACGATCAGTCAGCAGGTCGCCAAGAATGTCTTTCTGTGGCAAGGCCGCAGTTGGGTGCGCAAAGGCCTGGAAGCCTGGTACACCGTGCTGATCGAGCTGCTCTGGCCCAAGCAGCGCATTCTGGAGATGTACCTCAACGTGGCCGAATTTGGCGACGGGGTGTACGGCGCGCAGGCGGCTGCGCGGCAGTTCTGGGGGAAGGATGCGGCGGGCTTGTCGCCGACCGAGTCGGCGCGTCTGGCCGCGGTATTGCCATCGCCAAGACGCTACGACGCACGTCGGCCGGGTGCATATGTGCAGCGGCGCACCGCCTGGATTCAACGGCAGGCACGCCAGTTGGGCGGCGCTGCTTATCTGCAGGCGCCGTGAGGTGAATACGATCGATACCGCCCAATTGCCTGCCGCCACCGAGCGCCTCACGGTGGTCATCGCCGCCTTCAATGAAGAAACCAGCATTGCGCTGTTGCATCCGCGCCTGTGTGCGGTGCTGGCGGACCTGCAGGGTTTGCAGACGCGTGTGCTGTATGTCGACGACGGTAGCACCGACGGCACCTGGAACGTCCTGCAGGCACTTGCACAGGACGATGCGCAGGTCAGCGCGCTGCGGTTGTCGCGCAATTTCGGCAAGGAGGTGGCCATTTCTGCAGGGCTGGATCATGTGCTGCCGGGCGCGGTGGTGCTGCTCGATGCCGATGGCCAGGATCCGCCGGAGTTGATTCCCGAATTCGTCGCGCTCTGGCGCGGCGGCTACGACAATATCTTTGGGACCCGGGTCTTTCGCGAGGGCGAGAGCTGGCTCAAGCGCGGCGCCGCACATGCGTTTTATCGGGTGATTCGGCGTTTGTCGCGCACCCCGATTCCAGCCGATACCGGCGATTTTCGACTGCTCTCGCCCCGCGTCGTGGAGGCCTTGCAGCAGCTGCGCGAGCGCCACCGGTTCATGAAAGGCCTGTTCGGCTGGGTGGGGTTTCGACAGGTGGCATTGCCGTATCGGCGCGCGCCGCGTCTGTCCGGGCGTAGCAAGTTCACCGTATGGCGGTTGTGGAATTTCGCGCTCGACGGTATCACCAGTTTTTCCACGGTTCCGCTGCGTGCAGCGACCTACCTAGGCCTGATGACCGCGCTTGCTGCCTTCCTGTTCGGCGCCTGGGTGGTGGTCAAGGCGGCGCTGATCGGCGACCCGGTGGCCGGCTGGCCGACCATGATGTCGGTGATCCTGTTTCTGGGTGGCATCCAGTTGATTGCATTGGGGTTGATCGGCGAATACCTGGGTCGGTTGTATGACGAGGCCAAGCAGCGCCCGCTGTATCTGGTCGATACCCACCGCGGCGCGGTGGGAGTAGTCTGCGACGACCAGACCAAGCGCGGAGCGGGCCATGCAGACCGTACGACAGCTGTTGGGGACCAAACAGGTTGAGGTATTTGCGGTTGCGGCCGATGCCGCAGTGATCGAGGCGATCCGGCTGATGGCCGACAAGGGCATCGGTGCGGTGTTGGTGATGGACGGGGAGCGACTCGTCGGCATCGTGTCCGAGCGCGATTACGCGCGCAAGGTGGTGCTGCGCGATCGCTCTTCAGCGACCACCAGCGTGGCGGAGATCATGAGTTCGCAGGTGGTGACGGTGTCGCCATCGGAGAGCGTGGAGCGCTGCATGCAATTGATGACCGACGGCCGCTTCCGGCATCTTCCAGTGGTCGAAAACGGCCGCGTGCACGGCGTGATCTCGATCGGCGATCTGGTCAAGGCGGTGATCGAAGCGCAGCAGCAGGATATCGACCAGTTGCAGCGCTACATCGCCAGTTGAGCGTGTTCCCGGCTGGCGGTTGATGGCGGGTGTTGATCTGCCAGCCGGCTGATCGTGCCACCGTCTAAGAGCGGCTAATCAAACGTAGCGAGCAGTCGTCAATCGGGTGTGGGCGGCGTACTCAGAACTGGAGTGTACGAGTTGTATGTGCCCCACCCGGCACCGGCTGCCCCCGCCTGGCGGTTAATACAGTCGCCTGGTTAACCGCTCTGAGCGTCATTCAATGCCGGCGCGGTCACTGCGCGTACTTGCCACCGCAATCGCTGTCCTTGCCCGGGCCAGGTTCGAAGGTGGCAAGCAGCGCTGCGGGCGGCGCGATGGTGCCGAGTGCAACGGCAATCGCGCCGCGCAGTCCGAGTGCCTTGAAATCCGGGTGGAAGCTCGGGTCCTTGAAGGTTCCGCCAATCCGCAATGGCGAACGCAGGCTCAGAATGCTGCGATCTTTCGGGCGTGGGCGCAGCAGCAGATCGAGCGTTTCGTTCTTGAGGCTGATGTTGCCTTCGCCAACGATGATGGTGTCGGTGCTGTCGAAGGCCAGGGCGCGCGACTGCATCAGGCCGTCCTGCACGCCGAAGTCGCCGAACATGCAGCGCACCGGGATCTGACGGTCCTTGGTGAACAGATATTTCAGCGATTCGGCGATGTCCAGGCCGGCCAGCTCCATGATCAGGTTGCCGACATGACCGCGGCCCATGCCGACGCCAATCGAGCCATCCGCACTACCGAGCATTGCGGCAATCGAGTTGCCGCGGCCACGCAGATCCAGCTCGCCGCCGATTGCGCCTGAGGCCTGCTTGGCGAGCGTTGCGTCGGGAAATAGCCGATCCAACCGAATGCCGCGAATGCCGGCTTTCAGCTGCGTGACGATGACGGGGTTGCGCGCATCCATGCGGATGGTCGAGCGGATGTCTCCGCCGGCCACACCGAAGTTCAGCGGGTCCAATTGCAGCAGGCCGTCCTTCAACTTCAGCGACGCATCCATGTCGTCCAGCGGCCAGGACGGTGCATTGATGCGCTGCGCGCGCCAACGCACCTGTGCATCCATCGCGCGCAGCTTGGACAGGTCGTAGGGCGTGGTCGGCAGGACGCGCGCGCTGGCGGCAAGCTGTGCTGCCTGCTTTTTCTGCTCCGCGTTGGCCGACTCGTCGGCACCGGTCTTTGGCGGCGCACCGACAAAGCCGGCCAGATCGTCGAAGTCCAGCCGCTTGGATGCCAGATCGGCACGTAGGAATGGGCGTTTATTGCGCAGGTCCACCTCGGCCGTGCCGGACAGATCGCTGTCGCCGGCACGGCCGGTGAACGTCTCGTAGCGCCACACGTCGCCATCGCGGCGCAGCCGGCCGTCGAGTGTGTACGGCGGCGTGGATGGCATGGCGACGCCGGTCAGCGGGTATAGGTCTTCCATGTCCTGGCCGCTGAGCGCCATCTGCAGATCGAAGACGCGGAACTGAAACGGATTGGTCAGCGTGCCGCGCACGTGCGTACGGGTGGCGCCGGCACTGCCGCGCAGATCGATGCGGAAGGGATGTTCGCTCTGGCTCAACTCGAGCGGCGAAGCGGTGTTGCCTTTCAGCGTAAACGGGTAGCCCTTCCAGCGGCCCTTGCCGTCGATGCCCATCGGCGCTGCACGCTGGTCGCTGCGCGGAGGCGCCAGACTGTTGATGGCCACATCGATATTGGAGCGCATGGCGTCGTCGATGTATTGCAGCCGTCCCTTGGTCACCAGCAGCCGGCCAAGCCGCGGCATGCTGCCATCGCCATTCTGAGGATCGAACACCCAGTTGCCCGGATGCGTGTCGTTGCCGGCTTCCAGCACAACGGTGGGCTGATCGAGGCGGATTTCCGGCAGCCGCACCTTGCCGCGCAGCAGGGGCCATAGCTCGACATCGATCTCGGCAGCGTTCAGTTCTGCCATCGCGCCGCGCTTGGACCACGCGGCATTGCCCAGCTGCAAGCGCTCGCCGCGAACGGTGGTGGTGCGGCCCAGGTCCACGTCCAGGTGCCCCAGGTGGAAATCGCGGCCGGTCTTGGCGCTGACGATGCGTTCGACCGGGCCGCGTAGCCAGTTCCAGTCGAACAGCAGCACAAAGATCACCAGGACAGCTGCAACACTGCCGAGCCCGATCAGCCAGCGTCTACGACGCGGTGTGCGGGCGGAAGGGGCAGCAGCAGTCTGGGGCGCGTTGTTCACGCGGCCCATGGTTGGCGATGGCTCGTGACCGGCGCGCGAACGCGACGACGATCACACCACTTGTTCGATCACCGCAACGAAGTGGCAGGCGCTACCGGCGAGCACGAACAGGTGCCAGATCGCATGGAAGTAGCGTTGCGTGTCGCGTTGATAGAAGTAGGTGCCCAACGTGTAGAACAGCCCGCCAGCGAGCAGCCAGCACAGCGACCAGGTGTCCACCGAGCGGAGTAGCGGCTGGATCGCCACGATGATCAACCATCCCATGGCCAGATAGAGGACCGTGGACAGCAAGCGAAAGCGGCCGGTGAAGAACAGTTTGAAGATGACCCCGGCGGCGGCGATCGTCCAGATGGCGGCGAACAATCCCCAACCCCATGTGCCACGCAGATTGATCAGCGTAAATGGCGTGTAGGTGCCGGCGATCAACAGATAGATTGCGCAATGATCCAGCACCTGCAGGCGCGCCTTGGCGCCCGGATGCGGGATGGCGTGGAACAGCGTGGAGGCGACGTAGAGCAACACCAGCGTGGCACTGAACACGATGGAGGTAGCCAACTGCCAGCCATCGCCATAGATGGCGGCCAGCGTAATCAGCACCGAACCACCGGCCAGGGCGGCAATGGCACCCAGGCCGTGGGTCACGGCGCTGGCGATTTCGTCGCGCAGGTCGGTCGAGGCGGAGGCGTCTGCGTTCATTCCAAAAAGGTACCGCAACTGCACGAAAATCGCATCGCCAGCCGTTGCGCTGCCTTGTCGATCCTGGTCGTTCTCAGTCGATGGCCTTGGCGTGCGCATGCTCGCGCGTTGCCGAGAAACGCACATCCGGCGCACGTTCCTGCGCCAGCTGCAGGTTGACGCGCGTGGGTGCGAGATAGACCAGCTGGCCGGCCGCATCGATGCCCAGATTGCCGGCGTTTTTCTCGCGGAATTCCTCCAGCTTCTTGGCGTTGTCGCAATGCACCCAGCGCGCGGTGGTGACGCTCACCGGCTCGAAGATCGCATCCACGCCGTATTCGTCTTTGAGCCGGTAGGCCACCACGTCGAACTGCAGCACGCCCACCGCGCCCAGGATCAGATCGTTGCTCATCAACGGGCGGAAGAACTGCGTGGCGCCTTCTTCGGACAGCTGCGCCAGGCCCTTTTGCAACTGCTTGAGCTTGAGCGGGTCGCGCAGGCGCGCGCGGCGGAACAGTTCCGGCGCGAAGTTGGGGATGCCGGTGAACGACAGCGATTCGCCTTCGGTGAAGGTGTCGCCGATGGAAATGGTGCCGTGGTTGTGGATGCCGATGACATCGCCCGGCCAGGCTTCGGCGGCGATCTCGCGGTCGCTGGCCATGAAGGTCAGTGCGTTGGCGAGTTTGAGGTCCTTGCCGCTGCGCACATGCAACGCTTTCATGCCGGCGGTGAACTTGCCCGAGCACACGCGCATGAACGCCACGCGGTCGCGATGCTGCGGGTCCATGTTGGCCTGGATCTTGAACACGAAGCCGCTGAGCTTGGCCTCGGTGGCCGCGACGCGGCGGCCGGTGGTGTCGCGCGCCTGCGGCGGCGGGGCGTGTTCGATGAAGAAGTCCAGCAGCGGCTGCACGCCGAAGTTGTTGACGCCGGAGCCAAAGAACACCGGCGTCTGCTGGCCGGCGCGGTAGGCATCCACATCGAACGCGTTGCTGGCGCCTTGCACCAGTTCCAGCTCGTCGCGCAGTTCGGCCAGCATCTGCTCGCCGATCTTGGCGGCAAGGCCCGGCGCGTCCAGCGACGGGAAGATGGTCGAATCCTGGCGGGTGAAGTTGCGGCCTTGTTCGTACAGATGCACCTCGCCGGTGATCAGATGCACCACGCCCTTCAGGCGCTGGCCCATGCCGATCGGCCAGGTTACCGGCGCGCACTGGATGCCGAGCACGGTTTCCACTTCATCCAGCAGGTCGATCGGGTTCTTGCCCTCGCGATCGAGCTTGTTGATGAAGGTCATGATGGGCGTGTCGCGCAGGCGGCAGACTTCCATCAACTTGATG
The DNA here is from genome assembly GCF_002939865.1 of Xanthomonas dyei. GTDB lineage: Bacteria > Pseudomonadota > Gammaproteobacteria > Xanthomonadales > Xanthomonadaceae > Xanthomonas > Xanthomonas dyei. The sequence goes on from NZ_MDEE01000030.1 coordinate 53,290, forward strand.
GTGCGTTCTTCCACGCCCTTGGCCACGTCGATCACCATCAGCGCAGAGTCCACCGCAGTGAGCACGCGATAGGTGTCCTCGCCGAAGTCGGCATGGCCGGGGGTGTCGAGTAGGTTGATCACCTTGCCCTCGTACGGGAACTGCATCACCGAGGAGGTCACCGAGATGCCGCGCTCCTTTTCCAGCGCCATCCAGTCCGAGGTGGCATGGCGCGCGGCCTTGCGGCCCTTCACCGAGCCGGCCATCTGAATCGCTCCGCCGAACAACAGCAGCTTTTCGGTCAGCGTGGTCTTGCCGGCGTCGGGGTGGGAAATGATCGCGAAGGTGCGGCGGCGCGCGGCTTCGTTGGAGACTTCGGACATGGGCGGGGCGCGCCCGGTCGGACGCCTGCGGAAACTGAGGAAGCCGATGATTATAACGGCTTCGGCGCAGTGGGCTTTTACGGACCCGCAGCCAGGCGGCATCGGGCCGCTGTGCCGGCGGCGGCCCGCTACGGGGCCGGCGAGGGGAAGTGCAGCTCGCCGTGCGGGCCCAGCATGCGGAACGGCACCGACACCAGCTGCAGATCGGCGTTGCGTTGCACCGAAAAATGCAGGTGCGCGGCAGTGCCGTAGCCGGTATTTCCGGAGGCACCCAGCGGCTCGCCGGTGCCGACGCGCTGGCCGGGGCGGACCGCTACCCCGTTCGGGGCCAGATGGGCATACAGCGCCATGCTGCCGTCGGCGTGCAGCACCCGCACCAGATTGCCGCCGCCGGCGCTGGGGTCGTGGGCGCTGCCTTCGGCAACATCCTGGCGTATTTCCATGACCACGCCCTCGCGCGCCGCCAGCACCGGCGTGCCCTGCGGCAGGGCGAAGTCCACTGCATACCAATTGGGCAGGTCGGCATGGCTGAACTGGCCGCCGAAGCCCTGATCCACCTGCACCGGTGCGTCGCGGAACGGCAACTGGTAGCGCACCGGCTGCGACTGCGCCAGCGGATCGCCGGGCACCACGTCGAGTTTGAGTCCCAGCCCGCCCAACGTGCGCTGGTTGCTGGCCGGGTACAGCCGCGCCAGCAGGCGCCGCTCGTGCGCCGCCAGCAACATCGTCAGCGGCAACTGCGGCACGGCGCGGTAATCCTCGCTGGGCGGCGCACTCAGCCGGACCTGGGCGGGCCCGGCCAGCGGGTTGGTCACCCACGCCAGATAGACCGGCGCCTGCCATTCCAGTTGCAGGGCCGGCCCGGTGCCGGTTGCGGCAATAGCGGTTTGCGCTGGCGTGGTGGCAGGTGAGGCGGGTGCCGCGGCGCCGTTCCAATGCCAGCGTTGTTGCGCAGCGGCGGGCGGCGCACCTGCCAGCAGGGCGGCGACCAGCACCGAAACACGTGCGGGCGAAAGAGGGCGAAAGACGCGGTAGTGCACGCGATTGGCTTGAGCGAGCGGGGGCGCAAGTATGCGGCCCATCACGGTACCCGGTGGTATCGAATGAAAATATATCTTTCCATCCGCATGAAGCGATTGACATCGCAAAAGTACGGTGGCATCTTAGCCTCACCATCGAGACCGGCGGAGGGACAGGCCCTTTGATGCCGGGGCAGCCAGCGGAGCGCGCAAGCGCCCGCGTTTGGTGCCAAATCCTGCGGGGACTCCGCGTCCGCCGAAAGATGGTTCGAATCGTGCCTTGCGCACGTCGAACGCGAGCTCCCGCGAAGCTCGATGGCCGATCCACCCTGGATATCGCCATGAGCCTCGTGACCACAGCATCGCCAACTATCACTGATTATCTGGATCCACCTGCTGCCGACATCGACGGTGCCATCGCGTTGCGCGGCGACATTGCCGTGTCGTTGCCGATGCGCCATGCCGGTATGCGCGAGGTGCGCCTGCGCTACGAGTTGATCGGCGCTGCCAATGCGCCGGTGGTGTTCGTTGCCGGCGGCATCTCTGCCCATCGGCATCTTGCGGTCAGCGATGTGTTCACCGAAAAAGGCTGGGTGGATGGCCTGGTCGGTGCGGGCCGCGCGCTGGATCCTGCATCGCGCCGTTTGTTGGCATTCGACTTTCTCGGTGCCGATGGCACGCTGGATGCGCCGATCGATACCGCCGACCAGGCCGATGCGATTGCAGCGCTGCTGGACGCGCTGGGAATCGCCCGTCTGCACGGTTTTGTCGGTTACTCGTATGGCGCGCTGGTCGGGCTGCAGTTCGCCACCCGTCATGCCGGCCGCGTGGGCACCTTGATTGCGGTGAGCGGGGCGCATCGCGCGCATCCGTATGCCGCAGCATGGCGCGCACTGCAGCGCCGTGCGGTGGCGCTGGGCCAGCTGCAATGCGCGGAAAATCACGGGCTGGCGCTGGCGCGGCAGTTCGCGATGCTCAGCTATCGCACGCCGGAAGAATTCAGCGAGCGCTTCGATGCGCCGCCGGAAGTGATCAATGGCCGCGTGCGTGTGGCCGCCGAAGACTATCTGGATGCCGCCGGTGCGCAGTACGTGGCGCGTACCCCGGTCACCGCATACCTGCGCCTGTCCGAATCCATCGACCTGCACCGTATCGACCCGGCGCAGGTGAGCGTGCCCACCGTCGTGGTGGCGGTGGAAGGCGATCGCCTGGTGCCGTTGGCCGACATGGTCAGCTTGGTCGAAGGTCTTGGCCCGCGCGGCAGCCTGCGTGTGTTGCGCTCGCCATATGGCCACGACGCCTTTCTGAAAGAAATCGATCGCATCGACGCGATCCTCACTACTGCCCTTCGCATCACCGGAGAAACCGCATGAGCTATCGTGACCCCGCCGACGCCCCTTGTACCGCCGCCACTGCCGCCGTGCGCGCAGGCATCGACCGCGATACCGCCTACGGTGCGGTGACCCCGCCGATCGTGCTGTCGTCGAACTTCTCCTTCGACGGGTTCGGCAACAAGCGCCAGTACGACTACACCCGCAGCGGCAACCCCACCCGCGATCTGCTCGGCGAGGCGTTGGCCGAGCTGGAAGGCGGCGCAGGCGGCGTCATCACCTCCACCGGCATGGGCGCGATCAACCTGGTGCTCAACGCCGTGTTGCAACCCGGCGATACGCTGGTGGTGCCGCACGACGCCTACGGCGGCAGCTGGCGGCTGTTCAATGCGCTGGCCAAGAAGGGCCATTTCGCGCTGATCACTGCAGACCTCACCGACCCGCGCTCGCTGGCCGATGCCTTGGCGCAGTCGCCCAAGCTGGTGTTGATCGAAACCCCGTCCAACCCGCTGCTGCGCATCACCGATCTGCGCTTTGTCATCGAAGCGGCGAAGAAAGTAGGTGCGTTGACCGTGGTCGACAACACCTTCCTGTCGCCAGCGCTGCAAAAACCGCTGGAATTCGGCGCCGATCTGGTGCTGCACTCCACCACCAAGTACATCAACGGCCATAGCGATGTGGTGGGCGGTGCGGTGGTGGCGCGCGATGCCGAGCTGCATCAGCAACTGGTGTGGTGGGCCAATGCGCTGGGCCTGACCGGCTCGCCGTTCGATGCTTTCCTCACCTTGCGTGGCTTGCGCACGCTGGATGCGCGTCTGCGCGTGCATCAGGAAAATGCCGATGCGATCGCAGCGTTGCTGGACGGGCACGCGGTGGTCAACCAGGTGTATTTCCCGGGACTGGCATCGCATCCGGGCCATGCGCTGGCGGCGCGTCAGCAGAAGGGCTTCGGCGCGATGATGAGTTTTGAATTGAATGGTGGCGAAGCGGCGGTGCGCGCCTTCGTCGATGGGCTGCGCTACTTCACGCTGGCCGAGTCGCTGGGCGGCGTGGAAAGCCTGATTGCGCATCCGGCTTCGATGACGCATGCGGCGATGACCGCCGAGGCACGTGCGGCGGCCGGCATTTCCGATGGGTTGCTGCGGTTGTCGATCGGGATCGAATCGGCCGAAGACTTGCTGATCGACCTGCGCGCCGGGCTGGCGGGTGCCGAGGCGACCCTGACCACCACCAACCGCAAACAGGTCGACGCGTGAGCAGCGTGCTGCCTGTGTCGCGACGTGCATCCGCGGCGACGGTCGCACCCACGCCACGTCTGGCATTGCTGGGCACCGGCACCGTGGGCCGCGCTTTCGTGACGCGCTACACCGCGTTGCAACAGCGTCAGCTGCGCTTGCCGCGCTTCGATTGGCTGGCCAACTCGCGGATCGCCCAGGATTGTGGCGTGAGCGCGGAGCAGGCATTGCTGCAGGCCAACGCCGCGCCGCGTGGCCAGGCCGTATTGCAGCCGTGGGCCGAGACCGTGGCGCTGCGTGCCGGCGATGTGCTGGTGGACGCCACGGCCAGCGATGTGGTGGCCGATTGGCATGTGGAGTGGTTGGGGCGCGGCGTGCATGTGGTGACCGCCAACAAGCTGGGCCAGGGCACGGCGTTGTCGCGTGCGCACGCGCTGCTTGCCGCCCGCCATGCCAGCGGTGCGCAGTACGGAGACAGCGCCACCGTGGGCGCCGGCTTGCCGGTGTTGAGCAGCGTACGCGCACTGGTGGCAGGGGGCGACCATATCCATTCGATCGAGGGCGTGCTGTCGGGATCGTTGGCATGGCTGTTTCATCGCTACGACGGCAGCGGCGCGTTTTCGCAGTGCGTGCGTGAGGCGGTGGCGTCGGGGTATACCGAGCCGGATCCGCGGATCGATCTGTCCGGCGAGGATGTGCGGCGCAAGCTGTTGATCCTGGCGCGTGCGGCTGGTTGGCAACTGGAGGCCGAGCAAGTGCATGTGGAGTCGCTGGTGCCTGCCAGCCTCACCGGCGTGCCGATTGGCCAACTGGATGCCCGCCTGGGCGAAATTGATGCCGAAGTGAGCGCGCGCTGGCAGCAGGCACGCGCAGCAGGGCGGTGTCTGCGCTTTGTCGGCCGTGTCGATGCGCATGGCGCAAGCGTGGGTCTGCGCGAGCTTGCGCTGGACCACCCCTTGGCTGGCGGCGCCGGAACCGACAACCGTGTCGCCATCAGCAGCGACCGTTATCGCGAGCAGCCGTTGTTGATCCAGGGCCCGGGTGCGGGTGCGGAGGTCACGGCGGCCGCGTTGCTGGACGATGTGCTGCGGATCGTGGCTGGTTGATGCAATTGTTGGTTGGGGATGCATTGCATCTCCCGCGGGTTTGCCGCTGGTTTGTGCAGACGTCTTGGTTGGTGGCGGTCGGGCCAAGAGACCATCTGCGCGTTGCGCGCGCGTTATCGTTTGGCAGGCGTTGGTGCGGTTATCCGTGCGGCATGTGCTTGCTCACTCGCGTGATGGTTATTGCGAATGTGCGACTGATGGTTGCGGCTTGTGCTGCCGTTGCCTGCCGTGGTCATCTTCAAACGCTGCGAGACGACCGCAGCCGGAAATGCCCCGGCTGCGGTTCGCATCAGAAACAAACCACGGCATCGTGCTGCTGAGTGCTGCCGCCGTTACTGCGCGATTGCCTTCAACAGCGCGGCGTTGAAACGCGCCGGGTTTTGCACCTGCGGCGAGTGACCCAAGTCTGCAAATTCGATCAAGCTCGCATTCGGAATGGCCGCGGCTGCCTGCTTGCCCAGTTTGGTGTAGTCGCCGACGCGCGCCTTGACTTCCGGCGGAGCGGTGTCCTTGCCGATTGCGGTGCGGTCCTTGAGGCCGATGAATAGCGTGGTCGGCACCGCCAGCTTGGGCAGCTCATAGACGACCGGTTGGTTGAAGACCATGTCGTAGGTCAGGGCCTGATTCCAGGCGACCGCCTGTTTGCCGTTGCCCAGCGACATGCCGGCCTGCATGCGCGCCCAGCGTTCGAATTCGGGCTTCCATTGACCGGCATAGTACACGTCCATCTGGTACTTCTTGATACGGTCGAAGCTGATCTTGAGTTCGTTGTCGTACCAGGCATCCACGCTGCGCCACGGAATGCCGGCGGCCTTCCAGTCTTCCAGGCCGATCGGGTCGACCAGGGCGAGGTGTTCGGTGGCCTGCGGGTACATCAGCGCGTAGCGGATCGCGAGCATGCCGCCCATCGAATGGCCGACGACCACGGCGCGGTCGATCCCCAGCTTTTGCAGTAGTGCGTGTGTGTTGTCGGCGAGCTGCGCAAACGAGAACTGGTAGGCCGCCGGCTTGCTCGATTTGCAGAAGCCCACCTGATCCGGCGCGATCACGCGATAGCCGGCCTTGGTCAGGGCTGCGATGCTGGATTCCCAGGTGGCCGCGCAGAAATTCTTGCCGTGCAGCAGCACGGCGGTGCGTCCGTTCGGCTTGCCAGTGGGCGCGACATCCAGATACGCCATTTCCAGCGGCTGCTGCTGCGAGGTGAACGCGTAGGTCTTGACCGGGTAGGGGTAATCGAAGCCTTCCAGACGCGGGCCATAGCTGGCTTCCTGCGCCATCAGCGGGCCGCAGGCCAGGGTGAGTGCGAGTGCACAGGCGAGATGTCGCATCGTGTTCTCCATCCGGGATCCGTGCGGGAAGGCTACACGGCGCACCGTGGTGGAGGCGTGGATCCGGGCGGTGCCGCGGCGAGGGGGGGGGCGGGCTGGCTTACCCTCATTCGCCCTTCGGGCACCTTCTCCCGCAGGTAGGAGAAGGGGGCTTTCTGCTGAAATGGCCTTGCGATGTGGGGTTGTTTTCCGCCGCAGGCGCCGGCCGGTTGGGTGCCGCAGTAGCGGGGCGAATTGCTGGATCAATCCCACGTGATGCGATGCGTTTTGACCACTGGCGTCATGCCATCGGCAGGCTCAGCACTCGATGACGTTCACCGCCAGGCCGCCGCGGCTGGTTTCCTTGTACTTGTCCTGCATGTCGCGGCCGGTGTCGCGCATGGTCTTGATGACCTTGTCCAGCGAGACCTTGTGTTTGCCGTCGCCGCGCATCGCCATGCGGCTGGCGTTGATGGCTTTCACTGCGCCCATGGCATTGCGTTCGATGCACGGGATCTGCACCAGCCCGCCGATCGGGTCGCAGGTCAGGCCAAGGTTGTGTTCCATGCCGATTTCCGCGGCATTTTCGATCTGGCCGGGGTTGCCGCCGAGTGCGGCCACCAGGCCGCCGGCTGCCATCGAACAGGCCACGCCTACTTCGCCCTGGCAACCGACTTCGGCCCCGGAAATTGAGGCGTTTTCCTTGTAGAGAATGCCGATGGCCGCTGCGGTAAGCAGGAAATCGAAGATGCGCTGTTCGGACGCGCCAGGACAAAAACGATCGAAGTAATGCAGCACCGAGGGAATGATGCCAGCCGCGCCGTTGGTCGGTGCGGTGACCACGCGGCCGCCGGCTGCGTTTTCTTCGTTGACCGCGAGTGCGTACAGGTTGACCCAATCCAGCGTGGTCAGCGGGTCGCGCATGGCCGCTTCGGGTTTGGACGATAGTTCGCGGTACAACGCCGGTGCGCGCCGCGACACATTCAAACCGCCCGGCAGCGTGCCTTCCTGGCGGATACCGCGCTCCACGCAGGATTGCATCGCCACCCACAGTTCGCGCAGGCCGGCGCGGATCTCGTCTTCGCTGCGCCAGCTCTTTTCGTTTTCGAACATCAGCGCGGCGATGCTCAAACCACTGCGTGCGCATTGGGCCAGCAGTTCGTCGCCACTGAGAAACGGATACGGCAGCGGCGTTTCGTCGGCCACGATGCGGTCGTCGGCGGCGTCGTCCTGATTGACCACAAATCCGCCGCCCACCGAGTAGTAATCGCGGGTGGCGATCACGCCTTCATCGGCATCGTAGGCAGTGAAGCGCATGCCGTTGGTGTGGTACGGCAACTTCTGCCGCTTGTTCATCGGCAAGTCGCGCTTTTCGTCGAAGCCGATCGCGTGCTGCCCCATCAGGTTGATGCGCTTGCTACTGCGGATACGATCGAGCGTGGCGGGAATGACGTCCGGGTCGATCAGGTTGGGGCGATGGCCTTCCAGCCCGAGCAACACGGCCTTGTCGGTGCCGTGGCCGCGGCCGGTCAGCGCCAGCGAGCCGAACACCTCGGCGCGGATGCGCACCACATCCTGTAGGCGGCCGGCGTCAAGCAACCAGCGATGCACGAAACGCTCGGCGGCGCGCATCGGCCCCACGGTGTGCGAGGAACTGGGACCGATGCCGATCTTGAACAGGTCGAACGTGCTGACAGCCATGCGTGCCGGAGAGGTGAGCGTAAAGGCGGCTATTCTAGTCGTTCGACGATTGCGGCACGGCTGCAGCGCAGCATGAGACCTGTTCGATGGCCCTGACCCTGTACCAGCGCGACGATTGCCACCTCTGCGACCAAGCCTTGGAAGTGCTGGCGCAGGTCCGTGCTGGCGAGTTCAGCAGCGTGTTTATCGACGACGATGTGGCGCTTGAGGCGGCTTATGGCGCACGTGTGCCGGTGTTGCGCGACGTGCACGGACGCGAGCTGGACTGGCCGTTTGACAGCCTGCGGTTGCGCGCGTGGTTGAATGCCGGTACCCACTGATGCGGGGTGTGCGCATGCCATACGCGCCAGCTTATGGATTTGGAGCGGCTGAAAACGACGTCACGCCGGTCTGGTGCGCAGCTGCGGGTCTGCGACTTGGCTGCAGGGCCCTTGCCCGCCCACCCTCGCGGGACACGCCGCAAGTACGTCCATGTAGCAACTGTGTTGGTCAGGACCTCAATCCGCGA
>NZ_MDEE01000031.1 GCF_002939865.1 Xanthomonas dyei
CAGCGTCGCCGAACGTCAGTTGCATGGATGATTCCTCAACACGAGGCGGGTAGTGTCGCGCATCTGCCGTGCTTTGTTCAGAGGTTCCCTAACAGCGGCGATACCGGCGGCATCCTGCGTGACGACTGGACCACCGTGCGCCAGGACAAGATGACGCTGCTGCGCACGTTGTGGGGCACCGTGGGCACTACCACACCCACTCCGACACCTACGCCTACGCCTACGCCGACCCCGGGCACCGGCACCTTCAGCACCAAGGTCATCGTGGACAGCAGCTGGAGCGGCGGCGCGTGCAACCGCGTGCAGGTCACCAACACCGGTACCGGCAGCGGCACCTGGTCGGTGACGGTGCCGGTCGCCGGCACGGTCAACAACGCGTGGAATGTGGTGTGGTCGCAGAGCGGCAGCACCCTGCGCGCAAGTGGCGTGGATTTCAACCGCACGCTGGCCGCCGGTGCAACGGCCGAGTTCGGCTTCTGCGCAGCAAGCTGATGTGAAAGGCGGGTACGCACTGCGTGCCCGCCGTCGTATCGCGCGATCGAACGTCTGGATGTTCAGGAGATGGCGCCACGTCGCGATTGATCGAGCAAGCAACATGGTCGATGTGCGGTGCCTGCGACCTGTCTACAGACAACAGACCCGTGTAGGAGCGCACCNGGCGCTGCCGCAATCAATATTCAACCCGCATGTGAATCAGCCGCTATCCATGACATAGCGCCCTGCGCGGCGCGTTCTGGATACCGTTGCCATGCCCGTTGTTTCCCTGTTGCGTCGCCATGTTGCCAATCTCCCGCTGACCCGAAAATTCGTCCTGTTGTGCACGCTACTCACTGTGGGCGTGATCCTGCTCGCAGTCGCTGCGGCACGTCTGCAATATCTGGATCTGGTCGAGGCGCGCAAACTCAGCGTCAGGACCGAGGTCGAGATGGGCCTGACGGTGATGTAGCACTACGCCGACAAGGTCAAAAGCGGCGAGCTGACCGCCGATCAGGCAAAGGACGCGGCGCGCACCACGCTGGCCGACATGCGCACCAACGATGGCGTAGATTACTTTTTCATTGTCGACCCGCAGATGCGCATCCTGATGCATCCCAAGCGCCCGGTCGGCACCGACATGTCCGATTACAAGAGCGATGCCGGGCAGTATGTGTATCGCGACATCAAGACCGCCATCGACAGCGGCGATGGCTTCAGCTATTACGACGCGCCCAAGCCGGGCAAGAAAGAACAACTGCCCAAGATCAGCTATGCCAAGACGTTTCCTGCCTGGAACTGGGTGCTGGTGATGGGCGTGTACGCCGAAGACATCCAGGTGCAGGCGTGGGGCTTTACGCGCACACTGACCTTGATCGGCGGCGCACTGGTTGCGATGGTGATCGGCCTGTGCTGGTTGATCGCCTCGGCGATGGCCGCACCCTTACGCGCCGCCTCACGCACCGCCGAGGCGATTGCCTCGGGCCGGTTCGACAACGACATCCGGGTGGAATCGCGCGATGAAACCGGCCAGTTGATGCACAGCATGCAGCAGATGCAAAACCAGCTGCAGCGCTTCAACGGCGAGATGCAGACCATGATTCGCCTGCAGCAGGGCGAGAACATCGCGCACCGCATTCCGGAGGATTTTCCCGGCGATTACGGCAGCCTGGCGCATGGCGTGAACACGGTGGTGTTCGAACATCTGGACGCGATCAACGAAGCGATGGATGTGATGAGCGAATACGGCCGCGGCGATCTACGCCGCGACATGCGCCGCCTGCCCGGCCAGCGCGCGGCATTGCACGAAGCGCTGGATACCGTGAAGAGCAACCTGTCGGCGATCAACAGCGACATCGCGCGCTTGGCCGATGCCGCCGCGCGTGGCGACTTCTCCGCACGCGGCGAGCAGTCGCGCTATCAGTTTGCGTTTGCGGAAATGGTGCAGGCCTTGAACCGCCTGATGCAGCAGGCCGATGCCGGTCTGGACGATGTGGGCCGCATCATGGCCGCCATTGCCGACGGCGATCTGTCGCAGCGGGTGGAATCGCACTACGAAGGTGCCTTCGGCCGCCTGGCCGATGCCGCCAACCGCACCGCAATCCAGCTGACCAGCATCGTGCAGGGCATCCAGCATTCGGCCGAGATGATCAATACCGCCGCCGGTGAGATCGCCAGCGGCAACACCGACCTGTCCACACGTACCGAACATCAGGCCGCGAACCTGGAAGAAACCGCTGCATCGATGGAAGAATTGACCTCTACCGTGCGTCAGAATGCAGATAACGCGCGCCAGGCCAATCAACTGGTCAAAGGCACCGGCGATGTCGCCGAAAGCGGCGGCCGTGTGGTGCAGCAAGTGGTCGTCACCATGCAGGCGATCACGCAATCGTCGGCACGTATTTCCGACATCATCGGTGTCATCGATGGCATCGCCTTCCAGACCAATATCCTGGCCTTGAATGCCGCAGTGGAAGCCGCGCGCGCCGGCGAACAAGGCCGCGGCTTTGCAGTGGTCGCAACCGAGGTCCGTGCATTGGCGCAGCGCTCGGCCGGTGCGGCCAAGGAAATCAAACAACTGATTTCCGATTCGGTGGAAAAGGTGGAGCAAGGCTCGGCGCTGGTGCAGCAGGCCGGCAGCACCATGACCGAGGTGGTCAGCTCGGTGAAACGCGTGACCGACATCATGGCCGAGATCACCTCCGCCAGCACCGAGCAGAGCGCTGGTATCGAGCAGGTCAGCACCACGGTGATGCAGCTGGATGAAATGACCCAGCAGAACGCGGCGCTGGTGGAAGAAGCCACTGCGGCGGCGCGCAGCCTGGAAGATCAGGCAGCGGATCTGACGCGCGCAGTGGCCGTGTTCCAACTGGCACCGGCGCAGCCTGCGTCGATGCAGCGCCATCGCGTCGAGCAGGCTGCGTAGTAGTGCAGCAACACTACTGCAAGTAGGCCAAGTCTTGATGCAACAGCACCACGTGGAGCGAGCCACGTCGTGCTGTTGCATCACGTCGAACAAGCTGGGTGGTAAGCGGGATGGCTTGCGGTTGCGCTTCGCGCGGACGCACCCTCATCCGCCCTTCGGGCACCTTCTCCCGAGGGGAGAATGAACCGCGCGCACTCCGCTGCTCAAGCCCCTCTCCCGCTGGGAGGGTGATGGTGCCCCGTCGGCCAATATGCGGCGACAAGCCAAGATACGCATTACCAATGCCGCTTGTCTCAACGCGCAGCGTCGCGGCGGTTCATTGCTGCGTCCTTGCTGCAGCGCGCATTCTTTGCGGCATACATCGCTTCGTCTGCGGCATGCATCAGGCTTGCCGCTTCGGCCTGGTCGCCGTGTTGCCAGGCGATGCCGATGCTGGGTTGGATCGGTAGCCGCTGCTCGCCGAACAGGGCGCCAGCGGAAGCCGCATGGCGGATGCGCTCGGCAACCCGCGCGCAGTCGGCGTCGGGCGTCTGCAGATTGTCCAGCAGCACCACGAATTCGTCGCCGGCCAGACGTGCCACCAGGTAACGGCCTTCCACCGCGCGCTGCAGGCAATGGCCGAACTCCACCAGTACCGCATCGCCGGCGCGGTGGCCGTAGGTGTCGTTGATGCGTTTGAAGCCATCCAGATCCAGAAACATCACCGCCACCGCGCGCTGCAACCGATGCGCCTGCAGCACGGCGGTCTGCAATGCCTCGGTCCAGGCATGGCGGTTGGGTAGGCCGGTCAGCGCATCGCGGGTGGCGCGCTCGTGCATCAGGCGGTGCAAGGTCTTGTGGGCGGTAACGTCCTGCGCCATCAGGAAGAACCCTTGCGCACCGCCCAGCAGGCGTCGGGTTCCTGGCACCAGGGTGATCTCCATATCGCGTGCGTTGCCACCCACGCGCAACACGTGCTCGAAACTGGCGCGCTGCCCGTCGGCCACCTGCGCCAATGCGGTGCGCGCAGTCGCGCTGAGCGGCGCGCCCAGCAGATGGGTGATCGGCGCGCCGACCAGGCTGGCCGGCTCCACGCCCAGCCAATCTCGGTGCGCTTCGTTGGCGAACAGGCAGCGCTGGCTGGCATCGAACTGGCTGACCAGCGCCGGGGTGGCATCGCTGATTGCGCGCAAGCGCGCTTCGCTCTCGGCCAGCCGTTCGGCGGCCACATGGCGCTCGGTGACGTCCTGGATCTGCGACACAAAATGCACCGGGGCACCACTGCCGTCGCGCACCAGCGACACCGACAACTGCGCCCAGATCACCGCGCCTTGCTGGCTGATGTAGCGCTTGGCCAGGCTGTAGCTGTCGCGCTTGCCGGCGATCAATTCCTGCACCAGTTGCAGATCCATTTGCAGATCGTCCGGGTGGGTGATCTGCTGGAAGGTCGTGCGCAGCAATTGCTCGCGCGGGTAGCCGAGAATGCTGCACAAGGACGGATTGACGTCGCGCCAGGCGCCCTCCAGCGAAACGATCGCCATGCCTTGCGGTGCGGTTTCGAAGGCGCCGGTGAAGCGTTCGGCGGCCAGCTGCGCGGCGGCCTGCGCCTGCAGCTCCGCAGTGACATCGATGGCCATGGCCAGATACCCGGCAAGCCCTTGTTGCGCATCGTGGATGACGTTGAAGCACAGCCGCACCCGGCGCAACTCGCCGTCCTTGCGCACCAGCGTCCACAGTTCTTCGGTCAGCACATTGCCGGCGGCCGCCGCCGCCAGTTCCACATACGCCAGCGGCGACAACGCCAACGTGGCCATGTGGCGCTCCAGCTCGGCCTGCAGATGGAACCGCGACGGGCAGCTGCCCAGCACTTCGTCGGCCGCGTAGCCCAGCAGTTGTTCGGCACCGGGATTGAACAACTCGATGCGCCCCTGCGGGTCGAAGGCGATGATCGCCACGTCCTGCGAGGCATCCACCAGCGCCTGCAGCCGCGCGCGCTCGGCAGACAAGGCCGCCGACGCATCCCGCAGCTGGGTGATGTCGTGCATCACGCATACCGCGCCCAACGCAGTGCCCTTGTCGCCGACCACCGGATCTGCATTGCACAGCACGCTGCGCGGAGGCTGCCCGTTGGCACGGATCACCAGTTCGGCATTGCGCACGTGCTCGCCGCGCCAGGCACGCAGTAGCGGGATGGCCTCGGTGGGCAGCAGAGCGTTGCCGTCTGCGCTGTACAGATCGAAATGCTGCGCCCATTGCGCCGGTGGCAGCACGCGCGGGTCGGTGCCATGCCATTGCCGCGCGGCGTTGTTGAACTCGCGCAGCAGGCCGTCGGTGCCGCAGGCCACCACGCCGTCGGGCATGGCTTCCAGCAACATGCTCAAGGTTTGCCGTTGCGCCTGCGCATCGCGCCGATCGCGACGCGCTTCCAGCTGGCCGACCGCCTGCCGCGCCAGACGGATCAGCGCCTGTTTCTGATGGTCCTCGAGCACGCGCGATTGGGTGCTGAGCGTGCACAGGGTGCCGTAGGCATAGCCTTCGCGGCCGATCAGCGGCACGCCGACGTAGGAGCGCACCCCGGGTGCGGCGATCACCAACGGGTTGTTGACGAAGCGTGGGTCGGCCTCGGCATCGGGGATCTCCATCAACTCGGTGCCCATCACCGCGTAGGAGCAGAACGACACGCTACGCGGTGTGCCTTCCAGGTCGGTGCCGCAGCGCGCCTTGAACCATTGCCGGTCGGCATCCAGCAGCGACACCAGTGCCATCGGCGCGCCGGTGACATGCGCCGCCAGCCACGCGATATCGTCGAACTCGGGCTCTGCTTCGGTGTCCAGCACGCCCAGACGGCGGACCGCGTCCACGCGCAAAGCATCGTTGGCGGGAATCGGCACGGGCGGCAACAGGACGGTCATGGCGTGATCGGCGGGCGGCGTGTGGGCTAGGTAGGTCGCACCAGGTAACGGCGAGGCGACGATCAACTTGAGTGCACCCAGCCGTGGCTGCTTTGGGGCCTATCCCACCCCCCATGCCGAACAGCATTTGCGGCCTCGCCAAGCAGCCACTACCCTCGGCCGATTGTCCTGCTCTGGAGTGTCACATGCTGCGTCCGTTGTCCTTGTTGATCGCCGGCGTGCTCGGCGTCGCTGCCGGTACCGTTCCGCCCGTCGCACAGGCCGCCCCGGCCAGCCTGTCCAAGACCGCGGACAGCAGCGCCATTCCCGACATCGCCTACACCCGCTTCACCCTGCCCAACGGCCTGACCGTGGTGGTGCACGAGGACCACAAGGCGCCGGTGGTGGCGGTGAGCATCTGGTACCACATCGGTTCCGGCGACGAGCCGGCCGGCAAGACCGGCTTTGCGCATCTGTTCGAGCATCTGATGTTCTCCGGCTCGGAAAACAACAAGGGCAGCTTCTTTGCGCCGCTGGAACAGGTCGGCACCACCGACATGAACGGCACCACCTGGTTCGACCGCACCAACTACTTCGAAACCGTACCGACCACCGCGCTGGATACCGCGCTCTGGCTGGAATCGGACCGCATGGGCCACCTGCTCGGCGCCATCGGCCAGGAAGAACTCGACACCCAGCGCGGCGTGGTGCAGAACGAAAAGCGCCAGGGCGAAAACCGCCCCTATGGCCGCGTGGACCAGAACATCCTGTCCAACCTGTTCCCGGCCAACCACCCGTACCAGCACGACACCATCGGCTCGATGGAAGATCTGGACGCGGCCTCGCTGGGCGACGTCAAACAGTGGTTCAACGACAACTACGGCGCCGCCAACACCACCCTGGTGCTGGCCGGCGACATCACCGTGGCACAGGCGCGCGCCAAGGCACTGCAGTACTTCGGCGATATCCCGTCCGGCAAGCCGGTGGCGCGTCAGCAGCCGTGGGTCACCCCGCTGGCCGCGCAGAAGCGCGGCGTGCAGCACGACCATGTGTCGCAGCCGCGCATCTACCGCACCTGGGCCGCGCCGCAGCTGGGCACCGACGACATGATCCAACTGGATCTGGCCACCACCGTGCTGGGTGGCGGCAAGACCTCGCGGCTGTATCAGCGCCTGGTCTATCAGGACAAGCTGGTCGATGACGTGTCCGCCTCGGTGCAGCCGTTTGCGCTGTCCAGCCAGATGCAGATCCAGGCCGACGTCAAGGACGGCGTGGACCCAGCCAAGGTCGAGGCGGTGATCGACGAAGAACTCAAGAAATTCATCGCACAAGGCCCGACTGCCGACGAGTTGCAGCGCGCGCAGGTGGCCTACCGCGCCGGCTTCGTGCGCGGGCTGGAAAAGGTCGGTGGCTTCACCGGCAAGGCGGTGCTCCTGGCCGAGGGCCAGGTCTATCGCGGCGACCCGGGTGCCTACAAAAAAGATCTGCAGCGCGGCCAGGCCGCCACCGTGGACAGCGTCAAGCAGGCCTCCGCCACCTGGTTCGGCAAGGGCGACTATCTGCTCACCGTACTGCCGGCCGGCAAGGATTTCGACCCGGCTGCCGAAGACAAGGCGGTGGTCGCGCGCGCCGCCGAACCAGGCAAGCCGGCGCCCAAGCTGCCCGCCGCGGGCAAGTACACCGTCACCGCTTCGAACGTGAATCGCAGCACCGGCGTGCCCAAGACCACCCAGTTCCCTGACCTGAGCTTCCCCAAACTGCAGCGCGGCAAGCTGAAGAACGGCATCGAAGTGGTACTGGCCGAGCGCCACACCATCCCGGTTACCCAGGTCGAGTTGCTGTTCGACGCCGGTTACGCCGCCGACCAGGGTAAGAAGCTCGGCACCGCCAGCTTCAGCGCCGCCCTGATGAACGAGAGCACCGCGTCGCTGGATTCGGTGGAAGTGGCCCAGCGCAAGCAGCGCCTGGGCGCGATCACCGGCGTCGGCTGCGATCTGGATAGCTGCAGCGCCTCGCTCAATGCCCTCAACGACCAATTGCAGCCATCGCTGCAGTTGTTCTCCGACATCGTGCGCAACCCGGCGTTCAAACCGTCGGACATCGAACGCATCCGTGGCCAGTGGCTGGCCGGCATCGCGCAGGAAAAGACCAAACCCACCAGCCTGGGCCTGCGTGCGCTGCCGCCGCTGCTGTACGGCGACAAGCATCCGTACGGGATCCCGCTCACCGGCAGCGGCACCGAGGCGGCGATCAAGAGCCTCAATGCCAAGGACCTGCAAGCCTTCCATGGCCAGTGGCTGCGCCCGGACAACCTGCGCATCCTGGTCGCCGGCGACACCACGCTGGCGCAGATCATCCCGCAGCTGGATGCCGCATTCGGCGACTGGAAGGCGCCGGCCAGCCCGCTGCCGAAGAAGAACCTGGTCGACGTGGCCGTGCAGCCCAAACCGCGTGTGTACCTGATCAACCGGCCGGATGCGCCGCAGTCGGTGATCCTGGCCGGCCTGCTGGCACCGTCGACCAAGACCCAGGACAACCTGGCCATTGGCGTGGCCGACGATGCCTTCGGCGGCACCTTCACCTCGCGGTTGAACATGAACCTGCGCGAGAACAAGCGCTGGGCCTACGGTGCCGGCACTCGTTTGATGGATGCCCAGGGCCAGCGGCCGTATCTGTTCTCCGCACCGGTGCAGACCGACAAGACCGCCGAGTCGGCCAACGAGATCCTCAAGGAAGCCCGGGCCATCGTCGGCGACAAGCCGCTGACCGACGAGGAGATCGAAAAGATCAAGAACCAGAGCATCCGCGCCCTGCCCGGCAGCTACGAAACCACCACCGCCGTGCTCGGCGCGATCGAGGGCATCGTGCAGTTCGACCGCCCGGACGACTACGTGCAGACGCTCAAGCCGCGCCTGGAAGCGATCGACCAACCGGCCGCGCAGAAGGCCATCGCACAGATCATCAAGCCCGACGCAATGACCTGGGTGATCGTGGGCGACCTGAAGAAGATCGAAGCCCCGGTGCGCGCGCTCAAGCTGGGCGAAGTGCAGGTGCTGGACGCCGACGGCAAGCCGGTCAAGCGCTGACTCGGTGCCCGTGCCCCCGCCCGTTTGCCAGATGCAGACGGGCGGGGGCAGTGGTGGGTTGGTTCGGCATGGATGGTTTAGGTGATTCGTCGGTCGGTTGGCCGGTCGATCGATCAATTGGTCGCTAGGTTGTTCGATTGGTTGGTTGCCGACCGTGGATTGGCCGCCTGTTCGCTTGTTTGGCCGGTTGTGGAGTAGCCCGTTGAGCAGTGACCGAGCCAGTGGTCAGCCGGGCAATGGATTGCCCGGCTGTTCGCGTGGTCGATCGACTGGTCGGCTAGTCGTGCGCCGTTTGCAATCGGCCCGTTACGCTATCCGCACCACACCGCCGCCCGACTATGTTTGGGCCAGCGGCTATTTGATTGCTCGATCGCTCGCTCGACTGTTTCGTTGATTGACTGCTGGCGGCTAGCAATCAGCAGTAGCCGCAGCTGGACCATCGGCGCTTGGCATTGCGGCCCGCTCAAGCTGAGCCGTACGCCACACCCCACGCATCCGTGCAGCACTTCGATTTCCAGCGGCGGCAACTGCTGGAGCGAACGACAAAACGACCGCGCTCACCGCCGGGCGGGCGCGGCCGGTCTGCGTTACGGCATCCACCGCTCATACAGTGCGGTTCTAAGTGCGCCGCCCATACGCAGCTGACAACCGCTCGCCGCCTCTTAGCCGCCCTAAATATCGACGCCATGTTATCGGCCGCTCCGGTAAGGTTGGCGGCTGTCCTCGACAAGTAATTGGCCGATTCGATGAAAGAGATGCCGACGGTAGATGAAGCCTCCCGCCAGCAGGTCCTCGATGGGTATCGCATCGTCGACAGCCTGCCGGAAGAGACGTATCAGGACATCGTTCGGGTGGCCGCATCGCTGTGCGATACGCCCATTGCGCTGATGTCGCTGGTGGATCGCGACCGCCAATGGTTCAAGGCCCAACTGGGTCTGGGGCTGCAACAGACCGATCGCAGCCAGGCGGTGTGCGACCACGCCATTCGCGACCCGAGCCACCTGTTGGAAGTGCCGGACCTGACCAAGGACCCGCGGTTTCGCGATATTTCCGTGGTCACCGGCGACACCGGCGCACGCTTCTACGCAGGCATGCCGTTGGTGACGACCGAAGGCGTGGCGCTGGGCACCGTGTGCGTGCTCGATATCGAACCGCGCACGCTCAACGACCTGCAGCGCACCGGCTTGCAGGCGCTGGCTCGCGTCACCATGAACTTGCTGGACGCACGCCAGGAAGCGCTGCACCAGGAGCGCGCGGCCATCCTGCAGCCGGCCGCCGCCGCGGCAACTGCGCTGGATGTCGAAGCGCCGTACCGGCTGGTGATTCTGGAAGTGCAGGAGCTGGCCGCCCTGGCCGAACGCCAGAGCGAACGGCTGCTTGGCCGTAGCTTGCAACAGCTCGACCAGGCATTTGCCGCACTCGTGCAGGGGCCGGGCAATAGCATCGACCGGGTCACCGAGAGCGCGGAATTCATCGCCGTCCTACGTGGCCCCGATGCCGATCGCACGCTGCAACAGCTGCGCGACGTCGCGCACTTGCAACATGCACTCGGGCTGACGGTCTTACTCGGCGAAGCACAAGCCACCCGCGCCGACGAACCGATCGGCCAGGTCTTTTTACGCGCGGAAATTGCGCTGAGCGCAGAGAAGGATCGTTACCGGCAGAGTCTGGCGTAGGCGGCTTCGCCGCTGCCGTACCACCCCGTACGAACGCCCTGCCTTTGAGCCAAATTTACAGCGCACCGTAAATGCCCCACCTACCCCACCGCGCACTGCTTCAATTGCCGGTCGGCATACCACAGCGCGCGGCGGGCCAGGTCGTAGGCGCTGTCTGCCTGACGTGGCAACAGCTGTGCAGCCATCACCGGATCGGCGCCGTTGTTGAGCGCGTGTTCGGCGCGCTCCAGGTCGGACAAATGCGTGCGGACCGGCGACAACAACGATTTGCGCTTGGACGCATCGCAGTGGGCACTGCGTTGTTCCAGCGCTACCAATGCCTCGCGGATGCGGCGGCTGGCTTCGCCCTTGAGGTCGGGTAAGGTTTCGTGCGCGATCGGCGCGGCCTTGTACGCATCGCCGGTGGCTTCGCTGCCCATTTCGGCCTGATTTCCAGCCAATGCAGGATTGAAGCGCACATCCGGCGGCGGCCGCGCCTTGGCCACCTGCGTCTGCGGCCCGTTGAGCATGTCGTTGAACTTCTTCATGCCGCGATTCATTTCCTGCATCGCCACATCGCCCAACGTGCCGTCGCTCTTCCAATCCTTGGCAAAGCGCGTGTCCTGGTACTGCACCGGGTTGCCCCGTTCCATCACATTGCGTGCCTTGGCCTGCGCCCGCGCGTCGGTCATGCCCGGCGGCACTGCGTCGCCTTGCGCCATCGGGTCGACCTTGGTGTCGAGCGGCATGCGCAGACGGCCCTCGCGGGTATACAGCTGCGCTGCCATCGATGCATCGGCCGGCGCGTTGGCGGCGGCGACCTGGCGTTGCGGCGGCGGGGTGCGCGTGGGCGGTGGCGCGCGGCGGGCAGCCGATGCGGAAGCGGCTGTGGCGCGTTGTTGCCGCTTGGGCTGCTCCTGCGGCGGCGGCTCGGCCGGCGCCGGCTGCGTCACTTGCGGACGCGGCAGGAAATACACCTGCAGGCTCTCGTCTTGTTGTGCGGTCGGGCGCGGAGCCGGCATATACAGCAACAGGCACGCAAGAAAAAACAGGATCGCGCCCGTGCATGCGGCTGCAGCAACATGCGGGACAAGCGCTTCCTTCCTGCGGGTAGTCACAATGCGGGAGACCGATAAGGTGAGAGACGGGCACCGCACCACCAACCCCGATGCGGAACGCGCAAATCTAGCGGCAGCGACGCTTACGCGCGTTTGAAATTCGTTGTCTGCCCGAAAGGGACCAGCCGCCATTCACATTGAGCGCACGCTTTGGCTGAACCGTTCGCCTCATCGGCCGACGTGCGCAATGTTCGGTATCCGATGACCTGCCGGCAGGCCAGGCCCGCTCACTGCATGACACGAGCGCACCTCGGCACGTCTAGGCGCGCCAGTTTCTGTACATCGGCCGGCACCGGCAGACGATCGGCCAACAGAACGATGGGACTCGTCGCCAGGCGTGCGCAGCGCACCATGTCGCACCCATACATTCCGGTTCTGAGTGCACCGTCCTCACCCATCCGACGACCGCTCGCCCCGCTCTGTTCGCCGCTTTACGTTCGACACCATCCACGTGCATGCGCTGCGCTGGATGATGCAGGGCACCTCATCGCACAATCGCCTGCAGTTCGGGCGGCTTTAGAGCGGCTAACAAAACGTAGCGAGCAGTCGTCAGGTGGGTGTGGACGGCGCGGAGGAACCGGAGTGTACGGGTGGTACATGAGGATTTCGAGCACCGGCCGCGCCCGCCTGGCGGCTGCACAGTAGTTTTGTTAGCTGCTCTTAATAGCGATGATGCCAACGCGCAATCACCTGCCGATGTCCGCGACCGGCTCGCTGAGAGTTCGCCTCGACATGCAGTGCTGACACACACCTGATCCAGACCCTCTCGCAGCCGCGCACCAATGGGTCCATCTACGCAGCAATCGGCAAGCGAACCGACTGCGCCTATGCGTCCTCTGCCCGGTACAGCCGCTGACACACCTCGCAGAAAAATGCGCGTCGTCCGGTCTTGCCCAGATGTTTTCGATACTGCAGGGGCGCGCCGTCGCGCGGGCAGCTGGTCTTGGTGTGTACCTGGTAGTGCTGCTTCAGCACAAAGGCTTTCTTCCAGGTGTAGAAATCGAAACTGTACGCGCGCGCCTGGGTCACCAGCTCGCCGAGCTTGCGCGCCGGCAACCCACCCACTGCGCTTTGCGGATGCACACGGATGCGGTGCAACACCTCGTTCTTGATGATGTTGCCGACCCCGGCAAAAATCGTCTGGTCCAGCAAGGCATCGGCTGCAAGCATGCCGGGTGCGGCACGTAATTTACGCCGTGCCTGCGCCGCATCCCACAGCGGATTCATCACATCTGCGGTCCAGTCGTAGACCTCATCCAGTGGGCGTTCGATGAACTGCACCGAGCATGCATAAAAATTCAGGCGCTCACCCTTGGAAAATTCCAGACTCAGCCGCGGCACCGCATTGGGCTTGTCTTCGTTGATGCGATAACTGCCGAACAACAAAAAGTGGATGCGCACGCTGAACTGCGCGCATTCGATCAGCAAGTGCTTGCCCCAACTGCGCAGGGCCAGCACTTTTTGTTGATCCAGGCGCGCGATGTCCAGCTTGCTGTTTCCGCTCACGTGCAGGATTTTGCGGCCGACAAACGCGGCAGTGTCTTCGCGCAGGATGACGAGTGTGGGACCTTCTGGCATGCGTCCAGTATCGAAGGCGATCGTGAGTTGGCCGTGATCGCGACGCACACGCAATGCTGACAGGCGGACCTGCATAGAGGGCTGCCGCACAGCGCATTCCCTGTCATGCCCGCTCGCTTTCCGATCGCCGATACACGTGTGCGTTGCGGCTGCGCAGGCTGGTCGATTCCCGCCGTAGGCCGCGCGCGCTTCGGCACAGGCGCCACGGTGCTGCAACCTTACGCAACGCGCTTTGACGCGGTGGAAATCAACTCTTCGTTCTATCGCCCGCATCGCGCCAGCACCTACGCGCGTTGGGCCGACAGCGTGCCTGAAGATTTCCGTTTTTCGGTCAAGCTGCCGCGCAGCATCAGCCACGATGCGCGCCTGCGCGGTACCGGCCCGTTGCTCGACGCGTTTTTGGCGCAAGCCGGCGCGCTGGGCACGCGACTCGAGTGCCTGCTGGTGCAACTGCCGCCCAGCGCCGCCTTCGATGCACGGGTGGCGGCCAGGTTCTTCGCACTGCGGCGGCGGCGCTGGCAGGGCGCTGTGGTCTGCGAGCCGCGCCACGCCAGCTGGTTGCTGCCAGCGGCGGTGGCGCTGCCGACGCGCCACCGCATCGCGCGCTGCGCCGCCGACCCTGCGCCGGTACCCCAGGCAGCAACACCGGACGCGAGCGTCGCCCCGCCCTACTGGCGCTGGCATGGCAGCGCGCGCGTCTATTACAGCAGCGACGACGAGCGCGCGCTGCAGGCGCTGGCCGATGCAGTGCGCGCCACGCCACACCTTGCGCGGCAGCCGCCAGCCGAACGCGGGGTGATCTTCGACAACACCGCCGCCGGCCTGGCCGTGCCCAACGCGCGCAGGCTGCAGGCGATGCTGGGGGTCGAACGCGGGGTGTAGGCCTGCGACAGCGCCCGCTGCACGCGGTTGCGCCATCGCCCGCCGACGCTTGCACGTCGACACGCCGGTCCCAGCTGTACAGGCCGGCGCGTCAGGGACACCAATGCCCAGGCCCTATATGCGCCAGGTCGCCGGCGCCACGCAAAGCGCTACGCGGCAGATGACCCCAGTGCCTCCATCGACGGCGCCCCGAGCCGGCGCAGCAGCGCTGGCCGCCTGCCCGACCTGGCGCACTTCTTGCAGCGATGACACCCGACGCAGTCCGCCGTCGTTGCGCTCAAGCTGCCTGAATCGGCGCCGATACGCCTTCATCGGGCACGTTGCGGCAGCGCGCCGGATCACCTTGCTGAATCCCGTTGTCACTGCGCGAAGTCTGTCGGCGTTCCGGCACCTCACGCGGTCCCGCCCGCCACTTCGGTCGTTTACCATGCCCTACGCCACTGCCCGTTCTGGAGATGCCATGAGTTCTGCCGCGCCCCCGTGCTGCACGTCGCTGCTTGGCCTGTCGCTGAGCATGTTCGTTGCGCCGTGCACGCTGACTGCCGCGCCGCTGGATACTCCGGTCGTCAACGCGCCTGCGTCCACGCCGCCGACGCCCGATGTGGCCTACCCGGAACTGTTCCAGGCGGTGCAGAGCGGCGAGCTGTTCGACGACCAGAAGCATTTCGTCGACTTTTTGCCGCTGCGCGACCCGGCCCTGATCAACGCCGACTATCTGGCGCAGCACGATCACCCGGGCTTCGATCTACGCAAGTTCGTGGATGCCAATTTCGAAGAATCGCCGCCGGTGCAGACCGACGCCATTCGCCAGGACACCGCGCTGCGCGAGCATATCGACCTGCTGTGGCCGAAGCTGGTGCGCAGCCAGACCCACGTGCCGCCGCACAGCAGCCTGCTGGCGCTGCCGCATCCGTATGTGGTGCCGGGCGGGCGTTTCCGCGAGGTGTATTACTGGGATTCCTACTTCACCATGCTTGGCCTGGTGAAGAGCGGCGAGACCACGCTCAGCCGCCAGATGCTGGACAACTTCGCCTACCTGATCGACACCTACGGGCATATCCCCAACGGTAACCGCACCTATTACCTCAGCCGTTCGCAGCCGCCGTTCTTCTCCTACATGGTGGAATTGCAGGCCGGCGTGGAAGGCGAGGCGGTGTATCAGCGGTACCTGCCGCAGCTGCAAAAAGAATACGCCTACTGGATGCAGGGCAGCGACGGGCTCAAGCCCGGCGAGGCCGCGCGCCATGTGGTGCGCCTGGCCGACGGCAGCGTACTCAACCGCTATTGGGACGAGCGCGACACGCCGCGCCCGGAAGCCTGGCTGCACGACACCCGCACCGCCGCCGAAGTGAAGGACCGCCCGGCCGCCGAGGTCTACCGCGACCTGCGTGCCGGCGCCGAAAGTGGCTGGGATTACACCAGCCGCTGGCTGGCCGACGGACAGAACCTGCGCACCATCCGCACCACCGCCATCATCCCGATCGATCTCAACAGCCTGCTGTATCACCTGGAGCGCACCCTGGCCCAGGCCTGCACGCAGCCGGGCGCCGAGTGCACGCTCGATTACGCGGCACTGGCGCAGCAGCGCAAGCAGGCCATCGACGCGCATCTGTGGAACGCGGCCGGCTACTACGCCGACTACGACTGGCAGACCCGCACGCTGAGCGACCAGGTCACTGCCGCCGCGCTGTACCCGCTGTTTGCCGGCCTGGCGTCGGACGCGCATGCCAAGCGCACCGCCACCGTGGTGCGCGCGCGTCTGCTGCGCCCCGGCGGCCTGGCCACCACCGCGGTAAAGACCGGGCAGCAATGGGATGAGCCCAATGGCTGGGCGCCGCTGCAATGGGTGGCGGTGGACGGCCTGCGCCGCTACGGCGAAGACGCGCTCGCGCGCACCATCGGCGAGCGTTTCCTCACCCAGGTGCAGGCGCTGTTCGCACGCGAGCACAAGCTGGTCGAAAAATACGGCCTGGACGCTGCTGCGGCTGGTGGCGGCGGCGGCGAATACGCATTGCAGGACGGTTTCGGATGGACCAATGGCGTGACCTTGATGCTGTTGAATCTGTATCCGGGCACCGACAGCAAGACCGCGCCTGCAAAGCGTGTGCGCAAGAACGAAGCGACCACGCGCTGAGTGTCCCGCTGTGATGCCGGGCAATACTCGGGCATCACGGTGATCGGTTTTGCACCGCCAGCAAGCCAGCAGGTGGTTGCCGCAACGCGTGCGCACGCGCGGCTGCTATCGTCTTGATGCGGCGACATCGCTTGAAACGGCGATTGCACTTCGCGTCCGTCAGCATATGCAGGCGCTGACGAGACATCAGAGACGGGTTTGAGGAGCTGCGACATCTCGCATCGGCTGTCGTCGGCATGCATCCCGCGCCGGCCGCATTCGCGCCACGTATTTCTCACGGTGCGCTGTTCAACGCAGCATCTGCGCCCGTCAGCAACCTGTGCCACTGGGCACGCGACCAAGCGCACAGGCTGCTGCATCATCGAGGCGGCACCAGAACGAGGCGAGACATCAGCGCACTGCACCGCACCGTACTCAAATGATTCCGCCCTGCCATCAATCACCGCCGCCATCGCCGCGGATCATTCCACCCGCACGCGCAGATCGCGGTTGGTCGTCGCCGTGTTGCCGCTGTAATCGCGTGCGGTAATGCGCAGTGTGTAGTCGCCCGGCGCCAACGCACCGGCTTGCCACTGCCCACTGCCGAGACGGCCATCGCGCACCGTGTTGCTGACCAGATAGCGGAACCGCGTCACCGCGCTGCCGTGCACGGTGATGCCGCTGTCCGGCGCATAGGCGGTCAAGACGGCATCCGGGTCGCTGGGCATGCGGTCGAACACGATCGTCATGCGCGGCGCGGCCTCGCCCGGCAATGCCACGCCCTGCGCATCCAGCACCTGGTAGCCCAGCGCGTACAGCCCCAACCGGCGCCGCGGCAGATTGCGATCTACCTGATCCCAGGCCTCCACCACGATCTGCACCGCCGCCGCGCGCGGCACCTGCACCACGCCCTTGGTCACCGGCAATGGCTGACCCGCAGCATCGAGCAGGCTCACCTTGTCGATGCGCGGCGCCACATGATCTGCGTAGCCCACAAACCCCAGCTGCACCGCATTGCGCTCGAAGCCGTTGGCGCCCACGGTCAGATGCACATGCGCCATGCCATTGAGCGTACCCAGCGCATCGCCGGCGCGAAACCGCGTGCCGCGCACTACGCGCATGCGTTCGGGCTTGCCGTCCGCATCCGTCAGCAGATGGAAGCGTTGCGGGTCCAGCGGCTTGCCTTGCGCGGTACGACCCACGCGCAGATGGAGGTAGCCGATTGTATCCAGCGCCATCCCTTCGCTCAATTGCCCAAGCCCCCAACTGGCATGGGGGCTGGATACCTTGGCATCGGCAATCGCAAAGACCGTCTGACCGACATCGCCGCGGATATCCAGGCCCGCATGCAGATGATCGCGGCTGAGTCCCTGGTAGTTGCCGCGCACTTCGCCGAGCGTGCCGACCACCTCGTGCCAGCCGGTCTGCGGTTGCAACGGCCAGCGGCCTTGGGTGACAGGCAAGGGCTGCGCGTCGGCCGGCCCGACCACGGGCGTGTCGTCAACGTTCGCCGCCGTTGCCGGCACCAGCCGATGCACGCGTGCGCTTCCCGCATCGCTGACATACACCGCGCCCTGCGCATCCACCGCAATCCCCGCCGGGCGCGACAGGCGTTGCATCACATTCTCGCCGCTCATCGTCACCACATGCCCGGCGCGCGTCACCTGCAACACGCGACCGCTTGCATCGCCCACGTACAGCACGCCGTCGTGGGTGATGGCGAGCGTCATTGGCCGATACAACAGCGGGCTGCGGTCGGCGGGATCGCCGCCGACCAAAGTAATGACGCTGCCATCGGCGGCGATACGGCGGATCGCATCGTTGCGCATGTCCGCCACCCACACTGCACCGTGGGCATCTACTTTGAGATCGGTCGGGGTGTCGAAGCGCGCCTGCTCGCCGACGCCATCGGCCATGCCGGGCAAGGCGCCGCCGGCTAGCGTGCGCACCTGACCGCCGGGCTCGATGACGCGAATGCGGTCGTTGTAGGTATCGGCGACGTAGACGCGCCCGCGCACATCCACCGCCACGCCGATCGGCCCATTGAAGCGCGCCTGCGCCGCCGCACCATCGCGAAATCCCGCACTGCCGTCGCCAGCGAGGGTGGTCACCACGCCTTGCGGCGTGCGCTTGCGGATCGCGTGATTGCCGGTGTCGGCGATATACAGATTGCCGGCGGTGTCGAAGGCGATCCCCGAGGGCGTATTGAACGCTGCGGCCGCGCCGATGCCATCGGCAAAACCTTCTCGCCCGCCAGCAAGGGTCTGCACGTTGCCGTTGAGTACGGTGCGGAGACGGTTGTTGTCGCCACCATCGGCGATGTACAGCGTGCCGTGCGCGTCGATCGCCAGGCCATAGGGGTCGGCAAATTGCGCTTCGGCCGCGCGGCCATCCTGCGCGCCACGCACACCGTTGCCGGCCACCCACTGCAGTTGCGCCGACCAACCCAATGGGGTTGCAGCCGGACCCTGTGCCTGCGGCACTGCCGTTGGCGCGGGCACCCACCACCAGGTCGCCAGCACTGCGGTCGCGGTTGCTAGCAGCACTGCGCAGATCCACAGCTTGCCTCGTGTTGCCATGCCAGTCGCGTGTATGGGAGGAACCGCACTTTAAACGCGTTCGGCAACGTGGAGCGTTGAACGCGGCGCCACGCGTGCGACAACGCCACGAGTTGTTCAGAGGTTCCCTAGGGATGGACCCATGGCCGTACGCTCGCTCAACGAATTTCTCGCCCACTCCAAGGAAAAGGACGTCAGCCCCGATCCGTTCGAGCTGGAAAACCCGCATCTGCTGGAAGTGCGTCTGGATGGCATGGTGTGGTCCAAGGCAGGCGCCATGGTCGCGCGCACCGGCAACGTCAAGTTCACCCGCGAGGGCTTGCTGGAACAGGGGCTGGGTAACCTGCTGAAAAAGGCGGTCAGCGGCGAAGGCATGCAGCTGATGAAGGCCGAAGGCCAGGGCCGCGTGTATCTGGCCGACCTCGGCAAGCTGGTCACGCTGCTACGTTTGAATGGCGAGGCGATCTTCGTCAACGGCAACGATGTGCTGGCATTCGAGCCCGGCGTCGAACACAAGATCACGATGATGCGCAAAGTGGCCGGCATGCTCTCCGGCGGCCTGTTCAACGTGCGCCTGAGCGGCCACGGTATTGTGGCGATCACCTCGCATTACGAACCGCTGACCCTGCCGGTGACTGCCGCCAGCGGCCCGGTGTTTACCGACCCGAATGCCACGGTGGCGTGGTCGGGCACGTTGACGCCGGAGCTGGTGACCGATGTATCGATCGGCACGCTGTTCGGCCGCGGCTCGGGCGAAAGTCTGCAGATGCGCTTCGCCGGCGAAGGCTGGGTGGTGGTGCAGCCGTACGAAGAAGCCAGTTTCCAGGCCAAGGGCTGATCGTATGGTGCCCAGCCGCGCGGTTGCGTGGCTGGGCACTTCATCTGCATGCGCAGTGCGTTATTGGCGCATGTCGTGTAGCAGCGCACTCGGACGCGATGTGGGTTTATCGCCACTACCCTCGCGCCCAGGTGCGCTCCTACGAGCGGGTGCGCTCCTACGAGGTAGCGGCGTGCATCACACCCAGCCGCGCTTGCGGAACCATGCCAGCGGAATCACCACGCTCAGTGCGATGACGCCCAGCGCCCAGAAATACGCATCGTGCCCCTTGAGCTCGGGCATGTAGGCGAAGTTCATGCCCCAGATGCCGACCAGCACGGTGGGCGGAATGCCGACCACCGACGCCACCGCCATCACCTTCATCACGTTGTTCTGGTCCATGTTGATCATGCCCAGCACGCTGTCGAGCAGGAACTCGATGCGGTCGTCCATGTGCTGCTGGAATTCGCTCAAGGTGGTCAGGTCCTTGTGCAGCATTCCGATGCGCTTGGCCGCATCTGCGGCGAACCAGTCCGGCGCGGCGCCGTCCAGATAGGTGATCAAGCGCAGCATGCCCTGCCCGGCGTTGTGCAGCCCGCCCAGCTGGCGGCCCATACCGCCCACCTGGTGCAGCATGCGCTCCAGATCCTTGGTGGTGTGCGGGTTGTCGAACACCTGCTGCGTGGTCTCGGTGACCTGGGCTTCGAGCGCTTCCAGGCGGTCTGCCAGGCGCCCGACCAATTGATCGAACATGCGCAGCAGCAAGTCGTCGGAACTGTGGCAGGGCTCGCGCTCCAGCCGCGCAACCAACGCGTCCAGCGAGCCGATGCGCTGCTCGCGCTGGGTCACCAGCATGCTCGGCGACAGCGCAAACCCTAGCGGCGCGGTCGGGCCATCGTCGTCCTGGAAGCGCGGCACATTGAGAAACAGCACATCGCCCTGGCGGCGCACCCGGCTGCTGAATTCGATCTCGCCGATGGCCGCACGGTCGGGCAGCGCAAACCCCACCCGCTTGGCGGTGTCGGCCAACTCCTGCGGACTCGGCTGGCACAGGTCGACCCAGTAACCTTGTGCGTGGTGGGTTCCGGCAATCGGATGGATCGTGAGCATGCGGCAGGCCGTGGCAGTGGATGGCCGCGAGCATCCGGCCCCGCTTCATCGGCGTCAACGCCAACGCACCGGCACGCTCAGCTGACAGTGGCCTTCATCGCGGCGACGTGTAGCCACTCAAGCAATGGAATCGCATTGCGAATGCCTGCCTGCGGCACAGATCGAGCGAGCCAACCAGATTGGCTGCCTGCGGAGCGGTGCGCGGCCTCACAGTGCAGTGCAGTGCAGTGCCGCGCAGACCAAGCCGGCACGTCACGCCGTGCCAGCGATGCCATGCTTATCTGTCAGACACGCATCTGCCGCTGCTTCACCGCATAGCCGACCGCCAGGATCAGGAACCACACCGGGCTGGCCAGCAGGGCCTGGCGCGTATCGGCCTGCAAGGTCAGCAACACCAGAACGAACGCAAAGAACGCCAGACACACGTAGCACATCAGCACACCGCCAGGCATTTTGAACGCCGAGACGGCATGCTGCTCCGGGCGCTTGCGCCGGTACGCGATGTAGGCGCACAGGATCAGCGACCACACGAACATGAAGAGCACCGCCGACAAGGTGGTAACCAGCGTAAATGCGGTGACCAGGTTGGGGATCAGATACACCAGCATCGCCCCCAGCAACAGGCACACGCAGGAGAACAGCAGACCGCGCGCCGGCACCGCCGCACGCGAGAGCTTGGCGAACCCCTTCGGCGCATGCCGTTCTTCGGCCAGACCGTAGAGCATGCGGCTGGTGGAAAAGATGCCGCTATTGGCCGACGAGGTGGCCGAGGTCAACACCACGAAGTTGATCAGGCTCGCTGCCGCCGGCACACCGGCCAGCACGAACAACTCCACGAACGGGCTCTTGTCGGCCACCACCTGCCGCCACGGCGTGACCGCCATGATCGCGATCAGCGCCAGCACATAGAAGATCAAAATGCGCACCGGAATCGAGTTGATCGCCTTGGGCAGATTGCGCTGCGGGTCGGCGGTTTCTGCAGCGGTGGTGCCCACCAGTTCGATACCGACGAAGGCGAACACCGCGATCTGAAACCCGGCGAAAAACCCGCCGATGCCCATCGGGAACATACCGCCGTCGTTCCACAGATTACTCAGCGAAGCCACGTTGCCGGACGGCGAGCGGAAGCCCCACACCACCAGACCTGCGCCGGTGACGATCAACGCGCAGATGGCGACGATCTTGATCAGCGCAAACCAGAATTCCATCTCGCCAAACAGCTTCACCGTCACCAGATTCAACGTCAGCAGCAACAGCACGCACGCAATCGCCGGAATCCACGGCGCCAATCCCGGAAACCAGAATTGAGCATACGCGGCAATGGCAATCACATCGGCGATGGCGGTGATGATCCAGCAGAACCAGTAGGTCCATCCGCAGAAAAATCCGGCCCATGGCCCGAGCAGATCGGTGGAGAAATCGATGAACGACTTGTAGTCCAGGTTGGACAGCAGCAACTCGCCCATCGCACGCATCACGAAAAACAGCATCGCGCCGATGATCAGATAGACGAACAGGATCGATGGACCGGCCAGACTGATCGTCTTGCCCGAACCCATGAACAACCCGGTGCCGATCGCCCCGCCGATCGCAATCAACTGCAGGTGGCGATTGGACAGGCTGCGTTGCAACTGGTCGGGTGCGGACAGATCGGACATGGGGACGGCACCAGCAAGTGAACAAGCCGTCAAAAATACGAGATCGCGCCGGCTGGCACCAGCGTCTGATGCGCACTCCGTTCGCATGAACGAAGCAGGCACACAATGCAGCGGCCCGCTTCAACATGCTGCGGTGGTGGTCTCTGATACGCAGCGCAACGGCCGATAGCCATCTGCTAGCGCATCGATTGGTGAGGCCCCTCCGTTGCATTTGCCAGCGGCACGCTTCGATGTCAGCGTGGAAGACTTCGACGCCCCTGGCATTGCCATGCGCCGCCGCTGCACGACGCTGCCGGTCCACATGCCCACCGACTGTCATCCATCCATTACAGCGTGTGGCTGTCATGCAAGCAGCCAGTCTCACGCTCGCCATCTGAGACGACTATGCAGAGCCAGATGACAGTCGTGCGGCATTTCGCACAAACAGCGACCCCCATCCCAGTGCGGCCGTCTGCTCACGGTGCTGCGCACACTCCAGCCCGCTTCCTTGACTGGGCGCACGGACCGCACGCGGCAATCGCTGGTCTGCTGCATCGCTCGCCTCCAGGAGACTTCCATGCAAACACTTATCCATCTATTACTCGCGCTCGCACTGCTCGCCCCTGTGACCGCACTGGCCGTGGAGGTCGATCCGCAGGGCCGACTTGTCGATGCGCAAGGCCAGGCACTGCAGATTCGCGGGGTGACCTGGCCCGGCTTTGATCGCACTGCATTGGCGGCTGTCGGTTTGCGCGACAGCACGCTGGCGCAGGTGCTGGATCAGATGCAGGCCGCCGACATCAATGCCGTGCGCGTGCCCATCTGCGCGGCAGCGCTGCAGGGCACCCCAGTGGCGGCGGCAGAGGTTGCCGGCGACCCGGCATTGCGTGGGCTGGATGCATCGCAACTGCTCGATGCGGTGGTGCATGCCGCCAGCCAACGCGGCATGCAGGTGATGTTTGCGTTTGCCGATGGCCGCTGCGATGACAGTGCACCGCAACTGGGCACACAGCAGCAGGCATGGATGCGCGGCCTGACCGGTCTGGCGCGTCGCTACCGCGACGCCACCGGTGTGATCGGCATCGATCTTGGCAGTAGCGGGTATCGCAATGCCAACTGGGCAGGCAATACCGCAGAGGCGGACTGGAATCGCGTCGCATCGCATGCGGCTACCGCCGTGCTGGCGCAGGCGCCGCGCTGGGTGGTCGGCGTGGAAGGTGTCGGCAGCAACGCGCTGTGTAGCGATTCCGCACGCAAGGCCGCTGGCAGCAATCTGCAGCCGTTGGCCTGCGCGCCGCTGCACATCGCACCGCAACGCCTGGTGTTGATGCCCAAGCTGGCCGGCCCGGATCGCGATGCGGCCACTGCATTTGCTGCGCCGGATTTTGCACAGGCATTGCCTGCCACCTGGCAGCGCGACTTCGGGCAATTTGCGCGCAACCACGCCGTAGTCCCGGTCAGTCTTGGCGGTGGTCTGGGCGATGGCGATCCGCGCGACCCGACATGGCAAACCGCACTCAGCACCTACCTGACCAACAGCGGATTGCGCAGCGCGTTTCTCGGCAGCTGGGAAGTAGGCAATGCCAACAACGGCGGCCTGCTGGCGCACGATGGCAGCCCGCGCGCAGACAAGCTGCAGGTCTTGCACCAGGCCTGGGGCATCGCGCCGGCAGCGTCTGTCGCCGCATCGGCGAAACGTGCTGGCGCAAAGAACGCCAGCAAGGCTACGCCCTGGAACAGCACCTTCACCGGCACCGCAACGTACACCGGTTCTGGTTATTCCGGCGGTGCACTGCTGCTGGATCCGATCCCGAGCACCGCGTTCATCACCGCACTCAACCCGACACAGCTGAACTTCGGCGGCATCAAAGCGGCGATGGCCGGCGCCTATCTGGAAGTGACCGGCCCCAAGGGCAAGACCACCGTGTACGTCATCGACCTGTATCCGGAAGGCGCCTCCGGCGGTCTGGACCTGTCGCATAACGCCTTCGCGGCGATCGGCGACATGGTGGACGGGCACATCCCGATCAGCTGGAAGGTGATCCGCGCACCGGTCACCGGCAATGTGCAGTACCGCATCAAGGAAGGCAGCTCACGCTGGTGGGCCGCGATCCAGGTGCGCAACCATGCCTACCCGGTGGTCAAGTTCGAGGTGAAACAAGGCACCACCTGGAAGAGCCTGCAGAAGATGGATTACAACCATTTCCTTGGCGAACAACTGGGCAATCAACCGCTGTCCATCCGCATCACCGATATCCGCGGCAAGGCGATCCTCGACACGATTCCCGCGCTCTACGAAGACGGCAGCCACCCGGCATATTTCAAGCCTTGCAGTGTGCAGTTTCCGTGATTGGGAAGTCGGGATTTGGGATCGGTCGTGACGTAATTGATATCTAATTTGGCGCGCGCTTCTGGTCGCGTGCAAATGCGTGACTCAGCTTAGCTTCGTCATGCAACCTCGCGCGGCGCAGCGATCGACGCCCCTCTCCAGGCGAGGCGAGGTGCACTGCTTGCACCGCTGGCTTGCAAACCTTGGAGCGCCCGCGCCATACGCGGGCCGGGGACCTACCCGGGGGTGCAGTAAAAGTCAGGGCGAAGCATCTGCACTTTCGTCGTTGACTGAAGTCGTCTCTGCTCACTTCAGTCGTCTCTGCTCGCTTCGCAAAGGCACCTTCCACGCAAAACCTTTGATCTGGCGACCTCACAGCAAGCGCCGCATCAAGAACGCAACCAGCCCGGCAGAGCACAACTAACCCGCTTCAATCTGCCATCAGCATGGCTGCGCAGCTTGCCATCAAGCCCTCACCCACCAGCAAGGCCACCGCCAACACGTCCGGGCAGCACGTTGCTGTCATCCTCTTCGAGATTGCCCACCTCCTCGCGCAAGCCGCCTTGTTGCGGCGCCTGCTCTTCGACCGGGATCTCGTCCCCGTTCGTCTCCGGATCGGGGGTGCCGTGGGCCAACATGCCTGCCGTGAAGGTGGTCATCGGGCGTGCAGTCCGTGGAGTGAGGTGCATGGGTGGCTCCGTGCGTTCGGGTGATGCATCGACGCTAGGCCGCGCGACGCTACCGGGTTGTGAGACAGACGCCAGTGGCCGTAACGCCGTGTTGACGTGGTGCAGCAACAAGGCGCGGCGGCCACGGACAACGCAGGCAGCGATGCATTCGCCTAGCGTCGCTGTGGATACCGCAATGACCGACCGCAAGCAGCGCTCAGGTGCAGACACATCACATGCCACCGGCTACGTCGCAACGATCCAGCGTGCTGCCCGGCCGACCACCGCTATCATGCGTGCTCATCTTCGAGGCCATGCCATGCGCTATCGCATCCTGCTCGCACTGCTGCTGACCTGCGGTATCGCGTCCGCTGCTCCGCGGGGCTCGCGGCTGGATGCAGTGCTGCACGCCGGCGTGTTGCGGGTGTGCACCACCGGCGACTATCGCCCCTACACCTTGTTGCGCGCCGACGGCAGCTTCGAAGGCAGCGATATCGCGCTGGCGCACTCGCTGGCCGATAGCCTGGGCGTACGGGCTGGCTTTGTGCGCACCAGCTGGCCGCAACTGCTACCGGACCTGCTGGCCGACCGATGCGACATTGCGGTTGGCGGCATTTCGGTGACCTTGCAACGGCAGCGCCAGGCCAGCTTCAGCGCGGTGCTGGATGTGGACGGCAAGATCCCGCTGGTGCGCTGCGCCGACCAGGCACGCTATCGCAGCGTTGCGCAACTCAATCGCCCCGAGGTGCGCGTGGTCGAACCGCCAGGCGGCACCAACGAAGCCTTTGCCCGGCGCGAATTGCCGCGCGCGCAGCTGCGGCTGTTTGCCGACAACACCACCATCTTCCAGGAGCTGCTGGACCAGCGTGCCGACGTCATGATCACCGACGCGTCCGAAGCGCTCTACCAGCAGGCACGGCTCCCCGGCCTATGCGCCGTGGCTCCGGAGCAACCGCTGCAATACAGCGAAAAAGCCTTCCTGCTTCCACGCGACGACAGCGCATGGAAAGCCTATGTGGACCAGTGGCTGCATCTGAGCAAGGCCAGCGGCGAGTATGTTCGTCTTGTTGAGGCCTGGCGGAGGCCTTGAATCGGGAATCGCAAGAGCAAGCCTAAGCTCACCAGAATTTGCGCAGCAACGCCGTTACGATTCCCGATTCCCCATTCCCGCGGCGCACCGCGCCGCCCTCAAACAATCTTGGTCCGCCGCCACCAGCGCGATACCTGTTCTTCGCGGAACAAGGTAAACAGGCCGGCACCTAGAATCAGCGCGATGCCCACGCCCATCGGCCAGTCCAGATGGTCGTGGAACAGAAAGTAGCCGAATGCGATCGCCCACAACATCTGGCTGTATTGCGTGGGCGCCACCACGCTGACCGGCGCCAGCCGCGTGGCGTACATCATGCAAATGGCAGCCAGCCCCGCGAGCAGGCCGTAGCCGGCCAGCAGGCCCCACTGATACAGCGACGGCCATACGAAACTCGGCAGCATCAGGATGCCGCCCATCACCAACGGCCCGATCACGCCGGCACCGTACAGCGTCAAGCGCTTCTCGCCATGTCCGGCCATGCGCAGGGCGATCACCGAGATCGCCCCGACCAGGCCGCACACGATCGCCGCCACATGGCCGTGGGTGAGATGCCGAAAGCCGGGGCGCAGCACGATCAGCACGCCGATGAAACCGACGATCACCGCCGTCCAGCGCCGCCAACGCACTTCTTCCTTGAGAAACACCACCGACAACACGGTGACAAAGATCGGCATCAAGAAGATCAGCGCAAACGCCTCGGCCATCGGCAAGGTGGTGAAGGCGATCACCGAGGTGAGATTGCCGATGGCGCCGGTGAGCGCGCGCAGCAGCCACAATGCCGGTTGCTTGGCCATGACCAGTTCGCGCAGCTGGTCGTCGGGCTTCTTCAGGAACGGCACCGCCAGCAGCATCAGCAAGGCGCCAAGAAACAGCACCTCGTAGACCGGCAGCGTGCCTTCGAGCAGCTTGACGAAGGCATCGCTGATCGAATAAGCCGCATAACACGCAAAACCGAGCAGCACACCTTTGAGCATCACGCGCCTCTTGAATTCGATGACACCCCTCGCGTAAGGAGCGCGGGGAACCGAGCCATTATGCAGGGTGCGTGCGGCCTGTTGGCCGGATGATCTCGCTACCCGGCCCCAAGGCATCCACGTTGGATTGTGCGAAGAGTGCCGACCCAAGCGTCTGGCCGCGCACCCTGACCAGGCGTGCACCACGCACCTGCCAGACCGTGCATCACCGAACTTCCGTGGAGTTCGCGCAAGGACTCGGCAGTCGCGGGACTTGGGCACAACTGCCGTCATCGAAGACCAGACCCGCCCCCTTGGGCACGCACCGCGCTCACGTATCGCCGTTCCCGGGCCAGCGCTTGCAACCGCCGCGATGCATCGCGCATGCATCACCACGTTTTTAAGTCGTCGCCGCGTCGGGTACGATGCCGCGAAGTTCTTCCTTTGCGACCACGTGACCCATTACTCCGGACCGTTGCTCACCCTTCCCGATGCCCAGGCGCTGCTGGCAGCACGCAGCGCCGGCCTTGCCACGTGGACTGGGTCGCTGGATCTGGGCCGCAGCAGCGATAGCGTGCAGCTCGATGCACAGACCTGGCAGTGGCGCGGCATGGGCTTCCCCTATCCGGGCAAGCTCAAGGACCGCACGGTGTATTTCTGGGGAGGCGACGACTTCGCGCCGATCTCGCGCTTTGGCAGTGCGCTGATCAAACTGGTGCCCACCGAATGGGGGGCGCCCACCTTCGAGATCGATGGCATCAAGATGCTGCCGTCTGCGCAGATCTCGCCGTTCGAGGATGCGCGGCGCAAGGTGGCGCTGGTAAACCCGCGCGGCAAGATCGTACTGGACACCTGCGGCGGGCTTGGATACTTCGCGGCCTGCGCGCTGGAAGACGGCGTGGCGCAGTTGCTTTCCTTCGAAAAGAACGCCGACGTGTTGTGGTTACGCACCCTCAACCCGTGGTCGCCCAATCCGGAGGCGGCCGATGCCGACGGGCGCCTGCAGCTTGCGCATGCCGACATATCGCAGCAGATCGCCACGCTGGCGGACGATTCGGTCGACGCCATCCTGCATGACCCACCGCGGTTCGGCATCGCCGGCGAGCTGTATTCGCAGGTGTTCTACGATCACCTGGCGCGCGTGCTGCGCCGTGGCGGGCGGCTGTTTCATTACACCGGTGCACCCAACAAACTCACCAGCGGGCGCGATGTGCCCAATGAAGTGGCCAAGCGCCTGACCAAGGCCGGCTTCGCCGCCCAACTCGCGCTGGATGGCGTGCTCGCCACCCTGCCTGTGCGGCGCTAGTCTCCTCGCCCGGCAATGCCGCCGTGCGGATCTGCGATACTGCACCGCCCTCGACACGGACGTTGCATGCGCACTCGCCTCGGTACTTTCTCTTTGGCCGCGTTGTTGATGGCGCTGTGCGCGCCGGTCTGTGCGCAGACTGCGCCGGCACAGCCCATGTCGGACGTCACCACGCGGTATCCGGTGACCACCGCAACGTTGGCGGGGCGACTGATCCGGCTGGGCGAGCGCGATGGCAAATGCGCCGTGTTGCGCGATGACGAGGCGCTGCCACTGGGCGTGCATGCCCCGTGCTACTTCAGCATCAACCGCGAGCACGGCGCGCAGGTCCACCACTTCAATGGCAGCGACATCGTGCTGGTGCAGCATGCGCGCCCGACCGCACGCGCGGATTGGGACGTCGCACGCGATGGGCCTATCTGCGCATTCGAGTCGCAAGCGGTGCGCGAGGTCGATGGGGTGCTGGAGCCGGGCATCGTTGCCAACTCGTGGCATTGCGATCCCACCGCTGGCGCCGACCAGAAGCAATTTGTCTACAGCTACGACACCTGGCCCAACCGCGACGCGCAACAGCCTGCGCGCAGGCAACGCAGGCCTTAAGGGCGGCGGCATGCACACGTGCGCTGCGGCAACGCACCTGCCGCGTTCGCACGCCGCGTTGGTTGCCACCGCCAACAGATGCGTGCATCCCTGCAACACCTCACTGCATCCGATACGTCACGCGCAGGCGGGTGCTGGCGGGACGATCACCGCGCTCGCCGGCGTTGACGACGTCGACGGCGATGCGACTTCCAGCCGGCATAAGCGAACCAGACGATGACGGCCAACAGCGTGCAGGTCAGCGCGGCATCCCAGCCGATGGAGATCCAGAATCGCTGCGGGTCGCTGTCGGCATAAAAGATCCTGGTCGGGCGACCGCGGATGACGCTGACATAGCGCTGCTTGAAGACCGCATCCAGCAGCAGCCAGAGCCGTCCAACACAAGCGATCGCCACCGCCAGCACCACTGCGCGCACCAGCCATGTCTGGATGGTCGATTCCGCACGGGTGGGCGCCGGTTGCGAGACAGTGCGACGCTTTTTCACCTTGATTCCAGACCGTTGCGGGGCGCGCAGTGTACGTGGGGCAGCGCAAGCGACGCGTCCGGTGACGGTTCCCTGTGCGTGTTGGCAGCGATACGCGCCGCCACTGACCTGTCGTTACAACGTGCATGCACACGGTGTGCGGCTATACTGCCCGCGCAGCGTACGCAGCCGCGTGCATGGAGCGCTCCACGCTGCATTCGTCTCAAGGAAGATGGCCTGCAACACCGCGCTGCCGATGTCCGGACGCTTCCTTGAGTTCCTGCGGGTTTGCCACTGCATGGCAACCGCGTTGTATCAAGGATCTCCCTTTGAAGACGTTCACCACCCTTTTGCTTGTCTCTCTCGGCCTGCTGCTTTCGGCGTGCGGCGGCGGCGCCACCTCCGGCGCATCCAAGCTCTCTTCCAGCGATTACCTGCTGCACAACGTGTCGGTCTGGAACGGCGCCGTGACCATCATCGACCCGTGGGTGTCCGGCGATCGCGGGCAGAGCCTGATCACCGATGCCGTCGCGCACAAGCCGCTGGACAGCTACAAGACCGCACTGGGCAGCCAGCGCAAGGCATTGGCTGCCAATGCGCAGGCCAATACCGCCATGGCTTCGGGCGTGCCGGACAACGCCAAGGACCTGGACACCAAACTGTCGGCGTATCTCAAGAGCGCCGACGCGATGATGGCCGCGCTGGAGCGCGTCGCCTCGTTGCCCAATGGCTACACCAACGCCGAACTGGAGCCGTTGGCCAAGGATCTGGAAGCGGTCTCCACCCAGCTCAACACCGATATGGACGCCTTGAATACCGCCCAGCGCGCGTATTCCACCGAGCACAAGATTCCGCTGCGCGAATCCCGCTAACAACACCTGCGGCCATCGGTCGCCCGCACAGGTCAGCATGGCCTGCGCGGGCGAGCGATGCGCACGCACAGATCAGCAACTCAAACCGATTTCAACGTAATGATTGCGACACCGGCCACTGCATCGCTTGCGATCGCACACGCCATCGACGCCGCCGAGCTGGCGATATCGTCGCAGACAACGACATTCGGCACGGTCGTGGCGTGGATCAGATCCACGGCAAGATAGCTGCCCAAGGGCTCATCGCGGCCGCTAAGAGCAGCTAACAAAACGACTGTGCAGCCGCCAGGCGGGCGCGGCCGGTGCTCGGAATCGGCATGTACCACCCGTACACTCCGGTTTCTCCGCGCCGTCCACACCCACCTGACGACTGCTCGCTACGGTTTGCTAGCCGCTCTAAATCCACGCCGTTCCAGCACCGGGCCGATCTCGGTCCGTGGGGTGATGCGCAGGCCGTCCCGCCCGGATGCCTGCCGCTCGTGCAGCACCCACCGAGCGTATCGGCTCGCCTTACAGCGCTCTCGACGCGCCAGTCACACGTTGCACGCCGCGCCGCGCCGCGCCGCAAGCTCAGCACACCGCCCATTGGTCGCGTCCGGCGGTCTTGGCGGCATACAGCGCCAGATCGGCCTGGCTCAACAGCACGTCCAATCCTGCCGCCGGGGTCACGCTCACCGCGCCCATGCAGAAGCGCACCGGCTGTTCTGCGGGCAAGCCAGGGATCTGGATCGCCGCCACCGCATTGCGCAAC
The DNA here is from genome assembly GCF_002939865.1 of Xanthomonas dyei. Classification (GTDB taxonomy): domain Bacteria; phylum Pseudomonadota; class Gammaproteobacteria; order Xanthomonadales; family Xanthomonadaceae; genus Xanthomonas; species Xanthomonas dyei. The sequence continues at coordinate 31,357 of NZ_MDEE01000031.1, forward strand.
CGCGCGAACACCGCCGGGATTTCGTCCGCACCACAGCCCGGCAGCACCAGCAGGAATTCTTCGCCGCCCAGCCGGCCCAGGCGATCCTGGGCGCGCAACGCCAGCAGCGAGGCGCTGGCCAGCGCGGTGAGCACCGCATCGCCGCTGGCATGGCCGTGCACATCGTTGATCAGCTTGAAGTGATCCAGGTCGATCAGCGCCAGCATGCAGGGCGTGTGGGTGCGCAGGGCATGGTCGATCTGTTGCTGCGCCTCGGCGCGGATGGCACGTCGGTTCGGCAGGCCGGTGAGTTCATCGCGCATGGCCAGCCGCGAGAGTTGTCGGCGATGGCGTGCGACAAACGCCAGCACGATCAACGCGCCCACCAGCAGCAGGCACGCGGCGCATAGCGCGACCCACAAGGCGCGCTGACCGGCTTCGCGCGCCTGCAATGCCAGCTGCGCGGTTTCGCTGCGTCGGCGCAACTCGGCATTTTCCGCCTCGCGACGAGCATCTTCATAGCGGGCCTGCAGCCGTAGCATCACCGTGTCGCGCTGGCGATCCAGGTTCTGCGCGCGCAGCGCGTTGGCGCGCTGCAGCTCCTGGTAGGCCTCGGCATGGCGCCCTTCCGCCGCCAGCGCCTGGGCGATGGCATCGACCAGCTCCGCACGCCCGCTCAAGGTCAGGTTCGGGTCGTCGGCCGCCTTGGCCGCGATGATCGCGCTGCCCAGGCTGGGCGACTTCAGCGCGGTCAAGGCCTGCAACAGGATGGCGTGGCAGGCGGCCACCCGGCCGATATTGCCCTGCGCCTGCATCAACGGCAGCGCCTCGCGCGCCATCGCTAGCGCCGCTGCGGCATCGCCGGTCTTGATCAAGGCTTCGCTGGCGCTGGTCAGCGCTGCCGCCACGCCGGCCTGATCGCCCAGCGCACGGCTAAGCGCCAGCGCGCGCCGGAAGTGCAGCAATGCGGCGGCCGGTTGCTGCAGTGCCAGCGTGGCACCGTATTCGTATTCGATCAGGCTGCGCTGAAAGCGCGCCGGCTGGTCGTGCAGGCGCGCCAGGGCGCGTTGCAGGTAATCCTGCGCATCGTTGTCGTCGGCTACGCGGCCTGCGACGCGGCTGGCCAACGACCCCAGCTGGGTCAGGCCATCCAGCTCAACGCTGAGCAGGTGTTCGCGCGTGGCGCATTGGTAGCTGGTCTGCGCGGCGCTCCAGGCTTCGTCGCTGCTGCCGGAGGCCAGCATGCTCCACATGTCGACCGCTTCGATTTCGCACAACAGATCGCTGCGCCGCAACGCGCGCGCCTGCTGACGTAAGCCGTTCAGCCGCGCCACCATGCTGCGGTTGGGGTTTTCGCGCACGTCGCTGAGCGCCTGCACGATGTCTAGCCATAGCCGCGCCTGCGCCGCATTGCCATGCAATTGGTCCAGCAGGCCGTGGGCCTGGGTGAGCGCGGCCTGGCGCGCCTCGCTGTCTTCCAGCGAGATCAACACGCGCGACTGCGCCAGCAGCGCCCAGAACTGCGCATCGCGGTCGCCATCGACGCGCGCCTGTTGCAGCGCACGCTGGGACATCTGCAACGCCCGCATCGGGTCGTCGAGCGTGGCCAATTCAATGGTTTTCCAGGGTTGCGGCTGCGCCCAGGCCACAACGCCGACCGACAACGACAAGCACGCAGCGAGCAGGCGGCGCCAGACCATCGCAGGCATGCTCATTGGCGTATCACGGGGAGGGTGGACCACACTGCATGCGCACGCTCTCCACGGCACGGCACCTGAGCTGGCCGGGGCTAGCTGTTTGCTGCGGCATCTGAAGGCACTCCCGTGGTCGGACAGCGGTGGAATCGCGTGAGCTGCGCGGCGATGCGCGCGCTCGATGTCGTACGGCTGCAAGGGTGACCGGCGAACACGGCAGACGCCGTGATCGCTTTTGATGGTCGAGCCCGTTATCGGCCGGGATGCGCAAGTCTTGAATCCGGTCGATGACGCGGTTGGGCGCGCAGGGTGGCCGGCAGGCCGAGCGAGCAGGCGTTCGGCGCACGGGATGCAACGGCGTTGCGAGTGGGCGCGGTTGATTTGCGACGCGCACTCCCAGGTCCCCGTTCTGTCAGCGCTGCGTGCCTGCAAGCGCTGCGTGGGCCGCAGTGGATGCGGGACGAGCGCTTGGGATCGATACGGGCTTGCTACCGCACGCGATGCCGATGCCACACCAGGCACCACGATCGGGCGGCCACGGTCTGACGACAATGGCCACGCCACAGCGCGCGGCCATTGTCGCTTGGCAGCCACATGACGGACGCCACGGCGCGGCCACGTAAACTCCGGCACGGCAGCTGCCGCCCCTGATCGTCTGGAGACGCCGTGACCTTGCCCCTGCCCCGCCTGCTCACCCTGATCGCCATCGCGCTGCTGTCGGCCTGCGCCACCCAGGCGCCGCGTGCGCCGCAGCGCTCGCCGGAGGCGGTCAAGGCCGACATCGCACGGCGCCTGCCGGCCAACCTGCCCGATCGCAACGGCTGGGCCAACGATGTGTATGTCGCGCTGTCGTCGCAGGCACTGGACACCAGCGCCGAGCACATCTGCGCCGTGCTGGCGGTGACCGAGCAGGAATCGACTTACCAGGCAAACCCCGCGGTGCCCAACCTGGGCAAGATCTCGCGCGCGGAAATCGACCGCCGCGCCAGTGCGCACCACATCCCGGCTTTCATGGTCGATGCCGCCCTGCGCATCACCTCGCCGGATGGCCGCAGTTACGCCACCCGTATCGCCGCGGCGCGTACCGAGCAGGAACTGAGCCGCATCTTCGAAGACTTCACCGGCAGCGTGCCGCTGGGCGCGCGCCTGTTCGACGGGCTCAATCCGGTGCATACCGCCGGGCCGATGCAGGTGAGCATCGCCTTCGCCGAACAACATGCCGCACGCTACCCGTATCCGCCCGACAGCTCGGTCCGCCACGAGGTGTTCAGCCGCCGTGGCGGGCTGTGGTTCGGCACCACCCATCTGCTGGGCTACCCCACGACCTACGATGCGCTGCTGTATCGATTTGCCGACTTCAACGCCGGTTGGTATGCCAGCCGCAATGCCGCGTTTCAGGCCGCACTGAGCAAGGCCAGCGGCATCGCGCTCGCACTGGACGGCGACCTGCTCACGCCCGGCGCCAGCCTGGAGTCACCCGGTGGCACCGAGCGCGCGGTGCGCTCGCTGGGCAGCCAGCTGGCGCTGAGCGACCGCCAGATCCGCAGTGCGCTGGAAGCCGGCAACACGCTGGAGTTCGAACAAAGCGCCCTGTATCGCCAGGTGTTCGCGCTGGCCGACCGCAGCGCCGGCAAGGCCTTGCCGCGTGCGGTGCTGCCCGGCATCACCCTGGATAGCCCCAAGATCACCCGCACGCTGACCACTGCCTGGTTTGCGCAGCGGGTCAATGAGCGCTGGACGCGCTGCATGAGCAAGTAAGCGACTGGCTTGGCAGCGCTGCGAGCACGGCCTGCGCAGCGCACCGGGATCTCATTCCCCGCTCAGGCGGCTGGTCAACACATCGCCCACAACAGGACCCTGTTCGAGCTTGCCATCGCGACCGCGTTGATAGTTGATGCCGACCCGACAGGCTGCAGGGTGCATCTCCCAGACCCAGCCATACAGGCCACGCCCCGTGTCTGGCGGCGAGCGCAGCGGCATGTTCATACGCAGCCCATCGTCTTGGCCTCGGTCCAGTGTGCACATGACGGTGCCGGCGCCGTCGTCTTCAGCGTCGGGGTCGACGTCGTCCACATGGGTGATGGTGGCGATGATCGCTTCGGCATTCACCCGTTGCTGTAACGCGCGTGGAAGGTCGGCAAGCGGCGGCGCAGCGCGTCCATCGGATGGCTCCTCGACAAATGCATCACTCAACCTCACCTTGCGAAAGTAGTACTCGCTGCGGCCCAGCGTGTTCGAGCCATCCATGGCCGTTGCCATGTCTGCCAGTTCGTCGCTACGCAACAGAAACATGTCGGTACCCGAGCGCATGACCACCAGCTGCGCATCGTTGGCATCGCTACCACTCGAGTCGCTGCGCAACCGGATGTCCAGCGTCACGTGTTCGTCGCCCATCTCGGTATGCGTCACCGCATAGCGGCCCGCATACGCACGCACATTGGTGCGTGCAAGACTGCGATGATCGATTTTCCAGAACAGCAGGCGATACTGGCCGTTGGGCTCGAGCGCCAGCATGCGATGCCAATCGATATACGACGACAGGTACACGCCGTGCAGATCGTTGCCGGAGTGTGGCGCGTTGAAGATGCCCTCAAACAGAGAGCGCTGCTCTGCGGGCAATGCGTCGCCATTGGTCGTCGGTGCATCGGCGACGGTTGCAGGGCCGTCGACAGCATCGCGAAGCCGGCTGTGCAGCGCCAACGCATCGACCTTGTTGACCCGCAACATCTGCATCGAAAACAGCATCTGATCGATCTCGTAGACCTCGCCCGCAGCCAGTGCGCCGCACTCTTTGCGCGCGGCGGCGAGCAGGGCCGATGGGATCAGGGAGTCGCAGAATTCCGCCTCGCACAGGGACTGGTTGAAGAAGTCGTCCAGGCTCCAGCTCAGGTCAGCGGCGGCTTTGGAGACCGGGTCCAGGTAGACCACGTCTTCGTCGGTGGCGGTCAGCTTGCGGTAGTACAGCAGCGCGCCGAAGGGGGTGAGCGCAATCGGAATACGCCGCACCGCATCGGGTGGCGAGACGATCCAGCGATCCAGCACCGGTTGCCATTGCCGGGGGTCGATCAGCGCGAGTTGCATGTCGCCATAGTGCCCCAGTCCTTTTTGGCGCCAGAGTTCAAGCAGGCTGGCAGGCAGCACCGGCGCATAGGCGGCAATCAGATCCGCCGGGGCAGGCTGCGTCTTGCGCGGCGGGTGTGCCTTGATAAAGGGGGACAGTGCCAAGCGGCGGAACCATGACATCAGACGGCCTCCAGTCAACGTTGCGTGCGTTCAGTAAACCCAAATCGTGCCGCATGGCACTGTGTGGACGCCGAGAAACTTATTGCATAGCGTGACATTCCCGTCGTCAGTGGCTGGCCGATCACGCAGCGCGCGTGCGGTCCACGGGTGTGATCTCCCTCGATGGGCATCGCGCTCGACGAACCTCACGGTCACGCTGTGGCGGTGCCGGGCCGGGCGATCCGCTCGGCAACCGCTCGATCACAGGTCCGCCCCGCGTCGGCCACGCTCACTCGGTCGCCCAAACGCGTGCGGCCTGCCACCGTCGAAAACGGCGCAGACACGACTTCTGGCAGAGGCACCCGGCCCACGTGGCAGGTAGCATCGGACGGTCGCGCCGGCCGCATTGCGCGCTCCTTTCGTCCCGGAGAGTCTTTCATGCCCACCCCGTTTCCGATGCGGCAGCTGTTCGCCGCCCTCGCCCTGGCCGTCCTGCCGGTCATCGCCAGTGCGCAGCCGCCCAGCGTCACCGAGGCCGACTATGCGCGCGCCGAGCGTCTGATCAGCTACCTCACCCAGCCATTGGTCGATCACACCGCCTCACGCATCGACTGGCTGGACGCCACCCACCTGGTCTATGTCGACCACGATGCCAAGGGCGATCGGCTGCTGCAGCTGGATACCGCCACCGGCAAGACCGCACCGATCTTCAAACAGTCCGCGCTGGTCGCTTCGCTTAACACGCTATTGAAGACCGGCGACAAACCGCTCAAGGCCGACACCTTCGCGCCGGTGGTCAAGGTCACCGCCGATGGTCGTTACCGCTTCGATGTGCGCGATACCGCCGTGGTCTGCGATGCGCGTGCGCGTTGTAGCAAGCTGTACGCCAAGGACAAACCGGAACCTGGCGTCTTGTCGCCGGACAAGCGCAGTGAGGCCTTCATTCGCGACTGGAACCTGTGGGTACGCGATCTGGCCAGCGGCCAGGAAACCCAGCTCACCCGCGATGGCGTGGAAAATTTCGGCTACGCCACCGACAACGCCGGCTGGCAGCACAGCGATCGCGCCATCGTGGCGTGGTCGCCGGACTCGCGCAAAATAGCGACATTCCAGCAGGACCAGCGCAAGACCGGCGACATGTACCTGGTCAGTACCAAGCTCGGTCACCCCGAGCTGCAGGCATGGAAATACCCGCTGGCCGGCGACAAGGACGTGACCATGATCGAGCGCGTCATCATCGATGTGCCATCGCGCAGCGTGGTGCGGTTGAAGATGCCGCCGGACCAACACCGCTCCACCTTGTGCGATGACGTCAGCTGCGGCAACGATGGCGCCTGGGACGATGCAAAATGGGCACCCGACGGCAAGACGCTGGCATTCGCCTCCACCTCGCGCTTCCACAAGCAGACCTGGTTCCGCATCGCCGATGCCGCCACCGGCGAGGTCCGCACCGCGTTCGACGAAACCGCCAAGACCTATTACGAAAGCGGCCAGGTGGCCGCCAACTGGGCGTATCTGCCGGCCAGCAATGAGGCGGTGTGGTTTTCCGAGCGCAGCGATTGGGGCCAGCTGTTTCTCTACGACCTGCGCACCGGCAAGCCCAAGCACGCCATCACCACTGGCCAAGGCAACGTCACCGAGCTATTGCGCGTAGACCCGGCGACACGCACCGCCTGGTTCATGGCAGTCGGCCGTTCGCCGGGCGTGGACCCGTATTACCAGCAGCTGTGGAAGGTGAGCCTGGATGGCGGCGCGCCGGTATTGCTCACGCCGGAAGTGGCCGACCACAGCGTCGCGCTATCGCCCGATGGTGCGCGCTTTGTCGATACCTATTCCACCTCGCTGACGCCACCGGTCACGCTGCTGCGCGACGCCGCCGACGGCCGCAGCATCAGCACGATAGCCACTGCCGACATCACCCGCCTCAAGGCCGCCGGCTGGGTGCCGCCGGAGCCGATCACGGTCAAGGCGCGCGATGGCAAGACCACGCTGTACGGGTTGATGTTCAAGCCCAGCAACTTCGACGCCAGCCGCACGTATCCGGTCATCGATTACATCTACCCCGGCCCGCAGACCGGCTCGGTCCGCGGCCGCGGGTTCTATGCCGGCCATGGCGACAATCAATCGCTGGCCGAACTCGGTTTCATTGTCATCGCCATCGACGGCATGGGCACGCCGTGGCGCTCCAAGGCCTTCCACGACACCTGGTACGGCGACATGGGCGACAACACCTTGCCCGACCAGGTCGCCGGACTGAAGGAACTGGGGCAGCGCTACCCATGGATGGACCTTACCCGTGTCGGCATCTGGGGGCATTCCGGCGGCGGCAACGCCTCCACCGGCGCAATGCTGCGCTACCCCGACTTCTTCAAGGTGGCGTGGTCGGAAAGCGGCAACCACGACAACCGCGGCTACGAAGACGACTGGGCGGAGAAGTACCACGGCGAGCACATCGTCAACAAAGACGGCACCTCCAACTACGACGACCAGGCCAACGCCACGCACGCCAGCAAGCTCAAAGGCAGGCTGATGCTGGTGCACGGCACGCTGGACGACAACGTGCCGCCGTATCTCACCCTGCTGGTGGCCGATGCGCTGATCAAGGCCAACAAGAACTTCGACATGCTGATGCTGCCCAACGCCAAACACGGCTACGGCGAGATGACCCCGTATGTCACCCGCCGCCGCTGGGATTATTTCGTGCAATACCTGCTCGGTGCCACGCCGCCGGCGCAGTATCAAATGAAGCCTGTGCCGGAGAGGTGATTGATGCTGGACACGGCATCGTCGACCATCGACGGTGCCGTGCTGCCAGAGCAATTAAAGGGGGGAAGTGCACAGGAAAGCGGTGATGCAGCTGGCCTGCTCCGTCGTGCAGCAGCTGTCTAATGCGCAACATGAGATTCGCAATGCACCCGAGCATCGCTCGCACAAACCTGCAAAGCCCCAAAAACCGTAGGAGCGGCGCCGGCCGCGATGCCTTACCTGTAGACCCGTAGCCCCCCAACACAGCAACCCAGCAACGCGAAAAAATGCAGGCGCAATGCGCAATGCGCAATGCAGCTAGCGCATCAAGCTTCACGCACCACCACAGCAAGCGCTCTCGATAACGCGCCCCATCAGGCAACACCTGATGGGACGCCAACCGATTACTTCGCCGTCGCACCACCCAGCTGCTTGCTCAAGAACGCCAGCAAGCGCGTGTAGTACTCTCGTCGATGCGCTTCGGTGTAGAAGCCGTGACCCTCGTTGGGGAAGTACAGCGACTCCACCGGCACGCCGGCGCCCTTCAACGCGCGCTCCATGGCCTTGGTATGTTCGATCGGCGCGCGCTCGTCCTTGCCGCCGGCCGCCAGAAACACCGGTACATTGATCTGCCGTGCCAAGGTCACCGGCGAGCGCGCAGCCAAGGTGTCGCGTGCGCCCAGCCAATCGACCGTCCAGTTCTTGGCCCAACGCGCGGAGCGCCCGGTATCGCGCGCCATCATGTCCAGATCGTAGACGCCCACATAACCGGCCGCGCAGCGATACAGCGCCGGCTCCTTGGCCACGCCCATCAGCGCTGCATAGCCGCCGTAGCTGGCACCATAGATGCAGATGCGCGATGCGTCGGCAATACCGGCGCCGATGGCCCAGCGGGTGGCATCGGTGACATCGTCCTGCATGCGTCCGCCCCACTCCTTGGCACCGGCCTGGGTAAACGCGTCGCCATAGTTGGCCGAGCCGCGGTAGTTGACGCGCAGCACCGCGTAACCGGCTGCCGCCAGCAACTGAGTATCGTCATCGAACTCCCATTTATCGAAGATCCCGAACGGGCCGCCATGCGGCATCACGATCAACGGTAGCGGCGTGCCGGCTTGCGCATGCAATGGCTGGGTCAGGTAGCCATGCAGCACCAGGCCATCGCGCGCCTTGAAGCTCACCTGCCTGGTCGCCGGCACTCCATCGGGCGGAAACCATTCGCGACGGCTGAACACGCGGTCGGCCTTCTTGCTGACCGTGTCGAACAGATAGTAATCGCCGTTGTTGCGATCGCTCCACACATACACCAGCACCAGACGGCGATCGCTGGTGGCCGAGGTGATATAGACCGCGTTGCCGTCGAAGGCTTTTTCCAGGCTGCGATACAACTTGGCGGTGGGCGCTGTTTCGTCGAAGAAGCGATTGCGCACGCGATCGCTCATATACGACGCACCGATCGGCGTGGTGCCGTCCAGATCGCGCAGGATGTGATACGGGTCCACGGTATCGTCGTGCAAGAGCGGTGTTGCCTTGCTGGTTGCCGGGTCCCACGCCACCAGCACGTCGGTGCCGGCGGCCTGCTCCACCTGCAGATAAGCGCGGCTGCCATCGGCGGAAAAACCCAGCGGAAACTCACGCCGTTTGCTGGTGGCCGCATCGTTGATCAGCCGCCACGGCGCGTCGTCGTTGTCGCGGTAATACAGCTTGCTGACGTTGCTGATGTCCAGGCCGTTGGCAAAGCGAATACGTCCTTGCTGGTCGGTCACAAACCCTGCCCGACGGACCGGCGAGGTCGCCACGGTCGTGCGCCGGCCGGTCTGGATATCCAGCTTGTCGATGCGGACGTTGGGATCGCCCACGAACGGAACCGCCGATACCAGGATGTTGCGCGTGTCGCCCGGCAAGGTGTCCAGCATGTAGGTCGCCGGGTCCAGGTCCATCTTCAACTGCGCGCCGTTGATGTCCGGATTGGTCCCATACGGGCTGGCCAACAGCCGGCCATTCTTGCCGTCGGCATCGATGGCATGCAGCTGGCCGATGGCCACCGGCTCGTCGCGCGAGCCCAGCCGCTGCGCCATCGACACCACGATGCGCTCATCGCTGGCCCACCAGAAATCGTCCACCACGCTGTTGACGCCGCCGGTGACCTTGGCCGTGGCCACCTTGTCCTGCCGCCGCACGATGCCCAGCACGGTGCGATCTTCCAGCGGCATGGTCAGTGCGAAATACGCACCGGACGGTGAGATCTTGATCCGCTCGAACTGGTCGCTCTTGAGATACGGCGCCAGATCCACGGTTTCCGACGCGCTCTGCGCATATCCCGGGCTTACGACCGCCCACGCCAGCACACTCAGCACGCCTATCGTCCAACCACGCATAGTGCCACCACGACCTGTCCTTGAGAGTCGCATGGTGGCAAACGCCTGCCGCCGCGTCCCTGCCCCATCAGCGCAATCGGTGATGCTGCAAACCTGCGACTGGCTGGCCTACTGCGCCCGAACCTACTGCGGGCGATGCCGCAAGCGGCCTAAACGCATGCTCCGCATCAACCGACAGACGGCGGCCGCTGGCCAAGCAAGCCGATGCGCCGGAACCACATCTCCAACGGCACCGTCACCAACGGCGGCAGCGCGGCCAGCAGGCTCAGCGCCCAGGCCCACCACGGCCAACGCAGCCTCAGTGCGGCAAGCACGCTCACCACCACGTAGAAGAGAAAGGCGCCGCCGTGCAGGCGACCGAACAGCCACACCACCACCTCGGTGGTTTGTGTGCCGTACTTGAGCACCATGCCGAGCAACAGCCCGGCCCAGGTCACGCCTTCGATCAAGGCGCCAACCGCAAACAGGCGACCCATCGGCGACAACGCAGCAGCAGAACGCATGCAACACTCCAGTGGACACTCAAGGATTGCCGCGACGCGATGGCGGCGGCGACGCCCGCTGGCAGCAGCAGTTTACAGGCAAGGCCAAGTGAACCGGCACGTGGCGCTGCCAGTACACGTCCCACGCTTGCTGGTGGTCGCGACACGCACGCAGCGTCCTACGGCTCGGCGCATCCAAGCGCATCCCGGCGATAATGCCGGCACCGCCGTCCTGAAGCCTCACACAATGCGTATCGCTCTGCTGTTGTTACTGTTGCTCGCGTTACTTCCCGCGACGGCACTGGCGCGAAAGGTGCACGATGGCGATCTGCTATTCGTCACCGCGGCGCGCAGCGGCCTGAGCGGCGCCATCGACGACGCCACCGCCACGCAGGGTGAACCCAGCTTCGACCATGTCGCGCTGGTGGCGCATGCCGGCGATACCGGGGTGGTACTGCATGCCGACGAACAAGGCTCGCGCGAGCAACCGCTGCAGGCATTCATCGATGAGGCCACCGCCAAGCAGCGGCAGATCGTCGTATACCGGCTCACCCCCGCGCATCGCCCCGCCATTGCCGACGCCATCGCGCAGGCGCGGCGCATGCTCGGCAAACCGTACAACCAGACCTACGTGCAGGACGACAACCGTTACTACTGCTCGGACTTCATCGAGCGCGCCTTTCGTGCACATCAGGTGTTTGCGCTGCAACCGATGAACTTCAAAAACCTGCAGACCGGCAACGTGTCGCCGTACTGGTCCGACTTCTATCGCAGCAGAGGCATGGCCGTGCCGCAGGGCCTGCCCGGCACCAATCCGAACGATATGGCCAAGGCAGCGGCGTTGCGCATAGTTGGTCCGTTGAACTGAAGGCATGTGTTCCCGCGGTTTTAGCTGGTTGGAAGCGCTACGCCGTTCGATCATCGAAGACTTTGGACCCACATGTGTTGTGCGGCGCCAGGTGCCTATTGCTTCTTTCAGGTCGACTGACATCATCGGTGTATATATGCGTCCAACGCGACAGAGCTGGTGCGCGCGGTTCGCCGCGTCTCCTCGTCTAGATGTCATCTGCACTACTGCAACAACATTTCGCTCTAGCGCCACGCAGGAGGCTGTCTTGAATAAGCTGTCATCAACAGGATTGGGAATATTGCTTCTGGCTGGCTGCGGCAAGGCACCAGCTCCGCCGCCAACACCGGCTACAGCAGCGACGCCACAGCCAACGGTGTCAGCGCGCACGCCCGCTCACGCACCCGGTAGCCAGCGTGGCGAGGGCCAACCGTATGAACTCGCCGACACGCAGGTCTGGGACGTGCCCGATCCGGCGACAGGTCGCACCTACCAGGTCTTCGTCGCCCTGCCACGTGGCTATGCGGACAATCCACAGCGCCGCTACCCGGTGCTGTATGCCACCGATGGCGACTATGCGTTTCCACTGGTCAAGCAGATCGCGCGTCGCTTGAACGGCGAAGGGCCAGCCATCGAGGACTTCATTCTGGTTGGGTTGTCCTACGCACTCGGCGACGAGCCCATGCCGAGCCGCAGACGCGATTACACGCCCACACCGGAAGATGGCCCAACCGCAGCGCCCGTTGCCACCCACGGCAAGAGCGCCGACTACATCCGCTACCTGCGCGATCGCGTGCTGCCATTCGTTGCCAACCGCTACCGAACCGACGAACAGCGCCGCCTGTATCTGGGGCATTCGTACGGTGGCCTGCTGGGCACGCAGATCCTGTTGAGCACACCGGAGATGTTTGCCGGCTACATCCTGGGCAGCCCATCGTACTGGTACGGCGAGCACGCGATGGTGGCGCAGGAAAAAAGCTTTGCCGCCTCGCATACCGACCTGCCGGCGCAGGTGTACATGTACGTCGGCGAGTACGAGCAGGTGCGCTACCACCAGAATTACGACATGGTCATCGATGCACAGCACATGGCACAGGCACTGCGCGCGCGACACTATCCGTCGTTGCAGGTCGAGCTGGACGTGCTCAATGACGAGGACCACCTGACCATCGGGCCACGCGGCGCCACCCACGGCTTGAAGGCCTTGCTCGGGATAAAGACTCCTGATCGGAGCGAGCGGTGAAACATCGGGTGCTGGCTGGATGCAAGGTCCCGATGTCGCGACGGGCAATTGCGCTGCTGGCACTCGCAGCGTGTTCGCTGATGGCCGCAGCGCCGACACTGCCGGGCGCAGGGTTCGAGGTCGAGGTCAAGCGCTATCACGTGCAACTCCGCCCGGATCTCTCCACCACCGCACTCTCTCCGGAACACAGCACATCAGCCTACGCAGCACCTCCGACCACCTCACCCAGCTGACGTTGATGCCCCCCACTTAGGGCACATAGCGCAAATACAACAGCGCTTATACATTTGAGTCATGAGCGCACCATCTCCGATCCTAGGCACCCTGGTCCGTCACCTGATCGAGCTGCTCGATGGCGATCTGGAAGCGGTCTACGCCGCTGCAGGGCTGGACTGGCGGCCGCGCTACACACCCGTCCTGCGCGTCCTGCTGCGATCCGGGCCGCTGCCTATCAAGGCTCTAGCGCAGGAGATCGGCATCACCCACTCCGCTGCCAGCCAGACCGTGGCGCAGATGACCCGACAACGGCTCACCGTGTTGAGGCCAGGGGCCGATGCGCGCGAACGCATCGTGGCACTGACGCCGAAGGCAAAAAAGATGGTGCCTGCGTTGCAACAGCAATGGGCCGCGACCAACGCAGCCGCCGCACAGCTCGATCGGGAGCTGTCCGTTGCGCTCTCCGCTGTCCTTGCTGAAGCCATCGCCGCCTTGCAGCACCGCTCATTCGCGACTCGTATCGCAGCCGCCTCAGACGCCTCATTCCGCTCAACCACCCGCTAGCAACCACCCCACAGGACGTCCCCAATGCACGCACCCACGCCATCGGTTGCCAATAGCGCACTGGCCACGCACAGCCACACGCCCCACCGGATCGCGCTGGGCGAGCGCAAATTTCTGCATCCCGGCCGCCTACGCTGGCTGCGAGCGATTGCCTGGGCGGTCCTGCTGCTGGTGGTGGTCGCAACGCTGGCGCCCATGGCCGGCAGAGGCATCGGCAGCCTGCTGCCCAAGGACTCCGGCCCCCTGCAACTGGTCGCGAGCCTGATCGGCATCGCGGTTGGATTGGCGGTCTACGTGTTGGCGGTGCACCTGGCCGAAGGGCGACGCGCCAGCGAGCTTGCGCTGCGCCCGATGCTGCCGCAGCTGACCATTGGCCTAGTTGTTGGCACGGCCATGTTCGCCGCGGTCATGGGCAGCATGGCGTTGTTCGGGCTGTACGACATTCAAGCACTCGGCCCGGCACCGGCCTGGACAGCGGTGCGCAAGGCCTTGCAGGCCGGGGTGGTCGAAGAGCTGTTGTTCCGCGCCATCTTTCTGCGCCTGGTATGGCGCGCGTTCGGCCCATGGGTGGCGTTCGCCGCCTCTGCTGCACTGTTCGGCTTCGGCCATATCGCCAACCCGCATGCAACGGCGTTTGCGGCGATTTGCATCGCACTGGAAGCCGGCATCCTGCTGGGCGCGTTCTACGCATTGACCGGCCGCATCTGGATGTCGATCGGCGTGCATATCGCCTGGAACTTCACCCAGGGCTATCTGTTTGGTGCAGCGGTTTCCGGAACCGACATGGGCCCGTCCATCGCCCGCAGCACGGCCCGTCCCGGATTTCCCGAATGGCTCACCGGCGGTGCCTTCGGCCCGGAAGCCTCGCTGCCCGGCGTGCTGATCTGCCTGGCGGTCGGTCTGACCGTGTTGTGGATGGCGTGGCGCGCGGGCAGCTTTGCAAAGCAACCCTGACCGGTCTTGGCGATGGCAAGCGCTGCCGCGCCTGCATGGCCAGGCAGCGTCAAGACGCAATGTGGCATGGCCGCCGCCGCTGCTACATTGCGCACGACCACACAGGCACTTATCGCTCGCACGTGATGCCACGCGTCAAGCGAGCGCGTCATGTCGTTACGCAAGCACACATCACACTGGCACCGCCTTGCCATCGCGCAGACATCCGGCCTCCTAGGCTCTGAGCACCAACAACCTGATGCGCGCCTGCTGGCTCCACGTGGGAGTCCGTCGGCGCGCCCTTGCAGAGGTGCACATGGCATTGATCCACTCCATTTTGATGAGCGCCGTCGCCGGCATGCGCTCGATGACCCCACTGGCTGCAGTGGCCAACGCGGCACGCACCGGCAAACTTCCCGCCGACAATGGCGCGTCGGCGTTGCTCGCCAATCCCCTGGCATCGGCCGGCATGCTGGCACTGGCTGGCGGCGAGCTCGCCGGCGACAAGATGAAAACCGCCCCGGACCGCATCGTGCTGCCCGGCATGCTTGCCCGCATCGCCACAGGTGTCATCGTCGGCACCGCATTGGCACCGCGCGAACAACGTGGCATCGCGGCATTGCTCGGCGCCACCACTGCGGTGGCCGCCGCCTATCTCACCTTCAATGCGCGCATGCGTGCGATCGAGCGCTACGGCCAGACCAGTACCGGTGTTGCCGAAGACGCCATCTCGGTGGGTGCGGCGACGTTGATCATTCGGGATGCAGCGAAGCGTTAGTCCAAAACGGCCGGCTGCGTCTCAACCACCGCGCCCATGCGCTGCATGCAGATCCAGCACCGGCCCCATCGGCACGATAGCGGTCGGGTTGATGCTGTCGTGACTTTGATAGTAGTGGCCCTTGATGTGCTGAAAGTTCACGGTGTCTGCAATACCGGGCATCTGATAGAGCTCGCGCAGAAATCCGGACAACTGCGGATAGTCGGCAATCCTTCGCAGATTGCATTTGAAGTGACCGACATACACCGCATCGAACCGGATCAACGTCGTGAACAGCCGCCAATCTGCTTCCGTGAGCGTGGCGCCGCAGAGATAGCGTTGCTCACCCAGGTGCGTCTCCAGCCAATCCAGCGTCTCGAACAGCGGCGCTACCGCTGCTTCGTAGGCAGGCTGCGTGGTGGCAAAGCCCGCCTTGTAAACGCCGTTATTCACGGTGTCGTAGATGCGCGCGTTGAGCGCATCGATCTGCTCGCGCAACGGGGCCGGATAGAAATCGCCTTCGGCCGCACCAACTTCATCGAAGGCGTTATTGAACATGCGGATGATATCGGCTGACTCGTTGCTCACCACCGTGTTGCGCTCGCGATCCCACAACACCGGCACGGTCACGCGTCCGGAGTAATGCGGGTCGGCCTTGAGATACACCTCGTACAGGCGCGTGGCGTGGTGAATCGGATCGGCTACCACACCCGGGCCGGGATCGAACGTCCAGCCCTGGTCGCGCATCAACCAATTCACTACCGACACATCGATCAGCGGCTCCAACCCCTTGAGGCGGCGAAAGATCAAGGCGCGATGCGCCCACGGGCACGCCAACGACACATACAGGTGATAACGCCCCGCTGCCGCCTGAAATCCACCATCCCCATGCGGCCCCGCTGCGCCGTCGCGCGTCACCCAATTGCAAAATTGCGCTTGCGAACGCTCGAAGCGCCCATCGCTCTTATCGGTGTCGTACCAACGGTCTTGCCACTTGCCATCGACCAGCAGGCCCATGGTGTTTCCTTGCACTGCAGAACAGGCAAGCACCGTAGCCCAGCCATGTTGGAAAACACGTGAGCGGGCCTGCAATCAGAGCGCGTGCTTACCGCAAAAGTCGCTTCAGCAGGTCGCAGCGCGCTCCCTGATGCGCTGCCTGCTAGCGCGCGATCACGGGACGGCTGCAGGTGGCCACTGTTGCGCTTGGCGACGCTTGACGCGAGCAGATGGCTTTGGCAACAGAACTCTCGCAGAGCACACGCATCAGGTATCCGGGGCACCTGGCACCCCCTCCCACCCGTCGATTGGCGCCGCGGCCCCACAATCGGCGAAAATGCCCGAGTTGCGGCCGATCGCTTGCCGCCAGCCGGCAGCCCGCTGTCGTCCTCACCTGCGTCCCTTTGTGCATTCCCGGCTGCCCGCCGTCCTTGCCACGGCCTGTGCCGCTTCTTTCGGATCTACCTTGAACACCACGCCCCCCGCACCCCCGCCCACCGACGACCTGCCCCTGACCGACCGCCTGCGCGCCGCGCTGGATCTACTGGAGGCCATCGAGGCCGACCGCAGCGTGCTCGACGCGTTGCCCGAAGCCGACCGCGTGCGCCTGCACCAGGTGGTGGCCAAGGTCTATCACCCCGAGCCGAAGGCGCGCCGGCAGCTGCTCAAGCAGCGCGAGCGCGAGCGGCATCAGGAGAAGGTGCGCAAGGCAGAGGCGCTGCTCGAACAGCGTGGTATCCGTGCGTTGCGGCGCAAGCCGGTGTTCAGCACACCGAACGTATTCCCGCCGCACGCCGCTGGACTGCACGACGCGCACAACGGCGAGAACGCATCCGAGACGCCGGAGCCGATGCATTCGCCCGAGCTGCGGCACTGCTATGTGTGCAAGCAGAAGTTCACCCAGCTGCATCACTTCTACGATCAGATGTGCCCGGCCTGTGCCGAGCTGAATTTCTTCAAGCGCACCGAAACCGCCGACCTGCGCGGCCGCGTGGCGTTGCTCACCGGCGGACGGGTCAAGATCGGGTATCAGGCCGGCTTGAAGCTGTTGCGCGCCGGCGCCGAGCTCATCGTCACCACGCGTTTCCCGCGCGATTCGGCCGCGCGCTACGCGGAAGAACCGGATTTTGCGCAGTGGGGTCATCGCCTGCAGGTGTTCGGCCTGGATCTGCGCCACACGCCCAGCGTCGAGGCGTTCTGCAGCCAGTTGCTGGCCACACGCGAGCGGCTGGACTTCATCATCAACAACGCCTGTCAGACGGTGCGCCGCCCGCCGCAGTTCTACGCGCACATGATGGCCAACGAAACCGCCGCACTGGATGCACTGCCGGACGCCGTCCAAAAGCTCGTTGGCCATTACGAAGGCCTGCGCACGCCCGAGTTATTGCGCGAAGCCTCGGCTACCGCGCTGCCGGCCGTGCATGGACGCGGCCTGGCCGATGCCGATGGCCTCACCCGCGCCGCCGAGCTGTCGCAGGTGGCACTGCTGGACGACGAGCTGGTCGGGCAGGAGCACCTGTTCCCCGAAGGCCGTCTCGATCAGGATCTGCAGCAGGTCGACTTGCGCGGACGCAACTCCTGGCGCCTGCTGATGGCCGAAGTGCCGTCGGTCGAGCTGCTGGAAACGCAACTGGTCAACGCCATCGCGCCCTTCATCATCAACGCGCGGCTCAAGCCGCTGATGCTGCGCACGCCCGAGCGCGACAAACACATCGTCAATGTCTCGGCGATGGAGGGGCAGTTCTACCGCAATTTCAAGACCACCCGTCACCCGCATACCAACATGGCCAAGGCCGCATTGAACATGATGACGCGCACCTCGGCCGCCGATTATCAAAACGACGGCATCCACATGAACAGCGTGGACACTGGCTGGGTCACTGATGAAGATCCCGCCGACATCGCTGCGCTCAAGGTGCAGCAGGAACGTTTCCACCCGCCGCTGGACATCGTCGACGGCGCCGCCCGCATCGTCGACCCGATCATCCACGGCTTCAACACCGGCGAGCACGTGTGGGGGCAGTTTTTGAAGGATTACGCGCCGACGGATTGGTGAGTGGTGATCCTGGGTCACGCATCCAGGACAGATGCACGGCCCATGCTCGCAACACGTATGCGCCACACGTGACAGTGATCAGCACGCAGGATGGCGTGGTGCATCAGCGCCGACGCGACGGTTCGCATCCCACGCCATCATGGTCGCGATCCAGATGTGGGCCATATCCTGGATCGCCACGCTGCACCGGTGCAGCACCCGCTGCGCGTGCTTCTGCGCAATTGCGGAAGACCGCCCCGGTCGATGGGATCCACGGGGACCGATCAAGCAGCTCGGCCGCGGCCGTCGGTTTGCCTTCGCCACTGGCGGAGCGGTGACAGTGGTAGCCACCGTTCTTGCGATCGTTGTGGCAGCCCTGCTTGTTCAATCCACCCGGATGCGCGACAGCCGCAGGGGTTACCCAGGCAATTGCGGCGATACACGTCGCCAGCACTAACGAGCGTGAAGGGATTCGATCAAGCACTCGTAAATTGCCACGGCCAATCGTGCAGCGCTTGTGCTGCACCTGTTTTGTTTCTGCTGCGCCGATGTGCTGCAAGTTACTTGCAGTCTTTTGCAACCGGCGCAACATCCACCGGACTGACCTGACCGTTCGCATCCACACGATTGACCGCCAGCGTGCAAACCGAGCTACGAAAATCCAGGTTCAAGGCCACCTCGTAATCTGCGCCAGGTTCCGGAACAAACGTAGAAGCAAGCAATGCGCCGCAGCTCCAGCCAATGTGGTACCCAGGCGACTGACTCCAATGCGCCGGCGAGCTCGCACCCGCCTCCACAACGACCGGCTTACCAGGCTCGATCGCGTATTCCTTGTAGAACGGCTTGGAACCGATCATCTTCCGGTCGCGCAGATGACGCGTATTTTCTGTCTCCGGGATGCCGATCGACTCATTCTTCACCGAGCCCATCAACGAACCGAAAGCGCTTTTCAGCGAACCGGATGCGCGTACCTTCTCGCCATACGTGGCCGTGCACACCGCATCCTTGTACAGCACGATACCAATGCCATTTTGACCAAACATCCGGATGCGCGCGCTGGCACCATCGGTGGGCGAGGACGCAGGCTCCGCGGCCATGGCGGGCACCGCAGACGCCAGAGACAAGACAAGCAATCGAGTCAATTTGTTAAACACATTCTCCACGATCGCAATCCAGCGATTCCATTGAGCTGGTAATAGCGGCGCGACGTGACAGTTCTTGATAACAGACGACGCCCTGATATGGAAAGTGCGCAACAGCGCACCAACAGGCACGCTGATCCGCGCCAAGCGCCAGGAGTTCCCCCCCTGCGACTCCCGCTCACCCGGTTGCCCACCCCGCTGGCATGATGATGCGTGGATGTTTACCGTTGACGCAAAGGACGCCCGGATGTCACGACACGCTATTGAGGAGTTGGTCGAGCGCTGCATCCATTTGCTCGAGCGCAGCACCTTGCGTCGCACGCACAAGGCAGCGCTCATGCGTAGCCTGCTTCGGCTGCAGGCGCGCTACGACACCGGCCTGACCTGGTTCCGGCTGCACGCCGAGTTACTGCGTCATGGCGTGCTGGTGCGTACAGCGGCCGAGGAGATCGACGACGCGACCTTGCGCGCGCAGGCCCTGGCCGCCGAGGCACCGGGTTGGCTGGAGGACGCGCATGGCGAGGTCTATCTGCACTGGCAAGACCAGGCACGCGTGGTCTACCGCCAACCAGACATCGGCCAAACGCTGCCGCTGGCAACTGTGTTCGGTGATCTTTTGATGCTCGCCGACCAGGCCGATGACACCGCGTTGTTCACCGACTGCTATGGCCTGTTGGTCAACGGCTGGCTGGACGAGACCTTCGACGTCGACGACGGTATCCCGCCCACCCTGGATGGATTGCTCGCCTCCGACACACTGCACTCCCTGCGCGCGCTGGCCGCACGCCGTGGACTCAAGCCTCGGCGTGACGCGCCCGAAGACCTGGCCCTGCCGCGGCCGGACGACAACGCTGTACTCGGCGAGATCGATCGCGTGATCGGCTTGCGTTTTTTCCTGTAACCCAAGCGCACACCAACAGCGCTGCGCGCAGCGCGCGACAAGGCCCAGCGTCAGCAAGCACGTGCCCGCGAGTTGCTCCCGCTGCTGGTCGAACAACGCCTGGGCGCACCGCTGCAAGCCACTGGCTGGTCGCCTGTGCCGGTTGAACAGGAGCATCGCTGGCAATGGATCCGCGACCGCGGTGGCAGCCGTCAGTGTCTGTGGACCATCTACGAACCGGATCTGGGTGAGCTGATCGTCCAGGTGGGGATGCAGCATGCACGCCTGCTGGTCTGGCAGCAGCGTGCGGCGACCACGCAGCTGCACGATCTGCATGTTGTCGATACCGCAACCGCCTTCCTGGGCAAGGACATCCTGGACAGCGCGGACGTGGGCGCCTACGGCGGCTGGGCGCTGAAACCGGACCACAGCGACGCCGCGCTAAGCGCCGGGCTGGACCGCCTGGCGGCTGCGCTGCCCGGCCTGGATGCGCGCTATTTCGGCGTCATCGACGAACAACTGGCTGGGCCCTGGTTCCAGCAGTCCGCCGACACCTGGCTGCAACGGATGGAAGGCGACGCAAACGGCGTGGTTCCGCCTGAGGTGTTGTTCGCCAGCCCCGAGAGCGTGTTGCTGGCGTTCGCGTTCTACCACCTGGAGTGCGGTGAACAGCCACGCGCGCAGGCACTGGTCGAACAGTTGCGCGCACGGCAAACCGAACGCAGCCAGCGAAGTGTCTGGTATCGCCTGGTGCTGGCGCCGTTTTTTCAGCAGTGGGAACAGGGGCTGCGCAAGCTGCCGATGCCACCGGTGCTGCACCCGCTGCTGCTCGCTCACCTGCGCGCGCAAGACAGCACCTGATTGCAACGCTGCGGCACGTCTGCGGGCGCGCAGGCGAATGAAACTATGCAGCGCGATCCATCACCAAGGTGGGCACATCGGCGCGGCGCATCAAGCACGGCGACGCATGCTGCCGCTTGGTTAGCTACAAACTCTGCAGCGCGCTGGCGTTTTGCGCAGCGGATCAATAGCGCAGCGCCTCCGCCGTGGGTGCAACCGGCGCAAACCGCGCATTGCTGAAGTCATGCAGCAGCCGAACCACTTGCTCGCCGTCCTCCAGATAGCGCCGAAAATCGCTTTTGCACAGCCGATACAGGCAGCCGCCACGCGCGAACACCAGGTCGCCACCGTCCCAATCGGCCCAGTCGGTGCCGGGCAAGTCCGCCAGCACGGCACCATCGCGATCCAGCACGCGGTGATCCAGCGCATACCACGCATCGTTCTGACGCCCCACGGCATGCAGCAGCGATTGCAGCCGACGCCCGCCACCGCCGTCCTTCTCCCACACGCGCGGGCGCGTGAAGCGGTAGAGCATCCCGCTCCGCAGGCCGCCCCGCTCCCCCTCACCGGCGTCGAGCACCCGCCAACCGTCGCGCTGCCGCAGCACGCTGTCGATCGGCTCGTCTTCGCCACCGCCAGACCATTGCCCGAATGGCCGCACCGCCATCGTGTGCTTCAGCTGAAAGCCGGTCGGTAGCGGAAACGGCTCGCGACCTTCCTGCGGGCGATGATTCAGCAGCAACGTCTGCTCATCTTCGAACGCACCGCCGCCGCCCCAGGCATCGCCCTTGGGCCAAAGCGCCAACGCGGTCAGAAACGGCGGGCGCGACAATGCCGTCCAGGTGCCGAAATCGCCTTTGTGCTTGGCCGCGAAATACACCAGCAACCGCCCCGACGGCGACAGATCGCAACGCCGCTCGTAGATGCGGCCCTTGAACCATTGCCCGTGCTCGAAGCTGTCGGTGGCGCGATCCCAGCGGATGAGCTGCACCTGCTTGCTGGGCCCACGCCGAAAGATCACGCCGGTGCGCGCCTCTCGCGCCAACAGCGCGTAGAGCCGTGTGCGCGAAGCCAGGCGATCCTGGTGGTGGGATGTCGGGTCCATGCTGGTGCCTCCGTGCTGCCTATCCTACGCAACCGTGCGACACCTGCGCCGCCCCGGCCCCACCCGCGGCCAGAGATCGCCCAGGGTTCCAGCGCAATGCAGCACCTGCAGCGGCCGCCTGGCCGACATCCCCACCCGCGCCCGCAGCCGATGCGGCAAGGTCTTGTCGCGCGTTTAGCATTGCTGCGTGCATCCTTGCTGGCAGACGCCTCGCCCCGTCGCCAGACGCAAGGAACCGCTTCTGATCACGCTCTCACGCCGCAAGCTTCTCGAGGCCGGCCTTATGGCCCTGGCCACCTCCACATTGCTCGGCGCCTGCACACCGCAGGACACCGCACTGCAGACACGCTGGACCCTGTGGCAGGCGAAATGGCGCTGGATGGAAGCCATCGCCCGCAAGCGCCACTGGCAGATGACGCCGCTGCGGATCGCCCCGCCTGCAACCGAACGTCAGCTGCTGTCGATCGAACGCCGTCACCACCTGCCGATCCCGACACAGCTGCGTCGCGTCCTGCGCGAGCTGTCGGCAGAGGTGACCTTCGGCTGGTACGTGCCCTCGCACCTGCGCGCGATGGAGCAGCAAGACCTGCCATCCATGAGCTGCAACCGCGACGCGGTGTGGAGCCTGACCCACATCGACACGATGGCCCTGCCCGTCTTTCTGGACTGGAAGCAGGAGCTGGCCAATCGCGACCTGTCCGAAGCACCCAACAGCCCTGCACTGTGGGAACACCAGTTCGCCTTCTACACCCTCATCAATGGCGACTGGCTGACCATCGACACCACGCACCCGGATCCCACCAGGCAACCGGTGCGCTATTTTTCGCACGAGCTGGAAATGCTGCACGGCCTGGCGCTGGCCCCGGATTTCTTCAGCTTCATTACCCAGATGTCGGCGTTGGGCATGGCCGGCACCGAATGGGCCTCGTGGATGCGCTTCGGCAATGGCCAAAAAAACGACACCTTCTACCTGGATGCCGGCAGCAACGGCGCCAAGGCGTGGCTTGCCTGGCTGGAGCGCGACCCCGCACAGCCCGACAACGACACACCGCCAGTGCCGGTAGTGGAGCGCAGTGCGGCCGATCGCGCATTGCTGGACGCCGCACGCGCCAATTCGCTCGCCGGTATCGAGGCGGCATTGCTGGCAGGCGCCGTGCCCGATTGCACGCCGGACAGCGACTGGCTGAGCGAGCACATCGCGTCCGATCAGGAATTTTCCACCGCCATCAACTACGCCACCCGGCACGACAACACGGCCATGATCGCGCGCCTACTCACGGCCGGCGCAACGCTCAACACACGGTTGCTACCGCTCAATACGGCGGTCAAACACAGCACGCTGGCCACCGTGCGCTGGCTCATCGACCACGGCGCACGCGTCAACGGCTGGACCAATCAGCGCTATTGGCCGCTGCACGACCTGGTGGTCACCCGCGGGCCCATCGCCGCAATGACCCGCGCCCAATACCGTCAGCACCTGGTCGACAGCATCAGCATCGGCAGCCTCGACGCGCTGGATGCCATGATTGCCCACGCCAAGGATGCACCGACCCGCGCGCGCTATCGCGCCGCCAAGCGTGCCCTGCAGCAAGCCAGCAAGGAGGCGGTGAAAGACGTCGACAGCAAGCTGCGCAACCACCTCAGCCTGCAGGACTATCTGGACATGCTGGAAGCACTACTGGATGCCGGCGCCGACCCCGACGCACGCTGGGACAACGGCACCACCATGCTCGACTGGGGCGGCGTCGCCACCGCACGCGTGCTGCTGGCGTACGGCGCCGATCCCAACGCGCGCGACATCCACGGCACCACTCCGCTGCACACCGCCAGCACCGGCGAGAAAGTGCGTGTGCTGGTTGCCGGCGGCGCCGACATCAACGCGCAGGCCATCGCACAGAACCCCGACGACTCGCTGCACTACACGCCGCTGCAATCGGCCTTGCTGTCCCACACGCTCGACGGCGACAGCCCCATCACCGCGCTGCTGGAACTGGGTGCGGACGCTACTCGCACCGCAGCCGATGGGCGTTCGTCGCTGGCCTATTGTTTCCAGCCAGACCTGGTCCGCCTGATCATGGCCAAGGGGCTGGACCCGCTCGCCCTGCAACCGGGCCAGCAAACCCTGTTGCACAATCTCACCTCCCATCACTGGTTACCGCGCCACACGTTTCCAAAGGAAGTGACCTTTCTCGACTTTCTGCTGAGCCTGGGCATCGCCATCAACGCCCGCGACGCCCGGGGCCGCACCCTGCTGCACTACGCCGCCGAACAGGAAAGCAATGACGAGAGCGCGCCCAATTACGCGCTCGTGGTGGCCAGGGGTGCCGACAAGACCATCAAGGACAACGATGGCAAGCGCGCCGTCGACCTGTTTGCCGCCTCGTTGCAGACGGTGCGTGCGGCATTGCGGTGATGCGCATCAAGGGTGATGCCGATATCCATCGCTCCATAACCTCCAGGACGCCACAGCAGACGCATGGACAGGAAAAACAAGATCAGCCTTCTGACAATGACATGCCTTGCATCTACGGCATTTGCCACCGCCATCTGCCTCGCGTAGCCGCCTGACGGCGCGCCCGAACCCGCAGCGATCCTGGATCACCCCGTAGCAAGCGTCGCTCTTGTGCCCGGCGAATACATCACCGAAAAGGGATGGGGGCATCTGCGACTGACCAGACACAAGCAATCGCTACGGTTTTCTTTGGAAAGCACTACTGGCCAAGCCATGTGCTTTCTGGAAGGCGCGATTGATGGGAACCAAGACATCGCCACAAGCGACACGGGGCCCACGGACTGCAGCGTGCAGTTTGCGGCGACCGCCCAAGGTATCGACGTGACAACCAACACGCCGGTCGAATGCAAGTCTCTGTGCGGCTATAACGGCGGTTTCGAAGCCCCGTACCTGCGGGCCATAGACGCCTGCAGCCGCAACGCCCTAGCGCGCACGCGCGCTGCATTTCAGCAGCATTACGACCGCAAGGACTACAGTACGGCATTGGCCACCCTGTCCCCGGTACTGGCGCAATGTGCGCCGACACTGGAATGGGAAGAAGAGGGAGATATCCGCAATGAGCTGGCAATCACCCAGTACAAGAACGCGCTCTACGCGCAGTGTCTGGAAACGTTGAATGCCTACGCGGAAGACGCAGCGACAGAAGACGAAGCGGTAATGGAGAACTGGCCACCGATCCTTGCGGACCGCTATCTGGCAATCGTACGCGCAGCGCGAACCAATCTTGCCCTATGCAGGAAAGGGCTGCCCACGCAAAAGAACTAAGGAACCTCTGAACAAAGCACGGCAGATGCGCGACACTACTCGCCTCGTGTTGAGGAATCATCCATGCAACTGACGTTCGGCGACGCT
>NZ_MDEE01000032.1:0-32516 GCF_002939865.1 Xanthomonas dyei
AAATGGCGAAACTCCGAAGATCCAAACGAGACTCTCCGGAACGATGCGGACATTCCGCACTCTCAGGCATCGTTATTCAGACCTTCCCTAGGCCTCAAGGCCGGCTACACCTGGCAGGACACCGCATTGACGCCGCGTCTGGGGCTGCAGGTCGATACCGCCTCCGGCGACCGACATCCGGGCGATGGACAGCTTGAAACCTTCAACCCGTTATTCCCGAACGGCGCGTACATCAACCTGGCCGGCTACACCGGCTACAGCAACTTGCTGCAGATCAAACCGATGCTCACCGTGCGGCCCACCACGCAGCTGAGCGTTACTGCCTCGCTCGGCCTGTTATGGCGGCAAAGCACCGCCGACGCCGTGTATGTGCAGCCGGACATTCCGCTGGCCGGCACTGCGGGCACCGGCAGTCACTGGACCGGCCGCTATCTACAGCTGCGCGGTGACTGGAAGCTCAACACACACCTGCAAACCGCCATCGAAGCGGTGCATTACCAGGCCGGCGACACCGTGCGTACCGCCGGCGGTCATGACAGCAATTACCTTGGCTGTGAGATGAAGTTCATGTGGTAGCTGGTGCTGGATCACCAGCGACTGTGATGAACTTGCTGATGACCAGGCATGCATGGCGAACGAATGCGCGCGTGCGACGAAAGCCAATGGATATTGATGAAGCACCTGCATGAGCCCATCCAATCCGTGGGTACCAATCCGCCTGTTTTTCTCGGCTAACGTTGTCGGTGGACTCGGTGGCGATGGTGTCTCCGTGTTGGTCTAGCTATCGGAGAAAGCGCATGAGTAGTGGTATCCAAGGCAAAGTCGTTGTCATCACCGGGGCGTCCAGCGGTATTGGTGAAGCCACCGCGCGTCATCTGGCGGCGCACGGCGCCAAAGTGGTTCTAGGGGCGCGGCGGGCGGAACGCCTCAACTCCCTCGTCGCCGAGATCGTCGATGCTGGCGGTGACGCTGTCGCGATCGCAACGGACGTCACCCGCGCGGAAGAGGTGACCCGGTTGGTCGACACAGCTGCCGAAACATTCAGTCGGGTCGACGTGTTGATCAACAATGCAGGGGTCATGCCGCTTTCGAACCTGGAAAGCCTCAAGGTGGCAGAGTGGAATCAGATGATCGATGTGAATATCAAGGGCGTGCTGCACGGCATTGCAGCAGTGATTCCGCAAACGAAGTTTGCTGTGCGTGCGATTTGCGAGGGTCTACGGCAGGAAGTGAAGGCCTACAACATCCGCACCACGATCCTGAGCCCGGGTGCGGTGAAGACCGAACTGCTTGATCATATTTCGGACGAAGCGGTCAAATCAACGAACAGCGATTACGTGGCGAAGGTCGGCATTCCGGCCGACAGTTATGCCCGCATGGCGGCGTTTGCCATCAGTCAGCCGGACGATGTCGACGTCAATGAAATCATCTTCCGCCCCACTGCCCAGACACTTTGAGTGAGCGGTAGTACGTCTCCCGTGCGGCCTGCATTAGGTAGTCGGCTTGTTTTCACCTAGGAGGCAGTGGCAATCCAGCCTGCTTTCCATGATGACCGAGGCGTTGGCCTAACCCTCCCCCACCCTACTCAGCGTCACCCAAACGCAACCAGCGGGCAGAAATCGCGACCGCACACATCGCGGCAGCAACGAGCATCAGCGCGGCGGTCAGCCCCCAGCCGTGGGCGGCGAAGCCGATCAAGGCGGGGCCGGCCAGGACACCGGCGTAGCCAAGTGTCGTCATTGCGGTGATCGCCATTCCCTCGGGCATGGCGCGCTGTTGTCCTGCCATCGAAAACAACGCCGGTGCGATGTTGGCGCATCCCAACCCGAGCCCAGTAGCGAGAGCTGCCACCACGGCGTCAACACGGCAATCAGGAAGCCTGCGCACGCGCACAGTCCACCGACCATGATGGATCGGACACGGCCCACGCGTTCTACCAGTGCGTCGCCAAACAGCCGCGTGGCGGTCATGGTCAATGCAAAGATCACATAGCCCGCGCCGGCCTTGGTGGCATCGACACTGCGAACCTGCGTCAGGAAGACGGCGCTCCAATCCAGGATGGTGCCTTCGGCCAGAAACACGACAAAGGCCAGGATGCCGATCAACAACACGCTGCCCCGCGGCCAGGCAAGCAGCGGGCCTTGCTGGGTGCCCTGCTCCGCTCTCCAAGACGGGGCGGCGAGCGCGGTGACAATCAGGATGGTGAGTACGCCGATCGTCGACGCGATTGTCGGTGCGATGCCGACGCTGAGCAGTACCGTCATCAGCAAGGCGCCGGCAAAGCCGCCGATGCTGTAGAAGGCGTGGAAGCCCGACATCATCACTTTGCCGCTCTCGCGCTCGACAACGACCGCCTGCAGGTTCATCGTGCAGTCCATCGCACCAACGCCAGCACCGAACAGAAATAACATTGCGCCCAACGCTGCCGCCGACTGCATTGCGCTCAAAAACGGCAATGCAGAGCACATCAGGGCGACGGTGACCAGCATGATGCGCCTACAGCCTGCGCGCGATGCCCATACGCCAGCGATGGGCATTGCCATCAGCGACCCGGCGCCAAGGCACAACAGCACCAGTCCAAGCCTCGCTTCATCCAGTGCCGACTGATTCTTGGCGAACGGAACCAGCGGTGCCCAAATCGACACGGCGAATCCAGGAATAAAGAACGCGGCGCGGGTTGCGTGCTGTTGCGCACAGTGTGAAGCACGAGACGTCATCAATCATCCAACTGCGAAGACACCGGCTGCCACGCGATAGACAGCATGAAGAGTCACTAAGAGCAGCTAACAAAACGCAGCGGTCAGTGGTCAGATGGATGCGGACGGCGCGCTCAGAACCGGGATGTACGCGTGGTACATGCCGCTCCGAGCAGCGGTCGCCACCGCCTGGCGGTAAACGCAGTCGTTTTGTTGGCCGATCTAGGAAAGCACAGCGAATAGTCGTCAGGTCGATGTACACAGTGCACTCAGAACCTGAGTGCACCTATGTCATGTGCCGCACCGAACATCGAACACGTCCGCCTGGCGGTGAACGCAGCTGTTTTGTTGGCTGCGCTAAACCCTCAGGACAGATCGTGCAGATCCTTGCCGAGTACCGGGCCAAGCTTCCAGTCGGAGAAGTGCACCTTCAAGCCTTCGCGCTCTGGCGTGCAGGTCATCGGACCAACCAGATAGGTGCTGGCCACCGGGAATGGGCACAGCCGCACCAGCGGCCAATACGTGCCGTCCTTGGAGACCTGCAGACGCAGCACGCCCTTGTCGACGGTGGCGCGGATCCAGAAGTCGGACGGGTCAGCTTCGTACGGACCTGTTGCCCAATCCGATGTGCCATCGGTCAGCACGCTGCTGAGCATCGCGCGACCGTCGCTGAGCTCGATGCCCGCCTTGACCCACTGCCGCTCGTTGACGCGGATCATGAGCCCAGCCTGGTCGTAGAGCTGCTCGAACTTTGCGCGGACGCGCAGCTGGCAGGTAAACGCTGCCGGCGCCGCGATGCCAAGAAAATGCCCGCTATCGCGGGTGAACCCGTAATGGGTTTCGCGCCAGAAGTCGGTGCCCTTGTCGGTGACGACCTCCAGCACATCGCCGCCCAGGATGCGGTGCGATTTGGGTTCATTGAGCCATTTGCCTTGTTGCCAGTGGCTGGATGGCGCCGCACCTGCACCGGTTGCCATGACCACGCCGCCAGCAGCCAAACCGCCCAGCGTCGCCCTGCGGCCAACATCGACCTGGTGTTTTTCCGAACCCGTCATATCTAGTCCTCGTGACGAAAAAGCAATGCTCTCCGGTGCCTTCGTGCGGGCAGCGTAAAGCCAGCTGCGTAAATTTGTACATCTGTACCAATTGGCAAGTCAACTCTGGATTACCATCGCTCTGGTCGATACATGGGCAAAGACAGATGAGCGGCAGGACCTGGCAGCAAGACCCACATCGAAAAGAACACATCGAGCAGGCCACCTTGCAGGTGGTTGTCGACCATGGCGTGGCGGGGACGACCTTCCGTAAGGTTGCAGAACACGCGCAGGTGCCGCTGAGCGCGACCACCTACTACTTCGGCTCCATGCATGAGCTGCTGATCGCGGCATTCACCCGCTTCTCGCAGGAGGTCTCGAAGAACTTCGCCGCCGAGATCCGCGCTGCGAAGAACCGCGACCAAGCCTGCGATGCTGTGGTGAACATCATCTTCGCCGACAGTACCGCCTCGCCGCGGATCTTGCTGCTGAGCTACGAGCTGTACGCGTTTGCCCGGCGCCACCCGGAGATGACAGCGATCATGGAGCAATGGATGGCACGCAGCCGCGCGGCGCTGGAACTGCATTTTTCCAAGCCCGCTGCCAGTGCGATCGATGCCTTGATCGAAGGTATGACGATCCATCGTTCGGTGGTGCGTATGACCAAGAAGAGCGTGCGCAATGCGGTGGGGCAGCTGGCTCTACTGTGATGCATGCTGGGCGCTGCACAATTGAGCGGTGCGTGCATCGCGACCTCCACTGCATGGCGACGGATTGATCGATTCATACTGAATTTACGAGGTGACGTTTTGCGGATGTCGCTGCCGCTCGCACAGCAACGCATGCATGAGTCAAAGGTCTCCAGCGTCTGCTGAAACTCAAAACGCCATGACCAACCCATAGGCTGTCCTTGACCTATCTCTCGCTGTTCGCGCTGTCGTTGATTGCCGCTACGCTGCTTCCCGCGCAGTCGGAAGCGGCATTGGTTGCGTTGTTGCTGGATGGCGGTTCGGTGGTGGGGCTTGTGGCGGCTGCGAGCGTCGGCAACGTACTGGGTTCGTTGATCAATTGGTGGATCGGGCGCGAGGTGCTGCGCTTCCAGGGGCGACGCTGGTTTCCTGTAACCCCAAACGCCTTGGCGCGTGCGCAGGCGTGGTATGGCAGATACGGCAAGTGGTCGCTGCTGCTGAGTTGGATGCCGATCATTGGCGACCCGTTGACGCTGGCGGCCGGGGTCATGCGCGAACCGCTGCGGGTCTTCCTGCCCTTGGTGGCGATCGCCAAGGTCACGCGCTACGGCGTGCTCGCATGGGCAACGTTGGCGCTTGTCCGGTAATGCCAGGACGTGGAACCTGCATGACGTGTAGTGCAGGTGGCCGCGCACGGGTTCTTAACGTGGCACCCCTATGCTATTAGGGCGCCGCAGGCCATCTGCCGCGCATCCAGGGACATTGCACAATGGACATTGCAAAGGAGATCGTATGAAGAAGCTGCACAGCATGTTGCTCGCCGGATGCCTGCTCGGCCTGAGCACCCAGGCCTGGGCCGAAGTGGTCAACCTGACCAATAGCGCCGATGGCGCCAACCGCGAAGCCGGCATTGCCGCGGTGAAGAAAAAACTTCAGGAAGCCTGCACCTCACGCAAGGGCAAGGTAGACATGGCCTCGTTCGAGGTGGTGTTCGAAAAAACCAGCACCAACCCCGACGTCCCCAAACCCTATTACGTGGACGGCAAGATCAAGTGCGATCTGCCGTGACGACTGCGCTGGCGTAGCGCACTGCCCTACGCCGCCACCATGCTCGAATGCAAAGCCCCGCGAATGCGGGGTTTCGCATGTCAGGCAGTCGTGCGTTGCAACCCGATGTCTTCGATGGCGGTGCGACCGCTCTGCAGGCGCCATCGGCGGTACGCCGTGCCCGATGCACGGCATAGAGTTGCGCGCACAAGACGGGTACTGCCGGTCTACTAAGAGCGGCTAGCAAAACGTAGTGCGCAGTCGTCAGCTGGGTATGGACGGCGCACTCATAATCGGAGTGCGCGCGTAGTACATGCTGAAGCCGAGCACCGGCCGCGCCCGCCTGGTGGCTGCGCAGTAGTCTTGTTGGTTGTTCTAAACCGTATCGGCGCCGGCCGTTGTAGCCGCTGCCCGTAGTTGCGCGCGCGCCACGTCCAGCGTTGTCATGATCTGCACCACTTCGTCGAGCGGATGCAGCGGCGACTCGCTGCGGCCTTCCCCGATATAGCGTGCGGCGGCGTTTGCCTGCCATGACAGCCCTTCATAGCCCTTGATGCCGGTCGGGTCGGTCCAGTCGACCGGCGTGCTGGCGTCATCGTTACTGCCAATCCGCAGCGTGGTGGGATTGTGGAAATCGCCGGCCAGGTCGATGCGCCCTTCGGTGCCGGTCACGTAGGCCATCGAACTGCTGCGCGCGACGATGGAGCTGATCAAGGTCGACTGCGCATGCGCGCGATGCGACAGCACGATGGTGGAACAGGCATCGACGCCGGTGTCGGTGAGCTCACCGATAGCGGTGATTGCGTTGGGCGCGGACAGGATCATCGAGGAAAACTGCACGGCGTAGACGCCCAGGTCCAACAGCGCACCACCGCCAAGTTCGGGACTGCGTTGCCGATGTGCAGGGTCGCTGGGTCCACGCTGGCTCAAGTCGGCAAACACCTGGCGCACATCGCCCAGCGCGCCATCGGCAAGCAGTTTGCGGATCACCGAGGTCTGCGGCAGGTAGCGGCTCCACATCGCTTCCATCAAAAACAGGCCGCGTGCACGCGCTTCCTGCACGAGCAGGTGCGCATCGTCTGCGCAGGTGGTGATGGGCTTTTCGATCAGCACATGTTTACCAGCGCGTAGCGCCAGCAGCCCATGCTGCAGATGCTCGCTATGCGGCGTGGCGATGTAGACGATGTCGACGTTCGGGTCATCGACCAACGCCTGATAGCTGTCGTACGCACGTTCGATCGCCCAGGTCTTCGCAAACGCGTTCGCACGCTCGCTGCTACGCGAGGCAACTGCCACCGGGCGTTGATGGGTATTGCTGCGCAACGCACGCACGAATGCGGATGCGATCACGCCGGGACCGAGCACGCCCCAGCGCAGGGATGGCTCGCCTTGGCCAGGCACGAACAGATCGGGCTCGGGGATGTGGAGCATCGGCATCGGGTCGCTGCGTTGTCGTGGAGCGCGCGATGCTAGCAAACCACGCGTTTTTGATCGGGGTGCCCTGTCGGCTTAGGCGCAGCACTGCATAGCGCAAAGCGGACGCGGCCTGTGCGCCTGATGCATCTGCTTGAGTATCACTCAGAGCGGCTAACTGGCAGGCGACCGCTCGCTATGTTTTGTGAGCAGCGCTTATCGGGTTGTTCGCAGGCCCCACTTAACGTGCGGCGCGCCGCCAACCGGCATTCAGCGCATCCTGCGCCGAGCAAAAATAGCGCTCGCCCTTCTCGGTCGAGATGCTGGTACGCGCGTAATCGCGTTGACCAGGCATATGGAAGATCTTGGTGCCCTGGCCGGAGATATTGCCCTTGATGGCGCACTTGCCCGGCACGGCTGCCGGTGCAGTTGCTGCTGCGCGCAATGCAACGTGATGGCGTTTATTGCGCCCGTACTCGGCAGGCTGCTGGAAGCTTCCCTGCCAGAGATTGCGTTTTTGCTGCTGCGCGATGCGCTCATCGGCAATAAACGCGGTGGCGTATTGGCGATACGCCACCGCCCAGCCATTGCGCACCATCCAGCCGTTGACCGATTGCCCTTGAACAAAACAATCGGCAACGACGCGTCCGTAACGGTCGGTATCCTTTTGCTGACATCGCACGGTCTTGTCGATCAGATAACCATCCAGCGCCGCTGCAGAGCGACGGCCACAGGGCCACGCACGGCCGTCTGGCTCATTGCACTGCTGCGCGCTTTCCGGCGCATCGATTCCCCATAACCGGATGCGCTTGTGCGCCACGGTAATGGTATCGCCATCGGTGACGGCGGCCCTTCCAACAAGCTCTGCTGCGCCGGCAGGCAAAACGAGCGCGACACCCACAACACCCAACAACCATCTAAACAACATCGACAACAACGTCCCTTGGCAATCGGTAGAAGTCGTCCTTGCATTCTTCCCGCGTGTGCACTCTTGGAGCAGCTAACACAACGTAGCGAGCAATCGTCAGGCGGGTGTGGACGTCGCGCTCAGACCGGCGTGTACGCGTGGTACATGCCGCACGGAGCACCGGTCACGCCCGTCTGGCGCCTGCCCAGTCATTTTGTTGGCTGCTCTTAGCCGGATGGCCTTGCCCGGCGCTGTCCTGACGCCCGACGTCCGCGCGGCAGTGCCGACGCAGGGCCGGCACTGTATGCGAATGCGAAGGGGATGGCTATCTTTTGCGAGTTGCGCACGACGATCTTTGAAGTAGACGATGCACTGAGATGCACACAACCCGTCGCAACGCGTCGCTGTCACAGCGCGCAGTCTTCCGCATGCATTGCGTTGCTGCGCACCCGCCCTGCGCTACTCGGGCGCACTGCCAAGCATCTGGCTGACTAGCCATCTCGTGTGATCAGAACGGCAAAAGAAAGCCCGCCCGGCGCATCATGCAACCGGGCGCGCTCTCGCGTTGCTGCTTACTGTGGCGCGACTGGAGTCGCCGCTGCGGGCGCGGCTGCAGTGGCCTCTGGCGTCACGCGCCAGATGATGTTGGCCAGGTCGTCGGCCACGATCAACGCACCGCGCGGGTCGACGGTCACTCCCACCGGGCGGCCACGCGTCTTGCCGTCATCGCCATGGAAGCCGGACACAAAGTCGATCGGCTGGCCTGCCGGGCGCCCATCACGGAACGGCACGAACACCACCTTGTAGCCCACTGGTGGGTCGCGGTTCCAGCTGCCGTGTTCGCCGACAAACACGCCGTCGGCAAACTTCGCGCCCAGCACCGGTGACGAGAACGCCACACCCAGCGCGGCCACATGCGACCCCAGCGCGTAGTCGGGTGCGATGGCAGAGGCCACCTTCTGCGGGTCCTGCGGCATCACACGTGCGTCCACATTTTTGCCCCAATAACTGTAGGGCCAGCCATAGAAGCCGCCTTCGCGTACCGAAGTCAGATAGTCGGGCACCAGGTTCGGGCCGATTTCATCGCGCTCGTTGACGACTGCCCACAGCGCGCCAGTGCCGGGCTGGATCGCTAGTGCGGTGGGATTACGCAGACCGGTGGCGTAAGGCTTATGCGCACCGGTTGCCGCGTCCACTTGCCAGACCTGCGCGCGATCGACTTCTGCAGCCATGCCGCGTTCGGTGATGTTGCTGTTGGAGCCGATCGCCACATACAGATACCGGCCATCTGCGCTGGCAGTGAGCGCCTTGGTCCAATGGTGATTGATGACCGACGGTAGATCGGTCAGTTTGCTCGGCGCGCCGCTGGCCTTGGTTTGGCCCTCGCGATAGTCGAAGCGCACCAGCGCATCCTGGTTGGCGACGTAGAGCGTATTACCGATCAGCGCAAGCCCGTAAGGCGCGTTGAGCTTGTCGGCAAAGACCGTCTTCAATTCATAGGTGCCATCGCCGTCGGCATCGCGCAACAACGTCAGCCGATTGCCGCTCTTGGCCTTGGACGTGCCCTTGGCCTTGATCGGGCCGGCGATGATGTCCTTGGGCTTGAGATTTGGCGCAGAGCCGCCGCGTCCTTCGGCCACCAGGATGTCGCCATTCGGCAGCACCAGCGTCTGGCGTGGAATGCCGAGGTCGGTGGCAATGGCGGTAATGCGATAGCCCGCCGGGACGGTCGGCTTGCGGTCGCCCCATGCACTTGGTTCGGCGATCGTCATGTCGGGCAGCACCCCGCGATCCGGGGACGGCAGCTCTGGCGTGGCGCCATGCTGATCGAGCTCGGGTGCCTTGCCGCAGGCGGCCAATGCAGCAGCAAGAACCGAGACGGCAAGCACACGCGTGTAGCGGCTCATCGTGCACCTCCCACGCGCAGACCCGACAGCCCCGACCAGGTGGCGACCAATGCGAACAGGGTGGCGATTGCCGACAGCGTCAATGCCGCCGGCATGATGGCCCACGCATCGCGCGCGTGATGCAGCGCGTCGAAAAATCCCACGATCCAGGTTGCCACCAATGCGATCACATAGATGAAGTTGCGGCTGCCGCGCACCAGCGCGACGATGGCGGCCACGAGCGCGATGGTGGTCACCACCATTGCCCCGACCAACAGCCAGGACGCGAAGTTGCTCCATTGAATCTGGTAGCTGCTCCAGTAGGCGTAGTCGCTCAATAGCGCGCCAAGGAACAAGGGCCACACACCGCCGAGCACGGCTGCATGGAACGGGTGGATGGCCCAACGACGGGGCGAAACGGCGGCTGCATTCATGGCGAACTCATTGGGGCGATGGCGAAACGTGCCCCGATGCTGCCAGCTGGCGTGTGATGAGAAAGGCGATATTCAGCGCCTCGCATCTCTACACGCCACGAACGCACTGTTGCACGCGCCAGGCTGTTGCGCTGGGCGATGCGGAAAGACCGCATTGCATCTTCATGGCATTGGCATGGCATATGCGGCGAGTGTTGGCATGCGTCGAGTGTTTGTCTGCAGCGGGCGCTCGCTCTTTCAGGGACTTCATCGCAACAAGGTCGTGCGGACACTCGCTGATGAGTGCATCTCATAACTGCATGCGGCGCACACGGATGGAACAGCCATGCGGATACGGCATGCTGGCGCCCTGCCCTGTCGAGCCCCGCAACGGTGCGTGCATGTCGCGTTCGCGCAGTGCGTCTGGCCTGCAGGTATCGATTCGCCAAGAGCGACCCACAACACGACTGCGCGACTACCCAACCGGGCTGCGGCTGCTCGGAATCGGCATGTACCGCTCGTACATTCTGGTCTCTGTGCGCCGCCCCACACCCGCCTGGCAGCCGTGCGTAACGTTGTTGTTTGCCGCGCAACAGGAGGTTAACGCTTGGATTTCACCGTATCGATCCCTAGATCTGGACCTGAGAGACCGATCAATGCGCCTCGTTGGCGCCCATTGATCGCTCGTGTAGTGGTCTGCGCCCTTGGCGCGGCCGCCGTTTGTGTCGTTGCCCCCTCCCCCGCGGCAGCACGTTCCCCGGAGTTTATTGGTATGCCCATCTCAGAAAGCCTGTCTCCCCAGCAGCAAGCCATCGCCCCGATTGCAGCGTTTGCGGCAACCGGCGATATCGACCGTTTGAAGAATGCGTTGGAGGCAGGTCTGGATGCCGGGCTGACCATCAACGAATGCAAGGAAGTGTTGGTGCAGGTCTACGCCTATGCCGGCTTCCCACGCAGCCTCAATGCACTTGCGGCGTTGATGCAAGTGGTCCAGGCGCGACAGCAGCGCGGTGTGACCGACGCGCAGGGCGCGCTGCCCGGCCCGGTGCCGACCGGGCCGGAACTGCTTGCGTTGGGTACCGCCAATCAGACGCAATTGGTGGGGGCTGCAGTGTCAGGACCGCTGTTCGACTTCGCACCGGCCATCGATGCTTACTTGAAGACGCATCTGTTCGGCGACATTTTTGCGCGCGACAACCTCGATTGGGTGAGCCGCGAACTGGCAACGGTGAGCATGCTCGCAGCGCTGGAGGGAGTGGATTCGCAATTGCAGTCGCATCTGAAGATCAGCATGAACATCGGTGTGAGCAGCGCGCAACTCAATGCACTGGCGCAGGTGCTGGATAAACGGGTCGGTGCGGCGGCCGGCACCCGCGCCAAGGCGGCCTTGGCCAAGACGCAGTGAGGGCGATGCCGGGCTGATGCAGCCTCTGCCCGACGAAGTCGCAGTCGCAGAGTAAAGGCTAGCCCGATGTGCCGCCGCGTGGCTGGCAGCGACCTGGCTGCGGGTGGCACGGCTCTTTGCAAAGGAATGCCTGCCTCCTGATTTATTGGCCGATGTGTTGGTCGGACAGAGTATTTCCGATCTGCGCCGCGCTCTGCACCAACCCGCCCCGAGCGCAGGTGCTCGCCAGCGGCCCCAAGTCCTCGCTCATTAGCGGCATCCTCAACACAGCCCGCAGATCGGTGTGTTCGCAGGCAACCAGCGAGGCCGCGCCGCCCTGTCGGCGCCGTCCATCGCCGTCCATCGCCATCCGCAGCTTGCAGCATGCGATGCGCATTGGCCGGAAAGAGCGACGACCACCGCGCACGGCCAGAGCACACCTTCGAACCCTTGATGCCGACACCGCATCTGTTGGGCTGCGAACGCGTTGCTGATCGCTGATGCGCCAACCACCCGCGCACCACTCAAGGCACTCCACGCGCCATTCGAGTGCCACTGCGGACTTCCATGTGCCTCTGATCACGCCGTACCTTCCGAATCCATGCGCGTGGTGGGTCGATCTTGCGGATGTTCAGCGGTGGCCTCTGGGGTAGCTGGCGACGGTACTAGTCGGCTGCAGACGTGATCGGCCATGGCAGCGTGTGCAGATAGCACGGCCACAGAGTCGGTCTGCAATCTGTGCCGTCTATGAAGACTGCACGGTCTTGCCTGAGTAGATTCCTCAAACAGTCACAGCAGCGACGCCACCGGCTTTCGCGGTAAGGCGGGAGCAGAGCTCGCTGGCCCCCCGCACCCAGCGAGCTGAACCTTTGCAGGCTTCGAATGCCGAAGATGTCGAAAGCTTGCCCGCCACCGTCAGCACTCTCCAATTCGCGCCGGAAACCAACCTGAATTTCGAGAGTGGATGATTGAATAACTGTTAGCTCACCCCCGATCCGCCGGGAAAGCAATAAATTAAAATTCACCCAAAAAATAAACTGAATTATTCAAATCGTTCATTTTTAATGCAACCGATTGCGAAATATGAGCTTTCAGGCGTCGAATTTTGCACAATCGGAAGAGGCCGGTCGGCATTTCCTAGGGGCGTTCTTATCGCCAAAGAGGCGGGAGATAACGATGGTTAAGACAGCTTTAACCGCCACCTTAAACAACATTATTCAAAATTTACCTACATACGGCAGAGTCCGTTAGAGTGACTAACTTGCGGTTGAATCCGCCACCAGGGATGAGGGATTCACCGACATCTTTGACATGATTCCCTGATTACCCGCGCGCTCTATCGCATTTAGGATTACCGCCCTCTGCGAAATGTGACGCAGCATTGTTGAGTTCGGTCCGACGTTTTTCTGCATTTTGGTTTGCTAGCCGGTTTCTAATCCGATTTTGCTATGGATTAAATCGGCAATGCCTATCGCTCGATTTTTTCTCTGAATAGCAACTGTCCATTCAGACTTTAGAGTTAATGGATAGCGCCGTTAAACAAACCGCAAGCACACGGCGAATGCATCAGCGTATTCGCCGCGTGCTCCGTCAGCGCAACTCCGAGGGGACGGACCGCTGCGGTTTGAAGTGAATAAAACGTGAAATTAAACGCCTTCGTTGGTGACCACCAGCGCAGGGACCTTCTGCGCCAAATTTCAGAATCAGCAGTAGCGGCGCGCCTACAACGGAATCGACCACTCTTATGAATCGCTCGCTACTTGCAACCACCATCGCCTCCTGTCTTGTCCTGACCGCATGTGGCGGCGGTGGCGGTGGCGGCAACGTCCGCAATGATCCGCCGCAGAGCACCGTGATTGCGCCGGCACCCACGCCGACCGCGCCCACTACGCCCACTACGCCCACCACTCCCACCACGCCCACCACTCCGGGCACTACGTCCGATCCGCTGCCCAAGACCGCGCCGGTTCCGACGCCTGCGCCTGCACGCTATCAAGGCGTCGGCAGCAATCTGCTGGTGCCGATCAATGCCGATCTGGCGCAACAGGCTGGTGCCCGGGGCCAGGGCGTGAAGCTGGCGGTGCTGGACGACAACCTGGTGCCGAGTTACGCGCCGATTGCCGGCAAGGTCGATGGCTTCAGCGATTACACCGCCAGCCCGGGCACGCCCGAGTCGTCGTCCAATGCGCTGCGCGGCCACGGCACGATTGTCTCGGCGCTGGTGCTGGGTTCGGCGCAGGACGGCTTTGCCGGTGGCGTGGCTCCGGATGCGGACCTGTTTTACGCACGTATCTGCGCCGAGAATTCCTGTGGCACCCAGCAGGCCCGCCGTGCTGCGGTGGATCTGGCGGCCTCCGGTGTGCGCATCGCCAACCTGTCGCTAGGCGCTTCGTATGCCGATGCCGCCGGCAGCGCGAACGCGGCAGCCGCCTGGCGGTTTGCACTGACACCATTGGTGCAGGCAGACGCACTGATCGTCGCCTCGACAGGCAACGAAGGCGCTGCCGAAGCCTCGTATCCGGCAGCGACGCCGGTGCAGGAAGCCAGCGTGCGCAACAATTGGTTGGCGGTGGGCGCGATCAATGTCGACAGTGCCGGCAATGCGGCCGGTCTGACCAGCTATTCCAATCATTGCGGCGCTGCGGCGCAGTGGTGCCTGGTGGCACCGGGCAGCTTCACCGCGCCGGCGCTGGCCGGCACCGAATTGCAGGGCCAGATCGCCGGCACCTCGTTCTCCACCGCTGCGGTCAGCGGCGTCGCAGCGCAAGTCCTGGGCGTGTATCCGTGGATGAGCGCGTCCAACCTGCAGCAGACCCTGCTGACCACCGCCACCGACCTGGGCGACCCGGGCGTGGATGCGCTGTATGGCTGGGGCTTGGTCAACGCAGCCAAAGCGATCAAGGGCCCGGGCCAGTTCGCCAGCGGCTGGGCGGCCAATGTGGGTGCGGGTTACGACAGCACCTTCAGCAACGACATTTCCGGCGCCGGCGGCCTGACCAAGAACGGTAGCGGCAAACTCACCCTGAGCGGCAACAATAGCTACACCGGCGGCACCACCATCGCTGATGGCGTGCTCGCGCTGTCCGGCAGCCTGCGCTCGGATCTTCTGGTAGCCAACTCGGCCACCTTCGAGTCGCGCGGCGGCGTGATCAACGGCGGCTACAGCCTGGTCAACAACACCGGCACCACCGCCATCGAATTGGGCAAGGGCCTGACCGTCACCGGCGTGGCCAGCCTGAAAGGCAATCTGCTGTTGCTGCCGGAAGCGGCCGGCTACACCGTGGGCAGCAGCGAGAAGATCGTCAAGGCCGGGGTCCTGCAAGGCACGTTCGACCGGGTGCAGTACGCCAACAATTTCTTCTGGACCGCATCGCTTGCCTACGACCCGACCACCGTCACCGCAACCCTGACCCGTAATGCGTCGGCTGCCAGCGCGCAGGCAGCCGGTGCGCCGCAGGCCGTGATCAACGGTGCCGCCCAGGCCGATGCGCTAGTCAAGGTACTGGACACCCGCGTGGCCTCCGGCGACACCGCAAACCTGGGTGGCCTGATCAGTGCCACCGGCTCGCTGCTGGCGGCATCCAATGCGCAGGTTGCCGCATCGCTGCCGACCCTGGCCGGCCAGGTGCACGGTATCGAGCGCACGCTGGGCTTCCAGTCGGCACTCAACGATGCGCGCGTTGCTGCCGATCGCCTGCCCTATCTGGCCGACACCACCACGCTGACCACCTGGATGCAGGGCAGCTATCTGGATGGCGATCTGAGCCGCAGCGGGTTCGCCTCGGCCGACTACACCCAGCAGGCCACCACCTTCGGTGTGGATCTGCCGCTGGGCAGTGCCGGCACGGTGGTGGGCGCGGCGGTGACCTCGGGCCAGGACCGCGCGCACATCGATGCATCGGCCAGCCGTCTGCGCTCGGACCGTTATGCGATGACCGCGTATCTGTACCAGCCCATCGGCCAGGCGTACGTGTCGGGCATTGGTTCGTATGGCATGAGCAATGTGGACACCGAGCGCAACGTGCAGGCCGGCAGCATCGGCGAGCGTCTTCAGGACCGTCGCCACGACACCAACTGGTCGCTGCGCGCGGAAGTGGGCCTGCTGCCGCATGCCGGGCTGTCGCCCTTCGTTGCTGCGGGTGTGGTCAGCCAGACCCAGGATGCCTTCAGCGAGGCGTCGGTGACCGGTCTGGGCCTGAGCGCCGGCAGCGACACCCTGCGCGCTGGCTACGGCGAGGTGGGCGTCCGCGGTCATCTGGCGCGCGGCAAGTTGGGCTTCGATGGTCTGGTCGCGTACCGCTCGTTGCTGGGCAACCCCAATGCCGACTTCACCGCCTGGTTCACCGGCTTGCCGGAAGCGCGCTTCAATGTGGCCGGGACACCGGTATCGAAGCAGGCCGTGCGCGCCTCGGTCGGCGTGCGTTACCAGGTCAACGACGCGTTTTCGCTGTACGGCAATGTGGGCGCCGAGCGTGGTCGTTCCGATTCCAACAGCATCAACGCCAATGTCGGTCTGCGCTGGCAGTTCTGATCCGGCGATGGCGGTGGTAACGCGACAGCATCCGCTGGACGCATAACGCCAGCGACGACGAAGGCCCCGGCATGCCGGGGCCTTCGTGCGTCTGTGCGTGTGGCAGCGCGACTGCCATAGCACGCGTAGCCGTGGGCTTGCACGCTACGAAGGCACTCCAGGCGATGTCACGGGCAGCAGAAAATGCTTGAAAAGCGCTACTTTTGATCGATGCGGGAATGCGGCAATGCACGCCACCGACGTGATCTGCAGTCGATCCCCGCCCATGCTCATCGGCCGCCACGCACATGGTTGCCGACGCGCTTGCGCTGGTCGAGACAGAGCGCAAGCCACGAGCAAACCGGTACCGATCGGTTACTTCATCGACGACGACGCGTCGATACGCACCCGCTCAAGCGGATCGGCACACAAAAAAAGCCCCAGCATGCCGGGGCTTTGTCGTTCACTGCATGGAGCCGATCAGAAACTCCAGCCCCAGGTCACCTGCCCGCCATACGCGGTCTGTCCATCGCCGTTGAGTCCTTGCAACGACAGCGACATGCGGCTGTTGGGCGAGGTGATCAGGCTGACGCCCAACTCACCGATGGCGGCATTCCTGGCCAGCGTGACGCTTTGCACTGCGAACTCCGCGCCAGTCCCGATGAAGCCCGCCGAGCGCTGCACGGCGCGATCGCCGAACGCATGCCGCCAACCCATCGAAGCATACAGCGCGGCCTGCCGACCAAGCTCCCAACGCCCGCGCACACCCAACGTGCTGGTGGTGAACGTGTCCGTGGCACTGTCGACGGTCAGCCCGGCGATCCCGCCGCGCTCGTCGAATCCATCGGTCTTCAGATGGGTGTAGTCGGCGGCAATGAACGGGCTGTACACCGCATTGCCGGTGTGCAGATTCCAGGAGGCTTCCAAAGACACCGTTACCGCAGTGGCGTCGTATTCGCTGGTGAGCCGTTCTTCGAGAACGCCGGGCAGCATCACCCGACGCGAGGCGTCCACGCTGTAGTCCGCATAATCCACGGCGCCCTGCAGCGAAAACGCGGACCAGTCGGCCTGCCCATACACACCGACGTGCGTGCCATCGATGTCGGCGCGGTCGCCCCACTCGCGCGACCAGCTTTCGATGTCCTGGCTGCCCACCGCCACACCGAGCACACTGCGCTCGCCGATGCGGCGTTCTGCACCGGCCATGATGCCGTTGTCTTCGCGGCGCACCGAAATCGCATTGGCATCGCCGTCGACGCGGTTGGGTAGGC
The DNA here is from genome assembly GCF_002939865.1 of Xanthomonas dyei. Taxonomy (GTDB): domain Bacteria; phylum Pseudomonadota; class Gammaproteobacteria; order Xanthomonadales; family Xanthomonadaceae; genus Xanthomonas; species Xanthomonas dyei. Next base: position 17,251 of record NZ_MDEE01000032.1, read on the forward strand.
TACGCCCGGTAATCCACACTGTGGTGTCGCCAATGCGGGTGTCCTGACTGTCGCCGCGCAGATGGCCGCCGATGCCGCTGGTGAGAAAGCGGCTGTCCAGCATGGCGGTCGCGGTGCTGGCATGGCTTTCGCCCGACAGCGACGCGAAGGCGGTGGCGATTGCCTGCGGGTCGTCCGGCAGACGTACCACGGCCTGATACACCGGGCTGGTCACCGGCAGGCCATCGACTGCGGCAGCAGTGGACTGCTGGTTGGGCGTGGTCACTGCATCCACCATGCCAACGGTATTGCGGCCCATCGATATCGACAGCGCCGTTGCAGTAGTGCTGACGTTGGGATCCATAAACGCGTAGTCGGACACGACGTTGGTGAATTGCCCGGTGAGCCCGCCGGCCGCGTTGATCACCGGAATCTCGGTGAACAATGGCAGGTCGACCGCACGCACCAATACCAACGTGCTGCCCGGTGCTAGCGTGGCCGCGCCGCCTACCGTCAAAGGCGTCACCGCACCGCCCGTACCGGGCGTGACCTGCACCGTGGAGCCAGGGCCCATGGTGGCGTTGCCAACCACACTGATCGTGCCGGTGGTGCCGCCCATGGCCAGGGTACCGCCGGCCGTGGTCAGGCTACCGATGCTGCCGCTGCCGGTCAGCGTGCCGCCCGGCCCCACCGTCACCGGCCCGCCGATGGCGGCGCCCGGATTGGCCGGGTTGCCCACGCTCAAGGTGCCTGCGGTGATGGTGGTCGGGCCGGTAAAGCCGCTGCTGTCTGCAGTGACCAGTAACGTGCCGACGCCGTCCTTGAGCAGGCTGCCGGTACCCGACAGCGTGCCAGCATAGGTGCCGTTGGCGTTCTGCGCGAACACCAACGCACTGTTGTTTGCGATGTTGCCCTGCAGGCTGTCGGTGTCGCCGATCAAGCTGCCCGCATTGATCGTGGTGCCGCCGAGATACGCGTTGACGCCATCCAGCGTGACCGCACCGCTGCCGTCCTTGATCAGCGCACCGCTACCGGTGATGTTGCCGGCAAAGGTGCCATCGCCAGCCTGGTCGAACACCAGCACTGCGTCGTTGAGGATGTTGCCTTGCAGGCTGGTGGTAGTGCCTTGCAGTGTGCCGCCGGTAATGGCGGTGCCACCGCTGTAGGTGTTGGCACGAGCAAGCCTGAGCACGCCGGCACCTCGCTTCACCAAGCTACCGGTGCCGCTGACAAGGCCGGTAAATGTGCCATCGGTGGCTTGTTCGAAGACCAGCGTGGCGTTGTTCACCACGTCGCCCTGCAGGCTGGTCGTGGTGCCGATCAAGCTGCCGGCACTCACCAACGTGCCGCCGGTGTAGCTATTGGCACCGGTCAGTTGCAGTGCGCCGCTGCCGGCCTTTTCCAGCGAGCCGGTCCCACTGACCACGCCGGCATACACCCCGCCGATGGCCTGGCTGAACACCAGTGCCGCGTTGTTGACGATATCGCCCTGCACGCTGGTGCTGTCGCCGATCAAGCTGCCGGCGGCAATGGTGGTGCCGCCGCTGTAGCCATTTGCGCCGTTGAGCAACAGCGCCCCGGCGCCGTCCTTGACCACGTTGCCGGTACCGGTGATCGAGCCGCTGAACACTCCGTTGGCTGCCTGATTGAAGACGACGGTGGCGTTGTCGACGATCGCGCCCTGCAAACTCGCGCTAGTGCCTGCCAACGTGCCGGCACCGACCGTGGTACCGCCGGTGTAACTGTTGCTGCCGTCCAGCGTCAGCGTGCCGGTGTTGGTCTTGATCAGTGCGCCGCTGCCGCCAATGGTGCCGGCCAGGGTCAGATCGGCCGGGTTGTCGACGGTGAGCGCGGCACCCAGATTGACCGCATTGCCCAACGCGGCAGCAATCGCATTGCTGAGCACCGAATCGCCGGTCACCGACAGCGTGCCGACACCCAGGGCGGTGTTGCTGCCTACAGCCAACGTGCCGGCGTTCAACACCGTGCCGCCCGCGTAACTGTTGTTGCCGTCGAGCGTGAGCGTGGTGGTGCCGTTCTTGATCAAGCCGCCCGCACCGCTGACCGGCCCGGACACGCTCAGGTCGTTGCTGCCGATGAGATTCAACGCACCATCCAGGATCACTGCATTGCCGACCGCCAACGCCTGGTTGCTATCGAGGCTGGTGCCCGCTGCTGCGGTCAACGCACCGGTGCCGAGCGCTTGTGCATCGCCCAGCACCAACGTGCCACCCCCTAGCGAGGTGCCGCCGGTGTAGCTGTTGGCTGCGTCGAGCACCAGGGTGCCGGTATCGAGTTTCTGCAATGCGCCTGCGCCGCCGATGGCGACATCGATCGTGCCGGTCATGCCGGGGTCGACGCGGATGATGGTGTTGGCGGCATTGGCGCTCAATGCACCGGCACCACCGTCGCTCAGCACATAGCCATCGGTGACGAACTGCATGCCGGTGATGCCCTGGGTGCCCTGCACGGCCACGGTCCCGGCAGTGCCGGCAAACACCGCGAAGCTGTTCTGCCAGGTGTCGTTGGTCAGGCCGTCGATCGATGTCCAGTTGGTGCCGCCGGCCGTCCATGCAGCGGTGCCGCCATCGATGCTGCCGTTGGCAACGGTTTGCGCACCATCCCAGAACTGCACGTTGCTGCCTGGGGCCAACACCACCACGTTGACCTGCTGGGCCAGTGCGGTCTGCAGTGTCAGCTGAGTCGGGTCCACGGTGCCGGGCAGCGTACCGATGCCAAGGCCGTTGTTGGTCAACGCCCCGCTGTAGTCGATCAGGCGATACACACCGGTGCCGAAGCCGCCGATGTCGGTGATGTTGAGCGTGCCATCCAGCGTGAGGTCGCCGTTGACCTGCAGCACCCCCGTCAGACTCGGGATGCCCAGGAATGCATCGAGCGTGGCGTTGGGCGCCATGCTCAAACTGCCGGTGGTCAGCAATGCACCACTGCTCACCACCAGACGGCCGCCATCGTTGACAGTGACCGCCGCATCGACCAGGCCACTGCCGCTCAAGCTGCCGCCCGCGCCAACGCTCAGGCCACCGGCGCTGGCCAGCGTGCCATCCACATCCAGCGTGCCACCGAGCACCTGCGTGGTGCCGCCCAGCGCGCTGGTGCCGGTGAGCTGCAACGTGCCGCTGCCCACCTTGTCCAGGTTGCCGGCGCCACTCAAGCTGCCGGCAAACGTACTGCCGACATTGTTGACGCCCAGCTGCAGCGTGTTGCCACCGAGGATGTCGACCGCACCCAGCCCGGTCACCGCGCCCAGCGCTGCATTGCTGCCCAACGACAGCCCGGCACCCGCGGCGATATCCACCGCGCTGGTGGCGCCCAGGTTGCCGGTGGCAGCGGTAGCCAGCACACCGGCCTGCACCGCCACCGGGCCGCTGAAGCTGTTGGCGCCGGACAAGGTAAAGGTGCCCAGCCCGGTCTTGGTGAGCGCACCGGTGCCACTGAGCGTGCCGGTCAGTGCCAGATCCGCGGCACTGGCGATGGTCAGATCCGCACCCAGGTTGACGCTGTTGCCCAGCGCCAGTGCGATCGCATTGCTCAAGGTGGAATTACCCAACACCGACAAGCTGCCGACACCCAGGGCGCTGTTGCTACCCACCGCCAATGTGCCCGCATTCAATACCGTGCCGCCCGCGTAGCTGTTGTTGCCGTCGAGCGTGAGCGTGCTGGTGCCGTTCTTGATCAAGCCGCCCGCACCGCTGACCGGCCCGGACACGCTCAGATCGTTGCTACCGACGAGATTCAGCGCACCATCCAGGACGACCGCATTGCCGACCGCCAACGCCTGGTTGCTATCGAGGCTGGTGCCCGCTGCTGCGGTCAACGCGCCGGTACCGAGCGCTTGTGCATCGCCCAGCACCAGCGTGCCGCCACTGAGCGAGGTGCCGCCGGTGTAGCTATTGGCTGCGTCGAGCACCAGGGTGCCGGTGTCGAGTTTCTGCACGCCACCGATGCCGGAGATGTCCACATCGATCGTGGCGGTGGCGCCGGGGTCGACGCGGATTGCGGTGAGGGGGCTGGTCACCGCCAGCGTGCTCGCACCGGCATCGTTCAGCACGTAGCCATCGCTCGCAAACTGCAGGCCGCCGATGGTTTGCGTGCCCTGCACGACAACCGTGCCGGCCGTGCCGGAGAACACTGCAAAATCGCCCTGCCAGGTGCTGTTGGCGGAGCCGTCCTGGCCAGTCCAGTTGGTGGCAGTGCCCCATACCCCCGAGCCGCCATCGACGGTGCCATTGGCGGTGGTCTGCACGCCGTCCCAGAACTGCACGATGCTGCCCGGTGCCGCGACCACCAGATTGATCTGCTGGCCGATCGCGGTCTGCAATGCCAATTGGCTGATATCGACGCTACCGGGAATGCTGCCGAACAGCACGCCGTTGTTGGTCAGCACACCGGTGTAATCGATCAACCGATACACACCGGAACCGAAGCCGCCGATGTCGATGACATTGAGTGTGCCTTCCAGGGTGAGATTGCCGTTGACCGCAAGCAGGCGCGTAGTGCTCGGCGCCGCAAGCGACACGTCCATCACCGCGCCCGGTGCCAAGGTCAGCCCGCCCATGCTGAGCGACGCACCGCTGCTCAATGCCAGCCGGCCGCCATTACCGATGGTCACATCGCTACCGATGCTGCCGCTTGGGCCGGTACCAGTGAGCGTGCCGCCAGTTGCCACGTTCAACGCGCTCGTACCCAGGCTGCCCACCACGTCCAGGATGCCGCCGCTCACCTGCGTGGTGCCGCCGATCAGGCTGGTGCCGAGCAGGTTCACGGTGCCCGGGCCGACCTTGTCCAGATTACCGCCACCGCCCAGGCTGCCGGCGAAGTTACCGCTGCCCAGCTGCAAGGTGGCGCCGGCATCGGTATCGACGTTCCCCGCACCGGTGAGTGCATTGATCAGGCCACCGTTGGTCAGGTTCAACACCGCACCGGCTGCCACATCCACGTTACTTGCATTACCGAGCGATGCGGCCGTGCTGGCCACCACGGTGCCGGCCTGGATCGCTAGCGGGCCGGTATAGGTATTGCTGCCGCTCAGCGTCAAGGTACCGAGGCCGGTCTTGGTCAGCGCGCCCGCGCCGCTGATGGTGCCGCTGGCCAGCATGTCCGCCGTGTTGTCGACGGTGAGCGCTGCACCCAGATCGATGCCATTGCTCAAGGCCACCGCGATGGCGTTGCTCAGCACCGAATCGCCAGTGACCGACAAGCTGCCGGTGCCGAGTGCGTTATCGGCCCCCACCGCAATCGTGCCGGCGTTGAGCGTGGTACCCCCGCTGTAGCTGTTGCTGCCATTGAGCGACACGGTGGTGGTGCCGTTCTTGACTAGGCTGCCGGTGCCGCTGATGGTGCCGTTCAAGCCCAGGTCGTTGCTGCCGATCAGCGAAAGCTGGCTGTTCAATTGCACGCTATTGCCGACAGCCAGCGCAGTGTTGGCATCCAGTTCGGTGGCGCCACTGACCACCAGGCCGCCCACGCCCAAGGCTGCAGCGTTGCCAAGCACCAGGCGGCCGGCGTCCAGCGTGACGCCGCCACTGAAGGTGTTGGCGTTGCCCAGGGTCAATGTTGTCGTGCCTTGTTTAGCGAGACTACCGGCGCCGCTGATCACACCGTCCAGCGTGATGTCCTGCGTGCCGGGCAGCGTCAATGCGCCGTTCAAGGCAAGTGCATTGGCCAGCGTCACCGCTGTGGTGGCATCGAGCGTTGTGCCGCCCGCGGCGGTGAGCGTGCCGGCACCCAAGGCGGTGTTGCTGCCAACCACCAACCCGCCGGATTGCAGCTGCAACCCGCCGCTCCAGGTGTTGTTGCCGGTGAGCGTGAGCGTCTGCGTGCCGCTTTTGATCAGGCTTCCCGCACCATCGATCACACCAGTGAGCGTGAGCGCCTGGCCGTCGATGCCGAGCGCGCCATTCACCGTGAAGGCATTTTGCAAGGTCGCGGCGATGGCGGCGCTGAGCAGCGTGCCATCGGCCGCGATGAGCGCGCCGCTCCCGAGCGCCGTGTCACTGCCGACGATCAGCGAACCGGCATTCAACAGCGTGCCGCCGGCATAACCATTGTTGCCGGTCAGCGTCAACGCGCCGGTGCCCTGCTTGATCAGGCTGCCCGCACCGCTCACCGTGCCGGTCAGATCGAGCGCGTTGTTGCCGGTCAGCGACAGCGCACCGTTCAATACGACGTCATTGCCCACTGTCACTGCAGTGGTCGCCTGCAACTGCGTGCCGTTGGCAGCGGTCAACACGCCGCTTCCCAATGCCGCGCCGCTGTCGATCAACAAGGCGCCTGCATTGAGATCCACACCGCCGGCAAAGGTGTTGGCGCCGGTCAGCGTCAGCGCCGCGCCGCCATTCTTCACCAAACCGCCGGCGCCGCTGACGCCGCCATTGAGCGCAAGGTCCTGGCTGCCGCCAAGCTGCAGATCGGCATTCAGCACGACGTCGTTGGCGAGCACGCGCGCAGCGGTGCTATCGAGCAGGCCGCCGGCAACGGTGAGGCTGCCTGTACCCAGTGCGGCATCGCTGCCAAGCACCAGGCTGCCCGCAGTCAGCAGCGTGCCGCCGGTGTAGGTGTTGTTTCCCGCCAGGGTCAGGCTGGCGGGGCCGAGTTTGTCCAGACTTCCGACACCGCTGATGCCGCCATTGAGCGTCAGCGCGTTGCTGCCGCCGATGCTGACCAAACCCGTCAGCGCGATGGCGTTGGCAAGCGTGCTGACCGCGACGTTATCCAGCGTGGTGCCGGCTGCTGCGGTCAATGCGCCCACACCCAACGCTGTGTCGCTGCCGACGACAAGCCTGCCCGCGCTCAGCGATGTGCCACCGGTGTAGAGATTGTTGCCAGTGAGGGTGAGATCGCCGCTCCCGGATTTGACCAGGCTGCCGGCACCGCTGATGCCGCCACCCAGCGTCAGCGCCTGCGTGCCATTGAGCGTCAATGCACTGGTGTTCAATGCGATTGCATTGGTCAACGTGGTGGGCGTGGTGCCCTGCAGATTGGCGTTGCCGGTCAAGCTCAGCGCACCGGTGCCGAGCGCACCGTTATTGGTCACCTGCAAGGTGCCGCCGGCAAGCGTGGTGCCACCGCTATAGGTGTTCAAACCGCCCAAGGTGAGCGTGCCGGTGCCGAGCTTGCTCAACGCACCGGTGCCGCTGATCGCACCACTCAAATTCAGCGCGGTGCCATTGCTGGCCACGCCCAGCGTGCCGGTGAGCGCAAGCGCATTACCCAACGTCGCTGCAGTGCTTGCATCAAGCACACCGCCGCTGGCGGTCAAGGTGCCGGTGCCTAATGCGGCGTTGGAGCCGACCACCAAGCGCCCGGTGCTCAGCGTGGTGCCACCGGTATAGCCATTGATATTGGTCAGCGTGAGATCGCCTGCACCGCTCTTGATCAGGCTACCGCTGCCGTTGATGGCGCCACCAAGGGTGAGCGCCTGCGCGCCGGTCCAGGTCAATGGCCCGGAAAGATTGACCGCATTGGTGACCGCCAACGGTGCGCTGGTGCTGAGACTGGAGGCGCCGGTGACATTCAACGCGCCGGTGCCCAGTGCGGACGCAGTCCCCAATTGCAGGGTGCCCGCTGCCAGCGTTGTGCCGCCGCTATAGGTGTTGGCGCCGTTGAGCGCCAGTGTGCCGGTGCCGGTCTTGTTGAGACCGCCGGTGCCGGCAAGCACACCGGTCAAGGTGAGTGCATTGCCGCTGGCACCCAGGCCCAGCGTGGTGTTGAGTGCAAACGCATTGCTCAAGGTCAACGGTGCAGTGGTGTCCAGCAGACCGCCTGCTGCAGTGACGGTGCCGGTGCCGAGCGCGCCGGAGGTTTCCAGCACCGTGCTGCCCGCGCTCAGCGTGGTGCCGCCGGAATAGGTATTGGCGCCGCCAAGCGTAAGCGTGCCGGTGCCGGTCTTGTTGAGTGCACCGACGCCGCTGACCACACCGCCGAGCCGCACGGCATTGGTCCCGCCAATGCCCAAGTTACTGTTCAACACAAAGGCGTTGGCCAGGTTGAGGGCGGCACCGGCCAGCAGGCTGCCACCGGACGCTGTGACGGTGCCTGTTCCCAAGGCAGCGCTATTGCCTGCGGTCAGCGCGCCTCCGCTCAAATTCACGCCGCCGCTGAAAGTATTGCTGCCGGTCAGATTCAATCCGCCGGTGCCGGTCTTGGTCAATGCACCCGTGCCTGTCAGCGTGCTGCCGATGGTCAGCGCATTGGCGCCCTGCACCGTCAAACCGCCCGCCGCGATCGCAATACCGCCGGCCGGTGCCAGCGTCAAGCCGGCAGCGGTGGCTTCGAGCGTGCCGCCGTTGGCGGTGATCGCCGTGCCCAACTGTGCGGGTATCGCAAATTGCAGGACACCGCCATTGAGTGCGCTGCTGCCAAAGTTGCTTGCGCCGCCCAGCGTCCAGGTCCCGCTGTTGACGCGCAGACTGCCGAAATTGATGTACTGATCGGTGCTTGCCGCGCCGACACCGGTAATGCCGCTACCGGTTCCTGTCGCGGAATTCTGCAGGATCAGCGTATTGGTTCCGCCCGCACCGCCATCCACCACGCCGGCACGTGCAAAGCTCAGCAAGCCGCCTGGACCAAGCAATTCCAGTCCGAGTCCGCCAGCGCTGTTGATGCTTCCGCCCGTCACTGCGGTGAAGGTATTGGTGCTGTTGGCACCCATCGACACGCTGCCGTTGATGGTGCCGGAATTGACGAAGCTGTTGCCGGTAGCCGAGCTCTGAAAGCCGACGCGTCCATCGATGGTGCCGGTATTGACCGCATTGACGGTGCCGCCGCCACTGACGGCAATCACCGGCGTGTCGGCAGCCAGTACCGAGAGATTAAGCAGCGGCCGGCTGCTGATCGCGCCGGCATTGTTGATCTGCACGACGCCATTGCTGGCAGAGGTCAGGCCCAACGCCATTCCATCGAGATTGAGCAGATTGGCGCCCAGCAACCCGCCGGTCCCGTAGATGGTGCCGCCGGACAGATTGTTGGCAACCACCGATGTCGAACTTGCGTTGCCCATGGTGACGCCGGTACTCAACACCGACAGCAAGCCCAGCACGGACGGGTCGATGCTGCCGCTGTTGTTGAGCGTTGCATTGGTACCGCTGAGCGCGATGGCGGTACCGCCCAGCAGGCCCGCCGTCATCTCCGCGCCGACGGAGACATTGACGGTTAGGTTATTGGCGCTGCTGGCAAAACTGTTGCTAGTGAACGGCACAGCGGTGCAGGTGACGATCGCCCCAGCGGTGGGCGACGCGGGCGTGCACGCAGCCCAGGCCAATGCGGGAGCGGCGGCCCCCACCGCCAGAACCACCAGGCTGGGCAATGCACGGCGCGTCGCTCCGGGCTTACGTCGACGCCGCACCAGTTCGTGCGTCACGACCCAATTGCCAATGGCTGCGTTCCACACCAGCGCAAATGCACGATTCATTCTGATTCCCCTGATTGCCTGCGATAGATCAGCGCACACACATGCGCGCGCCTTCGAAAGACGAAAGTGGATGTAGCGGTCCGATGGATTTGAAGCGTGACCCGCTTCAAATCAGATGCCTAAGGATGAGAGCGATTAATACCAATCCCTGGTAAACATGGCGTCCAAATTAATAGGTGATTCACCGGAACTTAACTGTGATGAATATCACTAACTATAAACTCATCCGTTACACAGGCATAAACTGTCGACCTGTTTACTTGCGTCCGCTTGAAATACAGATGAAGCCGCTATTCGGCAGTGGAAAACGCCCTGATAGCAGGCGCTACGGGCCAAATTCCACATTTCATTGGATGCGCATACATCAATCAATTGGTTGAGTCCGCAGTATCAAGCGAACTGGTGCGGAACGAATTGCGCGACAGCGGGCCGAACCATATAAACAGGCACGACACAGCTATTCCGTGCTGCGGAAAAACGTAGTCGGCAATAGCGAAATTCCTGAGCCCGCTTGGATCGATAAAACCAATCAGCCGTCGACGCTGGGCATGGAATGCGGTATTTGTACAAGCCAAGGCTTAAAGTGAGAACGGCAGCCCTTGTCAACTATTGTTGTGCTTGCTCACCGACATGAACGCTTTCGAGGGCAGCATGGTCCCGCTCGTCACTCGTCGACGACTTCGATTTGTTTCTAGTTAGCTCTGCAGTGTGTGATCTTCAACACGGACCCTGACGACATGACGCTTGCTTCGGGAGACAAATCGCCAGAACGCCAATTCGACTGGTCCGGCGTGCCAATCGATCTCGGCGGGATGGAGCCGCTCGAACAGATCGCTCGCCTGCTCTGCCATGCGCTGGTCGCGCCGGCGGCGGCACTGACCATTACCGAGGCCGGCCGCATGCGGGTGCTGGCGGCGCGCGGGATCAGCACCACCCAGGTCGAACAAGCTATCGCGCTGTGTCAACGCGCACCGGCCGCTGCCAATGGTGTGACGGAGTTGATCGAACACGCCGCTCTCGCGCCGATTCAATTGGGCGATGCGGCGTTTCCCGGACTGCCAGCACGCTTTATTGCCTGCGTGCCGGTCGGTGCGCCGCAGGCCGGCATCACCGGCACGTTATGCGTGATCGACACGCGCGAGCGCCGCCTCGCCAGCCAGGAACATCAGCAGCTACTGATGTTTGCCAATGTGACGGCAGCGCAGCTGGAGCTGCAGTTCGGCGCGGGCCGGCGTGAGCCGCACAGCGGTCTGCTCAACGCGCGGCAGCTGCAATCGGATCTGGATGCCCTGGCCTTCGGCAGCCACAGCGTGCCGACCATTGCGGCCTTTATCGAGGTCTACGACACACAGGCGGCCAACGAGGCGCGCCAGGCCCTGGGCATGCAGCCGCTGGAAGAGCTGATCCGTCACGCCAGCTATGTGCTGACCCGCGCCCTGCGCGGCAAGGCCACCGTCTATCACGTTGCGTCGATGCGTTTCGCGTTTTTTCTGCTCAACTCGGCGCCCGACGAAATGGAAGACCTGTTGCTGGATTTACGCGACATGCTGCACAAGCCTGTGGATGCCGCCGGGGTGCCGATGTCGCTGACCTTCCATGCCGGCGTGGTGCGCTTTGCACCGCAACAGCCAGACACCAACGATGTGATGCGCAAGGGCCTGGTGTCGCTGGGCGATGCCATCGGCAACAACGCGGTGGTGTGCTGGTATAGCGCCTCGCAGGACGATGCCATCCAGCGTTCGTATCGGCTGGCGCTGGATGCGGAAAAGGCGCTGGACGCCGGCGATTTCCGCTTGGTATTCCAGCCGCGTATCGACCTGCAGGATCTGTCGGTCATCGGGTTCGAAGCGCTGCTGCGATGGCGGCATGCCAGCCTGGGCCCGATCGGCCCGGACGAGTTCATTCCGTTGTTCGAAAAGACCGCTTTGATGTGCACGGTCACCAACTGGGTGATCGAAAGTGCGTTGCTGCAACTGGCGCAATGGCGAGCGCAAGGCCTGGATTTTTCCATCTCGATCAATCTGTCCTCGCGCGATTTCGGCAACATCAATCTGGCCGCCGACGTGATCGATCGCTGCAAGGACCTGGCCATCCCCACCGAGCGGATCGAGCTGGAAATCACCGAGGGCCGCTGGTTGCGCAGCAACGTCGAGGCGATCCCGCGCCTGCGCGCACTGCGCGACGCTGGCGTCAGCGTCGCCATCGACGATTTCGGCACCGGCTACAGCAATTTCGGTTACCTCACCGAATTGCCGGTCAATGTACTCAAGCTGGACCGTTCGCTGGTCACCGGCATTACCAACAAGGCCGGCATGCAGATGCGCGCAGAAGCGGTGGTGCGACTGGCCAGCGCGCTGGGCTATCGCACCGTTGCCGAAGGCATCGAGCATGCCGACGAAATTGCGTTACTGCGCAGCTGGGGCTGCGATGAAGCACAGGGATATTTGCTGTCCAGGCCGATGGAAGCGCAATTGGTTGCGGCGTATGTGCAGGACGCCAGGGCGCAGCAACGCCTGCCATGAGACAACGCCGCGTGATTGCGCTGGGTCGCATGCCGATCGGGACCGCCTGTTCGCCTGCAGCAGGCAGCTGCGAAGCGCGCCACAAGCCCGCGCTCACTTTGCGGTTTGCGTGTTTTCACACCTCCGACAGCGCGTACTCCAGCGCCGCACAAATCGCCGCCACCTGTGCAGCGTTGCACTGCTGCGGCGTGGCGCGTGGGCTGTCCGGATACACCTCGGTGGTGGTGCGATATCGCGCATCGGTGACGCCGGCGCACAGGCCCAGGCGTCGCACCGGATAATTGATCACGCCATGACCGGTGACCGGTGCACCGATGATCTGCCCCTGCGCATCGGCCGGTGCGATATGCGCGACCCGCTCCACCGCCGCGATCACCGCCTGCTGAAAAGCGGGCTGCGGGTCTTCGCTATCGCCGACCAGATAGAACCCGTCCGGAATGCTGCCAGCCACGAACGGCAGGCCATCGCGCGCCGCCAGCGCAGGACGGAACTCGCTTTCATCGCTGTCGGTGGTTTCGTGCAGGTCGATATGCACCAGCATCGTGCCACCGGTGGCGGCGACGAGCTGCATCAAGGCCGCCGACTCTGCGGCTGGACTGTTGGCGCGAAATGAGCGGTTCGGATCGACCGCGTTCGCGTTCCAGCGCTGGATCCGCTCATAGCCCCACGGATTGACACATGGCGCCACCAGCAGGTTGACCCTGCCCGCATACTCTGCAGCGCGTTGCTGCAGAAACAGCAGTGCGCCTTGCACGCCACTGGTTTCGTAGCCGTGCACGCCGCCAGTCACCAATGCGCACGGCAGCGTGTTGTCCCACGCGGCACTGCGCAATGCCAGCAGCGGGTAATGCGCAGAGTCTGCCTCGATGGTGCCGTAGTGCACGCGTTGATAACGCTCATCCAGTGCATCGACGACCTGCACGACTTCGGCGGCGTAACTGCGCCGCATTAGTTGATGTGCGCGCCATGCATTGCGTTCGCCATCGCCCCACGGCTGGCCAGGAGTACCGATCGGATAATCGAGCTGCGTTGTCATGAGCGAGCCGCGTTGCCAAAGAGCGTTCAAGGGTAAGCGCTCGCCGCGCAGAAATAAAAAGCCCCGTAGTGCGGGGCTCTCGTGGGGCCGACTGTATTGGCGCCGGTCGCTTACTTCTTGGCCGTCACACCTGGGGTGGCGTCGCGCACCAAGAAGCCCTCGGTCAACTCGCGTAGATGTGCGAGCAGCCAGTCGGCCATGGCCTGCTCCTGCGGCAAGATCTGCTCGCAGACGCGCCGCGTCTCCACATCGCCCACCGTCTTGGCCGCGCCCAGTCGCGCGGTATCCGTGGCGATCTCAAGATTCTCGAACACGTCGCCGGCCATTGCGCCCTTGACGGGGTTCAGCCGACATACGTGTAAAAATGACTCGCAGAATCCGATTTCTTTTGTGAAAACATGAAGTTGCCAGACAAAACGGCGCTTCCATCGGCTCATCCACCACCTCGTCCCTTTCGAGGCTCGGCACGCTGCAACTGTCTTGCGGCGAGCTGTTTGGCTTAAGAGCGGCTAACAAAACCCTTGAATCTTGTCTCGCTGGTGGCAAAATTGCGTACATGACAGGTCGCAAAGAGATCCCCATTGCGCTGTGGAAGCGCATCGAGCCACTGATTCCGCACGTGAAACGTTCGCCCAAAGGTGGACGGCCGCGTATCAGTGATCAACAAGCCCTCAACGGCATCGTCTATGTCTTGCGTACGGGCATTCCCTGGGAAGACCTACCCATCGAGCTCGGCTATGGCAGCGGCATGACCTGCTGGCGCCGGTTGCGCGATTGGCAGGCTGCCGGTGTGTGGCACCGTCTGCATCAGGTGCTGCTGGTCGAGTTACGTCGCGCCGAGCGGCTGGATCTGAGCCGAGCGAGTCTGGACGCGGCCAGTGTGGCCTCCCCCCGGGGGGCGCGTACACCGGCCCGAACCCGACCGATCGTGGAAAACTCGGCAGCAAACGGNCGGCAGCAAACGGCATTTGATCGTCGACCGCAACGGCGTGCCCTTGGCGGTGTGTGTCACCGGGGCCCATCGGCACGACTCGGTGGTGTTTGAGGAGCTGGTCGACGCCTTGCCGCACATCTGCGGAAAACCAGGGCGTCCGCGACGCTGGCCCGGCAAGCTGCATGCCGACAAGGCCTACGACATCCAACGGTGTCGCACCTTCCTCAAACGGCGCGGCATCCGTGCGCGGATTGCACGCAAGGGGATCGAGCGCAACGACCGCTTGGGCCGTTATCGCTGGGTCGTCGAACGCACCCATGCCTGGTTCGCAGGCATGGGGAAGCTGCGCATCCGCTTCGAACGCCGCATCGATCTCCACCTGGCGTTGCTCTCGCTTGCTTGCTCCATCATCTGCTTACGGCTTCTTCCTGGGTTTTGTTAGCGGCTCTAAATCACGCCGCCCCCTGGCGGCGCGGCTTGTTACCAACACGAAGTGCGCCCAGTTACAGCGCCTGCGCTGCGCAGGACGAACTGTAACTGACAGGCCGCACACCCATGCCTGGCGCTCCAACGGGGCGGTATGCCGTGGACTCGCAAAGCCTGCCGTCAAAGTGTGTAAGGGTCCGGCCCCCACGGTTGGCTCCTCAGGTTTGGTGTTGAGATATCGGTCTCCTTTAGATGAAACCGCTCCAGACGCTTTACGAACTGGCGGCTCTCGTCCTTCGAGGCCACCCGCAGAAAATCTATTGCGCGCTGTAGATAGACAAGCCGCTTCTGCTCCAGTGAGGTGCTTAATCGTCGAGGTTCAATCACCTTCGGGTCGACGGTTCCGCGAAGGCCGCGCTGATCCATTTCAAGGATTACGAAAGGCCATGGATGACGCTCCGACGCGTGTCGGCTATATCGGTCACCGATCATTTCGCCTCGGGTGTTAATGGCTGCCGCCGCAGAACCCGGCTGATTGGCCTCCGCCCATTGACCAAGTGTGCCGCTGGACTGCGAATGCTTGAAGAATTGTGCGGGCAATAGCGGCTTCCCGTCGATCATGCGGATGCCGCCATCACCGACCGCTGCTATGGGGATTTCGTTGCCGCTCCAATCCTCGAACGCGTCACCATTGACGTTCCGATGGTGGAGGTCATCCATGAGCGTCTGTTGCTCTGCTGCTTTGGACGTAGCCGACAGCGCGAAGATCTTGCATCCCGTCTGCGCCTTCTGGGTACTCAAGCAGAGCAACGTTGTCTTCGCTTTGGATGGCAGCATCTCCTTGAGTGCTGGAAGTACATCCTGGCGATATTGGGCAACCCGGTCGGGATCTTAGGTATCCCCACGTTTTTAAGGTACCAGGCTCATCTGCTCGCGCAC